>CAJUAU010000005.1 GCA_910584645.1 uncultured Eubacterium sp.
ATATATTTGTGTGAAATTTCCAAGGTGTTAACTGGGGCTATTTGACCCTGACATCTTTTATATTGCAGAATCAAAAAAGTCTGACCTGTTGTTATACTAATGTTATATTTTACAAAAATGTTACAATTATGTCAATTTGCAACTATTTTCCTTTTTTTACAGTTTTTTTAAAAAAGGTGCGGCTGAGAAACGCGCACCTCCAAAGAATGCTAATGTAAAATCATTCCTTCATGTTGCTTTCTGTCACTTCGCCAGAATCACGGTCATGATATAATGCATAAACGATACCATCACTCATCACCACACGTCCCTGATACTGCAGATCCTCTAAACTGTAGTATACAGAAACTTCACTGATCTTATAACTGGAACTTTCAAATTTTTTCGCGTAATGATCAACAGATGCCTTTGCCATAAATGGATACAGAGGATTTCCGAACATCACCACACTGCCTCCAAAAGTAATGAGCACTCCCAGCAGACAGCATACAATCCCCACTGCCAGCGGCCTCTTTCTCCGGATCAGCACCCGCACCAAAAAACCACCAGCAATGCCAAGAACCATAAGGATTATTACCACAGGTAAAATCGACAAAATCACTTTTATTTTGGATGTTTCCACGATACCTACCGAACTGGATTTTTTTTCCACCAACTGATAAGCAATACAGATCAGCATGCTGGCACCTGGCACCAGCCACCCCAGTTTTTTCAGTAAAATAGCAGAAAGTGCCCCGGCGGCAGGCAGAACTACTACTGCCTGAGGGATGTCAAAATACAGATACAGCTGCATGTACTCCCACAATCCCACCAAAGAGAGCAGGGTAATAAAAAGCCCTGTTAAAATCTTTTTTAATCGTTCTTTCAATTTCTTTTCCTCCATCTCTATCCTTCTATGATTTTACCTGAAGTAAAACAGGTATCATAAAGACAACGGCAACAAGAATGATATTCATGACTGCTGCTACAAATCCCATGACTATCCGTTTCAGAATGTCCTCACACTGCAGGAGTATAGCATTGATCACCCACTCCACGATCCCACAGATTCCCCATATACTGTAAAGCACTATCCCGGTAAATCCCCCGGAGCCGGTCAGCACAACACCCGCGATCAGAACCACCATGTTGAAAATAACATAAGGGATAAAATGATTGCCAGCGGCGCAGAGCTTTGCCAGGATCACGCTGGCAAGAGAAAGCATTGCCGCCGACATAATATAAAAGGCGTACATGTCAAGGATCTTTCCCGAGGCAGTCTGCCAGATAAAGCCTGCCACAAACAAAACCAGGGCTGTCAGCAGACGAAATCCTGTTGTCATCATTTTTTCAATCTTCTCGTACATATTTCTTCTCCCTTCACTTCGTTTCGTGTCCTCACGGTATATTCACGCTGATCTGATCCACTAATTCCCGTATATTTCGGATTCCCACCAGGCGGATGCCGGACAGATCCAGCCCCCCGCTCTTTTCGATCATTTTTTTATTTGCCTCTGGCAGAATGCAGGTCTGATAACCGGTTTTTAATGCCTCTGCCACTCGTTTTTCCGCCTGGGGAACCGCTCTTACTTCTCCCACCAGACCTACCTCGCCAAAGATCACGGTGCGGTCATCCATGGCTTTTCCGCTGTGGCTGGACATGATGGCGGTAATAATGGCAAGATCCAGCGCCGGCTCTGTAATCCTCATGCCGCCTGCCACATTCACGTAGGCATCACTGTCTGAGAGGCGGATTCCGAGACGCTTCTCCAGCACTGCGATCAAAAGGTTGATGCGGTTGTAATCCGTCCCTGCCGCCGTTCTGCGGGGCATGTTAAAATAGGTGTGGCATACCAGCGCCTGCACCTCGATCATAAAGGATCTCGTTCCCTCCACCGCACATGCCACCACAGAGCCAGACTCACCCACCGGTTTTCCCTGCATCATATATTCAGATGGGTTCGGCACCTCCACCAGTCCCTTTCCCTTCATCTCAAAAACACCGATTTCATTAGTGGAACCAAAACGGTTTTTTACCCCCCGCAGGATACGGTAAGCCGCCGCTGAATCCCCTTCAAAATAAAGTACCGTGTCCACCATATGTTCCAACATGCGGGGACCCGCCACATTACCTTCCTTTGTCACATGTCCCACGATAAATATGCTGATCCCTCTGCTCTTGGCAATGCGCAGAAGGATGGATGTGATCTCCCGCACCTGGCTGATGCTGCCCGGTGCCGCATCAATGCGTTCATCGTACATCGTCTGGATAGAATCCACAATGACCACCGCCGGCTGGAGTTTTCCTATGGCATGATCGATGGCGGAGATGTTTGTCTCCGACAACAGATAAATGGAGTCAGAGAACTCCCCGATCCGGTCTCCTCTCAGCTTGATCTGCTTAAGTGATTCCTCCCCCGATACATAAAGAACCTTCTCTCCCTGGTCAGAGAGCATTTTACACATCTGCAGCAAAAGAGTTGATTTCCCAATGCCCGGATCTCCCCCCACCAATACCAGCGAGCCAGCCACGATGCCACCGCCCAGTACCCGGTCCAGCTCCCCGATGCCGGTCATCATCCGGTGCTCGTTTTCAATGGTAATATCTTTTAATCTCGCAGGCTCCGCCTGTCTTACCCTGGCAGGAACCGCCCCGGTCTTTCTCCCCGGGGCAGCGGTATCCGGTGCCTCAACCAATGTGTTCCATTCTCCACAGCCAGGGCACTGCCCCTGCCATTTTCCGGTCTCCGTACCGCATTCTTTGCAGTAAAATATGTTCTTTGCCTTTGCCATAATTTCCTTTCTTTATCGGGCATAGTTCAATAGCGCATTGAGTAACAATGGCGCCAATCTGAATAACCAGATTGACGCCCTTCCCAGTTCTTGGTAACTATCATTGTTTTAGTACTAACATTTACTTACCTTGATATCTGCCTGTTTCCCTTCATCAAGTTCAATGCTTACATTGAGCTTTCCGCCTAGATTTGTCTTCATCGTCCCCAGTTCATTTCCGTCAAGCATTACTTTGTACTCCTGTGATGGCTCAAGTTCCAGGGTAAAACTGATGTCCTCCGCTGCTTCCACCACAAAAGATACATCGTTTCCATCATCCACATAATTTGTCACGGCGCTTCCGGGTACCGACTCATACACAAACAGACCATTTTTCTCCAGTTTTGTGATCTCCCGAAAGGTCTTTACCTTGTACATATCTCCCTGATATTCAAAGTCTGATTTCTTTGTCTTTGAATCCAGAAGATAGTTTCCAAAACTGAGAGAACCATCGTCCTCCTTGCGGATCATTTCCTCAACTACACCCATACCAGTATCCTCCTTAGTTTCTTGCTGATAATATCCTCCTGTCTCTTTTACAGGCAGTTGATCTTTATTCAATTATACCAAAAAACACATATCAATGCCATCATTTTTTTATGAAGTTTTGAACATAAATTTTCCCTGATCTTACGGCGATCTTTACGGTATCTCCGATCTTAACCGCCCCATTGACCAACTCCTGTGCCAGAGCATCTTCAATCTGATTCTGGATGGCGCGCCGCAGGGGTCTCGCCCCATAATCTTTATCAAATCCCTTCTCAGCTACAAATTCTACAACAGACTTGCTATAACGGACCGTGAGATCCATCTGCTCTTTTGCCCGTAGCCGGAAACTCTCCAGCATATGGGAAGCTATATCGGATATATTTTCCCTGGTAAGGGCATGAAATACAATAATTTCATCAATACGGTTGATAAATTCAGGTTTGAAGAGGTGTTTCACCTCTTCCATAACTCCCTCTTTCATCCGCTTATGATCCTGCTCTGCGTCTTCACTGGAGAGAAAACCAAGGGTTTTCGGGGAAATGATCCGGTTCGCCCCAGCATTGGAGGTCATGATAATGATCGTATTCTTAAAATCCACCCGGCGTCCCTGGGAATCCGTGAGATGACCGTCTTCTAAGATCTGCAGCAGCATATTGAACACATCCGGGTGGGCCTTCTCGATCTCATCAAACAATAGAACAGAATAGGGTTTCTGGCGCACCTTTTCACTGAGCTGCCCTCCCTCTTCATAGCCCACATATCCCGGAGGGGAACCTACCATTTTGGAGACGCTCTGTTTTTCCATATATTCCGACATGTCGATGCGTATCATATCTTTTTCTGAGCCAAATACCGCCTCCGCCAGCGCCTTGGAAAGTTCTGTTTTTCCCACTCCCGTAGGTCCAAGAAACAAAAAGCTGCCGATAGGCCGTTTTGGATCTTTCAGACCAACCCGTCCCCGGCGCACAGCACGGGAAACGGCCTCTACCGCCTCATTTTGCCCTACCACCCGCTCATGCAGAATGGTCTCCATCTTTTGAAGACGTTTTGTCTCATCCTTTGCCAGACGGCTCACCGGGATCTTCGTCCATGCCGACACAACTCCGGCAATGTGCTGTGCCGAAAGTACCTGTTCTTTCTTCTGCTTTTTCTGCCATTTTTTTAATTCCTTATCCAGAGCTTCCCTGGCGTCCTGCTCTTCGGCATGGATCTGCAGTACCAGATCCATATCTCCCTTGATCAGAGCCTTTTCCTTAGACTGCTCCAGTTCCCGGATCTTATCCTCCAGCTCTGCCGAAACCTGCCCTTTTTTCACCGCCTGGGCCAGCCGGAGCTTCGCCGCCGCCTCATCCATCAGATCGATGGCCTTATCCGGCAGATAGCGGTCGTTAATGTAGCGGTCGGATAATTTCGCCGCCGCTTCCAGTGCCTCATCGCTGATCTTGATCCTGTGAAAGCTCTCATACCGCCCTCTGAGCCCCCGAAGCATACCTATCGTCTGTACCACCGTCGGTTCTTCGATGACCACTGGCTGGAACCGGCGCTCCAGCGCCGCGTCTTTTTCAATCCTTTTGCGGTATTCCTCTCTTGTTGTGGCACCAATGACCTGGATCTCCCCCCTGGAAAGAGCAGGTTTCAAAATATTGGAGGCATCGATCGCCCCCTCTGCTCCCCCCGCCCCGATCACGGTGTGAAGCTCATCGATAAATAATATAATATTTCCTGCAGAAACAGCTTCCTTTACTGCACGCTTGATCCTGTCCTCAAATTCACCCCGGTATTTGGATCCCGCCACCATGCCCGACAGATCCAGGGAAAAAATGCGTTTTCCCGCCATGGTCTCCGGTACAGAATTCTCGGCGATGCGGATCGCCAGCCCCTCGGCGATGGCGGTCTTCCCCACTCCCGGCTCTCCCACCATACAGGGATTGTTCTTTGTCCGCCGGCTCAGGATCTCGATCACAGAGGCGATTTCCTCCTCCCGGTTAAACACAGGATCCAGATGCCCCTCCCTGGCATATTCCACCAGATCCCTGGCATACTGATCCAGCATCGGCGTCTCTGACTTTCCCTTTTTTCCAGTATTCCGGTTTCCCGAGAGCTCAGCTTTGGCCGCATTCAGATCCGCCCCCATAGTCAGGACCACATCCACAAACATTTTCTGGAGATTTGCTTCCAGAGCTCTTAATACCATGAGACCGCCGGTATCCCTGGTCTTTAAGATTGCCAGAAAGATGTGTTCCGTTCCGATGCTGGAATCCTCATTTCTCTCCGCGATCTGCTCAGCGGACAGAATGATCTCATCAAACCGGGGCGTGACATCGCAGTCCTTGCGCTTTACTTTTTCCGGCGCAGCGCCGCCGGTCATGTCCTCCAGGATCATCTCAATATCCTGCCGGATCACCCCATTTTCCGTTAATATCCTGGATGCCGTACCGCTCACCGCGCTCAGGCCATAGAGAAGATGTTCTGTTCCAATGGCGGTAGTCCCCAGTTTTGCCGCGATCTCCCCTGCTTTCGTCAGAGCTCTTTCTGCACTTGCTGTAAAATCTCTCTTCACTGTCTCTACTCTCCATTTCTTTTATCAGAAATCCATATCATCCAATTCCCTTTTTCCCCTGCCGAGCTTTCTTCTCAAAACCATATTCAGGATCACGATCAGCAATATCAGTATGACCACCGCCATACTGACCAGCACAACATAAAGCCAGGCTCCTGTCTTCGGCATGAATTCTTTTTCCTGGGCAACGTTTCCGCCCTTATTGACCTTCTGCGTCATCGTCCCGGTATAGCGCTGGACCGTCCGCTCCATCCGGTCATACTGATAAAGCACCGGTTCCGTGTCCGTCCCTTTCAGATACATTAAAAGATAATTATTGTCCAGGTCATTTTCCATCGTATACGCGGTGACACTTTTCCCCTCCAGATCCACAGAGGTTTTGACATAACCAGAGGGAAGAATAGAATCATCCTTCACATCCACCACCTGAAACTGATACTGGTTCTGGATAAAGATCGATCCCTCTTTTTCATACACGGAAAAAGTGATATCGGATTTCCCTTTTTCCTGCTGCTCCCGAACCCTGGTCTCTGACTCGCTCTCCTTGATCACTTTAAGCTTGTACACCCGCTTATCCCCGGATTCTGCTGTCACAACGATCCTGACATCATTCTCACCCAGCAGCAGTTCTTCATTATTTTTAATTCTGACAGCGGCTTTGTTATGGGCCGCAACATAATTAAAATACAATAAATTCGTGTCACAGTCAACCTTTACCGTGTATTCCAGCACGTTTGCATCAAATTTCGGCTTCATGGAAAGACAGTCAAAACGCAGAGACTTTAATTTATTGTTTGTACTCAGAGAGGGGGTTCCGGTAGAAGCCGGCGCCGGCGTCGCTGCTGCCGGGTCTGTCGTTCCTTCACTGCTCTCAGGATCTGACACCGTCAGGGTAACACGGTTTGCCGAAACAGAAAAAGAATCACCTTCCAGATTTTTCACGGTCATTCTCTTTCCCATCTCAACAGCTCCCACTCCCGCCTTTAACGCCTTAAACCGCAGGGAATAGGTACGCTTTTTCACCTCATCCCCGTTTCCCGTGGAGGAAATCTGAAGGATGCCATCATCTCCGCTCACCTTATTGCCGCCGCTGACAAATTCCATGATGGAGGCATCGTAAAGCACCTTCATCTCCACATCACTGAAAACTTCAGAGGAAGTCACACGGCATACCACAGTAAATTCATTTCCTGTTGTAATTTCGGGAGTACCTGTAGTAAACTCTACCGTGGCACTCGCCGCCTGCGCCTCACCGGGCATCAGCAGTAACCCCATAAGTGCCACAAGCAGCATAGCACCAAATACAAATTTTCTTCTCATAAATTACCTCATATTTTTTTATTGCGGTACCGGACAGTTCGCCGCCGGCATATTTTCATAAACAGGGATTGAAAATACCAGTGGTACCGAATCCAGCATTCCATTATAGGCATTTTTCGTCTTTAACGCCTCCGAGTTCGCCGCCTCCACATTTGTCATATACTGATGGTTGTAGGTATTGTTTGGCGTCACATTAAATTTTTGTAAATACCCGGTATTCTGTCCCCGGTTGATATAGTTGCTGCCAATGTACATAGCCCCTCCCACGATGGAACGGTAACGATTGTTCCATGGACGGAGAAATGTGGTTCCGGAGCTCGCCCATTTCAGACCGTTCAACACCGGAGCAGCCCCGCTGTAGGCGCCAATATTGTAAAAGTTAAAGATCCCCGGATAGCTCTCAGTGGTTCCCGTCACCGCCGTACTGGTAGAGGATGGTCCCGTCACCACTTCCTGCTTGCTGCGGGAGGCAAGATGATACGGGCTCACACCGGACTCTTTTGCCGCCTGCAGAAAAGCATCCGTATAGCTGATCTGCTTTTCTGTCCCGGTGACGTCATCCACATAACTAAAGGAGGCATTGGAAAATGGCGTATTCGCAAAAATCTGGCTGATCCCCTCCCGGGTCTGATACTGGGACTGATATTCCAGCTGTTCAAACTGGAATATTCCCTGGATCATCAGGAAATTACGGGGATCCATATAGTAGCTGACCGCCTCTTTGGATGCCGCCACCCACGTACTTCCGTCAAATACTTTCCATTTTCCCGTAGCCGGGTCATAAGCTCCCTCTTCCATGGATTTCCATGCCTCTGACTTGGAATTGGAGATCAGGCTCACCCCAAGTTTCGATTCTGCCGCCACAGCCGTATTCCAGTCAAGCCCGGTCTTATATGCCGTGAACTGCCAGTAGGGATAGGCCGCGTGAAGCTTGCGGAGGGAATCCTTGTAGGAATCCGGGAATCCCTGTCTGGTCATCTCTTCCTCGAACTGTTTCTCACTCAGTACGGTAACCGCAACTTTTTTCTGCACCCTTGTTCTTGCCAGCTTGATATATTTCGCCTGCACATATCCGTAATAGGTCTTTCCATAATAGTCAAAAGAGATACGGTACCACGGTTTTTTCTTTATGGTTCTTACTTTGAGAATCTGGATATACTGTTTTTTAGCCAGTACCATGACCCGGCCGTTTACTTTGTAATAAGGATTGGAATTCCCCGGCTTCTTTCTCACACGAAGCGCCGTCTTTACTCCGGTGACGACACCCCCTGCGGCTTTTTTCAAAACCGGTTTCAGGTCTGTGCTTTTTATGTATCCCTTTCTCGTTTTTTTGTTGTACTTAAAACTGATCTTGAACCACTTTGTGTTTCCTTTGGTTTTCTCTGCTATTATTTTTACACTTTTATTCTTTTTTAAAACAACATTTTTCTTATTTACCTTCATCGGTTTTCCCGATGTACTCCTGGAGATCGTCCGGGTTTTCTTCAGTTTTGCCGGTACACTGATCTTTTTGTAGGTGGTCTGCGTCCGGTAAACTGTTACTTTTTCCGGCTGTGGAGCCGGTGCCGCTGTAGGCGCTGGTGTCGGTGCCGGCACTGGTTCTGTAGTAGCAGACGGGGATGTGGATGGTGCCGGTGCCGCCGTAAAGGAAATATACTTTGCTGCCACAAATCCCTCCTGCCCGTTGTAACTGATCTTATACCATGCCCCGTTCCCATCGGTGCCTGCCGCCGTATCCAGTACTGTAACCTGGCTGCCATTGGGGATCACCGTCAGAACCGCTGTGCTGGTTCCCACTCCCGCCCGCATATTCAGCGGATCCCCTTTATCCGTCACTACCGTTGCTGTCTGGTCCGCATATGCCGGACCACCTGCCTGCCAGAACATAATTCCGCAGAACAGCATACAGATCATCATTCCTACTATCCATTTACCCTTCATATCTATCGCATTCCTTTCTCTCTTAAAATACAACTTAATATCTGTTGCAGGGTTGTGCTGTAAAATAAATCCTCTCATCTTTGGTGCCCGGCGGTGCCTCCATATCTTCTCCAAAACAATCCCGTAGTTCAAAGCCTGCCTCCCTGAGCAGCTCTTTGATCTTTTCCGGAGAATATGCCCTCTGCTGGTGGCACTCATCCCACCGTTCATACTGTCCGCTTCCGGGCTCTCTCATAAACATCGTCAGCATGTATTCATTGATCTTCGTCTCAGGATCGTATGCATTGTCCCAGATCACCGTGTAATCTTCCTCGTCCTCCAGCCGGATCTCATTCCCAAGGATTTCCTGAAAACAGTATTCTGTCTTCATATCAAATACAAACAGCCCATCCTCTGGCAGGACCGCCCTGACGCAGCCAAAAAGCCCCCGGAGCCCACCCTCCTCCAGAAGATAATTGATGGAGTCACATATACATAGTACCACATCTGCGGGCTTATGCAACGAAAAATCTGTCATATCCTGATTTAAATATAAAATATCCTGCCCGTCCGTTTTCTTTTCTGCCGCCAGCGCCAGCATATCCGGAGACAGATCGATACCCGTGACCTCGTATCCCGCTTCGGCAAAACGCCCCGTCATCTCACCGGTACCACAGCCCAGTTCACACAGATGTCCACCAGTCTTCCCCTGGCATTCCAGATAGGCAGTCAGTCTTTGAAACCATATGTCATAGGGCGTCTCTGACATCATGCGGTCATAAACATCAGCAAATCTATCATACATCTCTATCTCCTCTCTTAGCTCGATGGCGGTCCACCTCCAGCCTGGCGGCGCCAATCTGGACCCTGTTCCGTCCTGCGCTAGCTCACCTCAATCTCTTTGTCCAGCGAAAAAGAATACAACACCTTTCTCACCACCTGCTTTCCCAGGATTCCCTCCAGGGCGCGGGCGTAGAGCTCCATCTGCTTCTCATAGCGCTCCACAAGAATACTTTCCTGGCCCGGCTCCAGATGGTCGGTTTTGTAGTCCATCAATACGATGCCTTCTTCTGTCTCATAGAAGCCATCTATGATCCCCTGCACCAGAACCCTCTCCCTGTCCGCCGCCTCAGGCACAACCTCTGCCGCCGGGATCATTGTCACAAAGGGCTGCTCCCTGTAAAGCCTTCCCTCCGACTGCGCCTCCCGCATCTGGCTGCCCAGGGAGGAATCCAGAAATTTCATAAGCTTATAATTCCGGATATATCTCAGATCCTCCGCCCTCACTCTTCCGGATCCTGCCAGATCCTCCAGTGCGCCTTCCAGATCCTGTTCTGTCCGGACAGCAGAAAAGCAAAGCCCTGCCATCACCTGATGCCACACCGTACCATAGCCTGCCCCTGCCAGTGCCTGATCTTCTTCGGTATCTTCCCTGGCAAATGACGGTACCGGAGACTGGTTCTCCAGAGCATCCCCGGCAAGAATGGTAAATCCCTCTTCTGTGCTCTCTTCCATGGAACGTTTTTTCAGCTCTGAGACAGACAGTTTCGTCGGAATCTCCAGCTCTTCCTGCCCCTGGTGTTCGTCCATGAAGGAAAGCATTTCATATATTGTCTTATCATAGGTGATATTTGTGTCAAAATTATTCAGCATCACCTCATCCACCATGACATCCGCCTGGCGCTGGATCTCCGCTCTCTCCAGCTCCTCCGGCTCCAGCCATCTCACCCGGAACCAGTCATTCCCCTGTACCGCTGGCAGCACCCAGTCAAAATAGCTTTTGGCGCGGATCAGCTGAAAATATCCGGTTTCCGCTGGACACTTTTCCCGGCGGGCACAGCCGGTCATCACAAGCTTTTCTTTGGCACGGGTCATCGCCACATAGAGCACCCGCAGCTCCTCTCCCAGATCTTCCAGCAGATTCATCCTCGCCAGGGAGCGGGTAAAGGTGTGGTTGACAGAAATCCCCAGGTCATTGTCCACCACCGGCGCTGCAATCCCTGCTTCCGGGTGCACCACCAGAAAGGAGCGGGAGCGGGCTCCGGTGATGCTTTTTCCCATCCCCGCCAGAATACACACTGGAAACTCCAGCCCTTTGCTTTTGTGGATCGTCATGATCCGCACCACGTCCTCCCTGTCCCCGGAAAGGTTTGCTTCCCCTAGATCTTCCTCTCTCTTTTTGATGCCGCTGATATATCTGACAAACTGGTGCAGCCCCTTATAGGAAGTGCTGTCAAACTCCCTCGCAACCTCCATCAGAAGTTCCAGGTTTGCCTTGCGCTGAAGCCCGTTGCTCATCGCAGACATCATATAATCCAGTTTCGTGCAGCTGTATATATCCTGGATCATATCTGATACTGTGGCATAGGTCATTTTCTCCCGGAAATCCTCCAGCAGTTCCAGAAACTGTCTTGTTTTCTTCTGAAGTTCTTCCTCTTCTTCCTGGCTGTCCACATAATGAAGAAGGGAATCATAAAAATCTATCTTTTTGTTTTTTCCCCGCAGCTGCGCCAGATCATCATCGCTAAACCCAAACACTGGGCTCCGGAGCACTGCCGCCAGGGGGATATCCTGTCTCGGATTGTCAATGATCTGAAACAGACTCACCATTAAGGAGATCTCTCTGGTCTCGAAAAATCCACTGGTATTTTCCATGTGCACCGGGATCCCCTCTGCCGCCAGTGCATCGTAGATCCGCTGGCCGATGGCTTTGGTACTTCTCGCCAGGATCACGATATCTCCATAACCACAGGGACGGTACCCATCCCTCCCTCGTATATATAGTGGATTCTCCTCTCCGGTATATTCCCGGATCAGTTCTGCGATCATCTTCCCTTCATAACTTCCATCATCTTTTCCATCGATAGCAAGTATATCCACACTCTCTGCCAGACGCTCTCCACTCTCCGGGTAGTCTGCCCCCAGTCTCAGTCTGGCATCCTCGTCGTATTCCACCCCTCCCAGTTTCGGCTGCATGATCCGTTCAAATATGCCATTAGTCCCCTGGAGAACCACATCCCGGCTTCGGAAATTCCGGCTCAGACAAACGAGACGGTCCCTTTCCCCTTCTTCGGTGGAGTACTGGTGGAGCTTCTCCAGAAACAACTCCGGACACGCCATGCGGAACCGGTAGATGCTCTGCTTTATGTCCCCCACCATAAACAGATTATCCCCGGAAGCGACACTCCCCAGAAGCATATCCTGGACCCGGTTGCTGTCCTGATACTCATCGATCATGATCTCCGCAAACTGCCCGGACAATTCTTCCGCGGCCACTGTGGGGTGCACAGTTCCGTCCTCGTCCTCCTCCAGAAGGATCTCCATGGCCATCTGCTCCAGGTCATTAAAGTCCGCCAGAGATTTTTCTTCCTTTTTCGCCCGGTACCGGTCCATAAATTCTCCTGTGAGATGCAAAAAAGCACAGACCGTCCCCCGGATCTGGCGCAGCTGCTCCAGCTGTTCTTCCAAAGTGGTGTCAAAAATTTCTGTTTTCAATGACTTTACCACATCTTTCACGGCATTTCGGAGCCCCTTTACCGCCTCCTTTAGCTCCTCTTCACAATCCGGCTGTCTCTTCCCCGGCAGTCTTCCAAAAGTGATCCCTTCCACCCATCTGCCCAGCTGCTCTATCTCTGCTCCCTCTGGAAGCCCCTCAAATTGTCCGGCTTCCTGTAGCAGAAAATCACGGTATGCCGCCGGTCCCCGCGGTGCATCACACAGCGACAGCATGGTATCGTATTCTTCCCGGATCCCCTCCAGTACATTTCTTACATATTCCGTATTCCTACGGACGAACTCCGACGCTTTCAGATCTTCCACCGTATCCATCCCCACAAAATCTTCCATCCGCTGCAGGAATCTGCGGGGAAATGGCTCGCTCACCGCCTTCTCATACAGATACAGGATCAGCTCCTCAATCTCTTTATCGCTCTTCACAAAACGGCTCATCCCCGCCATCTCCAGAAACTCTTCCGTAGGCGACTCATATTTCTCTTCCAGCATTTCCTCCAGCACGTCATTCCGAAGCATTCCCAGCTCACTTTCTGTTCCCACCCGGTAAGCGGGATCAACGCCGGTGCGGTGAAAATAATTCTGTATCACATAGCCGCAGAAACTATGTATGGTAGAGATCTGAGCCATCGGCACCAGCATGACCTGACGCTGCAGGTGTTCATTGTCTGGGTCCTCCGCCAGCGCCTGCTCCAGCGCCTGGGTCAGCCGCTCTTTCATCTGTGCCGCCGCCGCCTTGGTAAAGGTCACGATCAAAAACTCATCCACGTCTACCGGCTCTCTGGCGTCCATGATCCGAGACAGAATACGCTGGACCAGCACTGCCGTCTTTCCGGAACCCGCCGCCGCCGACACCAAGATATTACAATCTCTCAGCTCAATGACCTGTCTCTGTTCCCTCGTCCAGTTCATCCCAGATCTCCCTTCCTTCTTTTCTTCCTATTACAGTCTCTCAGCTCAATGACCTGTCTCTGTTCCCTCGTCCAGTTCATCCCAGATCTCCCTTCCTTCTTTTCTTCCTATTACAGTCTCTCAGCTCAATGACCTGTCTCTGTTCCCTCGTCCAGTTCATCCCAGATCTCCTCCTCCTTTTTTTCTTCCATCTGATGGCAGCACTGGGCAAATTCTGCCCGCTCCATGCCGCAGATACTCCTCAGGCCGCAATAGTCACAGCCTGTCTCCCCTGCCAGATGATAGGGATGGACACGGATCACGCCGTCCATGATCTGGCTTCCAAAATCCGCTGCAAGCTTTAGAGTATGGGACATAAGCGTCTGCCACTTTTCATCACTCAGCACCTTAGCGTAACTGCCAAAATCCCCCTTGGCTGTAATATTTACCGGGATACAGGAAGATTTCGCCCCGCTCTCTAACTCCCCTCCGGTGCCAAAGACCGAGTCCAGCTTCTGGAGCACCCTGGGATTCTGACTGGCATAACCGCCGCACTTATACTCCGCCAGCATCTGTTCCTCCAGATCAGGAGCTGCGCTGCTCTCCAGCCTGAGAACCGGATCCTTCACATAATAATAAAACATCCCCGCAGGAACCACATTTTTTTTCCCGCCTTTCTGCCTCTCCATATCAAGAGCTGCCGCCATATACAGCACCAGCTGCAGCTGCAGCCCGTAAAACATGGAATTCAGGGAAAGCTTAATGCCTCCGGTCTTATAATCCACCACTTTTACGTAGATATTTTCCTCGTCCTCATAGGTATCGATCCGGTCAATGATACCGGAAAAGACCAGTCTTTTTTCCCCCTCCAGGGATATCTTCATACTGGGAAGATTATCGTGATAGGAAAAACCCGCCTCGCAGTATTCCTGTTCAAAAGCTCCCCGGCGCATCTGCTCCGAAACTGCCCAGATCGTCCGGTTCATCATCTTCTTGATCCGGGTGATCATAAAAGCGATGCG
The DNA here is from genome assembly GCA_910584645.1 of uncultured Eubacterium sp. Taxonomy (GTDB): domain Bacteria; phylum Bacillota; class Clostridia; order Lachnospirales; family Lachnospiraceae; genus Eubacterium_F. Next base: position 14,524 of record CAJUAU010000005.1, read on the forward strand.
CTTTGACTGTCCAAAGAGCACATCCCGGTAGCCTCCCACGGTCCGGTCCACACACTCCGACACCATCGGCGCAATGGTCTCCGCATCCAGATCCCGCCATCTTAAATTCTTTTCCCGCATCTGGTCCGAAAACTCCTTCAGGGTATAATGCACCACATTTCCAAAATCCGGTGCTGCCACCGTGTACTCCTCCCGCTCTTTCAGGGACAGCCCGTAGAGGATAAAATAGGCATAAGGACACCTGGCAAACCGTTCCAGCCTGGTGATGCTCCCGTAGAGTTCCTCACCGTATAGATACTGCAGCGCCTGTTCCGACAGCTTTCCCTGCCGCCTGCCTCCAAAATGACATGCCATCGCCCGGTTCATCCACTCCCTGTCCCCTCCGGTCTGATAGTAACGCCACAGTTCCCACCACGTATTTCCCTCCCTGCCAGTACGGCGGACTTCACCTCCCATGAGAGCAGCCTCTTTCCCCAGGCCATCCAGAAGATATTCCAGCCCCCGGTCCGTGCCGAGACATCTCTCCGGGGAATGGTCCTCCCCGGCGTGAAGTTCACTCAGTGCCGGAAAGATCTGACGGATCTTCCCGAGAATATAAGAAGCCTGTCTTCCCTCTCCGCCAGCTCCCGTCTCGCTGTATGTAAAAAAGAGCTTCTCAGAGGGCCTGGCAAAATTCAGATAAAGATAAAAAAGATCATTCGCCGCCTTCCTGCTGCCGGAAGGCGCCAGGGAAATTCCCATCTGTTCCAGTTTTTTTCTCTCCCTGGTATTAACGATTCCCGGCGGCTGCGGCCCTCCTGGGACAATATCATCACTAAAGCCCATGAAAAACAATACCCGGATATCCTTCAGCCGGGTTCTTTCAATATCACCCACCACCACCTGGTTTTTCTTCGGTGGAATAAATCCCACCAGTCCCTCGGACAATCCTGCCCCAAGGATCTGACGGTATTCCTCGGCACTGACCAGCTCATTCCCCATCAGCTCCACCATCTCGTCAAAAAGGTTCATCACGACTTTATATACACTGCGGTATTCTTTCGCCAGTATATCCTGCCCCTGTTCCTCAAAGGCCTCGCTGCGTGCCAGCATACGCTCATACACTCTTTGCCGCAGGAGAAACCCATATAATGCCCTGGTATAATCCTCCACCGTCTTTTTCCCGCCGCGGAAATCCTCAAAGAGTTCCCTGACACAATCATAAACTACCTGTCTGGAAGCATTGATCTCTTCCAGGGAGAGCTGTCCCACTCCATGCTTCCATTCTTTTCCGTAAGAAGCCAGCCCTCTCTTGCCTGTGGCAATTACATAATTTTCCAAACAGTCTGTCTGCTCTTTGGCCAGTGGCGACAGGCCACAGCGCAGAAACCGGAAGGTGCTCTCATAATCCATATTCCTGCGGATCATCTCCAGCGCCGACTGAATATATTCCGCCACCCAGTTAGCCCCGATGCTTTTTTTATTGTCCAGGAAATAGCGGATGCCCATCCTGGAAAATTCCCGTGTGATGGTCTGTTCATAGGAGTTTATATCCCCTGTGATCACAGCGATATCCTCATAGCGGTAATCTCCCTTTGCCACCATCCACCAGATGCTGTACGCCACATATGCCGCCTCATCCCTGGGTTTTCTTCCTATATACAGCCGAATATCCTCTGTGGGCGCCTCCCAGCGCCCCGGAGGATAGCAGAAACAATTACTCTCCAGAAAGGCGAGCTCTCCATCCTCGCGAAAACGATAGGGTTTCTTCTCTCTTCCCCGCCCCGCCCAGACCGGTTCTTTTACTTCCACAAAAAGCCGGTTCGTAGTCTCCGTCAGGGCAGCCACCGTCTCCTCACTGATCTGAAAGAGATATTTTCTTCGATGTGACACATCCATCGTCACCGTGACATACATATCCTGGCAAAGCCGTAAAAGCCTGGCGATCAGCTCATACTGGTCCGGGGTAAAACCGGTAAAACCGTCGAGACAGATCACTGAATCCCGGATCCCCTCCATCTCATGCACTACCTCCGCCAGCTGAAGTATAAGCTCCTCCGCCGTCCGGTAGGTATCCCCCAGTTTTTCTTTGAAACATTCGTAGATCAGACGGATATCCTCAAATTTTATACCCAGCTGGCTCATCTTATCAAAATCTTCTTCCCGTCGGATGCCGTACTGTTCCAGCTCACACAAAAAAGACTTGCACTCATCTAAAAAACCAGGAGTATCAATCCCTTTTTTAAAATATGCCAGCCTTTCTTTCTGCTCAGAAAATACTTTCCGGAGCAGCATGGTTTTTCCCATGTCCTCCAGGATCGTCCGCTCCATCGCCGGCAGCTGCTCAAAGACCCGGAAGGCCAGACGGTGAAAACTGAGCACATCAATATTTAAGATTCCCTTTCCCCCGCTTCTCTCCACCAGCGTCTTCTGTGTCTCCAGCGTAAACTGGTCAGGCACCAGGATAAAATACTGCTTATCCCTGTGTTCTGCCGCTTCTGCGGTAATCATATCATATAAAAAAGTGCTCTTGCCACTCCCGGCGCCGCCAAATATAAACTGCAATGCCATATCATTTTCATCCTTTTTCGTTCTATCTGCCCATTCCGGTACATATAATATAACAAGATGGAATCTACACTCCATAAAAGGGGGAATTATCCACATGTCAAAAACTAAAATCCTTGTATTTCAAATGAAAGAGCTTGTATATACCGGTATATTTGTAGGACTCGGTCTCCTGCTCATCATACTCCTGATCGTCATGTTCTATCCTTCCGGCGATGAAGACACCGCCGCCGAAACCACTACTTCAGAAGCAGCAGTGTACAATCCGGGTATATACAATTCCCAGATGCAGCTGGGGGATACCACCCTGAATCTGGAGATCGTCGTAGATGAAAGCCAGATCAAGTCTGTTTCCCTGGTAAATCTGGACGAATCCGTAACCACCATGTACCCTCTGGTAAAACCCTCCCTGGAATTTCTGGAGGAAGAGCTGGTGGCAGGAACTCCAATTGACGACATCACCGTCAGTGAAAAAAGCAAATATACCCAGACCATGCTGATCGACGGAATCAAAAATGCCCTGTCCAAAGCAACTGTGGAACAATGATCAGGGCTTTATGCTTTCCAGATCTGCTTTCCAGAGCGCATCGGAGGCATCACTGGGCATGCGGAGATCTCCCCGCGGTGACAGCGCCACAGAGCCCACCTTGGGCCCATCGGGAATACAGGAACGTTTGAACTGCTGCCTGAAAAAACGGTGGTAGAAGGTACGAAGCCACTGGTAGATCGTCGGCGCATCATACACACCTTCAAAAGTATAGACTGCCAGCCGGAATATCTTAGAAGGCATAAATCCAAACCGGAGCATATAATACAGATAAAAATCATGTAGTTCATAAGGACCTACAATATCCTCTGTCTTCTGTGAAATTTTGCCGTCCTTGGGCGGCAAAAGCTCCGGGCTCACCGGTGTATCCAGCACATCATACAGGACACGTTTCAAAGTACTCCCAGAAGTTTCACCATTGCTGACGCAGGTGTCACGACTCTTGCTGACGCAGGTGTCACGACTCTTGCTGACGCAAGTGTCGGCAAAGTACTGTACCAGATACCTCACAAGGGTCTTCGGAACAGAACAGTTCACGCCGTACATGGACATGTGGTCACCATTGTATGTCGCCCAGCCCAGGGCCAGTTCTGACATATCCCCAGTGCCGATCACAAGACCGCCGGTCTGGTTGGCAATATTCATAAGAATCTGTGTCCGTTCCCTTGCCTGTCCGTTTTCATAGGTGATATCATGGACATTGATATCGTGGCCGATATCCTCAAAATGCCCCCTCACCGCTTTTTCGATGGATATCTCTCTCAGCTCTGTACCCAGCTCCTTCGCCAGATTGACCGCGTTGTCATAGGTCCGGTTCGTGGTGCCGAAACAGGGCATCGTTACACAGACGATCCCCTTCCGGTCCAGCGACAGCCTATCAAAGGCACGCACCGTCACCAGCAGGGCAAGGGTGGAATCCAGACCGCCGGACAAGCCGATCACCGCACTCCGGCAGCCGGTATGGCGCAGTCTTTTTGCCAGTCCCGAAGCCTGGATATTCAAGATCTCATCACAGCGCTCTTCCCTATGGGTCTTTGCCGCTGGAACAAAGGGGGTTTTTTCAAACGTTCTGGTAAGCACTGTCTTCTCCACCTTATTATAGCGGAACCTGTGGATCCGGTATCCCATTTTTTCTGGTGAGACATACAGTGGAAATGTCGTCATCCGGCGCCGCTCAGCCTGCAGCCTCTTCACATCGATCTCTGTGATGATGTCGCGTTCTTTAAAAGAAGGATTTTCCGCCAGCATCACTCCGTTTTCCATGATCATATTATGTCCGGCATGCACCAGATCCGTGGTGGATTCTCCCCCGGAAGCATCGGCATAGAGATAGGCGGCAATGGTCCGCGCGCTCTGGTTCTTTACCAGCTCACGGCGGTACGCAGATTTCCCTGTCACCTCATCACTGGCAGAGGGATTGAGTATCACCGTCGCCCCCGCCATGGCATGATATGAACTTGGCGGCACAGGCACCCACAGGTCCTCGCAGATCTCTATGGCGACAGACAGCTCCGGAAGCTGTTCGCAGGTAAAGATCTGTTTGGCGCCAAAGGGAACTTCACTGTCCATAAAAGGGAGACGGTGGGTTCCGCAGCCCTCCTCACTTACGGTTCCCCTCTGCCATGCAGAATCCCCGCCGGCAAAGTGCCGTCCCTCATAAAATTCAGAATAGGTCGGAATATGGCTTTTGGGCACCAGCCCCAGTACCTCCCCATGAAAAATAACTGCCGCCACATTATAAAGCCTTCCCCGATGCAGCAGCGGAAGCCCCACAGAAAATAACGTATCGCAAGCTTTCGTCTCTGTGGCAAACCGTTCCAGCCCTTCCATCGCTCCATTCAGAAGACGGTCCTGAAGAAACAGGTCGCCACAGGTATAACCCGTCAGGCACAATTCCGGAAATGCCAGCACTTTTGCTCCCTTATTGCTCATCTTTTGTGCCTTTTCAATCATTTTATCACAGTTGTATTCACAATCTGCCACCTTAAGCTCCGGTGAACAGGCAGCCACTTTTACAAATCCTTCTAACATCTCTTCCTCCATAGATACAAATTATACAAAAAGGACAGCGATTCGCTCGCTGCCCCTATATAATCTTTTGTAAAACCCCCAAAATGCCGGTTCTTGATTTTTGACTCCTAGCATGTGCTAGGTGGGCAACCGCACGTGGTCTTCTGCCTTCCATTGCAATGTTTCCATTGTACCGGACAAGTCCGGCAGTGACGGCCTGGCATCCAATCACAAATATAGGAATCCCGTTTAAAGTATTGTAGGTTCAAAAATTCAAGAGTATCGAACATCTCAGGAAGTCATACTCCTAGTATACCTAATCTATTTGATTTTATCAAGTGCTTATTGAAAGAATTATTTTCCAAAATGCGCACCTTTTGTAATGATTAACTCTGAACACATTTACCAAACCAGTTCATGTAATGCTTTAAGTACCTCTGCTACCTTATCTGTCTCTCTTCCTTCAAACAATCTTACTGCATTATATAACTCTGTATCGGAATACATATCATCACCCCGAACAATGTACTCACAACTGGTTTCCAGACAGTCCGCAATACTTTTTAAAATACTTACAGAAAATCCTTTTTTACCGAATTCAATTTCATATAGAAATTTCTGTGAAATATCCGCCATATCTGCAAGTCGTTCTCTTGAAATATTCTGCTGGTTCCTCAGCTGCATAATACGAAATCCTATTTCTGAATAGTCTGCATTTCTCATTAATCATTTGTCTCCTTATAAATAATGGTATTGCTATTTTTCCGCCACAAGATCCGCAATATAATGTAACAGCCTCGCCATACACTGGCTGTCTTCTTCTCTCACATCCTTTTGTAACCTTAAACACTCCGCTTCTGAAATCACACCTCCAAACAAATAATTCATATCACAGTTATACCTGGTTGCCAAAATGTAAGCATATTCACTGGATAATCCGGTAGACCCGTTTTCTATCCGCAGAAGAGAATCTTTCACGATTCCAAAAGCTTCTGCCAGTTCATCCGCCGAAATGCCATTTTTGATCCGGAACCGTTTTAAACGCCCTCCTATCCGAATATTTATCTCTGTTTTCTTCCGTGAATTCCTTTTCATAATTTAGATCGCTCCTTTGGCTTTTTATTTCATCATACCAGCAAATAACCTTTCTGAAACGACCTATATGTCCATAAACGACACATCATGTTACAACGTATCGCCTTTTTCGGCTGTTTTTCATGGCGTAACAGGGCTTCTGATCCCCCATTTCCGCCCTGATTCGACAAGATTTTCCCCTAAAGGAGCTGCACCCCCCAACAGACCAAAATTGCGACAAACGACAATTCCCCGTTTTTCCGTCATAGTTTGATGGCTCCATCAGGTTAAAATATAACAATCTTTCTAAAAACAGCTTGACTTGTTCAAGGGTGAATAGTTACAATATAAGTATGCAAAAACTACAATGGTTTTCAAACCATGGGGAACTTATTCCCTTTTAAAATATTGTAGTAGGAGGATTTTAATAATGGACAGCCAATTTGAATGGAAAGAAGAATTTAAAATAGGAGTAGAGGTTATTGATAAGGAGCATCAAAAGCTTTTCAAAATAATCAATAAGCTTCTCGCCTTTAAAGAAGATGAGGCAACCCGTCAGTGGGCGTGCCGGGAGGGTATCAAATTTTTCAAAAAGCATGCTGCCAGCCATTTTGCAGACGAAGAAGCGTATATGGATTCTATCAGCTACGAGGGATTGGAACAGCATAGGCATCTTCATAAAGGATTCCGTGAAAATACGCTTCCCGCACTGGAACAGGAAATGGAACAGTCAGCTTACTCCCCTGACTCCGTGGAACATTTTCTGGGCGTCTGTGCCGGCTGGCTGATCGGCCATACCCTGACAGAAGATATGGCCATCACGGGAAAATATGCGAAGAAACCTTCAAAGCTTCTGCCCGGGGAAAATCTTACGGCCATGAAGAAGGTGATCACACAGCTCCTGTTTGATATGTTTCAACTGGAATCCCATCTGGTCAGCGATGCCTACAACGGAGAAAAGTTTGGAAACGGCGTATATTACCGTCTGATCTATGGAACTCCCAAAAATGATAAAAAACAGGAAGTCATTTTGGTCTTTGAAGAAAATCTTCTGATCAATACGGTAGGAAAAATTATAGGCATCAAAACAAACAAGCTGGATAATATGCTGGTTCATGCCGCCCGGTACACCGCCAGGCAGTTTGTAAAGCGTGTTATGGAACAATTTCCCACAGAGGAAACCTATGAACTGAAGACAGAAAACCTTCTGGCTTATGATCAGTTTCAAAAAGTCTATACAAGGGAAAATCCACACCTCAGCCTCTTGTTTAACACAGGAAGCGGTTATTTTGCCTACTGTGCCATTGCACCTCATCTCCTGGAAAGCAGCATCGGCACTCCTATTGAGGCAGAAAACGCAATGGATGAAGTGAAGGAATACCTGAAAAAGCGGGAGACCGCAGGCAATAAGCCAAAAGTCCTTATAGTGGATGATTCCATGACAGTGCGGCAGCATATGGGGAAACTGTTAAGTGATGATTATGATATCACACTGGCAGAATCCAGTATCGCCGCCATCCGGAGCATTACTTTAAATAAGCCGGATCTGGTCCTTTTAGATTATGAGATGCCAGTATGCGATGGCAGGCAGACCCTTGAAATGATCCGTTCCGACCAGGCCCTTGCAGATATTCCTGTTATTTTCCTTACCGGACGAAGCGATCCGGAGAGTGTAAAGAAAGTTAAGGCTCTGAAACCCGCAGGATATCTTTTGAAAAATCTGGAGCCTGCGGCGATAAAGGAAAATATTGATGCTTTTTTTGAGAAAAAAAAGAAGGATTTACATAAATGATCTGAAATCATTACAAGCGGGGGCGGAGCCACGATCTGTGTGGCTCCGCCCTCTTTCTTAACCCGTCAGCGCTAGTGTGAGCTGGCAGCTTTAAACAGTTCATCTGTGAACTTATAAATATCATCACATTTTCCACTTGTGTAATAGTATGCCGGTGTTGAATTTAATAGGGCAAATTGTTCCCTGCCATCGGAAGAATAGAATCTTACTGCATAACTCCATCCAGTCATTGGTCCTTTCTTTGCCAGTTTATAATCAAAGGAAAATCCTGCGTTATGAACCATCTGACACAGATTCTGAACCGGCTCCACATCGTCAATCGTAACAATACTTCCATCACTCCCGCTTCGGATCGTCATGTATGTCACATCAGACAGATCTGCCCTGGGATATCTATCTACCACCTCCAGAAAAACGATATATTTATTCTTTTTTACCCTGCCGGTCAATTTATAGGTTCCACTCTTTTTCACCTTAAAGCTGTTTTTGGTAACTGTTACATTCTTACTTGAAGAAGTCCATTTGACTTTTTTGTGTTTTAACACCTTACTCATCTTTCTGCCTGTATCCACATCACAGACATCTTTTAGAATTTGGGATATTTTGTATTTCACATCAACTCCGACTATAACTTTACTGCCTTCATGTGTTTTTACTTTACCTGCACTGGAGACAGTTCCATTCAGCATAGTACAAAATAACGAAAATAAAACCAATACTGCAATAATATTTTTCTTCTTTATTAACCTCATCTGCCAATCCTCCTTTTAAAGATTTAATATATTATAACTATATCACATCTTTTTAGTAAATAAAAGATACAACCGTTCTATTTAACCATCAATACAGTGACCGCCAGGATATGTATATCCTTACAGTCAGGAAGTTTTATGTAACTGCATGAGCTCTGGGAAGAGGTCTCAACTATGGTATATACAAGTTTTCCGGTGTGATTCAGACCGCCCGGCGTCTTATTTTTAAATGCCGCCTGCCAAACGACCATTTCCCTGCTTAATGGACGCTCCACCCAATCCGACACTGCGATCTTTTTTCTCACAACTTCGTCCTCACAGCCTATTTCCAGTTCCGCGAACTGCGAACCATAAGTGGCGTAGAGCAGCAGATAAATACTTTTAATCCTCTTATCAACAGGCAGCACCTGACCCTCACATTTTAGACAATTAAACGCATTAGGCCCGACCTTTTTTAAATCAAAACGGCATCTTTCTGTCTCCCATACTCTCCCATATTGTAACACCTTGTCCACATAAAAATCCTCTGGATGAAGCATATGGGTATATTCGTTGTAGGGCAGATCCAAAAACATTTCCTGCACAGTATTTTCCTGGAAAGCATCTGGCTCATCATTCCTGCCCTTTTCCTGATCTCTGCAGATCTTACCAAAGCACTCTTTGGCGCTTATCTCCATCCGCTGTATCTTTTCCAGGCTCTCTACATAAATATCCTGATAATTATGTACTTTTGATGGCGTTAATCTGTTTGTTGTATATTCTCTGTGCATTTTAACGGTAAGTATTTTAAGGGCTTCCCATTCTACAATAAGATCCCGCATCTGACCTGCCAATGAAGCATACTTTATTCCCCACTCTTTCGTAAGATATTTTTCAAACTGAATATGCCTTCCCAGAACGATGTAAAACAGATTGTATAACGGAATCCGCCATATGTTTTTCTGATCCCCAAATTCCCTCTGGACATTAAAATCCCCACGCAGCTTTTTTATTAAAGACTCAATATCTTTGCAATGAACCTTAACCTTTGCATTTTTGTATACTTTTTTTATTTTGGGTGCTTTAAAACGATCCAGGGATTTTACCCTGACCCGGATAAGACTTAACAGTCCTCTCTGCACATCATCCCAATGGACCATGACATTGGATTTGGAGGGCATCGTATCTACACACCATATTCCCTCTTCTCCAGCACTTGTAAAAATCAAAAAATGTACTCTGTAATCATCTTGTCCATATGTCTTTTGCCAAGGTATGGAATTCGTCTTGACCCCAGCCACTAAGAGCTGATCCTCTTGTATATACTGACAAATGTTTTGCTTTATCTCCTGTCTTCCCAGATTTCCCTGGGGCATAAATTCAATACCGTAAATTTTCCTTACATTATCCTGAATACGCTCTGGGCAGACCTTTAAGCCTTTTCCTATGACAAAATCCGGCATATAGCGAATGCTCCAGGAGTCCCAGAATACCTTTTCATATTCCCCCCTGAAATAATTGCATATAGTAAGGACTGTATTGTCGATACAATCCAGCCCTTCCATATTTACCGGGGCGATCTCAGGGTTTAAATTTTCCATCCTATCACCTTCCGTTTCTATTTCACTCATCCCTCTTTCGCTTCCGGGACATAATACTTATTGTAGAGTTCTTCTACATATTCTTTTGTGGTATTATTTCCAGTTGAGCGATATGACCCGCCTGAGGTGCTGATCAAACTTGAGTCCATTATTATAAAACTATAAACTACTTCCTCTCCAGAAGAATAAGCCTTAATGCTAAACTCCCCGCCACAATACATACGATTTGATAGATTTAAATCAAGACGATACCTGGCCAAACTAAATCTCTGTCGTAAAAGGCTTATTTCCTGGGTGTCTATAATAGTAATGGGATTCCCAAATCTGCTAATGGTAATTTTACTAACGTCATCCGGAATTTCTCCTGGTAATTTATCATATACACGTAATACAATGGTAAACTTTGAATCTTTCTTCTTCTCCTTCAACTTACCTGTCAGCTCATATATTCCTGACTTTTTTACAGTAAACCTGTTTTTTTTGATCCGTATCTGCTTACTACTTGGTGTCCACCTAATCCTGGGATCCGTAAACTTCTTCTTTTTTGCCTTATCGTATGAATCCGGTTTTCGTTTAATATTTATAACATCCCGTATCGTATATTGTTTTTTGCTCTGTATGGCATAATAATCCAAACGGTAGATCTCCGTCTTTTTCTTCTTTGCAGCTGAAATTTGGACATTTGGAACTTCTGATAACAGAATCCCCAATAAAATGAGCATAGATATAATTTTCTTTCTATTCAAAACAACTCTCCTCCTTATTCTTTATAAAATATTATTCTTTTGCTTCGCTTATTTCTATCTTCTCCCCATATTCATCACTTGTTGCTTTTACCGCCCTCCGATACGTCTTCTTACAACCTTTGGGAACCTGAAGCTTAATTCCCTTAAATGCAAAACTTGATTCTATTTTGGGTGGCTTTTTCCCTTTAAATACATAAGTAATATTTTCTATATAGGGACTCCAAAAACTTTCTATCTTTTTAACAGAGGCTGGGATGATAAACTTCTTTACAGTTTTTCCTGCAAAATTTGTCTTACTCAAACATGTTACTTTTTTAGGCACTGTAAATGTGGTATTCCTAACCGAAGCGGCAACTAAACGCCCTGATTTTTTACTATAGACGCAATTCTCTGTGTCCGCATAATGCTTATTTTTTTTCGAGACATGGAAATTAACTACATTTCTAAAAAAAAGTGATTGAAAACCTATCTTATTCACGGAAGCGGGAATATAAAAATCAGTTGCTCCAGAACTATAGAAAATAGCTTTATCTCCTATAGTTTTTACCCCTTTAGGAATATTCAATTTTTTCATAGGCAATACGGAACCATATGCCAATTTGCCATCCTTGGACAAGAGTACTCCATTCTCAACTTTATACTTTTTATTCTTTGGAGAGACTGAAAACTTGTTCCATTTTATCTCACACAAATAACATATAGTTTCCGTTAGTCTACTTGGAATATTTATGCACTTTCCATCCTGCACGAGCCTAAAACAATTTGGTGTTATCTTGGTAATTGTAGATGGCAAAATTATCTGTTTAATATTGGCTACTTTTTTAATTGTTTTCTTTGGCCTACTTATCTCGTCATTTTCCGATCTATATATTCCAAAAATATTATGCGATTCAACAAAATCATCTTCTGGATCGTGTTTTGCGCCTAATTTAATAACTTTTTTCCCGTTTATTCTGGATGGTATTTTAAGAATGCTTATCCCTTGATCTGAAACAGGTTCAATTAGTGTAATCCATATTTGATCAGAGGCATAATTGCAATAAGTATATTTAAATTTTCCAATAATTTCTTTGTGTTCCTCCTCTGTGTTAGCAGTGCTAATAGTATTCACATATAAAATGCACATGCATAAAAAACATAATAAACCTAACTTTTTTAAACTCATAAAATTTGCCTCCTATTTCGATGATGAAGAATATGAATAACTGCTAACCCTGGATGCAGCATTCAAATCCATACTTGCAACATAATTATATAAATTATATATCTGATAATCAGTAGGTGCCTGTGGAAGTATCAAATCATATACACTCAGACTTTGCTTATTTAAGTATTTATTCATTATTTGTTTGGCAATCTTCTGGGCATCTAAATATCTATTATTGCATACTTCCGTACTATCCGCACGTTCTACACCATTTACCGTAGTTGAATGCGTTATCAATTTACCCTGGTATCTCACACTATGAGCATAGGTGTCTGTTGCTGCATGTATTGCCATTCCCCAAACAAATGCACGCCTAAAACCAACTGTTTCTTTTTGAGCTTGCGCTTTGTCATTATTTATGTATCTAGCTTTTATCCTTTTTAGTTCTTCTTCCCATACATTATGGTTATCCATGTAGTTAATATCACTCAACATATCAGTGGCGTTATTATAATTTGGATTTAAAGCTTTATATTGATTTCCTTTTCCACTACTAATTGCATCTCCCATTCGTGTAGCATAAATTACCGCTTTTATATAGTTTGTCTTTTTGTAATATCCATGCCACCATGGATTCAGAGACATACGCGCAAAGACTCTATGGTCATAATCACCATATCTACTAGTATCGGGAAATCTGGCTCCATAGCGGACATTAAAATAATTTGCTGGAACCATTAATTCATGATTATCCTGATACCAGCACCCTTCCACGCACCCTGTATCTTCAAAGGTAGTAATCTTCTCCTTATTTTCTTCAATCCGTAAGTCTTTTTCATTTTTTTGCCTTGAATCAATATTCTTTTTAAACTCATCATAATGGCCCAGTGCATACTCAGCATCAACTAATCCACTTCCATATGATTCAGCTTCCCCATACAGATTCGCGCTCTCCTTTAACAGATCTCTAACAAAATCTGCTGATACACCTGGATCTCTTTCCCAGATCAAGGAAGCTACCGCTGCCACCTGTGGCGCTGCCAGGCTTGTTCCAGAAGAAACCATTTCTGTTCCCAGAAATCCTGTCGTACGTACTAACTCCCCCGGCGCAACAATCTCTATTTCTTCTCCCTTTGCACTATTTTCTGTCACCTCTCCCTGCTTATCTACAGAACCCACAGCTAATACTTCTTCGTATGCAGCAGGATATTGAACGCCTTTATCCCCTGTGTTTCCGGCAGCTGCCACAACCAATATTCCCTTCTCAGCGGCAGCCTCGACTGCTTCTTCCAAAGCTTCTGAGTATGTATTTAATCCGAAACTCATATTTATGATGTTCACTTTCTGTTCTATAGCCAGATAAATACCTTCGATTACACGGCTTAACGGCGCTTGGTTTGCATCATCCAGAACTCGGATAGAATAAATCTCCGCATTGGGATTGATTCCTGTTATTCCTTCTCCATTGTCCTGTGCAGCAATTAATCCCGCGACACTGGAACCGTGCCCACTTCCATCCATAAATATTTTCGTCATTTCTTCTTCCCCAGGAACCAGACTTATAGAGTATGCCAGCGATATGTCATTTCCTGCATCTACTCCTGAATCAAGAAGAGCTATTTTGATTTTCTTTTTTAACTTATTCTTTTTGATTTTATCTGCATTTATCATCTGCACATTCCACTCATGATCGGAACTATTTTTCTTATTCACCTTCTTCTGTTTTTTATGGGGTTTCTTTTCATTTAATATAACTTTATTCTTTTGGGCACTGCCCTCTACAATGGCATCTTCCTCAATAAATTCTATGTTATCATCTACAGATAATTCTGCTGCCTCTGATTCCGATAGTTCCAAAGAAATCATGTTATTTTCTTCCAGCAAATCCTGCTTATTATCATTGATATTATCGCTCTCTGAATAATTTCTTTTAATTTTATTCAAGGGGGCTTCTGATTTGGTTCTTACGATATAATCCTGTTCTGCCAGAGGCTTCTTAGCACCTGCCTCCTTACAAAATCCTGTGTTAATGCCAAATCCAGAATAATACACCACCACCGCTGTCACCGTAAATGCAACACATAATTTTTTTGCAATTTCCTTCATTTTCATAATATCTCCTCCTTTACATTTGAAACAAACCACGCTAATTTACCTGTTTTTTCACTTGGATATAAATTATCAACAAAGAAAAAATGAAACCTGCTTCTTTCCTGATATTTTTCATAATTTTGTAAAAATAACTGCTGAATCATATCCGTTTCTTCTTCTGAATCTGCGACAAGATATACATCAAACTCATGATAATCCTTTTGTACAATTTGAAATTGAATTACTGCCTGCTCAAGCGCTAAATTGATTTTGTCAATCACACTGCAAAACAGATCACTATGGCATTTCGTTCCATCCTTGTTGTAGATCCAGTCGTTTTCTCTTGCCATGTTCAGTTCTATTAATGGTTTCTGACTTCCACAATTACAATTGTGATTGTAGATTATTTTGCCTTTATCCCCTATCTTGTAACGGATAAAAGGCATTACCCTGTTATGTAACGAAGTAATACACAGATCATCTTCATTTTCTCCTACCGTTTCAACATACACGTTTTCTGTCATCACATGTAAACCACCACAAGGGCATTCATATGCGATACAATTTGCCTCATAACAGCCATACTGATCTGCCACCTTGCACCCAAAAAAATCTGCAATTAAAGATTTTGCTCCACCGATGGCCCGTTCCCCTGTAAGTTCAATGTACTTTAAATCTGGCAATGGCGAAAGATCATGTGCTTTTAATACATTTATAAAGAGCAGTATGATGGACGGCTGTACTATCATCCACTTGGGATTAAAATCCAGCATTTTATTATATATCTCTAATACTTTACTCTCTGACAGATTCATTTTATTGAAACCTAGTCCATATTTCGTCTCTTCAATCTGAAGATCTTCTCCCTCTAAGATTTTAGTTGTAAAAAAATAACACCTCTTATCTTTTGGCAATATCCCATAATATCTTTTCCTCTTGTTCCATAACGGCAACAATGATCTTATATTCTGATCTTTTTTCCAAAGTATGTCCAGACAGTCCCCAGTGGAACCGGATGTCATAACATGTTCCAGTCTGTCCGCCAAAAGATCCATCATATATTCTGGTGAAAAAATGGAGTCGATATTTCGCCGGACCATATTCTTATCAACAATCGGATAATCTTCCCACAACATTATTTCCTTATCAGCCAGGTCTTTATAAAATGGCACTTGTCCATAGGCATATTCAGCAATCCTTTCTTTTGTCATAATATATTTCTCCTAACACATTTTTATAGAGCGCTTATTATCCTATATCTACCGCCCATCCTGAATCTTCCCTAATATATAATCCACAAACTTTCCAATAGCATCTAAATTGTCTATTAAACCTGACATATCTTCGGTTAATTCCACGTCATATTTCTCTTCAAAAGAAATCAACAGATCTACCAGGGAAACTGAATCATATTTTAAATCTCCAAAAAGGTCTAGGTCCTTTATCATATCTTCTGTATAGTTGGACCGAGATTCCTCACTAAGCTCAAAAATCGTATCTATAAGTTCTTTTTCTAACTGAATAGACTCCTTATTCATGATGGTTACCTCCCAACCAATTCCTTCACCTGCGTTTTCTCTACTGCTTCCCCTTTTAGCCATCCTTCAATTTTTCCTTCTGGCAGATTTTCTTTTACCTATGCCACTGCCTTAAACTTTAAGGAAGCTTATCTTGTTCCATTATATTCAATTGAATATTCTGCGTTTGTACAGCTTTCCACTTCTTTAAGTAGGTCTCCCTACAGTTTTTTGGTACATATATTTTACTTTTTTCAAAACCGCAACATCCAGGCAAATCTAACATCTTGGGCGGCATAATGCCTTTAAATTCATAAATCAAAGGCTCCTGTTCAAGGAATACATAAGGGAAGGCAACGCCTGTAACACTGCTGGGAACAATTACTTTCTTTATACGGACATCAAGTCCAAGTACCCCTGTATGATTTACCGTTTTAACTGCCCCAGGTATATCCAGCACACCGCCTTTAATATAAGCTGCCACCAGACGCCCTGTCTTTTTACTGTAAAGGGAACCGTTATTAACAGCATAACGCTTGTTTTTTGAAGAAACTTTAATGGCAACAGGCTTCTTTGTTGACAATGCATTCTCTTTGATTTTTGTTACGCTTTTAGGAATAACTATTATGGAGGTCCCATTATAATCTCCTCCATTGGTAATCGTTTTCACACTCTCCGGAATATCTATTTTCTTTTTCCTCTGCACAAATCCATATAATTTCTTTCCATTTCTGGATAATAAGCACCCGTTACTTATTTTGTATTTTTTATTCTTGGAACTTACAGTTATCTTTTTCCACTTGATTTTCGTAAATCCATATCCCTCTTCATCCAATCCACGCACAATTCCTTTCGGAATATTGATTATTTTACCATCCGGTACATCTGAAAAGCAATTTAATGCTATGCTGTCTACCGTGGAAGGAATCTGAATTTTTTTAATCTTTTTTACCAGTTCCTGCACATCTTCCGGAACCAAAGTGCCATCGCCTTCAGAAGAATCTTCCACCCCAAAAATATTAGGATTTGGTTCTTTGGTATTTATGTCACCAATAAAAAATATGGCGCCTGTACTTCCTAGTTTTACAACCCCCTTACCGCCAAGCTTTTTCGGAATATTCAAAGTGGAAATTCCTTTGTTGGAAATTGGTGTGATTTTTGTGATCCAGGTTCCCTTTTTTTGAACTTTGTACTCGTATAAAAACCCCCCTCTTACACAGGACTTTTCTTTTGCTCCTGCAAAGTTAAAATTCAACAAAGCCAAAAAAACCAAAGAAAATAGAAACAAAAACTTCTTCATATTGCCAACTCCTTTATGCAATCGTTATTTAATTTCTACCACTATGATATATCCTCAGTATACTCTTTATTCATGATGGTTACCTCTCCTGTTCACCCCCACTCCGATCCACATGACCACCAGCATCATTCCCATACCCAGCACGATACATTTGGCCGCTCCCGCAGCTCCCAGCAGCCGAAACAGCACAAAAAGGGCGGTCTCTGCCCCGTATACACCAAAGGCCAGTTTTCTATATTTAATGATCTCATACTCCTCCAGAGGTTTGTTTTCATGTTCCACCGGAGCAAATTTCCACAGGCTCAGCCCCGTTATGATCAGAAGAAGAATCTGAACCCATAACAAACCAGGAGAAAATTTGTATAACAGTAGTATTCCCAGGAACAACAGCCAGGTCTTAACCGCACACTGCATCGGTGTCCTTGCATGGTAGCCGCCGGCATAGATACGAAGGGGCATAAATGCTATAAGGATCAACGTTCCCTGCCAGAGCAGGTTCATAAACAGCCCTGTAAGCAGCATAAGGATGATCTCTATCATGGTGCGGAGCCCCTGAAGGATACCAAAGGACACCAGCGGTGCATCTTCTTTGGGAAATGCCTGGCTGGCAAGCATCCAGCTCACCAGCCATCCAGCAAACTTTTCCAGCACCGCCTATCTCCTGCGGAGCCGCTCTGCCCCTTTCGGCAGTTCCGGCTGATGCATAAATAGCTGACAAGCAGAATTAACTGCGCCTGAGGTGACTTTCATCGAAAGTCCTGCCACCTTTACTGCCAGCTTTTTCTTTGCGTTTTTCATATGTCCTTCCTCCTAAAAAAAGATGTGATATAAACTAATTATATCACATCTTTTCGCGGTTTTGGGCGCTTTGGCGTGAACGACACAAACTTGCGACAAACGACACTAACACCTACAGAAAAAGGCATATTTTCACTTCAAAAATTTCGTTTTTTGTGTTGATCTCTACGGTCCCTTTGTACTTTTTAACGATCTTTCCCACCTTCCGTAATCCATAACCATGACAGCTTTTATCTTTTTTCGTAGTGCGGAAATTTTCTCCAGTTCTCTCCCTCTTCCCCTTATATGGGTTTCTGATCCAGATAAATATCCGTTCTCCCTTACTTTTGTAGCGGACACCGAGCTCAATCCTCTTATCCCTGATATCACGGACTGCCTCCATACTGTTATCCATCAGATTTGCCAGGATCAGATTCATATCATAGGCCGACAGTTCCAGCTCCTCCGGAACCTTAAGCTTCATCTCCACTGTTATATCGGCAGCCGCTGCCTCCTGGAGCTTATAATTCAATATTCCATCCAGCACAGGATTCCCTGTATCCGCATATTTCTGACTCTGCAGGATATTTTCCTGGATCTCTCCCAGATAGGCAGCAAGACGTTCCGTCTCATGCTGTTCATTCATATAGGAGATCATGGAAATATGCCTGATAAAATCATGTCTCTGTTCCCTTATCTGCTCCACCACCTGATTCATCAGCTCCAGCTGGTTTTTCTGATACTGGTTCTGAAGTTCCAGCGTATCCTTTTCCACCTGCAGCCGGAAGCTGTGAAGCTGTCTGTCATACAGGTAAATGACAAAGATGTTGATAGCAAAGAGCACAACGGCGCAGGCTCCCACTGACTGAAGCCTTAGTCCTGGCTGCTGACAAAATAAGACAAAAAGATAGACCGATGAAATCGGCAGTGCCACAGAAATGATCCAATAGGAAACTGGTACATCCTCCCCCGCCCGGATATTTTTGAGGTTTCGGATAAAAAGCACGATCAAGTACATCACCACTGGAAGACATATCGTTCCAAATACTGAAAAATACTCCGAGGACGAAAAGATATCCAGATTAATATAGCCGGATAGGAGCGCTACAACGCACTCTGCCAGAGTAAAAACCACAAAAACAAAAACCCCTGATAAAATCCTTTTTTTCCAGCTCTCTTTATAGAGCATAGTGATGGACAGCTCACCGCCAAAAGAAAAGATCAGGTTTACCATAGGTATACCCAGAACCAGATTGGGAAGTGTCAGCATAAGATACAGCCCTGCATAGGAACACAGCACGCCTTTCCCTCCAAGCCGGCATTTTTTAAGAAAACACTGCATGAGCAGATACACTTCATAAGTCTGAAAAGCAGAGGAGATCAGGAAGATCATCGTGGACATTTATTCCACCTCCATATCGTAATCCGCCCAGGCTTTTTTAATTTTTTCCACGTACCGTCTGCCCACAGGGATCTCTGCACCATTTTCCATAAACAGGCAGTGATCCAGATAGCGGACCACATAACTTAAATTTACCACATGGGACTTATGGCACTGGCAAAAGGAATATTCCGCATATTTTTCTCCAAGAGCATGAAGGTTTTCCCGTATCCGGATGCGCTTATTGTCCTTAGTCATTACCTCCAGCATTTTATCCACGGATTTTATATACATGACATCCCTCAGCGCAATCCACTTGAGAATCCCATCCTCTTTGTACTTCAGCACCTGTTTGCCTTCACTGCTTCTCCTGGCCACCTTATCCAGATCTGCAAAGATCTCTTCGCGGTGCAGGGGTTTATGGTGAAAATTCAGTGGTTCCAGCGCGAAGAGGTGGCGGCAGTATTTCGTTTTTCCAGATATAAAAATAATCTGTACCGCATCATTCTGCATATTATCCCGGATAAAATGCCCCAGCTCCACGCCGGAACCTTCCGGAAATTCTATGTCCAGAAAAATAACATCATAACAGGAGCCCCCCTCTATTTCATGCAAAAGAAGCTCCATTGAATAAAATATATGTATTTCCATTCTGATTTTTTGTGTTCTTCGGTAAATCTTGAGCCATCCTTCAAGCCGCGAACAGCATCCCTGGTCATCATCGCATATTGCTACCCGCATATTACCCTCCCTGTATGCAAAAATATTTGCCCCCATTATACCAGAACCTGCCAGAAAATACAATATTTTCGCTTTTGTGACATAATGCGACAACGTTATAGATATCCAAAGGGCTGCACAAAAAATAACGGATACAAAATCCCTTTTTTGGGATAATGTATCCGTAGTTCAGTTTCATGCCCTTAAGCTAAATACAAGCTAAGCTTTATAACAATGCCAGAAGCCGCCCTCCGACTCAACGATGATCTTCCCGTTCTTTTTTATCATGTCATCAAAATACCTCAGAAGCAGATCCTTTTTCTCCGTCAGATATTTTTCCACATGCTGGTTGTGGCCCACCGCCCTCTCAAATACCTCTTCCGCCGTGTCGTAAGCCATGGGGGAAGGAATGGTAATATAAACAACGCGGTCAAACTATTGATTTAAAAGCTCTTGAAATTCATCATGGTGTTTCTGTTTGTCTGTGTTTAATTCTCTCACGAAACTTTCATCCAGACCTGCTTCATCAAATACCCGCCGCCAGAATGCCTGCTCCCCGGTCATCCCGAAATTATTTACCGAGAACATACCGCCAGATTTAAGCACCCGGGAAACCCGGGAAACAAATCCTTCCACATCTTTCAGGGTATTCAGCAGGTAATGAGCCACCACCATGGAATAGGGCTTATTTTCTTCAATCTCTTTCCATGTGGCTTCCTGTTCCACATCTCCCCAGTGCAGCACTGCTCCTGTACCATCTGCAAGGGTCCCTCTGTTCTCATCAATGAACTTTTCAAGATCATCTGCCCAGCTGCCACGCAGATCATAACCATCTATGCTCACATTTTCGGGTATTTGTTTCCAGCTGTGTCTCCACAGTTTCCCAAAGCCACACCCCAGATCCAGAACGGTCTCCCCTTCCTTTATTTCCAGTGAATGATATAGTTTCACATACCAGTCCAGCCCGTCTGCATTATGTTTCAACGCATGAAAATGTCCCTCATCGGATGACTGGTCTACCTCCATTTTCTGAATGATCTCAGCCACATCATCCCAATCCGGCTGGCCATTGCTCCTTGCTATCACAGCCTTCATACATTTGACTGCCTTTTCCAACTCATACCGTTTTCTTTCCATCATTTCGATCTGGGACTGAAGAGTTTCTAAAACGTTATCATTCTCTGCATGTTCCAGATGCTCCCTGATCTGCTCAAGGCTGAATCCAATATGTTTTAATGCTATGATCTTCTCCAGGATCAGAAGCGACTGCTCATCGTAAAGCCTATAATTACTTTCGGAATAATCCACTGGCTTAAGAAGACCCTTTTCATCATAAATTCTTACTGCTTTCTGTGAAATACCGGCCTTTTTGGCGATTTCGCCGGATGTCATTTTGTCCATAACAGACCTCCTTTTTGATAAGTAATGATAGTTTCTGAACGTTCATGATCTTATCATAAAGGCTTCCCCAGGGGGAGAGTCAATAACCAAATTAAAATTCACTAATTATTTTTATTTCCACCATCTTCCCCACATGTCTCCTCCACCTTTTTCTCTATAGTCTCCAGCTGCCTCATAACTTCCGAGAGCATATGGATCACCCTGCTGTCACTGGCAGCTGCATATTCTTGTTCTATAGATAAACTTGTCCCACCAATGATATAGTTCAGATCATAGCCTAATTTTCTGTGCAGCATATTTGCCTTGTCCGCTGACAATGAATTGATCCCGTACTCGATGCGGCGGTAGCTGTCTTCTTCAAGATTCAGAATACCTGCGATGTAGCGTACTGTATGACCGTTTCTGATCCGCATCGTCTTCAGCCTTTTTCCTACACCGCAGTTACATGGATTTTTTTGTTTTTTCTCTTTCCTTTTATCTGACTTCGCCATAACCTTTCCCTTGCTTTCTTTCATAGAATTAATGCATACTGTCTCTAAATTCTATGATAACAACCAATGGAAATAATTTTAACGGATATATTGTCCATAAAACTACGGATAATGTATCCTCAATTCTCAAACAGCTACACCAGCAGCACCGATGCGATGATCCCTGCCAGGGTGGCAAACAGTGCCCCCGCCAGGGTGTACCTCGTGCGGGTCACCCTGGCAGTCATGAAGTAGACACTCATGGTATAAAAGATGGTCTCTGAGCAGCTCATCAGCACCGATGCCAGCGTCCCCAGACTGCTGTCCGGTCCAAACTGCTTGTAGACATCCAGCAGAAGGCTGGTGGCGGCAGAAGAAGAGAACATTTTTACAGTGACCAGAGGCACCAGCTCGGAAGGGAAACCGACACAGGAAGTCACCGGCGCCAGCACCCCTGCCAGATAGTCCAGACTGCCGGACTGGCGGAGCACTCCGATGGCGATCATAAGGCCGATCAAAGTCGGTAGTATCTTATACACCGTCTTAAAACCATCCACAGCTCCTTCAATAAATGCGTCAAATATGTCCACTTTCTGAAGAAGCCCGTATCCCGCTACCAAAACCAGGACAAATGGTATCATGCTGTCTGATAGATAATATAAGAACCTCATGCTCCACCGTCCTTCCTGCCGTCCCCTCTAAGCCCTGCAGAAAAAACTTTTCTAGCCACCACAGAAAAGACCACTCCCGCCGCCGTGGAGACCAATGTCGCCACCAGCCCCATTCCAATAATAGAAGTGGGTGAGACCGAACCGTACTCACTGCGGTATGCTATGATATTTACTGGTATGAGCTGCAGCGAAGAAATATTGATGATGAGAAAGGTGCACATATCCACGCTGGCGATATGGCTGCCCTGGTTTAATTCCTTCATCTCTTCCATTGCCTTGAGCCCGTAGGGCGTTGCTGCCCACCCCAGACCGAGCATATTGGCAATTATATTAGAAGCGATATACTCGTTTGCCCGGTGCCCTTCTGGAACTCCCGGAAACAAAAAACGAAGGGCAGGCCGGAGCGCCCTCGTCATGGCGTCGATCAGACCTGCCTTTTTTGCAACATTCATGATACCTGTCCACATGGACATAACTCCCAGCATAGCGATACAGAGTGTCACCGCCTCCTTCGATGAGTCGATGGCTGCAGTTCCCGCCTCCCCGATCTTTCCTGTAAAAGCTGCCACTATGATTCCCGCCAGCAGCATGATACCCCAGAGTTTGTTCAGCATAAAAAGAATCCCTTTTTCCTTCTTTTTATAAATCTATGAAAAAAATATGCTGTATATTCCTCTTTGGCCGCTCACTCTCTCTGTCCTGCTGCCACCTTCGCTTTGGAATACGCCAGTCCGACAGCTGCCAGCGCCGCACCAAACAACAGCTGGATCCCCATGCCCCGCCAGAGCTCTCCCATCGCCTGCCCGGGCACATAATGATCAATCCAGCTGGCTGATGTAATGTACCAGTATGCCGGAAGAAAATGTGCCGCCTTGATGAGGCCCTCTCCCAGAAATTCCAGTGGTACAAATATACCACACAGGAAACTCATACCCAGGGCGATAACATTAGATATCATGTTGAGCACAGAGCTTTTCCTAACCACCTGGCCTACCAGAAAAACAATGCCCAGCGTCACCACCATAAAACAGAAGGCATTGAGACAGTACAGCATCCCCTGGAAACTAAACAGCTGACTCCGTTGTTTCATAGCCGCAAACGCCATCAGAAAATAGCAGAGGCAGAAACCGATCTCTGTTGTTACCATGCCCCCATAAAGCTCAAAATTGGTCCGCTGCAGCGGATAACAGGAACATAGATTCCGCTCCCTGACTTCCTTTTTATGGAATACCACCAGGATCGGACCGATGCCCACAACAGAGATCGAAATGAAAATATAAGGAAAATAAGCAAAGAAATAATATAGCGCCTGATGGCTGCTCTCCCTGCCTCCCTCTGCCAGGGTTACCGGAACTTTTTCCCGGCAGGTTTCCGCGGTCTTTTGTACGGCCAGCTGCGGATCCATTCCACCCGCCTGATATGCTTTGGCAATGGAACTGTATCTGCCTGTCATATTCTTAAAGGTCTCCGCATAGATGGTTCCAGGTATGCTGAGCACCTCCGGACGCATTATCTCTCCACCTTCTGCCAGGGACTTCCCATAGCCTTTTGGGATCCGTATGACACAATTAATATTCCGGTTATAGAGTTCATCCTGGATCGTCTCCCTGTCGTCCTCTATCTCTACTTCTTTATTTCCCTCTCTCAGATAAGCCGCCATGCCCTGGCTCAGTTCCGATCCGTCCTCGTCAAAGATCACAAGCTTGTGGGAATGAGCCTTAAACATCCCCTTCTGGGTATCTTCTCCCTGGTAGGACATAGCGATAGAAATACTAAAGAAAATGATCAGATACATAAGGATCTGAATCTTCTGCTTATTTAATATCCGAAAGAAAACCTTATAAACTTGCATACCGGCTCCTCCTTACCATAAAATAGCTTGCCAGCGTCAATACCACAGCCCCCGCCCCCAGACAGAACATATTGCCCCAAAATCGCTCGTCGGTTTCGTAAATATTCAGTGCATAGAAAGAATCTGTGATCAGAGCTGCCGGGTTAATGTCGTTTACAAGCGGCACATGATGCTCGATGCTGTCCTTTATACCGGATATCATAAGATCACTCATGGCACTGAGGGCAAGGCTGACGCTCACCAGCACTCCCATCTTTGCCCCCTCGCCCAGCCGGGGAAGAGATCCCACAAATATTCCTATCATGATGCCATAGCTGGTGCCGAGAAAAAGAAGAACCAGGATCTGGGGCAGATCATCTCCCAGTTCCAGACGCAGTACGAACTTCATGTATACCAACAGCAGTATTACGATGCTGTACTGCACAATCTCACAGGCTGCAAAATCTGCCAGAATGCTTTTTAATTTATGCACCGGTATCATGTTCCTGCGCTGTCCCAGTGCCGAGACATTGGCCTGAATCTTCAGGATCCGGTCACAGCCTGCAAAGCTGGCAAACAGACATACCATCGCCAGTACTGCGTAAAAATAGTTAATGACATTGTCCTGGTTACTCTCTGTGGAACTCTTTTCCTCCACATATTCTGCCTGGGATGTAAGGGCAGATACCGCCTGCATGACCTTTTCCGGATGAATCTGCGCTATATCTGATATTGCTTTCTGATACTGTACAAACTGATCCAGTATCATCTGCAGCAATGTCTGGTCCATGCCGGACTCCGCCACCTGCAGAGCCGGTCTTTCCCCCACCGTCAGAATTCCTTTTACCTCTCCCGCCAGCAGCATTTCCTCTGCCTTTTCCCTGGTGGTCTCATGTATCTCCAGCAGCTGGTCCTCCCCCTCTTCTGAGACCAGCTGGAGCATTTGTGAAAAGGCTTTATTTTCACCCTCCTGCACTACTGCCGCCGGAATGACATGAAACTGTTCCGTCGTCTCAAACAGATTACCGAAAGCCAGATACATAAACGTGGTGAGGGCAAAGGGAAATACCAGCGTCCAAAATACGATCTCTTTCGTCCGCAGAAGAGACAGCAGCCCATATTTAAATACATGTCGAAACATTCTGCACTCCTTCCTACTGATCCCTCAGTTCTTTTCCAGTGATCTCTAAAAATACGTCATTTAATGTGGGAAGTTCCGTAAATACCCTGCCAAATCGAATTTCGTCCCCATGGAGCAGCTCAAGCACATGGATCAGGTTCTGCCTGCCGCCACTAAAACGGATACGAAGCTGTCCATTTTCCAGCAGCACCTCATAGGCATGCTCCATCTCCCGGAAACGGGTCAGTTTTTCTTCCTCTATTTCCGGAACCTCTACCGTAATGGTCTCTGTATTTTTGATCATTTTCTTTAATTCTTCTTTGGTCCCAATGGCTACATTCTGCCCCTTATCCATAATGGCAATCCGGCTGCAGATCTGCTCCACTTCTTCCATATAATGGGAGGTATATACGATGGTCGCCCCGTTTTTATTTAGTTCCACAATCCCCTCAAGAATCTTATTCCGGCTCTGGGGATCCACCGCCACCGTGGGCTCATCAAAAAATATCAGCCTGGGCTTATGGGCGATGCCACAGGCAATATTCAGCCTTCTCAGCAGGCCGCCGGAAAGTTTTTTCGGATAAAATCTTCGGAATTCATTCAGTTCTACAAACTGAAGCGCCTCTTCTACATACCGTTTTCTCGTCCCCTTGTCCTTTACATAAAGCCCGCAGAAATAATCTATATTTTCATATACCGTCAGTTCATCAAAAACGGCTACGTTCTGCAGTACCACTCCAATATCCCTCTTGCTGTCATAAGAATCCGGACGCATCTCTTTTCCAAATACCTGGATCCTTCCTTTGTCGTACTGGAGCAGGGACAGAATACAGCTGATGGCTGTGGTCTTTCCGGAACCATTGGGCCCCAGCAGCCCGAATATTTCCCCCTCCTGGATCGTCAGATTAAAATGATCCAGTGCCACCAGCTCTTTATAGCGTTTTACCAGATTTTCTACTTCGATCACCGCCGCCATAAAATCTCCTCCTCTTCTTTTATTCTGTCATTATTATAAATGATACTTCTCTGTTTCGGAAGTGAACAGTATCATGTTTTATCTATGACATTTGTCATTTGTTATTTTAACACTTTTGAAGTATACTTAAAAAGAAATCATAATAAATGCAGAGGAAGGAGGATACTATGCAGGATCTGGGCAATAAACTGCTGCTTTATCTGGCTGGCTGTTATATTATCTGGTGCCTGGGTGTGGACGGTCAGGCGGTCATCGTTGTCACCCTGTCCCTGCTTTTGAGCTGCCTGTGCAGCGTTTTTAAAGATTCCGGGATCTGCGATATACTGATACTGCTGTTTTCCCTTTTATGCTTTATCGTCCCAGATTCTTCCTCCTATCTTCCCCTTCTTATATACGATGCCCTATACCGCCGTCAGAGGCTTCCGCTGGCGTCAGGTGCTCTCGCCGGGATCTGTGCCCTTTCACGGCTTCCGGCCCCGCTTCTCTTTCCGTATCTGCTGCTTTTCTCCTTCAGTTTCTTACTCGCCGGATATTCCAGAAAAAATCAAGGTCTTCTGCGGGAGCTTCACCTCATAAGGGACCGGAGCACCGAGGCTGAGATCCATCTGAAAGAACGCAGCCAGGCGCTGATCCAAAAACAGAATTCAGAGATCCGCGCAGCGACGCTTTCTGAACGCAACCGTATCGCCAGAGAGATCCATGATAATGTGGGGCACATGCTGACCCGTTCCATCTTACAGACCGGCGCCCTCAAAGTCATCAACCGGGATCCGGCGCTGGAAGAACCTCTGGATACACTGAAGGACACATTAAATACTGCCATGACCAGCATCCGCACCAGCGTCCATGACCTCCACGATGAATCCATTGACCTTCAGGGCGTTTTGCAGGAGATCGTATCTTCTGACCCGGAACTATCGCTCCATCTGGAATATGATGTGGAGCGGGAACTGCCCAGAGATATAAAATACGCATTTATTTCCATTGTCAAAGAGGC
The DNA here is from genome assembly GCA_910584645.1 of uncultured Eubacterium sp. Taxonomy (GTDB): domain Bacteria; phylum Bacillota; class Clostridia; order Lachnospirales; family Lachnospiraceae; genus Eubacterium_F. The sequence goes on from CAJUAU010000005.1 coordinate 41,971, forward strand.
AGTCAATAACATCCACAAACACAGCAGCGGCGATTCCGGCAGGATTATTGTAAGGGAACACCCCGGATTTTATATGCTGCAGATCCGCGATAATGGTACTCCGGAAAACCTGCCGTCTGCTACGGACGGCATCGGGCTGTCCGGAATCCGGGACCGGGTGCAGTCCCTGGGGGGAACCCTCCGGATCAATACCACACATGGGTTTTTATTAAACATTTCAATCACAAAAGGAGCCAGATAAGATGTGAAAACTCTGGCAACGATATTTTACTATGTTAAATGGGGGATTCTTTATGAAGGTTCTAATTATTGATGACGACAAACTCGTCTCACTTTCTCTGAAAACAATACTGGAAGCCAGTAGACAGGTAGAGATCGCTGGGATCGGAAGCAGCGGTGCAGAAGCCGTCAAGCTGTATGATTCACTGGCTCCGGACATCCTTCTCATGGATATCCGCATGGAGGGCATGACCGGACTGGAAGCAGGAGTGCATATCCTGTCAGCACATCCAGAGGCTAAAATTTTATTTCTGACCACCTTTTCTGATGATGAATACATCGTAAAAGCGTTAAAAATGGGGGCAAAAGGGTATATACTCAAGCAGAATTTTGAGAGTATCCTTCCAGCGCTTCTCGCAGTAGAGGGAGGGCAGAATGTATTTGGCGATGAAATCACTGGCAGGCTTCCCAGTCTTATGGGCACGCCTGCCAGTGGTCCGGACTATAAAAAATATGATCTCTCCGATAGGGAACAAAAGCTGATCTCACTGGTAGCAGAAGGCCTGAACAACCGGGAGATCGCAGAAAAGCTATATCTCAGCGAGGGTACGGTCCGCAACTATCTAAGCAGTATTCTGGAAAAGCTGGAACTGCGGGACCGGACCCAGCTGGCTGTATTTTATTATAGAGGAGACAACTGGTCATAATCCTCCGGATCAACATCTTCTGTATAAAAATCCTCCAGATCGTTTTCTTTCAAGTCATACTCAGCATAAGGATCAATAGTATTTTGTTCTATGAAAGATTCAATCAATTTTATATAGGCACTCAGATCCACACCGCATTTTTCCTTAATGCCCGCCAGAATTTTCTCTGGATCCGCCTCTTTGTTATATGCTTCCATGGCATCATCATCTGAGGCATCGCAGAATTCATCTCCCTCACCGGGCTTCTTGATCTCCGGTACATCCTTCTGATCCGAGAGAACCGTGAGGGTGGCAAGCTTGTCGCCGCCACATAGGACAGAGATGGAACTGTTCTCATTCTCTTTATCTCCTTTGGAATCAAACTGAAGCGAATAACTGCTGAAAGTTGTACCGGAACTGGAAAGGGTAATACTTCCATTCATATACCCCTGCGCCAGCATATCTTCATCCACATCTGTCACCTTTATGGTCACCAGATCCTTTGTGCTCACGATATTCTCCTCAGATGGGTTGATGGATTCATCAAGGCTCACTTTATATTCCCCGGAAATCTTTCCCCCATTACAGATTCCTTTGCCGATAACGCTGACATAAGTCACACCATTGAAGGCAAAGGATAATTCCGTACCAATCTCTGAGCCGTTCTCCGGCTGAATAAAGGTCATCTTAAATGTCTCGCCATCTTTTGACTTGAGATTGATCACACGCCCTGCGATCTTTCCGTCACCATCCACATACACATCCATGACCATCTGAAGGTCTTCATCCGTCACCTCACCTTCCTGTGAATTTAAATCATCTATTTCTTCCTGCAGGCTTTTTGAGAACGAATCGTATGCACCTTCACCAAACTTATCTGCCATGGCTTTGATATTTGGATCTTCTTTCATGTTATTCATCATATCTTTAAGGACAGCAAAAAGCTCTTTACCCTTACAGGTTACAGTAAATTTTGTATAGTTCCCCTTTACCTCGCCTGCCTCCAGCTCCCCGGAGGATTTTTCCACAGAATCCATGCTGCGGATGGCAATATCAGAATAAGTGACCAGCAGGTTCCTCATATTCTCAGGTTCAGGTAAATAAGACAATCCCCCATTAAGAAACACATTTCCGCCGCCCAGATTGGAATTTTTTAGTAATTTCAGACTTTCCGAAAAATCTATATATTTTGAAGAAATCTCCGGAATCTGCACATATCCCTCGCTATTAGCCATATCAACATACATATCCAGGGTGATCACATCCTGACCGTTGATGCAGCCCCGGATCCGGCTTTGCGAAACGCCGCCACTCCTTTTCCTGCTTACCACAAGCCCTGCATCATTCAGAGCAGAAAAATCTGTCCCTGTCATTGACAGCATCGTCTTAAGGGTCTGCCCCAGCTCCAGCTTGTATGTTGTATTTTCCTTCCACTCATCCGCACATAAACGGTCATAATATGCCTTGTACCGGTTGGAAAAAACCTCCGTCCCGGCATCCCGGTTCTTAGTCTCCACATACTGATAATATTCTGCTGTACTGCTGAAATTCCTCTTAATAAAATTAGCGATCTGGGCATGGGCAGTGACTCCGATCCCAATGAGCAGCACAAGTACTGCCGCCGCCACGATCCCCGCAGTCTTCTTTCTCTTCCTCTTCTCTGGCAGCTTAACATCCGCTTCCCGTCCCGCAGCTTCAAACTCAAAATATGCCTTATCTTCTGCTTCCTCTGTCCCTTTTTCTTCTGGAACTTCGGACATCTGGGACTCCACCTTCTGACCGCACACCGGACAGAAACTTTCTCCCTCTGGCACCTCGCTGTTACAATTCTTACAGATCAATTATATCTCCTCCTTCGGTTTATCCAGTTCTTTTCATTATATGTAATCTTTTAACAATCGGATATAGCATTATTATATAGCATACTATGAAAAAAAGCAACCAAATGGTAAGAGGCTGTTGTTGACCATATCTCAAGTACCATGTTATAATTCAAGTAAGGGTAAAACTACTGAACTACATGCAGAATACCAGAAAAGGAGGCAATACATAACATGAACGAAAAATTACAGTATCTCATCGATAATCTTGATATCATAGGCCAGTTGTATGACAAAGAACTGATCCTGTCCGTTCTGGATAAAGACGGGATTGTGCAGGGGTTTTCACTGCCGCCAGGAATCCCGCCACAGTTCGAGGTTGGTTCCGTGTTTGATGATCCCAGTGGCATTTTTGATGAAGTAATCAGAACAGGAACTACGAAACACAATTATCTGCCGAAAGAAATCATGGGATTTCCCATAGAAGGAAACCTGGTCCCGGTTAAAGATAATGGAAAAGTGGTGGGCTGCATAATCTGTTCTTACTCTGTAGAAGGCAAAGAGAAGATTAAAGATATTGCTACAAGATTCCAGGACTCCATTCAGGAAATCGACGATTCGATCCAGGATGTTGTCAGTGGCATCGAAAATCTGTTCCATATGCTGACAAATATGAACAAGATGACTTCCGATGTAGAGAAAGACGTCACAGAAGCGGCGGATGTTGTAAATAAGATCAGCAATAATGCCTCCCATTCCAATATACTTGCACTCAACGCTTCCATTGAGGCTGCGCGAAGCGGAGAAGCAGGCAGGGGATTCGCGGTTGTGGCTACACAGATGGGAAAACTGGCAGAAGACAGTGGGAGCTCTGCTACAGAAATAAAGAAAACTTTATCTGAGATCGTTACCCATCTTGAAACCATCGTAGACTCCATTAAAGATGCGAACGATGTGGCAAAAAGCCATATAGACAGCATAAGTTCCATCCGAAACACACTGGAACAGACGATTGATGTTGCCAAAGAGCTGGAAAGCGACATAAAATTATAAGTCAATTCGAGCTAAACCAAGTCTTGGGAGGAATATTATGAATAACCGGCTGCAGGCAGAACACATTCAAAAATCATACCGCCGGGGAAAGCATCCTGTTCTCCAGGATATCTCTTTTACTGCAGAGTCCGGTCAATGTATTGGGATCCTCGGCGCAAACGGGTGTGGAAAATCCACCTTGCTTTCCATCCTTGCCGGAGTCCAGCTGCCGGATTCTGGTACGTTGTACTGGAATGGCAGCCCCCTGGGAGACCTTTCCAGAGATCAAAGTATCATTGGTTATGTTCCCCAGGAGAACCCGTTGATCGAGGAACTCTCCGCTTATGACAACCTGCGGTTGTGGTATTGTAACAGCACCCTTGGCCTTGAAACCGCACTCCGGGATGGTGTGCTTGCCATGCTGGGCATACCAGACTTTCTGCATACCCGTGTCAGTCAGATGTCAGGCGGCATGAAAAAAAGGCTGAGTATCGGGTGTGCGGTGTCAGACGATCCCCACATTCTTCTGCTGGATGAACCCGGTGCCGCCCTGGATCTCCTCTGTAAGGAGCGGATCAGCGTATATCTGAAGGAATGTAAGTCCCAGGGAAAGATCCTTCTTCTTGCCACTCATGAAGACAGGGAGATCGAACTTTGTGATAAGATCTATATCCTCAAAAATGGTGTTCTGACGGAACCGGATTATGACGGAAATATCCACCATCTGGCAGGACTTATCTGAAGGAACGAGACAAATATGAAGCGAATGCGGATCTATTTTGAGTTAACATGCAAAACATGTTTCCAGGCAGTCCCTGGAATACTGGCTGGTGTTTTTGTCATCAGCCTGCTGCTGGGGGGACTTCTTTTTGTATGCCATCAGAATCAGAAAGATACCAAAGCTTCTTCTGTACTGCACATCGGCATCGCCGCCCAGGAACAGGAGCCTTATCTGGACTGGATGATCTCCGCCATCCAGAACATGCAGAGCCTGGAATTTAACTGCCAGTTCACAAAAATATCTCCTGAAGCAGCCGAAGAAAAACTTCTTCATAGGAAACTGGATGCCGTATTTATCATCCCAAAAGACTACATCGCCTCTCTTATTCAGGGAAGCGAAAACCCCCTTATCATACGCTTTGGCACCTCAGATACAACCATTGCCGGCTTTCTTGTAAGACAGATCGGCGAGGCGGCTTCCCGCTTGATGATCAACACCCAGGCGGGGATCTATACCATGAAAGAAATATATAAAAAAGAAAATATTTCTGATGCCGATTCTGATGAACTCTCCCTAAACTTGAAATACCTTGACACGATCCTCCGCAGGGACAAACTGATCTCCGTCGAAGAAGTTCCTGTAACAGGTGCTCCTTCCAGCAGTTCCACCCTGCTGTCCTCCGGCATCGTTCTTTTGATGTTATTTTGCGGTCTTGTATGTCCAGGCATTCTGCGCCCGGAACCCAGGAGCATGCAGGAAAAATTGTTCCGCTGCGGCATCCGCCCCTTTCACCAGATCCTCCTCCGTTATCTGGCACTGGTATTGTTATTTTCCTGTCTGTATCTGATACTGTCCCTGGCATTTTCTATCTGGATATCCCTTTCCGGCGGACTGATCCCTGACCCGGCTCCTCAAAGCTTTGCCGGCTGGCTTTTCTGCTTCCTGCGGCTTTATCCCTTGGTTTTTCCAGTGTGCGCCCTGATCCAGTTTGCCTATGGACTGATCCGGGATAAAATATTTAGCGTACTCTTTTTATTTTTTCTTATCGTCGTTACGGGGTATCTCTCCGGCTGCTTTTATCCACTATCCTGGCTGCCCCGGAGCATTCAGCAGCTATCCGCCTTCTTGCCGGTCCGCCATATGCTGGATTATACCAGCGGCTGTCTGTGCGGGAGCTGGTCTCTCTCTGCATTTTTATATATGAATCTTTATGGCGCCGGTCTGATCTTTGTCACCCTGGCGGTCCAGATCTGTGGCGGAAGGAGGATCAGATGAAAAATTATCAAATATGGTTTCAGCTGATCCTGAAACGGCTGTTAAAAAATCCAATCTTCGTTCTTACTCTGCTCCTGATCCCGGTCATGGTTCTTGGGATCCGCTTTAGTGCCGGAGCAGGAAGTTCCATGCTGAAGGTCGCCATCTATGTTCCAAAAGGTGATTCCAAATGTTTGGAACAGCAGCTTGCCCGGCGGCTGATCGAATCCTCCCAGAAGGCAGTTACTTTTTACATGACCGGATCAGAAAAAGATCTGCGTCTGGATGTGGCAGAGAGCCGGGCTGCCTGTGGCTATATTCTTCCAGAAGACCTGGACGCTTCTCTCAGGGAGTTCCCTGTTTCTGGAAAACCTTCCCTTAAAGCAGTGCGCCAGAAAGATGAATTCCAGACAAAGATCATAGATGAACTGGTCTTTAGCAGCATCTATGACAGGATGTCCTATGATATCCTGGATGAATTTATCCATAAAAAAACAGGGAAGAACCTCTCCCCTGAACAAAATAAAAATTTTCAGAAATACCAGAAAAGCCAGATATTTATTGAATACCAGTATGCCGACGGCAGCGCCAACCAAATCCTTCAAAGGGGCCAGAATCCGCTGGTACTTCCTCTGCGGGGCATGACCGCTGTCCTTCTGCTGCTCTCCGGCATGACCGGCACCCTGTTCTGGTATCATGATAAAAATAATAAATTATTTGTCAGACTTGCAAAAAGAGAACGGTATCCCATCCGTCTTCTCTATGTGGCAGCTCCGGTTCTTTTAGCCGGTCCCTGGGGACTTGCCGCTATATTTCTCACAGGGATCTCCTCTACTCCTGCCAGCGAACTCCTGGCAATGTTTCTCTATCTGCTGGACATCATCGTCTTTTGCAGCTTCCTACAGCTGCTCCTTCCCCGGAAGGAGTGGATATTTGCCGCTATCCCTGTCTTCGCAGCAGGAAGTCTGATCGTGTCGCCTGTTTTTACCGACCTTACCCTGCTGTTTCCATCTCTGAAATATGCCCGTCTGTTTACCCCGGTCAGCTGGTATCTGGAGGGCATGCACAGCAACAGCGGCAGGCTTCTTATGCTGGTACCTGTATTTGTACTTCCTGTATTGGAAATCCTCCTGCACAGGGTATATCTATGGTTTCACGTCAATGAGGACGTACTCTGAATGGCCTCCCGTCCGCACTGCATAGCCCCACCCGGCGATACCGGAACTAACGATGGCATGGAAGTCCTCTATATTTTTTATTCCATAATTCATCTCGTTGATCCCAAAAAGTTCTGCCAGTTGCCCCGTAGGCCAGATCTGCCCCGCATGGGTATGCCCCGAAAGCTGCAGATCCACCCCGGCGTCTGCATTTTCTTCCAGCTCCACCGGCCGGTGGTCAAGGACGATCTTGTAAGAACCGGGTTCCAGTTCCGCTGCCAGTTTCTGAACGCTCTTCCGGTTCCGGTCCAAAGACTGTTCCATCCGTCCGATAACTGCCAGCTCAGGTGAAACCTGCACTGCCTCATCCTCCAGCACCCGGATCCGGCTGCCGTTAAGCACACGGCGAAGTTCCTCCATACTGTATTCTGCCTGTGCTGAATAATGATTGGGATCATGGTTCCCCCAGACATAGTACACACCGTACTTTGCATCAATATTCCCCAAGACAGTGGCAGCTTCCTCCATCATTGACTTTTCTGTTCTCTCATCAAAGATATCTCCTGTAAGAAAAACGATATCCGGATCCTTCGCCTGAATTCTTTCACAATATCCGCAAAGTTCCTCCACTCCCATCGTCGTTCCCATATGTAGATCTGAGATCTGGGCAATTCTCAGCCCTTCTCCCGATATCTTTTCAGACTGCAGCGTATAAGTGGTCTCTTTCACCTGATGAATATTAAAATAGCCATATGTAAAAAGTATGCTGACAACCAGAACAGGGATGATCCCGCTTTTATGGACCACATTCCATATCCGCACCCCTTTATTTTCCTTCAAATACCTTTTAAGGAGCCGGTGAACCCCATCCAGCAATAACGAACACAGGACAAAATAAAGCACCGCCACAGCTCCCACATCATAAACCCGCCACCCTGCCGCTGCACATGCCGCAGCAAAGACCACAGAAATGATCTTATCCGCCTTTTTACTCCGTTTTACGCGAAACAGCGATAAGAGCCGTTTCATAAAATGATACAGATAAATCCCCACAGGGATATAGATGACCGCCGGCATCAGATAAAACAAGATCCTCATTTGCGCGAACCTCCATTATTTTTTAGCCCGGCGGCACGAATTAGAATCCCGTTTTAGGTTTATACCGCCTGGCTGCTCCCCCTATCATAACATCTGTAGCCGGCTCCAGGGCAAGCTTTTTTTGAAAATTCACAAAATCTACACATTTTCAGACATGCCGCCACAGGCGGTACAAACAATTCCATGTCTAAAAACACTGGGCTGTCGCTGCTGCGGATCTCTGGCCTAAAAGTCCTGATTTAGTATCGGCACCCCGAAATACACAACACTTTTATCTTCATTTTCATCATAAGTGATCGCCACATTCATGTTGATCATCTTTCCGTTTACCCGCTTCACCATATTGATGCCATTGGTATAGCCATAGGCAACATAGTACCCTTTTGTCTCCTGTTCCATGATGCTTCCTCCGCCCTCGTAACCAAACAGGCTCTGCGCCATTCTCTGTTTCTCTTCCGTGGACAGCCTCCCGGGCAGTTTTCCCATGATCCAGCCGCCCTCCTGGCAGATCTCGGGAAGCTCCCCGCTCTGCGCGGCGATGGCAAGCTGATTTCTGGCAAATGCCTGGGTCATATCATTTCGGTTTACATATGCTTTTGTCAATATAATCTGGGCAAACACCACGATCCAGAGTGTACAGACCACAGATATCATAATTTTTATTTTTCTACTCATACGCTTCTCCCTTCTCGTCCGAAGGCAATACCGGACGAACAAAAACCTTTTAGGTTTCTTTGGGAAAAGTATGTCCATTTTCTTCAAAATTATACCAGACAAACATTAGGATATTTCTGTTTTATGAGACTAACTTTCCCAAATTATACAATTCATCCGGACATATATCCTGTCCATCCGGCCATACGATGGTATATCCATCCGTAGCAACACGTTTGAAATATTCAAAAGAACGCAGTTGTCCATACCATTCACCTTTTATATATGGTTCAACATCAAAACTTTTTTTTTCACCATTATCAAATTCAACCAATATTTGATAGGCACAAATTACTTCTACATGAATTGCAGTTGGTCTTAACATAATAATCCCCCCATCATTTAACGCAATGAATCGATTTTAGCCACTCCAATAAAGAGGTTTTTAGTAATTTTCACATAGTGCGCACTTCCACTTCCTATTCAGTGGCAGCCGCCACTGCAGTTTTTGCAGTCGCAGCCACACTGCAGGGATTTTCCCTGCTTTTTATCCCGGACCATACTTCTCACAGCAAGTATGACTCCGATCACAACAACGGTGAGTACTATCGCTGTGCCCATACCGCATTCCCCTTTCCATATAATATCAAAGACTCTCTTCGTGCCGGACGAAACAGCAGATACAGAAAAACAATTAACAAAACCGCCGCCACAATCGTTCCAATCCCAAATGCGCCTGAGATAATAAGAGATCCAAACTGATAGATCATCAGTGCTGACACATAGGCAAATACACACTGGTATCCAATGGCAAACCAGAACCATCTGATGTTGTTCATCTCACGTTTGATGGCACCCATAGCTGCAAAACACGGAGCACACAGGAGGTTAAATGCCAGGAACGAATATCCGGCGATCGGGGTCATTCCCTGAAAGTCCAGCACCCCAAATACTCCCACAACCTCTTCTTTCGCCACAAGTCCCATCACAGTGGCAACTGCTGCCGCCGCATCTCCAAATCCCAGAGGTGCAAATACCCACTTCATCGCATTACCAATGTGTCCCAGAACACTGTCCGCCAGCTCCAGGTCCGCATGGAAACCAAAGACTCCATCACTCCAGCCAAATACAGAAGCCAGCCAGATGATAATAGTAGAAAGGAGAATGACAGTTCCCGCCTTCTTAATAAAGGACCAGCCCCTTTCCCACATACTTTTGAAAACAGTACCTGCCGTCGGCAGATGGTACTCCGGAAGCTCCATTACAAAGGGAGCGGCATCTCCGGCAAACAGTTTTGTCTTTTTTAATATAATACCAGAAGTGATAATGGCTGCTATACCAAGAAAATATGCGCTTGGAGCCACCCATCCGGCACCACCGAACAGGGCGCTGGCGATCAGCGCGATAATTGGCAGTTTCGCCCCGCAGGGAATAAATGTGGTCGTCATGATCGTCATTTTTCGGTCGCGGTCACTCTCAATGGTACGGGATGCCATGATTCCCGGCACTCCACAGCCAGTTCCGATCAGCATAGGAATAAAGGATTTCCCTGAAAGCCCAAACCGGCGGAAAATACGATCCATGATAAATGCCACCCGGGCCATATAACCGCAGGATTCCAGAAATGCCAGAAAAAGAAACAGTACCAGCATCTGCGGTACAAATCCAAGGACCGCACCGACACCGCCGATGATCCCCTCGATCAGAAGTCCCCTGAGCCACTCCGCACAGCCGATGGCTTCAAGCAGATTTTCCGCCAGTACTGGTATTCCCGGCACCCATATCCCCTGTCCCGCAGAATCTGCCCCTCCAATGCCGAACAGATACCAGCCCTCTCCAAAAAGGCCATCATTGGTCCAGTCTGTCAACAACGTTCCCACAGTAGTTACCGATATATAGTATACAATGATCATCACCGCCGCAAAGATCGGCAGTGCCAGGATCCGATTTGTAACAATCTTATCAATTCTATCCGTAAGTGTCAACTTGTCACGGTCTGCCTTTTGGATACAGTCCCCAATGATCCCGGATATGTACTCATATCTCTCATTGGTAATGATACTTTCCACGTCATCTTCCAACTGCGTCTCCAGCTGTTCTGACAGTCCGGATACATCCGGCGGATTTTTCATCAGATCCTCCATCTTCTCATCTCTTTCCAAAAGCCGGATTGCCAGAAACCGTCTCTGTCTCTTCTCTGCCTCCGGGATCAGTGCTTCTGCGCGGGAAATCACTTCCTCCACCGCTTCACCGAAAGAATGCGCCTGCTGAAATCCCTGCTTTGCCCCGGCGGCAGCCACCGCCTTTTCCGCTGCCTTACGTACTCCAGTGCCTTTTAGGGCAGAAATCCCTACCACCTCGCAGCCCAGCTTTTTTCCCAGTTGTGCCATATCGATGCTGTCTCCCCGCTTTTCCACGGCATCCATCATATTTACCGCGACCACCACAGGGATTCCCAGCTCCATGATCTGAGTGGACAGATACAGATTTCTCTCCAGATTCGTGCCGTCTACAATGTTAATGATGGCATCCGGCTTTTCATTGATAAGGTAATTTCTTGCCACAACTTCCTCCAAAGTATATGGCGACAGCGAATAGATCCCCGGAAGGTCCGTGATCACTACTTCTCTGTGGTTTTTCAGTTTTCCTTCTTTCTTTTCTACCGTTACTCCCGGCCAGTTGCCGACAAATTGATTGGAACCCGTCAAGGCATTAAATAATGTAGTTTTACCACAATTCGGGTTACCTGCCAAAGCTATTTTTATTGACATGATCTGCATTTCCTTTCTTAAATTATAAAGCTTCCACTATTATCATTTCTGCATCTGCTTTTCTCAGAGACAGCTCATACCCCCGAACTGTCACCTCCATCGGATCACCAAGAGGCGCCATTTTCCTCACGGATATACTGGTTCCTTTTGTGATCCCCATATCCATAATGCGCCTTTTCACACTGCCTTCCCCTGTCAGCCCCGTCACTGTAACCGTGGTCCCGCAGGGAATGTCTCTCAATGTCTGCATAGCCTCAATTCCTTTCCATCATAATTTTATTTGCCATATTCTTTCCAATGGCAATCCTGGAATCCATCACGCGGACAATCATGTTTCCTTCCATCTTGTTGATCACCGTAACAGAATTTCCCTCGGCAAAACCAAGATTTTTCAAAAAACGCTTTGTGTCGCCCCTGCCGGAAATCCGGTGGATCATTCCAGACTCTCCAGAACTAAACATAGATAACGGCATAAACATCACTTCCCATAAAAATTATTTGCTCCTTACTAATGTTAGTTTACACTAACTATCATTAGTTGTCAACAACTTTTTAGGCGATTGCTAAATGCACTTTATTGATTTCATTTTTTTCTTATGTTATACTTATAACCAATACTTACAACACCCGAATACGCCGGGCAGGTTTTGGGGGAGATATTTATGACATTAAACGAATCATCAGAAAACTATCTGGAAACGATACTTATGCTGAGCAGGAAACTTCCTGTGGTTCGCTCGGTGGATATCGCAGAAGACATGGGGTTTAAAAAATCCAGCGTCAGCGTAGCCATGAAGCAGCTACGCGAGAATGATTATATAACAGTAACAAAAGCGGGATTTATTTATCTAACAGAAAAAGGAAAAGAAGTGGCGGAAATGATCTACGAACGCCATGAATTTTTATCCTCCTGGCTGACTGAGCTGGGAGTGGATTCCAAAACTGCTGCCGAAGATGCCTGCCGGATGGAACATTATATCAGCAAAGAGAGTTTTCAGGCGATCAAAGACTACATCGCCGGACGTAAGAACACAAAATAGTGCCCTGGCTCCACGGCGCGAATTTGATAGGATTTACCGCCAAAAAGCCACCCGGTTCACCACCGGACGGCTTTTCTCTTTTTCTATATGACATCAGATTATTTAAATGACCTCGCCCACAGTTCATGCTCATTACAGTATGCATACACAGCCGAAATGGTCTCATCCTCTTCCAGCAGAAACTTTGTCTCTGGCTCCCTTCCTGCCTCAAAATCCCTGCGGTACATTCCATGATTGGTGTGCACAGCCACCCAGCCGATATAATGCTCTTTTACCATCGGATGAAGAATACTGCCCACTCTGACAGTCACAGCATTTCCCTGAACCTCCACCTCCGGAATGTGTTTTTCTCCAGCGCCTTCACTGGTGTTCGGATGAATTTCCTTGAGTTTCACACTGCAGCAGTCACCGGCTCCCTTTCCTTCAACCAGTTCCATGATGGAACTGCAGTCTTCGCACATGTAAAATTTTGCTTCTTTATGCATCGATTTCCCTCCTTGCGTTTTCTCTGCCCTTTCTGCACCAGACGGCAGAATTTAACTATAGTTTCTACGCATTTTGAAAAATTATACATGACAGCAAACCGCAAACGGATTCAGGGGGATCACTTGTCCCGCCTTACGTCTCCTCTCGCCTCCACCACCCGGTATCCGGCAGACTCCACCCTTTTTTTCAAAAGATTAACGCTCTCAGCCGCCTCCTCACCGGTGGATATCTTATTTTCATAGAGATCGTAAAGTTTCCGCACTCTCATGGGAGACAGATTTGGCATAACCACATTTGCCCCCGCCTGCAGCCCCAGTTCACGCCCCCTGGGATGGATCGTTCCTAAAGCTGTCGTAGCGGGGATCAGTGCATAGGGAAACATCAATCTCAAAATAGAGACCAGACGAAGGGTCTGGAAAAGCGTTCCGTTTTCACAGCCGGCAAAAGGCGTCTCACCATGGCTGATATAGGGACCGATGCCGATCATATCCGGCTCCAGTTTCTGCAGAAAACGCAGATCCTGGATAAGATGTTCCGTCCTCTGATAAGGCGATCCCACCATAAATCCAGAACCCACCTGATAACCAATCTCTTTCAGATCAATTAAACACCGCTTCCGGTTAGAAGCACTCATTTCCTTTGGATGGAGCTTCTGGTAATGTTCTTCCGAAGCAGTCTCATGCCGGAGCAGATACCGATTGGCACCGGCATCAAAATATGCCTGATAACTCTCCCTGGGCTTCTCGCCAATGGACAAGGTGATGGCACAGTCCTGGTGCTCATGCCGGATCGCCGCCACGATCCCGCATATTTTTTCATCAGTAAAATAAGGGTCTTCTCCGCTCTGCAGCACAAAGGTCCGGAACCCCAGATCATATCCTTCCTGACAGCAGGACAGGATCTCTTCTTTCGTAAGACGATACCGCACAGCCCCCGTATTGCCTCTGCGGATCCCACAATAATAGCAGTTATTCTTACAGTAATTAGAAAATTCAATCAAGCCCCGGATATACACCTCGTCGCCATAATACTGGCGGCGCAGGGCATCTGCTTCCTCTGCCAGATCAGAGGAAATATCCGGGGAACCATTTTCCAATAATTCTTTTAATTCAATATCTGAAAAATCTCTCATCGCTGATCAGACCTCGCTTCCCATACCTATTGTACTATATCCGGGCTGAAAGTTCCAGTGTGCTGTTCTACTGTTTCATTCAATTTTTTCCTGCACCTTTTGCGGCAGATCTAAAATTGAATAGATTCAGCAATGCAACGGAAAGTAGCATGAAAAAAATCCCATTGTACATAACTGTTGCTGGCATAATTCCATCTTTCACATTATGAAGGTTACTTTTCTTTTAGTAAAAAAGCCCCTCCGTGTCCCGCAGGACAAAAAAGGGCTTTTTACTTCATTATAAAATTACTTTACTTTAACACATTTCTTCTGTTTGCAGATCAGTCCGAGTCTTCCGTTCTCCTTGGTATATTCACAGGTAGAAAGAATTACCAGTCTGTCCTTGTTGGTGTACTTCCCTAAAGCCTTTTTGTAGTTCTTATCACGGCATTTATTAACCTGCTTTTTCCAATTATTGTATACCTTCTTTTTGTTAATCTGCGCAAACTTGTTGTAAATCATTTTGTCTTTACTGCCCGCTGCACAGCTCAATCTGACCACATCCACAACCTCATATACATAATCGTACTTGGAAGTATCTACATTGATGTATCTGTGACTCTTGGCATAGGACGGTTTCCCATAATTATCCAGATTGCCAAACATCGTCTCATCTTTCATATTGTGACCATAAATAATATAGTTATATGAAATCTTCCTTGATGTTGTAAGGTAACTTGCAAATATCATACCATGATTATCTTCTTTACCATAAATGTTCTTATGAAGATATTTGTCATTGTGTTTCAGTCCTGAGTACATAACCGGATAATTCACATTTGTTCCGTTAATCTTGATCCAACCTGCAATCTGTTTTGCCTGCTTCTTATGAATCTTTCTGTATTTCTTAAGACTGTTGTTCAGTTTCTTACTGGTCTTACTAGTATTTTTAGCACCAAGTTTCTTCGGTACCGCTTTCTTTTTATTAGCAAAAACAGAACGGTTACTACCGGTTTTAATGACGCAAGCATTTTTAAGTGCCTTGTCGGCATTTTTCTGATCCTTCTTGTTAGAAGATTTGCTGGCAATTTCCTTCATGAAGTCTTTATCATCCGCATCACTTGAGGAAATGTCCGGGGTTGGCACTCTGTCATTATCGTAAGCATAATCCGCATCCGGATTAGGCGGATTCGCTGGATCAGGCTCATACACTGTTCCATCCGAGTCAACAAAGGTTCCATCCGGCTTCGTGATACTTCCGTCCGGATAAGATACGGTTCCATCCGGATGTTTAGTGGTGCCGGTAGGTGTTGTTGTACTTCCGTCTGGATTCTTCTTACTTCCGTCTGGATAGGTTATGGTTCCGTCAGGATTCTTCACACCCCCGTCTGGATAGGTTATGGTTCCGTCTGGATTCTTCTTACTTCCATCTGGATAGGTTATGGTTCCGTCTGGATTCTTCACACCCCCGTCTGGATAAGTTATGGTTCCATCAGGATTCTCTTCATCCGGATCCTCACTCGAAATTGCCTGGTCTACCATTGTGATCGTAACATCTGTTGTGCCTGCTTTCTTGACAACGCTGTACGCATTGCCGACATTCTTAAGCACACCTTTTTCAATACAGAAGGTAATATTGGCTGCCACCTTATAACCGCTGGGAGCCGCCTCTTCATACAATGTATAGTAATGTGGATCGTCATCATTAAAACTCCAGGAAAATGGATGAGGTATGTCAGTGCTTACCCACCTGGCCTTCAATGTACCCTGCGGTACTCCTGTTCCATACGTTCCTTCATACAGTGCAAGTGTTGCACCGGGAAGCTCCGACAAAGTTTTCAAATCTTTCTTACTAATCTTCAAGGTGCCGCTATTCAAAGACGGGGTATCCCCGCTCGATTCACTGGGCCTGACATAAGGATCCTCTCCCTCGGGTATAATATCTCCCTGCTGATAAATAATCCTGTGGGGGAAATGCCACTCTGCATTCGGGTTTTCCACATAGCCTGCCGTAGCCAGCCATCCGGTGGATGATGCAATAATGCTTGTTTTGGCATCAGGCTTTGGTATCAGGAACATTCCGGCACCGGAACTAATCTCAACGGTTTTCGCCTCATGTAAATTCCATACAATTTTTTCATCCACATAATCTCTTAAAAAGTCATTCTTTTCTCCAACGTCGGAGCTGGCCTCCGTATCATTCTTCACAATGGTCCTGCCGTCAGAGCCAACAACTTCCACAGTGAATTTGTCAAGTTTAACATTAGTTCCCTCTACATTGAACACAACCACCTGCTCCGCTTTCTTCTTTACGGAAAGTCCCTTTTTATTGATGGTGTCATACATGCTGGAGGGCTGTGTAACCTTAACATAAACAACCTCACCGGAATTTGAAACATCAATAGTAAATTGATTGGTATCACCGATTGCTTCATCCGGATAAGCGCTGCCGCCCTTACTCCACAAGCTGTCTGACTGCTCTTGAATATGTGCAATCATGGAGTTCACTTTTCCTGCAATAGTATCCGCTTCAACAATATCTAAATATACGTCATTGGTATCACATGATATCCTCGCAGCATTTCCCTCATTTGATTGGGTGTCAAAAAGATATTTTGGCTTACTGGATGTAGGATCCGCCTTTTTTTTATAATAAGTACTTTGGCCAAATCTCACCCAGTTCCCTTCAGGTATGTGTGCCGCACAAAAAGGTATATTATTACCCTGTACTAAATCAGGCTCATTGGGAATGGCCATGCCTTTATCACCCGCCGGATTGCGGAACGTAACAACCGCATAATTGGTCTGCGTATGGTTCTTTTGGTAAAACTCCTGTGCCAAAACACCATAATACCGTGCAGCACCCAGTATGGACTTATAATTCACACCTGTATCCGCTTCGGCCTTCACTGCCGGCACGCTGATACCACTTAGAACCATGACCAATGCAAAAACAACTGCAAGAAATCGTCTCATCTTTACTTTTGTGAAACTTCTGGTTTTTTTCATTGTAACACCCCCTTTTCTTAATAAATTCCCGGATACATTTTTGCTTAAAAGCAATTATTTTTGTAAACTATATTATATCATATTTTCCTGCAAAATTCCAATTTTCTTTTTATTTTTTTGTTTATTTTTGTAAATTTTTTAATTGGATTAATTGATAATATTTCAATGAGACAAAGAGATTTGATACTGTTTAGGTATCAAAAAAAGAAGGACAGAATACTATGGATTTTTCTGAAAAACTATTGGCGCTGCAAAAAGCGGAGGGCTTAACACAAGAACAGCTTGCTGAAAAGCTTGATGTTTCCAGACAGGCGGTCACAAAGTGGGAGCTGATCGTTGATCTGGCGAAAAAAGAGGGAATCCCTCAAGTCAATTTGTGGCTTTGGGGACACCCTCTTGTCTCTGACTTTCAAAAAATAGTACATGGTGTAAATTAACACCGTTTACTGAATTTTAGCTGCATCCTGCCTCTTTCATCACCAGCAGGACATCCCCTGCATTGATGAGATCGCTCTCCAGCTTATTGATCTCCATGATGGTATCCGTGGTCGTATAAAATTCTTTGGCGATATCCCAGAGTTCATCCCCTTTCTGAACCACATAACCTATCAGGCCGGGTTCCCTCGCCCTGGCATCGCAGTCCAGCGACTCCATCTTAAAGTCTGCGATAATCGGTTCTTCAATGTTATTGAAGGCAAGAATATCAATCATGACCACCGCCTTGATATCCGCTTCATTATCTCCCAGCAGAGAACCGCTGATCTGCTCGATCCCCGCTGTCATGCGGATATCGCTGTCCGGCAGGATATCCGGGATCTGTATATGCTGTTCAAAGGGCAGTATCCCCGAAGAAGCTGCCAGTGGTACCGCATCGTCCGACGACTGGTACAAAATATTTATATCAATAATACCCTCTACTTCCACACCATCCTCTACGATCCGCTTCCCATCTACACGTACAGCCCCTGTTACCTTCCAGATCTGCAGCGGAGTATTGGCGCCGTCCAGGGGAATTTTCCCATTTACCCTGGATTTACTCTTATTCTTCATTATGAGATTCTCAAAATAAGAGGTTTCAAATACCGGCCTGCATTCTTTCTCCGTGGAGTAAAAATCGGTGAGAAGTTCCAGTCTCTCCTCGCCAAAGGCTTTTATATCCAGATCCAGGACGATTTCCACATCAATGACGCGGTCTTCGCCGTCCTCGTCTTCCTTTACCTCGATCTCTCTGCTGTGTATCCCCACATCTGCCTGAACCACATTGGTCTCGTCGCAGCCCCCACAGTTTACCTCCCCGCTGAGGGGCACGATGCACTCATGAAAATTCAGCTGTGGTATTTCGTCATTACTAAGATATATCAGAAAAAGGCTGGCTTCACCGGAAAGCACCAGCTTATCCTCACCGACTCTGGTTTCCACTTCCAGCAGGTTCACGTCATCATACAAAATACGGCCAATGGTGTCTTTCGTTCCGGGAATCTTGCATTCATCCCTCACCCTGAGAGTATCTTTTTTGGACAGGATGAGCCGGGTTATATCCATGCTTTTCTTGCGTTTGAGGATAGACTCATCTCCCTCAATGTCAATGGCGCCCTCGCCATCATAGACCGATTCTGATACCACTTCCATATTTACGATAGCCTTTACCCCGAACTTGCGGGAATTAATCAGCTCCCCCCGCAGGTCATCAATGGATGAGTGCACTGAGATCTCATCCTCTCTGGTGGAATCACATCCCAGCGCCACCGTTTCACTGATGGGAATATTCCCTGTCAGGTCGCAGACCGGCATCTCGTCCTCTCCAGCATACAGGATCGTAAAATACAGAGCGCCTTTTATGTTGGCTCTGCCATCCACAACCCGTATCTCCTCTATTACCACCTCACCCTTCTCCTGCATGATCGCCCTGGCATCCGGTTTGATATCCGGTACATTAAAATCTGCATCCAGTGTGATCTGAACATTTTCCCGGCTATTGCACCGGTTCATGTGAACTCTCTGTTTTATAAGTTCCATATGCCCTCCTCACTATAGCCTGGCGCGCAGGCAGGCTACGGCTTAATTACTTCTAAACTATCTATATTCCGGGGGCAGCACGGTTATTCCAGAAATTTGGAAAAATAGAAGGAATAATTTTCCGATTGCCGCATATAATAATACTGTTATTTCATCGCGCAAAAAAATTGAGGGATACAAAAATTGACAAACACAATATTATGTGGTACAATAGAGTTGTATTTCTATATATCGTGGTAATACACTGAAGGGACATGGGACATCATATTACCTGTCCGGCGACAGGAGAAAGGTCGGTATTATTTATGTTGAAAACAGATGTTGGTAATGTGCGGAAGGCAGTAAGCAAGCACATTGGGAGCAGAGTAGTTATACGTTGCAACTTAGGAAGACATAAAGTAGACGTTACAGAAGGTGTTATCACGGAAACATTCCCAAGTATATTCCTGATCACAGTAAAAAATGAGCTTGAAAACACAAGCCAGACGATCTCATACAGCTACACAGATGTATTGACAAAGGATGTTCAAATAACGCTTTGTAAAGCATAACAAAGCACTTTTCTCATACGATTTACTTTTCTCAGCAAAAAACGGCTGCCGCAGCAGCCGTTTTTTGTATCTGGTAAAAACCTCAAGCCTTACTTATTATTTATTTCTTTACGATCACATCAAAGATCGTTGCTGCCACCTCTTCCTTTGACATGCAGGGAAGCTCAACCACCCCCTCCTCCATGATCAGTGTGACAATGTTCGTGTCAGAACCAAAACCGGCTCCCTCCGTGTTCAGGTTATTGGCAACGATCAGATCCACCTGTTTGTCCTTCAGCTTCTGCTGTGAATTTTCTATCATATTTTCCGTCTCCATAGAAAAACCACAGATATACTGTCCCTGTCTGCGGCGGGCACCAAGGTAAGCAAGAATATCCTGGGTACGCTTTAGCTCCAGTGTACTCTCTCCCTCTTTTTTCTTGATCTTCTCCTCATGGTATTCCACCGGAGTGAAATCCGCCACCGCCGCCGCTTTAATAATGATATCCATATCCGGTGCCATTTTTTTCACTTCACGAAACATATCTTCGGCACTTTCCACTCTGACCAGCTTCACGCAGATCGGGGACGGCAGCTGGGTCGGCGCACTTACCAGCGTCACCTCTGCCCCCCGGTACATGGCGACCTTCGCCAGTGCATAACCCATTTTTCCAGTAGAATAATTGGTGATAAAACGCACTGGATCGATGGCCTCGCGGGTAGCCCCGGCTGTAACCAGTACTTTCTTTCCTTTCAGATCCTTTTCCAGATGGATTTCCCGCAAAATGTATTCCAGCAGGATCTCCTCACAGGGAAGTTTTCCTTTTCCCACCTCCTTACAGGCGAGAATACCGGTATCCGGCTCGATCACTTCCATGCCGAATTCCCTCAGTTTCCGCAGATTATCCTGCACAATGGGATTCTCATACATACGGGTGTTCATTGCTGGCGCCACCAGTATACGGCATTGGCAGGCAAGCGCTGTCGTCGTCAGCATATCGTCGGCGATCCCTCCCGCCAGCTTTCCGATCACATCAGCAGAAGCCGGCGCCACCAGCATCAGATCCGCTTTTTCTCCCAGTGCCACATGCTCAATATTATAATTAAAATTTCTGTCAAATGTATCCACAAGGCACTTATGCCCTGTCAGAGTCTCAAAAGCAATTGGATTAATGATATTGGTAGCATTTTTTGTCATGATCACATGAACATCACAGCGGAGTTTAATGAGCATACTCGTAAGATTAGCCATTTTATATGCCGCGATACTTCCTGTCACTCCAAGCACTACCGTCTTTCCTTTTAACATTATGCTGCCTCTCTTCTAAATTATTTTCCCAATGTACTACTGAATAAATATCATCAGAATAGTACATTAATTCAGCTGCCCGTGTTTTTCATAGGAAGAAATTCTCTGCACCTTATTATCATCATTCACAAAAACCACCTTGGGCCGATGGCCTTTCGCCTCCTCCGGCGTCATCTCACAATATGCCATGATGATAATATGATCCCCCACCTGAACCTGTCTCGCCGCAGCGCCATTCAGACAGATCATGCCGGAATTCTCTTCTCCCGCTATGGTATAGGTCTCAAACCGGCTGCCGTTTTCCACATCCACGATCTGGACCTTTTCATATTCCAGAATCCCTGCTGCCTCCATAAGTGCCGGATCCACTGTGATACTCCCTACATAATTCAACTCTGCCTGTACAACAGTGGCGCGATGAATCTTTCCCTTTAACATCGTAATATTCATAGCTTCCCTCCTGTAAAACCTTACTTTACACTTCCCAAAATCTTATTTTACACTTCCCAAAATATTATTTTACACTTACTTCCCGATGATCGATACACGTTGAAAATACGATCAACGTCTTTGTCCTTCCATAGATCTGGAGCTCACCGATAAACTGATCCAGCTCCATCGTGCTCTTAAACTGAACCTCCAGCAGCATGGAATAATCCCCTGTGACACAGTTGCATTCGATCACGTTGGGACAGTCCTTTATAAATGGATAAAATTCCTTTTTATCTTTCGGCTCAACTTCCAGATTTATAAATGCTTTGATATGATATCCCAAAAGTTCCGGATTCAGGCTGGCATGAAACCCAGTAATATACTTCTCATTTACAAGATGATTGATCCGCGCCGATACTGCCGGCGCCGTGAGAAATACCGCCTGCGCAATGTCTTTAACCGGAGTTCTGGCATCTTTTTCCAAAATCTCTATTATCTGCTTATCTATAGCATCCAAATGGTCACTTTTCATAACAATCTCTCCATTACAAATCAAATCCCCCCTAGTATAGCACTTATTTTCCCCCTCGTCCATAGGCACTTTAGAAAATAAACAAAAAACAACAAAACTCTTTTGTTTATAACATATTTTATCATTATTTATAACGTTTCAAGGTCTTTCTGCACATCTATTGACTTTATGCAGATAGTAGGATATGATGGCATTCTACCAGTGGCGAATAGCAATTATGATAGAACTGCTGCATTTGACCACATTTTTCCTTATAATATCAAAAAACAGGGGTTTCTGCATCTGGTGTCTACACCGTGCACAGCCTCTGTTTTACTTTGTGGGAGAAAGTTGACTTTTCCCAGCTAATTTTGTTTAATAATTATTCTCTGTAGGTCCTCCTGTCAAACAACTCTATGTTCTGGCAATTCCATTTCATCATTCATCTTCACAAAGCCAAACCTTTCATACAATGGTCTCCCCATGTCGGTTGCTTCTAAGGAAATTGCTTTGATACTCTTCTCTTTTGCATCTGCAACTAAAAGTTCCAAAGTTTTCATTGCAATTGATAATGCTTTCTTATAATAATCCTGCGCCTGTGTTTCTACCTCTGCCATGTCAACATCATCTGCTAACTTATTCGCCGCTTTTAATACTTCAAAAGTCAACAACCTGCCGAAACATTTCCTCATAAAATGGTAATGTCCTTTTTATTTGTTTATCATATTCTGCCATGTTAAAGGGTGTAGAATTTCGTTTCATAGCATTATCACCCGCCTTTACAATAATCTGACAAGTACTCTGCTGCTTTCAAATCCACCGCATATATTCTGGCAAAAAATAAAGGGAAATACTCTCTCCAAAACCATTCATTTCTTCCATTCTTGACTTTCCAAAGCCAGATGTGCCAATAATTATCCCATCCTGAACCATAACCAGATTCTTTCTATCTGCCTGTTCTATATGCGATGCCCACTGCCCCTACTCCAAAACTTTTGTCTAACGTTCACATCAATATAAACAGTATACCATGCCATTCCACATAATTCCACATCTTCTGCAAATCAAATGCGGAGCAATCCCCCACCCCGCACAGATTTACACACACACCACCTCTCTTAACACAATAACCTCTGCTAATCCTTTATTCATAATCTACCTCCATTCTTATGTTCCCATATTTTATTACCAAAATAGTACCACAGAAAATATCAAAAGCCGGAAAGTCCGCTGTTTATGCGGGTTTCCGACTTTTCGTTTACTATTCGAACTTGGCGTGTCCCTCGGCATTCTTAACTGTATTTGTTTGATTTTTATGCAGATACACGCCTGTTTTTACTTCAATTACATAATTTATTATGGCTTGCTGATTTTCTGCTGCCTAAAATCCTGCGCGAATGTATCAAAAACTTAATTTTCGTTGTACTAGGTTCCAATATCACTGATTCTTTTAAATGTTTCCAAAAAGATTTTTTTATTCCTTCACCAAAAAAGAATTCACGTATATCTTCGTCTAAATATATATCTTTATTCTTTTTATCAAAAGGATCTACAAAAATTATAAAAACCACAACTTCCATAATTAGAACTTTCAACTGGAATATACATATGCTCAAATCCAAAAGAAATTTAATCTAAACTATATGAAAAATTTTTTATTTTGCATTGAGTTGATAATAGTTGACATTTATCAGAATTATAAATTCGTAATAATCCGATATCTTTATCTGCATTTCCTTTACCCATTATCTTCTAGTAATCTCCTACTCATATCCATGGCGGTATATAGAACTCTTGTTACTATAACATCCATATCTTCGATTACATAAAAAACTGAGTAATTATCTATTACTAATTGCCGCAATCCCATTATCCGTTCTGGCTCGGACTCCATAAGTTTTATTCTTTCAGAAAATACATGCAACCCTTCAATAGTTTCCGCAATCCGATTATATTGCCCCATTGCATTTTCCGGAGCTTGAAGTTGTATCGCAATATAGTTATAGATTTCTTCCATATCAGCCAACGCCCTATCAGTAATTCGTACTACATATTGCTTCATACTTGATGGCTCTCCCTAAACTTTTCAAATGCTGAAGCTGCATCCTGTACCTTGCCAGCCCGCAAGTCATCATAGCCTTCTTGCAATTTTGTATGGATT
Organism: uncultured Eubacterium sp.; assembly: GCA_910584645.1. Classification (GTDB taxonomy): domain Bacteria; phylum Bacillota; class Clostridia; order Lachnospirales; family Lachnospiraceae; genus Eubacterium_F. The sequence goes on from CAJUAU010000005.1 coordinate 65,988, forward strand.
TCCTCCGCTGTCATCAAATCCGCATTGAGTACAGAAGGCCCATTAGGTAACGTAACCGCAAACGGTATTCCTCCTATCAGAGATATTTGGTTAAGATATATATCTATAGCTGTTGACATAGGAATACCTAATCTCGTTAATACATCTTCCGCTCGTTGTTTTACAGTAGGGTTTACTCTTAAATTTAATGTTGCTGTCTTTTCCATCATAAACTCATCTCCTTTCGTTTCATTGTAACGCATTTGTCGTTACCTATCAAGCCCTAATTTGCTCTTTTAAACTTAAGCCGTTGTTTCATACAGATTTTTTCGCTCTTTGCACAGTTCTTTCATTCGCTCCAACTACGCCCGCACTCCCTCCCGGCAAGCCGGCTCTATCTTCTTATATTCTCCGGCCAGATTGCAGATTGTATTATTGTTCTCTTTTATCTGTTCCGACAAGCATATCCAGTCTATCAGATTTTGCACTTCCTTTACCGTCAATAAAGTCAAGCAGCTTTTTCATTTCCGGAGTAACATCATCCATTGTTCCTTTAGTATTTAAAATAATCTTCGTTGTATCATCACCAAGACCTAAGTCAGGATTTTGGATACAGCGATTTTCAAAAGTATAAATGTGCCTTCCCTCGCCAAACAAATCAGCAAGGTTTTCTTTATGCCATTGATGTAATTATTTAGTGCGTGATGTGAAAAATGTTGCCAAATCGTTGCCAGTATCTAAACAAATTTGTTTGGAAACTGCATAAATACTAGGTTCTTAAAGCCCATTTCATCACTCGAACTCAGTGACATCCGTGGCACCCTCCGCAGCCGCCGCCACAGGTATGTCCCTCACCGTGATGATCACAGTTGGGGGTATTATCTGTCTCAAGTATTCCTTTTAAAAAGTCTGCTACTGCCCTGTCTGCATCGCCGGTTACCCCTGGCACCACCAGGATGCCTTCCTCGCTGAGCGCCATCATAGCGCCTTCACCGATTCCTCCACAGATCAGCACTTTCACATTCCCTTTTGCGAGAAACCCAGCGATAGCCTCGTGTCCTGTTCCATTGGTATCCACTACCATCGTATTTACAAGACCGCTCTCTCCAAACTCAAAAACCTTAAATTTTTCCGTATGTCCAAAATGCTGGAACACCTGTCCTTCCTCATCATATGTTACTGCTATTTTCATATATATCCTTCCTTTCCTGTATATTCTGGCAGAACCTGGCAGCATAGATCTGACCTCTGCCAAATAACATGATTATAACAAAAAGCGCGAATTTTCGCAACTACTGTGCCGTCTTCTCCGAAAAAAAGAAAAGAAATTGAATTCCCTCTTGTCAGCTTAGCCAATGCTTGATAAAATAAATCTGTAAAATGATCTGGACATGTTTTCAGACATTCAGCATTGTAATGCCTCATAACGCGGCATATCAGTTTAAATAAGGAGATTATCATGGGCGGATTTTTCGGCGTTGCAGCAAAAAACGACTGCATTTTTGATTTATTTTTCGGGACGGACTATCATTCCCACCTGGGAACGAGACGCGGCGGTCTTGCCGTGTATGGAGAGGACGGTTTTGACCGCGCCATCCATAATATCGAAAATTCTCCTTTCCGGACTAAATTTGATAAAGATGTACAAAAAATGAAAGGCTATTACGGCATTGGCTGTATTTCAGATTACGAGCCCCAGCCATTGATCGTGCGCTCCCACCACGGCACCTATGCCATAACCACAGTCAGTAAGATCAACAATACAAAAGAAATTGTAGATACTATTTTTTCCAATGGAAATTCGCATTTCCTTGAAATGAGCGGCGGTGATATCAACCCCACAGAGCTGGTGGCTGCCATCATCAACCAGAAGGAAAACATTATTGAGGGAATCCATTATGCACAGGAACTCATCGACGGTTCCCTGACACTGATGCTCATGACGCCAAAAGGCATCTATGCTGCCAGGGATAAATACGGGCGCACGCCTATCGTCATCGGAAAAAAAGAGGATGCTTACTGCATCTCCTTTGAATCTTTTGCATATCAAAATCTGGGCTATCAGGACTTTAAAGAATTGGGCCCTGGTGAAATAGATGTCGTAACAGAAAAAGGTGTACATGTACTGATGGCACCTGGAAAAAAACTAAAGATCTGTACCTTCCTATGGGTATATTATGGATATCCCTCCAGTTCTTATGAGGGAGTCAGCGTGGAGCAGATGCGCTACAACTGCGGAGCCAGCCTGGCAAAGCGGGACAATGTCAAACCGGACATCGTGGCAGGTGTGCCAGACTCTGGTACAGCCCATGCCATTGGCTACTCCAACGCTTCGGGAATCCCATTTTCCCGGCCCTTTATTAAGTATACGCCAACCTGGCCCCGTTCTTTTATGCCTACGATACAGAGCAAACGGAACCTGATTGCTAAAATGAAACTGATCGCAGTTCATGATCTTATAAAGGACAAAAGCCTGCTCCTCATCGACGATTCTATTGTCCGGGGCACCCAGCTTCGTGAGACCACAGAATTCTTATATAAAAGCGGTGCGAAAGAGGTCCATATCCGGCCCGCCTGTCCACCTCTGGTATATGGCTGCAAATATTTGAATTTTTCCCGCTCTACTTCGGAGATGGATCTGATCACAAGACGTGTGATCGCCCGGCTGGAGGGCACAGAAGATGTGTCTGATGACATACTGCAGGAATATACCGATCCAGAATCACCCAAGTATGAACAGATGGTGGAGGAGATCCGCAAAGAGCTGAATTTTACAACCCTACGCTATAACCGTCTGGATGATATGCTTGCCTCAGTGGGAATTCCCCAAGAAAATCTGTGTACCTACTGCTGGAATGGAAAAGAATAATGACATAATCAGATAGCACTATCGTGTTTTACCAGGGGTCTGTTTCGGATAAATCGGGACAGGTCCCTATTTTCTACATTTATTTTCTTTTAATGTCACAATTCCTCACTTTTCGACATTTTCCGCATAAAATGTAATAACAAACCAAAGAATGGAGAACTCTATGTATCTCACAATCTCTATTATAGTACTGATCGCCATTGTATGCCTCCTGATCTTTCATTGGAGGAAGAAAAAGATCATATGCAAGATCTGCTGCATGTCTGACATGCACAAATGCCGGCTCCTGAATGAACTGGTGGAACCTCTTGGCTATAACTACTATTCCAGGCAGGACATTTTTTCCAGCCGCCTGGACGCCTGGCAGAAGGATTTTGGCTATGGAGCTGTTTATGACCGGGGAGCACCATATTTTAATATGGTCTTTGACAGTTATCCTGTCTATTTTGATCATGACGGCAAAACATGGCTGATCGAATTTTGGAAAGGGCAGTACGGCATCAATACCGGAAGCGAAGTGGGGATCTATCATACCGATGAAATCATATCTCCGGCGGCCCGCAAATTTACCATTTTTCATGCTGCATCAGAGGAAGAAATGCCAGAAATCACCATGCGTCTCCGGCGAAGGGGCTGTCCCATCGCCACACTTCAGAAAGAACACTGGTGGCTGACTATTTTTTCCATGGGACTGTTTTCCAGACCAGGAGAGTTGTCCGTGGATATCACACTCCGATTCCATGACCTGTCGATGAGAGATGCCTTCCTGGATGCCCTGTTGGCCAGCGGACACGATCCCGATGATATCGACGTCATGTATACCAGTATTTCTTTTACTTTCCGCGTCGGCACCCAGCATTGGTGTTTCTTGAAAAGATGGTACTGCCATTATGTTCAGTTTAAAAACCGGATCTTCTGTAAGCTTTTCTGTTTTGTAACAAGACCTTTTGAAGATTCCGGCAGCAGGCTTTTGTATCTGTATTATTACATTCCCTTCGTATTCCGCCGTATCTTCAGGCTGAGACGTTTTGGACGAAAGGGAAAACATCACAAAAAACACTGAAAGGAGATCCGGATGAGCTGCCGAAGACGACTAAATAAATCCTTTCGCAATGTTCCCGTTCTTCCTCTGGATTCTGGAAGCCGTTATGTGCTTTTTAGTGACTGTCACCGGGGAAGCGGTACCCAGGGCGACAATTTTCTGAAAAACCGCCATCTCTATCTCGCCGCCCTGAATTATTATTATCGGAGCGGTTACACTTACATTGAACTGGGGGATGGAGACGAACTCTGGGAAAATAGGAACATGGAACAGATCAAAGAAATCCATGGTGACGTATTCCGGCAGCTGGCCCGGTTTTATCAGGACAACAGGCTCTATATGATATACGGAAATCACGACATGATCAAAAAACGCGCCTCTTTTGCCCGAAAAAAGTGTTCCACCTACTACTGCATCTCCAGCCAGTGCCAGAAAGAATTATTTCCTGACATCATTTTCTATCCGGGACTGGTGCTCCGCAATGAGCAGACGGGAAAAAGCCTGTACCTCACCCATGGACACCAGTCCTCCCTGCTGAACTCCACATTGTGGCCAGTCAACTGTTTTCTCGTCCGTTATCTGTGGAAACCGCTGGAACAGGTAGGAATCCTGGACCCAACCAGTGCAGCCAAAAATAATACCACCAAACAGCGTTCCGAAAGCCGGCTGGCAGCATGGGCAAAAGAATACCACCGGACATTGATCACCGGGCACACCCACCGCCCGATGGTCAGCTCCGAAGATTCATCTTATCTGAATACAGGAAGCTGTGTCCATCCCCAGTGCATCACCTGCATCGAGATCTGCCATGGACGGCTTACTCTGATGAAATGGTATATGAGTGCGCGGGCCAGCGGCAGCCTCTATGTGGAACGGGAAGAACTTGCTGGTGATACTTATTTTAATCTGGGATCAAGTGAATATTCTGCCTGCGGCGACTCAGCCAAAAATAAATGCTGCTGGCAGCCCCCCTTTATAAACTAAGTAATACAATTCATTAATGTAATAGAAGGCAGGCGATACACTTCGCCTGCCGTTCTCTTCACCATTATGTTCTCTGTTGGGTGTAACTATACCTTATTCTTAAAACCCTCCTGGTACTGGATTAATGTATACACATATCACATTTGGAATATTTGTATAAAAGATTTTCGCTATTTCCAGCAAAATACACTTTACTACTTATATCACAGACATCTAAACAACACTCTTTATGAAATTTTTTAGCTTTGTTGTCAAGTATATAGATATCATATTTTGTTTTTCTTCCTAGTTTATACAATGGATAATCTGAATAAACATCTCCATTTCTGTAATCAATATTAAATTCCGACTGCCTATTATACACAAATACATTATGGAAAAATTCTTTTCTATTTTCGATAGCTAATATTTCAATTTGAACACCATAAGCAAGGTGATTTCCTTTCTCAAAATAAGGCGTGACACGATAAAGAACATGATGATCCGGGTATTTATTTATATAGTGTGCTACTTTCTCTTCGTATTTAAACATCCCTTCAAAGTTAAACCTTCGGGTGCCAGTAATTATGCCTTCATTACCCACCTTTTTAGCAGAAAACTGACGTGCTATTAAATGGCAACGATTATATAAATATTTTCCATCTTTGATAGCATCACATTCTATTGATTTCCATGCCGTTGGGGTTATTTTACTTTTATGCTTAGGCTTTTTACCATTTTTCAGTGTTTTCCCAACGATACAGGCAAATGCCATTTTACAGATCTTGGATTCAGACAGGGGAGAATACTCTTCAAATTTTCCTTTTTTCCCTCTTCTAATTTCACTTTTATTAAAATAAGGTTTATTCTCATTGAGGAAAATAAGTGGTTTATGTCTATGAAATCCTTTTCTTATTAACTCTATATCTTTCCTTCTAATCATCTTCTAATTTTCTCCATGTAAATTGTTCATGATTCATCGCTCCAATCTTTCTTACATAATCGCATCCAAAAAATCCTTCCAAAATTTGCATTTTTTAATTGCTAATACATTCTTTATATAAATCTCCTCCCACTCTTCTATAGGGCTGCCAGAAAAAAACTCTTTATAGAACCCTTCCCCTGGTAATTTAATTTCTTTATTTATTACTACTCCAGAAACTGGAGGTAAGTTGTTTTCTATACATGCACTTGAAACAACACCAAGAGGTTTATCCAAATTTCGTGGATTAAAATCCCTATCTACTTTCGAGGCTAACTTACCATATGTAATAGTAGGCTCACTTTGATTAGCAATAACATATTCTAACAATTCTATAGCAACCTTACGATTTAATGGCACCTTCTCTAAATTCTCTGGAATACAAAATCTTTCTGTCATATCTATTATCCTCCATTTTTTAATTAATATATTCTTATAACAGATCCCTTAAATGCTGCAGCAGTTTTGTCTCCATAGGAATATTCCCCGGCATTGAAAACCCATGTGCCACTGCCAGCCCTTCCTCGATCACTTCCGCAATCTTATCTGCATCTGCTTCTTTTCCATAGAGATAATACGCATACACCCTTCTTCCATTCAGATCCATATCATTCTCGATCATGGCAGGCGCCTGGTTCTTATATCTCTCTGCCTTCTTTCGGTCTTTTTCCAGATAAGAATAATAAAATATCAGCTCACCACAGACACCGCCTAAAAAAGCCGGCACATTCTGGGGCAGCGCTTTCTCCATTTTATGTATCAGCTGGCTCACCCGCTCCTCATCTCCTTTTTCCAATGCACAAAAATACTGTAATTGAACATATCGATATTTTTCAGCGAGAGCGGCACCGGATAATTCTACCTCTTCTGACAGCCAGTCCTCAAGCTCCGCCGGGTGTGTCCCTTCCATTATAAGGGCCAGAATCTGTTGATTCTTCCTTTGCAGCACCGCCTGCGGTGAATTCCCCATACCAAAACAGGCAACACTGATCAATTGAAATATTCCGAAAGAAAAAACAATGATCGCTCCCAGCATATACATCCGGAAAAATTCTGTGCCTGCCGCCACATGGTACACCAGTATACAGAGCATACCATAGCAAATAAATCCTGACATACTTCCCACCCTCAGAGTCATGATGTGGATCCTATTGTCCAGGAAAAAATCCGGGGCAGCGATTATGTTCACCTGAGGTATAAAACAAAACTTATCCTTCTTTATCGTTAAATTTCCCTGTCTTTTCAGTATTTTTATATTCAAATAACGGAAAGAAGCAAATCTTCCACTCTTCAGAATCTTAGCTGCCAGCAGATTCATGAATCCTGTTACCAGGCTCCAAATAATAATCGAACCATAATATGCCCCTATGATCTCTAAAAACAGCATTCCTTATCCTCCTGTATTATCATTTTAATATAAATCATATCATAGCTATTAAAGAAAGTATAACAAATTTTTCCCAGTTCTGCCACAATAATAGGATATTTCTGTTTTTATATTTCTCATTGCTTTAGAATAGAAAGAGAACTGCCCAAAAGCAGCCCTCTTCCCCGATATCAAATATTTTGTTCCCAATTCCCACCTTTTAGGGTCCATACACCTTTATCCCTAAATTAAATTTGCACTCTGGATCTGTATGTCTCCTGACAATACGCTTTGTCAGGAAAAATCATCTTCATTCACTTTGTCAAAGCAAATGCCCGTGATCTTTCCGTTTTCATCGCTAACATAATCGAGCATATATGAGGGCTCTTCCAAAAGATGATAAAACTTTGCCGGATCCTGATATTGACATGGCTTTCCTTCAATATGAACCGTAAGCCCCTGCTTTTTCGCCCGATTCAGCTCTTCCTGGAGCCACGAAGCTTCTCTCATTTTATCCCTCCCGTACTGCATGAAAAAGGAAGTGTACACCGTGATGCGTAAAATCAAATCCCTTTACATAAAGTGTAAAGATAAAAAATATTCAACTTGATAATCAACTGCTTATTCACATATTTAACGGAATTTTGAGCGACCCTGCTTGTTAGAAAAATAGACTGTTCTCAGGAAAGTTGCCAGATTGAACCTTCCGCCCCATATCAGATTCATCCCCCCTTTACGAACATTTTTTATCTCTTCTATATTATAGTATTTTCCCAGAAGAAAAATCAAGTGTCGTATATACGCGAAAACTGTCGTTTATACGTAAAAACTGTCGTTTGAACATAATCTCACCACAATTCATGTAAATTGTCACAAATTTCTTTACATTTTTCCATTATTTTTTATCTTTAATATGTTGACTTTATTTATGTAATAACTTATACTTTTCATACAGCATCAAATAATTCGGAAAGGAAGTGGGCTTGTGAGAATAGAACGCATCAATGATAATCAGATTCGATGCACCCTGAGTAAGCACGATCTGATTGAGCGTCATTTAAAGATCAGTGAACTGGCATACGGTTCTGACAAGGCAAAAGAGCTTTTTCGGGATATGATGGAACAGGCAAACATGGATTTCGGATTTGAAGCAGACGATATTCCTCTCATGATCGAGGCAATCCCTACCTCCAAGGAATCCATTGTACTCGTGATCACCAAAGTAGAAGATCCAGATGAATTTGAGGAAAAATTTTCAAGATTTGGAAATATTGCAGATAGATATGAAGACGGTTCTGATGAAACGGAGGAATACTACGATGACGATTCCGACGAAATGCCAGAAGATGACTATCATGGAGACTTGATCAATTGTTTTGAACAATTAAATGATATTATTGAAAATGCTTCTGAGTCTGAACACGGCACTGAATTCGTTCCTCTTCATGAGATTCTGAAAAAGAACAAAAAAAAGAAAGCAGCTGCAGAAACAGAGCATAGGCCGATCCCGCTGGAGTTTGGAAGATTATATTCTTTTTCATCCCTAAACTTTGCTATCGGTGCTTCAAAAGCCATTTATCGGTTCTATATGGGTAAAAACAGTATGTGGAAAGATGAAGATACCTGTAGATACTACCTGCTGCTGAACCGTCATGACGGTAAACTTCCTTTTGACCGGATCTGCTCCATCGTAAGTGAATTCGGCAAAAAAGAAGCACTAACCTATGCCACGCAGGATTTCTTCAATGAACATTACAAGTTGATCTTAAAGGATGATGCGATTACCCGGCTGTCATTGCTTTGATCTGGGGACATGTCTTCACTTAGCGCATTTATCAAAAGACAGCCGCTTTTTCTACTTTGAAAAAGCGGCTGTCTTTAATTTACGCGGAAAATGTGTATCTCATTGTGTTTACACACTCGCTTTATTTGCCAGATATTCATTTATTTTAGATACTAACTCATCACAGTCCATACCATGAACCATAGCTGCTTCTTCCAGACTTTCCCCCTGAGAAGCAGGACACCCTACACAATGCATGCCAGATGCCATGAGAATAGCAGCGATTGTCTGATCCTTTGTAAGAATTTCACCAATAAGCATGTCCTTCGTAACTTCCATCATTTCTGATCCTCCTTTCAAAAACAGTACCACTTCGATTATATTCACTTGCAGCACAAATGTCAAGCTAGATTTAGTATGTACAAAACCTATTGGGTTCAGTCAAATTTTACTTGTATTTTTCCCCAATTTGTATTAGAATGAGGATATCTACTAGAAAAGGAGGATATTATCATGGCATACACTATTACAGATGCTTGCATCAGTTGTGGTTCTTGTGCGGCTGACTGCCCTGCAGGAGCAATCTCAGAAGGTTCTGCACATTTTGAGATCGATGCTGACGCATGTTTGGATTGTGGAGCATGTGCTTCTACATGTCCTACAGGCGCTATCGAGAATTAATACAGTGTTACATATAGACTGTATTCTTCTTATAGCGATATAAAACAGACAGGACTCATTCTCATGAGTATCCTGTCTGTTTTGTTTGCGCGGAAAGCATAAGCCGGACTGGAATGCAGGCATTCCAGTCCGGCACCACCCGCGAAGGTCATCACAGCCTCTTCAAAAGCTCTTCACGCTGCTCTTCAAAACCTGGCTTGCCAAGAAGGGCAAACATATTTTTCTTGTAGCTCTCCACTCCTGGCTGATTGAAAGGATTCACTCCAAGAATATAACCGCTTACTCCACAGGCAAACTCAAAGAAGTAGAAAAGCTCTCCAAGATAAAATTCGTTCTGTTCCGGAACACGGATCACAAGGTTCGGTACGTTCCCATCGGTATGAGCCAGCTGGGTTCCTTTCATGGCATTCTTATTTACAAAGTCCAAAGTCTTTCCTGCGAGATAATTCAAGCCATCCAGATCTACTGGTTCCTCTTTTAACGTAATATCCAATGCCGGACTTTCCAGTTCCATAACCGTCTCAAACATGATACGGGATCCATCCTGGATAAACTGTCCCATAGAATGAAGATCTGTGGTCAGATCCACGCTGGCAGGAAAAATACCCTTCTGATCCTTTCCTTCACTCTCTCCATATAACTGTTTCCACCACTCACTCACATAATGGAAAAATGGTTCATAATTCGCAAGAACCTCTACAGCTTTGCCTTTTCTTAAGAGGATATTCCGGACAGCTGCATACAATACCGAATTATTTTCATTTACCGGGCTCTCCAGACAGAGCTTTCTCATGCTCTGAGCCCCTTCCATCAGCCGATCCAGATCCGCTCCGCTCACTGCGATCGGAAGCAGGCCCACTGCTGTCAGAACAGAAAAACGTCCTCCCACATCATCTGGTACCACAAAACTCTCATAGCCCTCTTCTGTTGCAAGGTTTTTCAATGCCCCCTTCGCCTTGTCCGTGGTGGCATAAATCCGCTTTGCAGCCTCTTCCTTGCCATATTTATTCTCAAGCATCTCCTTAAATACACGGAAGGCAATCGCCGGTTCTGTGGTGGTTCCTGATTTGCTGATGATGTTGACAGAAAAGTCCCTATCCCCAATGGTCTCGATCAACTGAGACAGATATGTTCCGCTGATACTATTTCCTGCATAATAAATCTCAGGTGTCTTACGCACTGACTTGTCCACACAGTTGTAAAATCCATGTCTCAAAAATTCAATGGCAGCCCTGGCACCGAGATAAGAGCCTCCGATACCGATCACAACAAGAACCTCTGAGTCGGACTGGATCTTCTGTGCCGCCTTCTTGATCCTGTCAAATTCGTCCTTATCATAATCTACCGGAAGATCGATCCATCCAAGAAAATCATTTCCGGCACCATTTTTACTCACCAGAGTTTCCTTCGCTGCCACCGCAATATCAGCCATAGATTTTACTTCATCATCGCTGATAAATTTCTTTGCCAGTGAATAATCAAATGTAACATGCTTACTCATACTTAGCCCCTTTCTTTTCACTTCGAGATATATACTTTTGAATTGGCACAATGTGCCAATCTGATACTTTTATTATATCAAACCGGTTGCCAAAACACAAGTACAACCCGGCATCTGCAACACAGCTCTCAACCTTGTCAGACCATATATTCTTTCAGTACTTCCTCGATAACAGCCTCTTCTTCTTTGGTGAATTCAATTTTAACGGGTGGCTCCTCTTCCTGTTTCATAGACAACAGTTCTTCCAGCTGCGCCCGTTCTTCTTCAAAATACTCCCTGTGATATTCTTCCATCTCTTCGCGCTTAAATACCTGGTTCTCCAGCCTCGGTTTGTAAATATTTTCCAGATAATCCCTTACTTCTACCAGCAGTCTTTTTCTTCGGAAACGAAGATTTAAACATATGTCCTCCAGAATAATGATGCCACATATCGCGATACCCACAAAAAGAAATTCTATCATCATTCTGCGGTCACTGTCCAGAACTGCTATGTACAGATTAGCCAGAAGGCTTGTCAGAAGCGTAATTCCAAACATTACATCCCCCAGAACCTCCCAGGTATAGAGATGAACACCTGCTGCCCTGTAGGAATTCAGATACTTGTCCACAAAAATTTCAACATTCTCAACCCCCATTTTCAGTTGATAGCATGTCTCAAATTTTTTCAGCAGCATTTTCATCAGCGGATGTTCTGATTTTCCCATCTGCCCGGCGGCCCGGATCAGCCTCCGGTACATTCTGCTCACAAATAACTTGATCACAAAACATAAGAAACCAAATCCAATTATTAAATACAATACATCTCTCATATCATACCTCTCTTCCCGATAATTACAATTATCTGCCTATTGGCACGAATTGTGACAGGAACGGCGGCACCGTCCTTTTGTACAGTATATCAGATCCCCGATATACCTGTACAGATACCGCTGATATAATATGACATTTTCGTATGACAGGAAACGACAGGCTTTTACACGATTCTCACTTCGTCAATAATATCCGCTACTTTTACCACTGCATTGTGCTGGTCACTGGCTTCCATGGAACAGACATAGTCCTTTCTGTCCTCGTATACTCTGTTCACCGCCTCCAAAAGTCTCTCACTGGTCAGATCCTCTTCCTGGATCACATAACTGAATCCCTGCTTTTCAAAAGATTCCGCATTTAAAATCTGGTCTCCCCTGCTTGCTTCCATGGATAACGGGATCAATATGTTAGGCTTGTGAAGCGCCAGCAGCTCACAGATCGCATTAGCGCCGGCACGGGAAATAACAAGATCCGCTGCATCCAGAAGATCGCATAATTCTTTTTGGATATATTCAAACTGGACATATCCTTCTGTCCCTTTTAATGCCTCATCAACTTTATCTTTTCCACATAGATGGATCACCTGATAATCTTTCAGAAGTTCCGGAAGAATATCCCGGACAGCTTCATTTACCCGGACGGAGCCAAGACTTCCCCCGATCACGAGGATCACTGGTCTGCCAGAAGAAAAACCACAAAAATCAAGTCCCTTTAAGCGGTTACCAGAAAAAAGTTCTTTTCTGATCGGAGATCCTGTAAGATGTGCCTTTTCCTCCGGCAGATGCGAAAGTGTCTCTGGAAAGTTGGCACAAACTGCCGTTGCCGACGGAAGACAAAGGCGGTTGGCAAGTCCCGGTGAAATATCGGACTCATGAAGAACACAGGGTACCTTTTTCCTCTTTGCCGCCATGACAACAGGAACGGTTACAAAACCACCTTTGGAAAATATAACATCTGGTTTTATTTTTTTTATGATCCTGGCAGCCTCTACATAACCTTTTAATATTCTAGCAGGATCGGTAAAATTTTTCACATCAAAATACCTGCGCAGTTTTCCAGAAGATATTCCATAATATGGAATATCAAACTCTGACATCAGCTTCGTCTCGATTCCATCTTTGGAACCAATGTAATGGATCTCATATCCCCGCTTCTGAAGTTCAGGGATCAGCGCAATATTCGGAGTCACATGCCCCGCTGTTCCCCCACCGGTCAATATTATCTTCTTCAACCTTATCAATCCCCCAGTTATAAATTCTTTTTTATTTCATCAGCCACCGCTTGAAGGTCTGGAGTTTCCCCCGGCTTCCACATAATATTTACTCCATCTCCATAATATCGAGGAACCACATGTACATGAAGATGGAATACTGTCTGTCCGGCAGCCTCACCGTTGTTCTGCAGAATGTTCACCCCGTCGCAGTTATAAGTCTTCATAACCGCAGTTGCAATCTTTTTCGCAATGGGAAATACTTTGGAAGCCTCTGCTTCATCCAGCTCAAATATATTCGCTGCGTGTTTTTTCGGCAGGATGATCACATGCCCCCTCGCCGCCGGATTCACATCTAAGATTGCCCGAAAATCTTCGTCTTCGTACACCGCTGTGGAAGGAATCTCTCCTGCTATGATTTTACAAAAAATACAATTTTCATCTGCCATCTGAATCTACCTCACTTTACATTAATTTACACAAAACGGAATACTGTATCAAAATTCCTCAACACCTTGAAATTGCCCTGAGCAGATAATTCCCCAGACATAAAAGCATTTTGGAATGGTTTTTTACCAGCGAGAATATCATTGAATACCGCACTTTTCGTCTTCGCTGTCACATCCGGGTTCTGGACACTGCCAAAATAACATTTTAATTTATCATTATCCACCTCGATGACAAGGCTCCTGTTTTCATCTGTCAGATCGATCTGAAATACCGCCTGCATATCATCCGGTGGCACAAAATGCGACTTAAGCTCCGAAATATAACGATCTGGATTTTCATCTCCATCCAGCATCTCCTTAAACAGATTCGCCAGTTCCTCGATATCTTCCTTCTGTTTTTTCACATAATGATCGTTGGATACATAGGCAGAGAGCTGTTCACTTTCCTGTGGTGTAAGGGAAAGGGTATTACTCCGCAGCACTGTCTTTTTGACACGATAACTGCTGCTGGGGAACGCCACCATTTTCTTGGAAATGATGCGGTAAAAGTTCTCCGCACATTTTTCAATCATCAGATTGTAAGCTGGGTTTGTCTCAAATTCCACATGGTTATCCACATAGGCACATACTCCTTCGCAGGGCACACCGCCAAGCATCTCCCACGCTTTGATCAGCGTTGTCTGCGCCTCTCTCTCTCCATAGGTCGTCGCCATGACCACGGGAAGCATATAAATATGCTGTATGCTCTCTTTATCCCCGTAAAGCCAGCAGGCATCCAGAAACTGCTGCAGATACCCTCCGATCCCAAGCCACTCTATGGATGCCGCAAGAATCACTCCATCCGCCTCTTTTAATGTCTTGGGCAATACTGAAATCCCGCTTTTATCCTCATATAAATTATATCTTTCCACATTTACGCGAAGTTCATCCAGAACCTGTGAAATTTTATCAATGGTAAACAAGGTGGGATCATCTATGAGTCCACGGCCTCCATAATAAATATTTACGCGCATCACATCACCCGTTCCTTTCTTATTGAACGTATTCTTTTGATCAGGTACATTCCGATACAGAGCACAACGCCTGCTGCAAATCCTCCCGCATGTGCATACTGGTCAACCTCCGGATACAGCATCCCATAGTACAGGTTCAAGGCAACATACGCAGTAAAACGAAGTATCTCCCTGCGCAGATTATTTCTCCGTTTTATGAAGAGTATCACAATAAATGCTCCCATCACCCCATATACCGCACCAGAAGCGCCACAGGAAACGATCTGGGCATCCTGGTTCAAATGCGCAGTAACGGACACAAGTCCTGCGGTAATTCCCGAAATCATATAAATACCTGCGAACCACAGCCTGCCGACGGCATTTTCCATCACATGTCCAAACATCACCAGGGATACCATGTTAAAAAACAGATGCTCAATTCCAAAGTGAAGAAAAAAATGTGTAATGAGCCTGTAGTATTCGTGTTCTCCAAAAAAAGCCGGTGCATACATGCCCCCTGCCTCGATCATATAATCAGGATCTAAAGTGGAACCCTTCCACTCTGTTATGAAGAACGCGGCTACATTTATGACTGTGATCAGCACTGTAACCAGCGGAAGCCTTTTTATTAAGGTGTTTTCTTCCAAATTGTAATCCTCCCGACTTGTCTTCCCGATCAAAATATGTTAGTATTGTAGCATATTTTAGAGCAATAGTCCATAAGACTATTCAGAAATGAGGAAAAGATGAAAATTACCGTCCATGGGACACCGGAAAATACTAAATCCATACTGGATCTCCTGGAAGACCAAGGGATTTCTCTGCCATGTAACTGCCACGGAGCAAATGTCTGCGGAGGAAAACAGTATGATTTTCCCTGCACCCTGATCCCTCATGAAGATATCACGGTGACGGTTTACCCCAGAGAATCTTTTGTCGGACTGACTCTGTCCGCAGACCAAAGCAAAGACCATCAACCCGACTCTCTGCTTATCGATCTTGGGACAACAACTGTAGCGATGGTGTATTATAGTTCTTTACACAAAACCGTCTTTTATTCAGAGGTATTTCCCAATCCACAGCTTCCTTTCGGGACTGATGTGATCAGCCGCATCAAATATGATATGGAATCCACTCACAAACATGAGCTAACGCACATGATCCGGGAAATACTCTCACAACATTATAATTCTTTTCAGGCTTCTCATAAAAATGTATCAATTAGAACCTGTCTCATCGGTGGAAATACCACCATGATCCATCTTCTGCTCGGCCTGTCTCTGAAAGGCATGGCGGCAGCTCCCTTTAATCCCATGGATGTTTCTCCCGGCAAACTTAATTTTTACCAGGGCAGCACTGAGATCCGGATTCTTCCGTGGCTGTCTGCTTTTATTGGCGGCGACATAGTATCCGGTATGCTTTATCTCAATTTTGACAGCCGTAAAGACACCTGTCTTTTGGTGGATCTTGGAACCAACGGAGAACTGGCACTGGTATATGATCAGAAGATCTATACGGCAGGAACGGCTGCCGGCCCCGCTTTTGAAGGCGGCGGGCTCTCCTGCGGCACTCCGGCGGTTCCTGGCGCGATATCTGATGTCAGTCTCAGGAGACAGGTACCACAGACCCAAACTATTGGCAACAAACTTCCAACTGGAATATGCGGCAGCGGCGCCGTGAGCCTCCTGTCTCAGCTTTTGACTTTCCAGTACATGGATCCTTCTGGAATACTGACCGAAAAATTCCCAGAGGATGGTTTGCTGCTCTCCCGTACAGCTTCTGGACAGGAGATCCGCTTCACGAAACAGGATGTTCGTCAGATGCAGCTGTCGGTAGCTGCCATTGGCGCTGGCATCGCTACATTGTGCCATACCGCTGGGATTTCTGTAGATGACACAGATCAGCTCTATCTCGCCGGGGGACTGGGCTACCACATAAACATTTCCAAGGCCGCAGCAGCCGGAATGTTTTCCGGCATGGATACAACTCGTATCCATACAGTGGGAAACAGCTGTCTTCTCGGCCTAGCTTCGATTTGCCAAAAGCCAGATGGCCTTTCACGGCGCATAGAAGACCTTTATCAAAAATCCCATGAAGTCATTCTGGCTGATAATGATCATTTTCAAAAACAATTTATCCGCCATATGACCTACGAATATAATTCTGCCTTATAGTATATGGAAGAAATGCCGATCATATCCCCATCTTTCAGCTGGCATCTCTCCCAGGGCACCAGCTGCCTTCCATTGACAAAGGTGCCGTTGGTAGATTCCTGATCGATCAAAAAAACTCCCTGCGCATCTGCCACAACTTTCACATGTATACGGCTGACCTCTCCCTCTCTAATGATTTCATCCGCCTTCGCCAAATCTTTTCCGATAAAAAAGGGGCTTTTCCGTATTTTTATCTCCGGCCTGTGCCAATCCTGTGGGATCAGGTTGATCATCCAGTTCTGTTCCTCCAACTGCTCCAGCACAATGGTTTCGTCGGTACAGCCACTAACTAATTGTATCGTATTATCCTCTTCCTGTCTGGTTTTCCCCACTGTTTTTTCTGTCTGGCTATAACTTACTGATACCTTTTTATTATAACCATATACTGCTGCCAGAAGGACTGCCGCCAATATGCTGCTGCGCCTAAGATCAAGTCCTCCGGACACCGGGTCCCGAATGAATCCTATCTGATAAAAAATGATAATGAGCACCACTGACGCAGCAATAAAAACAACCCGTTTTCTCCAGGACTGCTCCGGTTTCTGTCCAGACTTTTCTTTTCCCTGCGGCAATATTTGAGAGGGATCATCATCCTCTGATGGCAGTACTTTTCTCTCCTTCCTTTCCCCACCCCTTTGAGGCACTGTCTTCTTTCTGTTTGCCTCCAGAAAATCAGACAGTTTGTTTAGGTCAAAATGTCTGTCCCTGCTTAGTCGGTGAAGCCCATAAACCAAAAAAGCCAGCTCTTTGTCCTGATGATTCATTGTATCCATAAATTTCTCCAAAAGACTGGAAATACCCTCATTCACTTTTTTATTATAGCCATCCAGATAGGGAATCCAGAGCTGCTGTTGTTTCTCATCCCAGAACATAGAATCACACTGCAGCAACAGATTTTTTTCATCCAGAAAATACTCCTGGCAGCAAGTAAGTATCCGAACCAGCTGTTCCAGCAGACCGGTCAGCTGTATTACAGTTATATTTCCCATTTCAAAAAATTCATTTAGGGTGATCATATCCCTCACCTGGTATAGGCACCGCAGCTCCTGGTCCACGTTATGCAGCTCTGCACCCAGAATCCCTCCAACAACATTATACTTAAGCATTTCACTCCCGAAACGGCCAGTTTTCTCCAGCTCATCGATCTGCAGAACCCGTCCCTCCAGCTCCTGAACCAATGCTATTCTCATAATTTATTTCCTCCCCTTTATCACTTCCGAATCCCATACAATGTAAGGCGCGTTTAATTTTTCATGGGATAGATATATCCTTTTTCCTTCCTGCCCCGTCAAAATTTCCTTAATAAAGGGAAACCGGATGGCAAGCAGAAGCGGTATCTCCGCCTCTACCGAAACCAGTCCCTCTTTCACACGGATCCTTCCAGTATGAGATATCAGCAATTTTTCTGAAAGATAATTTTCCAGCCCTTCCCTCAATTCCCTTTCTTCCACTTCTGCTCCATTTTCCAATGCCATCTCAAGGTAATGCTGTCCCAGCGAATATACCGCTGTCCGGTCATGAACATACATGGACAGATAACAGATACTAAAAAGGATCCATATAACGATACTGAATATAAATGCCGCTTCCACAGTAAAAGAGGCTTTTTTCCATATCATATAAATATCTCCCATAGACAGGCTGCTCCAAAGCTAACGCAGATAAAGGGCACAAATGGCATAGTATAACTCCTCTTCACCCGACGGAAGATCATCAGTACCGCTCCAGCAGCAGCGGACAGCACCAGGGCAAAAAATAGCAAAAATAAATTGTCTAAAAAAGAAAGAACCATTCCACACACCATCATTACAAAACCATCCCCCATCCCGATCTTTCCGTGTGTGGCATAACTTAATAATAAGACCAGTAAGCCTGGCACAACTCCCAGTACCAGTTCCATCGAGACTCCTTCGTGGAAGAACTGAATAACCCGAATTGCTGCCAGAAAAATGCCTGTTAATAACGTTGCCCCAATATGTATCTCTTTTCGCTTCATATCATAAATGGACATTGCCAGCAGATACAGAAACAAAATACTATATATGTATATCTTCATAATTGCGTTTTCTCTCCTTTTCTTACTTAGCTCGACGGCGCCAATTTGAATCCTGTCTTATCCCGCATCAGCCAGAGGGTGCACACTTTGAGCAGGGCAATCGCCCGCCAGCCTCACACATCTTGATCTGGCGGATATTGCGTGTAAGTTTTTGACAGCCTCTGCTGCTGTGAAACCGGTTTCCAAAATTGCAGACAAACACGGTCTGTTCTTTCTGAAAAACACCTCCGCCACAGCCTTCACAGGCATAATATTTTCCTCCGTCTTCCCCTCTGAGATACTCCAGATCCCCATATTTCACCTCGGAAATACTCAGCTTTAAATAAGTACATTCCAATGTTCTGTGATACACTTTTCCTGTTTCCGTTATATAGACAGGAACATCCCCATCCTGAACCTCTCCCTCCGCCCTTGTCTTTACACCGGAAAATGTCCTCGTGTGAAATTTCTCTGTAAAATGAAAGGGAAAATGATGCAAAAGGGGAAAGGGGAGACGTATACTATAATCAGCCACCAGTACAATGTCCTTTGTTTCCTCATTGAACTGGGATCGCAGCATACTGACTGGAATATCTTCCTGCATATACTGCTTCATCTTCACTGTCAGATACATTGGGTTCGTCACAGCTCCTTTTCCACTTACAGCATATTCCACCGAGACTTCTCTTCCTGTCCTCACCAGCGCCCACTGAACTTCATCTTCAAATAAAAGCAGCCGGCATATGTAGATGACAGACAGAGCTGCGAATATAAAGACAGGAAGTACAAGAGATGCCTCCACTGTCAAAGATCCTCTTTTCATCTTTTTCAAATTTTCCTCCCTGGGGCTCGAGGCGGGAGAGGGTATTCTATTGTTGTATGATTGGCAATTTTCTCCCTGTCAGGATATGATAGTATATTTTTTTTAATAGAATACCCTCTCCCGCCTCGATAAAACCCTTATTCTAAATGTAACCCGGTGGCGCAAATCTGGACCGTCGGCCTACTGCGTCAGTAAACCCAACTGCAGCCATCAGGCTATTCCGGTAAATAGCCCACAGTAATCTCTGTCCCTGCCCCTGACCGTTCCAATTTCCGATTCAGGATCTTCTGAATATATGGCAGCTGGAAAAACTTTGTTTTCATGGAAAAAGAACCCCGTACCCGAAAGGACTCCACACATTTACCCAGGGAAAATCCTTTCACATAATTGTCCCGGATATTCCACTCCATAAGATCCATCATCCGCTGACACGTAACAGTACCTCCATTTCCTAGCAGAAACAACATCAGGTAATGTCCATAGGTAAAGTCATTACTTCCGGCATGAGGAAGCTTTTTCACCTGATTCATGATATATCCCTTGCCCATAACAAATAAATCCGTAAATTTTACCATCAGATCCTTTTCTGCTTTTATGAGTGGAATCTGCTTTCCCTGAAGAATGGCTGCTGTATCCAAAAGAGCCTCTGACATCCCCCATAAAATGATAAATAATGTCTGGGTAAACCGGACTAACGGCTCCAGCCCAGTAAAACCAACCACAGCCAGCGCCGCCGCATAGGCAGTCTCCCGCCTGGACGCAGAGGCTAATAAAATTCCGGTGTTGACCACAGTACGCATTAGTACCAATCGGTTGATAACCTGTTCCAGATTTTCTTTATCACTTCCTCTCCCGCAGACAAGATACTCCCATTCATAATCCAGCCGTTTTTTCATATCTCCCACGGAGTGTATGGCGGTGGAAAAATACTTTTCCATATATTTAAGAAGCATAAAATCAGACAAAGCAATCTGGGAGATATCTTTAACCGCCCCTTGAAAATCCAAACTTTCTTCATTGGCAAACTCCTTTACTGCCTTTGTATAATCCCTGCTTTTTTCCTGGCTGTCATAAAGTCTACGATACTGATCAGGAGATGCTGATTTCTTTTTTGACAGTTTACTGGCATCTTTTATAACGAGCTCAGTCAGACCGCCGGAGATCATTTGGCGGAAGTTCTCAAAGGGACTCTCTCCACCCCCTTTTTCATGGATGCCGGTATAATCAAACACGATTCCCGATGTATCATATGCATTCCACAGCCTTCTCAGGGAATCCATATCCAGTTCAGCGACAGGTTTCTGCAACAGCATCTTTGCATCTTTCAACACCCTCTGATTGGAAGTTAGAATATTCAGTGCCTTTGGCGATATTCCCAGCGTCCCGGTCCTTTTCCCCAGTTCCTTCAGCAACCCGATAGCTTCTGTCGTCTTTTTCTGAACCTCTGTTATTTTTTTCAAAATCCCATCACGGTCTCCCCCGCCACTGACAATCGCTTTCATCTCAGGGTTTACTTCCACTACATGCTCCTGTACGGCTTCCCACACGGATGCTTCTGTAATTCCCAGACTTTCTGCTCTTTTTTCGTCAGTACAGAACATTTTTACAAAGTGCTTTTTCCCCTGCACCCGGCCTTCCGATATCGACACACCATCGATCAGTTCCATAAGAGCTAATACTTTTGTGTCCAGTTCTGCTGCCTGCTTTTCTTCCTCTGCTTTCTGTTCCAGTCCGGCAGCAGAACTACCCAATGATTCTGTCAATGACACTCCCTCTTTGAACTTCCTGAATGCATCGGCAGCAATGATTCTTTTCATATAGGAAGCAATCTGTCTTTTGAGCGCTTTACAGTCCTGATCCCCGGCATAAGTCTTTCCCTCTACAGCAAGATCTGTCAAAGCCAGGTCAAATAAATCCGTCCTCACAGGGAATATGCTTCCCGGCTCCAGCGTATCCGCCACGTACTCCGCAATACTTTTTTCTAAGGGTTTTCCCACATCTTCCAGGAAAAACAAATGATATTCCTGAAAGAGCGGCAGGCTGTACTCCGTCAGAAGGCTGTCGGCAGCAGACCTTAAGGTCCTCCTGCCGTGTACCTGGCATACCTTTCCCCGGCCAACCTCAACCATCGTCCCCAAAAGTGCCAGGATCACCACAAGGATCAGTGACAAAAACACGCTGATACCAGCCCCCCTGTTTGTATTACTTCTTTCCATTGATAATGCTCCCCGAATCCTTCTCAAATGTCTTGAATGCCTTGTCCACCACTGCCGTAATTTTATCTTTAAACAACAGCACCAGCGCGATCAATACCACAAGGATCAATATGATCTCCACTACACCAATCCCATCTTCTTCTTTACAAAACTCCATGATACATTTCATAATTCGTTCCTCCTTATCGGTCTTTACATTGTCATAAACGCCGGAACAAGAATGATTGCCATAACCACTCCCAGCATTAACATCATAGGAAGGAGCAGCTTCGTTCCCGCTGTTTCTCCCATTCTTTTTACAGTTTCTTTTCTTTTTTCAAAAGCTTCCACCGCCTCCAGCTCCAAAATAGCAGTCAGTCCCTCAGATCCCTTCCGTATATTCTGATTGACCACAGAAGCAAATTTAAGATAAGGCAGCTGTCCGCACCGTCTCCCAAAGGCACCGATCACCTCTCCTTCTGATACCCCGTTTTTTATCTCCTGGCAGGATACACTGATCTCCTCGTACACATAACGCCTGCTGCCCCCCTGTTCCAGGCGGCTTTTATACTCGCCGCAAATTCTTTCAAAACACCCCCGGATCGTAAGTCCCGCGCTGAGCAGAAGCAGAACTTTATTGATCAGTTCAGGATAATCCAATGCCAGTTGTTCTTCTCTTAACTGAAGCTTCTGCTTCCTCTGGCGTTTCCACAAAAATGGCATCGCCGGTAATATCACCAGCGAGAGAAAAAAGGCAGAATAGTCTTTTTTCTTCTCTGGATTCAGGTATTCCACCCTGCTGCCAGACACTGTCTCCGGCAGCAGGATCTGCTCCGAATCCCTTTGCTGCTCCACCGCCTCCTGTATCTTTTCCTGGATCTCCGCAAATAACACTTCTGTCTGCGGCACCGGCGTCTCCTCTGGAGGCTGGTCCTGCTCTTCTTCCCTCTTTAACTCCAGGGTAAGCTCTTTCTCTAGGGTATTCTCTCCTGTCTGTGCCCGGACTCCAAAAGTTACCACATCTGAATTATTCCTAATGATCCTCCCATCCTGTATTACTGGATCTGCTTCGCCCGCTGTCATACTGATCAGAAAAAAGAGAAGGGATAGGATAACCGCTGCCAGGATCAGCATAATTCTCTGACACCATATTTCTTCCCAAATTTTTTTCTTATCCTGACATCGATACAGGATCTCCACCGCTTCCTTTGTTTCCTTATCCTGATCCAGAATATGCTCCAGATGCAGTCTATGTATCAGTTTCTGAATATACGGATAGTATTTTTCCATCGCCCCACCTCATTTAAAGTTCTATTTTCATTATGTGCTGTCCCCAGAGAAAAGCTGCACCGTATACTGCCAAAGCTCCCGTCATCACCATCCCACCCATAAAGTTATTATAAAGGGGATCCAGAAATCCCGGAGAGAAGATACGAAGGTACAGGATCATAAGAAGAGGGACTGCAGTCATACATGCCGCTTCCATTTTTTTGCCTGCCACCAGCGTCTCAATCTCCCGGCGCACCTCGATCTTCTCTGCAATATTGGAAGAGGTCTGGCGCATAATACGCACCAGATTACCGCCGGTTCGTCTTGCAGTACCAAGTATCTCACTAAACATCATGATATCCTCCACACCGCTTCTCTCCCCCAGTTCCTTCATCAGTGTCTCCACTGACGCCTTTAGCTCCATCCGTCTCCTCATATGATCAAATTCTTTTCGGATGATATCTTCTGGCGAATATATCAGTTTCAGATCCCCGGAAGCCTCCCGCACAGAATTTTCCAGGGAATAACCGGCAGAAAGTGCCGACACAAGGCTTTCCATGGCATCCTTAAACTGAATGGTGAGCTGCCAGCGCCTCCGTTCCAAAAGGATCCTGCGGTAATAACCAAGAAAGATCAAGGCAGCTGGTACCGAGAGAATCCCACAGAGCAGTACATTATCATAAAATAACATCAACAGAACAAATCCTGCGCTTCCTCCACACAAACCATACTGAACAAGCTCCTTTTTTGTGTAAACATACTTATTATAATCGATCATATATGTATCCCTGCCTTTGCACATTTATCGTCATTGATCAGTTTATGCTCCGTCCGTCTCAGACTCCCCATGATCTTTCCCTCCTGTTCCTTTTCCTCACAAAACCGGAACAGCGGATACATCCGGATCTTTCCCCCCTCACACTGCCCCACTTCACAGATCTCCAGCACCTTTCTGCTTTTGTCCCGCAGTCTGCCCAGATGAACAATGATATCTATGGCAGAAGCAATCTGCTGTCTCACGGCCTCCAGTGGGATCTCCATTCCCATAAGCACCAGTGTTTCAAGGCGGTTCAACATATCTCCCGGACTATTGGCATGGCCAGTGGACAGGCTTCCATCATGGCCGGTGTTCATCGCTGTCAGCATATCAATTGCAGTGGAGTCCCGGATTTCCCCCACCACGATCCGATCCGGCCGCATCCGCAGGGCGCTTTTGATCAGATCCCGGATCGTTACCTGGTTTTTTCCCTCAACATTGGCATTTCTCGCCTCCAGCCTCACCAGATTTTTCACTCTCTGGATCTGCAGCTCCGCCGAGTCTTCTATCGTGATGATCCTCTCATCCCCAGGAATATAATTGGATAAAATATTGAGGAAGGTGGTTTTTCCGGCACCAGTTCCCCCGGAGATAAATATGTTATATTTTGCCTCCACCAATTTTCTCAGCATCTCTGCTGCCTCTTCTGTCAACGCTCCCATATCGATTAATTTATCCATGGTCAGAGGATCCTTCGGGAACTTACGGATTGTAATGACCGGCCCCTCCATCGCAATGGGAGGCAGCACAATATTTACCCTGGATCCATCCGCCAGCCGCACATCCAGTATCGGGCTGGTCTCATTGACGATGCGGTTACCTCCGGAAGCGATCTGCTGCGCTATATCGTAGAGTCTCTCAGGGGAATCAAATATTAGTCCTGTTTCCATCATCCGTCCCTCCCGCTCGATAAAGATATGCTCCGGTCCATTGACCATGATCTCTGTAATATTTTCATCTTCCAACAGCTCTTGCAGCACATCTAACCGCCTCATGGAGTTATAGATATTCGTCCGCAGCCTTTTTCTGTCCCCAAAGCGCAGATAACTATCCCCTCCCGCACGCCGGATATTTTCATCGATCAGCTGCAGCAGTTCTCCCTCCTGCAATTCAGCATCTGATGGTATCTGCTCCAACACCATCCGCCGGATCTTCTGCCGTTCTTCTCTGCTCCCCCTGTCACTCATCCGCCACCCCCCTCTACTCCAATGAACCGCAGCAGCTCTTCTTTCTTCTCCGGAACAGAAGCGTCTGACTCCTCAAAGGCCATCCTCTCCCACAACTCTGGTTTTCCCTCCATTCCACAATACCGCTGCAATACATTTCTCCGGATTGCAGCCAGGAGCCCCGATTCTTTCGGAATCAAGATCTGGTCTGCATAAGTCATCAGATCCAGGGTATACTCAAAAATCTGTCCCAGTTCCAGCACTACAACCTCAAATATACCCTGCGCTTTCAACCCCCTCATAAATCTTCGGATATCCTCCAGGGAAAAATCCAGCAGGTCTTTATAGTGTCTGACCGGTGTGACAGACCAGATCCTTCCCAGCTGATATGCCATATTTTCCAAACCCTGCGTAAAATCCTCTCCTTCCGTCCGAAGCATAAGCTCGGTGATCCCCGGAGAGACATGGATATCTCCTCCTTCGCCTTCTTCCTCAGGGTACGGGCTAAAAAATATGGGAAAACCACATAGACTTAAATACAGCACCCGCTTATTCCGGGACAGCTCACCAGCCCTCTTTAAAGCCAGCAGCGTTTTTCCATCTCCCCCCTCTGGGGAAAATACAACAATGATGCCGCTTTCTTTCAGGGAACTGTTTCCTTTATCTTCTTCTTTTGTTCCCGTTAGTTCCAGCAGATCTTTATATATCTCCTCCCTGCTGCGGTACATAAAAATTTTATTTTTTCCCTGCTCCTCCGGTGTATTTACAAATAAAACTGTCTGACACCCAGGATCCTCCAGGATTTTCGGATTATCTGACAGCACAATGTCTTCTTCCTTCACATCTGCCTTATCTCTCCATCCGGTCAAAAGCTCTACCTCTATGCCGGAATTATTCTGGCCGGTTAAATATCTTTCCAGCCGGCTTCCATAATCCAGATCTGTCATACAGATAAAAATTTTCTTTGGTCCCAAATTTTCCCTCCTTGCAAAACAGGTTAAACTTTCAGGCATAAGATGACAGCTGCGGAAATACATATAGTAAAGGGGATGACACCATCATCTCCGCATACCCTCCGGTCATAGTACACCTTTGGCAGCTTACCTGCCCTTATGTCTTCTACATACTTAAAAAAATATTTGAATCGTTCATAAAAATTTCTTTTGTGGATCATTTTGATAATAGAAAATAATGCCCCGATGATCAGTGAACAGATCATGATCCGGAAACAAAATCTGAAATTATAATAACTGCTGATTATGGAAAATAATTTGATATCGCCTGCGCCAAAAAAATGGAGCAGATAAAAGATTAAACAGACAACAACTGGAACCAGACCATTCCATGTAAAATGCCACAATCCCGCCATACCATACAGACATATATTCCGATACAGGCTGAGTGCAAGTCCTCCTGCTACAAAACAATTCGGAACACGATAACAGTACAGATCCCAAAGTGACACCGGAAGCAGCACGAGGAAGATCAACATATTGTCCTCGATACTTTCACCTCCTGATTTTGTTGTGATTCATATACTACACGCTGACAGTCATCTTGTCAACCATTATTTTGTAAATACTGGAATATTTTCTTCGGCAAGGGAAATACTGTTAAAAGAAATAGAGTAGAAATAGAAAAATTGTCGTTTCAAATTTCCCCATTTTACGACATATTAAAAGAAAAAATACATTGAAAATAAACAACGGAGGGAGCTATGAAAAAGAAAACGGACAACCTTCTACTTGCAAGAGAGGAACTTCTGAATGAGATTGAGGAGATCAAACTTTCATTGGCAACTGCACACTCTAATTTTGATAATGCATGTGATCCGGATCTGGTGGACAGCTGTATTTATGAAATGAATGCCATTCAGTATAAATACAAATATCTGCTCAAACAGATGCGTAAAATGGAAAGTTTGACCAGCTAAAAAGGGGCGGCTCTAAACGCACGCCCCTTTGATCTGTATTTATACCGTCATCGCACCAGCCCGGCAAAACTGTCGGACTACGCCTGAAATCCCCGGTTTGCCGATACATCCACCCCAATATTCTCATTGAGGCTGGTTCTGCTATAGGTAAGCCCTGCGTAAATCGGCTGCGCATTCTGCATGACTGCCTGTGAATGATCCTGGTCAGCCACCTTCTGAAATGCCGGAAGAAGCTTTTTTATAATATTTACAGCGTGGTCAAAGCGTTCACTCTGCCGAAGCGCCACTCCCTGGCACAGTTCCTGGTAGGCATATACATACAGTCTTCTCAGATAATGAGAGATCTCATAACTAAAATCCAGACTTCCCATAAGCTCTGTCAAAAGCCCTCTGGCACGTCCGATCTCCCGCCGGCAGACCTCTATCTGGTCTGTCTCCAGATACTTCCTGCCCTCTTCTACACTATCCAGGATCGCCTCATACATAATAATAACAAGTTCACTCCGGTTTGCCTGTGCCACTCTTGCAGCATAGGCATTTAATACTTCCTTATCCAAGATTCATCCACCTCTCATTCATCAGCCCTGAAGCAGCTGCAAAATTGTCTGGGGACGGTTATTCGCCTGTGCAAGCATCGCTGTTCCTGCCTGGCTGAGCACACTCAGCTGTGTATATTCTGTCATCTCTTCTGACATATCCACATCCTCGATACGGGAACAGGACTCTGTCAGGTTCTGGGAAGTTATGTCAAGACTTGTAGTAGCAGAGTCAAGACGGTTTTCATACGCACCCAGCTTAGCACGGATCGCAGAAACTTCCTCTATTGCCGAATTAAACTTACTGATCGCTGTGGAAGCACCCTCTCTGGTACATACGTTACAGTACTCAATATCCAGAGATTTGCAGGTCACAGGAGGAATGGATATATCAATGGTCTGCCCCTCATTGGCACCGATCTGAATCGCCACAAATCCCGCATCCAATACGGTCACAGCCGCATCGCTGCCCGCTTTTGCACTGGAAACGTCAAAAACCATGCAGAAGCCGTCCCGGTCTGAAACCGTCACTCTGCCTCCCTGTACAAATGTAGTAGCTGTCTTGGAAAATCCAGAATCCGTATCCAGTGTAACCTTCGCATCCTGTCCCCGCACTATGTTTCCACCATCTACGCCCAATTTGGCGGCAAGCACCGGCGTGTCTGTAGTCACTTCTATTTTATGCTCCACTCCATAGAGCTTTGATTCAAACTGCAGCGACGCAGCGTTGGCAAGCTCAGTTTCGTTTCCAAGGGCATTGACTGGTGTCACTGCAATATTCATGCTCTCACAGCAGTCACGGATCTCTGCATATACATCTTCTAATGTAGCGCCCTTCGCCACATGGATCATCTCACCATTGATCTGAATATCTCCCTCTTCAGTAAATACATCTGCAGCAGCCATACCAAGTGTGCCGGTTGTAAAAACAGTCTTCGTAGCCACCTGGTCAATGGTCATACCGTATTTTGTCAACTCCACAGAATCTGTCATGGAGACAACCTTAACTCCAATATTATTGGAGGATGTCTGACGGCAGCAGGAACCATCCAGAATACTCTTCGTGTTAAATTCTGTATCAGATGAAAGACGATCAATCTCTTCCATCAGAGAATCAATCTCTTTCTGGATCGCCTCTTTATCTTCCAGCATAGTCACACCCTGGTTAGCCGCCTGCACAGAAAGCTCACGGCATCTCTGCAGCATATTTTCTACTTCAATGAGGGCACCCTCTGCAGTCTGGATAAAGGAAATACCGTCTGCACCATTTCTTGAAGCACGCTGTAATCCACGGATCTGTGCATGCATTTTCTGGGAAATCGCCATTCCCGCCGCATCATCTGCCGCCTTATTGATCCTGTATCCAGAAGAAAGTCTCTCAAGACTCGTCGTGATCTTATCCTCTGTCCGGTTCAAGTGTCCACTCGCTTTGATCGCTGCAATATTTGTGTTTATCTTCATTTTTCATCTTCCCTTCTCTGCACATTTTGAATAAATAATTTTGCCACCAGATACAATCTGTCATTTGTGGCTTCTTCCTCTATTTGACTACCTGAATGAAATGAATTTCTTGTTCCTTTTGCAAAATCTCCACGCTCCATCGTGAATCCATTCATTTCCAAATCCGTTTCAAATTCACCGAAAATACTTCTGGACACCTCCAGAGTACCTTCTTCTTCGCTGGTAACAAAACCGGATACCCGCGTCCCCGCCACCTTAAAGGTCGCTTGAAGATTTCCAAACCGGCTGGAACTGACACTGATCTCTACCGTTCCTTTCTCCGCTTTGTCTCCCTGTCTTACTGTGACGGCACAGGCTGTCACACCGCGCTCTGTCACGATTGGCACCTCATATTTCTGGAAACGCCTCATCTGCCTGTAAAAAGAAATACTTCCCGCCATGACGGCGATCTCTTTTACCGTGTCGCTTGTGACGTCCTCGGTATCTTTTTGTTCCCGTAAATGATCGGCTATCTCATTTTCCTTTTCCTCATACACTTCCGAGAGCAGCTGTGGATCATCGAAAGCTTCTATGATCTCCTCACTTCCCTCTCGTGTAAAGAACTTAAGATATTCTTTCGATCCCTGTTCCAGATATGCCCGCATTAAGTGCGTATTCATAAGGCTGTCTGGCAGCTCCATCTGCTTTAATATATGTAAGATCTGTTCGTCACTTTCTGACGCCATATGTCTTAATTCTTCTGCCCTCTGCTCATAGTATTCCGCGGTCTCTTTGGCCGCTTCTTTACTTCCCTGGCATTCATCCAGCAACAGTTCCAGCGGATCACTCATATAACTCTCATTCCGGTCCTTTAACACTGCCGGGGAAAGCTCTTTCTGAAGCTTCGATACAACACTGCTGCCAAATGCCGCGCTGATCTGGTCGCTGATGCTCTCACCCTTCGATACGACTTCCTTTAAACCTCCAAAGTCATCATCCACCTCACGGTCAATGCCCTTGGATTTTCTCGTGCGGATCGCCGACAACAGGGAGGAAAGAGACAATTCCCTGCCATCCCGGACAACCTGTCCGATCACCGCCCCGTCGCTCTTATTTACTTTATCTAAAAGACGGTAAATACCGATCATACTCTTTCTTTCTTCTTCTGATATCCCACCACTGTGATCCAGTTTCCACAAATACTTACGGAAAGAAACGTCATCCTGGGTGAGCTCCTCGCTGATCTGGGAAACCTTTTCTCCCAGCTCATCCAGGCTCATTTCCAGAGGATTTTCCTTCCGCCGGATCAGTTCTGCCACCACCTGCGGACGAAGTTCCCTGACAAGAGTCGTCACCTTATCATCGTATTCTTTCATGGATAAAATATTTTCTCTGGTAAGCTCCATACGGTTATAGCCGAGAATCCGTACTGCCCGCTGATTCATCGCAGTAGGCTCCAGCTGAAGATCTTCCAGTATATCATTTACATTGGAAAATGCCTTGCTGATCCTGTCTCCCAGATCCGCCCTTACCTCTGTTCCCACAGACTCATAGCTGCTCTCCATACGGAGTCTCATTTCCCGGCCTGCGGCAGCCACATCTGCGATGGTATCAATATGTACTGTTTCGATCGTCCTGCCATACACTGCTGCAGGAGCCGACAGGATATCCTCCCTTGCCCGCAGGGTATCTGTCATGATCTCTACGTTCTCTTTGGACTGTTCCACCCCGGATGACTGCAGATATCCCCGGCAGGCCTCCTGCTCCATCTGTTTTAACTCATCTACGATCTGCACCAGATTCTGTACATCCAGATGGATCCCTTTATTCTCCATTCGTCTTGCTGCATCGATTGTCATCGTCAGCCGGATCTCCTCCAGCTGCCTCTTTGCAGTTATTACTTCCGCGTCCGTTGCAAACATGTGACGAAGCGCCTCTTCATCGGTCTGTACCAGCTTCTCCAGCCGTTCCGCTGCTTCTTTCCGGGATATATTGGCAAGATCTGCCTCCTCCGGAAGTATGCCCTCCAGCACCTCATCTTCTATACGGGCCTCCAACATTTCTGGTGACAGCTCTTTCAGATCCTGAACCGCCTGATAACTGCGAATATTTTCAACAGTCACCGGAGCTCCTTCTTCATACAGTTTCTCCGCCGCCGCCATATTTTCCTCGTTGACCTCAAGTCCGCTGTTTTTAAGAATGGCCTCCGCCTGGCTCCGGACTGTCTCAAAGGGTTCTTTCCCCTCTATGGGTCCTGCACCCCCGGCTGCGGCTCCCGCTGCCAGGCTTCCCTTTACATTTGCCGGTGTCACCGGAAGTTCATTTTCCAGAAGATATTTCGCCGCTGCCTCCGACATCCCCTGCAATCCGGCAGCCATCTGGGCAGCTTCCTTGATCCGCCGGTCAATCTCATCCATAAATTCCTTTTTATCTTCACTTTTCTCGACCTGCTGCTCCACTGCCTCTGCATTTTCCCGCCGCTGGGTTTTGACTCTCTCCAGAGCGCGCTCTAATGAGGACGCCACATACTCTTCCAAGATAGAGCCGTCCTCATCCTCTATAGTTTTTGCATCCTTGCCATTCATGCTCTGGCTGATAAATTCCGCTGGATCAAAGGTGTCCCCTGACAATCCCTGAGCCGCTTCCTGCAGTATGCTGTTCGTACTATTCGTATCCGTATATACGATACTGTTTCCCATGTCCTTTCGTACCGCACAATCCGTTGTGTACTCAATTCCTATGTTGGAAATGCTGCCTTCCCTGGCATTCTGTACCGACACCCCTAAGCCCTTTGCATAGTCTGTGTCTTTAAAGTCAATGGAAATCTTATTGTTGTTAATGATCATAGATTTCACACTCACTCTCCGAAATAATTGCTACTATATATTTCGGTTGAATCCCTGAATCCTTTAATCCTTTCCAGAATTTCCTGAGGACCAGCCCAGCCAGCCAGTGGCTCTTCTCTCGCTCAATGGCCTGTCACGACAGCAGGCCTGTCAGAAAATCCACGATCTTAAAACCATATTCCACATCTTCTCCCCCGGTGAGCAGAGACTCATATTCTTCCTTGGACAGATTTTCCTTCAGCTTTTCTTTTGATTCCTCCGGCACGATCTGGTACGTGCTGTCAACAAAGCAAAGGGTTGGATACATGACACACCACCAGTTCTTGCCCTCGTGTCTTCCTATATTGACTTTCAATGCCTTATATTCCCCCGCCGGAAACGTCATGTCTCCGTATTGTTTTACAGGAAAGTAACAGGTGCCAAGCTCCGCCTTCACTTCATAATCATAACCTTTTTTTTGTATGTAGCCGGAAGCGGTCTGCTCTACTTCTCTTAAATGATCCCGCAGTGTCTGCTGGGCAGAGATCACAGAGGTGTCCTGTGACAGTTCGTCACGGAGCATCTGAACAACTTCCTCCTTTACTTCCAGCTTCAGCTGCTGGTCCTCTTCGCTGTCGCTGTTCGCCACCACATGCAGCCGAATGACCTGCTCTGCAATATCCCGCTGCATCTTATCCCCCTCTGTCGCCTTTCCATAAAAATACATCAGCCCGCAGACAAATAACACAGCCGCTGCCAGTAAAACTTTTTTCATTTTCTTTTCCTCCAGATCTTTTTACAGCCCGACACTATTAGGCCGGTAAATTTTTTCTTTTTATGATTTTTCCCAATAAAATCTTTTTTATTCCGCCAAACTTTGTTATAATATATAGAAAAAAGAGATGGTGAACGATATGGATTCATTATGGATAAATGCTCCTGCCAAGATCAATCTCGGTCTGGACGTCATTCGCAGACGGGAGGATGGCTACCATGAAGTAAAGATGATCATGCAGAGCATCCGGCTGTTCGACCGGCTTACCCTCACAAAATCAAAAACTCCAGGGATACATCTGACCACAAATCTTGGCTTTCTTCCAGTAAACGAAGATAATCTCGTATACAAAAGCGCCAGGCTTCTAATGGATGAATTTAATATTGATACCGGGGTCAGTATTCAGCTGGACAAGCGTATCCCTGTCGCTGCAGGTATGGCTGGGGGAAGCACCGACGCCGCTTCCTGCCTGCTCGCCATGAACCGCTTATTTGATCTCAGGCTTTCGGATCAGCAGCTGATGGAACGGGGCATCACCCTGGGCGCTGACATCCCCTATTGTATTATGAAGGGAACCGCCCTCTCAGAAGGTATCGGAGAAATCCTGTCACCGCTCCCCGAAGCACCGGACTGCTATGTATTAATTGCGAAACCAGGCTTTCACGTCTCTACAAAATTTGTCTACTCAAATTTAAAACTGGATGAGCAGACAGATCACCCGGATATCGACCATATGATAGAATGTATCCGGAAAAACGATCTCCGGGATCTGTGCAGCAGCATGGCAAATATATTAGAAACCGTAACCATCCCGGAACACCCAGAGATCGCAGACATCAAAAAGACAATGCTGGAACAGGGTGCCCTGGGCTCTCTTATGAGCGGCAGCGGACCTACCGTCTTTGGTATTTTTGATGACCTGGAGAAGGCAAAGGCCGCCAAGGAAAAATGCAGAAAACTTCCTTACCGCTGCTTTGTTTTTGTAACTGATCTTTACAGGTAACCCGTTACAGATTTAACGGATCAGACACACCCTGACTGAACCGCCACAAAACACAAGGAGGATATCATGATTATTAGAAAGACAAAAAAACTATTTATTGCCACTCTGATCTTATCACTTATTTTTACCAGTACTACTGTTTCACCTTCTGCAGATGCCTATGCTGCGGAGACAGACACACCTCTGTCCATCACTGATGAAAACCTGTTTGAAACCGCTTATATAGACGGCTTACTTACAATTACCGGTTTTCACCAGCCGGCATCAGGAAACAATCTGACAGATATTGTAGTTCCCGCTGCTATTGGCGGACAAAAAATACGTGCCATCGGTTCATCAGCATTTGAAGGCGCCGGCGACATCCATAATCTCTATCTGCCGGATACACTGGAACAGATCTTTGCCGAAGCCTTTTCTTCTTACCGGGTCTATCAAGTAGGAAGTTACACTTATCATGCCACTGGAGATTTTGCGGTCTCAGAGACGGCACCGGCAGAAATACCAAGCCCGGAGACTCCGACAGTGGAAGAAGGTTCCATGACCTTCACTCAGCATCAGCTGCCCTCCTGTCTGACTGTCATTGGAGAAAAAGCTTTCTATAACTCCCCGGTACATAATATTATTTTCAACAGCCCGAATCTGACCATTGGGACCAGCGCTTTTGAGGGGACAGAGAATCTGGGGGACATTATTGTGACAGAAGGAACACGTATTTCTGAAATTGGCGAGTACGCATTCCAGAACAGCGGAAACCTCCACAGCTTCCGGGTCAGCGGAGTCATCGACCGGATTAAAAAAGGTGCCTTTCAGGGAGCCGGTAATATGAACGAATTTGTGGTATCTGAGACAGGAAGTATTTCTGTCATTGAAGATGAGGCATTTATGAACTGCGCCAATCTTCACACGGTAACTCTCCGTGGAAATGTAACTTCCATTGGAAACAATGCCTTTTCCCAGTGCGGAAATATGAATGATCTCGTTATTGAATCCACTACTTCCTACACCATCGGCGAATACGCATTTAAAAATAATACCAATCTTCATCATGTAACCCTCTCCAATGGCATCGAAACCATAGAAAAGGGGACCTTTGAGAACTGCGCCAATATGAATACTGTTCATTTACCGGATTCTTTAAAAAATATCAAGGAAGATGCTTTCAAAAATCTTCCAAACCTTCAGGAGATTACGATCAATGAAAATGTAACCATAGCGCCAGATGCCTTTGAGGGGGCAGGGGAGGCAACCAAAAAAGCCCTTGCCAATACAAACAACGCGGCTGCAAAAGCCATCGCCGGAGCCCCGGTTCCCACACCTGCACCACCAGCAGTTCCACTGGTCAGCGTCCCCGTGGCCACACCCCCGACTCCTGCACCGCCACAAAAGATTTCTGTATCTTCAGTAAAATTGAAAAAGGCAGCTGTAAATAAAAAGAAGAAAAAAGTAACCCTCGCCTGGTCAAAAAATCCAAAAGCCAGCGGCTATACCATCTATAAAAAGGTAGTCAAAAAAGGCACAAAAGCAAAAAAGGCGAAGAAGATAAAATTTAAAAAAGTGAAAAATGTGAGTGCCAAAACCTTAAAGCTTTCTTTAAAACTGGCGAAAAAATCAACCACCACTTTTTACGTCAAAGCCTTTATTACAACAAAAGTCAATGGGAAAACCATCACTTACTACAGTAAAGCTTCAAATAATAAAAAGGCCGTTTTGAAATAAAAAAATTTTTTCCATAAAAGTGAATGGATTTCCTAAACCGAATCGTATTATATATGAAACGGTAAATCATACATTTAATATTTTATGGAGGAAATGAAAATGAAGAAAAAAATGATTGTAACAGGTGTTGCAGCTATCGCCTTAGTAGCTGCACTGCAGACATCCAGTGTCTTCGCTGCAGCCCCGGCGAAAGAAACACCCAGCGTCTATACTGCAGCTCCGGCGAAAAAAACACCCAGCGTCTATACTACAGCTCCGGCTGAGAAAAAAAGTTCTGACGATACAAACACTGGCACAGTATGTAACTATTGCAGCGGCGACTGCTCTTTTGTCGATGAAGACGGCGATGGTATCTGTGATAACTACAGGAAACCTGGCACCAATGGGGCCAATGCTGGAAAAGGCTTTGTCGATGAAAACAGCGATGGTATCTGTGATAACTATGCTTCCAGAGGGCAGAATGGTACCTGTGGCTGGGGAGGCGGCCACGGCCACGGAAACCACGGTCTTAGCGGCCACGGTCACGGAGGAGGCTGTCACAGGAGATAACAACGGGGACACTTATGCGGAATGAACAAGAGGTGAACAGGGCGGTCGGCCAGTATTCTGATATGGTCCGGAGACTCTGTATGATTCATTTGAAAAATTACCATGATACTCAGGACATATTTCAAACCGTATTTTTGAAGTATGTCCTAAGTTCCGTTGTATTTAAAAATGAAGAGCATGAAAAGGCCTGGTTTATCCGTGTGACCATAAATGCCTGCAGGGATTTACTAAAAAACTTTTTTAGGACCCATGTGGTCTCCATTGACGAACTGACGGAACAGCCCTGCGAATTATTACCGGATCACCAGGAAGTTCTGGAAGCCGTCCAGTCACTGCCCCCAAAATACAAAACCGTCGTTTATCTTCATTTTTATGAAGGCTATACAGCGCCGGAAATAGGAAAGATACTTCACAAAAACGTGAACACGATTTACACCTATCTAACACGTTCCAAAAAAATATTGCGGGAAAAATTGGGAGGTGATGGATATGAATAACAAGATAAAAGAAACTTTTGACAGCATTCGCGCAGAAGAAGCGTTAAAGGAACAAACAAAAAAATATATTGCAGAAAAGACAAGAAATTATACGACACCACAGAAAAAATCCGCTTATAAAATGATTATTCCTGCAGTGGCATGCTTTTTATTTCTTTTCATCAGTTTTAGCGGATATCGCTTATATTTTACACAGACCTCGGTTATCAGTATCGATATCAATCCGTCTTTTGAACTAAACTTAAACCGGTTTAACCGGGTAATCTCCATCGATTATTATAATGATGACGGACGTAAAGTGACGAATGATCTTGACATCCAGTTTATGGACTACAGGAATGCCCTCGATGAGATCCTGAAGTCAGAGAGCATTACCTCGTATCTGGACCAGGATGAAATGCTGTCCATCTCTGTAGCTGGAAATAATGAACAGGAAAATAAAGAGATCCTTGATAATATTGAAACCTGTATTCCAAAACACCAGGACCACTGCTGTGATACGGGGCATTACGATGACGTCAGTGAGGCCCACGCCGCAGGGTTATCCGTCGGCAAATACCGGGCATTTTTGGAATTGCAGAAAGTGAACCCGGAGACGACGGTTGATGATGTTAAGGAGCTTACCATGCGGCAGATCAGAGAGATCACAGGTTATTCCTCCTGCGAGTTCCACTCTGGCAATAAAGGCAGCGGGCACGGGCATGGAGAAGGGCATGGGGAAGAACATGGACATGGTAAATGGAAGACACAATGATACCTTTAAAGGGAGATTAAACGGGGTTTAATGGAGGAATTTATGGGAACAGGAATTATTATGTGCGGCTTAAATGGTACTGGGAAAAGTACACTGGGAAAAGCTCTTGCAGAGAAGTTACATTTTTATTTTATAGATAATGAAGACTTGTACTTTCCCAAGACAGATCCTAATTATCTCTATGCTGCTCCACGCACCCGTGAAGAAGTTCAAAAACTTCTTTTCAATACAATCAAGGCACATGAAAATTTTATTTTTGCGTCTGTAAAAAGTGATTATGGAGAGTTTATCTATCCTTTTTTTCAGTATGCTGTATTAATTGATGTTCCCAAGGATATTCGGATAGAACGAGTTAAAAATCGTTCTTTTCAGAAATTTGGAAATAGAATGTTACCGGGCGGAGATTTATACGAACAGGAAAAACAATTTTTTGATTTAGTGGAATCCAAGGCCGAGGATACTGCTGAAAAATGGGTACAATCTTTAAACTGCCCTATCATAAGAGTTGACGGAACAAAACCCATTGAAAAAAATATAAATCTTATAATGGAACAGATACAGAGTTAAATCCTAATTATTTATTTCATAACTAGATAATTTCAACAATCTTCCTCATCCAGCCGTTCCAGCTTCTTTTTCAAAATCCTGGTGCGCCTTCCCACCAGAAGTTCCAGCTCTTTTCCCGTCTGTTCGATGCGCTTCTGCAGATTCAGCAGCACCTCTTCATATTTCTCTACCTCAGAGCGGACCTCCGTCAGCACCCGCCACGCCTCACTGCTCTTTTCCTCAATCTCCAGTGTCCGGAATCCCATCTGCAGTGTATTGAGAAGAACGGAAAGACTTTCCGGTGAGGCCATGGTGATCTGGTATTTCTTCATCAGCTCCTGCCCCAGCCCGCACTTTACCGCCTCCACATAGATCGACTCTACCGGGAAAAATAAAATACCAAAACCTGTCGTATATGGCGGCATGATATACTTATCACGGATCTCCTTGGCAAATCCCCGTACCCGGTTCTTAAACAAAATTTCCGCGTCCTCCGCCATCTCCCGGTTTCCGCTGTTTCGTGCTTCTTCCAGCTGGAGATAGGCGTCCAGGGGGAATTTGGAATCTATAGGCAGATATACCGTCTGCTCAAACCGCCCCGGCAGTTTTACTGCGTACTCTACACGGCTGGCACTTCCGGGGATCACCATGCACTCTATCTCATACTGCTCACGGGTGAGTGTTTCTTCCAGAATACTTCCCAGCTGCCACTCTCCCCAGATCCCCCGTGTTTTCACCCCGGTAAATATCCGCTTCAGTTCGTCGATGTCCCGGTGCAGCTGTTCCGATCCGCCATCTGGCTTCCCAGACCTGTCTTTCCTAAGTACCATAAACACCAGAACAGCATTCATGAGAATCAGAACCATCAGCATAATTCCTGTCAAAATTTCCATATTATCCCCCATTCCGGGATTTCCGCTACAATAGTACAATAATACTACATAACACTAGCGGAATCCCATTTCGTATTCTCCCGATACCTCCATCGGATTGTTTTCATCTTCTGCCTTTTCCACAAGCCGGAAGCGCATGGTCTTAAGTCTGGCTCCACTCTGGGCAAAATGCAGTCTCAGAACACCATATTTCGCCCCGATACAAATTCTTTTTGTCACCGTCTCCCACTGTCCACTGGTTCCATTAAATGTGATGGAGCCGATGGGTACGCTTTGGGCAAAAACAGTCATGGGAATCTGGGCCATCGGCCCCAGATCGGAACAGAATTCAATCTCCATCTCATAAATTCCCTGGCTTTTTACCGATATGGCAAATACAAAACTGCTGTTCCTGGAGGTATCTGCCTGCTCCATCGGAATCTCTGCCACGTCATTTACCTCACAATATTCGATATCATCCACACAGAAATCTTCCATCTCCTCTGGCCTGTTTATGACCTCAACAAGACATTCCCCACCAGTCTTACGCAGGTAAGCCGGCGTCTGCATCAACTGTCTGCAGATGTTTATGGCGCTGCGCTGAAGCTCACCTTTTGTCAGATCTCCCTTTTCCAGCTCAGAAAGGGTATTGTCCCCGGTAAGATTTTTGTCCCCCTCGGGGCAGACCATGTAGAGATCATTCTG
Organism: uncultured Eubacterium sp.; assembly: GCA_910584645.1. Lineage (GTDB taxonomy): Bacteria > Bacillota > Clostridia > Lachnospirales > Lachnospiraceae > Eubacterium_F. The sequence continues at coordinate 105,284 of CAJUAU010000005.1, forward strand.
GGCTCTTATCATAGAGGCAAGATCATTCCCCCGCGCCGGTTCCTCCCGGTCCTGGCTGCTGACCTTTGCCCACCAGTCTGTCATTACAATGCCTTCAAATCCCCATTCGCCGCGGAGGATGGAGGTGTTGAGCTCATACCTTCCCGCTGTCCACACACCGTTTAATGAACCGTAGGTAGTCATGACGGAATCGGCTCCCCCCTCCTTCACCGCAATCTCAAATCCTTTCAGATAAATTTCCCGCAGCGCCCGCTCAGATATCACGGAATCAGACTCCGTTCTCTTTGTCTCCTGGCTGTTGGCGGCAAAATGTTTAAGAGTTCCGGTAACTCCTGCTTCTTTCAGGCCCCTCACCTGAGCCGCCGCGATCTTTCCCGTCAGATAAGGATCCTCGGAAAAATACTCAAAGTTTCTTCCATTTAATGGATTGCGGTGGATGTTCATCCCGGGTCCCAGAATATTGTCGATGCGGCTGTTGACCATCTCCTTTCCGGTAAATGAATATATTTTCTGGACCAGCGCCGGATCAAAAGTACATGCCAGCATCGTACCGTTGGGCAGGCTGAATGCCTTTATTCCACAGTCGATGCGCATCCCCGAAGGACCGTCGGCGCAGCAACCACAGGGAATCCCCATGGCAGCCAGATGTTTTGACACTCCACCATAGGCCGCCGCTGTTCCCAGGGTGACTTTGGGACTTCCCAGCCCCTCTCCCCGGATGATACAGGATAGATCTTCCTCATTAAATTGTGCCACAAACTGTTCCAAGGTTATACTTCCCTCTGCCACATCCTTTAGCTGGTATCCCTGATCCCCGGTATAGGGTATTTCCTCTGGCAGATGCCTCGCACGCTTGACCTGATCCACTTTTTTCCCCAGCGGCACCTCTTCATAGGTCATAAGCCAGCCATCTTCTCCCTCAGCCGCCGCCTCCGGCTTCATCCGCCGAAAAGGAAGTACCGGCGCCAGATTCTGTGACAGCTGCTCTATGATCCGTATCTCTCCCAGGGAAAAAACTCCCCCGCAGACAGCATCCCTGACATTTTTCCCTGCATACACCCGGTATTCGCCAGGCTCCAGCACATAGGAATAAGCATGTCCCGTCGCTCCCTTATCATCATAGGAAGCAAAGGTATAGGGAAGAATATGGAACTTTAGTCCCTCTTTCTCTCCAGGTTCAAGCTGCCTGGTCTTTTCAAAACCTGCTAAAACTCTGGCAGGCTTACCTAACTTTCCCTGAGGCGCTTCCACATAGATCTGCACCACCTGTCTGCCAATCTTGTTTCCGGTATTGCGGACTGTCACTGTAAGGGTGATCTCACCATTACTCTCGTGAAACTCATTAATCTCTTCCTGAAATTCTGTGTAGGACAAACCGTATCCAAAAGGATACATCACCTTTTCCTTCGCCACTGTCTCAAAATAGCGGTAGCCCACATAGATATCCTCTTGATAATAATTCCTTACCCCGTCGCCAAAATTAGCAGTAGAGGGGTAATCTTCTATCTTTTCCGCTATCGTGTCAGCAAGCCGCCCCGAGGGATCTACCCTGCCCGTCAGCACATCTGCCACCCCATAGCCTCCGATCATGCCGCCCTGCCAGCCATACAGGAATGCCTGGCATTTTTTCAGGCATGGATGGGACATGTCCATAATACTTCCGACATTATATATCACTACCACCCGGTTAAAATATTCTGTCACCTTTTCAATCAGATCCACTTCTGTGTCCGACAGCCGGTAAGCGCCCTTTTCGTCCACATTATCCCGGTCTTCTCCCGCCGTCCTTCCAATCAGTATGAGCGCCGTACCATTTCTCAGTCCCGCCGCTTTTACAACTTCATCACTCACTGGCATCTCGATCTGGGACCAGGGCTCATTTGCCCAGCCCAGCCCTTCATCAAAGGGATTCTCCTGTTCCCAGCTGTCATACACTCCAAGGAGCTCCTCGTCCACACAAAGGGACGGTTCCTCCAGAAGTGCATCCAGAATACCTGTCACTCTGGATACATTCACCATGCCTCCGGAGCCGGTTCCACTTTTATAATAATGACGCTGGATCCGTCCAAACACCGCTATCCTTTCCCCATTTTTCAAGGGTAATGCTCCCGCATCGTTTTTCAAGAGCACGCAGCCCTCTGCTGCCGCCTTCCTCACCGTATTCGTATATTCTTTCCAATCCAGTTTCAATCCGATTCCTCCTTCCCCCGGCTCCTTGGCGGGATGACGCCGCCGGGCTAAACACAAAAAGATTTCCTTTGACTTTTTTCTGATCAGTGATATAATAGAAGTATGCAGGCATAGTTCATTGGTAGAACACCAGCTTCCCAAGCTGGGGAGGCGGGTTCGATTCCCGTTGCCTGCTTTTTTATCTTAGCTCGATGGCGCCAATTCGCACCATCGAGCTATATCTTTCTATATCTCCTTTTTCGGTACAAATAATATCCACCGCCAGCCAGGTCTGCCAATCCCCAGCCAATAGGAACAGCCAGCCAGATTCCTGTCACCCCGATCTGCGGCACTGCAGACAGCATGTATGCCAGAAGCACTCTGCTGCCCAAAGAAAGCACCGTCAATATAAGAGACATCTGTGGAAGCTTGATGCCGCGGTAGAAACCATAAAAAAGAAACAACAGCCCGATACCAAAATAGCAGGATGCTTCAATCCTCAGATATCCAATTCCCACAGAAAGTATCTCTGTCTTATCTGCATCGATAAAGAGAGACATCAGTCTGCCGGCAAATAGATTGATCAGCAAACTTATGAAAACACAGAATAAAAATACGAGAAACACCGCTTTCTTCATTCCCTGCCAGATCCGCTCCTTCTTTTCCGCACCATAATTCTGGGCAACATATGTAGAAAATGCATTTCCAAAATCCTGAACCGGTGAATAGGCAAAGGAATCAATTTTTACAGCTGCCGCAAATGCAGCCATCACCACAGTTCCAAAACTATTCACCAGACCTTGTACCATCAGAATTCCAAAATTCATCACTGACTGCTGCAGGCAGGTGAGTAGCGATAAGCTGGATATTTCTTTTAAAATGTCTCCGTCCCACCGCATATGCGCTCTCTCCACCCGGAGCATGGGACACTTTTTAAAATAATATATCAAAATCCCAGCTGCCGCCACGTACTGTGCCAGCACAGTTGCTGATGCAGCTCCCGCCACACCCCATCCAAACATTAATATAAACATCAGATCCAGCCCCACATTCAACAGCGCAGAAATCCCTAAAAATATAAGAGGAGTCAGAGAATTCCCCACGCTTCTCAACAGACTGGCGGCAAAATTATAGATAAAAACTGCCGGGATCCCCCAGAATATACAGTTCAAATATTCTTTCATGCAGCCCTGGATCCCATCTGGAACCCTCATAAACCACAGAATCCCCTGAATCCCCAAAAAAGACCCCACAGTCAACAGAACCGTAAGCCCTCCTATTCCCACAAAAGAAAGAAAAACGCCTGTTTTTAAACGGTCCTGCTCGCCCGCCCCAAACTGGATCGAATAAAACGCGCCGCTTCCCATACAGAGCCCCAACAGAACGGAAGTAAGAAAAATCATCAATGTATAAGACGACCCCACAGCAGCCAGCGCATATTCACCCAGATATCTGCCCACGATCAGCGTGTCCGCAATATTATACACCTGCTGCAGAAGATTGCCAGCCATCAATGGCAGGGCGAACTTCATGATTCCACTAGTGATATTTCCCCGTGTCATATCATAACTCAATCACATCCACCCTCTCCAAACGGCATACATCAGCACGATCTGCAATACAAGGATCGCCGGCATTCCCCACACAAAATACCAGTGTCTGGTCTTGTGGTGAAATACCCTCATGCCCAGAATACTTCCCACACTGCCGCCAGCCAGCGCCGCCAGGAACAGATGGGCTTCCGGTACTCTCCACCCATGCCTTCTTGCCCGCCTTTTATCAAAACCCATCTGAAAAAAACTAAAAACATTTATTATTATAAAATAAAGCAGGATCCATTTCATCATTATCTCCATTTCTAAACTCATATACCTTTAATTCCAACATCATTATCCACTATCCGGCAGTTTTTTTCAACCTATTTTTATTATGGAAATGTTTCGGTTAGTTTTTGGATATTTTTTTAGTTTTTTCTTGACCGGGCGCGTTTTATTATGTATAATAAACTTAACCAGCAAAAATATACAGAGTTAGGGGTGATCCTATGACGATTGAAGAAATGAAACAAAAAAAGGCAGAACGGGGATATTCCTATTCCATGATGTCTGAATTATCCGGCGTCCCACTTGGCACCATACAGAAGATCTTTTCTGGTGAAACCGCCCACCCCCGCTATGATACTTTGATGGCTTTGGAAAAACTCTTTCAAGATCCGCCTGGATTACATGAAAATTACGCTTATTCTACAAAACACGCCGGAACCTGCACTGTGGATGACTATTACGCATTGCCGGAAGACCAGCGCTGTGAACTCATTGATGGCACATTTTACGATATGGCTGCCCCCTCCGTCCTTCATCAGCGCATTTGTGGCGAGATCTACCGCCAGTTTTCCAATTATATTTTGGAACAAGGCGGAAAGTGCCTGCCTCTGATGTCCCCACTGGATGTTCAACTGGATCGCGATAACAAAACCATGGTGCAGCCGGATATGATCGTACTTTGTGAAAACCAGGAGGAAAAACTGTGCAGCTGGGGCATCTACGGAGCGCCTGACTTTGTATTGGAAGTATTATCCCCATCCACAAAAAAGAAAGACTGTTTCAAAAAACTTTCCAAATATGCCGATGCCGGCGTCCTGGAATACTGGATCCTGGATCCTTATCAGAAAAAACTTCTCATCTACTTTTTTGAAGAAGACGTGATCTACCCCAGGATATGCGATTTGAGCCAGCCTGTCCCAGTCAATATTTATCATGGTGAGCTTTTGATCGATTTCAGCCATCTTACTTCATGGCTTTCATAGAGACATCGCTCGATAGCCCGAATTTAAACCCTGCTTTCTTCTGGGCTATTGAGCTTATGATGATGTTGAAGCCAAAAGTTTTAAGACCTCAGCGGAAAATTGAACTGGCACGTTGATGTTGTCTTCAACATGCCAGCAATCATTACCAGTAATATGGCTCGTCAAGAGTCGTCACCAGTATCCTCCAGTCAGCAGTTGTACTTTTCCGGACAACTATAAATTCCTCCTCCCTGCTTGTCCTCCGCTGCTCTTCCTCTCCCGTCTTTTCATTGTGCTCCGTATATTCCCTCTGAATTTCCATACTCAGCCTCCGTGCGGCCGCCCATTTACTTCCAGCCTTACTCCAGGTCCCTTCAATATCAACATCATCGTCTTCCACCTCTGTTGTTTTACCACATTTTCTGACAGCCACATTTCCATGACTATTATATGAACCTCCATCTACCCTAAGACTGTTCATCCCCTCTCGGTAGTTCTGATTCCAGTAATAGAGATATTGCCTTACTGTCTCCTCTGGAGTAAGCCCCCTTAAGTCTGCAGAAGAGGGAACAAACCCGGTCATACATGCCAGAAAAAATGTAAACACCAGAACGACAATACTTGGAATCCACCGATTCCTGCTTTCGGCAATACGGCATACTCTGTAGATCAATTCCCGTTTTCCCCCACCCATAGTCGTAGCAGTAAAAAATAAGCCATTCCTATGTTCTTTACCCGGCACCATTTCCACCAGCACCCTGCCATAACGATGTCTCTTTGCTTCACCGAGGACACGTATGGATCTTTCATCGCATGCCGTCTCTCCATCCCGCTTTGATAAAGAAGCCGCCACCCAGATCAACGGATTAAACCAGTTGCAGGCAAGCACAATACAGCGAAGATTTCCCCAAAAAAGATCTTTATGCTTTAAGTGGCAAAGTTCATGCGTAAGAACATATTCCCTTTTTTCCTCATCTTCAGCCACGGTTTCCGTCAGATAAATTCCCTTTTTTCCATTTACTTTCATGACACAGGAAGAAGCAATTCCTGGAACTTTGTAAACGGGGTACTGGCAGCCTTCTACAGTAATCCGGATCCGCTGCTCGAATAACCTGTGGCGGAATGTTTCATTTACATACACAGACCAGAGATATACCACTGCAATCCCCAAGACCCACACACACCAGAACCAGACTGGCAGAGATATTGCCCTCAGGTCCAGGCGCACTGGTTTCACCCCTGACATCAGTTTTACATTTTCTGACTGAACCGACTGAAGCATATTATGAATTATTTCAAAACTACTGTCTGTCAAATTTATATCTGGAATATTCCTCCGCTCCACCAAATTCCTAAATGTAGTTAGGAGCGGACTGCACAGAAAGCGTATAGGAACAAGGATCCACAACGAATATATCAATTCTCCGCGTATTTTTTTCCGGAACAGAATCCTTATAGTACATAAAAACAATACCAGCACGCTAATATCAAGCATAGTTACTGACATGTAATCTGTAACCGCCAGCAAATAGATGATTCCTGGTAAAAAAACAACTGCCATCAATACTTCCATAGGATCATCCCCCTTTTTTTTCTCCCTTTTCCAGAATCCGTATCAGTTCCTGCCGTTCTTGTTCTGACAGGGACTCCCTCTCCACCATGGAATGCACCATCATACTTAAGCTCCCCTGGTAAACTTTTTCGAGAAAGCTCCTGGTCTCTTCCCCGCAGGCATCCTCCCTGGAAACCAAGGGATAAAACTCCTTTGCCCTGCCATTCTGACGATAGGATAATGCTCCCTTCTTTTCTATCCGTCCAAGAAGCGTAATGACCGTATGTTTTTCCCATCCCGTATCCTCAAACAGACTTTCCGTCAGCTGACGAATCGTAAGATGGGGCGTTTCCCACAGCCTGTCCATAATCTTCCATTCCGCATCTGACAATTTAATCTTCTTCATAAAATCCCTCCAATTTAAAAGGTTGACAACTGTATACCTTTATTATACCCATTTGGTACACAGTTGTCAACCTCTATCTGTTATTAGTATTTATTCATCTCCGCCAGCTCTTTTGAAAAATCGAAGTATTCGCCTTCTTCATTTTTACCCTTATCTCCAATACGAAGCCTTCCCTCTTGAGTACTGATAAGCAGCCGGGCTTTTTTTAAATACCTGTTCAATCTTTCTGCAAAATCCTGCAAGCGCTCTGCATCGCTTTTCTTCGGGTTGTTCAGATCAAAATCAAAATAGTCCGATGCCAGTATCTTTTCCTTCCCATCCTCTGTGAGAGAAAAAATTTTCCACTGGTAATCTGCCGCTCCCTGGTACATGGCAGGTTTCCAGGTCATAAGAAAGGACTTCCCACCGTCCCTGTACAAATAGACATTGTTCCATCCCCCATGAACTACATTCACTGGAAGAGACCAGATCATCTCCCCTGTCTCTCCAGAAAAAACTTGGATCGTTGGCTCATCACCAGTCCTTGGTTCTGCCGCTGCACTCTCATCAATCTGAATGCTCTCTGGAATGCCATCTCCGGTAAGATCTGTTTTCATATAACTCTGTTTCCTAATCACCGTTTATTTTATTATATGAGACATATTAGCAATGTGGCAGCTCCTAATAATAATATAATAGCAGAATAAATTACTGTGAAGATTTTATTCTTAGGCTTATTAAAAAACAATAAAATTAACCCCAGCATTACTGTAATACAAAAGCATAAGGAAACATTCATTGACAATATAAATTTTGTATCCAGTTTTGCCTCAGAATAGGCTTGAAAATTGATCGTAATCAGAGAAAAGATCGCCACAAAAATTCCCATAAAAGTTAAAATATTGGAATAAATCTGCTGTTCCTTATGTTCAATATCATCTTTCACTTTGTGAAACGACTTTATTCTCTCATCATACTCATTTTTATACTGCCCCAGTCCGACATACTGCATCTCATGTTGAAAAGTGGAGGAATATGGATGTTCCGGAACACTTTTTAATTCTTCAAAAATTATCTGTGCAATCTTGTCACCAGTCTTAACTGTTATAATATTTTTAGAAATATTATACACTCTTAAATATGCTTTTGTTGACTCGTGGCCAGGATGGTAATGAGGCCCATCTACTTTTAAGCCCAAACGCATTTTAGAATTCTTTTCGGCAATTCTTCCCATTATATCTTGAGGTATTGACAAAACCTCTTTTGTCTGGATTAAAACGTATTCATTAGGGGCCACATCGCACACATCTAGTAATCCAGACTCTGATATGATAGACTCAATGGTTAGATCATATGATATGGAATTTATATTCTCTTCTGAAAATCCTGCTGAGATCAACTGCCCCTTTTCAGCACGCGCTTTTATATCTTTATCAACCAATATCATATTTACCCCTCCGTAAAAGCCCTTTTAATCATGGTTATTATAACTTTAAGTATAGCATTTTCCGCTTTTTTTGCAAGTAGAATCTTGTCATTTAACCCAAAAGCATTTATACTTATTTTGTGCAGAAAGACTGCACAGAGATCAAAGTAAATAAATTGCAAGAATGGAGGTTTACATCATCTTATGAAACAATTCAAAAATCCGGTTCTGCCTGGCTTTCACGCAGATCCTTCCATTATCCGCGTGGATGATACTTATTACATAGCAAACTCTACTTTTGAGTGGTTTCCGGGCGTGCGTCTGCATGAGTCAAAAGACATGATCCACTGGAATCTGCTCCCCTCCCCATTATCAACAACAACACTGCTGGACATGAAGGGAAATCCTTCCTCCGGCGGTATCTGGGCACCAGACCTCTCTTATGCCGATGGAAAATTCTGGCTGGTGTACACCGATGTTAAAATAACCGAGGGATCCTTTAAGGATATGGTCAACTACATAACGACAGCAGAAGACATCCGCGGCCCCTGGTCTGATCCAATCCGTGTCAATGGTGTAGGATTCGACGCTTCTCTCTTCCATGATGAAGACGGGAGAAAATATCTGGTACAGCAGACATGGGATCACCGGGAATATCACCATGGATTCAACGGTATTACTCTGACAGAATTTGATACGGATTCCATGAAGTTAAAACCTGACACCGCAAGAAATATTTATAATGGTACAGACGTTAAACTTGTCGAAGGACCCCATCTTTATAAGATAAATGGTTACTATTATCTTTTTGCAGCCCAGGGCGGTACTGTGTACACACATCAGGAGGTCGTGGCAAGATCCCGTACTCTGGATGAGCTCAGCTTTGAGACAGAACCAGATGGGCCATTTATCACGAACTTTGATACTCCATACCTTGGTATACAAAAACAGGGGCATGGTGCTCTGGTTGAGACACCTGGCGGCGAGTGGTATTACGCCAGTCTGTGTGGGCGTCCATGGACCCATGAAAATGAATCCTGCATCGATCCCCGGGGCTACTGCACACTGGGACGGGAGACTTCCATACAAAAGGTATACTGGGATGATGAAGGCTGGCCGCGGATCGAGGGCGGACACGGCGGCTCTGTCTATGTGGAGGCACCGGCGGACGGCATAGAGACTGCTGCACCGGCAGATCACTCTTTCCACGATGAATTTGATTCCTCTGTACTTCACGACGATTGGAATACCCTTCGTGTACCTTTTACCGATACGATGGGCAGCACCGGAGACGGCAAGCTTGTTCTCCGCGGACAGGGCTCCCTCTGCAACACCCATGAATTGTCACTGGTTGCAAGGCGCTGGCAGGCATTTTACTTTGATGCTTCCGTAAAAGTAAGCTACGATCCATTTTCTTACCAACAAATGGCGGGACTGACTAACTACTACAACGACAGGCACTGGTCTTTCGCCTTTGTGACATGGAATGAAAAAAATGGGCGGGTGATCGAGGTAGCACAGTGCAACCGCGGAAACTATAATTCCTTCCTGAGGGATGATGCCATTCCGGTACCGGAAGGTGCAGATGTCTGGTTCCGGGCAAAGGTCAGAAAGGAAAGTTATACTTATGAATATTCCTTTGACGGCGAAACCTACAAAGAAATTCCGGTAACACTGGATGCTGCCATTCTGTCCGATGATTATGTGTTACAAAGCTATGGTGGATTTTTTACAGGAGCTTTTGTCGGTATGGCATGTGTCGATTACGCTTACTATGAAGCAAAAGCAGAATTTAGAAATTTTGACTATAAGGAACTTGGTGACGTAATGAAAGACGACGGAAGTTTTGCCTGGGAATAAACTTTCCGGCTGAATGACACAGATAACAACATACTAATATACAAAAAAGGGAGTCTCAAAAGTCTTAACATGACTTAAGAGACCCTCTTTTTTAAGTTTATTTTACCGCATTAATAAAAGAATAGAAGGACGGTTTCGGATCATAGATGTTATCCCCAAACAGAAGCGGCTGGCATTGGGAACGCCAGGAAGTACGATCAGTAAGCCCCCATAAGGTAATATTTGTGATACCCTTTGGATTTACATTGACATCGCGGTTCTTCTGTTTCGTAATGATTGTTTTCATCAGATTGCTGACAAATTTTTTCTGATCATTATTGGTCTCATTTTCATCCACATAGGAATAAGACGCTGAAGATCCTTCCGTATCAAAATTGATGGTAAAATCAAGCTCTGTGATCTGAATCTCATAGCCGGCAGCAAGGAACTTCTCCAATGCAGCACCATATTGATTCACCGTCGGCACTTTTACATCTACATGACTCTGCATTCCGATCCCTCCACAGATCTTCTCCGGCTCATCTTTGTTGATAAAGCTGACCAGATCCAGTACCTTCTGTGTATTAAAGTATGTGTTATAATCGTTATAGAAAAGTGTTACCTTATCCTGAACACCATAAGTCTTCAGCATACCATATGCCACCTGAAAAGCCTTTTTTACATAGGACGGTGAAGCACCCATATTTCCATATACACTATCCCAGACTTTTCCAAAAGTTCTCCGGTTCAGATACTCATTTACAACATCCCAAGCGTAGACAATGCTTCCCGCAGATCCGGTAAGCGCTTTTTCCTTTTCCATCACATGGGCCATCACGTTATGTACATAGTAATCCAGGCGGGCATCCATAATATCCGTTGCCACGACTGTATCTCCATCATAATTTTTTGTAAAAAACCATGACGGCGTCTGGCTGTGCCACACAAGAGTATGGGCACGCATTCTCAGACCGTTTTTGGAAGCGACTTCCAGGGCACCATCTACCTCATTGAAGTTAAGCTGTGGAACTTTCGCCTCGCTGTAACCTTCCGGGATATAATAGCCTTTACTCTTTGCCTCCTGGACGGACAGAGTCTTTGGCGCAGAGCCAAGAATATTATCCGGCTTCATTTCATTTTCCAGGGTGATACTGTTAAAATGTTTCTTGATAAATGCCAGTGTTTTGTTATCCCGAAGTTCCCTGGGAGCCCTGCTTCCGTAGTTGACGGCAGCACCCATATTCGGAATGATCCCCTTATAAGCGGCGAGAATGCTCGGTGTATTTACGACCTTCTTTGCCTGCACCTTCACCTTACACCGCAGTTTATAAGTTTTACTTCCGGTTTTTACTTTACAGTTTAAGAGAGCATTTCCCTTTTTCAGCCCTTTTACTTTACAGGAAGTCTTTTTCTTGTTAGATAACTTAATTACCTTTTTCTTATTTGTGCTCCATGTTACCTTTGCCTTTTTTCCCGCCCGGGAAAGCTTGATGGTCTGCGTCTTGCCGGCAGTGACTGTCAATGACCCTTTGGAAAGCTTTGGCTTTTTCGTCTTCGCACCGGAAACTGTGCCGGGTGTGATCGTCGCCAGGCAAAGACCGAAAATAGCAGCATGGGCTAAAAATATTCTACAACGTTTCATTGGTTTTTGCACCCCTTTCTAAAATATAATCTTATTATAAGGAAGAATTGAAAAAATAGCAATATAATCATTCTCATTACAAAAAGTATTTATCTTTATAGTTGCGTCGAATAAAAGATTAATGTTATATTATAAATAGAAAAATACAGGGAGGAACGCAGATCATGAAGATGACATATGATATTGATTTAAACCGCACTGTACCATTTCACAACAATGTGACATATTGTGTGGGAACGGGGCGCATGGGACTGGCACTTCACAAGGAATACTGGGACCAGCTGGCATTTGTCCAGAAAAGGATCGGATTCTCTTACATAAGGGGACACGGGCTTTTCTGTGATGATATAGCAATTTACCAGGAATATAAGGACCAGGAAGGAAACATTAAATCAGAATATAACTTTACATATCTGGACAGGGTTATCGATAGTTACCTGGAACTTCAGATCCGGCCTTTTCTGGAACTTGGCTTTATGCCTGGAAAACTTGCTTCCGGCACCCAGACACAGTTTTACTGGAAAGGAAATGTGACGCCGCCAAAAGACTACGACCGCTGGTGTGCACTGGTTCAGGCGACACTTTCCCATCTGCTCTCCCGATACGGTGAGAGGGAAGTTCTGAGCTGGCCGGTGGAAGTGTGGAATGAACCAAACCTGACAGGTTTCTGGGAACACGCAGATATGCCGGAATATTGTAAACTATACACCCGGACGGCGTATGCCGTTAAAGAAGTCCATCCGGATTTTCAGGTGGGGGGCCCGGCGATCTGTGGCGGAAATGATGAGGTATGGATGCGGGGATTTTTATCTTACTGCAAAGAAAATAAAGTTCCTCTGGACTTTATTTCCAGACATCATTATACCATTCATTTACCAGAATGGGAGGGGCATTATGACTATGCGGACCTTCAGTCCAGCGAATACTCTTTCAGTACGTTGAAGCGGTGCCGCGAGATTATCGGTGAATTTGAGGAGTACGAGAATCTTCCCTTTTACATCACGGAATTTAATACCGCCTACGTTCCAAACTGTCCCCTCCACGACACGAACCAGAACGCATCGAGTCTCGCCCGGATCCTATCAGAGATCGGCGACTATTGTACCGGCTATTCTTACTGGACTTTTGGGGATGTATTTGAAGAACAGGGCGTGCCTTTTACTCCCTTTTATGGAGGCTTTGGGCTTCTGGCGAATAACAGCATTCCCAAACCCACTTTCTGGACTTTTGAGTTTTTCAAGGAATTGGCGGGAAAATGTATTTTCCGCAGCGAACACGGTGTTGTCTGCGAAGACGAGGGAACCATCCGCGGTGTATTGTGGAACCTTTCCTGTGAGACAGGCAGTGATTCTCTTACAATCGAGCTTAATTTTGCACTTTCTTCTGGTGAGTACTGCTGTTTGCAAAAGATTGTAGACGAGGCCACCTGCAATCCACAGAAAGTATGGCATGATCTCGGTGAACCAGCGAATCTCACCAGCAGTCAGACACAGCTGCTTCAGGAAGCAGCAAATCCTCTGATCCTGACAGACCGGAAAACCGCCCAGGGTGGAAAGTTAAATGTAGAATTTATATTGTCCCGGGATGCAGTCGTTTATTTTGAGATCTTTTCTTCTGAACTGACCACAGACCGGGGATTCCGGTACGGCTGGAGTTCTACTGTGACAGAAGGCAAAGATTGAAATACCTGATATTCACAACTTCAATTCAGGATTTAATTTTTTATAAAAAATGGGGGTGCCGGTTTGAATAGAATCAAACCGGCACCCCCATTTATATCTATACTGCTATAAAACTATTCAAACATCGACAGATCAATGGCATCCGCCATGGCACTGTATCCGTCATAGGGATGCAGTCCATCATTATGTGTATATTTTTCCAAAATATTTTTTGGATTGTCTGGATCTGCCACCGCACTCTCGAAATCAATAATACCATCCACCCCGGATTTTTCTGAGCGTATCCACTCATTTATCATAGTCCGGAGTTTTTCCGCGGCTTCTGTATAATCACCGCTTGTTCCAAAGGGCAGGATCGGTGAAATATAAACCTTTATATTATTGTCGTGACAAAGCTTTATCATCTTCTTATACTCCGGGATCAGCAGATCATATTTACTGGTATCCCTAGCCCCAGTTATATCATTTACACCAAATAGGATAATGCAGTATTTTACACCATCGTGCTCCAACAGATCCCTGGCAAATCTGTCCTTTCCTGCATCCGTGGGATAAGTACCAAGAATAGAATTCGCACCGATTCCTTCATTGATGAGCGAGATATGTTCCGTTCCCTCATTTTCCTGAAGCCTTTTCGCAAAATAATCAACCCATCTCACATAGCTGTCCGGCTTTTTGCCAAGCGTATCTGTTCCATAACCATCTGTGATGGAGTCGCCAAAACATACTACTGCCTTGCTGTCCTCTGGTGACCAGATGGATACATCAGCGAGGAAAAACCAGCTTGTTGTTGTTTGGACAGAAGAAAATTTCTCTTCCGATACCTGATTGCCGGAAACCTGATAGGTAGTCGCCCTTGCACCTCTGTGACCAGTTATGTTTCTCTCCGGCGCCTCTTCAAAATATGCGGAAATAGCAACATTTTCAAGGGCATACACAGGAAATTCAACTTCATCTGTCAGGATAACCTTCCCCTTGGGGATAATGAATTCTTCCTCCCCATTTACTGTCACTGGTGTGTCAGTAAATACATCTATTTCAGATTTATTGGCCCAGACCTGTTTGGCAAGATGGAGAGATTTTATCTTCACATCACTTTCCCCATATTGATTCGACAGCCTAAGACGCAGTTTATCTCCTCCTGTTGTAACCCGGATGATCTGACGGACCGTGGTATCCGTGAGGGGCATTTTAGGCATGGCAGAATCCGACGCATCACATTTTTCCTCTGCAGTTCCCCAGGTCGTTACCCATTTATATGCCTGTTCTGGTACGTCAGGCGAAGGAGATATATCCGGTGCCTTGGAGGGAACCGGCGTATTTGATGCCACAGCCGCTGAAGGTGCTGGTGAAGCCGTCACTTTAGGATTACTTTTTCCCTTCACAGTGATTTTGCAGGACAGCGTCTTTGATTTTTTCCCTAACCTGTAAGTTGCTTTTATTGTCGTTTTACCAGCCTTTACCCCTTTGACCTTAGCCGATTTCTTTGTTGACTTTGTAATTCTTGCAATTTTTTTCGATTTGGAAGTCCACTTTACCTTTGCCTTCCTGGCAGCATTTTTCAGTTTCAAAGTAACCGTCTTTCCAACGTTTACACTCACACTGCCCTTACTCAGTTTTGGCGATTTGGCCGCTTCCACACCAGATGGCACCATTAATGATAACACCAACGCAGAACTAAGTATTAAAACACCAATATTTTTTTTCATTTTAAACCCCTCCTGTTATTGAAAGATCTGAAGAGCGAAGTTATAAAGTCCGTGTTTCCACACCTTGAAGTCATGTCCGCCCTCTGTCACATAGAACAGATGAGGTATCTCATTCTTTTCAAGCACTTTATGGCACTGGCCGCCCAGCGCATTTTCTCCACCCTCGCTAATTCCATTGTTGAGCATAAGTAACGTGTGATCTTTGTACTCCTCCGGCAGACGGAATGTTTCCTCGGTAAAGAGTCCATCCTCTTTTACACCGTTGGCCTCATAGGCGAACACTCCAAATCCCGGACTAAAGGCCGCGATATAGCCGAAAGTCTCCGGCATATGTAGTCCGATGTTCAATGATTCCCTGCCCCCCATGGACAGTCCTGCGATCGCAGTATTTTTTCTTCCCGTAGCTATGGAATACTCTTCCTCTATATAAGGCATCAGATTATCGCGGAGATCGTTGATAAAGTTATCAAATGCCGCATAATGATCCAGGGAAAATTCCGTCGTTGCTGCATCGTTGGCGCGGGCACGGCAGTTCGGTATGACAATGATCATGTCCTTGGCAAGTCCTTCTGCCACCAGATTTCCTACCACATAAGCAGGATTTCCATCCAGCCATTCATTTTCATCCCCTCCGATGCCATGTAACAGATAAAGCACTGGATATTCTTTTTCTCCCGTATAATCCGGAGGAAGAATAATATTTACTTTCCGATACTTGCCCGTCGTGTCTGAATAATACGATTCCCTTACAACTTTCCCATAGGCTACGCCATCCTGCTTTTCATCAAACCCTGATGGCACATCATAAGTAATAGGTTTGAGCTCCAACGGCGGTTCCACCGTCGCTGCCGGAGTCTCTGTAACCGTCGCCGGCGGCTGTGGTACGCTGGCAGGTGGAGTCTGGGTTGGCACTGCCGATGGCTGAACCGTCGGTACTGCTGTCTTAGGCGGCGGCAGTATACATTTTTGACGGGATTTCACCGTTACCGTCCCCACTTTCTTTGTTTTCTTTTTATAGGTTTCTTTTACTGTGATCTTTACAGTTCCCGGTTTCAATGCTTTTACAACACCTTTGGAAGAAACTTTGACAACTTTTTTGTTAGAAGATTTGAACGTATATTTTGCTTTTTTATTCTTCTTGGTTATCTTGATCTTCTTCGATTGTTTGACCTGCAATACCATTTTCTTAGTAGAAAGCTTTGCTTTCGCCTTGGCCTTTGCCCCTGCGGGGATCCCGCCCTGGCAGACCATCGCCGTCATCAGCAGAAAGCTGATCCCCCGAAATACTTTCTTTTTCATTTCTTTCCTCCATTTCTTTAAAATAAATATCTGGCAAAGTTATAAAAACCATTTTTCCAGACAACCCAGTCATGACCACCATCCAGGGTATAGAAAGTATGGTGTACTCCGTTTGCCTCTAATGCATTATGGTAACGCTGTGGCTCTTCCTTCACCATGCCATCCTGATTTCCGTTATTTATGAGCAGATATGTGCTGTTCTTATAATACTCTGGCAGGGTAAAGGTCTCTTCTGTAAACAGCCCCTCTTCTGTCAGGCCATTATTGGTATAAGGAAAAATTCCGTAAGCCGGGCTGAAGGCACCGATGTATCCCACTTTGTCCGGCAGGGAAATACCAATGTTCAACGCCACACGTCCCCCCATGGACAGTCCCGCAATGGCAGTATTATCTCGTCCTGTTGCTACGGAATAAGTGCTTTCTATAAAAGGCATCAGATTGTCCCTGAAATCATCGAGAAACTTGTCAAAGGAATGAACATGATCCGGTGCAAATCCATCTGAAGGGTTGGCAGCATCATTCTCACGGCAGCGGCAGTTTGGCATGACAACGATCATTTCCTTCGCCTCACCCGAGGCGATCATATTGCCAATCATGATCTGTACCTTTCCATCCATCCAGTCATTTTCATCTCCCATTCCGCCGTGGAACAGATAGATCACCGGGTATTTCTCTTCCTCCGTATAACCTTCCGGAAGAATAACATTTACATTACGGTTCTTTCCCGTTATTGGAGAATAATAATTTGTCCTTTCAACTTTCCCATACTTGGCTCCGCTCTGGGTACTGTCAAACTTTGCCGGTGTATCCTTGATCTCAGGGTTTACCGGCGGCTTTGGCGTCGGCGTCTGAGGTGTCTCTGTCTGCCCGGGAGCCTGGGGAGAAACTGTGGGTTTCTCATTAACCGGTGTAACAGCCGGTGTACTTACAGGCGTCGGCGTCACCTTCTGCTCTGGTGCGGGCGAAGGCTTCGCTGCTTTCTTCACTGTAACTGAAACGGTTCCGATCTTTTTGGTCTTTTTACCCAGCTTTTCTTTCACTGTGATCTTCGCCTTTCCGACCTTCAATGCCGTCATTACACCTTTCTTTGAAACTTTCACGATCTTAGTTTTGGACGATTGGAATAAATATTTCGCCTTTTTCTTTTTATTCTTGAGCTTAATACTTTTCTTCTGTCCGGTATTCATCGTCACCTTTTTGGTTTTGATCCCCGTCTTTTTTTCTGTTTTTGCGGTGATCAGGGAGTTTCCGCTGAACAAAACGGAAACCACCAGGGTGACGGCGATAACCCCCTTCATCTTCTTCATTGTACCTACCTCCAGGATATTATATAGTATTAAAACAAGTATAACATATTCAACACAAAACAGAAAGAAAAAGTTTGCTTTATATAAGCCAAAGGGCGCCAATTTGAATCAGATTCAAATTGGCGCCGCCGGGTCAGGCTTCTACATATAAAATTCAAACTCTATTTCCGGATCATCCATCCTGTATCTTTCCCCCAGTTCCGGCCCGCAGCTGTGGGAGCCGAGACCGCTCACCTTATAGTCGATGCGGACATGCACAAACCCGTCTTCCTCCAGTTCGTCAGTGTGGGAGGCGCTGGTCAGGTTCTGGGAACTGTAGCGGGACACATTGAATTCAAACGGTCTGTCGGCAGCGACATTCATCCCTCCCACTTCCAGCCGTCTGGCACCAGTATGGTTTCCGTGTTCCTGAGGTCTCGCATAAGGCACATATTCCAGTGACGGACGGCTTTCATACATCCCGATCCTGGTGTGGCAGATCATATCCACATAATTTTCCTTTTCTCCCCGTCCAAAATAGCGGAATATGTCATCATCATCTGGTAATTTAAATTCAAATCCCAGTCTGGGAAGAAATTTACATCCTTCCCGCTTCTTTCCATGAAGAGATATCTTTATGCGGCCATCAGATCCAATGGTAAAAATGTTCTGGTAATACAGGAACGGCATTTTCGATATACCAGCAAGACTTCCCTCTGTTATGATCCGGTTCTCTTCTCTCACACACTGGTATACTTTACTCCATATTTTATGATAATTAGCCGCTTCCCAATCCTCACTGTCCATTTTATCATTGTCTGTTGGAGCACGCCATACCGTAAGCTCTACTGGTTTTTCAAAGATCACCCTGCCGCCCCGTTCCATATACTCAAAATTTCCATAATGAGTGTTAAACACATATTGAAAATCTTTTCCTAATATATGCAGCTTCTCTCCCTTTTCCTCAAACTGCACCGTACCTTCCTGATAGTCTGCCGCAGGCAGTTTCTGGATCTCCACCGGAAGTTCATGTTGTTCCATCCCGATCTCTTCCCCGCCATCCATCAGAAAAATATCCAGGAAGCAGCCCAGTTTACATTGATCCGGAAGCTGTAATTCAAGAGGATAGTCCCTGGTCTCCTTTGGCTCGATATCACAGACCAGCTGCCCTTCCTTTTCCAGCTTTCCGTCAATGACCAGTCTCCAGATAAGGCAGTATTGGTTCAGATTCGTAAAATCAAACCGGTTGGTAACAGAGAGTTTCTGGTCTGCATAACTTGTCTTTATATTCTGGTATACTGCTTTTGCATTCAAGCTTCCCGCTTTCAGGGAGCGGTCCGAGAACACCAGGCCGTCACAGCAGAAATTGCCATCATGGGTCTCTTCCCCAAAATCCCCGCCATATCGCAGTACTCCATCTTTTAACACTCCGTGATCCGCCCATTCCCATATACAGCCGCCGATACATGCCGGAGTTTTATATATAATATCCCAATAGTCCTTTATATCTCCCGGTCCATTTCCCATGGCATGGGAGTATTCGCAGAGAAAATATGGGCGTGTCTCCCCTTCTCTCCGGATCAATTCCATCATCTGTTCTTCGTCACTGTACATACGGCTCACTACATCTACACCACACTGGTCCTCGATGAGAAATGCGCCTTCATAATGCACCAGCCTTGAGCTATCCCGTTTCTTTGTCCAGGCGATCATGGCATCATGATTTTTTCCATATCCACTCTCGTTGCCCATGGACCACATAATGATCGAGGGATGATTTTTGTCCCGTTCCACCATCCGGGTTACCCGGTGCACATAAGCCTCCCGCCATTGTTCCTGATGACAGAGCCAGTCCCCGCTCTCCATATCATAATCATATTCTGCATTCCTCGTGCAGAAACCATGGGTCTCCAGATCGGTTTCATCTATGACATAAAAGCCCATTTCATCACACAGTTCAAGCAAATACGGTGAGGGGGGATAATGAGACATGCGGATCGTATTTATGTTCAGTTTTTTCATTTTAACTAAATCATTGTAAAGATCCTCTTCCGTAAGAGCATACCCCTTCACTGGATGGGTGTCGTGGTGGTTGACGCCCTTTAACTTCACAGAAATCCCATTTATGAGCAGCTCCCTGCAGGGGCTCACACAGATATCCCGGAAACCAACTTTCACAGGAATATACTCCCCTGCCTGCTCTGCCACCAATGTATACAAATAAGGATTCTCTGCATTCCACGTCACAGGGTCTTTCAAATCTTCTACCAGTACATTTCCATCATATAACGTATAAGGGACGCTGCAGGTGATGTGATTCCGGCCGGCCGTTATCTCGATGTCCCGAATGTGCCCTTTATTTCTTGATAATAGGTATACATCGCGGAAAATACCAGACATCCGCAGACAGTCCTGATCCTCCAGATAGCTTCCGGCACACCACTTTAAAACTTTTATCGTCAGCCGGTTTGTACCCTTTATCAAATGATCCGTCAGCCGCAGCTCACTCTGCATATGGGAGACCTGGCTGAACCCCACATAATTGCCATTCATGTAAAGGTAAAAACAGGAGCCCACGCCTTCCAGTACAATATAAGTTTCCCTCTCCTCCCATTCCTCAGGAATCTGGATATCCAGAGAATAGATCCCGCAGGGATTGTCGTCCGGCACATAGGGCGGATCCACCGGAAACGGATAGTTTAAATTCGTATAATAAGGTATGTCATATCCCAGCATCTGCCAGTTGGAGGGTACTGGAATACTGTCCCATTCTGTAATCTCAGCGGGCACGTCAATATCACGCTCAAAATACCTGAATTTCCACTCCCCGTTCAGATCCATATAATAGTCCGAGGTTTCTTTTTTTCCTGCCAGCGCTTTTTCCAGTGAATCATAGGGAATATAATAAGCTCTCTGGGGCTCACAATTTTCCTGCAGCAGCTGGGGATCTTCATAATGTCTCATCTTCTCATCCCTTTCTCCAGCTTGACGGCGCGAATTTGAACCGTCAAGCTGCTATAACTATTAGCTTCATTGTAGCATCCAGGGATGGGAATGTCTATTTATTTTAGTTTACGGCGTCATATCAGTCCCTGTGTCTTTTTCCCAGAAAAGTTCACCATTGATGTAAACCTTCTGGACATCAGCTTTGGGACGATAAACCTCATCTACCTCCTTCTTCTGACGGAAAAATGTTGACGGCACATAATATATCCTGGCATCTACAATACCATCTTTTTCATTGATTTTTGACTCCGCAGTGGTAAACCCATCCAGAACCTCACCTTTAATAGCGACCTGATCATCTGACACTGTTACATCATAATCCATCTTTAATATATATTCTCCAAAACACATATTCTTAATGATCTCCACCGCCGGTATAGCGAGAAGTACCACCACTGTTAAAATGCAGCAGACCACCAGCCGATGCCTTCTCTTAACCTTTTTCAGATAATCGATCTCCCTGTCCTGCTGCCGATTCTCCTGTACTACTTCCTCCGACAGCCTCATATCCGCCAGAACTTTGGCACATGCCCCGCACTCCCTTATATGTTCCTCTACTGCCTGAACACTGGTATCGCTCAGTACATGGTCAATATAAGACGGAAGCAGATCCCTCACAATCTCACATGATAAATTATTTTTCATTCTTTTCCAGCTCCTTTCGCAATTGTTCCTTTGCCCGGTAAAATGTTACTCTTGCCCAGTTTTCAGATCTGTTCATCACTTCTGCGATCTCCCGGAAAGAAAGTCCGCCAAAGAGTCTCAGATGCATAATCTCCCTGCCTGGTTCCGGCAGCTCATGCATTTTTCTCAGAATTTCCATCCTTCCCATGGAAGCAGTGACAGTCTCCTCCACGCTTCCCGTCGTTATATGGGATTCCGAAATATCTTCCATGACCGGGTTTTTGCGCCGCCAGCTCAACAGCTGGTTTTTGGCAATGGCACACAGCCAGGTAGATACCTTACAGCTCCTGTCAAACCGATTAATCCCTTTCACTGCCTGGAAAAAAGTTTCCTGGGTAAGTTCTTCTGCCAGATCTGAATTTCCGGTAAGCGAAAGCAGATAGCGGTATACCATTTTAGAATGTTCTTTATAGATTGCCTCGATCGAATGCATGCTTCTATCTCCTTTCGTTGTTCTGTCTATTAATGCAAAAAAGCTGCCCTTTGTTACAAAAAAATCATATATTATATACTTTTTCTTGTCAATTTGCACTTGTATCCCATAGAAAAAGAACGTATAATTAAATTCACAGGTATCGTGACAGCAGAAAGGAGAACAATTCATGTTTTCAAACCAGCGAAAGACAATCGGTATATTGGTTGAGGCCGTTCTCAACGAATTTCCAAGGCGTCTGTGCCAGGGGGTCATTGAGGCTGCAGAAAAATCGGGCTACAATGTAGCGATCTTTACTTCCTATGGAAGTTATGGCAATAATGTTGAATACTTTAAGGGAGACTGCCATATGTATGAACTTCCTCCCTATGAGTCTCTTGACGGCATGATCCTGCTTCTGGATACGATACAGAATCTGCAGACCAGGGAACGGATACTCAAATATACCCTGGAACGCTGCCAGTGTCCTATCGTCAGTATTCGTGAAAATATTGATGGCGCCAACAATCTCCTTGTGGATAACACGACCTGTATGGAAAGCATAATACGTCATTTTATTGAAGTTCACGGATTTACCCGCCTCTGCTTTATGACCGGTCCAAAAGAACGATGGGATTCCATTGAACGGCTGAATTGCTTCCAGCGTGTTATGAAAGAGTATAACCTGTCCGTTGATGAACACCAGATTTTTTACGGTGACTTTTGGAGAAATATGGGCGATGCCGCCTGCGACTGGTTTCTTCATGGCAGTGAACCTCCACAGGCGATCCTGTGTGCCAATGATTATATGGCGGCCGCTGTGGCCAGTGAACTTATAAAACTGGGCTATGACATTCCAAAGGATATATGTGTCAGCGGATATGATGGTTTAAAAGATACTTTGTATTTCTCCCCATCTCTTACAACGGTGGAAGTACCCTTTTATGAAATGGGCATGAAGGCAGTGGAGATCATTGACAATAAACAGGAAACCCCCTCCCTGACAGACAATTATTTCTTTGATGTAACACCCCTTACAAGAGAATCCTGTGGCTGTCAGCGCATCAATGACAGAGAAGTCATCGCCACGAGACGTAACTGGTTTGAGGAAATGAAAGTTGAGAGAAACCGTAAGATCCAATTCAATTTTTTATCCATACATCTGGGAGAATGCAGGAATATTAATGAGATTTCGGATAAGATAACAGAGTACATATTTAATATCCATGGATTTCAGGATTACTGTGTATGTCTCTGTAAAGACCTGGAGAAAATGGAACAACTCGACCATTACACGGAAGAGATGGAACTGCGTATCGCCATCCGGGACTGCAATTCCATGGGGCCTGTCCGGACGGCATTTTCCCGGGATGAACTTCTTCCGGCTGAAATGACCAGCGACAAACCTCAGGCATGGTATTTTGCCCCCCTTCATTTTGAGAACAGAACCTTTGGTTACGAGGCAATTCAATTCCAGACTCCAGAGGTCACCGCAAATATTTACTTTGACTGGAGTACAAATATCAGCAATGCGATCCAGGATGTACTGAACCAGCATAAAATGAAGACCCTGATCAAAGAACTGGAGTACATGTACGACCGGGATGCCCTTACGGGAATGTATAACCGGCGGGGCTTTGAAAACCACGCCTCAGAACAGTTTGCCTACGCCAGAAGACAAAAGCTCCCCTTTTTCCTGGCGATCATCGATCTGGATGGAATGAAGCAGATCAATGACATTTATGGTCATGTAGAAGGGGATTTTGCTTTGAAAAAGATCCGGCATGCCATTCAGGACACCTGCGAACCCGTATTTACCGGTGCCCGCACTGGCGGAGATGAATTTGTCATATTTGCCAATAATATCTCTAAGGAACAGTGTCTTGAGCATATGAGGGCCTTTGAAAACTATCTGCAGGAATTTAACCAGTTAGAGCAAAAACCATACCATATCCATGCCAGCCTGGGCTATATGTATAAGATCCCGGATGAAGAGGATTCCCTGGAAAGCTATATAAAAGTCAGCGATGAGATCATGTATAAAAATAAGGTAGAAAATAAACTCCGCAGAAACGAACCGCTGCGTTAAGAGTTAAAATCCTGAGCGTCACGCTTTGCGTAAAAAGAGAGAGCCGGTGTATTATAAGACATACACCGGCTCTCTCTTTTTCCAATCTATGTAAACTCCTCTATCAGGCATCAATCATACAGGGATATCCCAAATCTGATCTTGCGGTAGATCTTCTGTCCCAGAACTCCAAACAAAGAGGCAAGGAAATACAAGGTTGAGACAATTCCAAGTCCTCCGCCCACAAATGCCATCAGGTATAAAAATATTTTATCCATAAAGATCAATCCTCCCTGGTACTTTCTTTTTTCTCATTTAAAACCGGACCGGTATTGTCCAGTCTCCAGCTAAAGATAGCTGCCCCGATCAATAAAATGACCGATATAGCAATGGTAATTATTTCAAACATACGAATCCTCCATCTGCCAAAAGGCTCAATTTTTGTACGCAAAAAACACCTATGCAACATAGGAAATATTTTACAATTATTCTGCCTAAACTTCTTCTTAAGCTCGTTTTTTACCGTCCTTTTGGTAAATGCAGCGAATCATCTCCATATGTCCACTGGTGTGCTGGGAGATCCGGCTCGTCTGCAGATAGATCGTGGAATGGAACAATCGTGGAAGATCATCCACAAATGAAAAACCGACAGAGGATCTGCGGAATACAGAATCCGATACACGCCGGTTCATGCGGCGGAGTATTTCCCCTGTAACAGTACGCCCTGTAAGCCTCTGTTCACAGATTACTCCTTTTTCTTTATGTATCTGAACACTGGAACTGATCTCACAATCTGGAGCAGCAAAAAAATACGTCTGGAATGGCTGTTCATTCAGACATATCTCACAGAGCAGTATAGACAAAATCAGCAGAATGCCGATCCGTTTTCTCGCCACTGTCCCTCTCAAATGCCTCTCCTCCTAAAAGTTCCAGTCAACAACAAATACATATAGATTATATAACAGATATATACTTTTTTCAACAGGTAAAAGCTTGAAAGTCAATGATGTGGGACAGAAAGTTCAGCCAGCACCCGGAAGCTGACTTTTAAATATTGTTAAATTTCATGGATTCCCTTGACGTAACTCATGAATTGATGTATTCTAAAAGATGGAATATCAGTCAGCATTAGCAGATGGCAAAATACCTTTGCCCTTACATTATATGATAATATTTTTGCCGGCTGAACGTAAACCGAGGAGGACTAAATATGAGCAAAATACTATTTACCTCTGAATCCGTAACAGAGGGACATCCTGATAAAATATGTGACCAGATATCTGACTCCATTCTGGATGCACTACTGGCACAGGATCCCATGAGCCGTGTGGCCTGCGAAACTGCCATCACTACCGGACTCGTACTGGTCATGGGAGAGATCACTACCTCTGCACAGGTGGATTTTCAGAGTATTATACGAAATACAATAAACGAAATAGGTTACGATGATTCAGCAAAAGGCTTCGACGCTTCTACCTGCGGTGTCATGGTATCAATTGACAAACAGTCTGCCGACATTGCTCTGGGTGTGGACAAAGCACTGGAATCAAAGCTGACTGATACGGATATTGACGCCATCGGTGCTGGCGACCAGGGAATGATGTTTGGTTATGCCACCAACGAAACAGATGAATATATGCCATATCCGATCTATCTGGCACACCTTCTGACACACCAGCTTACAAAAGTCCGTAAAAATGGTACGCTGCCTTATCTTCGACCGGACGGGAAATCCCAGGTTACAGTGGAATATAATAAAGAGGGAAAACCAGTCCGTATCGATGCCGTAGTTATCTCCAGCCAGCACAGTGCAGATATCTCCTGGGAACAGATTCAAAAGGATATCCGTACATATGTGATCGATCCTATTTTACCGGCAGAAATGCTGGATGATGATACCAAAATTTACATTAACCCGACGGGGCGTTTTGTCATCGGAGGACCAAACGGCGACAGCGGAGTTACCGGGCGTAAGATCATTGTGGATACCTACGGTGGATGGGCCCGTCACGGTGGCGGCGCTTTTTCTGGAAAAGATCCGACAAAGGTGGACCGTTCTGCAGCTTATGCAGCCCGCTATGTGGCAAAAAATCTTGTAGCTGCTGGTCTCTGTGACCGGGCAGAAATTCAGCTCTCCTATGCCATCGGAGTCGCTTCTCCAACTTCTGTCCGCATTGATACCTTCGGTACTGGAAAACTTCCGGATGAAAAACTGGCGGACATCATAACAGAGAATTTCGATCTTCGTCCTGCTGGCATCATTCAGATGCTGGATCTGAGACGCCCAATTTATAAGGCAACTGCTGCTTACGGACATTTCGGACGCAGTGATCTGGATCTTCCATGGGAAAAGACGGATAAAGCAGAGACTCTTAAGAAATACTTATAAGATATTGTAAAATTAAATTTTGTCTACTAAATTACCAAAATATGAAAAATAAAGCAGTAATCTGGTTTCATTCCAGAATTACTGCTTTATTTTAGAGAAAGGATTTTTATCATGGATTATATGAAAGAAGCTTTAAATGAAGCATACGAAGGCATCGAAAAGGGACATGGCGGTCCCTTTGGTTCTGTCATCGTCAAAGATGGCAGAATCATAGGAAGAGGACATAACCGTGTCCTCCTCAAAAATGATCCTACCTGCCACGGCGAGATGGAAGCGATCCGGGATGCCTGTCAAAATCTCGGCACTCACGACCTCTCAGGCTGCGAACTTTACACAACGGCAGAACCATGCCCCATGTGCCTGGGCGGCATCCTCTGGGCAAACATCAGGACTGTACACTATGGCTGCGGCCGGGCAGATACGGATGCCATTGGTTTCCGTGACAACCAGTTCTATGATCATCTGGCGGGAAAAGCTTCACTCCTGGATATGAAAGCAGAATCCCAGGAAGAATGCCGGAAGCTTTTCCACTCTTACCAGAACATCCATGATAAAAAAGGTTATTAACTAATCTGGCATCGCCAGGTCAGATTACTTAAATGCATATTTCATAAATGCGTACAGACAGCGGTCCCAGCAGGAATCAACATGGCCACGTCCAGGAACTTCATAAAAGACATGGTTCAGATCATAACTATCACAGGTCTTCACAAAATTCCGCATACTGTCATCCATCATATGATCTTCTTCTCCGGTTATAAAGAAAAGAAGTTTCAGTTTAGAGTTCAGGTATTCAGCATCTTCTTTGCTGTTCACAAAAGGCTGATCCCCTTTTTCATATGGACCTGCAGAATAACATCCCATATATCCGAACAGATCCGGATGTTTAAAACCAATCTCCATGGTCTGGCCACATCCCATGGACAGACCGCAGATGCCAGTATGCTCTGGTCCTGTCATAACCGAATATTCATCTTCTATATACGGCATCAGATCGTAGATGATCTCGAATTCCAGCAGATAATGGTCTTTCCAAAAATCAGTAAGCAGTGGATTTGGCACGATATCCGGATATTCTTTACTGGTATCATAAGGAATCACTCCACTGGTAAATACAACGATCGTATCTTCCATCAATCCCTCTGCGTACATATTATCCAGCACCCTATCTGCTGAACAGCCATCATTTTCCCCTTCTTTGTTAGAAGTCCAGTAAGTCTCATCATCCCTTCCACCATGGAGACAGAACAAAAGATTATATTTTTTATGTTCTTTCTCTTCTTCATAATCCGGTGGCAGCCAGATACGGGCCCGGGCCTTTCCATTGGAGCGGTAATCAGAAGGATACGTAATATTATTCAGCTGACCATGAGGGATACTGTCGTTCTTTTTATCAAATCCTTCCGGAGCAGTAAAATCGTCTGTCACCTGAATACGGAACCGGCAGCTTACCTCTGGATTTAATGCAGAGGATACTGTAACCATTGTTATACCAGGATATTTTGCAGTAACACTGCCGTTTTCCGCGACAGAAGCGACATAGTCCTTTGTATTGGCGATGCTGCAGCTATGTAATGTAGCGCCTTCTGGTGCGATCTGAGGAGCAAGAGTGTATGTCTCTCCCACATTAAGAGTGATCGTCTCTTCCTGCTTAACCGATGTCACCATGGCAACCACTTTTACCTGAATTACCGTCTTTACCTGTGAGCCGTCTGTAGCACAGATCGTAATCTTAGCAGTTCCTTCTTTGAGCGGCTGAACCATTCCTTTCGCATCCACCGATGCCACAGAAGTATCATCACTGGAATAAGTCAGTCCTTTACTCGAAGCATCCGCAGGCAATACAGAAGCATTCAGCGCTAAAGTTTTTCCGATCTCCAGCATATATGAAGTTTTCTCTGTCACAATCTGATTAACCCTCTTCTGCTGGGGAGCCTGGGTTGGCATTTCCGGGGAAGGTTTCGGAACAACTGGTTTCTTCTCTGTCACCGTTACTTTACAAGATGCTTTTTTTGTCATCTTTTTATAACGCACTGTCGCAGTGATCGTTGTTTTTCCCTTTTTCTTCGGAGTAATCTTTCCCTTGGAGGAAACAACAGCTACTTTCTTCTGGGAAGATTTCCATGTTACTTTTGCTTTCGCAGGTTTTACTTTCGCCTTCAGAGTATGACGTGAACCGATCTTCAGGGAAAGTTTTTTCCTACTTAGCTTAATTGACAATTTGGTCTTTTTCCCTGCCGCATCGGCGGGAGCTGCTTCCGAGGTGATCCCTGCCACAAGAGCAAGCATCAACAGAAAAATGGAAAACAGTTTACCTGATAAATTTTTCTTTTTCATGTATTACCCTCTCCTTTTATTATAGTAAGTTATTTCTTTATTATATCAATTTTTCCCATAAGCCGCAACTGAATATATATACAAAAAATTTTTCCTGGGTCTAGCCATTAGGGAAACAATTTGGTAAAATGAAGCTAGTTATTACACAAAAAATGACCTGGTTTTTATCATTGTTTTTCCAGTATCCGTACTTTATATCCTTTACTATGATTACAACCTCATCCTTCGTACGTCCATAGCATTTTCCGTTCTAAACATAGCAGACATCATATATACCGTCACAATTTTAGGGAGATCACATGCGGGCCAGGAGATCAACAGTACCTCCCTCCTGCTCCACGGCGCCAGCGTTATTGTTTATCTCATCGTCTTGTGTGGAACAACTTTACTTTCTAATAAGAACAATACCATACGCATTAACAATCTGAACGAGGAAAAAGAAAAGAGCACACAGCTTCTGGATGACGTGCTGCAGGTTATCAATACTGTCCGGGAAAATTCAACTAAAGCAAATGATTTTATGGAATCTCTGGAAGTTGACATTGATAATACAGCAGCTGCACTGGAAGACATCGCCCACGGAAATGCAAACAATACAGAGAGCATAGAAAAACAGACTGTTATGACTGAAAATATTCAATCCATGATACGAAAAACAAAGGAAATGTCTGATGAAATGCTGTCTCTGGCTAAGGAATCAGAAGAGGCCGTCAATGGCGGACAGGAGTCCATTAATAATCTTCAGATCCAGTCCAAAGAATCACAGGCCGCCAACCAGAAAGTTGTGGAGGTTATTACAAATCTCACCCATAATGCAGAAAGAGTAGGGGAAATTACCAACCAGATCTCCTCTATCTCCAGCCAGACAAACCTGCTGGCTCTGAATGCTTCCATCGAAAGTGCCCCTAAGACAAAGCAGACCAGCGAACTGATGAAAGAACTATTAAATACTGTTTCCGCGATTGATAAGTATATGGAGAAATAAGATTTAAGGTCTTGGCATTTTTTTCTGTTCAATTTGATTGATTAATGTCTCTTTAAAAGACTTCATTTGTTCCTTTGAAAACTTTTCCTTGGAATAAAGATAAAACATCCTGTGCTTATCCTCATTGCTGCCAGAATCTTTTAAGAATTTATATGTTTCGTAGTTCTTTCTATTTCTTTCTGGCAGCTTTGAAAAAAGAATATAGACGGATTCTGCATTAAAATTAGCAGAAAATGAATTCGCTGAAGGTAATAAAACAAAATTAAGATTTATTTTATTATTGACACAAAAATCATTTAAAAAGGACGCAGCATCTTTAACTTCTTGACTTACCTGATGGTTTTCAAGTATTTGATTCAGAGATTCATCACACAAAACAAAAATCTCTGAATCCTTCATATAGTCCATTAATCCTTTGAAAAATACAAATACATCCTCTTCTGTATTTGTATCTTTTTCGGATTTAAATAAATATTTATATTCATAATATGACTTCCAGATAGGATGACGACGTGTCTGACGTTCATACAATTCTTTGAATAATTCTTCCTTATCATAAAATGTTCTTAAATCTGCGCTTATATCTATATCATTCAGCAGCCGATATTCTTTACCATTTATTGTAACACCTTTTTGCCCCAATGCATCAATAGAAAAAACATCACTTATGTAATCATGCCCAAGCAGCGAGTTTAATCTATGAATGCAATATGATAAAAGCTCTGAATCATAAACGACAATAGGATGAGACACCATCCAAAGACTTTGTTCTGTCTTAGCTCTAAAAACATTATCAATTACACTTAATGCGTTTTTTCTAAAAGCTGGATAGATCCATTCTTTATTCTTAAGCCTTATTGCTGTAACAGACCGGACCAGCCTTTCAATGTCAATTGGCACATTGTCGAATCCAGACATTTGAGTATCACGTGTTATATAGTCTAATTTATCGACATCAACAGTCTCTGAATTAAGTAAACGAATAAAGCAGTTTTTAATCCCTAAAATTATTTTTTCCTCTTTCGTAATTTCCTCTTGTCTGTTATAATCATACGTGCAGCCAATCACCATTCTTGCAGCTAATTCCAGATCAAAATCATCTTTCTTATCTCTTAAAAAATTATCAGCATTATTGATTAAGATCGTTGCACTCATAATTTCATGGGGAGATGGTGAACAATCATCAAATTCCGATTTAAATCTTTCAGCCTTATCCACTTCAACAATTGAGAAAACTGCATCACACAACTGTTTATTGATCAAAATTGTACTGCCGTCAATTTCTGTTTTTCCTTTAAAAAACTTTTCGGTCGTGTGGGAAAATGGCGCGTGGCCGATATCATGGAGCAGTGCTGCGTAATAAAAAGTATTTTGAATCTTTTCAATCTTACACTTAATTCTATTTTTATTTTTCACTTTATCAAAATTTATTTCTAAATCCTCTTGAATATTTTTTATAAAATTCTGGGCAAACTTACAGGCCAGATGATAGGTCCCTAAAGAATGAATAAACCTGTCATGTCTTGCTGCCGGATATAATACTCGAAAACTTCCCTGCTCAATATATTTGAGCCGTTGGAATTCAGGACTATCAATAATATAGGAAAATGTCTCATCCAAGGTTATATATCCATGAATCGAATCTTTGATGATTTTTGTAGACATACATCATTACTCCTCAATACACTGTTCAATAATTCGTGTCACCTCAGTATTTATATCACGGGGAATGCCCATTGTAAAATACCTGTCTAATTTATAAATAAATTCATCTCTAGATAAAATGTTCTCTTCCAACTTTTCAGCCAATTCATTTTTCAACATAATATTATCTTGATTTGCACTAAAAAAATCATTGTATTCATCAATGGCAGAATAAATATCTCTCTTAGTTACGCACAATATTGTATTATATGACCTTCTTAGATTTTGATCAACTATTTTTTCTATTCGTCGTAATTTAGAAAATTCAATATTAAAAATATTTCTTTTAATTAAATTTGCGAAAGTGACTCCTAAAAATTGATCTGTCATTAAATATCTACACATATTAATCATCCTTATATATTAATTATTTTTATTATACTAAACAATTTATATTTTATCAAGCTTTTTCTTTATATAAATTACTATTCAAAGCCGCCCTGCTGCATTCCCCAGCAAGGCGGCTCTATTATTTTTCATATTCTTAATGATGGAACAATCTCAAACCTGTAAAGCTCATTACAATTCCGTGGCGGTTACAGGCATCGATCACATCCTGGTCGCGAATGGATCCCCCTGGCTGTGCAATATATTTTACGCCGCTGCGGAAAGCGCGCTCAACGTTGTCGTCAAAGGGGAAAAATGCATCGGAACCAAGGGTAACATCCTTGGCGTACTCATTGAGCCATTTCTGCTTTTCTTCTTTTGTATATACTGGTGGTTTCTTCGTAAAATATTTTTCCCAGCATCCATCTGCCAGTACATCCATATAATCTTCACCGATATAATTGTCAATGGCATTGTCTCTTTCAGCTCGCTTCATGTCCGTCCTAAAGGGAAGATTCAGTACCTGGGGTGACTGGCGGAGGAACCAGTTATCCGCCTTGCTGCCGGCAAGCCTGGTACAGTGGATACGGGACTGCTGTCCGGCGCCGATACCGATTGCCTGGCCGCCCTTAACAAAACATACAGAATTGGACTGGGTATATTTTAATGTGATCATGGAAATCGCCATATCGATCTTCGCCTGGTCTGGAAGCTCTTTTTTCTCAGTTACCACATTGCTGAAAAAACCATCATCAATCACCAGCTTATTGCGTCCCTGCTCAAAGGTGACACCGAAAACTTCCTTGCGCTCAATCTCCTTAGGTACGTATTTTGGATTGATCTCAATTATGGCATAACTTCCTTTTTTCTTTTCCTTCAATATCTCCAGCGCAACTGGATCGTAGCCTGGTGCAATGATACCATCGGAAAATTCTCTCTTGATCAATTTGGCTGATGATACATCACATACATCTGAAAGCGCAATAAAATCACCATAGGAGGACATACGATCAGCCCCTCTTGCTCTCGCATAAGCGCTCGCTAACGGTGATAACTCTTCCAGATCATCTACCCAGTAAATCTTTTCCTCAACTTCACTCAGTGGCAGGCCAACCGCTGCCCCGGCAGGAGATACATGCTTAAAAGAAGTTGCTGCAGGCAGCCCGGTAGCCTCTTTAAGTTCCTTTACCAGCTGCCAGCCATTAAAAGCATCCAGAAAGTTAATATAGCCAGGTTTTCCATTCAAAACCTTGATGGGAAGTTCTCCTTCCTCCATAAATATACGTGAAGGTTTCTGATTGGGGTTGCATCCGTATTTCAGTTCCAGTTCTTTCATGTTTAAAATCCTTTCTTAAAGATTAATCTATTTTCATAATTTCCTTATCTTTACTGATTTTTATTTACAATTTTGGAACGGTACTCACCGCTCTCAAGATCAATATATCTGACAAAAAGAGAAACCTTATTATCCTCGTTCAGGCTGGACCAGAACATATCTGTAAAAGCATCCATATCATCCAACAATGCTACTCGTTTCGGTTCACCCTCAAAACTCGGAAGGGGGTCGCCGTCGCACATATACGTGTGAATAAAATGTCCCTCTCCTGCTATGGGATCACTGTAAGCAAAAGTATAGCGGCTGCAGGAATCTGGATTGCCATCGCTGCTCTTGAGAATCGACATAGCATAATTATAATTGCCATTTTCCACATGCATGATCCCGGAGATCCGTGGTGTATAATTCGGTCCATCCGGCTCAAATTCCCTGGTACGGAGCGCCTGCTCAAAAGTCTGCTGCTTGTCCATCAGCTCATAAATGGTATCTGTCTGGTCGCCATTTGTGACAATGGTCTTATTTCCTAAAACCCGTACTGGCGCGTAGATGATCAGGCTTGGATCACTGAGCTTGGAAGGATCAAATGCCTGGGTACGAATTCCTTCTCCATCTTCCACAAATACACGGTTTCTGCTGTTTTCACTGCGTCCCATAATAAAATATGCAGTGACCGCATACTTTCCATCCGGTGATTTTCCAATTACAATACCACGCCCTGGATAAGCATTTTCCTTGAGTTCCTGTTCCAATGATAACTTCTGCATAAACGTTCTCCTTTTCTATTTGTGATCAGATTTCTAATAATAGAATATAATATTTCTTTCATTATTTCAATCATAAAATGAAAATCCACCCAGTTAATTTACAACTCTTTCCTTCTTTTACTTGCGGTATTTCTAAAATATATGTTACAATAAACTCATATTAATATTAAGGAGGTATTTTTTATGCCAAACTCTTCTATCCCTTCAACATCTGCAGAGGCGACAGAAATGATCAATGGTTTTTTAGGAAATCTAAAAGTTTTGGTCAGTTCACCAGCCAAGGGAGCAAAAGAAATTGTTGAACATGGAAACTTTATTATTTCGGTAGTCCTGATGGCAGCCCAGGCAGTGCTTGCCGGTATTTTGTCACTGATCTTTACCGCATTTCATCTGGAAATGGGTTTTGGAGACTGTATAAAATATTTTATCCTTTCCATCTTTTTCTCCTTACTGCTCACCGGCATTACATTTGGCTGTGCCATAGTCACAGGAATGTGCATGAAGGGAACAAACGATGCCAAAAAGCTTTTAAATGCGCTTTCACTGCGTTGTATCGCTGTTCTTCCCTTTACGATCATCGCAGTACCAGTTAGTTTCCTGTTTTCCGAATTTGCATTATTACTTTTCTTTATCTGTGAAATACTGGGACTATTTTACGAATATTTTGGATTTAAGGCAGCTTTTGGACTGGATGAAGGCAAAACAGCTTATCTGTCCGTGATCGTATCCATTGTATACATTATTGCCTTTTCCATTATATTACGGCTGACTGCTTCTGATCTGCTGCAGACAATGCTGTTTTCTGCATTTTCAAGTTCCTTTTATTAAATTAATCTGATGGAGGTAAATAATCATGGCTGGATTTTTTGACAAAATGTCAGACGCCCTAAATGACGCGGCAAACGACATTACCAACAAAGCAAAAGAATTTTCCGAGGTCTCTTCCCTGAATGGCCAGATCCGGAGCCAGGAAAAGACTATTGAAAGTACATACCGAGAAATAGGAAAGCTTTATTATGAAGCTCATAAAGATTCAGAAGAAGATATTTACATAGAACAGATCCGTCAGATTACCAATGCGATGCAGACCGCTGAAAAACTTCGAAATGATGTAGCAAACATTAAGAAAAAGTAATTCTAATATATCCTGCAATAAATACAGCTGGATAGTGCCAAAGTAAAAAGTACCAGTTTCTTTCCCGTCAGGCAAGAGGCTGGTACTTTTGTTCTACTTATTTTAACCGCCGGGTATAAAAATCCCGTTCCCGCTGCTTTAATTTGTGCCGGTCTTTTTTGAATCTTCTCCGGCTTTCTGTTTTTACCTGATAAGCACGGATCTTAAAGAAACATATGATACTGAGTCCCAGGATGCACCCTGCCAGTATGATCAACAGGATACATTTTTTCCATGGAAAAGGTTCTTTTTTGGCTACTTCTATCGCCTCATCAAACCATTTGCTCATATCGATGCTGTCTTTCAGCGTCAAGGCATCGTTATCCTCAAAATATATATTGGAACTTCCGACTTCCTGTCCTTTATAAGTGTATGAAAGCCGGCCGATCACTTTTTTTCCATTCATCTCCTGGGGCTGGTCAAAATACTCCACTTTTTTCTCCGCCTTGTCCGCAGATACTCCTTTTGGCAAAATGATGCCTGCCTCTTCTTCAATATGAAGGGAACTTGTACTATTGCTGTAAAAAGGACTAAATTTAGTAAACAGATACTGCTCATTGATATCGCTTGCCATATTCTGCTGAACATCAATTTTTTCGTAATTGGCAAAACAATAGTTAAAAAGCCTGGTCGTATCGGTATAAGCATTAGGCTCCAGCCAGACAGAATTATTACACTTCAACACGACACAAACCAGTTCCATATTTCCTTTTTTTGCAAAAGTTACAAGTGTATTCCGGCATTTGGATGTATATCCTGTCTTGCCTCCCTCACAGTATTCATATTCGTACTGTGGATAATCTGCCGGATTTATCATCTTATGATGATTTGCCAGAGCATATCCTGCCTTTCTCTTATTAGTTTTGGCCATGATATATGTTCTGGAACCAGCTATTTCTTTGAAATCTTTGTTCTGAATTGCAGCCCGTCCAATTAACGCCATATCATATGCCGAAGTATAGTGATCCTTTTTCCAGAGTCCGTTTGTATTGGCGAAGTGCGTATTTTTGCACCCCAGGGATTTAGCCTTTTCGTTCATCTTTCCCACAAAAGCATCGATACTTCCTGATATGTGGTTCGCCACACCATTGCAGGCTTCGTTAGCAGAAGCCAGCATAACAGCATACAGGCTTTCCTTCATATTCATTTTTTCCCCAACCTCTATACTGGCATTAGAAGCTCCAGGTTCCCAGTTGGCAAAAGCTGAATTATCATATTTGACCTCTTCAGACAGCGAACAATTTTCCAACGCTACCAGGGTCGTCATGATCTTTGTAATACTCGCCGGATACTCTTTTTTGTTCATATTTTTATCATACAAAACAGCGCCCGACTGAACATCAATAACACATCCTGCCTCTGCAGAAATGCTGGGAGCCTGTTTTTTTTCAGCCCCCGCATATTCTGTACTGATTCCTAAACCTGCCAGTAAACAGATTCCCGCCATGAGAACTCTCATACGCTTTTTCATTTTATTGAACCTCCGTTATTTGTACACCTCTCGACTTGGACAAATCTAAAAATGTTTCATCGTCCAGCATGACCATAGGACGTGACAGCTCATCTTTATTGATGAGGACAACTTTTCCTGTCAGGCCATTGCTCAATACTACCCTGTGCTGGAGATATGTATTCGTCATATGCTTCAGTAACGGAAACAGATATACCGGATTAAACTGTTTTTTTCCATCTACTTCAAAAATCCGGATCACATCAAAAGGACTCAGCCCTTTTCGGTAAACTCTTGTGGCTGTCATTGCTTCATAAGCATCTGCTATTGCAGTGATGGCAGCAAAAGGAGCAATTTCATCATTCTTAAAACCATAGGGATATCCCAATCCATCACTTCTTTCATGGTGAAGAAGTACCCCTTGTTTGATATTATCCGGTACATTTTTATTTTTAAGGCAGTTATATCCTAAAACCGGATGCTGCTTGATCTGATCAAATTCTTCGTCAGTAAGCTTGCCAGGTTTTCTCAAAACATCCGGATCTACAAAAAGTTTTCCCAGATCATGAAGAAGTCCACACAATGTCAGATCCTTCTTCCCCTCATCATCCATTTTCAGCCATTCAGCAAAAATGTTATTGATTATGGCTACATTCAGTGTATGCCGGAAAGTTTCATCTGAAAAAGTCTTGATGTCATGAAGCATATTAAATATATGGTACTTACTCTGAGACTTATAGACCAGCTTGTCCACTTCATCCACAAGTTTCTCATAATCAATTTCCTGGCCTTCGTTCAGAAGAAGTTTTAACTCTTTAGATACAAGTTCCAGTGCCGAATTATAATTTTTCCTGAATTCAATAAACTCTTCCTTTTCTTCCTGAGATGCAAATTGATTCTGAAAATTCTGCTCATTGATCTGCAGCAGCAATGGATCATCTGCATACACCGTTACACTTGGAATCTCAAAAAGAGTTATTCTTGTTATCCCTGCTCCATCAATAACCGAATCCTTCGGAATGATAAGCTCGTTATTCCTGTTACAAATATCATTTGCTGCGATCATGCCCGGAATAATATTGCTGACCGGCACAAATTTGACTTTTCTTTCTTCCATAAAACACCACCAATTTTTTATTTAATAAAATCCCTTACTACCATAATACACGATTTTTATAAATTTTCCAATATAATATTGTCATTTTTACAAATTTTTGATAAAATATTGTGTGCTGCAGAAGGCAGAACCTCTTTTTAGAAAGGAAAAATGATCAATATGAGGTTACGAAATGTAAAAGGTGCAGAAGAAATCATCGCTAATAGTATTTATGTAATTCAGGATCCCGGGGAATATAAAGGAAAATGGAGTACCTTTTTTGGAAATGACCACCCCATCCACATCGAGATCGGGATGGGAAAAGGAAAATTTGTCCATAAATTGGCAGAACTTCACCCAGAGATTAATTATATCGGTATAGAAATGTACTCCAGCGTACTCTGCCGCGCCATTGAAAAGAGACAGGAAAGAGATCTTCCCAATCTGTATTTTATCCGAATGGATGCAAAAAAAATCATTGAAGTATTTGATGAAGACGAGATAGACCAGATCTACCTGAATTTTTCAGATCCGTGGCCAAAAGAAAGGCATGCCAAAAGAAGACTGACTTCGCCTCAGTTTCTTGCTTCTTATGATGTTGTTCTCAATCATAACGGTGTTATCTGCTTTAAGACAGATAACCGCAGCCTTTTTGACTACTCTGTTGAAACCATTGAAGAATCGGAACATTGGAGTCTTAGGGACATTACTTATGATCTGCACAACAGTCCTTTCGCAGCAGATAATGTAATGACAGAATACGAAGAAAAATTTTCTTCCAGGGGAATGCCCATCCATCGTCTGGTCGCTGCGCACAATAAAAACTCCCGCATATAATATTAAAAAGATATGTGGGAGTTTAAAATATGAAAAAAAACTGTCACCGGATCATACGCAACTTTTTTTCTGGAAAACCGGGGCTCTGTAAAACCTTTGAGAGAATTGCAGAGTCCACTCATTATATCATGAACCTTCTAAATATAAAATAATGCTGGGGCCAAAAGGTATTCAGCCCCAGCTAATGCTGCCAGCACTAATTATTTTTATATTCCTGCAGCATCCTTTTTTTAATCTTCTTTTCCATGATCACATTGATGATATGCATGACCACCGCCACTGTCGGTACTCCGAGAAACATTCCAAGTACACCAAAATACGCGCCGCCCACTGTAATACCAAAGATAACCCAAAGAGGTTTGATCCCTGTGAGATCGCCAAGGATCTTTGGTCCAAGATACAAACCATCAAACTGCTGCAGAACCAGTATCATGATCACATAAATTATAGCATATTTTGGTTCGATCACAAGATAAATGATAACTCCTGGTATAGCACCAATAAATGGGCCAAAATATGGAATCATATTAGTAACCCCTACGATCACACTGAGAAGCAGACCGTAAGGAAGCTGGATCACGGACATAACGATCAGTGACAAGATGCCAATGATCAGGGAATCAATGGTCTTTCCATATAAAAATCCGTTAAAGATATGGTTACATTCCCGGAAAGTATCCCAAATAACCGGCGCCTGTTTTCCATTGGTAAATGCAAATATAATTCTTCTGATCTGTTTGGAAATCTTCTCTTTATCCAGAATAATATAACAGGATATAACTATTCCAAATATAACATCAATAAATCCTTTGATAAAGGAAGCAGAAAGGTTGTACAGATAAGGAAATACAAACTTAGCCAGATCAGTTCCATACCCAAAAATATTTTCCGGTACTACTTTCAATAAAAGCTGTTTGATATCTTCCATGGGCAAAAATGGATATTTCTGTTGAATCTCTGCGGTGTTATTTATCACATAATTATAACCATAACCCAAGGATCTTGTTAATTCTTTTAAGCTCTCGGAAATCTGGGGAACAATATAAACTATCGTTACAGCCAGCACTCCCAGCAGGATCAAATAGGATAAAGCAACACTGGTATACTTACATGCCTTCTGTCGCTTATCCCTGAAGATAAAATGATTCAGCAGGTGATGCACATTTCCCACCAGAGGATTGATCAGAAAGGCAAGCACAATTCCAAGTATAAAAGGCATCAATACTTTGACCAGCCGGCTTAACTCTACCAAAACACTCTCCCAGTGCATGATCACGGCAATTACAATACTACAGGCAGCCACGATCAATATCAGTCGTCCTGTATTTGCCAGCAATGCTTTCAAGGTTTCTCTTATTTTTTTGTTTGTTTTTGAATTTTTAGCCATTTTATTTCCTTCCTGCACCAAAACCAACAAAAAATTGATATAATAATTATATTATTTACATTTTTTTTGAGTTTTAGATTTTTTTTAGATTTTTCCTATTGCTTTTTTTCATATTCTATTATATAATAACTCTTGTAGCTTAAAGATAAGCGCCTTTAGCTCAGTTGGTAGAGCACCTGACTCTTAATCAGGGTGTCTGGGGTTCGAGCCCCCAAAGGCGTACTCCCGAGTCCTTGTTTGGCAGACCTGCAACTGCTGGGTAAGGGCTTTTTTTTATGCGTTTTATATAAATTCCACTGAATACCGCTCCATCCGCTAACATAAGCATATTCATACATTTTTATGGCAAAGGCTACTGTGTCTTTGCCATTTCCAATGCCTGTCTCTCCTCTTCTGAAAGAGTAACAAATACTTCTCCACCCTTCACTTCTTTAATATAGGTATAACACCCTTCACTGTTTGAGTGCATAGAATTTAAAATAAATCCATTATTATTCTTTGTCAGAAGTACCAGAACAAAGCTGAGCGTACCACCAATCTCCTTAAATGCATCGTATTTCACAATACCAATCTTTTGATAAGTACGCAGCAAATTCTCGTTAATATTATTGATCTGCCAGTCAATTTTCTTCAGTTCTTCATTTACATAGTCCATATTCTCAAATTTCTTTTGAAATGACTCTTCCAGACTCTTCCCGTCCTTACCTTCCATAAAATTCATATACCGATTCTTAAGCCCACTCGTCTTTACGAGAAGGATGATAAGTAATATCAGCATAATTGCAATGACGGCTGCAAGGCTCACGATAACAATATCCGGTTCAATTCCATAATCTCTTAAACGAAACATATTTATCTCTCCTATCGAATGTGTGTTCTAGCTATTTAATAAACCAATGATCTTTTCCAAGTCCTCAGGAGTGTAATACTCGATTTCAATCCTTCCAGATTTTTCAGTTTTTCTATTAATAGTAACCTTTGTTCCCGTGACCATCTTCAACTTCTCTTCCAGATCCCGATAAACAAATTCATTTTTCAGTTCTTCCTTTTTCTTTCCCGGCTTCTTCTCTTTTCCCAGGGATTTAATCAGTTTTTCCGTCTCACGGACACTCAACTTCTCATCAAATATCTTCATCGCCATATTATACTGTTCATCACTATCTTTTATGGCAAGCAATGCCCTGGCATGTCCACTGGAAATACTCTCTTCCACCAGCATACTCTGCACCCGTTCATCCAGTTTTAAAAGCCGGATGGAATTTGTAATGGCAGTACGGCTCTTTGATACCCTCTCGGCCACTTCATCCTGTTTTAAGCTGTATTCCTGTATCAGACGCTGATAAGCCATAGCTTCCTCCACCGGATTCAGATCTTCCCTCTGGATATTTTCGATCAGAGCAATCTCCATAATTTCCTGGGGTGAATAGTCTTTAACTACAACCGGTACTTTTTTGAGACCTGCCAGCTTTGCTGCACGCCATCTTCTCTCTCCGGCGATAATCTCAAAATAATCATCTCTCTTTGTTACTACCAGAGGCTGTACAATTCCATGCTGCTTAATTGACTCTGATAATTCAATCAAAGAATCTTCATTAAAAGTCTTTCTTGGCTGTTCTTTGTTCGGTTCCACCTTATTTATGTCGATAGTTTCCTCAGCCTTTATTTTTGTTTCTGCTGTATTATCCAGTCCTATATTTTTATTTGGAATGATCGTATCAATACCCTTTCCAAGTCCCCTTTTCATTGCCATCTCTATTCATCTCCTCTTTCAATCATTTCGTCTGCAAGAGCCCGGTAAGCCTTCGCACCTGTTGACTTACTATCATAAATACTAATAGGAAGACCATAACTCGGCGCTTCTGCCAGACGGACACTGCGGGGAATGATTGTATTATATATCCTATGATCTAGATTTTCCCTGACATTTTCAATAACCTGCAATGAAAGATTCGTCCTTCCATCATACATAGTAAATACTACACCATCTATCTCAAGCCTTGGATTCAAACGATCCTTTACCAGATTGATCGTATAGATCAGCTGACTTAATCCCTCCAAAGCATAATACTCACATTGAATCGGGACTAACACTGAATCTGCTGTCGTCATAGAATTAATAGTCAGACTATTTAGGGAAGGTGGACAATCGATCAATATGTAATCATATAAATCTTTAATCTTTTCGATTTCCTTTGATAAAATATAGTTTCTGTCTTCCATATCCAGAGTCTCGATCTCAACACCAGCTAAATTTACATTTGCCGGAAGTACATCTAAGTTTTCTAATACATTTTTCTTTACACATTCATCAAAGGAATTTGCCCCTATCATTAGATGATAAACTGTAATATCTAATTCATCTTTGTCAACTCCCAAACCACTGGATCCATTACCCTGTGGATCCATATCTACCATAAGAACTTTTTTACCTTTTTCAGCCAATGCAGCAGCAAGATTGATTGTAGTTGTTGTTTTACCTACACCACCCTTTTGATTTGCTATTGCAATAATTTTGTGACTCATCATTCTTATCCTCTTCTAGCACACTATCTTGTATGCAGCTTTCTATCATACTTTTTCTCTACCTTTCTATTATATCATCAATTCTTCTGATTTTCTATAGAAAAGTAGCAAATTTATAAATTATATTCTTACAATGTTTCACGTGAAACATTTTAACTTAATAACTAAAATCCAATTTTTTTGACTATCAACTATAACGGCTTTTTCTTTGCCTTACCAGGTTTTCTAGGGTATTTGTCTGGTGTAAAATTTTCCTTCTTTATTTCCAAAATATATCGTTGGAAGTCTTCTTCCTCTGCCAGTAATATTTTTTTATTAATAGAACAATTCAATATGGATAATGCATTTTTTGATAATTCTATCTCTTCCTCCACTTTCAGACTCTTATACATATATAGAACTCCTTCTTTTTTAACAAAAGGAGAACAATATTCTAATAGCAAAGGTAGAGCTGCTACTGCTCTGGATACACATATATCATATTTTTCACGATGATCAGAATTAATTCCAAGTTCCTCTGCCCGGCTATGAATCAATGTAATATTATTAATTTTTAAAATATCTATAACTTCTTTTAAAAATTCAATACGCTTATTTAAAGAATCAACCAATGTAAACTTTGCATCCGGTAACATAATAGCAAGAGGTAATCCTGGAAATCCTGCACCTGTTCCCACATCAATAATATTCTTTGAAGTAAATAAATCCTTAGAGTA
This sequence comes from uncultured Eubacterium sp., assembly GCA_910584645.1. Lineage (GTDB taxonomy): Bacteria > Bacillota > Clostridia > Lachnospirales > Lachnospiraceae > Eubacterium_F. The sequence continues at coordinate 148,253 of CAJUAU010000005.1, forward strand.
AACCTTTAATAAAAGAACACTATCTAAAAAATGCTTTTTAATTACATCCTCATAATTAATAATTGCAGTAAGATTTATTTTTTTATTCCATTCAATCAACAGTCTATAATAATTATCAAATTTTCCAACTTGCTCATTATTGACTTCAATATTATAATCAGAAAATAATTTTTTCATAACAATCCTCATTTTTGAGTGAATTTCTGCACTACTACTTTTAAATATGTTTCACGTGAAACATATTTATCTATTATAATTTTCCAAATACACTAATAGCACAGAAATATCTGCAGGTGAAACTCCAGATATTCTTGCCGCCTGTCCTACAGATTCAGGCCTAATATCTTGTAGTTTTTGTTTTGCTTCTAATCTAAGACTACTTATCAGAGAATAGTCAATATTATCAGGTATCCTTTTCTTCTCTAACTTTACAAACTGTCTGACCTGTTTTTCCTGTCTTACAATATAACCTTCATATTTAATGTTTATATTTACCTGCTCACAGACATCCTCTGGTAAATCAGGACGATTTATATCTATTTTAGAAATTGCATCATAGGATAATTCAGGACGTCGAATTAATTCCGCCAGAGTAATTCCGCTGGCCAAAGGTGTACTTTTATGTTCCTCCAAAAGATTTTGTACTTCTTTAATTCCTCCCACCGAAGTATGTTTAATCCTCTGTATTTCATTTATAATCAGTTCTTCCTTTTGCAATAAATTCTGATATCTCTCCTCATCAATCAAACCAGCCTCATAACCTATAGGAGTAAGACGAAGATCCGCATTATCTTGACGGAGAAGTAAACGATATTCTGCTCTGGAAGTCATCATACGATATGGCTCATTGGTACCCTTTGTTACCAGGTCATCAATCAAAACTCCAATATATGCCTGGGAACGATCCAATATAATAGGTTTTTTGCTCTGCATCTTTCTAGCTGCATTGATACCTGCCATAAGTCCCTGGGCTGCCGCCTCTTCATAACCGGAACTGCCATTTGCCTGACCGGCACTATAAACACCATCTATTTTCTTAAGTTCCAGGGATGGCTTACATTCCAGGGAATCAATACAATCATATTCAATAGCATAAGCATTTCTCACAATCCTGGCATGTTCCAGTCCCGGTACTGTATGATACATGTCTGCCTGAACATCTTCGGGAAGAGAACTGGACATACCCCCTATATATACTTCTGATGTATACAAACCTTCTGGCTCAATAAATACCTGATGTCTGTTTTTATCTGCAAACCTCACCACCTTATCCTCAATAGAAGGGCAATACCGAGGGCCAGTTCCCTTGATCATTCCGGAATATAAAGGGGAGCGATCCAAATTATCACGTATGATCTCGTGAGTTTTTTCATTGGTATAAGTAAGCCAGCATTTTATCTGTTCCCGTTCCAGATCCTCAGGATTATTTGTAAAAGAAAAAGGAACAATCTTCTCATCTCCATACTGTGGTTCCATTTTTGTATAATCCACAGTATTTCCATCTATTCTCGCTGGAGTTCCCGTCTTAAAACGCCGCAATTTTATTCCATGCCCTTTTAATGATTCTGACAAATAATTAGCAGACATCAGACCATTTGGTCCCGTCTGAACCGAGACTTCCCCTGTAATACATCTGGACTTAAGATAAGTACCAGTGCAGAGTATACATACCCTGCACTCATAAACTGCTCCCGTATAAGTTTTAACACCTGTGATCTTACCTTCCTCTACAATCAATTCTGTAACTTCTGCCTGCTTCACAGATATATTTTCATTACTTTCTAACTTCTCCCTCATCAGCTGACTATAATTTTTCTTATCTGCCTGTGCCCTTAAGGAGTGAACTGCAGGTCCCTTGGACTGGTTTAACATCTTGCTCTGAATAAAGGTCGCATCGATATTTTTTCCCATCTCCCCCCCAAGAGCATCAATCTCCCGCACAAGATGACCTTTTGATGAACCTCCAATATTTGGATTACATGGCATCATGGCAATACTATCTACACTGACAGTAAACAGCACAGTCTTATATCCGAGACGCGCAAGAGCAAGTGCCGCTTCACAACCAGCATGACCTGCACCTACTACCACAGCATCCCATTTTTCTCTCAAACATTTATCGAATCTTTTTTCCATCGTAAATACTCCTCAATATTTATTTACCCATACAAAACTTTCTAAAGATGGTATCTACCAGATCATCATCCACACTCTCCCCAATGATCCGCCCCAACTGTTCATAAGCATTCATCAAATCTATGGTATAAAAATCCTCACCCAAATTCAACTCCACACTTTCCCTTACATTCATCAAACTAATATAACTCTCTTCCACTGCCTGCTTCTGTCTCTCATTGTTGATATAAATCTCATCATTAAAAGAAAGGTGCTCCAGATAAAACTGTTCTTTAACATAATTTTCCAGTTCTATCAACCCATCACCCGTCTTAGCTGAAAAAGAAATCACTTTCTTATCTGTATATTCAGATAAATCTTTTGGATCAATCTTAACAGAAAGATCATTTTTATTTAATAAAATAACTCCCGGAATATCAGAAATCTTTTTCATCAGATCAAGATCTTCCTCTTTCAGATTCTCACTTCCATTGATCAACAAAATACAAAGATCAGCAGTATCCATACTCTCCAGCGCTTTTTCTATTCCAATCTTTTCCACCACATCTTCTGTTTCATGAATTCCTGCAGTATCAATCACATGGAGAAGCAGATCTCCCAATCTCACATCTTCCTCCAGAGTATCTCTTGTAGTTCCAGGAACATTTGTAACAATTGCCCTGTCAACTCCCAGGATCCTATTTAAAAAAGAAGATTTTCCAACATTTGGCCTCCCAATGATCACCGTCTGAATTCCTTCTTTTATCATCCGTCCATTTTTATAATTATCTTTAATCTGCTTTAATTCACAAATACAATCATTCAGATTTTTAACAAATTGATCTTCAAACTCATCCATAGATATATGTTCTGGATCATCTAATGCCGCCTCAATAAAAGCAACATCATCCAGAATCTGGTTTCTCAGTCTAACAATTCTTTCTTTAACGCTTCCTTTTAACTGACTCATAGAACTTTCCATAGCATACCGGCTTTTGGATTCTATGAGATCCATTACTGCCTCTGCCTGGGACAAGTCAATCCTGCCATTCAAAAATGCACGTTTTGTAAATTCTCCAGGTTCCGCCATACGTACACCCTGTCTCAAAATAAGATCCAAAATTTCCTGACAGATCAAAGCACCGCCATGGCACTGAATTTCTACTACATCTTCCCTTGTGTAACTGTTAGGAGTCCGCATCAAAAGAACAATCACTTCGTCCAGCCGCTGTGATTTTTCATCCACAACAAAGCCATAATGAACTGTATGACTCTGACACTCCGCTAATGTTTTATTTTTTAACTGCAGAATAGAATCTGCTGCTGCAATTGCTTCCTCTCCACTGATACGAATAATACTGACGCCTCCGCTCATGGAGGCAGTGGCAATTGCTGCTATGGTATCATCATAAAACATAAAATCCCCCTAAAAGGCTGCGGCACCAATCTAAACCCGCCTCATGGCAGATTCGGATTGGCGCCGCCTGGCTGCCATAAATATTATTTATTCGCTTTCTTTATTAGATTCAAAATTATCTTTATTTTCACGTCTGTAATTTTTATTATAAGGTTTCCGCCTGTAATTACCACCACCATGACCATTATAATTGTTTCTCCTGCGGTAATTATTTCTACGGGGAGGCATATCTGCATACTCCTTGGAAATATTTACAACAACCTTACGGAAAGGTTCTTCCCCTTCGCTATATGTTTCTACATACTTATCATTCTGAAGTACCGCATGAATGATTCTTCTCTCATAAGGGTTCATAGGTTCAAGATATGCTGGTTTACGGGTTTTCTTCACCTTGCTTGCAATATTTCTGGCAAGGTTTTCAATGGTCTGACGTCTTCTTTCACGATAATTTTCAGTATCCATTTTAATCTTAACATAATCTTCTCTGTTATTATTTGCCACAAGAGAGGTAAGAAATTGAATAGAATCCAGAGTCTGTCCCCGCTTACCAATAAGGAGTCCCATTTCATTACCTTTGAGCTCAATCTCAATAACGCCTTCTTCTTGCTTATAATCAAGAACTACCTCTACTTCTATCTCCATCTTTTCAAATAAATCAGCTAAAAAGTTCCTGACTTTATCTTCTACACTTTCTTTTTTGCAGACCCGGATTTTAGCCGGCTTACTAAATAAACCAAGCAGTCCGCTGCTTTCCTTTTCAATCACTTCATATTCAATCTGGTCACTTGTTGTCTCCAGCTTTATCAACGCTTCCGTCAATGCTTCATCAACAGTCTTTGCACTAATTTCAAGCCAATTCGACATAACAATCTCCTCCAATCAGTCAAAATGCTGTATTTACTTATCTTTTCTATTTCCTGACAACATATGAGCATACCCGGAAATGCTCCCCGGTTCAATATCTTTGTTTACTTCAACATTATGAATCTTCTTATCAGATTTATCAGAAGAAGTTGTATTCTGATAATTTGTTACTGTTTTAATAGAGCTTGTCTTCTGTTTTGAATACATCTCCATCTGTTTTGCCATTTCTTCTCTTTTCTTATTTTTCTTGGCAGCTTTCTCTTTATTTTGTTCAACCAGATCATCCAATGATATCTTGTCCACATGACGATTGATAAAATATGCCTGAACAATACGGAAAATGGAACTGGTGATCCAGTAAAGCCCAATACCTATATTCAATGAAAGACAAAATATACCAGACATAAATGGCATAAAATAATTCATCATTTTCATACTTGCTGCCATGGAATCCTGTTGTTTATTCTTATTCGTATCTTTTACCTGAAGCATTTTTGTATTAATAAACTGAAATACCACAGCTAAAATCGGAATCAAATAAGATAGTTTAGTAACCTGGGCATACTGGGTCGGCGTCTGGGACACATCCAATCCAAGAAATCCTGTTGTACCCTTCAAAGAAGGAGCATATTCTGTAATTCTCTGAATCACTCCGAAGAGAGCAAACATAATTGGCATACTGATCAAAAGCGGCAGACACCCTCCAAAGGGACTAACTCCATATTTGTTATATACAGCCTGGGTCTCAGTCTGCATCTTTGTCATCGAATCAGTATCTTTCTTTCCCTTATATTTTGCCTGAATCGCCTGAATCTCAGGATTTATCTTGCTCATAATCCGGGAAGACTTTTGCTGCTTTGTATTTAATGGAATCATTAATGTATAAACGATGATCGTAAACAACACAATACACAAACCAATGTTGTGCAGCCCAAATACATGGAATACACACCAGTCAATACCGGATATGATCCAGCCCAACAGTTGATAAAGAATTTCCAATCTTATTTACCTCCATATTTTACGCCAGCAGACAGGATCTGACCAGAAACCATTATGGCACCGGATCATAACCACCCTTGTGAAATGGATGACATCTCAAAATTCTTTTTACAGCCAAAAAACCACCCTTCACCGCACCATACTTTGTAATCGCCTGAACAGCATAATCAGAACAACAAGGTGTATAGATACAGGTAGGTGTTCGTTTCAGCGGAGAAATAAATTTTTGATATATCTTTAATAAAAATAAAAACAGCCTTTTCATTTTAATATTCCATGTAATTTACACAAGTGGCACACAGCGCTGTCAATCTCAGCAAAACTTTTGTCCTTCGCTGTGTTTCTGGCAACAATTACGATATTATAACTTCTTTCGAGACGTGCATCATTTCTACGGACAGATTCGCGCAACAACCTGGTGACTCTGTGACGCACGACACTATTACCAACTTTCTTACTGACAGAAAAGCCATAACGATTGGGACCACTCTCCCTCTCAACAAGTACCATCACCAGGTATTTATTTGCTTTTGATTTACCAGTCTTGTAAACCTTTTGAAATTCAGAATTTTTTCCAAGTCTTTCAAACACTGATCTTTCCTCATAAAGAGAAGAAAAAGCCACACATTTTATGTGACTTTGCACAGTACTACACTACGCAGACAATTTTTTTCTTCCTTTTGCTCTTCTTCTGGAGAGCACCTTTCTTCCATTCGATGTCCTCATTCTTTTACGAAAACCATGAACTCTGGCTCTGGATTTCTTTTTTGGCTGAAATGTCATTTTCATATCTATACACCTCCTTCACGATTTATATCATTGTTATTCAATTCCACACTAAATCCGTATCAAGCCTAATTATAGTATTGAATTGTCAATTAGTCAAGCAAATATTCCAATAAAATTACAAATTTGCAAATGCCCATTGAAAAAACTATGATTTTGAGGTAAAATATATTTGTATGTTTATACCCTTATTTCAATTTTTAAATAGTTAGGCAGGTTTTTTTATGGAAAACAAGATAAAAGCCCGATGGAGCGAAATTATCGCCTATTTGATGGAAGAAAGCGATATCAGTAAACCGGCGATCCGTACCTTCATCGAGCCCCTGGAATTTTTCTCTTATGATGGCGGAGTCATCACCTTTCAAATTAATAAAGAAACCCAGGGAGACTGCATTAGTCTTCTTAAATCCAGATACAATGTTCATATTAAAGTTGCGATTGAAGTAGTAATTGGAGAAGAAGTTGAAATAAGCTATATCTATAAAAGTGAATCAGTTTCTTCCTATATAAAGGAGGAAACTCTCACAGATAAATATCCATATCTGAAGTCAGGACATTCTTTTGATACATTTGTCACGAGCCGGAGTAACTCGATGGCTCATGCAGCAGCTGTCGCTGTGGCAGAAGCTCCGACTTCACAAGTATACAACCCACTTTTTCTTTATAGTGGACCTGGTCTTGGCAAAACACATCTCATGCACTCGATTGCCAGACATATCATAGAACATCACCCTGAACTCAACGTACTTTACACTACCAGTGAAGATTTTACGAACCAGGTGATTGAAGCTATCCGTACAAATAAGAAAAAAGGAGATACCGCTGCTACGGCAAATCTTCGTAAAAAGTACCGTAATATCGATGTATTTCTGATCGATGATATTCAGTTTATCATTGGGAAGGAATCCACTCAGATCGAATTTTTTAATACTTTTGAAGCATTATTTCAGTCAAATAAACAGATCGTCATATCCAGTGATAAGCCGCCAAGAGACATGGATCAGCTGGATGAACGTTACAGATCCCGGTTTAATTCCGGGCTTCCTATTGATATTCAGCCGCCAGATTATGAAACAAGTATGGCAATACTTAAAAATTATCAGGAAAATGAATCAGTAAAACTAGATGATAAGATCCTCAGCTATATCGCCACCAATATCCGATCTAATATAAGAGATCTGGAAGGCGCCTACAAAAGGGTTATATTTTCCTCGAAGCTCCATCGAAAAGAGATCACACTTGATCTGGCAGAGGATGCGTTAAAGGATATCATTCGTCCAGATGATGCCAGGGAGATCACTGTTGACTTTATCAATAAGATCGTGACAGATCATTTTAATCTGGCAGAAGATGCCATTGTGTCGAAAAGAAAGCAAAAGAGCATCGCTTTTCCAAGACAGATATGTATGTACCTTTGCAAAGAATTCACAGACTTATCCACAACCGATATCGGAGAAAAGCTGGGAAACAGGGATCATTCTACGATTATCCACGGCTGCGAAAAAATATCTGAAATGTTAAAGGTTGATAAAAGTCTCCAGAATACAATAGATATTTTAAGAAAAAAGATCAATCCCTGAAGCTTCGTTGATAACCTCGAGAGAAATTGTTAATTTCACTTGATATCATGTGTATATAATAAATTTGTATTTTTCTTACAATTATTTTTTACACAGCATTCACTTTTTATCCGGCAGAAATACCAGAGCTTATCCTTACATAAAAGGCTAAGATTAAAGCAGCTTATACAGCTTTTACACAAAAACACAGCTCTTAATACTATATAATACTAAAATATACTTATTATTTACTATGACTTTAACTTGAAAGGGGTTATTCACAATATGAAATTCACATGCAATAAGTCTGACATCAATGAAGCAATCAATATCGTATTGAAAGCTGTACCAGGAAAAACCACGATGCCCATTCTGGAATGTGTTGTAATCGAAGCAGCGGATGATGAACTGAAACTTACGACTAATGACATGTCTTTAGGAATTGAGACAAGGCTTTCTGCAAATATAGAAGAAGAGGGTATTATTCTTGTCAATGCAAAAATGATCTCTGAGATCATTAGAAAACTGCCGGACGAAGATATATATTTTGAATCTGACAGCAATGAAAACATTCTTCTTTTCTGTGGAAAGGCTAAATTTAACCTGTCAGGAAAAAACCACGAAGAATTTCCTATGCTTCCTAAGATAGAAAAAGAAAAGAAGATTGTGATCTCCCAGTTTACCTTAAAGGAAATGATACGGCAGACCATTTTTTCTATTTCAAACAATGAAAATAATAAAATCCTTACCGGAGAGCTTTTTGAGATCAATGGAGATGAATTTAAAATTGCTTCCCTGGATCTTCACCGTGTTTCCATCCGGAAGATTCAGCTGAAGGAAAGCTATGGTGATATAAAAGCAGTTATTCCAGGTAAGACTCTCAGCGAGGTAAGTAAGATTTTGACAGGCGGCATGGAGGATGAGGTGGAGATCTTCTTTACTAAAAATCATGTTCTGTTTGAACTTGGCAAGACGATCATCATATCCAGGCTCATCGAAGGAAATTTCTATAATATTAACCAAATGCTGACCAATGATTATGAGACAAAGGTCACAGTAAACAAAAGAGAACTTTTGAATTGTATCGACCGCGCTACTCTTCTTTTGAGGGAAGCAGAAAATAAGCCGGTCATAATGAATGTTAAAAACGATGAGATCAAGATGGAGATGAATACGAAAATTGGCTCCATGGATGAAAATATAGGGATACAAAAAGAAGGAAAGGATCTGAGGATTGCTTTTGATCCCAAATTTCTTATCGATGTACTGCGTGTGATCGATGAAGAAGAGGTAAATTTGTATCTGTTTAATGCGAAAGCACCATGTTTTATCCGGGATGATAATTCATATATCTATCTGATCCTTCCGGTAAATCTTATCGATAACTGACAGGATGGAAGGAGACAGTGATGGAAGAGATATTTATTAAAGATGAATTCATTAAGCTTGGGCAGGCATTGAAGCTTGCTGGATTAGCCAGTTCCGGGGTGGAAGCAAAGTTTATGATCGAAGATGGTATTGTCTCTGTCAACGGCGAGACAGAACTGCGCCGGGGAAAAAAGATTCGTCCTGGCGACATCATAGGTCTGGAAGGGCAGCAGGTGAAGGTAAGCAGTTTATGATCGTAAATTCTTTGGAATTAATGAATTTTCGTAATTATGAGCGGGAAGTATTTGTTTTTGACCCGGAGACAAATGTGCTTTTTGGGGACAATGCCCAGGGAAAGACAAATGTGCTTGAGGGAATTTATCTCTGTTCTACGACACGTTCCCACAAGGGGAGCAAAGACAGGGAAATGATCCGTCTTGGATGTGGGGAATCCCATTTGAGGATGATCGTGGAGAAAGATGGAATTCACCATAAAATAGATGTTCATTTAAAAAAAAGCAAGACAAAAGGAATTGCTGTGGATGGTGTTCCTGTAAAGAAGAGCGGTGAACTGCTGGGAGTTTCCAGTATTGTATTTTTTTCTCCAGAGGATCTTGCTATTATCCAGAATGGCCCGGAGGCGAGAAGACGATTTATCGATATGGAATTGTGTCAGCTGGACAAGATGTATCTGTTTCATCTGACAAAATATAAAAGTGTTTTAAAACAGAGAAATGAACTTTTAAAACAAATCAGTATAAATTCTGATTTATTGGACACACTGGATATATGGAATTCAAAATTGGTAGAATATGGTACATACGTTATCCAGGCACGAAAAGAATTTGTAGAAAAGCTGAATTGTTATATCAAAGAGATCCATCATAGACTTACAGGTGGAAAAGAAAATATTGAGCTGATCTATGAGCCAAATGTTGTTTCGGAAGAATTCAGCCAGAAACTGATATTGTCAGAGCAAAAGGATATTTTTAAAAAGACGACGCATGCAGGCCCCCATAGGGATGATCTATCATTTGTATCAGAAGAAAAAGATCTGAGAAAATTTGGTTCGAGAGGACAGCAGAGGACGGGAGCACTGTCCCTTAAATTAACAGAGATACAGATCGTAGAAGAAAAAACAGGAGATAAACCGATTTTGTTATTGGATGATGTTTTGTCAGAATTAGACCGCAAGAGACAAAATTATCTTCTTGAGCATATAAAAGGAATACAGACCATTATAACCTGTACTGGTCTGGAAGAGTTTATAAAAAATGGTATTAATATTCAAAAAACCTTTGAAATAGAGGAAGGACGGAGAAAAAATGGAGAATCAGGAAAAGATTGAATATGGTGCTGACCAGATACAGATTCTGGAAGGTCTGGAAGCTGTGAGAAAAAGACCAGGAATGTATATCGGAAGTACGTCTGAGAGAGGTCTTCATCATCTTGTGTATGAAATTGTGGATAACGCCATTGATGAGGCTCTTGCTGGTTTTTGTGATGTCATTGATGTACATATCAACAAAGACAATTCAATCACTGTACTGGATAACGGACGCGGTATTCCCGTTGGCATCAATCATAAAGCGGGAAGGCCGGCAGTGGAAGTTGTATTCACCGTTCTTCATGCAGGTGGTAAATTTGGCGGCGGCGGATATAAGGTATCCGGCGGTCTTCACGGTGTAGGGGCTTCGGTGGTAAATGCCCTTTCTGACTGGTTAGAGGTAGAAATATATAAAGATGGAAAAATTTATAAGCAGCGCTATGAACGCGGTAAGGTAATGTATGATCTGAAAGAGATGGGAACAACTGACCTGCGCGGATCGAAGGTTACATTTTTACCGGATAAAACAGTTTTTACTGAGACAACAGAATTTGATTATGATACTTTGAAACACCGTCTTCGTGAGATGGCATTCCTTACTAAGGGAATAAAGATCGTTCTTCACGACGACCGTCGGGAAGAGCCGGTGATCGAAGCCTTTTATTATGAGGGCGGAATAAAGGAATATGTGGAATATCTTAACCGCCACAAGGATCCTCTCTATGAGGATATCATCTACTGCGAAGGGCAGAAAGGTGATGTATATGTGGAAGTTGCCTTCCAGCACAATGATTCTTATTCCGATAACTGCTACAGTTTTGTGAATAATATCACAACCCCGGAAGGCGGTACTCATCTTGCCGGTTTTAAAAATGCACTGACGAAGACTTTTAATGATTATGCCAGAGGACAGAAACTTTTAAAGGAAAATGATCCAAATTTAAGTGGTGACGATATACGGGAGGGCTTAACGGCGATCATCAGTATTAAAATTCCTGAGCCCCAGTTTGAAGGGCAGACAAAGCAGAAGCTTGGAAACAGTGAAGCCAGGGGAGCTGTGGACAACATTGTCACGGAACAGCTGACAATTTTCCTGGAATTAAATCCTTCTGTGGCAAAAATGATCTGTGATAAAGCGATCCTTGCCCAGAGAGCGAGGGAGGCAGCGAGAAAAGCAAGGGATCTGACGAGAAGAAAGACTGCTTTGGATGCAACTACCCTGCCAGGAAAACTTGCAGACTGCAGTGATAAAAATCCTGAAAATTGTGAGATCTATATCGTAGAGGGAGATTCTGCCGGAGGAAGCGCGAAAACAGCGAGAGACCGCGCTACCCAGGCAATCCTGCCGCTGCGTGGAAAGATTCTGAATGTAGAGAAGGCAAGACTGGACAAAATTCTTGTAAATAATGAGATCCGGGCAATGATCACGGCTTTTGGTACAGGGATATCCGATGATTTTGATATCAATAAGCTGCGTTACCACAAGATCATCATCATGACGGATGCCGATGTGGACGGGGCACATATTGCTACCCTTTTATTGACATTTTTCTATCGTTTTATGCCGGATCTGATCAAGGAAGGATATGTATACCTTGCCCAGCCGCCGCTTTATAAGATCGACAGAAGCAAAAAATCCTATTATGTATATTCAGATGAAGAATTAAATGCGAAACTGGAAGAACTGGGACGGGATGGCAATAACAGTATCCAGCGTTATAAAGGTCTGGGTGAGATGGATGCAGAACAGTTATGGGATACTACCATGGATCCTGCAAAGAGAATTCTTCTTAAGGTAACAATGAACGAAGATGAATCCTCTGAGATCGATCTTACCTTTACTACCCTGATGGGGGATAAAGTGGAGCCGAGACGTGAATTTATCGAAGCAAATGCAAGATTTGCCACGATGGATATTTAGGAAAGGAATGTAGAAGAGCATGGATGAAAATATTTTTGACAAAGACATTGATTCTTTGGATGAGATCAAACCGATCGATCTCAGAAAGACAATGGAAAATTCCTATATTGATTATGCCATGTCGGTAATCGCATCCAGGGCGCTTCCTGATGTAAGAGATGGTTTAAAGCCAGTACAGCGTCGTATTCTCTATGCGATGATCGAATTGAACAACGGGCCGGATAAACCTCATCGTAAATGTGCCCGTATCGTCGGTGATACAATGGGTAAATATCATCCCCATGGTGATTCTTCTATTTATGGAGCACTTGTCAACATGGCACAGGAGTGGTCCACAAGATATCCACTGGTGGATGGCCATGGTAATTTTGGTTCCGTGGACGGAGACGGGGCGGCCGCCATGCGTTATACAGAGGCACGGTTAAGTAAGATCTCCATGGAAATGTTGTCAGATATCAACAAAAATACTGTTGATTTTGATCCCAACTTTGACGAGACAGAAAAAGAACCTGTTGTGCTTCCTTCCAGATATCCAAACCTGCTGGTAAATGGTACTTCAGGAATTGCGGTTGGTATGGCGACCAACATTCCTCCACATAACCTCAGGGAAGTGATCGGTGGTGTCGTGAAGATCATTGACAACATTGTGGAAGAAGACAGAGAGACTTCTATTGATGAAGTGATGGATATCATAAAAGGACCAGATTTTCCTACCGGAGCTACAATATTAGGACGTTCCGGCATTGAGGAAGCTTACCGCACAGGACGGGGGAAGATCCGTGTGAGAGCGGTGACCAATATTGAGCCTATGGCAAATGGAAAGAACCGTATCATTGTGACAGAGCTTCCCTACATGGTCAATAAAGCGAGGCTGATCGAGAAAATTGCTGAACTTCATAAAGATAAAAAAGTAGATGGTATTACGGAGCTGAGAGATGAGTCCAACCGGGAAGGTATGCGTATCTGCATTGAATTGCGCAAAGACGTCAATCCAAATGTAGTGCTTAATCAGCTTTTTAAACATACCCAGCTGCAGGATACCTTTGGTGTAAATATGCTTGCCCTTGTGGATAAGCAGCCTATGGTGATGAATCTTCTTCAGATGCTGACCTACTATCTCAAACATCAGGAAGAGGTTGTCACTAGACGTACCCAGTATGATCTGAACAAGGCGGAAGAGAGGGCTCATATATTAAAGGGTCTGTTGATCGCTCTGGATAACATTGATGAAGTTATTAAGATCATCCGTGGATCCCAGAGTACACCTATTGCGAAGGAGAGATTGATCGAGAGATTTGGTCTGGATGATGTCCAGGCCCAGGCGATCGTTGATATGCGCCTTCGTGCACTGACAGGTCTGGAACGGGAGAAATTAGAAAATGAATATGAAGAGCTGATGAAGAAGATCGGTGAATATAAGGCGATCCTGGCAGACCGGAAACTTCTTCTCGGTGTGATCAAAGAGGAAATTACATTAATTTCCAACAAATATGGCGATGACAGAAGAAGCAGCATAGGATTTGACGTATTTGATATTTCCATGGAAGATCTGATCCCGGTAGAGAATACAGTGATCACTCTTACTCATATGGGTTATATCAAGCGCATGACCATAGATAATTTTAAAAGCCAGCATCGTGGCGGCAAAGGCATAAAGGGTATGCAGACCATAGATGAAGATTATATTGAAGATCTGTTTATGGCGACGACCCACCATTACCTTATGTTTTTTACAAATAAGGGTCGTGTATACCGGATCAAGGCATATCAGATTCCGGAATCTGGCCGGACAAGCCGGGGAACTGCTATTGTTAATCTGCTTCAGCTTCTGCCGGAAGAAAAAATTACGGCAGTTATTTCTCTGAGAGAGTATAAAGAAGACACCTACCTGTTTATGGCGACAAAAAATGGACTGGTAAAAAAGACATCCATTACCGAGTACATGAATATTCGTAAGACAGGACTGCAGGCGATCAACCTCAGAGAGGATGATGACTTGATCGAAGTGAAAGTTACAGATGATGAAAAAAATATTCTTCTTGTCACCAGACAGGGTATGTGTATCATGTTTAAAGAGACAGATGTCCGCCCAACAGGAAGAACATCCATGGGAGTCCGGGGAATGAACCTCTCCTTTGATGATGAAGTAATTGGGATGCAGCTTAATACCCAGGGTGAAGAACTTCTTCTTGTCTCAGAGTTTGGTATGGGAAAACGGACAAGTATCGAAGAATTCGGAATTCAGCACCGTGGCGGCAAAGGTGTGAAATGTTATAAAATAACGGAAAAAACAGGAAATGTAGTAGGTGCAAAGGCGGTTCACGAAGATCAGGAAGTAATGCTTATCACCAATGAAGGGATCATTATCCGGATCGAGGTAAGCGGAATCTCTGTACTGGGACGTATTACTTCAGGTGTTAAGCTGATGAATCTTGATCACACGAAAGATATCGTTGTGGCAAGCATAGCAAAAGTACGCAAGGAAGAAACTTCCGAGGAAAATGAATCAGAGGAGGCATCAGAAGAAACCGATGAGAGTCATTAATACCAGTGAAATTGTAAGTCAGATCCGGGAGATGTGCATGCAGGTCAATGTCCACCTTTCTGATGATGTAAAGACAGCGATCCTGGCAGGCAAGGAAAAAGAAGAATCCCCTCTGGGATGCCAGATTCTCGGACAACTGGAAGAAAATATGAATATTGCATCTGAGACAAATATTCCAATCTGTCAGGATACCGGAATGACTGTCGTATTTTTAAAAGTCGGCCAGGATGTACATTTTGAGGGAATGTTTATCGAAGATGCAGTAAATGAAGGGATCCGTCAGGGTTATAAAGACGGATATCTCAGAAAATCAGTGGTAAAAGATCCTGTGGAGAGAGTGAATACCGGAGATAATACGCCTGGTGTGGTCCATTACGAGATCGTTCCAGGAGATCAGGTAGAGATCACAGTAGCTCCTAAAGGATTTGGCAGTGAAAACATGAGCCGTCTCTATATGCTGAAGCCGGCAGATGGCATTGAAGGGATTAAAGATGCGATACTGGAAACAGTAAAACTTGCAGGACCCAATGCCTGTCCACCCATCGTAGTAGGCGTAGGAATTGGCGGTACTTTTGAAAAAAGTGCGATCCTTGCCAAAAAGGCTCTTACAAGAGATCTGAATCAATCCTCGGATATTCCATACGTAAGAGAATTAGAAAATGAGATGCTGGAAAAGATCAACCAGCTCGGCATAGGGCCTGGAGGTCTGGGAGGAAGAGTAACGGCACTAGGCGTCAATGTGGAAACATACCCAACTCATATCGCCGGTATGCCGGTAGCCATCAATATATGCTGCCATGTAAACCGGCATATCAGGCGGGTAATATAAATAAGTTCTAACGGACTTAAAATAAGTTCTAACGAACTTATTAGCAGTTGCTTCGCAACTTGAGATGCACAAAAAGCGTGTGCAAAAGTTAAGTTTAAATATGCATGATATTTCTGACTACAGCCCAGATCACAAGGCTGATCAGGTATATCATTGTCAAAGCCCTTGTAAAAGGGCTTTTTCTTATCTTTATATCACAAAAAACATTCAAGATCAGAATCAATAAAAGAATCGGAGCAGTGGAAAATAGAAAAGGGTTTGCATGAAAAGCAGCGGGCAGATCAAAGTTCATCAGGTGAAGAAATATATGGGTAACACCGCAGCTTGGGCATTTTAAGCCAGTGATCGTGTTAAAAAAACACGGTATACAAAAAGATGTATACCGCACTATGATTGCATAAAAAACACCGATCAAAAGCAATATGCCTAAGGTCTTTCGCTTTTTACTGAGCAAATTTATTTACCTCATTCTGGATCAAAGCAAGAGCAATAATACCACCAAAGATGTAGAGAATCAAGTAAAGAACTCCACCATTGGAAGCTGCCTGACCATTGAGCTGATGCGCTTTGTCAATTTTCTCTCCACGCTTATATGCCCAATATAAACCGTAGATTCCACATGTCACGATTGTCAGAACCAATGCCATTACACCAGAAGTATCTTCCGGCTCTCCTGCGATTTCGTTCGTATCATCTGTCAGACATACGATCCAGTAGTACATATAAATACCACATGTAACGATAGAAAGAATGATACAAAGTGCGAGATTTTTCTCTTTTACCATTTTTTAAACTCCTCCTTAAAATAAGTTTTCTGTAATTTATGTATATGCAAATTACATTCAAAAAAGTGTACTTTTTTGAACACTATACAACTAAACTTATTTTATCATCATTTTATCTTATAGTCAATTTATTTTGACAAAAATATGAAGTTCCAAAAAGTACGCTTTATAAAATTGGAGGTATAATTATGTCTATTCTTAGTGTTGTAAAATAGGGTTGACAAAAGAGGAAAAACATATTTTAATTAAATAGGTATCAAATACACGATGAAAGGGATGTATCAATGGTCACAAATTGCGAATTTTGTTCTTTTTATCTGGTTGATGAAGATGGATATGGTGAGTGCCAGGTAAACCTTGATGAAGACGAGATGTACCGTTTTATGAATACTTCCTATAAAAGTTGTCCCTATTATCAGAGTGATGATGAATATAAGATTGTGAGAAAACAGAATTAGAGGAATTTATGAATTATTATATGGCACCATTAGAAGGGATCACGGGTTATTTGTTCCGGAATGCATATGAAACATGCTTTGGAGAGATCGATAAATATTTTACACCATTTATATCTCCCAATCAGAAGAGGATCTGCCGTACACGGGAGCGCAATGACGTACTTCCAGAGCATAACCAGGGGATGAAAGTAGTCCCTCAGATTCTTACCAACCAATCCGAACAATTTATAAAGACAGCTGAATATCTGGAGGATCTGGGATACGGCGAGGTTAATCTGAATCTCGGGTGCCCGGTAGGAACAGTTGTATCTAAAAAGAAGGGTTCCGGGTTTCTATCGGAGAAAGAAAGTTTGAGGGCGTTTTTGGATGAAATATACGATTCCTGTAATAGCCAGATTTCTATTAAGACGCGCATCGGGTTGGAAAAGTCAGATGAATTTGATGAACTGCTGGACATATTTAATGAGTTTCCGGTTTATGAGTTGATCATTCATCCCAGAACCAGAGAGGATTATTATAAAAATACGCCGGATCTTACTGCTTTTGAAAAAGGATATGAACGAAGCAGGTCGGAAGTATGCTATAATGGAGATATTTTTACAAAGGAAGATTATAATTCCCTTATATCCAGGTTTCCTGAGTTGAATTTTATGATGTTTGGAAGAGGGATCTTACGTTATCCGGGACTGATCTGCCTTATCAAAGATGGAACTGTGATGAAAAAGGAAAAGCTGCTGGAATTTCATAATATGATTTATGAAAGCTACAGGCAGAACTTATATGGAGATAAAACTGTTTTATTTAAGATGAAAGAGCTATGGAGTTACATGATCCATTCTTTTCAATACGACAATAGAATTGAGAAAAGGATTAAAAAGGTACAAAAACTTTTTGAATATGATGATATAATCCAGGAATTATTTTCCGGATATGGGTTAATACTATAGAAGGGCTGTGCGTATAGCATAGAAATGGAGGACATATGGATAAGTATATTGAGACACCATTAACAAATGAGAAAGTGAAGGATCTAAAGGCAGGAGATTATGTATATATATCCGGTACAATATATACTGCAAGGGATGCTGCCCACAAAAGGATGACAGAGGGACTTTCACAGGGTGAGGACATACCTTTTGATATAAGAGACCAGGTGATCTACTATTTAGGTCCGACGCCAAACCGTGAGGGCCAGGTGATCGGTTCTGCTGGTCCCACCACAAGCAGCCGCATGGATAAATATGCCCCTGCGCTTTTGGATCTTGGGTTAAAAGGTATGATCGGTAAGGGTAAAAGAAGTTCCGGCGTTATCGATTCCATGAAAAAAAATACAGCAGTGTATTTTGCCGCTGTAGGCGGTGCCGGTGCGCTACTGTCAAAGTGCATAAAAAAAAGTGAAGTGATCGCCTATGATGATCTCGGAACAGAGGCCATCCGCAGGCTGGAGGTGGAGAAACTTCCTGTTATTACTGTAATTGATTGTATGGGAAATAATTTGTATGAAACTGCAGTGAAAGAATATGAGAAGATTTAGTTGACAAATAGACGATAATCTGTTAGAATTATCCATGCACTGAAATTGAATAAAGAAAATTATTTTCAGGAATTTGGAGAAGTACTCAAGTGGCTGAAGAGGCGCCCCTGCTAAGGGTGTAGGTCGTTCGCGCGGCGCGAGGGTTCAAATCCCTCCTTCTCCGTTCACAAAGTGCATTGAAAATACACTTAAAAAAGTGAGCAAATCCCTATTTTATAGAGGTTTGCTCTTTTTTTGCATCAAGAAAAGTAAAGCCGTTTTTAACGGCTTGAATACCTTTGAATACCTAGCCGGGATTTCTGAAAGTTTCTTCCAGATTATCAATTTTAAGGTTTTATAAATAATGCTTCATTTCTTGTGGAAATGTGTTATACTGAGAAAAAAGTAATTTAAGAAAAAGCATTGATTTATCAGTAAAAGTAAGAAGATAATTTCAAATTAAACTGGGAGGAATATACCATATGGTACGAGAATACCTGGAGCAGGAGTCAATCAAAGGAAATTCAAGGCGGCGTAAATTTTTTTTGGGCATATTTTTAGTTTTTGCCTGTATTTGTGCATTTCTTTATTTTGCAGTGGGAAATTCCATTGATTTAAGTAAGCCGGATGATAAAAAGATGTTTATCATATTTGTTGTTATGGCAGGGTTAATGGTGTTTTGTACGGCAGTCCAACTGATAATATCTATACTGCCTGCTAAAAATGGCAGAAATCTTATCCTTCCCCTTGAGGAGAATACCAGAGAAGCAGCAGCAGAAATTATCAATAAAGAGGCTGCTGAGGGGAAAATATTGTATGAAGGCTTCATGAACCACAACACCATAAAAAAGTACAGTAACAGGATCACAATACTTCCCTCATATGTACTTTTAATCAGAGAAATAGGTAAAATAACTGCCATTCCCCGTGATAAAATTTATTGGATATGCGCCCAGCCCGGATATAAGGGCGGACCTTATTATGTGCGTTTGCTGATATTTACGGAGAAAAAGCTTATAGATTTTGACGGGAATGACATTGAACATATGATAGAGATAGCAGAGAATATTTATCAATACATACCAAATGTTTTTAAAGACTACAGTGCACAACATGGTATAACAAATATACCTTTTATATTAGAAAAACTCTATAATGAAAACCGCTCAGCTTTTATGTCCCTTTATGAGGAAGAGAAGCAGAAATTGTGTTCCCCGTCAAGTGGAATGGAGGAATGAGAATGAAAAAAGCTATATATATTATGTGCATGTGTATATTTGCACTTAGCATGCTCTCAGGATGCGGCGGTGAATTTGCGGAGAAAATGGCATTGGGAAAGGATACATCCAAAATGACTGCAGGGACGGCATCCGGTCAGGCAGTATCGGGGCAGGCCATACATGAGGATGAAAAACCGGCATATGTAAAAGCATACATGGAATTTCTTCTTAATGCGGATATTGATCCAGATCATGATTTTCCGATTCAAGGTTATTATTTACTTGATCTGAACTTTGATAATGTACCAGAACTGGGTGTTCTACACCATTCAGGGGGTTCGATGGGAGGATATTTTACCTATTACTATTTTGACGGTACCGGAATAAAAGCACTTTTAGATGAGAGAGGCGAACAGGAAAGGGTTTCCAATTATACACAGGTACTTGCAGATTTTGAGCAAAAGAAAGTGTATTTGCTGAAGGAGATGTATTTACTTCAGGGGAATGCTAATGGGACTTATGGGTATGTAAAGGAGATCAAAAGCGAAGATCAGTGTCTCCGTGTATATGATGTTTTAGATCTGGAAGTGGATCAGGAGCGTGATTATACTGACGGCAAATTTAAGGACCATGAATGCGAAGATGGATTTCTGTCGGATGCTGACCTTGAGGAGTGTTTGGTTACACGTCGTTATATACAAAAAAAGTGGGTTGATATTTCATCGGATGAATATCTTAAACAGAAAAGAGAGCTGATACCGGAAAAGAATTCTTTTATAGAATTGCGGGAGGGAGCGGTGAATTATCCTGGAGAAGATAATGATGATAGCGATATCAGCGATGATTTTCCAAGGGATCTGAAAATGGAGGAGAAGGAAATAGAGCAGATTTTTAAACGTTATGCAAATTCCTTAAAAAATTGAGCAAATCTTTATTTTATGGAGATTTGCTCAATTGGAACTATATGTTTACAGAACAACGATTTTATCAGTATTTACCCTTCCTTTTTTATCATATCAATGCCTTTTTGCAATGTCCCACTGTCGATAGCGCCGGTTGTCTGGGCAGTGACATGGCCGCTGGAATCGATAAAATAGGTGGTAGGTAGAGAATAAACATTGTAAGTAATTGCAGCATTTGATTCTGTATCATAATATACGGGAAAGGTATAACCCTTTTTCTCAATAAAAGTGGATGCAATTTTAACGGTCTCCCGTGAACCATCTGTCATATTGACCATTAAAAAGTTGATCTCGCCGCCAAGTTCGCGATATTTTTCTTCAAAATCCGGCATCTCCATCTGACATGGTCCACACCAGCTGGCCCAGAAATTAACAACCGCAGGTTTTCCAGCAAAATCAGAAAGCTTGACTTCCTTACCATTTTTATCAAAAACTGTAAAATCAGGGGCAGGTTCCTGTTCCTTTTCCTGTTGTGAAGTTTCACTGTTATTCTCAGCCTCGTCCTGTGTTGTCATTTTGTCAGAAGAAATACTCGGACTTAAGTAATTGTACAACACATAAGATCCTCCAATTAATAAAATGAAAACCAAGATCAGAACCAATACAGTTATCTTATTTTTCATAGAGCCTCCTAACTCAGCAATCCAAGAAACCATCCCAGAGTCCCGGTTGCCATCAGCACACCGATGAGGACAAGGAAGATTCCGCTGATAAGATTAATGATTTTATAATGTCTCTTTATGAAATCAAATGTAGATTTCAGATAGTCAATCAAAACAGCACTTAACATAAAGGGAATTCCAAGACCAATGGAATAGGTAAAAAGCATAAATATTCCTTCAAGGACATGTCCCTGCTGGGAAGCAAGCATAAGGGCGGAGCCTAAAAAAGCGCCTACACAGGGTGTCCAGCCTATAGAAAATATCATTCCGAATAGTATTGAAGAGAAAAACCCCATATTATCGGTGCGGACCGTCTTTGTTATCCCTTTGAATAGATACAGTTTCAATACACCTAGAAAATTAAGTCCAAAAAATATTACCACCAGTCCGGAGATAATATTGACAGCAGTCTGGTATTGTTTTAGAAAACTGCCAAGTGTTCCTGCTAAAGCGCCGAGTGCCATAAAAATGGAAGTAAATCCCAGTACAAACCCTAATGCACCCAGAAAAGTTTTCTTTTGGCTTCGCTCTCCTCCGCCTGCGAAATAAGACACGTAAATCGGGATCATAGGCAAGAGGCAGGGTGAAATAAATGTAATAATGCCCTCTAAAAAAGATATTATATATTGCAACGTATACACCTCCCGGATGTTTAATCTTTATTATGTGCTTTTATTCTACATATCATTTGTGTCATGGTTCCCATTGGGCAGTAGACACACCAGGAACGCGGCTTGAAAAGAGCCATTGTAACAAGACCAAGAATGGTTGATGTCAGCATCACACTGTAAAAACCAAAAGCAAACTGTGCAACACCTGGAGAAATGAATGTTCCGCGGTATGCCCACTGCCATGGCAGTTTAAACGTCCAAAGCAGTGTGACTACCTGTTTCAGGTCTTTTGTTCCTGCAAATACGAGGTATGTATTCCATATCATTATACCAAACATTGTCAGAAAAAATATTAGAAATCCGTATCTGAAATATGGTGATTTCATCCATTTTGGAATATCTTTTTTGCGCGAAAGCCCAAATCCTCCGCCAAGCAGTGAAAAAAGCTGGCCCCTTCCACAGTATTTATTGCAGTATGCTTTATTTCCTTTGATTAAGGAAATCGCAAGTGGTGTGAAAAAGCAGATCAGTCCAAGCCAGGCAAACAAAATGTTAAAAAAGCCAAGAATAAGGTAGACAGTGGAGAAAATCCACAAATAATCGTACCATTTTTTCTTATTCATCGGATTTCACCTCACTTACTGTAATAATGCTTGCGGGACATCCTTTCGCACACATACCGCAGCCGATACATTTCACACTGTCTATAACGGCATATACACCTCTTGGGATGCTTATTGCCCCTGCTCTGCAGGTTTTAAGACAGGAACCGCATGCCACACATAGTTTTTGATCAACAAATGCTTTCTTTTTCATGTTAATACCTCCGATCATTATTATATCATTATAATAACGAAAAAGAAATTTTATTTCAGTAACTTTTGTCACTTAGAGAAAAAAAGGTTCAAATCCGCATGTATAGATCATATGGAAAAGGGGAAACCTCGTTGAAAAAGGGCGAAATTTAACCATATTCAGATTATTTTGAAAAAAATTAAAAAAACTTTTAAAAAAGTGTTGACAATGTGAAATATATTTGATAAGATAATATTCGCTGACGCGGTAAAGAACAGAAAACAGCGCAGCACAAACCCACAGAAGACGTGGGGATGGACCTTGATAACTGAACAGTGAAACAACCCTGAAAATTCAGACAATTTTCAGAACTATAAAAAGAAGCAGAAAAGC
>CAJUAU010000006.1:0-118272 GCA_910584645.1 uncultured Eubacterium sp.
TTTTTATATTACTACTTCCAACAAATTCTTTCAAGAAAAGCGTACCACTATTTCTAATGATACGCCCATAATTTTAGATGACCTCAAAATGCTTCAAAGCATCCTTTATCGCTTCCACTTTCTCCTCTGTCGGATGTTTCCTCGGCTGTTTCAATTCCTCTACCGCATTAGGAGCATCATACATCGGCAATCCTAACTCCCTCTTTACCTCTGCGATATATGCGGTATGTACTTTGAAGCCATACTTCGCTTCTATGTACTCCTTAATCATCTTATATGTAACTCGCTCTTTCGGCTTGTACGCTTCGGCTCTCTTGGCGATATTATCAAGCGGCACTTTGCCCTCACCCTCGCCAAACTCCACTTTTACGTTGATTACGCTGTCAGGTTTTTTGTGGGAAAGCATTACTACCGTCTCCACCCCCCTGGTCCAGGGAAACATATCCACACACTCCGCCCGCTCCGGCGCGTACCCCTGTTCCAGAAACATCTCCATATCTCTGGCGAGACTGGTAGGCTTGCAGGAAATATACAGAATCTGCTCTACACCATACTCCAGAATCTTTTTCAGTGCCTTGGGATGCACTCCTTCTCTCGGAGGATCCAGCACGATAACATCCGGTTTTTCCTGGATCTCATCGATGACCTTCAGCACATCTCCGGCGATAAATTCGCAGTTCTCCAGATGGTTCTGCTCCGCGTTTTCCCTGGCCGCCTCTACGGCCTCTTCCACGATCTCCACTCCGATCACCTTCTTTGCCACCGGTGCCAGTACCTGGGCTATGGTGCCCGTACCGCTATAAAGGTCGAAGATCACCTTGCCCTCCACATCCCCGATGTACTCACGGGCTTTTTCATACAGCACTTCCGCACCGAGAGAATTGGTCTGGAAAAAAGAAAAGGGAGAAATCTTAAATTTAAGTCCCAGAATATCCTCATAAAAATAATCCCGCCCGTAGAGGATCTCAGTGGAATCTGCCCGGACGGCATCAGACAATCCATTGTTCACCATATGGAGAATGCCAGCGATCTTTCCCTCATACTCCCCGGCCAGCAGCAGGTCACGGTACTCCGTAAGATCCATGGACAGCTGAGACGTGGTCACCAGGCAGACAAGGAGCTCCCCCGTCTTTGACGCTCCCCGCACCAGCAGATGCCGCAGATACCCCTCGTGGGTGATTTTATGGAAAAAAGAAATTTCCTTGGAGGCAAAGTAGTCTACCGTTGTAGACAAAATCTTCCGAATATCCGAATTCACGATCTGGCAGTTCTTTACCGGGACGATATCATAGAAACTCCCCCGTTTATGTAATCCCAGTGTCAGATCCCCTCCCTTACACTCATCGCCAAAGGAAAACTCCATTTTATTGCGGTACTCCCAGACTGCCGGGCTTGCCACGCAGGAGGTCAGGGTAATCTCTGGACAGATCTGGTCAAATAAAGCCCTGACCTGTTCCAGCTTCAGGTTCTTCTGCCCTTCATAACTAAGCATCTGATAGGAGCAGCCACCGCAAAGATAAAAATGGGGGCATGGGGGAACCTCTGTCTCCATTTCCGATTTCTCAAGTACTTCCAACAGCCGTCCCTCTTTTCGGTTCTGGCGGTTTTTTGTCAGACAAAAAGAAACCTTCTGCCCCGGAAGAACATTTTTTACTTGAACAAGAACCTCTCCCTCTTCTGTTTCCACTTTTACGATTCCTTTATTCGGAAATTTCAAAAAGGAAACTTCCCCCTCATAGATCTCATTCTTTTTCATTTTTTCCAAAACCTTTCATGATATTTACACCTGTTTCAGCCTGGATTTTTCGGATAATTCTCTCCACACCACACAGATCATCGTTAGGAAACAGGCGAGCCCCCCCACCGCATTAGAAATGGGCTCTGCCAGATAGACGCCATCCACTCCCAGCCCCCACAGCTTGGGCAGAAGAAGCGTCAATGGCACCACAATGATCACCTTGCGGAACAAGGAGAAAAAAACGGAATATCTGGATTTTCCCAGCGCCACAAAGGTAGACTGTCCCGCAAATTGAAACGCCATAAAGAAAAAGCCGAAGAAATACAATTTCAATGCTTCCTTACCCGGAGCTTCCATGGCTGGACTGTCACTGAACATACGGATAAATACCCCTGGCTCTAACATAACAAATATCCACACAGCCGTCGTATATAAAAAACCAATAAGAGAGGTAAACAGGATCGCCTGCTTCACCCTTTTATATTCTCCAGCGCCATAATTAAATCCAAGCACCGGCTGGGCTCCACTGGTAACGCCAACTATGGCAATATTGGCGATCTCCCGTACCGAATTTAAAATAGTCATAACACCAATATATAGATCTCCGCCATAGGACTTCAGGGTCACATTGCAGATGATCTGTACGAAACTGTTTGTCACCGCCATGATAAAACCGGAAGTTCCGAGCCCCACTATCTTTCTGACCATCGGAAACTCCAGGCGCATACAGGCGGGAACCAGCCGGAACAGCGTCCTCTTTCCCACAAAAAATCTCAGTACCAGAAGGGCAGAGACAAACTGTGAAATAACAGTAGCCACTGCTGCCCCCCGTATTCCCATCCCAAAGACAAAGATAAACAGGGGATCCAGGGCAATGTTCAGGATGGCGCCGCTCATCACCACCATCATTCCTGTCTTCGGAAATCCCTGGGCATTGATGAACTGATTCATTCCCGTTCCCACCATTAAAAAAACCGTACCCAGCAGATAGATCATGAGATATTCCCTGGCATAAGGATATGTAGCCTCGCTGGCACCGAATAAATACAGGATCTCCTTCTGAAATAAATAACCGATGCCCATTAGGATCACCGCCGCCAGAACCAATAAGAAAAAGGTATTATTTAAAATCCGGGAAGCCTTTTTTTCCTCCCCGGCACCCCTGGCGATAGAAAAAAGAGGGGCTCCTCCCATGGCGAACAAATTTGTAAAGGCGGCTATGATCGATATGATCGGAAATATCAGTCCGATGCCTGTCAGTGCTTGTCCGTGGGTTCCCGGAAGGTGACCGATATAGATCCGGTCCACTACATTATAAAGCAGCTGGATCAGCTGCGCGATCGTAAGGGGAACTGCCTGCATCAAAATATGACGGCAGACATTTCCCTTAGAAAAATCATTTTTCACATATATCCCGGCTTTCTAACTTGATATAAGGGGGCAAGTGTGCTGACTGGCAGGACCGCCGCCGTAAAACTGCCGCTACAGGTTGGAGCCGTTCCATCCCCAGTTGGGGATCTCCTGATATTTTACATAGATCCGGTTCTTCGGGATTGACAGCTCACTCTCAAAGATATCACAGATCACTCCGGTCAGCGCATTGAAGGCAGAGGAAGAAGCCTTTCCATAAATGCTCACCTCGATAAAAGCGCTCTCCTCTGATCTGTTTCCCTGAAAATACAAGTCATAACTATCTTCAAAACCCACCATCAGCCAGTTTTCCGACTTTCCAATGGTAGAAGCCACCGCCTCGCCCAGCCTGGATTTGATAGCCTCCTTTTTCTCTTCTGTCATCTTAACCGTAACCTTAGAATTAATAAATGGCATAGTATGCCTCCTTTCTTGACACATTCATAATATCCGTTCTGCTCACAGATTATTATAGACAATATTCATCGTAAACGCAACCATTTCTCAAGTTTTTCAAATACAGTGAAAGGCCAGCCAAAAACAAATACCACAAAGATAATTGCTTTTTTACCCAAAATACGTTATACTGTTCTATACGACTATTGCGTACACAGAAGCAAAAACTGTGAGAAATGGAGTTGTCATGAAAAAGAGCAACGAAGAAAGTATTATGGATATCATCAACAAACTGAGGGAAATCGATTACATCTCTCCATCGGACATTCCAAACATTGATCTGTATATGGATC
Source organism: uncultured Eubacterium sp. (assembly GCA_910584645.1). GTDB lineage: Bacteria > Bacillota > Clostridia > Lachnospirales > Lachnospiraceae > Eubacterium_F. The sequence goes on from CAJUAU010000006.1 coordinate 3,898, forward strand.
AGGTCACCACTTTTATGGACGCCCATCTGGAAGCCTGTAAAAGAACGGATGAGGATAAGATCCTTACCAAGACCATGATCAACAATTACACGAAAAACAATCTTCTTCCGCCGCCGGACAAGAAAAAATACTCCAAAGAACATATGTATCTGCTGATCTTTCTCTACTACTTTAAAAATGTTCTTTCCATCAGCGACATCCAGAAAATATTTGCCCCTTTGACACGTATGTTTTTTAACCATACCTCAAAGGATATTTCTCTGGAAAAGATATATGAAGAAATTTTCAAAATGGAAAAGGAGCAGACCAACAATCTGACCAAAGATGTAGTGCGCCGCTTCAAGAGCTCACAGGAGATCTTTTCCGACGCCACCGACGAGGCAGAAGCAGACTATCTGTCCCGTTTTGCGTACATCTGCATGCTGAGCTTTGACGTCTATATGAAAAAACAGATCATTGAACGCATCATAGATGAGACGCTGCATTAAAAAGCCGCCTTAGAAAAAAGCTATGCCAGCAGCGCTTTTAATTTTTCCACGGAGGTATTGGCGATCAGTTCCACAGGAAAATCCACCTCCAGGAGCAGCTCATCCGCATATTCAAAATTCAAAATATCTTCCTCTGTATGTGCATCGCTTCCAACGACCACCGGAACTTCATATTTTTTACATAGTTTTAGGATTTTGCGGTCTGCCTCCCTGGCATTCTTCCGAAAACTTGTGGGCGCCAGGGAAGAATTATTCAATTCTATCAGCTTTCCATATTTTTTTGCTTCCCGAACCATAATTTCTTGATCAAACTCATACCGGATATCATCTGGATGTCCGATGATATCAACATGGGGATTCCGTATGGCACCAAGATATGCCCTGGTATTCTCCTCCGGGCTGCCAGGCTCGATACAGCGCACATGCAGGCTTGCGATCACCACATCCATCTCCTCCAGCACCCGGTCCGGCAGATCCAGCTTTCCGTCATGGTCCACCACATTCACCTCTGTCCCCAGCAGCAGGGGAAGACCATATTTTTCCCGTCTTGCCACCTTCAGATTCAGAAAATACAGCAGCCCCATCGTTCCTGGCATAGAAGGGGCATGATCCGTAATGCCCAAAAGCTGCAGCCCTTTTTCCTTTGCTGCCAGCGCCATCTCATTCATCGTATTGTAAGCATGCCCGCTGGCATAGGTATGGGTATGTAGATCCAGTACATAAATATCTCTCATGATTTTCTCCTTTTTTCACCCTTTCAAACATGCCGCCACAGGCGGCACAAACAATTCGTGACCAAAACATCGGGCTGGTCTCATCTCCGATTCGGTCCTTGCTTAACAAGCGCCACTGGCGCTTAGCAACGCTGCTTCGCAGCTTTACCTATCTACACTCCGTTTCGGTCGGTGCTTAACAGACATCCACAGGATGTCTAGCACCCTCCCTCATTCGGAACTCCCGCACTGCTTACCGCACTGCTTCGTTCCTCATGAGGGACGTTCGCACAATCATTTTCATGACTAAAACACCGGGCTGCCGCTGCTTCGCAGCTTTACCAGCCCTCCCTCATTCGGAACTCCCGCACTGCTTACCGCACTGCTTCGTTCCTCATGAGGGACGTTCGCACAATCATGAGAAATATTCATGCAAGCATGATATTTCTCATGACTGTGCTCACTGTTTTAGTCACACTTCACAATACCATTTTCCCCAAAAAATTTCAATAGTTATTGTCTTTTGTCCTTGGCTATGCTATAATGAACGTACGTTTGTCGCAGTATGAAGGAGGAAATGATATGTCGGCTATTTTAGACCATTTAAATGATAAACAGGAGGAAGCAGTCCTTCACTTCGAGGGCCCTCTTCTGATCCTTGCGGGGGCAGGTTCCGGCAAGACCCGGGTTCTCACCCACCGCATTGCCTATCTGATCGAGGAACACCAGGTCAATCCCTGGCAGATCCTGGCGCTGACCTTTACCAACAAGGCAGCCAGCGAGATGCGTGAACGGGTGGACCATATCGTCTCCTACGGCGCCGAAAGTATCTGGGTCAGTACTTTCCACTCTACCTGTGTGCGGATCCTGCGCCGTTACATAGACCTCATCGGTTACAGCCGCAGTTTTACCATCTATGATACCGACGACCAGAAAAGCCTGATGAAGGATATCTGCAAACACCTGAATATAGATACGAAAAAATATAAAGAAAAGACCTTTCTGAATGCGATCTCCAACGCCAAAAACGAGTTCAAAACGCCAGAACAGTTCGCCGAAGAGACAGCAAAAGAATACAACCGTAAGATCTTTGGCACCGTATACAAAGAATACCAGAAACGTCTCAAACAGAACAATGCCCTGGATTTTGACGATCTGATCATGAAGACCGTGGAGCTTTTCAAAGACCAGCCGCAGGTGCTGGAACACTACCAGAACCGTTTCCGCTTTATTCTGGTGGACGAGTATCAGGATACCAACACGGCCCAATTCATGCTTCTCAGCCTTCTTGCCTCCCGCTACCGGAACCTCTGTGTGGTGGGGGACGATGACCAGTCCATCTACAAATTCAGGGGAGCCAATATTTATAACATATTAAATTTTGAAGAAATATTTCCGGAAGCAAAAACCATCCGCCTGGAACAAAATTACCGCTCTACGAAGCGGATCCTGGAGGCCGCCAACGAGGTGATCCGCCACAATACCGCCAGAAAAGAAAAAGCTCTGTGGACCAAGGCAGAAGAAGGCGATCCGATCCGCTATGTGCAGTATATGAATGAGTATGAGGAAGCGGCCGGCATCGCCGGGGACATCCATAACGATATCCAGGAAAATGGAAGCAGCTATTCGGATTTCGCCGTACTCTACCGCACCAATGCCCAGTCCCGGGTCTTTGAGGAAAAACTGGTACAGGAAAATATTCCCTACCGCATTGTGGGCGCCATCAACTTCTATTCCCGAAAAGAGATCAAGGATCTCCTCTGCTATCTGAAGACCATCCATAATCCGGAGGATGATATCGCCGTCCGGAGGATCATAAATGTTCCCCGCAGGGGCATCGGCGCCACAACGATCCAGCGGGTGACAGATTACAGCCTAGACCGGGGCATTAGCTTTTTTGCCGCCCTGAGGGAAGCCGATTACATCGACGGCTGCAGCCGCGCCGCTTCCCGGATCCATGATTTTGTCAGCTTCATCGATCTGCTGAAAAGCCGTCAGGATGAGCCGGATTTTACCCTTCGCGGACTGATGGATGAGATTCTTGAATGCACGGGCTATGTCAAAGATCTGGAGGCTGAGGATACCGTGGAGGCAAACGCCCGCCTGGAAAATATCGACTCCCTTATCAATAAGATCATCCAATATGAAACGGATGCTGCCAGCGATACCGCCGGCGAACCAGCCACCCTGGGGGGGCTTTTGGAAAACATCGCCCTGGTTGCCGATATCGATACCGTGGATCCCGATACAGAACAGGTTCTGTTGATGACGCTGCACAGCGCCAAGGGACTGGAGTTTCCCAAGGTATACATTTGTGGCATGGAAGAAAATATTTTTCCTGGTTCCGTCGCTGTATACGACCCTTCCGATGATGAGATGGAAGAAGAACGCCGCCTGTGCTATGTGGGAATTACCCGGGCAAAAAAACAGCTGACACTGACCTGTGCCAGACAGCGTATGCGAAACGGAGAACCAAATTTCAATTTTCCATCCCGCTTTATCAGCGAGATTCCCCGTTATCTCATACAGCAGACCGAAGGGGAAAAGCCACGCCGTTCTTCCTCCGCATATGACAGGACCGCAGGACTGGACGACATCTTCTCTGCGGCTAAAAAATACAACAAACACTCCAAAAATCCCTTTGCGGACAACCCCTACATAAAAAAAGGAGCCTCCTCTCTGTCCGCCCCTGCCGGAAAACCGGAATACAGCGAAGGAGATACCGTCTATCACATCAAATTTGGTACGGGGACGGTGTTGTCCTTGACAAAACTCAGTACGGATTATGAGGTGGTGGTGGAGTTTAAAGATTTTGGCCAGAGAAAGCTTCGCAGTTCCTTCGCAAAACTTTCCAAAATTTAAAAAATTAGCTAGTATATTTTACATAGATATGTTATACTATTAATAGATATTGAACATGAAGGAAAGGATGGTAATGATATATGTGCGGAAAGATTGATGATCTTGTGAACAGCGCTAAGATCAACCAGCTGTTGAACAAAAAAAATGCGGATGAGGAAAGAAAAAATTGCCTTTTGTGGGTTCTTGCGATCATTGGTGTCGTTGCTTCTGTGGCAGCGATCGCTTATGCGGTATACCGTCATGTAACTCCCCGTTATCTGGATGATTTTGACGGTGATTTTGATTATGATGAATTTGACGATGACTTTGATGACGACGACGAAGATGTCGATGTTTATGTAAAGCCATCTGAAAGCAAATAATGAATAGCTTATAAGAAGTTTTTGTTTTCCTCTTTTTCTACGAAACCGGCAGTAAATGGATCTTCCACTTACTGCCGGTTTTATATATCTATTTTAATTCCTTTGGTTCATTGGACAATGTCACTGCCAGCGCCCCAGGTCCGATATGACAGGAAACACTGAGAGACAGCGGATCGATATGGATATCATGTTCTGGAAAAAGCAAATTCAGTTCCTCCCGGAATTTCTCCGCCTCTTCCTGATTCTGAGTATGGGCAATGTCTATATACATGTTTCCTGAATCTGCAAAACGATGTTCCAGATCTGAAGTGATGGCCTTGATCATGGTCTGCTTTGCCTGCTTTAACGTCTTAACTTTCGCATAGGAATCCAGTTTGTCTCCCTGGATCTGCAGCACAGGCTTGATGCGCAGTACCGTTCCAATAGCCGCCACAGCCGGTGTCAGCCTGCCACCCTTTTTCAGATATTTTAATGTATCTACCATAATATAAATACTGCTCTCAAGCTTATCCCTGGTCAGAATATCAAAAATCTCTTTTCCAGAGAACCCTCTATCTGCTAGTTCCTTTGCCTGAAGTACCGACCTTCTCTGAGTCACGGAGATCCTCTGGTTGTCCACTACATAGACCCTGCCCTCAAACTCCTCTTCCTGAGCCAGCATCATAGCCGTGGCACAGGAACTGCTGATACCGCTGGACATGGGAATATGTACGATCTCGTCGTACTCTTCCAGTCCCTGTGTCCACGTCTCCATAATGGTCTCCGGTGACGGCTGGGATGTAGATACCTCTGCTGTGTCATCCGCAAGCGCCCGGTAAAAATCTTCCTGGGTCATCGTTATATCTTCAAGATACTGGGTCTCATTGATAAAAAACGGCATCGGCACTACCTCAATGCCCATTTCCTCTCCCTGCCGCTGTGTGATGCCACTGTTGCTGTCTGTAATGATCTTTACCCTGCTCATAACCTGCTCTCCTTTTCCTGTTCAATCAAATGATATTTTATTTTAACCCTCGTCAGCCTGCTCAGCACCGGTTTGTGAAGCAGTACAAGGAATATAACCGTAGATATGCCAAACATAAGATTCATCGGCAAGCCTGTCCCGTATACCCATAGGATGGAATTCCATGTATTTTCTCCCAGGGAATAAAAAAGTGTGTTGATATCCACAATACCTCCATAAACTACAACAACAGATACCAATCCATAGATTGAGATCGAAAGCCGGTTCACCGGCACCTTTCGAAACAGGATCCCGGCAAAAAAACCCACTAGGCCCAATGCAAACATCTGAAAGGGTGTCCAGGAGCCCTGGCCAAAATAAAAATTCGACACAAAAGCACTGACAGCCCCTGTGATAAACCCAGACTCTGCCCCCATCGAGATTCCTGTGATGATGACCACAGCCGCCAGCGGCTTGATCTGGGGAAGAATAAAAAAAGAAACCCGCGAAACTACCCCGATGGCACACATCACAGCAATGATCGTCAGTTCAGCCACTGAAGGCCTCCGGTTCTCAAACCCAAGAACGAACAATATCACTCCTGCTAACATGATTGCCAGACTGACATAATAATATTCCCTGCCCCTTAGTACCAAAAGACTATAGACAAGAAGTGCGATGCAGAAGATCAGCACCAGCACATAGCCCCACACTCTTTTATTCTTCATAAAATAAACCTTTCTGACACGATCTGTGGATACCTGTCTCCCAGGATCCGCTGGACTGCTGTCGTATAAAAAAGCCCTCCCCGGAAAAAATCCTGTGTCTTCATCGGCGGTGTGATCTCCCCGTCAAAACTCATCGACATATATTCACAGGTATTGGCGGCAAATTCTACATCATGGGATACCAGGATCACCGTCTTTCCTGCCTCCGCCAACTCTGCCAGCCAGGCGCCAAACTGCTTCTTCCAAAAGGGATCCAGTCCCTTCGTCGGCTCGTCAAACAAGTAAATGTCCCCATCCTGTTCATACAGGTACGCCATGGCAGTCCGCTGCATCTGGCCGCCGCTCACATCATAGGGGTGCCTGTCAAGGATCAGCTGCAGCCCAAATTTTTCCACCGCCGCTTCCGTTTTTATTATATCACAGATCCGGTCTCCAATAAACATGTATTTTGGTTCCTGGGGCAGATAGGAAATCCTGCCCTGGACTTTTATTTTCCCATGGTAACATGTTTCTGCTCCAGCAAGTACTTTTAAAAAAGTAGTTTTTCCTGTGCCGTTCCCGCCGGCGATGCCATAAATCCTGCCGGGCACTGCCTCAAAACAAACCTCTCTGAGCACATCTTTTCCCTTTTTCTCATAGCGGAAAAACAAATTGCGGCACTCAATAGACGAAATTCCCTCCGTCTCCTCCGGAGATGGTTCCAGTTCCACGGCCGGGCATTGAATATCGTTGCTATAAAACCAGTTCCGGCATTCTTTCACACTGGAGGGACAGGCATTTCTTTCCTGGGAAAACCGATGATAGAGCCGGACAAAAGAAGGCATATAATCCATAAACTCCTCCGACAGTTCAGAATGGCATATTTTTTCATATACCTGATGCAGCCGTCCCCATGCAGCGATCTGTCCTTCGTGGAGCACCAGCATTTTATCACAGATCGCCAGCACTTCTTCCAGCCGCTGTTCCACAAGAATGACCGTGATCCCCAGCTGGGAATTCAGCCGCCGCAGAATATCCAGAAAAGCAGACGCCGCCATAGGATCCAATTGAGCGGTGGGCTCGTCCAGCAGGATCACCTCCGGATCCGTCACCAGTACTGAGGCAAGATTCAAAAGCTGTTTTTCCCCACCCGACAGGGAACAGGTATCCCTCTCCATCCAGTCCTCCATACCAAAATAGGTGGCGGTACCAGCGATGGCATGCCGCATCTTCTCCGTCGGAATTCCCATATTTTCCATCCCAAAAGCCAGCTCATGCCGTACCTTATCTGTCACGATCTGATTGGAAGGATTCTGGGATACATAGCCGAACTCCTGATGTGATTCCTTAATACATCGAAGAAGTGTCGTCTTGCCAGATCCCGATGCCCCGCAGACCACCACAAACTCTCCTCTTCCTACCTCAAAGGAAACCTTTTTTAACACGGTCTCTGTACTTCCGCCATAAGTGTAGCTTATATCTTTGAAACAATATGTTTCCATCTGAGTTCCTCCCTGATATTTATCCCCATGGGAATAAAAAACAACAGAACATATAAAAAGTATGCCCCTGTCCCCATTCCATCCCTGCTGTATTCTATATAAGGAAAGGCAAGAAATCTTGTGTGGGAGCAGGCATACATCCCCATTCCCATCGAAGCAGCAAGAAACAGACATACCATCAATACCAGATCTCTTCCCTGGAACCTGCGGGCATAAATGCTGGTCCGCTTTTTCCCTTTTAACGGTTTTCCGTAACCGCGGTCTCTCATGGCAGTGCCCATTTCCAAAGAATCTTCCAGGGCAAGTCCCACCAGCGTTGTGAGAATGCCCGTCTGCAGTTTATGGTTCTCCCGGATCTTTTTATAATCCCGTCGGATTTTGGGGATCAGCCGCAACGCCATAGAAAATAAAAGGCTGATGTGGGGCAGCCGGTTTCCGAAAAGACATAGGATCTTTTCCGAAGTCATGATCTGGCTGCAGCACCCGAACATCAAAAGGGAGGCTGCCAGAAGGGTCCCTGTCATACAGCCGTAGAATAAACATTCTGCTGTCACCGGAAGTTCACCTATCCAGCACAGTACCGTGACTCCCCGGTGGTTGACCAGGGCATTGATGCCGCCGCAGATGACGACCATTGCCAGACATTTACCCACAAAACTAATTCCCCCTGACATACCTTTCAGATACACGTAAAAGGCGCTCTGACTGATGAGGAAAATTCCCAGGAGCACCGGATCAAATACAAAAACCGTGATGACCATCACCGCCGCAAAATACATGAAGATCACAGCGGGATGATATTTATTGAAACCATTCACGGCCATTCCTCCTTCCTGTCCAGGCGGCGCAAAATTGAACCTTGTTTCCTCCTGTGACAGCCACAAAATCTCCTATTAATATTCACAGGTGTAGTTAAAAACTACCTGATCCCCTTTCGCCAATTTGTATTTATTACTGCCACATCCCGGATCCTTTCCATTGACGGAATACATCCACCCGCTCTCATCCCCGCAGTCAAACTCATACAGATTATGTATCCCCTTAATATAATAAGAGGAATATAACGGCGTAAAAACATAATCCAGATGAATCTCCTTCTCTTTACAAACCCGTTTCAGCAGATCAAAAACCGTCTCCCCCTCCTCAAAGGCAAAAGTTCCATTCAAAATAATTCCATCTTGCGGAATTACTTTTTTGGCACTTTCACTCAGCTTGTCCATATGGGAAAATACTTCCTGACAGGTGATGGTAAAGCTGCATTCCTTCTTTTCCTGTTTCGTCGCACCCGTCGCCGCAGCTGGAAGCTGCGTCGATGCCGGAGCAGCGGCCTGGGTACTTTTTTCCGGGTTCTTTGTACTCTGTGGTTTCGGTTGGGAGCCGGCGTTTTTTTTGGGAGATCTGGTCCTGGCCGATGACAGATCCGCAGTCTTTTTGTCTATTTTATTATCTGCTTTCCTGTCTGCTGCCTTATCCGGTTCTTTGGTTCTCTTTGGTTCTTTCTTATGGTCGTTATTCCTTTTGGCAGACGCCTTCTTGGAGGTATTTTCTTTTTTACGGAGGTCGGCAGAACTCACCTCTGCTTCTCCGGGACCGCTGGAAGATATGGCTGCTTTAGTCTCCTCCTTTTGATCTGCAGAGACAATTCCGCTCTGGGAAATCTCTTTACTTTCTACTACTCCAGTAGATGAATTATCACTTCCCCCCATTCCCTTTATGATCAACACTGTACACAAAACAGTAATGAAAAGCAGACAGCCTAAAATAATTTTTTTATTTCCCTTCATAATTGTCGCCTCCCCTTCTGCCTTCTATGTATTATAACTACACACGTTGCGTTTTTATCTTCGCATTTTATATAATCCAGCCACTAGCGGCTGGATTAACAAGTTTAGATTCTCCGCTGTTTGGTTTGTTGCAATCATTTAGCCATGAAATAGAGAATAGGAATTTATTGATCCTTTATCATAATAAAATTTTAAGAAAAACTCCTTGTCGTTCTACTTGTTACTCTTTGACAACCCTATATCCTCTTTTCTCAAAAAAAGTTCTTGCCGTAATAGAAGCGTGAGTGACAATATTCCTTTGAACTGTCGATTCCAAACAATTACAAATAGCAGTGGCAATTCCTTACAATCTGATGATTGATACTCTCTAATATACATTCTATACTTAACTCCAAAATAAGAAGTTATCTATCTAATCTCATATACAAAAGTGGATATGGGTTGCCTTGTTCATCACACTCTGTTCTTTTATAAACTTCAAATCCCATGTGTTCATAGAAACCTTTCGCAAGAGGATTTTGCTCATTAACTGCCAAATCATTCACCGAATATTTTTCTATTGCGTATTTAAGTAATTCTTTGCCTAATCCCTTTCCCCTTTTTTCGTGAGAAATAAAAAGCATTTCAAGATGCTGCTCTACAATCCCCATAAAGCCAACAGGAACTTGATTTTCGTCTTCTACGATAATTAAACAAGGGATTTCTTTTAAAGCTTGTGGCACATACCTTTTAATGTTTTCTATTTCATTCTCTGATAGAAATAGATGTGTTGCTTTCACAGAACTTTCCCACACTTTTAATAATTGTTCTATCAATGGCATGGTTCTGTCTTTTGCCTCTATAATTTCCAAATTTTTATCCTCCATAAACTCATTTTTTCCTTTATATACAGCTCCCTGTCAAACGGGAATCTGTTGATCAGAATTATAATTGCTCAACAAAATGATTGTCAGATTCATTCCAATATTTCTGATATAACGTTCCTTATCTTCATCAATCCCTTTGGGGCATGGGGCATATCGGATAGTTTACTTATTTCCTCACGGACAGTACGTATATACGCCAATGCTACATCTGGAACAAGCAGCACACCAGCTATATATTCACGCAGTTCTATAAGATCTGTTGTTGCATCAGGTGTCCTGATGATTTCGTAAGTATTCATCGTACAAGATTCCTTTCGAGTTCATCAAACACTTCATTGTAAGGTACATCCTCCCCGGGTACACCACGCCTATATATAATCTGACGGTATAAGGAATTGATAACAACAGATACAGGGATTCCTAATCCCTGAAGAATATCTTCTGCTTCAGTTTTAATATCGTATTCGACACGTGCACTTACAGTTGAATCTTTCATAGAAACACCTGGCCTTCAAAGTTATTGTAATACATTGTATTACAAATAACAAGACGAATATTTTTTGGGAATATTTTTTATTTCCCTAATTCCCTTCCATTTTCCTAAAATATATGTTACACTCATAATGATTTATTTTAATATAAGTAGCTGTATAGGTTTCTGGTGACACGTTGCTGTCACATTTGCATGCACCGTCAGGTAAACAGAATTAATAGGGAAGCCGGTTCGAGTCCGGCACAGCCCCCGCTGCCGTATTTGAGGATGCCGATAACAGGACCGGAATGCCATTTCTGCACCCCGGTCAGCCACTGGAACAGCCCATCGGGCATAATGATCTGGGAAGGCGCTATCTGCAGTTGATACATAAGTCGGAAGACCTGCCATACAGTATGAAATATAACCTTTCGGAGGGAGAGGGAATGTTTTGACATTTTAGATCTTGTCCAAGGGTGCGATTAGCTCAACAGCGCTAAACACACGATTGGTCTGTTTTTGTTGTACAAGTTATGTCATAACAGCCCTTTATACCCTTTTCCAGGTATAAAGGGATTTTTTATTCTACTATATTAAATTGAGATCAAAAGAAATCAATGATTACACAACAAGCGCAAAATGCGCAGAAATGAGGATGAGTATGAAAACAAAAAAACGATGCACAGCTCTGCTTCTCTCTCTTGCCATGATCTTTTCTGTTTCTGTGGCAGACAGGGAAATTTCGGCAGAGGCAAAAGCAGCCAGTGACACGGTCACAGTTACATTGCGGGTGGAAGATTCCAGCAAAACTCTGGTTCCACCCACCAGCATCACACTGGACAAAGATACTGTAGCCGCCATCAACAACACTTTTAATGCTTCTGTGGAGACACCAGTGCTTGAGACTGCTCATGTCACTGCTGCCCACGCCCTGGCAAAATACATATCAGACCAATCCAAAACACCGGCTTCTGACCTGGCATTTGCTTACGGCAATCCTGCCGCTATACCAGGACAGGACACACTGGACAGCTCCTACTTCTGGTCCTTCCGGGTGAACAATACTTCTCTGGTCATGGAAGATGGTTTTACCCAGTACAACTTTACCAGCTGCCCGGTTCAGGATGGTGACAGTATCGTCGTATTCCGCCAGTATTATAACTCTGCTGCCAGCGAGTCCAGCTCCTATTCTTTTTTTGATAAGGAATCCTATGAAACGAAAGTGAACGAAAAAGTTTCTGTCACACTAAAGAAGGAAAGTTTTGATGAAAACTGGAACACAGTTACAGTCCCGATGGCAGAGCAAAAAATCATTATCGCCATGGTAAATACAACTGGTTCCGATCCGGTACCTGCCATCGCACAGGTAGCTGCCACGGACAAAAATGGCATAGCGGATCTCTCCTTTAACAAAGCGGGTACCTATGCCCTGTATTCCAGCAGTATGAATGCAGACGGCACCCCGGTAACTTCCCGCGCTTACGCGGAGATCACCGTAAAAGAAACACAGTCTCCTGCCACCCCGGCTCCACCAGCGCCTGTTGTCACTCCGCCGCCAACGATACCACAACATCACAGCTGTGTAATTAAAAAACCCCTTGTACCCCAAAAAATAAAAGCCAAAGTAAAAAAGAAAAAAGCCACTATATCCTGGAAACGCGCAGTCCTGGCAGATGGATATGAAGTATTCTATTCTAAGAAAAACAAAAAGAACTTCAAAAAACTTTCCGATACAAAAAAGACAAAAATAACAAAGAAATTAAAAAAAGGAAAGTATTTTGTAAAATGCCGCAGTTATAAAATGTCCGGCAAAAGGAAAATTTACAGTAAATACAGTAAGATCATTTCTTTTCAAGTAAAATAATGAAATTTCTTGATAAATAGGGCGCATCAGGCGCCCTATTTGTGAAAGATCTGAACGAAGAGATAAAGGAGACCAACCATGAAACGAATCGTTTGCTTTCTACTGATCGTCACTCTCTTTCTGATCCCCTGTTCCAGCGCTTCTGCCTGGACATGCTTCCGAAACGAAGAGGGGCAGTCCGGAGCCAATACCATCCACGCTGCCACGCCGATTGACACAAATACCACCGGACCGAAATGGAAAAAAAGATTTTCACAGAGTATGGGATCTGTCATGAATTCGGCTCCTGTCATAACAGAAAAAAACATCTACATTGTAAGTAAAGATATTTTGTATAAGACAGACAAAGAGGGGACGGTCCTCTCGGCACTACAGCTCTGTGCCTCCATGAATTCCATGTGCCATATGGCTTCTGATGGAAAAAACCTATATATTCCCCTGGGAGGGGGACTCCTGCAGTGTGTCGATATGGACACCATGACCTCTGTCTGGACCAGCGAATCCTTCGGCGGCCAGTCCCTGACCACCGTATACATTCATAATGGCCTGGTCTACGCCGGCACCACCAGCGGAGACGGATCCGAAGGCTGTTATTACTGTGTTGGGGCAGAGGATGGAAAAACCCGGTGGAGCTATCAAAATGAAACATACCCCTGCGGTTACTACTGGAGCGGCGCAGTCTCAGCTACATTACCTGCCGAGGAATGTCTTTTATTTGGCGGCGACAATGGCATCCTGGTCTCCCACAGCCTGGCCAGTGACCAGGTATATGACACTCTGGACCTTAGTTCCATCACTGGTTCTAAAGGGAAGATCCGCGCCGGCATCACTTACGATGCCGCATCCGACGCCTTCTATACCACCTCCAATAATGGATATCTGTACCAGATCCACATGGGCGAAAATGGGAAATTTGATAGGGTGAACTCCGTTTTTTTGGGAGATTCCGCTGGTAAAACCGTCAACTGCACCAGCACTCCCACGATTTACAACGGCAGGATTTATGTCTGCAGTTATTATGACAATGCTGGCCGCATCAGTGTCATCGATGCCGGCACCATGCACACCATCTATGCTGCCGCCACTGGTATGGCGGATATTAAGTCCTCTCCTCTTGTATCCACTGGCTATGCTACAGAGGAAAACCATCACCGGGTCTATGTATATTTTACTCAGAATACCGTACCAGGGGGGATATATTATATTGAAGACAGCTCGGCCGCTGAATCAGCAGATATAAAAACTTTGTACGAGCCAAAAAACAATCCTCAGTTCTGTCTGCACAGCCTGGCGGCAGACGCAGAAGGAACCCTGTATTATTCCAATGATTCCGGTACCTTCTTTGCAGTCCACGAGGGCTTTGCCTCTGGCGGTATCCTTCCATCGCCCTCTCCCAACACCCCTGCTGACCTGCCGGCTGCGCCCACAGAAGTACCAGGAACCTCCACCGTTTCTTCCCCGTCTCCGGCGCCGGCCCCCCAGCAGACGGCTCCCGGTACCGCTTCAAAGAAAAAAATTCGTCCCGGAAAACCATCCAGAATAAGAATAATAAAGAAAAAAAAGCACCGGGGTAAATATAAGGTTACTCTTTCCTGGAAAAAGGGAAACCAATCAAAAAAGACACAGATCAAAATAAAAGGAAAAAAACCGAAAACCGTCTCTGGCAGCAAATACACGCTGTCACTCAAAAAGGGAGTCCACACCATCTTTCTATATGGTTATATCTCCCCCTCACAAAAGAGCTCTGCTGCCAGAATACGCTTCCGTGTATCCTGACGGCAGAGCCGGACATCATTCTTCTGTTTCCTCACTATCTGAGCCCTCTGAAGAATCCCCGGATCCCTCACTGGAGGTCTGGGGGGAGGAAATGGATACGCTGACTCCCTCTTCCTCCTGCATCTTCTCCAACAGGCTCTTGTGTTTTTTCGGTTTTACATTCTGTACAGCCATCATCTTCGCTTTCAAATAAAGATCGCTGTTATAACGGAATAAAAAATTCTCATCCTTTGGCGGCACTTTCTCCCCCTTCATGATACGCCTCGCGATGGCAAGCGCGCGGGCAAGGGCGCCATAAGAATTCTTCTTTTTCTTTTTCGCCTTCTGGGTCTTCTGTGCCATCTGCTTCCTTTTCTCATTCATCTTCTGATAAGCCCTGGCAAGAGCCTTCCCTTCCTCTGACAGCTCTGTCACATCTGTATATTTCTTTGAATCTCCCTTTTTACCCTGGCTTCCCTGGATCGCTGGCTTCCTTTTCTTATTCCCATGCCTTTGGCTCTGATCATCCACTTTCAGCATCCCAGGCTGCTCTTTGTATTCCGTCCGATCTGTAACATTCATCTTCTATCACATCCTTGTTCTGACACCAGGCATCCAAAACCATCCCTGGCAGCAAAGTCTCAGGGCAATTCCATTTACCCATGTAAATAATCTTAATATATATATCGGACGATAGAAAAAATTATTTAGCTTTCGGAGCTTTGCTGGCAAATTCCGTATTTACCAGTTCCTCATAAGAAACCCGGCTGCTGAGTTCTCCACCGGATTCCAGAATATCCTGCAAAAGATCAAAACTCTCCTTTTCAAAAACAAGATCATCCTTCCAGGTTTTCTGGTCATAATATCTTTCTACTATTGTAGTTAACGTTTCCCGCTCCGTCTCTTTGAACTGGGGCTGGATCACTTCCGCAATCTCCTGCGGCGTGTGGCTTTTCACAAAATCCATCCCTTTCTGGAGTGCATTGGTAAATTTCTGAATGGTATCCGCATTTTTCTTGATATAACTTTCCTTGGCGGAATAAGCAGTATAGGGAACCATTCCGCTATCCACTCCCAGAGAAGCTACCACAACACCCTTCTTTTCCTTTTCCAGAGAAGCTGCAAAGGGTTCAAACTCCACCGAGTAATCCCCCTGTCCTGAAGCAAATGCTTCTGCGGTAAGTCCAAAGTCGATATTCTGTACCATCTTCAGATCTTTCTGGGGATCCATGTTATTCTTCTTTAGTATGTATTCAAATACCATCTGCGGCATACCGCCCTTCCTTCCTGCCAGTACTGTCTTACCTTTCAGTTTATCCCAGGTAAAATCCTCATCCGCTTTCCTTGCCACCAGAAAATTGCCTGCACGCTGTGTCAGCTGGGCAAAGTTGACAATTTTTTCTCCCGATCCCTCATTAAACACATAGATCGATGCCTCTGATCCCATAAATCCAATATCTGCCTCTCCTGACAACACTGCTGTCATCACATTATCGGCGCCAGAACCATTGACCAGTTTTACATCCAGCCCTTCCTCTTTGAAATAACCTTTCTCAATAGCCACATACTGGGGAGCATAGAAAATGGAATGCGCCACTTCATTCAGCGTTATGGACGTCATCCCTTCCTCCTCCTTTTTTGCGCAGCTGCACAGAGAAAGTACCAGCAGAGAAAAAATCAGCGCCAGAACCACGATTTTTTTCATTCTCTTCCTCCTAGCCCGTTAAAGGGATATTTCTTTCCTTTTTCTATGAATATATGACAAAAAATGAGTGTGGTGCAGGTCTTTTTGTGTTATGATAGAAACAAAGGAAAATTTAAGGGAGGATTTTAGTGTGAAAGATAAATTTTCACACACGAGATTTGTGTCTGCGCGCACTTGACACAAACTCGTTATGCGCAAAAAACGTGCGCAGAAATGAGGATTTAAATGAATGAAATAGAACAATTGAAGCAATGGATCGACGAAAGTGATAATATTGTATTTTTTGGAGGCGCCGGTGTCTCCACCGAGAGTCATATTCCCGATTTCCGCAGTGTAGACGGACTATATAACCAGCAGTATGATTTCCCGCCGGAGACCATTTTAAGCCATCGCTTTTTTATGCAGAATACGGAGGAATTTTATCGTTTTTACTGGGACAAAATGATCTTTGAAGATGCGGATCCAAATCCTGCCCACAAGGCACTGGCAAATCTTGAAAAAATGGGTAAACTCAAAGCTGTTATCACCCAGAATATCGATGGTCTGCATCAGAAAGCAGGAAGCAGTGAAGTTCTGGAACTGCACGGGTCTGTCCTGCGCAATTACTGTATGTCCTGCCGGAAATTTTACGGGTTGAAAGATATTCTCCCGCAAAAGGGAGTTCCCAAATGCAGCTGTGGCGGCACCATTAAGCCGGATGTAGTGCTCTATGAAGAAGGACTGGATTCTTATATTTTGGAAAAATCCATTTCCTATATCAAAAATGCAGATGTTCTGATCGTAGGAGGCACCTCTCTCGCCGTCTATCCCGCCGCCGGACTGATTGACTACTACCGGGGTGATAAGCTGGTTCTGATCAACAAATCCAAAACCAGCCGCAATGCCCACGCAAACTTAGAGATCAATGGGGCCATCGGTGAGACCCTCGGGTTTTATGCTTGAAAGAATAATTTATTTGTGATAGACTTACTCATGAAAGTTTGTTAGCAACTAGTACAATGGGATGCAGGACAGAGCAAAGAAGCATACTGTTGACTTTGCAGAAATGAGGAAAATTATGCCGATCAAGATTCCCAACTCTCTGCCAGCCACAGAGATACTGGAAAAGGAAAATATATTTGTAATGACGGAACATCGTGCCATGCATCAGGATATCCGTCCTTTAAGTGTACTTATACTAAATCTGATGCCCACCAAGATCGTAACGGAAACCCAGTTGCTGCGTAAACTGTCAAACTCCCCACTGCAGGTCGAAGTGGAATTTTTAAAGACCGCCAGTTATATTCCGCAGCACACGGATCCTACGCATCTGGATACTTTTTATACCACCTTTGACGAAGTCATGGACCGTAAATTCGATGGTATGATCATCACCGGGGCGCCACTGGACTATATTGCCTTTGAGGATGTAGAATATTGGAAGGAAGTGTGCCGGATCATGGAGTGGTGCAAAACCCATGTGCATTCCACCCTTCATCTGTGCTGGGGTGCCTTTGCCGCTCTGTATTATTACTTCGGCATAAATAAAATAGACCTTCCCCGGAAATTGTCAGGCGTTTACGAGCACACCGTTGTAAAGAAAAATTCCCCCCTTTTCCGTGGCTTTGACGACATTTTCTACGCGCCCCAGTCCCGCGCCACCAGTGTGAAAACGGAAGACATCCAGGCAGTGGAAGGACTTGAACTGATGGCAGTCTCAGAAGAAGCCGGCGCCACCATAGTAAAGACTACGGACAGCCGCCATTTCTTCATGACCTGCCACCCGGAATACGATGCCGATACCCTGGCCAGGGAATATACAAGAGATGTGGAAAAAGGGCTGAATCCGAACATTCCCTGTAACTATTTTCCCGGTGACGACCCTTCCCAGGCACCAGTGGTGCGCTGGCGCTCCACCGGGCAGCTGATCTTTTCCAACTGGTTGAATTATTACGTATACCAAAGTACACCTTATAATATTACTGACGTATAGTCATAAACCCAGACATTACGCAGACTCCCGCCGCGCCTGCCCGGACAACGGCTTCTGCATTTTCCTGGCAGATGCCCCCGATGCCATAGACAGGGATGTGCACACCCCCGGACACCTTTTGGATAAACTCCAGTCCCCGGCCTGGCATCCCCCTCTTGCAGTCAGTTTCAAACACATGCCCGGCGATCACATAATCTGCCCCTGATCCCTCTGCCCTCTTTGCTTGTTCCACCGAGTGGACAGAAGATCCGATCCACTGAAAATAACTCTTTTCTTTATCGGGCATAGTCTCAAGGATATCCAGGGGAAGATGAATGTTCTGGCAATGTAACTTCAAAGCACTCTCCCAGAAGCTATGAAGGATACACACCATATCTGCCTCCTGACAGATCCCCAGCACTTTTTCCGCCATATTCTCATATTCACTCCAGGAAAGATCTTTTTCTCTCAAAAGAATGGCATCCGCTTCCCTATTCTGTACAATCTGCCGGATCCTCTCATAAAAATCTCCCTGACACAGTTTCCTATTGGTGACACACAGACACGGAATCCTTTCACCACTGCTTCCCCTATACATAAATAGAATCACTCATTACCGGCTGGAGTCCCTGATCCAGAACCGCCTGATACACCTCATCCACCGTCCTCGTATCGTCAATCTCAAATTGTTCATCTCCCTTTTCCTCTCCACTCCGGCCCCCAATGCCAACATTTACCCCGGCAGAGATCTTCGTAGCAGCGATCTGGATCAAATGATCCCTTACCCTCCCACACTCCCTGGTGGAAACAGTTATATTGGAAAATGGCAGGAACAGCCGGTAGGCACACACAACCTGAAGCAGCTGCGCCTCACGAACATCCATGGGATTGATCTTGTCATTGTTGATGATCGGACGCAGTCTCGGACAGGAAAATGCAATTTCTGCATGGGGATATTTTCGCTGGATGTACCAGGCGTGCATACCCGTGGCAAACGCATCCCGCCTGAAATCATCCAGTCCCAGCAGCGCCCCAAACCCCACGCCCCGCATTCCGCCCCTGACTGCCCTTTCCTGGGCATTCAGGCGGTAGGGAAAGATCCGTTTTCTTCCCGCCAGATGAAGCGTCTCATACTTATCGGAATGATAAGTCTCCTGAAATACTGTTACATAATCTGCACCGCATCCATGAAGATATTGATACTCATTGGAATTCACAGGATATATTTCCAGACCGATCACCTTAAAATACTTCCGGGCGATCTTACATGCCTCCCCAATGTATCTGACATCCGACATCTTTGGGCTCTCTCCCGTCAGGATCAAAACCTCCTGGAGACCTGTCTTTGCAATTTCCTTCAACTCCCTCTCAATCTCTCCCAGCTTCAGCCGGGCGCGCCTGATTTTATTGTGACAGTTGAAGCCACAATAAATGCAATAATTTTCACAATAATTTGCTATGTAGAGAGGAGTAAACATAGTAATGGAGTTTCCAAAATGCTTTCTTGTCTCCGCCTGGGCCGCCTGGGCAATCTCCTCCAATAAAGGAAGTGCTGCCGGGGAAAGCAGGGCTGCAAAGTCTTCCGACCCTTTCCGGTCACGGCTAAGGGCATTTTTAACATCCGCCGATGTGTAACACTCACACTCAAATGCTTCCGCCGCTTTTATCACCAGCTTATCAATCTCCGAATCCAAAACCTCCATATCCTCCAGATAGGTCATATGATCTGTCCTGTTTTCTTTTAAATGTTCTTTGATTTCTGCGTTCAAAATACTTTCATTGATTCTCTTTGTCATTTTTCCTTTTCTCCATTTTATTTCCCATTCTCATGTGTTTTATATAATGGGGCAAATCCGCGCCGCCAGACTAGCTCGATGGCAGCTCGTTATTGCTTCCATCCTGGATATATCCCGTCAGCGGAGAAGAGGCACTTCCCCCCCTTGCCAGCACCCTTCCCATGCCGGCAAGATAAGCTGTCCGCCCCGCTTCGACCGCCTTACGAAATGCCTCTGCCATGGCAGGGATATCTCCTGCTGTGGCAATCCCCGTATTAGCCATCACCGCCGCCGCTCCCATTTCCATCGCCTCACAGGCCTGGGAGGGACATCCAATCCCCGCATCCACGATAATGGGAAGATCGATCTCATCGATCAATATCTGAATAAATTCTTTCGTACACAATCCCTTATTTGAACCAATGGGCGCAGCCAAAGGCATCACCGAAGCAGCCCCAGCATTGTACAGGTCTCTTGCCGTATTCAGATCCGGATACATATACGGCATCACTACAAAGCCCTCTCTGGCAAGAATCTCCGTGGCTTTCACAGTCTCCTGATTATCTGGCAGAAGATATTTGCTGTCCCTCATAATCTCAATTTTCACAAAATCCCCACAGCCTATCTCCCTGGACAGCCTGGCGATCCGGACAGCTTCATCCGCATTTCTGGCACCAGAAGTATTGGGAAGCAGTGTAACCCCCTCTGGTATATAATCCATAATATTTGCCGTCCCCCCGGCATTTGCCCGTCTCAGAGCAAGAGTGATGATCTGCGCTCCTGCCTGTTCAACAGCTGCCTGGATCAAACCCAGGGAATATTTTCCAGATCCAAGTATAAACCGGGAAGAAAATTCATGCCCTCCCAAAACCAGTATATCTTTATCCATTTTAATCTCCATTTCTACATTAGTTTTTGCCAAAGGAAAGAAACCAAAGTTCTTACGATGTCTGCAACATACATGTTCCACTGACAAACGTCAGCCTCCTCCTACAAAACTCACTACCTCAATTTTGTCTCCACTCTTCACCCTTGTTTCTTTATAAACAGACTTGGAAATGATCTCCCCATTGATCTCCACCGCGATCTTACGAATATCATATCCTTCCCGCTGTAGAAGTTCTGTTAAAGAAAGATCAGAGTACTGCTCTTTTTCTTTTCCATTTAGGATTATCATGATGACCTCCTTTCCTCCGCCTCGCACCAGTCACAGCGCTTCGCTTCTGTGACCGGTCGCGGCATTCGCCGCATACTCTGAAAAACATACCAGTCACATCGTGCGAGCACATGTGACCACATGTTTTCAGAGTGCGAGGCTCAAAGCTAACGCGCAAAAAGAGGATAGCACATGAAAGCTACACCCGTGGTGGTGTACCCCTTCATGAGTTATCCTCAATCTTTTAACATCTTATCATATATATCTGATGTTGTCAAATCAACAAACAGATATGAAGCTATTTTTTTATGGATTATATACCATACTCCTCCATCAATAGCCCCTGCAGGATCAGATCCCTTGCTGCCATTACGATTTCTTCTGTTCTGCCATCCTCAGCCAGACAAACATTCAAATGGTTTATTCGTTCTGTTGTTTCTGCCTGTCCTTCTTTGCGTCCTTCTTCTCTTCCT
Source organism: uncultured Eubacterium sp. (assembly GCA_910584645.1). GTDB lineage: Bacteria > Bacillota > Clostridia > Lachnospirales > Lachnospiraceae > Eubacterium_F. Next base: position 25,276 of record CAJUAU010000006.1, read on the forward strand.
TCTGCCAGCAGCTCCTCTGCAAATTCACACATATACCTCACACCTTTCTCTTCTTCTTTCAAATATGCTACTCTTTTTCTTAAATTCTCAAACTTTACTGTATCCGGCGAAAAAACTGTTGTTGTGTTTTTTATATATTCCAACAGTACCGTCTGCTCCACTGTTGGCGCTGGAAACGTTAAATTGGCATAAATCTCGTGTACCCCATTCGGTACTTCCCGGCTGGTGCCCTTTATTATACGAACTATTTCGGAACAGCCCGTCTGCGTATGTAAAAAATCCTTTTCTGTTATAAATATGAGATACAGATCAGGCAGATCTCCGTAACTGGCACCTGATCCCAGCACACGGCTGTCGATCCGGCTCTGGATAAATCGCGAACGTTTCAGATGATCCTCGTCCTCAGCTATCTGAAGTTCAATATTATACTGCCTTTTCTGAGAGTCCTCCGCCCAGACATCCACTATCGAGCTATGTCCATATAAGTTCCGGTAACTTCTCTGGGGTTCTGTGTGTATCACCCACAGATCACAAATCCCCGTTAAGATCCGCAACACATCCTGTAAAGCCAGATGATCCTCAAAGACTACCGAGAAAAACAAATCACTGGTCAGGTTCAGTCCCTGTATCTTCTTCCGGCGTTCCACATAATTCTTTATTCCCACCTGTTTTGTCAATAACGTTCCTCCCTTATCTGACAGGAGGCAAATAAACAATGCCGGCAAAAATAAAATCCCCTATTACATAAAATTTTATCCCTGGCACTGCTTTCATCAAATACCCCTGCCTGTTCAATTCTTATTGGAATGATAAGCAAGAGTATTTCTGAAATCATAACCGAAGTGCAGATCTGCAAATATGATAGAATTTCTTTTGCTTTTCTATATTTAGTATAACAACCTTTACTAACTTTTGCAAGTACTTTTTACCGTTTATCCAATTTTCTCTGGATTTTTTCCATCCCGTCAACATAGATAAGTATTTCTGCCACAATACCATATAATTCAGGAGGAATATATTCTCCAACATCCAGAATTGACAGGCTTTTTGCCAGTTTTTCATCTTTATGGACCGGTACATCTGCTTTTTCTGCCTCTGTAATGATTTTGTCTGCGATATGCCCTCTTCCAGTGGCAATTACCTTAGGCGCCTGCTCGCCTGGCTCGTATTCAAGGGCAACTGCCGTCTTTTTAGGATCAAATTCCGCCATTACTATATCACCTCATAAAATTTTTTATAAATGTCCTTCTATGGATCGGACATGGTCCGTATTTCTTTAACGCTTCTATATGTGCAGCGGAACCGTACCCTTTGTGCCCCTCAAATCCGTATTCCGGATACAATTCCGCAAACTCTGTCATCAATCGGTCTCTGGTTACCTTTGCCATAATGCTTGCCGCCGCGATCGATACACTTCTTCCGTCTCCTTTGATGATCCCTAACTGCTTTATGGGAAGCTGGGGGATCGTCACAGCATCATTCAAAAGCAGATCCGGCACCACTTGTAAATCCTGCACCGCATGAGTCATCGCTTCATAAGTGGCCTGCAAAATATTGATCTGATCGATTCTCTCCGGCGAACTCATGCCTATTCCATAGGATACCGCTTTTTCCTTTATTTCATCAAATAATTCTTCTCTCCTTTTTGAGCTGAGCTTTTTGGAATCATTGAGATATAAAATTTTACAATCTTTGGGAAGTACAACGGCCCCCGCCACTACGGGACCAGCCAATGGACCCCGGCCAGCCTCATCAATCCCACAGATACAAGTAAATTCATTTCCATATTTTCGTTCAAATTCCTGCATCACTTCCAGCCGCTGGCACTCATCTTCATAGGCTTTCTGCTTTTTCTGGTACGTCGTTATCAATTTTGCGACACCGGATCTCCCATCGTCCTTATATTCATCAAATAACTGATTCCATTCTCCCATCGGAGAATGTTCAAACTCATATTTTATATCGGCAATTTTCTTTGGCATAATAATCCTCTTTTCTGAGCGATTTATCGTGAAGAACGCTGCTTTTGCGTTCTCCTGGTGTGAATAGAGCAAGGTGCCGCAAGCGTCGCCTTGCGAGAAACTACGTGATGAGGTTTTTACGAATCCATGTTACATTCACACTTCCTTCATTTTTTACAACCCCAAGCGTCTCGCTTTGCGTAAAAAGATACCTGCGCCCAAAACCAGACACAGGTATCTGAACTGTTCTTATGAAATAATTTTATTTGAGAGCAAATAATCCCCTTTCTCCTATTGTAATCTCGGCAAACTGTTTCGATTTCTCGATCTGGTCGCTGTCATCCGGATTCAACGGATTCTGGTATGGGGTGTATCTAGATGACGTCTCTTTGGATGACCTCGCCACCCATTCGATACGTATCTTAGTATAACCATCCTGCCAGTCTGACCTCATAAATGGCAGCCGGAAACTCAATGTCTGTTTTTCCGGAACAGGATACCCTTTGATCTTTCCGAAAAGGTTTTGTGGCTTATCAAAATCGATATCTTCCAATCCAAATGAATTGCCCTCTAAATTCTCTGGCGTCAACTTAATCGGCGCTTTTGATGAATCATTCTCATTGATAAATGTCACTGAAGTAATAACAGATGTCTCTTCATTATCTGAATTATTCAAACTACAGAAAAGCAACAGTTTTTTATCACTTTTATACTTTGCTGACTGACTATAATCAATGAGCACACAATCATTGGAAATCTTTTGGTAATATTTTCTGGTATCCTTGTTATTTATTACGGAAAATCCCATTGTAGGAGTTACAGGCGTTCCATTGTTTATGATCAAATGGACGATCCAGTTCAAAGGATCAGTTGTCTGGTTTGCATTCTCAAAAAGAGAAAAATTACCATTTGCTGGATGATCCGCGTCATGAATTATTACTACATTCTGAAAATCATTTTCCGGATCAACGGTACCAGTGATACCGCCCATACTCGTGTTATTTCCTCCCAGGTGATACCCTTGTATGTACGCATCCGTACTGGTATTTGCACCTACTGTTAAAGAAGATTTTAAGAAACCATATTTAAGGAAATTCTCTATCTTTATTCCTAAATGATTACTCTCATATAACGACCCCTCTGGTGGCTCTGTCGCCACTTCTGGCAGGAAAGTAAGTATATTCCACAGATAATAACATTTCTGTTTTTCCCTCTCGTCGGTATGCCCTGCATTCTGACATAACTTTCGCATATAGAATCCGGTATATTTGGCTGAATCCGGATCTCTGGCACTGTCCTCTGCCAAAGGCACCTGCTTTATATTTCCATACACATCATCCATAAATGTCTGAATATACTGAATCTGGTTGTTGGGTCTGGCCTTATCCGCTGATAAGTCAAACTGGGTGGTGATCAAATATAACTTTGTGAGATTATTCAAGTTTCCCGGGCGCAAATCGCATGAACATTTATCATCCATATACATATGAATATCCGCAGCACTATTTCTCTTAACGCCACCATCAAGCATAAAACCCATCTGTCGGGAGTAAACCATCGGAAGCGAAGAATCCCCGCTGAGCCGCTTGATGATCTTCATACAATCCACCCACTCCAGATCATTTTCATGAAAAGAAGCAAGTTCTCCATTAAATGATTTCCAGTTACTTTTATCTCTTGACGGATCTGCAAAATTGTAATACGAATCCATCAAAGAATTGATACCATTTGTTCCTGTATCATAGGTAGCAACAGAAAACATATCTGCCCGCTCTACGATATCCAGTGTCTCAGGATTATCTCCCTGATCCATCTGGTTGATCATAGAAGGTGTCAATGTTATTACTTTTATATAGGTATCATCATACTGCTCATCCGCCGTTCTGATAACTTTTCCATCGCTGTCTTTCTGATCCTCAAAATAGAACAGGGACCGCTTCAGGATATCATTGAATTTAACGCCAATCAGCTCAAAGCGGAAAATATATCCATCGTATTTATACTTAAAAGTATAAACCGTACTGACCTTTAACTTCTGATCAGAATTTTGTATAGAAGTGGCTCCAGTTAATGTCGCTGGAAATCCATCCCCTACCTTCAGATTATTAAATGCGTTCTGTACTTCCCAGCCCTGTTTCCCTTCCGGCCAGATCTCATTGTATGTTATATCTGCTGGGATATCACTGAGTTTTTCATAATACTTCCAACGGTTCTGGGATTTATCTTCCCAAGGCTGCACTTTTTTATTCGGAGCCTCATAAGGACCAACTGAAAAATCGCCTTTTCCGTTGCCAACGTACACGAAATATCCGATCATTTCAGATTTTTTCTCGTGTTTCCAGCTGTCGGTGCGCTCAATCTCCTTATCTAAAACTTCATCTCCTTTTGTTGTCTTAGAGAAGAGCTCACGATGTGCTTTTGCAAACTCGGTTACTGTCATCTGACCATTTTTCAGTTTTTCATAATCCTTCTCTACTTCCGGAGCATCGTTCTCAAATTTTACTGTGTACTCTTTATTGTCTTCTGGATCCTTTTCATAGCTCCACTTCCACTGCCCGTCATGTTTAAGATATTTGAATGGAATCTCATTTCCATCTTTATCCACAAAATCCTCCGAATGTGCGGACTGGATCTCGGCAATCGTTTTTTTCGATTGTCCGTTGGAGATCTCGGAAGCAAAACTTTTATCCTTTCTCATTTCCACTGTATAATAGGTCGCAAGATAAAACAGTGGCGCTTTCGTACGATCATGCTGTCCATGTCCATGGGTCTTTGCAGCACCTACCACCGTACCATTAGGATTATAAATGTCAAATCCACCATTATTGTTATTAAACCAGCCCCCCAGTTCCTTAATATTGGTATTATCAAACAACTTTCCGTTGGCTCCATCACCAGGTTTCCATCCGTCTCCGATCAGCGCATCCTGAAAGGCATATAGGTTATTATCGATCGGATCTTTATGGCAGGCACCATTGTCCAAAAAACCTACATTATTCCCTTTTTCCATTACCTCATAACTAAACTCCAGCGGATCAAAAGGCAGTCCCTCTTCCTGAGAAGACATAAGAAGGGAATAAGCCTGCTGTGACAGCTCCGGTACGATCTCCAGGATGATAAAGGGATTATCCTTTGTTCCCTTTTGCGTAGAACCATTGGTCTCTGGAACCTCCGGCAGCCCTTTATAACCGCGGATCATAACCTCCGTCTCCTCTTCTGACTCTACCACAACTTTTAAATAACGGTACTCTTTCAGATCCAAAGCTTCCTTTTTAACACCATCTACATAAAAACGCATACCGCCATTTTTATCCGGATTTTTTGTGGTAAAGCTGACGCTGGAATCTGCATTCCAGGTCGCATCCGTCCTACAGTCTTCGTTGTCTTTTGTCACGATGGACTCGTTGGCTGAAAACAGAGTAAGAACCCTTTTCTCCGAATCCTCTTTTCTGGTCTTTGTAAATTCGGCAGAATACACTTTCAGTCTCTTTCCACTATCTTTTGCCAGAATGGAAACAGAAGTATAACGATCACCAATACGCAGTTTATTTTCCAGATCAAACATGATGGTGCGCTTTCCTGAGAACTGCGAACTCCCGGTATCCGCCTCTTTCTCCTGAAATCCCAGATATTCAATCATTTTCTCCCCTGAATCGGTCTGCACAAGATGAGTTGTCTTTTTCAGAGATTTATAAGAATTCTTAGCAGTTACCGTAAGATCCGGATTTGCCTCTGCTTCTGACTGCGCCAGCCCCGGATCATCAATATATTTCTGTGCAATATAAGGTTCATCTGCAACATATCTACCAAATATAACACCATTTGATATCAAATAATATGCGGTAACGATCACACAGGTAAGCAGCACAGTAAAACCGCCATACATCATGCCTCGCCTCAAACGGCTCTTTTTACTATGTACATTTCTTTTTCCCTTCATAATCCGTGCTCCTTTCTACTGATTTCTCAAATAAATCCTTTTTCCGCAGCTATATTCCGGTACTACACTATCATCAAATACCAGATTCACATCCAGAACATATTTTTTTGAGGCATCGTTCTGTAGAACCTTACAATCAAATTCTTTCACCTCGTCTGCCAGAAGATAATTTTTCAACAGATCCTCCTGACTGTTGATCGCAGTGATCTGTGATACGTCAACAATACTCGGCATAGCTGCAACAGGCGGTGCCGGCGTAGGTGTTGCCCCCGGGATAAGTGTGGGTGCAGGTCCCGGCGTCGGAGCCGGGGAAGATGCAGGGGAGCATTTCCCAAAATACACACTATAGTCTCCGCCAATGTTTTCTACTCCGTCATTGTTCTTAAACCAGTACACAAAAGAATCCGAATGCATATCCTTTATGTCTGCTAAGGTTTTATCTCCATTTTCTAAATCTTTAATCATCTGGCTGCCTTCTTTTTCGTCATAAAACAGGATAAGAATACGTTCCCGTTTGTCCCAGTAGACCCGCTCTGCCTCTAAACTATAGCTCTCAATATGATTCAATGCATCCTTGGCCTGATTTTGAATCTCCACTCTTGCGTTGGTATCCCGCATGCTTCTGGAAGAAAAGGCGATAAGTGCTGTAATGGCCCCAAAAACAACTGTAGAAATGACAACTGCCAACATTAATTCAACTAAGGAAAAACCTTTATTATTCAATTTCATCGTTCCTTTCCCTCCTTTGCTCTATTATCTTGATCAATCAATAAAATGTTTGCCTGTGCTGGTTACCAGCGTAATCTCATGGGCTGTACCACTATCGGTAGCACGGACTACCTTAATGGAACTGGTGGGGGTCGCCGTATTAGTAAAAGCCCCATCTTTCCTTCTTACACCAATAGATACACACTTGGCAGGAATCGTAGAAAGATCCTGATTGTCAAAATAAATCCTTAGTTTCTCATTTCCAACAATCTCCCCCTCCGAATAATTTGCAGTCGTGGGAGAAAAGGTTCCCGAATCATTAAACAATATATAATAATCGTTATCATAATAGTAAAGATGCATATATACAGATGATGTTTTGGACATATTCTGAGACTTAAGTTTTGTCAATCCCGTATCAATCTTAGCCGAGCACTTCGAGGCATTGGCAAGATCCAGAAAACCAAATCCGGATATGCCCCCTACGATCATGATCACAATGATGGCCATGGCGATCATTGCCTCGATCAGTGTAAAACCTGAGTTCCCTAATTTTTTCATAAACATCACCTTCTTTTTTCCATCCTTCATCAATCAGAGTTTCTCTCCCACTCTTCATAACTGATACATTCTGCCACATTTGCAGGACGTTTCTCCCTGTCATCCAGACAGCGGAAATATTTCCACCAGTCTTCGTCCTTACGATTCTTGATTATATCTAATATGTCTCCCACAACCGCCGGGTTCGCCTTGTAGCTTCCGGCAGAGGTGACAGAAACTGTGCCTCCGGCAATGATAAGTCCCTCAAAATTACTGCTGACCGTCACATTCTTAGCACAGAGGACAATCCCCTTCTCAATTCCGGGATCAATCGTATAATCGTCATTTCTACAAATGATCTTCCAGTCATCATATCCCGGCACGCTGTCAAACCGGTCTGGCAGATAACTGCCATCCTTCTTGAACTCATTATCATCTTCTTCCGGTTTTCCATTTGTATCTACGATATTCAATATCACATTTTTAACCAGTTCATCCTTGCTCTTATCATCCAGCATTCTACGAACATCCGCCACGTTCTCACTTCCGGAAGAAAGCAGTGCCATCTGCAGTCCGAGATAACTCCGCATCTTAGACTGCCCGTCGACCAGAAGTTTGTTAACCGGCATGTTCGTCCCATCGAAATAATTTGGAGACTGCTGCTTCGCACCAGTATTACTGTAATAATCATGTACAATATTACCAGCGATCAGATAGAGCGCCGGAGATATCTTCATACTTCCGTCCAGGGTAGCGATATAGGACTGCGCCCGGTCATCCAGATATTCTTTATTAGGCTTAGTTGTATTAGGTGCAGTTCCTTCTTCCTGGTTATAATAGTTGGAAAAGTATTCATTCGCTGCCGTCTCACTCTTAAAATTTAGATAGAGATATACATACTGGCCACTGTTATTATAGTTCGCTGTGATCTCTTCCCCGGGCTTCAGAAAATCTGCCATCGTCTTTCCTGTGTTTCCAATAGCAAGACTTTTCAAAGCTGCAATATTTACCTTGTTTCGGGCATCCGTATCATCCCCCACCTCTGCTCCCACAAGTGGATTGTGTCCATCCAGGATAAACTCTTCCGGAACCAGGTAAGCAATCTGATTGCTCTTCACTGCCACAGATTCGCCCATCATAATATCGTCCACGGATGATTGATAACTTCCGTCTGCCAGTTTTTCATTTCTTTGAACAAAGGTTCTTCCTGCCAGGATCAGTTTCATCAAACCATTGGATGTAAGCGTAGTATTTCTTCCATTGATCAATATTGCACTACTGTAGTCAGAGCGCAAGGATGCACTTCCTCCTGATGTATCCGAATTATCCCGGTTATAACTATAACCATAATAATTTCCACCAAGATTGACCGTAGCATTATCGTCCTCAATACTCGTATCATCCAGAATATACGCATTATCATTAATATTTACATTTGAAGTCCTGGAAGCTCCCACCGCCGGCACCGGCTTTCGGACCACAATATTTTTCAGCCACAGTTCTCCCAGGCTGGTCATACCGCTTAATCCGCTCATTTTTACATCAGCACCGGAAAAGATATTCAGATTGCCCCGGCTGATGATCCGCTTGCTCTTAAACACGGCCCTGGTCTCCGGATGAATCTGAATCCCGGAGTCCTCATCATCGTTTGGACTCTGTATTTTTTTAGCAGTACCGGAATAAACATTTCCGGAAACCGTCGCATCCGATGAGTTATTACCAGTATCCACACGAAGAATGTCATCACTGATGGAAATATAGTGCTTCAGCTCCTCAAAGGTGCGGTTCCCCTCAAAAGCGTAGTCTGGCACACCAATCCTGATATCCGTTTTCACACTGGACTGGTAATCCGTATCATCTTTGTATTTGATGGTCAGTCCCCGGATCAGCAGATACAGTTCTTTTTCATCTTTATCATACTCAAAACGGTACCGGAGATCATTGGTCCCATAGGTTGAACCCAATGTAGACGGGTCGGTGGACATCTTTTTGATCAGATCCATACTCAGCTGTTCCCAGTCCGTAGTCACCACGGAACCCGTAGCCGGCTTTTTCTCAATCTCCTTGATCTCTGCCGAAGTTTCCGTCGGAGCCAGCGCATCGTGATTCAGTTTCCTGACGATCCCCGTCAGATACTTCTTCCCATATATGGTTTTCATCTGGCTGGTCATCTTTGGCGACGTATAGTGTTCCACTACCTCCAGATAAGCCTTTTCATTCTCCTTGCCGGCAATTTCCTCAATGCCGCTTCTTATCTCTGACAAATAACCTTCTGTCTGGTAAAAATTATCCGTGGAATAATGATCCACAATAACAGTCGTCACATAGTTTGTAGCCACAGACATCACTGTGGCTCCAACAATTGATACAAACATAACACCGATCACAACAAAGATAAATGCAGAACCGCTGTCATCCTTTTTGATCTTATCCAGTTTTTCTTTCAGTAGGCTTCTTAATTTCTGAACCATCGAAAAACCCCCTATTCATCCTTTCCGTATCCGGCACCCCTCCATCAACTGTTACTCTGCATAAGTAGATTCTATATGAGCTAACACGTTATCTTTTGTAAACTCCTGTGTATTTGCCGGAAATATGTCAACATACATCTTTCCGATGCGCCGTTTTTTCACTTTGGAAACATAAGAATCATATTTATTTAACGAATTCTTCTGCAACGTAAAACCAATAGTCTTAATACTATTATCCGGATAATCCGGTCGGTTCAGATTGGAGTAATACTTCATGGGAGCAACATTGAGCATATTTTCATCCATCACCAAAGTATAATTACCAATATTTGACACCCCCGGTGCCGGGGTAACAGATGGATCCGGTGTCTCCCCTGGCGCTGGAACTGACAGATCCTGATAGGTATAATATATATTTATATTTATCTTTTTCTTTTCATCCTCAGTAAATCCCGAATCACTGATCACTTTAAAATGCTCCTGCCTGGAACTGTCCCACGCAGGTTTATAAAATATAAAAATATTCTTCAGTTTGGACTTGCTGATCTCCGTCTGCTCCAGGGTTACTTCTTTCTGGATCACCTGTCCCGGGGTTGCTGCCGCCATAACGTCCGTATAAATCTCGCTCACCGCTGAGTCCACTTCATCATCTTCCGTTGCCACTACATTCGTATTTCCATATACTTCACTGGGACTCGGAATATAGTAATCGTTATACTGGGCATCGATATCCGAACCATCTTTTGCTTTGGTATCACTATCATAAATATCGAAATCAAAATGAACCTTTGCTCTATATTTTGAATTATTCACCACCACGTTACGTGTAATATCCATGGGAAGAGGATCCGCCGCCGGTTCCACAGTATACTCTGGCAAAGGCGATGGATCTACAGACCATTCCTCTGTACGATCCGGAGTTGGTGTAGGAGAAGCCAGAGGTATCGGGGACGGTGTCGCAGCACCTGCAAGCACATTGGTTCCCTTCCGGATATCCAGACAGATCACACGATTTAACCCGCTCTCAATCGTTGCTGGTGTTATTGCCGTCACATTTGTCGGAACCGTATAGGAATATTTGTAAAATACTCTCACCAGATATGTAGAATCAGAAGCAGGTGGTGCAGCCGTTGCTCCTGGTGCCGGCGTCGCGACCAGGTCCTCAATCTGTTCAACATGAGAATAAGCCTTTAATTCTTCCACGACATCTTCCGCCGCCATCGTAGCCGTCTGACGTTCCCGCCCATCGATGGTCCTCACCGATGAGTAGGTAAAATAGTTGATAACCGGCAGTGTTACCAGTGCCAGTATAGTAAGTGCCAGTATAACTTCCACCAGCGAAAAACCACTGTCATCTTTCATCCATTCCTTACAACGCACATTCACACCACCTTTCTATAGGATCAAAAACTACTCTTTATCTTTGCTGAAATCACCAAATACGTTATCCACTCCTAAAGGAAACTCAGATATATCCACTTCTTTATAGGGTACACCATTTCCAAGCATGGAATAGAAATTAACTCCAATGCTGCCCGTCAGTTTCCCGCTGCTCTTGTCAAAAGACAGATTTACATCTCCCACAGAAAGCTTCTCTTTGTTTTCGGTAATCCAATCCAGCGCCTTATATACTTGTTTGGTCGTACCAGAAAAATTGATCGTATATGTAGCTGTCGAACCAATCATCTGATCCATATCAACAACGGTGATCTCTGATAAGGGCTCTTCTTGATCTTTATCCGAAGCCTCAGTTCCTTCGGTTATCTCACCTTTAAAATAAAACGGCGCCTGCTCTCCCGGAGTAATACTTTCAATATCAATCCCTGTATTGATCATAAGACGGTAGATCAGATAAACTGACTTCTGCTGGGTGATCTTAACCGGAAATGACTGAATAAAATCTCCAATATCATCTACATACAGTGATGTAAATACCTCAAGATCTGTCACTTTGGGCTGCAGGCTTTCCAAATAGGCGATCCGCTCATTGGTATCGGCAGTCCTCTTATCAAAATCAGCAGCCTTATCCATATTGGTCTGGTAAACAAAGAAATAGGTGAGAACAATAAACATAACTGCTACCAGTATAAGAATAACCCGAATCTGTGCCAGTGTAAGTTTTCCCTTCATATCATTTCGCCTCCTCATTTACCATAAGTATATCCCCTAAATACTCAAGTTCAGCTGTGTCCAATTTTTCCTCAGCTTCGACATATTCAAAAGAAATCGTATATTTATATTGTCTCTTCTTAGTGACCTCATTTTCTGTCTTGGCAATGGAACTTGATATGGTAACATTTTTAATTTCCTGAAGCAGGTTCAGGCGGATCACAAGGGCAGAAACAGAAGAAAGCTTATCCTGAGAAGTACAGCTGACCGTCCCCCCTTCATCTGTCACAGAAATCGAATCAATACAGAAAGATTCCGGACATCCTTCCTTAATGTCATCCAGCACCTTGTGCAGCTGGTTATTATTGGTATTTACCCGGTTCTTAATCAGAAAATAAGTTGCAACCTTTTTTCTTGTTTCTTCCAGTTCCTTATACTTCGCTTCTACCGGCAGAAGAGACAACTCCTTTGCATGTGCGGTATCATACCTGCTGGAGGCAGAATTTAGCTGAATCACGGAAAAAAGAGATACCGCAACACAGAGAATAATAGCTGCCACAAAAACCGCCGCAATACTCATAACTGAATCCTTTGTAGCCACCTTATTTTTAATCTCGTCAGGAATAAAGTTAACTGGACTGTAAACAGCACCAAAGCATCCCACATACTGGAGAATATTCGCATTTACTTCAATCTGGCGGTTAAAGGAAACACCGATCAGTTCATTTGGTGTCTGCGCCGGAATTCCCAGCTCATTATTCATCAGCTCATGAATCCCTGCAATATTAGCTCCGTTTCCCGTCACAATTATAGACTGGATCCGATCCTCTCTGTATCTTGAATTATAATACTCCATAACACGATATATGTTACCGATCAAGGAAGAAGCACTCTGGGTCAGCTCAATACGTTTCTGCATGGAGAGATCTCCCTGAGGATTTGACGCATTCAGCGTATGGAGAAGTACCCTCTGGGATGCCAGAAGCCGGACGGCCTTATCATATTCTGGAACCTGAAATGCTGGTTCCGACATTGCCGCTTCTATTATATTAGTGGCCCCATAGGGAATTACCCTCTGCAAAAGCAGCTTCTCCTTACTCATGATATTGATCAGGGTATTGTCACGGTTGATCTGGACAGCCATTTCCACACCGTCTGTCACCTGACGTTTCATGATCTGGAAAATACCATTTCCATCTACCTCAATGCCTGCAACTCTGAAATCACAGCCCTCTGCCAAAGCATAGTAGGACCTTACCAGATCGATCGGAGCGGCATAAACGAGAAGATCAATCACCCGCTCTGTCTGCTTTTCGTTCTTTTTTCCCTTTTTTTCATCAGAGGAATCCTTGCTCTTCTTCTCTTTCTTTTTCTTCTTTTTCTTGGTATCATCCGTGATCTCCGGATTCTCCGCTTTTTTTCTCTCTCTTTCCTTTTCTCTCTCCTTCTCGCTGCCATCAGTAACTTCTTCATTTTCACCGATTTCCCTGCTATCTCCCTGTTTTACATAAGAGAAAATATAGCGCTCTTTGTCTACCGGAAACATGTCTCCAACTTTCGCATCTACGATAGACTGAATCTTACTATCCTTAACAAATGGAATCGTCGTCTCACGATTGGCGATCTTTGATGAACTCAGGGAAAATATAACGTCCTTTGTGGTAATTCCCTTTTCCTGACATGCCTGCTTAATCCTTCGGCTTACATCTATAATATTTTTAACTTCTCCGTCTACCACGGACCCCTGGGGCGTCGGTACGCGGACACAGCCATAAACCGTAGGATTCACAGCCGAATTATCCATATGTACAATTCTTATCGTCTTTGTCCCCACACGAACTACTACAACCTTTTTAGCCATAATAACCTCCTTTGTAATGCACCACTCTCTCCTGATCTGCCTCATACGATCAGTGCATATTACCCTCCTCATTTCTCATTTTATGGATTTCACTGCCTTTTCTATTTCTGTAGTGAAGTTCTGCACAAGTAGAATGCTATAAGTAAAAAAAAGAAAAGGTACTAAAATCCACAAAATCTTATAACCAGAATCTTGTTCCTATACAACACCCAGGCCGATATACCAGTCCAAAAAACGCTCTCCCCAAAGCATAGCGACAAATATCCCTACCGACAGGTAAGGTCCCATAGCAAACTTGGTTTTATTTTTTGTCACCGCTATGATCATACACTGGATCACCGAACCAACGATGCATCCCACCGCCAGGGCAAGCATAATGTTCTGCCATCCCAGACACAATCCAGCCGCCGCCATCAGCTTGATATCTCCTCCGCCAATCCCTTTTCCCCTTGTGATAATAAGACACAAGAACAGAAAAAGGCTTGCTGCAAAGAAGCCAATCAAATAATGGATCCAATTTTCAAGATCAAATACAATATGTACGATCCCAATCCCCAGAATAACAGCATTTATTTTAACCGGGATCTCCAATGTCCGGTAGTCGATCACACTTAGAGCCAGAAGAGCAGACGCCAAAAAAGCATACAACACGCTCTCAGCATTCAGACCATTGGTCCCGAACACCACCAGATACAAAACGCCGTTCAAAAGTTCCACCGCCGGGTATTGAAGGGATAACTTGCTCCCGCAGTACCGACACCTCCCTTTCAAGAAGAGGAAACTGAACAGCGGGAACAAATCATACCAGACCAGTTTATGGTCACAGCTCATACAATGAGAGTTCACCATGACAACACTTTCTTTTTTCGGAATCCTGTATATGCATACATTCAGAAAACTTCCGATCACAATACCGTATACAAAAACGATTATGTAAAGAAATTTGTCCATTGTCATGATTTCTCTCCCATTTATGTCCGTTCACATAGCAGGCAAATCAAGAGATCAGCCATCTGACTTACTTAGCTTCACCCTTCCCATCCACTTTCGTGTTGGAAATGCAGAACAGCGCATTGTCGTTGTAGCGGCATGCAGCTACGTCTTCAACAACACTTTTGCCAGCAACAGTAATCTTGCTCTTGTCGCCTTTGTGTGTGTCGTTGCTCGTATCATGTGCCAGATAAACATATACAACATTGTCTTTGGTATTAACAAATACTTTTACGTCTTTGCCCTTGGCATTGTTCGAGGAAAAGCTTGGAACTGCATCACCCAACGTCGTCTTTACTGCTTCAACGATTTTTCCAGAATTAGTACTGCCTGAAGCTGCCCAGCTTGCACCACTAGTTGTTGTAAGGTCAAAGCTTTCTCCACCAGCACCTGTTGTGATCTGCTTATCCGCAACCGCTGTCGTCACCGCACTGGCAACTGTGTCAAGCGCCTGAAGATCCTTTGACTCCCTAGACTTCTCCAGATAAGGGATAACAGCCAGCGCTACTACTCCGACTAAGATTGCCATAATCGCAATAACAATGATCAACTCAACAAGAGAAAAACCCTCATTGGAACCGCTTAAGTACTTCTGCATTTTTTTCTTCATAATCCATTCTCCTTTTTTAATATTATTATTCAAGCACTGTTCGTGCAGTGCTCAAACGATTAATTTAGATAAATATATCATAATTTTATTTTTTTTTCAATAGTTTTCACATTTTTTTTATTTATTTAACATTTTTGAAATATTTTCCACATTTCCCCAGTCTTATTTTATGTATATATTGAAAAATGACCATTTCAATGATAAAATATTACATATGCCATTAATGAAAGGATTTGTTACATATATGAAAATATCTGAGTTTTTTTCACAGAAAAAAAGTTACATGCTTCTATTTCTCCTGATCGCACTGCAACTGGTGTACTTTACCTACGTTTTTGCATACCAGAGAGAAGGTGTTCACTCCGACGAGAACTGGAGCTATGGATACGCTAATGCCTACTATCAAAAACAGCTCTACTGCGACGAAGAGGGAAACCGTACCAATTTTAATACCTGGACCGACAGCCAGGTGCTCCGCAACTATATAGAAGTATCAGAAGACCAGCGTTTTTCCTATGGTTCTGTCCGCTTTAACATGGAAAAAGATTTTAACCCGCCGTTGCACAGCATCCTGTTGCATACGATCTGCTCCTTCTTCCCAGACAGTTTTTCCTGGTGGTACGCCTATCTGATTAATATCCCCTCACTTATCATGACCATGATCTTCTTGTATCTGCTGGGCAGGGAACTGACTCATTCAGACAGTAAGGCATTATTTATCTGCTTTCTTTACGGCTCGCTGTCCGGGGCGCTGAGTACTTTCATCTACTTGCGCACCTATGCCCTGCTGACCGCCCTGGCAGTCCTGTATACTCTGATCCACTGCCGGATGTATAACCGCTCTTTCCAAAAACCCTTTCGATGCCTGGCAGGAATTTTGCTTCTAAATATTATGGGCGGATTAAGCCACTACTATTTCCTCGCCCTCGTTTTCTGCTTCGCCGTCATCTTCTCGATATACCTTCTGTTCACCAGACGTTTTAAAACTTTTCTCTTCTACGCCGCCACCATGTTTCTGTCTGCAGGAATTTACCTTCTGATCTGGCCCCAGGCTCTCCATCTGATTTTTGGCAGTTCCGGCATGTATTCCCAGCACATGAAACTAATCTGGGAGTTCAAGACATGCCTTCAGTACCTGATAGGAGAATCGACCGGTGTCCTGATTCTTTTCCCCAACCCCTATTCCACCGCCATCTTTAATGTCTGCCTTATCTTTTTGACCATTATCACTGCAGGACTTTCCTTTCTTTTCCGCAATGAATCCTGGTTCCGGCGATGGATACGGCGAATCTGTCTTGGAGTCAGACACTTCTTCCGGAGAATGCCGGGGCGCATCAAAAAATCAAACAAACTGTATCCACTATTGACCCTTATCTATCTGGCCACCCTGCTGATCATTGCAGAGATAAGCAATATTTACATTATGGGCATCTATTTCGACCGATACATATTTTTCCTGATGCCAGCGGCCACCGTCCTGACAGTGGGACTGCTTTCCAGGATGCTATCCCATCTCCTGCGCAGGGCCAGGAGCGGCTTCCGCGCGGCACTCTTTATCGTATTGACATGCTGCTGTTTTGGTATCAACCAGCTCGTTTTTCCCTGCAAGTATTTATTCCCCAGAAACAGTGATAGCCGCCCCACCGAGGAGCTCACAAGGGAGGCCAACGTAATTACAGCCGTTGATAACGACTGGCACATTGTGTGCTACAGCACATTATTGAGAAACAGCCGGCAGTTCTATATGCTGAACATCGAAACCCTGGAGGATTCCCTGGACGGTATTGAGGATCTGGGTGGGTCACCTGACGCCCCTGTATATCTTATTATTGAAACCTCCAGGCTCCATCCTAAACACTGGAAAAAAGATGAAAGCGCCCCCGAAGGGGTAGTCCCAGCAGATGAGATCCTTATGCTCCCATACACTTCAAAGGATATCCTGGACCGGATATCTACCCATAACTTTTCTGGCAGGACGGAGTATATCACAACAGAAAGCGGTTTCGTTGGAACGTATGAGATCTACCGCCTAAGATAGCCCGAAAAAAACTTTTGCCATAATCTTTATAAAAAAATGTCCCTGCCACACTGTAACACAGCATACGCAGGGACATTTTTTTATAAAATTCTGAGAATAATTACTGCAAAAGACCGCCTTGATAGATTTACAAGGTACACTATTACCCTGCAATAGAGTAAATCTGCATCATCGGCATAACGATAGCTCCCACGACACCGCCGACTACAACTGCCAGCAGAATGATAACTGCCGGCTCCATCGCCGTCGTCAAGTTTTTAGTTGCTGCCTCCACTTCTTGTTCGTAGTACTCCGCCACCTTGTCTAACATCGCCTCGGTATTACCGGTCTCCTCACCGATACGCAGCATATGATACACCATCTGCGGAAACACTTCTGAAGCCTCGATGGGCTCTGACATGGGTACACCCTGCATAACCTCTTCCCTGGATTCATTCAATACCTTTCGGACAACCCGGTTCTCCACCACATTTGCCACAATACCCAGCGCCTCCACCAGGGGAACACCAGACATAACCAGGGTGGACATAGTCATACTGAACTTTGCTGACGCATTTTTAATGGAGAAATCCTTAACAATAGGGATCTTTAAGCACATCCGGCTGGTAACCTGTTTCCCTGTCTCCGTATTTTTCGCATATATGATCACGCCAATAAATGCAATAATTCCGCCGATCACCCAGATCAGATTGGCCTGCATAAACTCACTGACCGCTATAACGATGCGGGTCGGCAGGGGAAGCTGTTCACCCATCATGCTGAAAACCTCCTGAAACTGGGGTATCACCACTACCATCAGCACAATCACAACAACAACAGCCACTACAAGCACTACCGCCGGGTAAATCATCGCTCCGATCAGCATGGAGCGTAGTTTCTGATCCTTCTCAAACTGGGTACAGATCCGTTCAAACGCGATACTCAAGTTACCCGTCGCCTCTCCCGCCGCCACCATGTTGATCAACAGATCTGGAAACACCTTTCCTTCCAGTGCCATGGCATTGGCCAGGGTCTCTCCTTTTTCTACATTCACCTGTACATTGTAGATGGACTTACGCAGTATCTTGTTTTCCGTGGAGTCCTCCAGCATTTTCAAACCATCCACCACAGTTACGCCGGCATTTAGTATACTGTAGAACTGACGGCAGAAAAGTGTGATGTCCTTGAGTTTCACAGGATTTCCGATGGATATATTCCATGAAGCATCGTCTACACTTGTAGTTTCCTTAATAAAATGTACAATAGCACCCTCGCCCTTTAGTTTCGCGGTTGCTGCTTCCTCGGAATTCGCCTCGACCGTACCTCTTTTATCTTTTCCATACCGGTCAGTGATCCTGTACTTAAATGTTGCCATATAGCCCCTCCTTCCTTAGTAAAGCCTCTTATTCAATGCCGCTTTATCCTGGGCAAAGGTGATCGCTTCGTCCCTGCTGACCCTGCCCGCTGTATATAGGTCAAATATCGAATCATCCATCGTGATCATGCCACTCTTCCGGCTGGTTTGAATAATCGATGGAATCTGATGGCTCTTCCCTTCACGGATCAACGCACGGATCGCACTGTTGGCATGAAGGATTTCAAATGCCGCCACACGTCCTTTTCCATCCGCCGTCTTCATCAGCTGCTGGGAAATAATGGCCTCCAAAAGGGTCGCCAGCTGCAGACGGATCTGAGGCTGCTGATGGGGTGGAAACACGTCTATGATACGGTCAATGGTGGCTGCAGCCCCGATGGTATGCAGCGTAGAGAAAACAAGATGCCCGGTCTCTGCCGCTGTTACCGCGGTGGATATCGTCTCCAGATCTCGCATCTCTCCCACCAGGATAACGTCAGGATCTTCACGAAGGGCCGCCCTAAGGGATGCCGCATAACTGTCCGTGTCCATACCAATCTCTCTCTGATTTACGATGGATTTTTTATGTACATGAAGATACTCGATGGGGTCTTCCAGCGTAATGATGTGATGACTGTAATTTTCATTGATCTTGTTGATCAATGCCGCCAGGGTTGTGGATTTACCACTTCCGGTAGGTCCTGTCACCAGCACGAGTCCCCTTTTTTTACTGGTCAGATCGATGACTGACTGTGTCAGGCCAAGTCCTTCCGGCTCTGGAATCTCCATATTGATCAATCGGATAACAAATGCCATGGAACCTTTTTGCTTAAATACGTTTACACGAAATCGCCCCTGACCGGCTATCGCATAGGAAAAATCTGCTTCTCCCGTCTCATTAAACTCTCCGATCAGACGTTTTGGAATCATCTGCTCTACCAGAGCTTTTGTATCCGTTCCCGTAAGCGGTGTGGATGTCAGATCCTTCAGTGTTCCGTGAATCCTGCACTTGATCGGAACCCCAACCGATACATGAACATCCGAAGCCCCGACTTTACGGGCCTGAATTAGTATATCGTCAAGAGTCATAACCCCTTTTCCTCCTTCTCATAGTTTCTGCTCACTATCTGTCATTCCGCCGCAATCCTTTCTACTTCCGAAATCGAAGTAACCCCCTTTAAAACCAGTTTTGCAGCACCAAGCCTCAATGTCGTCAAGCCTTCTTTCAGCGCTACCTTCTGGATCTCCTCAGCTCCACCGCCCCGGCTGATCACCTCTCTCAGCGCCGGCGTAATGGGCATGATCTCGTAAACACCGATTCGTCCCCGGTAGCCGGAGTTATTACAAAAGGCACATCCGGATTCCGACGGTTCGTAGATCATCGGATTGGAATCCCCCCTCAGGCGAAGCCTGAACTTATCAGTATCAGACATCTGCTTCTGAACATGACATTTGGGACAGATCCGCCGCACCAGACGCTGGGCTATGATACCCACCACAGAGTCCGCCACCATGTATGGCTCGATCCCCATATCTTCAAGACGTGTTACCGTACTGGCCGCACTATTTGTATGCAGGGTGCTTACCACAAGATGTCCTGTGATCGCCGCCTTTACGGCGATACTCGCTGTCTCCTCATCTCGGATCTCTCCGATCATAATGATGTCCGGATCCTGACGGAGAATGGAACGCAGCGCCGAGGCAAAGGTAAGTCCCGCTTTTTCATTGACCTGAACCTGATTGATGCCATCCACATCTGCCTCTACCGGATCCTCCACGGTAATGATATTTACATCCCCGCCATTTAATTCGTTCAAAACCGTATAAAGGGTGGTGGATTTACCACTTCCAGTAGGTCCTGTAACCAATATGATCCCATGGGGATTTTTAAGAATGCCGTCGAAACGCTTCAGCTCTTCTTCCTGAAAACCAAGCTCACTCTTTTCTTTATTCAGTCCCGATTTGGAGGCGATACGCATAACCACCTTCTCGCCAAAAGTAGTCGGGAGCGAGGAGACACGGAGGTCGTATTCAACCCGGTTGAAGATCAGGGTCATACGGCCGTCCTGCGGGGCACGTTTTTCGGAAATATTCATTCCGCTGACAATTTTAATACGTGCCACAATGGCACTCTGAAGATCTTTGGGATACCTCATAACTTCCTGCATGGCGCCATCGATACGATACCTCACACGAACCTGGTCCTCCAGCGCCTCAATATGGATATCACTGGCGCGCTCGTTGACCGCCTGCTCAATGATCTTATTAACAAGAAGCACGATGGGCGAATTATCCACCTCTTCGTTGCCGTCTTCCTCTTTTTTGAGCTTCTGGTTTTTATCCATACGCTCCTGGGCAAAACTTTCCGCCAGCTTGGCGGACTGCTCGTTCCCATAATATTTCTCTATCGCATAAGCAACATCCGATGGCGTTGCCACCATGATCTCGATCTGCATGTTGGTGATAATGGAAATATCATCTACCGCAATGATATCCAGAGGATCTGCCATGGCGATCCGGAGGATATTGGGATTATTCTCATCCACTTCAAAGGGAATGACATTGTTTTTGCGCACAATGTTTTCCGGCAGCAGCTCAATGATCTCCGGCGCCAGTTTTGCTTCACGGATCTTGGCAAGCGGAATCTTCATCTGCTGGGACATTGCCTCTGCGATCTCAGTCTCATCGGTAAATTTCATATCGACCAGCACCTCACCGAGACGCTTGCCGGTCTTCCTCTGCTCTTCCAATGCCTCCATCAGCTGTTCCTGGGTAATGATGTTGGCATCGATCAGAACGTCACCGATTCTCTTACGAGTTTGACTTATCATAATCTATCACCTATTCTCCGTTGTTGATTTTTGCATTTTTTGCTTTGCGTATCTTTATGCCTGACCAGATGCCGATACCGGCAACAAGCGAAAATAGGACAAGCTTCACCCCATAACTTATAAATGCACCACCTAAAGACATACAATACCTCCTATCTGTCAATGCCTGTTGGCAAGTTCTTTCACTACATCATCCCAACTCAAACCACACTCAGCCATAAGTACCATCAAGTGGTACAGAAAATCGGCTATTTCATACTTTAATTCCTCTGCATCCGGATTTTTGGCGGCAATGACAATTTCTGTCGCCTCTTCCCCGCACTTTTTCAGTATTTTATCAATCCCCTTATCAAAAAGATAATTTGTATATGAACCTTCTTTGGGGTGTTCTTTCCGGTCTTCGATCGTAGCAAACACCTCATTTAGTATCGTAAGAGGATTGGTATTATTATATTCTTTTTTCGCCAGTTCATGAAAAAAACAACTTCTGGCGCCCGTATGGCAGGCTGCTCCCACTTGATGGACCTTGGCCAGAACCGTGTCATGGTCACAATCGAGACGCAGTTCTTTCACATACTGGTAATGTCCAGAGGTCTCTCCTTTGCACCACAGCTCCTGCCTGCTCCTGCTAAAATATGTCATTTTCCCGGTGGCACAGGTCGCCTCATAAGACTGCTGGTTCATATAGGCAAGCTGAAGTACTTCCCCCGTCTTATAATCCTGGGTAATACAGGGGATCAGTCCCTTTTCATCCGTCGTAAACTCAGAAAAATCCATAGCAGACTCAAAAGTATTCATTTCAATCCCCGCCTGCTTCATGTTCATTTTTATCTTTAAAATTTCTTTGCCCAAAAAATAGTTGGTAGATACCCCGCACACATTAGGAAGGCGCAGGAGGCTCTCCAGATCATTTCTCAGCAGACTATCCCGGATGATGATCTGCTTGCCTGCATGGCTGCACCTGCGTTCCAGCCCGGCATCTATATCAACATGCTTGACCAGCAGTGTATCCACAGGGAAGGGAATCTTGTCAAAATCTATATCACCATCGATCTCCAGAATAATCTTATCCGCGCCAAACCGTCCCGTAATCTCTTTGAGCACTGCCACATTCGGACAGATCTCATATTTTACTACCACCTGCTCAGCGCCGGTATAAAATGCCTTTTTGGCATCCTCAAAGCGCCCTACATACATTCCCGTGACAAATGGTATGTCGATCTTCGCTGCAATCTGCTTCAGCGCCGCCAGAAATTCTTCCCGCTCTTTCTCCATCTTGGAATAGTTATAGATAAACAGGGCATCTGCCCCGGCAAAACAGTACTGCTCTGCCTGCATAATGATATTAGCCGGAAGTTCATTTTCTCCGTTTATATATGGAATTATCTTTTTATAAGCCAAAATGTATTTCCTCCCTATAAGGTGCCTTTTGTGGAAAGGACTCCCTCAATTCTTTCATCCTTTTTTACTGCCAGATCCATCGCCTTGGCAACTGCCTTAAACATCGCCTCAACAATATGATGTGTGTTGATCCCGGCGAGCTGGCGGATATGAAGATTCATCCCCAGTCCTGACGCAAACCCCATAAAAAATTCCCGTACGGTCTCCGTCTCCATCGTTCCTAACTTTCCTGCCGGAAGTTCCGCTTCATATGCAAAATATGTACGTCCTGATATATCCAGTGCTGCCAGAACCAGCGCGTCATCCATCGGAAGAATAAAATAACCGAAGCGGCTGATCCCCTCTTTGTCACCCAGAGCCCTGGCAAAAGCCTGTCCCAGCACAATTCCCGTATCTTCAACAGTATGGTGGGCATCCACGTGTACATCTCCCTTTACCTGGATCTCCAGATCAAAGAAACCATGTTTTGCAAACCCTTCCAGCATGTGGTCAAAAAAACCGATTCCTGTGTCAATGCTGAATTTTCCTGTGCCATCCAGGTTTAATTTTACGCTGATCTCTGTCTCTTTTGTACAGCGCCTGCATTCTGCCACTCGTTCCACGTATTTCCTCCTGTCGCAATGGTATAGTATGCCATCATTTATCTATTTATTCTACCACGGTCTTACAAAAAATGCAAGTTTTATTCCTGTTTTTCTTTCCACCGCTGGTATAGATCCGGCCAATACTGCCTGGTATACTCCAGTGACTTCTCCTGTCCCCGTGTCTCGATCTTTTCATAGTACCAGACATATGCAAGTTTTATTCCTGTTTTTCTTTCCACCGCCGGTACAGATCCGGCCGGAACTGTCTGGTGCGCTCCAATGACTTCTCCCGTCTCCATGCCTCGATCTTTTCGTGATGGCCGGACAAAAGCACCTCCGGCACTTTTCGCCCCAGGATCTCCGCCGGCCTCGTGTATTGTGGATACTCCAACAGACCATCCGAAAAACTCTCTGTATCTGCGGAATCTCCATTTCCCAGAACCCCTGGCACCAGGCGGGAGATAGTATCCATCATCACCATCGCCGGCAGCTCTCCCCCGGTGAGGACATAATCCCCCAGGGAAACCGGATCCGTCACGATCTCCTCTAAAACTCTTTCATCGATGCCCTCATAATGGCCGCAGAGGAACACCAGCTCCTCCTCCCCGGCAAGCTCTTCTGCCACAGACTGGTCAAACACTTTCCCCTGTGGTGTCAGATAAACCACCCGTTTCGGCTTTCTGCCGATATTGCCGCATACCGCCTGGTAACAGCGGTACACCGGCTCTGCCTGCATCACCATTCCGGCACCGCCGCCATAGGGATAATCGTCCACCTTGCTGTGCTTATCCAGCGTATAGTCCCGAATATTAAATGTCTCCCAGCGGATCAGTCCCTTTTCTCCCCCTCTGCCAAGAATGCTGGCATCCATGATCCCCGGAAACATCTCCGGAAACAATGTCATAATATAATAGTTCATCCTTCCCTCCACCGCCGGAACTGTTCCGGCAACTACGCATTACAGCAGCTTATAAATCCATCAGGCCCGGCATCACATGCGCCACTACCTGTTTATTTTCTGTGTCTACTTTTTTTATACAATCCGGTATGGACGGAAATAAAAGCTCCCTGCCTTCCGGGGATGCGATCACAAATACCTGGTTCGCACCGGTATCCATCACATCCTTAACAGTTCCCAGCAGTGTGCCGTCTTCCTCCACCACCTCTGCCCCGATGATATCGCAGATAAAGTATTCTCCCTCTTCCAGGGGCACTGCATTTTCCCTGGTCACCATGATATCACATTTGCGGAACTGCTCCACCTGGTTGATGTCGTTGTATTCCCTGAATTTCAAAATCACCAGGTTTTTAAAATATTTTACTTTTTCCACATGAAGAGGAATCTGCTCTTTCTTCGTGACAAGGATCACCTCTTTACATTGGTCAAAGCGTCTGGGGTCATCTGTAGTAGGAAATACTTTTACCTCTCCGCGGATACCATGTGTGGTTGTAATTACACCGATTCTAAGTAAATCTTCCATCCTTTTCCTCTCTTCCACTATAACATAACAGTGCCTGTGGCAGCACATGCTGCATCACAGGCACAAATGGTTATTGAATTTCGACCAGTATTTTCTTGTCGCTCTTCGATGCGGAAGCACGCACCACGGTGCGGATCGCCTTCGCAGTCTTTCCCTGTTTGCCGATCACTTTTCCCATATCATCAGGAGCAACCTTCAAACTCAGGATAATTTCTTTTTCATTTTCTGTCTCAGTTACGACAACTTCGTCAGGTTTGTCCACTAAAGCACTAGCAATTACTTCAACTAATTCTTTCATACTGCCAACCTCCTTAGATTCAGGACGCATTATTTTGCAATACCTGCCTGTTTAAACAAACGAGCTACTACATCCGTAGGCTTTGCACCGTTTGCAATCCATTTTTTCGCCGCCTCTTCGTCGATCTTAACAGCTGCAGGTTCCTGATTTGGGTCATAAGTACCAATCTCGTCGATATTTCTGCCATCTCTAGGAGATCTCTCGTCAGCTACAACAATTCTATAAAATGGTGCCTTTTTCTGCCCTAATCTCTTCAGTCTGATTTTTACTGCCACGTCTTTCACCTCCTTTGATCCTCTCTTCATCTATTCAAAAAGTAAAAACTTATTGAATCATCATTAAAATCCGCCAAAGGGAAATCTAAATTTTCCCCCACGCTTCATCTTTTTGCCAGACATCATTCCCGACATCTGCTTCATCATCTTCCGGCTCTGTTCAAACTGCTTGATCAGCCGGTTTACCTCACTGATATCCACTCCTGCTCCTGCCGCAATTCTGCGTTTACGGGAGGGATTGATGATCGAAGGCTTTGTTCTCTCCTCTATCGTCATAGAATAGATGATTGCCTCCGTCCCCTTCAAAGCATCGTCATCGATCTCCAGATCAGAAGGAAGTCCCATGCCCGGAAGCATACTGAGAATGCTGGAAAGCCCTCCCATTTTCTTCATCTGCTGCATCTGGTCCAGAAAGTCGTTGAAATCAAATTCATTGTTTTTAAACTTTTTCGTGAGCTCTGCTGCCTTGTCCTGATCGATCTGCGCCTCGGCTTTTTCGATGAGGGTCATGACGTCTCCCATACCAAGAATACGGGATGCCATGCGGTCCGGATAAAACTGCTCAAGATCTGAGAGTTTTTCCCCCATACCGACATAATAGATCGGTTTTCCGGTAATGGCACGGATCGAAAGCGCCGCGCCGCCTCTCGTATCACTGTCCAGCTTCGTCAATATGACGCCATTGATATCTAATGCTTCATCAAAGGCAGCTGCCACATTCACCGCATCCTGTCCTGTCATGGAATCCACCGTCAGGATCGTCTGATGCACATCGACTTCTGCTTTTATATTTTTCAGCTCCTGCATCAGCTCTTCATCGATATGAAGGCGCCCTGCAGTATCGAGAAATACCATATTGTTTTTATTGGTCCTGGCATGTTCCACCGCCGCTTTCGCAATGTCCACCGGATTGTGGCTGGTTCCCATGGAAAATACCGGAACCCCGACTTTTTCTCCATTGGTCTGCAGCTGTTCAATCGCCGCAGGACGGTATATATCACATGCTGCAAGAAGAGGACGCCTGCCCTTTTCTTTGAATTTCGCCGCCAGCTTTGCCACAGTGGTGGTTTTACCAGCACCCTGGAGGCCGCACATCATAACCACTGTGATCGCATCTCCCGGCAGAAGGGAGATCTCTGCCGTGGTCTCTCCCATCATTTTCACCAGTTCTTCATTTACATATTTGATCACTGTCTGTCCCGGCGTCAGGCTGTTTAGTACATCCTCTCCTGTCGCCCTTTCCTGGACGGATTTTACGAAATTTTTAACTACCTTAAAATTAACATCCGCTTCCAGAAGTGCCATCTTAACTTCTTTCAGGGCAGTTTTCACATCCGCTTCCGTCAGTCTGCCCTTGCTCCGGAGCCCCTTAAAAACATTTTGTAGTTTTTCGCTCAGGCTGTCAAATGCCACGACGCCACCTCCTACAGGATATCATAAATCTCATGAGCCAGTGCCAGCAGTTCTTCCTTTTCTGTCTCCAGGTCTGCCTTAACCAGTTCCTCGATCTTCCCCAGCCGTTCTTTCGCCATCTGGAATCTCTGAAAAAGCTGTAGCTTTTCCTCATACTCTTCCAGCTTCCGGCTTCCCCGTTTTACGATATCGTAAACTCCCTGCCTGGTGATATCATATTTTTGTGCAATCTCACTGAGGGAAAGATCATTCAGTATATATTGTTCAAAAATCTCACGATGTCTGTCTTTTAACAGCGGTCCATAAAAATCATACAAATACGATAGTCTGACAATTTCCTTTATATCTGTCAGAGAGTTTTTCTGCGTCACCTGTACAACCCCGCTTTCACTGCTGTAAAGCAAATTACTTTACAGAGTATAGCCTATATTTTATGAATTGTCAAGGGGAAAATAATATTTTCGTCCCTATAAACGCAGAAAAGCCGCCTCACGTTTTACTCTGTAAGACGACCCCCCTGAACCGTGCAGTGTGAATGTAACTCATTCATTCACCCTTCCTTTCGTAGTTTTTCCGGCTCAGCACTTATAGTCCGTTTCTGAACTCATTACAAAAAAGATTTCTCTTGCATTTCGATCATACTGATTCAGACCGCCCATCCTCGCAAGGACTTCACCGGGAACTGCGTTTCCGTGATTCTCCTTTGCTGTCCGCTTTGTCCTTGCCGATTCAAGCGCCTGCTGGAAATCTCCTCCGCCTTCCTGTGGCTCATTTCCATCATACCGAATCTTCGACGTATGCTTCACCGGATGAATCTCTTGAATTCTGTAGATTTTTTGAATTGTCTCTGCTTTAATCTCCTCCTTGAGCTTATTTCTGCAAATACATGATAGAAAAATCTTTTCTTATAATACATATCGGTAAATGCAGGCAAAAAGTTAACACTGCAGGGCTGCTATACGACATTAATTTTCAAAATATTGTTATTTTTTCAGAGGTTCCAGAAGCTGTTCCAGAGTGCCATGGCTGTTCAGGGCGTCACAGAGCCGGTCGAACTGTTCCTGGCGGCACTGGCTTTTTTCCTCCTTCTGCCGGCTGCCGGATCCGTCTGGGATGTTCTTTTTCACCGCCCGGATCAAAAGGTTTTTGGGAGTATGTTCCATATCGATAAATTCCAGGATCTGGACTTCATACCCCATCTGTTCCAGCAGTTCTGCCCGCAAAGCATCCGTCAGAAGCGCCGCAAACCGCTCCTTAAGGATCCCATAGCGCAGGACAGGCGCCATCAGTTCGCTCTGGATCTGTCCATTCAATTCGTGCTGACAGCAGGGCACAGACAAAATCACCTCTGCCCCCCAGCGCACCGCCTTATCCAGGGCAAGGTCTGTCGCCGTGTCGCAGGCATGCAGGGTGATCACCAGATCCACCTGGTCAGCCCCCTCATAGGAACCGATGTCTCCCTGGGAAAAATGCAGGCTCCCATATCCATATTTTTCTGCCAGGCCATTGCAGCGGGCGATCACATCCTGTTTCAGGTCCAGCCCTATCATCTCCACCTCGATCCCCTGTATGATCTTCAGATAATAGTAGACCGCAAAAGTAAGGTAGGATTTCCCACAGCCAAAATCAATGATCTTAAGCGGCTTTCCAGAGGACTGCCTCTGTCTGAGTTCTGGAAGCACATCCCGTATAAATTCCAGAAACCGGTTGATCTGCTTATATTTTTTATATTTCTTATCCACGATCCTGCCGTCTTCTGTCTGCACTCCCAGATCCACAAGAAAAGGAACCGCCTGCCCTGTCTCCAGAATATAGTGTTTTCTGCGGTTGTGGGAAAGCTCGATCTTCTTAATCATCTGCTGACGCTGCTCTTTGATGGAAGACTTTCCTTTTTTGCTTACAAGAACAGAAAAACTTCTGTCCTGGCACTGGAGATCCAGCTGTTTGTAGTCCTCCAAGAGATATCTGCAAATTCGTTCTACAGCAGTCTCCTTGTCCATGTTCTTGTGAAATATCTGCTGTCCACGGTATTCCTCCCGCTGAAACAACAGATGATCCTTCTCCAGAAAAGGACGGAACAGAATTTTTTTGGAAAGCTGTTTTTTTCTTCCATTGCTGACGACGGCGCGCAGCGTATCTCCATTAAAATGATCCATTAATAACTGTTTTACCTTTTGCATCTGGCAAAGACTCCTTTCTCTCATTGGATTTGATGGGATAGCGGCTTGTTTATTCCATTTCAAAATTATTTGGCATATACTCTGAATAACCATGTGTGTTCAGGCCCGCGCCACTCTTATAATAGGGCAGCCACCATTGCCAGTCCTGTTTTGTCAGCCATTTGAACGTTCCTGTCCGAAAGTCATAACTGGCAAGCTGGTTTTTCTTTTCTCCGGTATGCTCCAGATACATCAGGCAGATGTCCTCTGCCATCGTCACAACAATGCCCCGGCTTCGGTAAATACTCTCGGCCTCATACCCACTTTCAGTAATTTTCCCAAATAGCTTCTGATCTGCCTCCGGGTTGTGAAGATATTCGTTTATTTCTTTCTCCCACTCCCACTCACCGGAACCATCCCGCTTTTTGCTGATCACGATCATATTCCGGCATTCGGGCACATCGTGTCCTCCCAGTATCCAAAGCTGTGCATACAGATGATCACCTCGTATAAACAGGTTATCCAGATGGATTTCATGTCCCGCTGACGTTTCACATTCACAGTCTTCCAGTGCTCCCCATCCTTTCAGCAGCTGGCGGATCTGGGCAAGATCGAGAAGTTTTTCTTTTTTTCCATCCTCCAGCCAGTACCGCCAGAGGGCATCGTTTTTCTCATTGCCCTCCCACTCCATCCAAAATAACTCATTATTCGGAACATCGGATTCTGTGTAAATTATGCGGGACCTTTCTTCCCCCCGGATCAGGTTTATGGTATCTGACCCTAGCTTTTTCTCCACCAGCCCGCTGTCACATGTTATGATAACACTTTCCTCGAACAACTCCTCTACATACAAAAAACCGGAACCCAGATCACCACCGGGTTCATACTGTTTTTTCCGGATATTATACAATTTAAGAGTACTTCCCTCACCCTCAGGTTCCTGGTAGACAATATAACTGCCATTACACCAGTAGATAGGAGCCCAGCTAGCTCTCCGATTCCTCTCCAGGATCAATTCTGCCGCTGTTTCATCCAATTTCCACTGTTTTTCCTTTCTCACCGGAGCACGCCATATGTGATCTTCACTCTGTTCCCCATCACTGCTGCAGGTGACATAATACACCCAGTCTTCATCCACATAACAGATGTCCCTTATCCCTTTGACAGGCAGCCCATGCTCTTCTCCGGACTGACGGTTATGCTCTGTCAGTATTTCAGTGCCATTCTCCACATAATACAGGTTTTGTTCGTTGCAGTAAGAATAGTTCTCTGATCTGTCTTTTTCCACCAGCTTCACTGCTCCGCCAGAGACCGCTTCTCCGGAAACTGCCCCGCCGGAAGCTGTCCTTTCCCTGGAAAAGCCGGAAAACTCACCGCCGCAGCCGGTGAGGAAAAACACTGCCAGCACGATTCCAATTATCGTCTTTCTCCTTTGTCTCATAGTCCCCCTCCTTGAAACATGCCGCCACAGAGGCGGCACAAACAATACTTGAATCCTGTTCAATAATTATTGGGTAATGAATACATAAGATAATAAGATCCCAGGTTACCATCTGAACAGTTATAACGGTCATAGTACTGCAGGTACACTTCCGCATCTTTTTCTGTCAGCCATTTGAACTCTCTGGTATGGAGATCGTAGCTGGCATACTGGTTTTTCTTTGCTCCGGTATGCTCCAGATACATTAGGCAGATCCCCTCTGCCAGCGCCACCACATTCCCCCGGCTCCGGTAGATACAGTCGATCTCACCCTGCCTTCCTATCTTCCGAAAGATCTTCTGTTCGGACTCCGGATTATGAAGATGCTCATTTATTTCTTCTTCCCATCTCCACTCACCAGAACTACCCAGTTCTTTGCTGATCACTACATTATTGTTACACAAAGGCGGCGTATCCTCTTCTCCTACGAAGCCCCCTCCTCCCACGATGTGTATAAGAACATAAAAGGTACCCTCCTGTACAAAAACGCCCCAGATCGAGATTTCATGATCAGCTGCTACTTCGCAGTCATCCAGAAGTCCCTTTTTCTCTAAGAACTGACGGATCTGATCTTCATCTGCGATCTTTTTCTTTTCTCCGTCTTTCAATCGGTACCGCCAGAGGACAGGGTGTTTTTGGCCTGACTTGCATTCTCCCCAGAAAAATTCATCCTTTTCTGTATCCAATGTGTAAACATCCAAAAAGAGTTCCTTTTCCATCTCATGGAACCAGTTCACGGGTTCTGCCCCGAACTTTTTCTCCCCCAGTCCCTTTTCACCGTCAAAAATCACACGGTCCTCAACCAGAGCCAGTATATTCCAGACCTCCGTATCTTCTGCTGGATCATACTGCTTTTTCCGGATATTATACATTTGGAGAAGGCTATTACTCTCCTCTGTATCGCCTACAAAGATAATATAACTTCCGTTGCACCAGTAGTCGATATACTGACCGCTTCCTCCCAGATCTTTTTCCAAGATCATTTCTGCCGCTGATTCATCCACCTTCCACTGCTGTTCCTTTCTCACCGGGACACGCCAGATCTGATCCCGGCTGTTTATCTCATCCCCGATGTAGGTCAGATAATACAGCCAGTCCGCATCCACATAACAGATAGCATCTACTTCCATCTGCAGTATGCGCTCTTCACCGGTCTGACGGTTACACTCTACCGCTTTGGAGTCGTATCCTATATAATACAGGTTGCGTTCATTGCAGTAGGTGTATTTTTTTGAACGGTCTTTCCCGGCGGGCTTTACGGCTCCGTCGGACACCGCCTGTCCACTCACACCGCCGCCGGAGACCACTCCTTTTCCAGACATTCCGATGTATTCCCCGCCGCAGCCGGCACAGGTCCCCGCTGCTAACGCCATCAGCAAAAGCAGTCCGGTCACCCTGCTTCTAATTTTTCTTTTCTTCAAACCGTACCGCATCTTCTCCCTCCTTTCTGAATGGTGCAAAGCTGAAATCCATGCGTTCGGGATCTTTCCCCAGCACTACTCCGTTTCCGTCATTTCCATAATCCCAGAATCCCCCGGCAGGTTCATACCAGGTTTCATAATATTCCCTGTCCTTCTTCGTCAGCCATCGGAATTCTCCGGTATTCAGATCATAACATCCCGCCTGCCCTTTCTTCTTATCGTGATCATAGATACTAAAAAAGGCTTTTCCATTTATGACCCGGTAACACTGGGCGTCGTTGATGACTGCATGTTCCACCGCTGTCCGCTCACTGCGCCAATTGTAATCCGGCCCGGTGATAAACTTTCCCTTCCGGGTCCTGCCCCTGGAAGACATACACTCCGTGATCTCTTTTTCATAACGGACCTCTGTCTCCTCCAGTGACTGGCTGAACAGAAAATATGCCATATGATATTCTTTTCCCTGCAGCCATGCCGCCTCACACTGGACATAGAGACGTCCCGCCTCATACCACATATCCCGGACACCGCAGAATTTCAGCTGTTTCAGCCCCGCCAGCCCGGTACAGGCACGTTCCAGCTGCTCTTCTGATATAAATACTCTGCTCTCTGCCTTCCTCAGATCACACAGATAAATATCGCTGTCATCATCCGGCTCATAGAAAAACACGTCCTGTCCGAATACAGCCCCCTCCTCGTAAATCCCCTTCCCGCTTTCCACCTTCTTCCAGTTCTTTCCGTCCCTCTCCTGGTAATATAATATTTCATTGTATGCCCATCCATCCCACAGCACAAAATAATTTCCACATTTTCTAACATGTAATGCAGATAAACCCATATTGGCCTCACTTACGGTCTGCTTTGACCTGCGGTCATATTTTACAACGTCCTCCCCTATTATGTAAACGATATACTGGGGATCTACACACACAGAATTAATCATGTCTCTTTCCCTGCCGGATATCTCCTCTGCCTGGTCTGTCCGCACCACGTCAAAGCCGTCCTCGCCCTTTTCAATTGGAATCCGGCACAGAATGTCGAGCCCATACTCTTCTGTCTCATTCCACGGGCTCCGAATGCAAAAAAGGCCGTTTTCTTCTACGGATATCAGCTCACGTAGATCCGGTATCCTAATCTTCTTTTTCCCGGAACCATCCAGCCGCATCTGAGCCACATAGGGTATAGGATCGATCTCTTCCCCATCTTCATCCTCTCTTTCTACATACAGGTTGGTATCTGTACAAAAATTTGCATTCTGCCTTTCCTCCCTGCCGTTCCCGCCATTCTCCGGGGACACCGCCTGTCCGCTCACACCGCCGCCAGAGACCGCTCCTCCGGAAATAATTCCAGATCTGGAAGTATCGGCAAATTCCCCGCCGCAGCCGGCACAGATCCCCGCTGCTAACGCTATTAACAGCATCAGCCCTGTCATTCTGTGTAGTTCTCCTCTCATTTTTATCCCTCCATCTGCGCATGTTTTTTGCGCATCACAAGTTTGGGCGTGCGCGCACAAACTTGCAGGGTGAAAATTTTATTTTTCACCCTTATCCCTCCATCTGCGCATGTTTTTTTACGTAAAAATCTTATTCATATTGATAATACGGCCAGACACGATCCTTCCCCTCCAGCGCCTCTACTTCTTCCCAAATTTCAATATTTCGGAACGGTGCCGTAAAATATGGAAGATACCAGTCCAGATCTTCTTCTGTCAAATACATAAATTCCCCACTCTGGAAATCATAACAGGCCAGCGTGATTTTGTCACTTTCCGGATGACAGACTTCCATGTAACATCTTTCATCCGTCATCTCCACACATCTTCCCCGGCTGTAGTAACGATCATAAGACAATTCTTTATTCCACTTCCTCCGGGGCTTTTTATACGCAAGACATTCTGTCAGCACTTTATCATAATGGAGCTCTCCTCCGCTTTCCGGTTCCAGATAAACTAAAATATGTCTGCTGCATACGTCTTTTTTATCCTGCCAGATTATCTCAAACTGCATATACAGACGTTTCCCACTCATAAACATCCCTATGGGATAATAACCTTCATCTGGCTCCGCATCTTCTGGCAGCAGCCCATTCTGCAGAAGCAGCCCTCTCAACTGCTTTTCCGACACAGCTTTCTCCCGGCTGCCATCCTCCACATTATATTTCATAACGGAAAAGGGCATGGCATATGTCTCGGAATAGTACACATCCTTTCCTATGGCAGCATGTGCCTCCCCCCAGACCATTTCACCGGATATTTTCGTAATCTCTTCCGAATCCAGTTTCTGCCAGTAAAATCCCTCCTCTTCTCCCATCCTCAGATAGACATAACCGTCCACCACTGAAAGTACTCTGCTATCATAATTTCTTTCATCTCTATCTAAATTTCCTATAAATCTTTTCTCCTTTAGATCATATTTTTGGTATATTCCAGAATTGGTTATATACAACAGATACCGTCCGTCACAATAGGCACAGATATTGATCCCCTTTTTATCTGTCATTAAGCGTTGCTCTTTCTGGATATTCAGCCGGTTCTTCTCGATGGGAGCCCGGTATAAACTGTCAGTAGTCGAATCCTCTTCCGGATCCTTACTCTCATCCCACACAACATAGTAGACCCAGTCATCATCCACATAGCACAGGGCATTTACATCCTTTCGGCTGATCTCCCGTTCTGTACCCTCTGAAAGATCCCGCTCCATGAGCACCCAGTCTGACTGTTCCTTTCTGCCTCCTTCATCTTTCCGCAGATAATAAAAATTATTTTCACTGAAAAACCAGTTGTCCCTGTCTTTTTTCCTTCTCTTTTCCACGGGAATTTTTTTCACAGCTCCGCCGGAAACTGCCTCTTCCCACACCGCTCCTCCAGAGACCGCCCCCCCGGATACCGCACCTCCGGAGACTGCCCCTCCGGAAGCTGTCCGTTCCCTGGAATGTCCTGAAAACTCACCGCCGCAGCCGGCACAGATCCCCGCTGCTAACGCTATTAACAGCATCAGCCCTGTCATTCTGTGTAGTTCTCCTCTCATTTTTATCCCTCCATCTGCGCATGTTTTTTGCGCATCACAAGTTTGGGCGTGCGCGCACAAACTTGCAGGGTGAAAATTTTATTTTTCACCCTTATCCCTCCATCTGCGCATGTTTTTTGTGAACCAGCCTTATAGATAAAGATGGTACGGCCAGTCGTAATCCTTTCCCTCCAGCGCCTCATCTCCTGTCAGGAGGCTTTCTAAATTCCGGAAAGGCACCGTAAAATACGGAAGATACCAGTCCAGATCCTCTTCTGTCAGGTACACAAATCCCCCACTCTGGAAATCATAACAGGCCAGCGTAATCTTGTCGCTCTCCTGATCATGGACTTCCATATAACATCTTTCATCCGTCATCTCCACACATCTTCCCCGGCTGCAATACGCTTCGTTCAAAAACGTTCCATCAAACCAGTGCTCCTGAGGCTTATCATAGGCGAGAAATTCTGTCAATGCTTTATCATAGTGGAGCTCTCCTCCTTTTTCCGGTTCCAGATAAACTAAGATATTTCTGCTGTACCCAACCCCAATTTTATTATCCCAGCTTATCTCAAACTGCATATACAGACGGTTCCTGCTCACAAACATTCCTGCAAGATTATAACTTTCATATGTCTTATCCTTTTCCAGCAACAGCCTATTTTGCTCAAGCAGCTCTCTCAACTGCTTTTCCGACACAACTTTCTCCCGGCTGCCATCCTCCACATTATATTTCATAACAGAAAAGGGCATGGCATATTCATCGGAATAGTACACATCCTTTCCTATGGCAGCATGTGCCTCCCCCCAGACCATTTCACCGGTTATTTTGGTAATCTCTGCCGAATCCAGCTTCTGCCAGTAAAATTCCTCATCTTCTCCCATCCTAAGATAGACATATCCATCCACCACAGAGAGGATCTGGCTGTCGCAGTTTCTTTTATCTTTATGTAAGTTTCCGACAAATCTTTTCTTCTTTAGATCGTATTTTTTGTATGTTCCATTTCCATCCTCTGTTATATACAACAGATACCTTCCGTCACAATAAACACCCTCGACCCCAAAGACATCAATACCTTTTTTATCTGTCAAAAGGCATTCTTCTTTCCGGATATTCAACCGATTCTTCTCAATGGGAGCCCGGTATAAACTGGCAGACACCCGATCATCCACCGAGCCCCCACTCTCCCCTGCAACATAGTAGACCCAGTCATCATCCACATAACACAGGCCGCTTAAATCCTTTCGGTTGATCTCCCGTTCTGTGCCCTCTGAGAGATCCCGCTCTATGATCACACATTCCACCGGTATCTCACCACGCCCCTCTATTTCCCGCAGGTAATAAAAATTATTTTCACTGAAAAACCAGCTGCTCTGGTCTTTTTTCCTTCTCTTTTCCACGGAGATCTTTTTCACGGCTCCGCCGGAAACTGCCTCTTCCCACACCGCTCCTCCAGAGACCGCTCCCCCGGATACCGCACCTCCGGAGACCGCCCCTCCAGAAGCTGCCCCTTCTCTGGAATGTCCTGAAAACTCACCGCCGCAGCCGGCACAGATCCCCGCAGCAATGGCCAACGACAGCAGCAGTCTTTTCATTCTGTGTAGTTCTCCTCTCATTTTTATCCCTCCATCTGCGCATGCTTTTTGCGCATCACAAGTTTGGGCGTACGCGCACAAACTTGCAGGGTGAAAATTTTATTTTTCACCCTTATCCCTCCATCTGCCCATTTTTTATTCATAATCATTATATGGCCAGTCGTATTCTCTCCCCTCCAGCGGCTCATCTCCCCCCAGAATCCTTTCCAGGTTCCAGAAAGGCGCTGTAAAATAAGGGAGGTGCCAGTCCAGATCCGCTTCTGTCAGATACATAAATTCCCCGCTCTGAAAATCATAACAGGCCAGCGTGTTTTTGTCACTCTCCTGATCATGGACTTCCATATAGCATCTTTCATCCGTCATCTCCACACATCTTCCCCGGCTGCAATACGCTTCGTTCAAAAACGTTTCATCAAACCATTGCTCCTGGGGCTTATCATAGGCGAGAAATTCTGTCAGTGCTTTATCATAGTGGAGCTCTCCTCCTTTTCCCGGTTCCAGATAAACCAGGACCATTTTATCAAATCCAACTCCCTTCTCATCATTCCATTGTGTCTGAAACTGCATATACAGACGGTTCCCGCTTACAAACATTCCTATGAGATCATACGTCCTTTCGGTTCCCGGCAGGAGCTTATTCTGCTCAAACAGCTTATCCAGCTGCTTTTCCGACACGGCTTCCTCCCGGCTGCCATTCTCCACATTATATTTCATGATAGTAAAGGGCATGGCATATTCCTCAGAATAGTAGACGTCCTTTCCCATCGCAATATGTGCCATTCCCCAGACCGTCTCATCGATTATTTTTGTCACCTCTGACCCTTCTAGTTTTTGACAGTAAAATGCCTCTTTTTCCTCTTCTCCCATCCTCAGGTAGATATATCCATCTACCACAGAGAGTATCTGGCTCTCATCGTTTCTTTTGTCCTTATCTAATTTCCCGATAAATCTCTTCTTCTTCAGATCGTATTTTTTGTATTTTCCATCATCCGTAGTATACAACATATACCTTCCGTCACAATAAACACCGCCAAAGGTATCGATCCCCTTCTTGTCTGTCAGGAGGCGTTCTTCCTTCCGGATATTCGCCCGGTTCTTCTCAATGGGAGCCCGGTACAGGCTGGCAGGCTCCTGATCTTCCTCCGAATCCTCGCTTTCTTCCCACACAGTATAGTAGACCCAGTCATCCTCTACATAGCACAGAGCCTGTAAATCCTTTCGTCTGATCTCCTGTTCTGTCCCCTCTGAGAGATCCCGCTCCATGAGCACACAGTCCACTGTCCCATCCCCGCTTCCTCTGACTTGCCGCACATAATAAAAATTGTTTTCACTGTAAAACCAGCTGTTCCGGTCTTTTATCCCTCTCTTTTCCACCAGTGTTTTTTTCACGGCTCCGCCGGATACTGCCCCTTCCGACACCGCTCCTCCAGAGAGTGCCCCTCCGGAAGCTGTTCGTTCCCTGGAATGTCCGGCAAACTCACCGCCGCAGCCGGCGAAAAAACAAGCCGCCAGAAAAATACATAAAATATATCCTGTTTTCTTTCTCATGCCAATTCCTCCTTCTGACACCATCCTTAAAAATCATAATTATTAGGCAGTACATCATTTATGTAACTGTAAACCGCCGCATCCATATCCAGTATCTCCCGTTCCAGTCTCAGATTGTATAAGGTATGATACCGGCCAGAATACATCAGACACCCGCCGACATCCTTTTCCGACACAAAACGGAGTCCGCCTGTCTTAAAATCATAATATGCCCATCTGTTCTTTTTCTTTTCCTGGTCCTCAAGATACATCAGGCATGTATCCTCCGTCATCATCACACAGAGCCCACGGTTCATATAAGTGACGTCCCTTCCTCCGTTTCTGCCCATCTTCCAGAGCGCTTTCCCGCTATTCTCCAAAGGATTCAGACATTGTGTCAGTTCTTTCTCCACCTGCAGGGCGCCACCGTCCTCCAGATCTTTGCTAATTACCACGATATGGCTGCAGCATGGTTTCTTATCATGACGCATATGAATCTGGATATACAGACGGCGCGCCCGGACAAACAACCCAAAGTCCAGGTATTTGTGACTGTCACTCAGGGCGCAGTGATCATATCCCTCATTTTCAAGCAGTTGGCGGATCTCCGATACCGTGATCAGACGCCTGGCCTTCCCCTCTGCCGGGCAGCGCCAGACATCTTTTATTTCCTGAAATCCATCTGCCCAGAACAGGTCGGTACCGGCCGCCGTCATATAATACGCTGGCTCTTTATGTATCTGCTCAGTCTCATCTGATCCCAGTCTTTTCCTCAGCAATCCATCATCCCAGGCAGAGATGAAGACATTTTCCCCACAGAGGGCGACGTTGCTGATCTCTTTACATTTTTCCAGTCTGACGCTGTCATGATATCTTTTTTCCTGGATATCATATTCCCTATACTTATATGTTTTATCACTTATATAGACAATATATTTTCCGTCGCACCACACTCCCCCCGGCGACTCCTGAAATCCCTGTTTATCCTCAAGCACCAGCTCTTCCCTGTCTGGATGTAACCGCCAGCCCCCAGACTGGACCACCGGCGCCCGCCAGATCTGGTGACGGTCATCATTTATATTCTCTTTGACATAATAGACCCAGTCATTGTCCGCATAACACACATAAGAAAGATCCTCAACTTCTGTCCCTCTCCCGGCACCTCCGGCCAGCGGCCGCTCTACCAGCTCGAACCCTTTCTGATAGTATACATACCGGTCATTGCAAAATGTATCGGCTTTTTCCTGCACCGGGGGCGCTGTGGCCGGCAGCCCGGATACTCCGCCGCCGGATACTGCCCCTTCTGACACCGCTCTCCCGGATACGTCCCCAGAACCAGAAGAACCAGCAGATTTTCCGCCACAGCCCGATAATGTACCCATTATAAAACAGGCGATAAGCATCAACCATAATCTCTTTTTCATCTCATACCTTCCTATGACTAATCATTATTTGGCATATAATTTAAAAACATCTGCGGCTCCTCTGCGGGATGATACTTTTCATGACAATACAACAGATACCATTCATCCGCTTTTTTATCCAGTACCTTTGTCTTTCCTGTCTTAAAAGCATAACTTACCAACTGATGATCCTCCGATTTTTCATCTGCCAGTAAAAAGAAAGCATGATCCGCTGTCATATCCACGCATAAACCGCGGCTAAAAAACACAGCCTTATCAGAACCGCCCGCATTTGACCAGTATTTCCGGAACACCTTCTGATTTTCCTCCGGATTTTTCAGACACTGGGTCAGTTCCTGGTCCACCATAAGATTTCCTTTTTCTTCCATATCAAAACGAAGCATCTTCATATCCCGGCAGACCACCTTCTCTTTCTTCCACTGGAATTCCAGCTGCAGATAGAGAGTTTTCTCCCTGACAAATACGTTTGTCGTGCTCCACCTGGAATCCTCCGCTTTTTTTATCTGCTCTGCAAGCCCTTCCTTTGTCAGCAGCTCCTCGATCTCTCCCGGAGAGATCAGTATCTCACGCCATCCCTGGGGATGGGAGCTGTCGGGATAGTGATACATCACTACTTCTTTTTCCAGATCTGTGTAATCATCCTCTTCAGTATAACCGCCTGGGTCTGTCAATAATATCCCTTCTTCCTTAAAAAAGGCTCCGTTATAACTTTTTGACAGATTGGGAAAGGGGATCACTTCTCCTGTATTTCCGTCCAGGATATAATCTTCACGATCGTCTTCCTCCACCTTGTAACATAGGATGTATGCACCCCTTCTATTTCCTGCTATTATGTAAGCATCATCCACTTTTTCGTCGGCAAATTTTTTCTTTTCCACATCATATCTTTTTAATTTACCTCTACTGGCAATATAAGCGATCCATCTGCCATTACAGAAAATATAGTCACCCCGTCCTGACGGTCCCCACATGCGATCCTCATCTTCCAGGATCAGCTCTTTCTTTTTCCAGTTTACCTGTCTGTGATCCCCGGCAGGTTCCATAGGCGCCCGCCAAATTTGATCGGCCTCTTTATCCTCTTCCGTTACCTCACGCTCACCGGTAAAATAAATCCACTCATTATCTACATAACAGATCTCAGCCGCATTTTTTATTACAGCTCTACGCTCCGAATGATCTTTCCAATTCCGTTCGGTGATAATGGTTTTCCGATAATCCTCATCATCATACTCACTATAATAAACGTTCCAGTCATTGCAGAATTCACCCTGGGGATTTTGCGGTCCCTGCCTGACTACCGCCTGTCCGCTGACCGCTTCTCCTGACACCGCGCCCCTGGACACAGCTCCGTCACCGGAAATACCAGCAAACTCCCCGCCGCAACCGGTCAGGAACCCTGCCGCCGATAACACACATAGAAAACATGCTATTTTCTTTTTCATATCAACCCTCATTTCCTATAACACATCATTTGACAAATCTGCAGGCACAGATATCATAGCCACAGGGACCCATAAAAAATGTTTCCTGGGGATAGAGTTCATAAGTTTCCACATCACAGACGCCGGGCAGATCCTGGCTTTCTGGATAAAGCAGTTCAAAATACCCTTCGTCCTCCGGCGTCAGCCGGCAAAACTCCCTGGTCTCCAGATCATAACTTCCAAAACGGAGCGAATCTTGTTCTTCTTCCGTATCTTCTTCATGAAAACATAAAATGGCTTTGCCGCTCTGGATCTTGCAGCACTTTGACATATTCCAGACTGCATTTTTCACCTTTCTCGGCTCCGGAAGTTGATCCGGCGCATGACTGCTGCTTATCATCATTCTGGGATCATATACAATCTCTCCCCTTCCCTCTCCATAAGATCTCATACAAGAGGTAAGCTCCTTTTCATACCGAAGTTCTGGCTCTCCCTGCCCCTGGCTGAACATCTGGCATGCCATATGATATTCCTCACCCTGGTACCAATTTGCCTGAACCTGAATATACAACCGGTCTGCCTGGCAAAAAAGATCCACCACCCCAAAATCATCCAGCTTATCTTTATCCGGATCCAGCCCTTCTGCCGCCTCCACCGCCTTTTTCAGCTGCTCCCTGGAGACCAGAAGGCTGTCCGTCCCGCGGTCCAGATCATATTTGTGGATCTGCCTGGAGGTGCCATCCTCTTCCGTAAATCCTTCCACATAATAAAAGGTGTCCTGGTTCCGTCTTACGGTTCTGTTAAAGCCTAAAAAAACCTCTCCACAATCCGCCAGTTTCCTCCAATCCCCCTCTTCGTGGTTCCGGACAAAAACTCCAATATCATCGAGAAACAAGAAAATCCGGTCACCACATGAAAAAAGGCTGGTCTCATCCCCCCATAACTCTGATCCCACAGCTGGCAGGTCCATTATCTTCTTATTTCCTGTGTCCAGATCCAATGCTGCCAGTTGTTTCATACCTCCTGAAAAAATAAGATAATAAAGAGTGTGGGAAGCCATAGTAAAGCTATCCCATTCCATTCCCTGATACTCTCCGGTATCGTCGGTTTCTGCTGCAATCCTTTCAGCGTCCTTTACCAGCACCTGATCAAATCCCTTCTCATCCTTTTCCAGGGGAATGCGCCAGATGGAATCCGCAACATGATCATCATCGTCATTCCATTCTGATGTCGCTACATACAGAGCATCTTCCCTCACGGATATCAATTGCTCCACATCTTCAAATTTTATGGTCTTCCGGCCAGTACCATCCCGCCTGCTCTGCACGAGATAGTAGTCATCTTCTCCATTCCAGTCCATCCAGTACCAGTTTGTATCCGTGCAAAAAGGCGGACAGGAATCCTCTCTTTTTTCCTGTTTGCTTTTCACAGTTTGTCCCCTTACCGCACCACCGGAGACCGCGCCTTCGGATACAGCTCTGTCACTGGAAATGGAGGCATATTCTCCGCCGCAGCCCCCAAGGCTCAATACTCCCAGGCACAACATTAATAAATATAGTTTTCTATACATTTTACCCCTCATTTCTGCTCGGAACTTCAGATCCTCTCTTTTCCCAAGTATTACCTTACACTATTTCTATCGTCGTTTTGTTACAAAAATATTATTTTTGCATGAATATTAAATTTCCGACCGGTAAAAAGAAAGACAGTGTAAAAGCATCTCTGCCTTCACACTGTCTTTTCTAAATTCAAATCCAGGGATTACACCGGATATACTTTATTTTCTTTATCTGCCAGCGTGGCATCCACTTTTGTCTTCTGCGCCTCACGGTACTTAAAGAACTCTGTGGCCACCTGTGGGAACAGTGCATAGGAAAGTACATCCTCATCCTGCTGCTTCCACTGGGACATCTCCTTTTCGAGATCTGCCAGCTGCGGTTTGATCAGATCCGCCGGACGGCAGGTGATCGGTTCGGTGTCACCGATACATTTTTTCTGGACTTCCGGATCAAAAGGCTTCACAGTCTGGCCAAACTCACCAGACAGAAGCTTCTTGGATTCCTTCGTCACCATCTTATATCTCTCACCGGAAACGACATTCAGAACTGCCTGGGTACCCACGATCTGGGATGACGGTGTTACCAATGGCGGCTCACCGAAATCTTTCCGCACACGGGGTACTTCTTCCAGCACTTCCTCATACTTGCTTTCCTGTCCCATCTCCTTGAGCTGGGATACAAGATTGCTGAGCATGCCTCCCGGTACCTGATACATCAGTGTTTTAATATTTACTCCGAGAACTTTTGTATTCATCAGACCGCTCTGCAACGCCTCTTCGCGCATCGGACGGAAGTATTCTGCGATCTCCGCCAGAAGATTCTGATCAAGCCCCGTGTCATACGGAGTTCCTCTAAAGGTCTCCACCATAACTTCTGTCGCCGGCTGGCTGGTGCCAAGCGCGAAAGGAGACATCGCCGTGTCAATGATATCACAGCCCGCCTCAACTGCCTTCATATAGGTCATGGCAGCCACACCGGATGTATAATGGGTGTGAAGGTCGATCGGAATATCTACGGACTCTTTCAGAGCTGTCACGAGCTCTGTTGCTTCATATGGGGTGAGAAGACCCGCCATGTCTTTGATACAAAGGGACTTTGCACCGAGATCCTCAATTCTCTTTGCCATATCCTTCCAATAATCCATGGTATACGCATCCCCAAGAGTATAGGAAAGGGCAATCTGGGCGTGTCCGTTTTCCTTATTTGCCGCCTTTACCGCTGTCTCCAGATTTCGGATATCATTGAGACAGTCAAAAATACGGATGATATCAATACCGTTTGCCAGTGATTTCTGTACAAAGTACTCCACCACATCATCTGCATAGTGATTGTATCCAAGGATATTCTGCCCACGGAACAGCATCTGCAGTTTTGTATTTTTAAAGCC
The DNA here is from genome assembly GCA_910584645.1 of uncultured Eubacterium sp. Taxonomy (GTDB): domain Bacteria; phylum Bacillota; class Clostridia; order Lachnospirales; family Lachnospiraceae; genus Eubacterium_F. The sequence continues at coordinate 69,099 of CAJUAU010000006.1, forward strand.
GTCTCTCAGTTTACGAAGCCTCTCCCATGGATCTTCTTTTAAGAAACGAAGGGACGCATCAAAAGTGGCTCCTCCCCAGCACTCTACCGCATGGTAGCCCACTTGATCCATCTTGTCGATGATCGGAAGCATCTGTTCCGTCGTCATACGGGTGGCAATCAGGGACTGATGAGCGTCACGAAGGATTGTTTCAGTTATTTTAATCGGCTTCTTTGCTTTATTATCTGCCATCTTTATTTCCTCCTAAAAATATTTTACGCGTTAATGTGCGCTATGCATCATTTCGCATTAGACTCCAAAGATTGCCATGAATACACCGGCCGCTACTGCTGTGCCGATCACTCCGGCTACATTTGGTCCCATGGCATGCATCAGCAGGAAATTGGTCGGATCTGCTTCTGCCCCCACCTTCTGGGATACCCTGGCTGCCATCGGAACCGCAGAAACCCCGGCGGAACCAATAAGCGGGTTGATCTTGCCTTTTGAAATCTTACACATCAGCTTACCAAACAGGACGCCCGCCGCTGTGCCCACTGCAAAGGCGATCAGACCGAGGGCAACGATCTTCAGTGTATCGATGTCGATAAAGTTCTCGCCACTGGTTTTCGCCCCTACCGATGTACCCAGCAGGATAACAACGATGTACATCAGTGCGTTGGATGCTGTCTCTGTCAGCTGTCCAACCACACCGGATTCTTTGAACAGGTTACCAAGCATCAGCATACCTACAAGAGGCGCCGTACTCGGCAGGATCAGACATACCACCGTGGTTACGATGATCGGGAAAAGAATCCGCTCCAGCTTTGAGACAGGACGGAGCTGATCCATCTTGATCATTCGTTCTTCTTTTGTAGTAAACAGTTTCATGATCGGCGGCTGAATGATCGGCACCAGTGACATATAAGAATATGCCGCCACTGCAATCGGTCCCATAAGTTCCTTCTGCCCCAGCTTTCCTGCCAGGAAGATCGAGGTCGGGCCGTCCGCGCCTCCGATGATCGAGATTGCCGCTGCCGCCATGCCGTTGAATCCCATCACGATGGCCATCAGATATGCGGCAAAGATACCGAACTGCGCCGCTGCTCCCAGAAGAAAACTCTTGGGATTCGCGATCAGCGGACCGAAATCTGTCATCGCTCCTACACCGAGGAAGATCAGGGATGGCAGGATACTCCATTCATCCAGTTTAAAGAAATATTCTAACAGTCCGCCAGGCTCCATGATCTGCGGATAAATGTTGACAAGCAGCATACCGAATGCGATAGGGACGAGCAAAAGAGGCTCATAACCCTTCTTGATCGCCAGATAGAGAAACACAAAAGCAACCAGTATCATCACATAACTGCGCCAGTCAACTGTTCCATTTGCAAATGCAGTCTGATGGAGAAGATTCTGCAAAACTTCCATCTTTTTTACCTCCAGTTATTTAGTGAATTAGTCCATAGTAGCCAATACGTCGCCGGCTCCAACCATATCACCGGAGTTCACGTTGATGCTTGCGATCTTTCCATCCTGAGGCGCCACGACTTCATTTTCCATCTTCATCGCCTCGAGAAGAAGAACCACATCTCCTCTTTTCACCTCTGCTCCCACACTTGCTTTCACAGCCAGGATCTTTCCGGGCATCGGTGCTGTCACCTGGACAGAACCAGCGGAACCGCCTGCTGCCGGAGCTGGCGCCGGCTTCGGCGCCGGTGCTGCTGGAGCTGCTGCCACTGGAGCCGCCGGTGCTGCTGGAGAAGCTGCTCCTGTTTTTTCTTCCACTGATACGTCATATACGGTTCCATTTACTGTAATAGTATAATTTTTCATGGGTTATATCCTCCTAATTAATGATAATAGTCATAACGTTATTCATTTTCAGGGCAAAAGACATTTTAACCTTTTGACCCTTAGTTCTAGTACCTCTTTTTAATAGAACGGATCACAAGACCCTCAGCAGGTACCGGAGTCCCTTCCTGTTCCATCGCAGCAGAAACCGCCGCTGTGATCACTGCCACCAGCTGGGTATCATCTGCTTTGACCGGCGCTGGCGGTGCCGGTTTTGGTGCCGGAATCGGTCTTGGCGCCGGCTTCGGAACCGGTGCTGCCTCTTTCTTTCCAGATGAACGATCCAGCAGATCCGGAATAAATTTCATCAGATAGATGATAAAAGAGATCAGGATCAGTACAAGGAACACAGTCCCCATACCCAGTGCCGTATTCACCAGTGCTTCTGGAAACGTTGTCACAACCTCATCCGCTGCTGCCGCTATTAACAATCCCATTCCATCACCTCATTCCAAACATCTGCATTGCATATATCAACTGTTTACGAACCTCAGGACCTTCGATAATATTATCTACATACCCTCTTTTTGCTGCTATGTTCACATTACACTGAAGCTCATCGTACTCTTTCGTCTTTTCCTCCAGTGAAGCTTTTGTATCTTTTGCTTTGCTGATCTCGTCCTGATACATAACCTGTACCGCACTCTTCGCATCCATGACACCGACCTTTGCCCCCTCAAGAGCCAGAACAAGGTCTGCCCCGATATGCTTGGAATTCATCGCCACATAGGCGCTTCCAAAGGCCTCTCCGGTGATCACATTTACCTTGGGAACTTCTGCACTGGCAAAAGCACAGGTAAGATCTGCCACTGCCTGTCCAATAGTCTTCTCTTCTTCCATCGAGGAAGCATATGCCTTTACATTAGTAAAGGTGATCACAGGAATCCCGAAAGCATCACAGAAATATACAAATTTCTCTGCTTTTTTACATCCGGCAGTAGAAAGCACCTGTTCTGCACCATTTGCCACTGCTCCCACAGTCACGCCATTGAGCGTCATTAGACCGGTGACCATATCCCCGGCATATTCTTTCTTTGTCTCTAAAAATTTCTGATCATCAGCGATCTGGGTCAGCGCCGCCACAGGATCTGAAATAAGTCCCTCAAAACCGTTCAGAACACGGTTCATATCATCCTGGGTCTCTTTTCCGGCGTAATCATCAAAATTCGCAGGAAGGATCTGCACCAGAGCGCGGATCTTTGCCAGAACATCAGCTTCTGTATCACAGAGAAAATCAACATTTCCTGCTTCTGCCTGAAATGCAGCCGCCGCAGTATCGCACTTATCTGTATGATTGCCATCCACTGCATTCGGTGAATTCACGAATAATTTACCATTCTGTGTGTCCATCAATGTAAAATCACTCAGAAGTGATGAAATGGCAACGCCGCCGCCGCAGGATCCTAAGATCGCGCTGATCTGGGGGATCACACCACTTGCCTTCACCTTGCTGAGATAAAGCTCTCCAAAACCCGCAAGGGCATCCACTGCCTCCTGGACGCGGACTCCGGCACAATCGATCAGGCCCACCACCGGTGCTCCTGCTTTCATCGCCATCTCGTACAATCTGACAATTTTCTTTGCATGCATCTCGCCGATGGAACCGTTTAATGCTGTGACATCCTGGCTGTAGACATATACCAGTTCAGAATCGATCACACCATAGCCTGTAACGACACCATCCGCCGGCACTGCTTTTTCCTGCATGTTGAAGTCGGTATTTCTCTTCGTCACAAGTCCACCGATCTCAACAAAACTGTTTGCGTCAACAAGGGCTTCAATCCGCTGTCTTGCTGACATCTTTGCTGAATTACTCATATGCAGTCCTCCACTTTATTATATATTATGCCTTGTCAGGACCAGACCGGGAAAACACTCCTTCTCAACCCCGTTTCTGACCTACAGACAAAATTTTATCCAATTTTAATTGTAATGCTTTTTCTGCAAAATAGCAACATATTTTTGACATTTATCCAGACTTTTTATAAAACTTTTCTGCACATGAATTTTCATGCTTTTTCATATATATAATAAAAACTCTCCGGGATGAAATCCAATGTTGAAAAAATATCTGATCTACCTTCCGCTTATTATGATCTCCCTGCTGTTTTTGTGCTACTGTCACATGAAAAACCGGCCGGCGGATCCCATCTCTGACATACAAACCGCCGCGGAAATCCCCCCCGACCATATTCCCCCTGCTGCTGCCTCCTCTTCTCCTGCCCCCCGGCTGTATGCTTCCGCTGCCTGTGTCATGGACGCAGGTTCCGGACGTATCTTATATGGAAAGAGCGAAGCCTCTCCCCTTCCCATGGCGAGCACTACAAAGATCATGACTTGTATCCTCGCCCTGGAAAACGGTAATATGGAAGATCCCGTCACCTTTTCCTCGAAAGCCGCCTCAATGCCAAAAGTCCGCCTCGGCGCCGGTAAGGGTAAAACTTTCCTTCTGGGAGATCTTCTGTATTCCCTTATGCTGGAATCCCACAATGACACTGCTGTGGCCATTGCCGAGCACCTCGGAGACAGTGTGGAAGGCTTTGCCGCCATGATGAATGCGAAAGCTGCCGAACTGGGCATGAGCCAGACCAATTTTGTAACTCCCAACGGGCTCGACGCAGAGGGCCACGCCAGCACTCCCGCAGACATGTGCCGTCTGGCTTCCTATGCCTGTAACAACCAGACCTTTCTGGAACTCATCCGCACGCCGTCTAAGACAATCCGCGAAACCAGCGGCAAAGGCAGCTTTTCCCTAACAAACCACGATGCCTTTCTCACCTCCTACAAAGGGGCCATCGGCATAAAGACCGGTTTTACCAATAAAGCCGGTTACTGCTTCGTGGGAGCTGCCCAACGGAACGGCCTCACCCTGGTCAGCTGTGTCCTGGGAAGCGGATGGCCCCCCAATAAATCTTACAAATGGGCAGACACAAAAGCACTGATGAATCTGGGTTTTGAAAATTTTTCTATGAAAAATGTACCAGTCAAGGATCTGTCCGTTTATTCTATCATTGTAGAAAACGGGAAGGCGGATGCTGTCGGCATTCTCCAGCCAGAGATTCCTTCATTCCTGCTCAGCGACGCAGACGCCATCGATATCCGATACTCCCTGCCGCCAAAGATCCAGGCTCCGGTCCGTCAGGGAACGGCAGTTGGTGAGATACAGATACTGGTGAACGGAAGCCCTCTGGGAAGTTATCCAGTCTATCCATCAGAAGATGTAGAAAGAGAGACCTTCGCAGATATTGTATACGATATATTTCATTTGTTTTTATCCTTTTAATGCTAATTCATTCAATTATAAACTTTCTTCCAGCTAAACTTTATTTATAAAAATGAAAAAAAGGCTTTACTTTTTTTTCATAACATGATATCATATTTTTGTATTCAGACAGAACGAAGGTGTTCTCATTTTTTGAGGACACCTTTTTTGTTTTTATTGCGCAAATGCTTTTTTTGTGTATAATGGATAGAGGATTTGCGTAATCAGATCAGCGAATACAACAGATTTGAAGTAATCAGGATCCCTAAATTGATTTGGCACCCATCCAACTGTGCCGGAATGGAGGAAAATATGGAAACGAATGTAATCTCAGACGTATTTGGAACGAAAGTTTTTAATGATGAAGTGATGCAGGAGTATCTTCCGAAAAAAACATATCAGGCTTTAAAAAAGACCATTGAAAATGGAGAGGAACTCACCCCGGAGGTGGCAAATGTAGTTGCCCACGGCATGAAAGAATGGGCCCTTGCCAATGGCGCCACCCACTATACACACTGGTTTCAGCCCATGACCGGCGTCACCGCCGAAAAACATGACTCATTCATCAGTGCAGAGTCCGATTCCCGGGCAGTACTGGAGTTTAACGGCAAAGAATTGATCAAGGGAGAGCCCGACGCCTCTTCTTTCCCCTCCGGCGGTCTCCGGGCAACCTTCGAGGCAAGGGGTTATACCGCATGGGATTGTACATCTCCTACCTTCCTGCGTGAGGATGCCATCGGCGTGACTCTCTGTATCCCTACCGCCTTCTGTTCCTACACAGGAGAAGCACTGGATAAAAAGACCCCTCTTCTGCGCTCGATGGAAGCCATCAGCAAACAGGCCGTCCGCATCCTCCGGCTGTTTGGCAAAGAAGATGTGACCAATGTCGCCTGCTCCGTAGGGGCAGAACAGGAATATTTCCTGATCGACAGGGATAAATATCTCCAGAGAAAAGATCTGATCTTTACCGGACGCACTTTATTCGGCGCTATGCCCCCCAAAGGACAGGAGTTGGATGACCACTATTTCGGAAGCATCCGCGAACGTCAGGCATCTTTTATGAATGAATTGAACATAGAACTGTGGAAACTAGGGATTCTTTCCAAAACCCAGCACAATGAGGTTGCTCCGGCACAGCATGAGATGGCGCCGATCTATGACACCGCCAACATCGCCACGGACCACAACCAGCTGGTTATGGAAGTGATGAAAAAAGTGGCAAGAAGACACAATCTGGAATGTCTTCTTCATGAGAAACCCTTTGCCGGCGTAAACGGTTCCGGAAAACACAACAACTGGTCCATCGTGACAAACACCGGGGAGAACCTGCTAAGTCCCGGTTCTGCCCCTCATAACAACAGGCAGTTCCTTCTGTTCCTGGCCGCTGTCATCGCCGCGGTAGATGAAAATGCCGCTCTCCTGCGCATGTCCGCTTCCAATCCTGGAAACGACCATCGTCTGGGAGCCAACGAGGCGCCGCCGGCGATCATCTCTATTTTCCTTGGTGAACAGCTGGAGGACATCGTGGAGCAGATCATTGAGACCGGTACTGCTGACCACAGCTTAAAGGGCGGAAAAATGGATATCGGTGTAAGCTCTATTCCACCAGTAAAAAAAGATGCTACCGACCGTAACCGTACTTCACCCTTTGCCTTCACCGGAAATAAATTTGAATTCCGTATGGTCGCTTCTTCTATGTCTATCGCAGGTGCAAACACGGTTTTGAACGCCTCTGTGGCAGATGTATTGGAAAAAATGGCGGATGAACTGGAAGGGGCTTCCGATTTTGAAAAAACCATAGATTCCCTGATCCAGAAAACACTGAAAGAACACCAGAAGGTGATCTTCAATGGAAACGGCTATTCCGACGACTGGGTTGCTGAGGCAGAAAAACGTGGTCTTCCCAACGTGCGGACCATGGTGGACGCCACCGCTTCCCTCACAGAGCCAAAGACCATCCAGATGTTTGAGAACCAGAATGTTCTTTCCAAAACAGAACTGGAATCCCGTGCCGAGATCAATTACGAAGCCTATGCAAAGGCGATCAACATTGAAGCCAAAGCGATGGTGGATATGGCGACCAAACAGTACATCCCTGCGGTGATCAAATACACCACAAGCCTGGCAGACTCCATCAACAGCATCCGGCAGGCTTGTCCGGAGGCAGATCTCACGGTGCAGACCTCGATCCTGAAGGACTGCTCCGCACTCCTCGCCAAATCCCAGAAGGCTCTGATCGCCCTCGGTAACGTGACGGAGAAAGCCGGTTCCATGGAAGAAGGAAAGGCACAGGCAGAATATTACCGGGATATCGTATTCCCGGCAATGGAAGCTCTGAGAGCCCCCATCGACGAGCTTGAAATGCTGGTGGATAAAGAAGACTGGCCCGTACCATCTTATGGGGATATGCTTTTTGAAGTGTAATAAAAGATAAAAGATAGTCCCGCCGGTCCCCAGGCGTAGAAAAAGCGGTCCTATTGATCTGCGAAGCGCAATATACCGCTTTTTCTACGCCTGGGAAACCTGGCGGGACTGTTTTTATATTTTATTATTTGCATTAAAAGCGGTCCTATTGATCTGCGAAGCGCAATATACCGCTTTTTCTACGCCTGGGAAACTTGGCGGGACTGTTTTTATATAATGAAACTCTGATGTTGGTTTATTTTCATTTGACCAAAAGAAAATTATATAACCACCAAATTTTTTGAGGCATTTTCAAATCCCCCTTCTCTTGCAAATTCCATAATTAAATGAGCATTATTTTCAACAAACTCTTTATAATACTTCATTTCAACTTCAGAAAATCCAACTATATTTTCCCATATATAATCTGGCAAATAGCACGTTGCATTATGAAAACCATCATAAACCGCTTTTTCAATATAAACTTTGACTTTCCCATCTGGTTTCATTTCAGAATGAACAACTTCTGTTGTATCACTCAATGTTGCATAGGGAAATACCATAAAATCCAACCTCCATTCTTCCACAAGTCTATTCATTTATTTATCAACTTTTTTATGCCTATCGTATGTACTGGTATTTTTGATTTCGATGTTACTTCCCAATTTATTATAACAGTTTCCGTACGTCTTCCGCAATAAGTAAACCCACTATTTTTAAAACTGTTTTCAGTTATTTATTCCATAGGTCAGCACCTGTAAATCGGGGGATTAGGCTTTTGAAATGCCCGCATGCCATCATTGCACTGTATCTGGAGAGGATAAATTCAGGAGGCTTTTAGTATCCCAGAGACAGCAAAAACTATTTTTCTATTTTTCGTACAGGGCGCAGTACCTCATAACCAATCACTTCTGGATAATGGCGCTGGTAATCATTACAGTTCTCCTCGTTCCACTCATAACCTTTTGTTTTTGGATCAAAATTCCACGCCAGCCGTTCCACTCTTTCCATCACCTCGCCGCAATCCTTCAAATAATCAAAAGGCGGGTGAAAGAAAACAAGGTAATCACTGGCGGGTATTTTCCGGATCTCAAACCCATCCGGTATCACTCCCTGATACTCCTCTGGTACGCCAAAGCCATAAAAATAGCCTTTTCTTCCATTTTCATAAAACCATCCCGCCGTATGGCAGGTGACGATCGGATGGGAAACATGGCTCATGCTGTCTATCGTTCCACAGATACTGTCACAAGCATGCCTGTTCCAAAAACCCGCATAATCGGCGGCCTCGATATCCCAGATACCGATGTATTGATGTGCAGGAATATGTTCCACGCGGACATGTGCTTCTGTCAACATTGTCTGATTCATAGTAAGTCCTCCTTGATTCACATAATATACAGGGAAGAAAACCCCCTTGTCAAAAATATTTTAGCACATAGATGGAGAAAAAGTTTTGATATATGTTGTTATCCTATTGAATCCTCCAAAAGCTTATCCTGCAGCTGGAAAAATATTAATTTTGCCTCTCCAGGACAAGTTGCCATTTGATGTTTTGCACAAAAGGAGATCTTCTTCTCTTCCACCATCTGCCCCACCAGACTTTCCGCCGTTTTCTCAGAGTAACCCTGGGCTATCAGGATAAGCGCCAGGTTATCCTCCAGGGTAAGATCACTGATAAAGATATGCTTTTTTTCCTGTATCAGGTTTCCCTCTCCATATTCTTTCTTCCATGCCTTTTTAGACCATTGATTTATGAGCACAAAAGTAAAAAAATAAAACAGGAACATCCCCAGGATGACACAAGGATATATCCGCCAGAATTCAAAATCTGTGAACACATAATGAAGGGTGGATGGAAAATAAGCCAGTATCCGCGGCACAAAAGAGATAAAAAATGCGATCAGAAAATAGAACCAGACGCATCTGCTATAACGCGCCCGGACCGCCTGGGGCGAAAATCCTACTAAGAAAAGATACTCATTCTCTTCCCCGCTCTGCTCCAGTGCCTTCCGGAACCAGAAAATACCGCCTGCCATTGTAATTCCCCAGATCACCAGCGTGAACAAAACAGACACCGCCCCATTTTCAGTGGCAGTCCTCCACTCTTCTTTTACAATATCCGGGACAGGCATGATCTTCATATAGTCCTTAAACTTTTCCCGCAGATCCGTGATATCCTTTTCTTCTGCCCGGAAAAAAACTCCATAATCCACTTTATCCCAGCCAACATCTTCTCCATCTATATAACGATAATTCTCACATCGGTATTCATGTGCAGAAACCGCATCCTGCTCTGTGAGAAGATAATTTTCAATTTCATTGTGCTCCTCGTCTTCATCGGAATACCAGTACCAGCTTTCGTCATATCCAAATAAGGGCTGCCATTTGTAATAAAAGGAAGCATATGTCATCAGCTGATAATTCACGCATAATCCCGAAATGATAAGCAAAACAGCAAATACCATAAGATAACTTCTTTGTTTTTCCAGAAATAACTGGCAAAGTTTTTCATTCATAAAGAATTCCTCTTTCTAAGTTCTCTAAAATGTTGTTTTTATACAAATAGTTTCCCTTTTCCCTCAGTCATCATAAGATAATAAAAAAGGAAATCCTGCCATGAAAAAACATCTTCTCTTTCCCATACTGATCCTGTTTGTCCTGTTGTGCCGCTTTCTCTATCCCCACACCCGCTTCGGCTATCAGGAAGAGCTGGATCTGCTCTCCCACCGAAATCTGAATATCCATGCCGCCACCATGAAACCCGGGGAAAAGATCTCGGTTAAACTGTCGGGGATAAAAAAAATGGCTAGCTACTCCACCTCGGATTTCCGTATCGCCACCGTGAGCCCTTTCGGCACCGTACACGCTCTGAACCCAGGGACCGCTATTATTTTTGTCAAACAGGGTGAATGCACTTACCGCTGCAAAATAACCGTAAAAGATTGACAGCTCCCCGCATGTTTTCTGCTCCTGCCGCATATATTTCCATATATCAATCATTGTGGAGAATGTATATGAAAAAAATAGTTTATCTGCTTTTTACTCTCCTTACATTTATATACATATTCAGCTTTTCATCTCTGGACAGACAGGTTGTACAGGCTGAGGAAAAAGCGGTGTCCGGCGGCGCAGTAGATGTGTCTGCCACAGCGGCCGTACTTCTGGAGGGCTCTTCCGGGGAGATCATCTTTGAGAAGGACAAAGACAAAGAACTTGTCCCGGCGAGTATCACAAAGATCATGACCCTGAATCTGATCTTTGAGGCCATTGACAGCAAAAAACTCTCCCTGGAGGATTCTGTGACGGTGAGTGAATACGCCGCCAGCATGGGGGGCTCCCAGGTATACTTAGAGCCGAATGAGACCCAGACCGTAAATGATATGATCAAATGTATCACCATCGCCAGCGCCAACGATGCCGCTGTGGCGATGGCGGAAAAGATCGCCGGGTCAGAGGAAGCCTTTGTGAAGAAGATGAACGAAAAGGCGAAAGCCCTGGGCATGAAACATACCCAGTTTAAAAACTGTACTGGTCTGGACGACAACATCGAATCCGGACACTATTCCAGTGCCTATGACGTGGCACTTATGTCACGGGAACTGATCACAAAGCATCCTCAGATCAGCAATTATTCTACGGTGTGGATGGATTCCATCACCCATAAGACCAAAAAAGGGGAGACGGAATTTGGCTTGACCAACACCAATAAACTGGTTCGTTTTTACGATGGAATCACCGGACTTAAGACGGGTTCCACTTCCAAAGCCAAATACTGCCTCAGTGCCACAGCGAGACGCAATGACATGGATCTGATCGCGGTGGTCATGGCAGCTCCGGATCATAAAAAAAGGTTTTCAGAAGCCCAGTCCCTTCTGGATTATGGTTTTGCCAACTGCAGCGTTTACAAAGATTCCGAGCTCACTAAACTCTTGAAAGAAGTGGCTGTACAGGGGGGAAAGAAAAACACGGCAGCGGTAGAACCAACCTCCATATTTTCCCATATCTTTACCCAGGACGCTGATCTGGATCAGGTAAAGAGAACCATCACCTATGAGGAGTCCATAAAGGCACCCCTGCAGAAGGGCGCCCCGGTAGGAAAAGCCGAATACTTTTATAACGGAAAACTCATCGGAAGCGTCCAGCTCACTGCCGGCGAAACCGTTGAGGAAGCCGGACTGACGGATTATCTGTTGGAGGCAGTGAAAAAGTTATTTCATAAGCTTTAATTTCACAGCCATAAGATAGAGCCTTCTTCCCATTGGGAAATCAAACATTTCCTCCTTTGTCATTCCCCGCAGTTTGAGGAATACGACAAAGTACACGATGACAGCTGTGAGGAGTGCCAGGATCACCGATACCGCATTTGCCATATACCCTCCCAGGAAGGAAGAAAACAGTTTATCTGACAGGGTATAGACCAGAACAACAGCGATCGACATCCACAGGGAGGCAGACAGCGGCACGAAAAATGTCTTTAAAGGTTTCAGCCGCAGGGATGGAATATAACGCCGTAAAGCCAGCAGGTTCAGTATGCTGACTACGATAGGGAAAGTTACATTTCCGATGATAAGCACATAGATGCCCAGCCCTGTAAATTTAAGCAGGCACACCACAAGGACCACATGAAGTCCAAGGGAGACCGCGGAGTGGATCACTGGCGTGTGCATTCGGTCAATGCTCTGGAGTGCACTGCCTGTCACATTGGATATCGCATAAAAGACTACTGCTGCAGAACCGGCAAGCATGAGGTGCCCTCCCAGAACATAATTGGAGGAAGGAAACAGAAGCCTTACAATAGATTGACCAAGAACAGTGTAACCCATGGCGCAGGGAAATGCGATGATCATATTAAATTTGATACCGGAAAGGATATTATACCTGAGCTGTACCGTATCCTTTTCGGTAAATGCCGCCACCGCACTGGGGATCATGGAAGAGGCGATGGAGGTGGATATGGCGATGGGTACACTGGTCAGCACCCGGTACTTGGAGCTGTACACACCCACCAGGGATTTGATGGTCACCGGATCCATACCTCTGCCCCCCATAATGTCCCCAAACAGGTAATAATCTACCAGACCGCTGATCTGATATACGGTCTGGCTCAGAATGATGGGCAGGATCGTCAGAAACAGGATACGGTAAATATGCGAGGTGGAATACAGACGCCGTCCCCGGTCCCGGCGTTCCAGTTTTTTTTGCACCGGACGATAGATGTAGTAGACAAATATAACCAGAAGAAGTGCCGAAAAAGCGCCCAGGCAGGTTCCCAGCGTACCTCCTGCCGCCCCCCAGGCACTCTTGTCAAGACTGTCAATATTCCATTGAATGAACAGATATGCCGCCGACACACTGACGATGGCGTTTACCACCTGTTCCAGGACCTGGGAAACCGCCGTGGGCACCATGGTCTTTTTTCCCTGGAAAAATCCTCGGAACACGCCGAGCAGCGCTACAATAAATATCGTGGGAGCCAGCACCCGCAGAGGAATGTGCACGCCCGCGTAATCAGGATAAATATTTTTCTCGATCCATCCGGCAAAGACAAAGAGCAGGATTCCAAATACCCCTCCTGACACAATGGCAAACAACAGCGCCAGACGAAAGGTCTTTCCAATATTCTTATATTCCCGCTTTATGTTCTGGGCAGATATGATCTTGGAAAGAGCCAATGGCAGGCTGTAGGAGGATACGATCAGAAGAATATCGTAGATATCAAATGCCACCGCATAAATCCCATTTCCTTCTTCTCCCAGTATATTGGACATAGGGATCCGGTATGCCATGCCGATAAAGCGCACGATAAGAGAAGCCATCGCCAGTATACTGCCATGTTTAAGAAAATCTGCACTCTTCTTGTTATCCTGATTGTTTGTACTCATACAGGCACCTTTCTGCTACTCTTTATTCTTAAAGGAAATCAGTTTCTTTCTGCTGGTAGGATATGCCGCGATATAGGTTTTTCCTGGATTGATCGTCAGTACATTTCCATCCATATCGTAATAACACATCGTTCCCTCTTCTTCGTTTTTTCTCCATTTGATCTTCATGCGCTTTCCGTTGGTGATGTAATATCCCTCGCCTTTCCGCTTATGCAGGAAGAGATGCTGGTATCCGTTGCGGTCAATGTTCTTCTCCTTTACCAGCTGGATGATCACATTTTTAAAGGAAAGCTGCTTATTGTTTTTATGATCCAGATGTTTTTTCCTGTACTCAAACTTTTTGTATTCTTTTGTCTTTTTATCGTATTTGAGATAACAGGTAGAATAGGCGGAAAATGGAAGATTAATGTAATTTGTCCCGTTACCGGTATCTAACTCGGTATCTTCCTCATAAAAGTCAAAATGTTTTGCCATCTTCTCTTCTTTGAACTTTGTCCGGTACTTAAGCTGTTTGGCGCCCTTGAGCATCTTCTCCCCGGAAGTAAACACGTTGTGGGGCGGTTTTAATGAGTAGTCACGTTTATACACAACGCCCCCTATAGCGGACAGACCGCTGAGATTATTTACCCCCAGCTCTTCAATCTTGGAAATGGCATAAGAAGTCTGTCCAAAATGACAGAAGATCGCATCCCACTCACTGGCAAAACTGACGAAATAATGTCTGGCACTCCGGACCGACCCCAGTCTCTTGATCTTATCTGTTCCCTGATAGACGCCGAGCATTCGTGTGATCCCGCCCTCCGCCAGCGCTTCGTAGAGAACATCGATCTGGGACGTGCCCTGCTGATGCTGGTTGGCATACTCAATATTGTTAATGATCACAGCAAAGGGCCTCTGTTTTGCCACCTTCTTCGATATGTACTTTCCTGTCAGTACACTCTTTACCTTTCCGGCGTGGGGATCCGGCGTAGGTTCCGGTGTCGGTGTCGGTTCCGGTTCCAGCGTCTCCACCGGCGCCGGCGTCTGGCTCAACTGTGTTTTTTCATCCTTTTTGTCTCCCAGAACTAAAAAGCAGATCAGGCAGACTGCGGCCAGAACAACAACACTTGCCCCGGAAATGACCGCGATCACTTTCTTTTTCGATTGATTCATTATCCATACCTCTCTTTTTATCGTTTTATCCCTAAACCATTCATGATCTTCCGCTGTTCTTCTTCCATCTCCCTGCGGTCTTCTTCCTCTATGTGGTCGTAACCAAAAAGATGAAGCATGCTGTGGACGATGAGAAAACAAAATTCCCTAAGTTCCGAGTGGCCATACTCTTCTGCCTGCGCCCGGACAACCTCAGAACAAAGAAGTATATCCCCCAGCATCATCTCCTCCGTATCCGGCGACAGGGAAAGGCTGTTCAAAAAGGCTTGTCCACTGAAATCCCGGGGACTGTCATATTCCATCATAGGAAAACTAAGAACATCCGTAATCTTTTCGATCTGCCGGAACTGCGAATTTACCTGGCGGATCGTATCTTTGTCTACCAGCGTCATACTTACCTCAATATCATAGGGACATTCCACATGATCCCTGACAAAAGCGATCACCTCTTCCGCCTTCTCTTCCGGGTTGAATCCAAAGGATAACCCCGCCTCATCTTCAAAATATACTGTCATAATACCCTTCCATTCCAAATCCCAGGCTGTCAGCGTTTCTTCTTATTCTTCCGATTCTCCCGGTACTGCTCCCTCGCCTCATACTTTTCATAGGCATGTACTATTTTCTGCACCAGAGGATGACGAACCACATCCTTGTTGGTCAGATAGGACACGCCGATCTCCTCTACATCTTTTAACACCTTCAATGACTGTTCCAGACCGGATACCGCCGCAAAGGGCAGGTCCTTCTGGGAAAGATCGCCGGTGATGACGACTTTGGATCCAAAACCAATTCTGGTCAGGAACATCTTCATCTGCGCCGGTGTGGTATTCTGGGCCTCATCCAGGATAATAAATGCATTGTCCAGGGTACGTCCTCTCATGTATGCCAGAGGCGCCACCTCGATCAGCCCTTTTTCTGAATTTTTGATAAAGCTGTCTGCCCCCATGATCTGATACAAAGCGTCATAGAGCGGCCTCAGATAGGGGTCGATCTTGCTCTGCAGGTCTCCCGGAAGAAAACCGAGATTCTCCCCCGCCTCGATGGCCGGCCTGGTCAGAATGATCTTTCCCACCTCATCCTGCTTAAACGCCTGGATCGCCATCGCCATGGCAAGATAGGTCTTTCCGGTTCCTGCTGGTCCCACACCAAATACCATCATTTTCTCCCGGATGGCATCCACATATTTTTTCTGCCCCAGCGTCTTCGGCTTTACCGGCTTTCCCTGGATCGTAAAGGCGATCAGGTCCTTGTCGATCTCCGCCATGGAGACCGGGGATTTTTCTTTTGCCAGAGAGAGAATATAGTTCACATTCTGCTCCGTGATCGTATTTCCCCTCTCCGACAGCTTTAAAAGCTCTTCAAAAACCCGTCTGGCTTCCTTAAGATTCTCCGTCTCCCCTGATATCCGGACCGAACCATCCCGGAGTATCACCTCAATATCCAGGGCACGCTCGATCTTTTTCAAATGAATATCAAGTCCGCCAAATATATTATTTTCATGGCTGGCTGGAATATCAAGAATTATCTGTTCCCGCGCCATCCTCATCTTCCTTTCCTTCGCCCTGCAGCACCAGTTCCTCTTCCGACACATTCTTTTTGTCCATTTGGGATATGGATAACTGGATGCTTCCACGGGCTTTGTACGCTGCCGATTCTTTTTTAATATCCAATGTCTGGTCTACAATATGGCAGCCCTCTTCTTTGTATTCTTCCAACTTGGATTGAAACCGCGCCTTCAGCTTTTCGCCGGCTTCCTTCTCGCTGTACCTGGCTTCTACTCTCTTATAATTTACGTACTTATGATCCGTCACTTTCACGCGGCTGTTCCATGGTATAAATTCCCTGTCCACACATACGTTATTTATTATATCATAATTGGAAGATTTATCAAACCATTTTAAGGGATTTTTTATGGAAAATCGAGTTCCGTTGATACAGACCGTATAGATATGGATCTCTTCTCCGGTTTTATTTTTAGCCATATACCGCTCATTTATGCTCTCTTCAAATTCTTTCTTTGTCAAAATAGATATTTCTCCCTCAGCACAGACGCCGTTATAGCGAAGAGTCTCCCCTCCGTCCCCCTTGATCTCCACGATGCCGCTGATCAGAATATCCCCCTTCTTCACCTTTGCTCCCTTTGCCACCTTTGCCGTCCCTTCTCTGGTGACGATCTTTTCTATCACGCCGTCACAGGGAGCGGTGACGTGGCTTGGCGGTTCATCCACTTCCTCTTTGCCCTTCAGCGCCTTTCCTTCCTTGATCTTGATATTCAGCACACAGCCCTTTTCCTCCGCGGACACCCAGCTCATATTCTCATAGCTTTCCCGCAGGCTCCTCTCGATATCATCACAGAAGAGGTTCTTCCTCATCATACCCACATAGACGCCCATGGACTCCACCTCTTTGCTGATGGTTTCCTTCGTATACTCCTGCTGCCCATAATAATTGATCTGCCACACAAAAAGAGACAGTACTTTTAATACCACAAAAAAAAGAACCAGTCCCAGTGTAAATGTCCAGTCTCTCTTTGCCTGGCCCAGCACGAAAGGAAGTCCCCGTTTTTCCCGGATCTTCGGCGCGATATGGGTTTTCTCCACAAAGGCATGAAGTGTTTTAAAATCTTTTGAAAACATGGAAAAGGTAACTTTACTTTCCTGGATCTTTATATCCCAAAGATGGATCCGGTGGTGCCGGCATAGATTCATAAACCGTTCCCAATATCCCGACCCCACGCCGCATACTATGTACCCTTTAAGCCACTTCAATCCCATTCCCCCTTTTTACAATCTTACAAGGCTGATCTCCCTGATCTTTCCTAACACCCGGCATTCATCCGGTTCAAAAGACTCGATGCATAAATGGTCGCCGCATATCATCACCTTGACATGTTTTCCCTGAAGCTTAACCGAGCATTCCGTATACTCAATGATGGATTTATAATTTTCGATAATGGCATATTCATCGCCATAAGTCTTTACGATCGTAGCTCCGTCCAGAATATCGGGCTGGAGGCCAATTTTTTTGGATACCGAATTCACGTCTTTTTCCGCCTTTGCGCTGTCTCTCATGGCACAAATCCTTATTTCCGGTTACATTATCATATGCGGAAGGGCATGGCTATGTTCCTGTCTCTTTTGCTGCCGGTCCATTGAAAAAGGAACTCGTCCTTCGACGAGTTCCCTCATATGTGCAATTATTTAAATTTTCTTTTACGAGCAGCCTCAGACTTCTTTTTACGTCTAACGCTTGGTTTCTCATAATGCTCTCTCTTACGAATTTCCTGCTGGATCCCTGCTTTTGCACAGTTTCTCTTGAAACGACGCAATGCACTATCCAATGATTCGTTTTCTTTAACGATTACATTTGACATAGTATCACACCTAACCTCCCTCCAGTTGTAAAATTGTGCAAAATACAACTGTTTGGGTATTTTTTCGCACTAACACATATTATATCATAATTTTTCGATTCGTCAACCGTTTTTGAACAATTTATGGTATATTATGGTCAAAAATTTTATCCCAGCTGGCTTTTTACCACTTCTTCCGCTTTTGCCAGTGCTTCCGGTATACCAGAGGGATTCTTTCCTCCCGCCTGGGCCATGTTCGGACGTCCACCACCGCCGCCGCCCACCAGAGCAGCGATCTCCTTGATCAGATTTCCCGCATGGGCGCCTTTGGCAATGGCCCCTTCCGTCGCCGTAGCCATCAGGTTCACCTTGCCGCCAGTCTCTGTGGCAAATACCACCACTGCCTCGCCAAGCTTCTGTTTTGCCTCATCTCCCAGATCGCGCATGGCATTCATATCTACGTCCGAAAGCTGTTTGATCAGCACCCGGATCCCACCGGTTTCTGCCGCCTCCGAAGTGATATCCCCGGCAGCTGCCTTCGCCATTTTGGCCTTCAGCTTATCATTTTCTTTGGAAAGGGCTTTGATCTCTTCCTGCATCGCCATCACTTTTCTGGCAGCTTCGGATGGCGCTGCTTTCAAAACTTTGGCAACCTCTCCCAGCTGTTTTTCCACCCGGTTGTAGTAAGCGATCAGTCCCTGCCCCGTCAGCGCCTCGATCCTTCTCACACCGGCAGCCACACCGCTCTCGGATACGATCTTAAAAGCAGAAATATTCCGTGTATTTTCCACATGGGTACCGCCGCAGAGCTCGGAACTAAAATCTCCCATCTGAACCACCCGGACAGTCTCCCCATACTTTTCCCCGAACAGAGCCATAGCTCCCGTCTTCTTCGCCTCTTCCAGCGTCATCTCACTGGTGCAGACATCAAGGCCCTTATTGATCTCCTCATTGACGATGCTCTCCACCTCTGCGATCTCTTCTTCTGTCATCGGTGAAAAGTGGGTGAAGTCAAAACGAAGTTTATCTTTATCCACCAGAGAACCTGCCTGCTCCACATGATTCCCGAGAACCATTCTCAGCGCCTTCTGCATAAGATGGGTGGCGCTGTGGTTATTTGCTGTGAGATTTCTCCGGCTCTCCTCTACTTCCAGTGTCACACTTTCCCCGGTATGAAGGGATCCAGACACCATTTTTCCCACATGTCCGATCTTTGTCCCCTGCAGTTTTATGGTATCCTCTACAACAAACCTGCCATGTTCCGCAGAGATCACGCCGGTATCTGCTGCCTGTCCACCCATAGTAGCATAAAAGGGCGTCTCCTCCACCAGCACCGTTCCTTCCATCCCCTCTGTCAGCTCATTTACGATGGCATCGGAGGTGGTGAGAACCGTGATCTTTGAATCGTGGCGCAGGCGGTCATAACCGACGAATCTGCTCTCTACCGCCGGATCGATGGACTGGTAAACCGTCACGTCAGCTCCCATGTAGTTCGTCACTTCCCTGGCCTCTCTCGCCGTCCGGCGCTGTACTTCCATCGCCTGGCGGAAGCCCTCTTCATCTGCTGTAAAGCCTTTTTCCTCCAGGATCTCAAGGGTAAGGTCCATCGGGAAGCCATAGGTATCATATAGTTTAAATGTATTTTCTCCGGAAAGAACGGTCCTGCCTTCCTTCTTCATCTCTTCCATCATGTCACTGAGAATGTTCAGTCCCTGATCGATGGTCTTATTAAAATTTTCTTCCTCTGTGGTGACCAGCTTCAGAATATAATCTTTTTTGTCTGCAAGTTCCGGATAGCCGTCCTTGGACTCCCGGATCACCACCTCGCTCAGCTCCGCCAGGAATTGTTTCTGGATGCCAAGCAGCCTTCCGTGTCTTGCTGCCCGGCGCAGAAGACGGCGCAGCACATACCCCCGTCCCTCATTGGAGGGCATGATGCCGTCCGATACCATAAATGTCACCGAACGGATATGGTCTGTGATGATCCGTATGGAAACATCTTTCTTTTCCTCTGTCCCATAGGATACCCCGGCAGACTCACATACCTTGTCCCGGATCGCCTTGATCGTATCCACATCAAAGATGGAATCCACATCCTGCATCACCACAGCGAGACGCTCCAACCCCATTCCGGTATCAATGTTTTTATTGGTCAGTTCTTCGTAGTTTCCTTTTCCGTCGCTGTCAAACTGGGTGAATACATTATTCCAGATCTCCACATAGCGGTCACACTCACAACCCACGGTACATCCCGGTTTGTTGCAGCCGTATTTCTCTCCGCGGTCAAAATAGATCTCCGAGGAAGGACCGCATGGTCCCGCACCGTGCTCCCAGAAATTATCTTCTTTGCCAAAGCGGAAGATCCGATCCTCTGCCACACCGATCTCTTTGTTCCATATATCAAATGCCTCATCATCCTCTTCGTATACAGAAGGATACAAAAGGTCTTCTGGAATCTCCAGTGTCTTCGTAAGGAATTCCCAGGACCAGGCGATGGCCTCGTGCTTGAAATAGTCCCCAAAGGAAAAATTACCGAGCATCTCAAAAAATGTACCGTGGCGGGCAGTTTTTCCCACATTCTCGATATCACCCGTACGGATGCACTTCTGGCAGGTGGCCACCCGTTTTCTCGGCGGTATCTCCTGTCCCGTAAAATAGGGCTTTAACGGAGCCATGCCCGCATTGATCAACAACAGGCTCTTGTCGTTCTGGGGAATCAGGGAAAAGCTCTTCATCACCAGATGTCCCTTGCTCTCAAAAAAATCCAGATACATTTTTCTCAACTCATTTAATCCATATGGTTTCATTCTTCTAAATCCTCCTTCATTTATACTATCACTCCCGGATCTGTCCGTCTCCCAGGATCACATATTTTGTGCTGGTAAGGGCAAGAAGCCCCATCGGTCCCCTGGCATGGAGTTTCTGGGTACTGATGCCGATCTCTGCCCCAAAACCGAATTCAAAGCCGTCGGTAAACCGCGTTGAAGCATTAACGTACACGGCTGCTGCGTCGATCTCATTCAAAAACTTCATGGAATTGTGATAATCTTTTGTGACAATGGCCTCCGAATGGCCGGTATTATAGTAGTTAATATGTTCAATGGCTTCGTCGATGCTGTCCACGGTTTTTACCGAAATGATCTTATCCAGATATTCGGTGCCAAAATCCTCCTCCGATGCCGCCACCATCCTGCCGTCGTACTGTCTCGCCCGCTCATCCCCCCGGATCTCAACGCCGTGGGCATACAGCGCCTCACAGATCAGTGGCAGGGCTTCCGCGGCGATGCCGCTGTGGATCACCAGGGATTCACAGGCATTGCAGACTCCCAGCCTCTGGGTCTTGGCATTGACGATGATGGACACCGCCATGGAGAGGTCTGCATACTCATCCACATATACATGGCAGTTGCCGGTGCCGGTCTCGATCACCGGTACCGTACTGGTCTCCACCACGGTGCGGATCAGTCCGGCGCCCCCCCGTGGAATAAGTACATCCACGTACTGGTTCAGCCGCATAAATTCTCTGGCAGTCTCTCTGGATGTATCTTCCAGAAGCTGGATCGCATCCTCTGGCAGCCCTTCTTTTTTCAACGCTTCCCGGATCACTTTCACGATGGCAAGATTCGAGTGGATGGCGTCGCTTCCTCCCCGAAGGATCACCGCATTTCCGGTCTTAAAACAGAGAGCAAAGGCATCGGCGGTGACATTGGGACGGGACTCGTAAATGATACCGATCACTCCCATGGGCACCCGCCGCTGCCCCACCTGAAGCCCGCCGGGTGTTGTTTTCATGGATATCATCTCTCCCACCGGGTCCGCCAGAGCTGCAACCTGGGAGATTCCCTCTGCCATCCCTGCGATCCTCTCATTGGTTAAACGAAGCCTGTCGATCAGGGATTCCTTCATCCCCGCCTCCTGGGCATTTTTGATATCTATCTCGTTGGCAGCCAGGATCGGTCCAGCGCTTTCTGTCAGCGCCTTCGCTACCGCAGTAAGCCCCCTGTCTTTTTCTCCTACGGACAGACGGTTCATCGATGCCGCCGCCTGCTTTGCCGCTTTTCCTATCTGCTCTAATGTCATCGCTGCCTCCATTCCCGCGTGCCCTCTGCACACGATTCATTTTGCGTTATCATTGTCTTCTGCGTTACAATATGCTCTGGCTTCACATCACATGTTTCCGCCGGGATGATCCAGGTCTCCTGTTCGGCAAAGGCGATCATCACACTGGTGAGCATGGTTCCATAGCGTTGTAGATAGCGGTCATAAAAACCGCCGCCATAGCCGAGCCTGTACCCTTTCCCATCGAATGCCACCCCGGGCATGACCATCAATATTTTCTCTCTGGAAAAAGCTCCGGATTCCATCACCTGTTCCACCGCTTCGCCTCCTCTGGGCTCCGGCACGCCAAAATCACCCTTTTTCAGTTTTTTCAGATCTTCCACCTTATAAAAACACATGGTTTTTTCCCTGGCATCGGTTCTTGGAAGGAATAACTGCTTCCCATCCGCCTGTATTTTTTCATGGAGTTCCCTGGTTTCCACCTCGGAGCGGATGGAACAATAGGACAACAGGATCTCCGACTGCCGGTACCACTCCGAAGCCAGCAGTTTTTCCACAATGATCCGGGACGTCCCAAGACGCCAGTCCTCCGCCAGGGCATTTCTTGTCTCCAATGCCTGTCTGCGCACTTTTTCCTTACTGATCATTTTTTTACATCCTCTTCTCTCACTAGTATCTTAATCTAGTATATTAATGCTTCTGCTTTTTTGTCAAGGGGGTGATACTGCCATCCTTTTCCTGTATGGATACATTTGACAGCGTGGAACGCAGATTATTTCTCACCGCCTCGATATACTCGGCACGCAGCAGCGCCTGCTCTGCCAGTTCCTCTTCTGTGATCGTCCCCTCTTTTTTCTTCTTATATAATTCATTGATCCGCTGGATCTTATTCTCGTCCATAGCCACCTCTTCTGCAACAGTTCTGTGCTAATTGTTGTGCTCCAGATATTCCTTTAGATGAAAATGTCTGGTCCTGTGCGCCTTAAATACCGTTCCAAGCTCCTCTCCATCGATAAGCCGGAGGATATTATCCATGTCTTCCCCATTGATGATCGCCATGTCCGCCCCGGCATCGTTGGCGATGCCCGCCGCATAGATCTTGGCGCTCATGCCTCCTGTCCCCAGTGTGGTAGAAGGGCCTTTTGCCATCTCGATCATCTCGTCGCTGATGCTCTCCACGTAAGAGATCAGTTCTGCATCCGGATTCCGGTTGGGATCATCGGTATACATCCCGTCGATATCACTGAGCAGTACCAGAAGATCCGCCCCGGCAATCGCCGCCACCACTGCCGACAAAGAATCGTTGTCACCAAAATCGATCTCATCTGTGGCCACGGTATCATTCTCGTTGACAATGGGGATCACTCCCAGATTCAGCAGCTCTTCAAAGGTATTTCTGGCATTGTGCCGGCTGGTATCATTGACAATCGTAAATTTGGTCATAAGGATCTGGGCAGTAAACTGGTTGTACTCTGAAAATAATTTCTGGTATATAGTCATCAGACGGCTCTGTCCAATCGCCGCACAGGCCTGTTTCAGGGAAATGCTGTCTGGCTTCTTACTCAGTCCCAGTGCCTTTCTTCCCACACCGATGGCTCCGGAAGAGACAACGATGACATCCTTTCCCTGATTATGTAAATCCGTCAGGATCCGGATAAAGCGCTCCAGCTTCACCAGATCCAGCCCTCCCGTCTCCTCATGGGTGATCGTCGAAGTTCCGACTTTAAATACGATCCTCTTTTTATCTTTAAAATGACTTCTCATATTTATTGATTATTCCTTTCACTAACAATCTGCAGCGCCACCCGCAGCCCGTCCATAGCTGCTGACATGATTCCTCCGGCGTAGCCGGCTCCCTCCCCACAGGGATAGATCCCCCTGCGGTTCTCTGACTCAAATTCACAGTTCCGGAGAATCCGTACCGGTGAAGAAGTTCTCGTCTCGGTGCCAAGGATCAGGGTCTCCGCTGCATCAAAGCCTGTTATCTTCTGTCCAAACTGCTTCATACCTTCCATAATACCATTTGATATATAGGAGGGCAATATTTTTTTCACATCCGCCGGCACAAATTTTCCTCTGGTCACCGGTGAACTGTGATTCAGCTCCGTCGTGGGCACTCCCTTTACGAAATCTCCATACTGCTGAACCGGGATCATCCCTCCGCCTGCCTGCCAGGTTTTCTCCTCCAGCCCCCTCTGGAACGCAACCCCCGCCAGTACATCATCACTGCCAAAATCCTTCCGGTCTACCGTCACCACGATGGCGCTGTTGGCATGGGCGGAATCCCTGGCGTGGTCGCTCATGCCATTGACCACCGTACCGCCTGGCTCCGTAGAGGCATTGACCACATATCCGCCGGGACACATACAAAAACTATAAACTCCCCTGCCATCCGAAGTCTTTCCTGTCAATTTATAATCCGCTGCCGGAAGCCTGGGATCGTCAACACCGTACTGTATCTTATTGATGCTCTGCTGCGGATGCTCTACCCGGACCCCCACTGCGAAAGGCTTCTGCTCCATGGCTGCCCCGTCCTCATGCAGCATGGAAAAGGTATCCCTGGCACTGTGGCCGATGGCAAGCACACATTTATCACAAGGGATCTCTTCGGTCTCTCCCTTTTCATTTTCCACTACAACAGCCCTCAGCTGCTTTTTCCCTGGAACATACTCTTCTTCCACATACCGGAATCCTGTCAGTCTGGTATGAAACCGATAGGTTCCCCCTAACTGACGGATGGTCTCTCCCATGGACTGGATAACACCCCGCAGCTCATCCGTACCGATATGGGGTTTGGAGAGATAGCCGATCTCTTCCGGGGCGCCGTGCCGGATAAAGGTATCCAGTATAAACTTCTTTTTTCCCGTCTTATCCTTCACACCGGTATTGAGCTTGCCGTCGGAAAATGTTCCCGCTCCCCCCTCACCAAAGGAAACATTGGTATCTGGATCGAGAACCCCCTCCTTCCAGAAGGCAGAAACTTTTCCTACCCGCTCCCACATGGGCGATCCCCGTTCGATCAGCAGCGGCTTTCTGCCGCACAGGGCAAGATAGTAGCCACAGAGAAGTCCGGCTGGTCCCGTTCCCACGATCACTACCCGTTCCCCTGTCTCTTTTTTAAGACCAGGCACCATCTCCTCCAAAGAAGGCTGGGGGACATAGACAGAAAGGTTTTTATCCTTCCGGTTTTTCTGTAACACCTTTTGTTCCTGGCTACACTCAAAAGCCACCGAATAACTGTAGTAAATCTGTGGCTTTTTTCTTGCATCTATGCTTTTTTTTAAAATTTTGATCTGTTGGATCTCCGACTCACGGAGCCGGAGTATCTCCGCTACCTTTTTCCGCAGTTCCCCGATGGAATCCCTGCGGTAGTCTATTTTACACTGGCTGTATTGTAACATACTTATCCTTTCTCATTAATTAAATGCTGGCTGCAGACCGCAGATGTGGCCCAGGCAAAGTGAAGGTTATATCCCCCGCAGATGCCATCTACATCCTGAAGTTCTCCCAGAAGATATAGCTCCGGGTGAAGTCGTGATTCCATTGTATCCACACATATTTCTTCCGTCGCCACTCCTCCAGCAGTAACCTGGGCTTTCTCCAGTCCGAAAGTATCTGACACAATGACCTTATATTCCTTCATGACTGCTGACAGCCTGTTCAGCTCTTTTTCCTTCTTTGTAAGTACCGGGATCCATTTTTTATTCACAATACCAGATAGTCCGCGGCTGCCATGCCGTATCAGCCATTCTTCCAGCTGGCTCCTCGTCATCTGCGGTACAAAGTCTATCTTCCCCGTCACTCTTTTTCCCTGTTCCATCGCCTCCGCGGCGAGACGGCACAGCTGAAAGACCGGAATCCCGGAAATCCCATCCTTTACGATCTGGATCTCGCCGGTCTCTTCCCCCAGCTGCATATCATCCGCATAGAGAGAAATCTTCCCCTGCATTCTAATCCCAGCCAGCTGTTTCCACTCACTGCCCTCTGCCTTCAATCCAGTAAGCCCCGGATACACCGGAGTCACGCGGTGTCCCATGCTGCGGCAGAGTTTATAGCCGCTTCCGTCCCCTCCCAGGGGACCATTTGCCCTGCCCCCTGTGGCTAGGATCAGACTCCGGCACTGATATATGGCACCACCGCCGCATCGCAGCTCATATGCCCCTTCCTTTTTATGTATGATCCTGGCTGCTTTAGTACCATAAGAAAAAACAACACCTGACTCCTGGCATGCCCTCACCAGAAGCTCCCTCACCGTCGCCGCCTGGCCATTGTAGGGATAACAATATCCCTCCTTTTCCCTGGTGAGTATCCCTAGCTCTCCAAACAGGGCGATGGCTTCCTCCGGTCCAAACCGTTTTAGTATCTGCCCCACATACTCCTGGTCCCCATAATAACACTCTGGTGACATATTCCGGTTGGTAAAATTACACCGTCCGTTCCCGGTGGCAGCAAGCTTTTTTCCCGCAGTCTCATTTTTATCCAGAAGGCAGACATCTCTTCCCTGTCTTCCTAACAGATAACCGCACATCAGTCCCGACGCACCGGCACCGACAATGATGATCTCATGGTATTCCATCCTGTTCCTCCCCTGTGCTCTCCGAGGGCAAACTACCTATTTCCCCCAACATCAATACATTAGTATACCACATCTGTCTCCAATTAACTAGACAAATTCTCAAGCACAGAATATAATTCCTTCTCGTCCTCTACAAAAAATCCCTCCCGCAGCTTCTCCAGCTCTGACTCCGGCAGAACTTCTTCCCGGATCCCTGTATACTCATAGGGCGTCACCTGGTCATTGTGGAAAATAACTACCTCCTGGTCCTGGAGCTTAATATAAAACCCGGTCTCTTCCTCTGCTCCCAGATAATTTTCCCGGATCACCACCTTATCCTTGGAAAATGAGATCAGCTCCACACTATCCGGCGCTTCCGGAATCGCTGCCTCCTGCAGCTGCCTGTTATATTCTACAATATAACTCTCCAGTTCCTCCCTCGTTTTCCCGGCGATCTTCGCCGGCACTGTCCCCTCCTCTTTTGTAACTACACCTGTCGTGCCATCGTAGTTTTCAACCACATATTTCATGGAGGAGTTGACGCGGATCTCCTTGACGGTATCCACCGGGTGGGACTCCTGTTTTACTACTTCCTCCTGTCCCCTGTCATAAGAGCGGTAGCTCAGAAAATAGATCAGGGTAAATACAGTCCCTATAATAAAAAAACTGCTCATAAACAGGTATCTCTTTTTCATGTCATTGCCTCCAGGAAAAGTTTTACCTATAGTATGAACAGTTTTCTAATTTTTATACAGACGCTGAATAGCCAGGCTCCACAGCACCATTGCTGAATCATGCAGATTTCAGCCACGCCCCAGAGCTCAATGGCGTAAATCCCTAATTCATCACACGGCCGATCTTCACCGGTTTTCTGTAGTACGCATTGGAAATCTTGATGCCATCGCTTGGGTTACTTGCGTGGATCACCAGACCGCTTCCAATATACATCGCCACATGGTTGATCCTGCTGCCGTTGCTGTAGAAGAACAGATCTCCCGGCTTCGGTGAGGATACACTTCTGGTCACACCTGCCTGTGCCGCCGCGTTATGAGGAAGGGAATGTCCGTATTTGCGATAAAGGCTCATGGTAAATCCAGAGCAGTCTGTACCGCCTGTCAGACTGGAACCACCCCATACATACCGATTTCCAAGGAACTGTTTAGCATACTCTGCGATGGAGGCCTGGCTGGAGGAAACTCCTTCGGAACCGCCGGCAGAAACAGTTCCCACCTTCACCGCACGCTTCAGGGAATACTGTTCAGTAACATATTCTTTCGCCACAAAAGCATGCTCGTCATCTACGGTAATACAGATCCAGTTATCCAGATCTGCCTGGATCGCTTCCATGCCTCCGGCACGCTCAATAGCTTCTTTGGATATCTTCTGCTGTTTGATCATCTTATTGACAAAATCCATCGTCAGATGTTTCTTTCGGATCACAAACTCTTCCTCTTCAGATACCACAGAATAAATCGGGGCACTGGTCGTCGGAAGGGCACGGACCCGGAGAGAATTGGTGTTGATCTCGACACACTCACGTCCTACCTTTGTCGCCAGTTCCTCTGCTTTGGTATCGGTTACGATATAACTGGATTTCACCCAGCCTTCTACTTTGCCAGACACGATCTTTGCCCAGCCTTTTTTGATCTTGTAAATATGACATCCCGCATTCTTTGTCATCTTACCGACAATTTTTGCACTTTCGGATGGTTTTTTTCTTACATTAAGGTAAGTATCTACCTTGCTGGCAATACCCAGACGGTCATAATTAAGGTTCAGCTTCACATGTCCGTCGTTGTCATCTTCCGCCTCCGGCTGTGCCGCAGGTGCCGGCGTCACTTCCGGCTGAGCCGGTGTCTGTTCTGGTGCGGGCTCTGTCTCTACAGATGTCTCCTGCAAAACGCCACTTGCTACACTCTGACAATATTCATCTACTACTACATTGGCTCCGGCTATCTGCTGCTCTGTCGCTATAAACGCCGCCTTTACAGGAATTGAAATCAATCCAGCTGCCAGCACACCTGCCACTGCAAACTTCACATATCGCTTATTTAATACTTTCATGGTATACGACCCTCTCCATATATTTGTATATTGCATGTTTCATTTATTACAATTTTGTTACATTTGTATAATCAGATTATAACAACATACAAATATATTGTCAAGGGTCGGATAAAATATTTCAAGAATTTAACAATTTTTTTATTTTTTTGATAGCCTGATCCAGCGATTTCTGATCTGCTTTCTCAACATATAATTTAACATCTGGGTTCTCCGTTATGTTTTCCAACACAAATTTTCCCTTTATTGAGGCAGTTTCCATCTCCCACTCAATCTTCTCTTCCTTCTGCCAGCGCATCATCGATAAGATCTCCCCCGCTTTCATATCGGTCCTGACATTCTTTTTACACAGTTTATACAATGCATTAATATCCATCTCCATCAGATTTTTTTTCATGACCTGTTTCAAAATGGCTTTTAGCATTTTCTGATGATTCTTATTTCTCTGTTCCGCCCCCCGGGAATGATGATGTCTCTCTCTGACAAAGGTAAGCGCTTCTTTTCCATTTACATGATTTATTCCCTTTTTGAAACTGGTCTTCCAGTCTGTTTCAAAACTTTGGTCCGCTTCTACATCCACCCCTCCGATGGCGTCGACCAGCTTCCGGAAACCGGACATGTTAAGCTGTATATAATAGTCAATTTTCGTATCCAGCAGTTTTTCCGCCTCCTGGACCAGCGATTTGGTGCCATAACTGGGAAGACAGCAAAATTTCGTATACTGCCCCTCTTTATTGGATGATGCAGCAGGAAGACTAACATAGAGATCCCGCGGTATCCCCGTGATCAAAAGTTTCTTTTCAGACGGATTTACCGTAACAAGGAGATTCAGATCACTTCTCGGGATTCGGTCTTTCTCTCCATAGATATCCAGACCGCTGATGAATACCTGAAAGGTTTTTTTTGTGATCCCATCCTCTTTTTCCCTGACACTCTCTTTTGCGGTTTTTTCCACAGAAGTTTCATTCTGGACTGCCCCGATGGCCGCGCTCACTCCCACCAGGCTTATGATCACCAGAAACAGGGAAACTGCAGCTAAGATCAATTTTTCTTTTTTCATTGAATTTGCCTCCTTTTCAATCGTTAAACTCTTTATTGATTGCTACAAGTCTATATTACCCTGTCTTTATATGAGAAACTTCATCAACATATCAGAGAGTTGTAAAAATCACAAAAATTTCCGTTCCCCTTCCCGGCTCGCTCTCCACCCGGATCTTCCCCTGGTGCAGCTGGATGATCTCCGCACAGAGGGCCAGTCCCAGTCCGGTTCCTCCCCGTTCTCTGCTCCTGGCCTTGTCAACCCGGTAAAAGGGTTCCAGGATCTTTTCCAGTTCCCCGGCTTCCATCCCGACCCCGTCATCCAGAATGCGTAACTGACCCTCTTCCCATAGGATCTGGATCTTTCCCCCCTCTTCGCAGGCACGGACTGCATTTTCCAGCAAATTCCGCACCAGGCAGACGAGAAGCTCCGGGACGCCCTGAACCGTAAAATCTGTACCGGACATATCCACTGCCAGTTTTTTTTCCTCCAGCAATGGAAAGCAGCTGTCATATGCTTCCTTTACACAGTCTCCCAGGTTTGTCTCCGTAAATTCCAGTTCTTCTCCCCTCACTCTTGCCAGCAGCAGAAGCTGGTGTGCCATCTGCTGCATCCTGCCGCTCTCTTTCTTTATATAATGCAGCGCCTGGTACTGCTTCTCCTGGTCTGCCCTTCCCCGCAGCAAAAATTCCGAATAGCCGCCGATCGAAGTCAGAGGCGTCCGCAGTTCGTGGGCCAGATCAGCCACAAACCGCTGCTGGGATTCGATCCGGTTATGTACTGCCTCCGTCATTACATTAAAATCCCTTCCCAGCTCTGCGATCTCATCCTTTCCCTGGATCCGGATACGCTCATAATTGCCCGCTGCCACTTCCCTCGTCATCTGCGACAGCTGATGTAATGGCCTCGTGAGCCGGCGCAGGATCATATAAAGAGCAGCGGCCAGCACCAGGGAGAGCACACCGCTTAGGATAAGGAAAATATATTTGAGCTTGTCCCAGAGGGCAGACAATTCTGTCATTTTCCTTGTCGTTATGAGACGATACGCATCTTTCCCGATTTCAAAAGAAGTAACGAGACAAGCCGTCTGGATCCCGTCTTTTCGCTGAATGGTTATGGTATTGTTGTCTCCCCCCTCTGCCAGGGACTGTCCCTCACCGGGAAACATACAGATTCCATTCTGCCACAATTCAAAACTCAGCCCATTTTTTAAGAATATTTTTACATACTCCTGCATAATGGGTTCTAACATCGTTTTTTCCGGCGTTTTTTCCCCAAAAGCGGAAATATCCTCTGCCAGCGCCCGCTCGATCACCTGGTTTTCCCCGGTGATCCGCTTTTTTTCTTCCTGCAGGCTTCCATGATAGGCCACCCGGAACACCATGTATATTCCCACATTTAAAAAAACGAGAAACAGGAGCAGCACCGTAAAATATATCTTCTTCCAGAATTTCAAACTCATCCCTCACATTTCCAGACATGCCGCCACAGGCGGCACAAATAATTTGTGAAAAGCGTGTGACCCTGTGCTTCGCACAGGCACATTCGTACTTCGCTTCGCTCGTACTCATGATGTCCGTCGCTCAAATGTCAGTGGACAAGCAAGCTTGCCACTGCCGCTCTCGCGACTTTAGTCACATTTCCTCTAACCGGTATCCTACTTTATAAACCGTTTTGATCGCTTTTTCCAGTCCCAATTTCTGGCGGAGTTTTTGTATATGTACATCCACCGTCCTCGTATCCCCCTCATAGTCAAATCCCCATGCCAGCTCCAGAAGTTTTTCCCTGGACAGGGCTATATTCCGGTTTCTCACCAATGCCTCAAACAGTTCATATTCCTGCGGCGTCAGTTCCACTTCCATGCCTTTACGGTACACAACCCGGCTCGTCATATCGATCCTCACATCTCCGATGCGTATTCCGCTTTCCTCCGTCCCATTTCTCCTGAGAATAACATGGACCCGGGCAAGCAGTTCCACGATCTCAAAGGGTTTCACCAGGTAATCTTCGGCCCCCGCCTGAAATCCTTTCATCTTATCCTGGATCTCATCCTTCGCTGTCACAAACATCACCGGCGTCCCGCTGCAATATTCTGCCAGGTGAAAACCGTCTATGCCAGGAAGCATGACATCCAGCAGTATCAGGTCAAACTGCTGGTTTTCCAACATCCGCTTTGCCTCCCAGCCATCCGCCGCAGAACTGGAACTGTGTCCTACCAGCTCCAGATTCCAGCAGATGAGATTGCGGATGGTCTCCTCGTCCTCTACCACCAATATGCGTGCCATAAATAAATCCTCCTCTTCACCCGGCGCTGACACCACCGGGCTGCGGTAGTAGTATTGTAACATATTTTCTGTGTGCGCTTGGCTCATTGCGTGCGCGAGAATAAGTTCTTTAGAACTTATTTTACCACAAAAATGTTAGGAAGTTGTTAAAATGTCCTGGTCAGTATCCGGCTGTTTTCAATAAAATCTTCCACGGTATGAAAGCCCAGGCGCTGGATAAGGTCAAGGACATAAGGATTCTCTCCCGGAGTACGGTATTTTGCCTGATCCGCATATTCGTTCACCAGTTCCGTCGTCTTCCCGATCTCCTGAATCCTTTTCGGTCCCCCGACACATCCGCCGGGACACGCCATTCCCTCAAAAAAATTCCCTTCCACATGCCCATCGAGAATCTTCTGCAGCATCTCTTTACACTCGGCGACGCCACAGGCACATATCGGTTTCAGCTCATATTTTTCATCGATGCTCGCCAGGCTTTCTTTCACAGCCTGACTCACCCCGCCGGTTCTCGCATACAGTCTTCCTGCCGCTGCAGAATGCTCATTTTCATCTTCTTCCATTTTAGAAAAATCCACTTCCAGCGCCTCAAAGATATCCTGCAGTTCCTGGAAGGTCAGCACACAGTCGATATCCCCCACCAGATCCGGTTCCCTGATCTCTGCTTTTTTGGCCAGGCAGGGGCCCACAAATATCGTCTTACATCCCCGGTGAAGCTCTTTGGCAATCCTGCCGCAGGCGATCATCGGTGAGACAGCCGGGGGAAGATGCCCTGCAATCTTATCAAATTCTTTGCGGATCATGGAGATCCAGATGGGACAGCAGCAGCTGGTCAGCTGAAATCCCTCTTTGTGATCCATGTTTTCGCGGAACTCCAGGGATTCTTTCAGCGTCAGAATGTCTGCAAATGCCGCCACCTCGATCATCCCGGCAAACCCCATTCCTTTCAGGGCGCTGCGTATCTTTCCCGGTGTCGCCTCCTCTCCGAACTGACCGATATAGGCAGGCGCCATCATCGCATACACCGGCTCCTCTGAATTTTTTAAGATTTCCACTACCTTTACTGCATCGTGGCTGAAGGTGAGGTTTTTATTCTGACATGCCTCGATACACTGGGCACATCCGGTGCAGTTTTCCGCATTCATCGTCACCTTCCCATCCCGGACTTCTAATGCCCGGAACATGCATGCCGTGACGCACTGGGCATCCTCGCAGTCGCAGGGCTCATTTTTCCACACTAGGGGATATTTGTCCGGATGGAACAAACAATCCAGTTTTTTCCTGGACTCGTTTTCCGATACCGGCCTTTCCCACAGACGATCCTTTAATACTTTCCGGTATAATTCTTCAAAGGTCATGTTCATTTCCTCCATATTATTTCTTTGTAATCAGTATGGAGAAAATCGCAGGGTTTATACAAAAAAGGTCCCGGTCAGTGAAACCGAAACCTTTTTTCTTTTATATAAAATCAAATGATGATGCACACCAGACCACCATTGGAATCATTGACTACCTTTTGTATGGTATCCTGCAGCTTCACCTGGCTCTCCTCTGTCAGCCGGTTCACTTTATTCATGATGCCGTCATCCACCAGCTGCCGTATCGTTTTTCCAAAAATGTTGGTATCAAAGATCCCATCGGGATTTTCTTTGCTGTTCATCTCGATGTATTCAATAAGATCCTTCGCCTGTTCCTCGCTGCCTACAATGGGTGCGATCTCTGTCTCTATATTAGCCTGGATCAGATGCAGGGATGGGCAGACCGCTTTGATCTTCACACCATATTTGTTCCCGTGTTTGATCAGCTCCGGTTCTGCGATCTCAATCTCCTCCATTGTCGGGGTGACGATCCCATACCCCCGCCCTTTTACCTGTTCGCAGGCGGTTCCAATGGACTCGTATTCCGCCCGTTTTCCCGCCAGTTCTTTCAAAGTGGCGATCAGTTCATATTCTCCGGTGATGGGGGTTCCGATCATATCGCTGAGGATCTCATAATAATAGTGTTCCTCAAATTCCACAGATATATTGACCTGGCCGTTTTCCATCTGCTTATCCTGTATATAGACTCCTTTGATATAATCCGCCTCCAGATTCAGACGGTCCTTGGTTACATCTTTCATAAGCCGCATATTCATAAGCATTTCCCGGCACTGCTCCAGAAGATCCTTTTTCAGCCAGTGATCCCTGTCCAGAAACTCTACCCATTTGGGAAGGAAGAAATTGATCCTTCCAATGGGAAAATCTGATAAGATTGTTTCCATGATCCGATATACATCCTCCTTTTTCAGCCTTTTACAATCCAAAGGCAAGACGCTCATCTTATATTTCTGCTCCATCTCCTCCGCCAGATTTTTGGCGGACTCGGAGTGGGGATTTACCGTGTTCAAAATGATCATCGTCGGTTTGCCGGTCTTCCTGCACTCTTCCACAGTCTTTTCCTCTCCTTCTACGTACTGTTCTCTGGAGAGGTCCGTAAAGCTTCCGTCTGTGGTGACAATGATCCCAATATTGGAATGTTCTTCGATGACTTTTCTTGTGCCCAGTTCTGCCGCCTTTGTAAAAGGAATTTCCTGGGCAGACCAGGGCGTCTTAACCATCCGCTCTTTTCCCTCTTCCATATAACCGGCGGCATCTTTCACGACAAATCCCACACAGTCGATCAGCCGGATCTTACATGCGGCGCCGCTGGGCAGTGTAAGCGCCGCTCCGTCCTTCGGGATGAATTTGGGTTCGGTTGTCATAATCGTCTTACCGTCCGAAGATTGGGGAAGCTCGTCAATGGTCCTCTGTTTCTCCCCCTCATCCATCAGTTCCGGTATGACCATGATCTCCATAAAATTTTTAATAAAAGTACTCTTTCCGGTTCTCACAGGACCTACTACTCCCAGATATATTTCTCCTCCGGTTCTTTTGTTTATATCTTCGTACACATTATATCCACTGTCCATAAAAAAACCCCCTTGCTAAACTGTTAAAGTATATGCAAGGGGATCTTTTGATATGTCATAAACTTATTTTACTTTTATGGTCTTCACTGCTTTTTTGCCTGAACTTGCTGTCACGGTGATCTTAACCTTACCTTTCTTTTTTGCCTTCAGATATCCATAGGCATCGATCTCAGCTATGTTCGGCTTATTGCTTGAAAAAGTAAGCGTATCCGTTGACTTGGCAGATTTAAGACTTACTGTCAGCTTTACGGTCTTTTTCCTCTTCACGGTCTTCGGCGCCTTAACCTTAACCTTTTTGGCTTTGACCTGTTTCTTGGATACTACGATCTTTACAGTGATCTTTTTACCAGAATCTGCCTGTATTGTTATCTTGGCAGAACCTTTTTTCTTCGCCGTAACGACACCACTTGACGTCACAGGAGCCACCTTTACATTGCTGGACTTATACTTCAGCTTATCTGTGGTATTTTCTGGCGCCAGTCTGGTATTCAGCGTCACGCTCTGACCCTTCGCCAGATAGACCGTCTTGGTAGACGGACGATTCAGCAGCAACGTGATCTTATTGGCCGGCTGTTTGACCGTCACACGGCAGGACGCCGTTTTTCCAGTATTGGATTTTACATTTATGGAAGTCGTTCCCGGCGCCACAGCCCGGATCAGGCCGCTGGCATCCACCGTTGCGATCTTCGGATCACTGGAGGAATAAGTATAGGTCAATTCCTCATTGGAGGTCGCAGGAACTTTCTGTGGATTCAGCTTATGGGTTTTGCCAGTATTGAGGGTTATTTCCTTATCTACTGTGATGGAATCTGTCTTCTGGATCACGTTGATCACTACAGAAGCACGTACCCCGGAAGAAGCTGTTCCTGTCAGCTCGGCCGTTCCCACTGCCAGGGCTTTGACGCTCACGCTCTGGCTCGTTCCCTGTGTCACCTGAAGAACTCCCTCATTGTTGCTCTTCCATTCAATCTTATCGGTGGTGTCCGAAGGAGACACAAAAAATCCTTTGGCTGCATCCGCTTTCGTCACCTTTGAGAAACTCATATTTTTTCCCACTTCCAACGTCACATTTCCATCTAAAATACGCAGTTCTTTTACTGGAGCCTTTACGGTAACCTTAAAAGCTTCCGATTTGACACTGTCTTTTTCCGTGGAAGCAGCCACAATCGTAGCTTCTCCCCGCGCAAGCCCTGTCACCTTTCCTGTATCGTCCACCGACACATACTTCTGTCCAGAAGTTACACTCCATGTCACCGCCTGGGATGCCACTTTCGGAGCAACTGCTGCTGTCAGCTGTATACTGTCCCCAATATTTACCTCACTGTCACCTGTTATCGTCACAGAAAATGGTGTATAATTATTTTCTTTCGATACCTGCAGGGTAAACTGCATTTTCGTTCCGCTGGCCTGCCCTTTGATCGTGATCACAGCAGTTCCCTCGCCCACTGCGCGGAAAGTTCCATCGGGGCTCACCGTAACAACATTTTCGTCAGAGGATTCAATTACCGTCTTTTCACCATAAGTCCCCAGCACACTGTCATCGTATTCTGTTTTTCCATAATCCACCCCGATGCTGATCTTATCGCTGTCACCCACCGAAAGTCCAAAGGTGGCATTATTGGTTATCTTAGTATCCAGCAGCCCTCCGCCGGTGGTACAGCTCAGACCCCCGGATGCCACTGGTATCTGGCCGGTCACAGCCATCTTGTCCTGAACTGTTCCAGAAGTTACTGTAACCGTTGCATCTCCTGGCTTTTTACATTTTACAACAGCAGTTGCCACACCGCTTCCCGGCTCATACTGCATATCACTGATTTCAGCCACTTCATCATCCGTTGATGTCCAGGACACCTGGTCGGTAGTCTCCGCAGGATCAATCGTTGCTGTCAGCCGGATGCCATTCGTAGCAGCCGAACTTTTTACCGGGATGTATAATGCTTTTTTACCGGTGGTCTCATCGTACATGGATGGATTTCCTTTAACCGTATTGTCCTCACTTGCCGATACAGATACACTCTGGGTCGGCACATCCTGTACAGATACACGGTAGGTAAAGGTATGGCTGCTGACCCAGCCCGTATTTTTGGCAGTTAAATAATTAAATGCTGCCCCGGCCTCGATCTTAACCGTCACCGGATCTTTCAGATATGACTCTCCATGAAGCACAAAAGAATATGGTTCTTTTGACATGTCAAATTCTGCCCGGAGTCCCTGGGCAGATTTCCCGAGAATATCTGTCTCTGTGGATCCGTTTACGATCACTACTTTTACAGAACCATTCAATACATCCTTATTAAATGCATTGATCGGCAGCCGGACGCTATCATGGATCGGGATTACTACCTCTTCGTTTTCCTTATATGACAGACTAAGAGTAGGATCCGCCTGCTTCTTTTCATTTTCCCTGTCCATCGTGACTTTACCAAATGCTCCGCTGATCGCTGTCCCTTTTATCGAAGCACTTGCCGGTATACTTACAGTGGTAAGGCTTACTGTATCCTTAAGAACATTCTGCTCCACGCTTTGTACCTTGTCGCCAAATGAAACATTTTTCAGATACGAACACTGATCAAACAAACCATCAGAGACCTTTATTAATGGTGAATTGGTAAGCTGTACATCCGTCACGTTACACTGACGGAAGGCAGAACTTCCGATAACTTCCAGATTTTTCGCCGCTGAAAAATCAAGTTTCCTTAACCCGGTCTTTTCTCTTCTTTTTCCATATTTCTCATAATTCCAGTAATAGGTATACTTTATTTCCTTATCATCCTCTTTTAAGACAGATTCCCTTTTACAATCTGCATCGCTGGTATTGCGGACTGCACACTGCGCAAAAGCACTGTTCCCAATGGTGGTAAGACTGGTAGGAAACTTCATTGTCTCAAGGGAGTAGCACTCCATAAAGGCATTGTTTCCGATACTTTCAAGACTAGTCCCTAATGCACTGGTACTGCTCTCTTTAAAATACAGATTATAACATCTCTGGAATGCACTATCCCCGATCTTTTTCATTCCCTCTGGAATATAAACCGTGCGGAGTCCATAATAATCATAGTATTTGCTGCCGCTCACAGAATTGATCTCTTTGGCAGCACCGCTAAAGGTATTTGCCTTTATTTCTGTCAGATTCTCGGAAAGTGTTACTTTATTTAAACTAAAACATTTTTCAAAAGCACTGGCACCAAGACTGTCCTCCCGCATAGAATCCGGCAGGCTGACATCCCTGATACCAAAGACATAAGTCAAACCAATGCTGCAGGATTCTCCCGGAAGAGCTACATGTTCGATATCTGAATTTGTTACCGCCCGGATCCAGCATTCCCTTTTGCCGGCAGTGCTCTGAAGGGAGACCAGACTGCCTACATTTTCCTGTGAACAATAGGATGCCTCTGTCAGCGCTCCATCGTACTTAGAATAGAACCTGTCTTTATATGCCTGGGTATCTGTCTCATATTCGTTTTTGTATATCTCGATCTGCTTATCGGTAGAATCGTTCTTTGCAGACGTAAGCAGATCGTCATCCACCCACGCCTTTTTGGCAACTATATAGAGCTCCATATAATTTGTATCTTGCAGCTCTCCCTTTTCATTGAAAGTTCCTTCTGGAAGACTTCCTTTGGATAGGATATCTGCCTCATCAATGTATACTATCCTGCAATAATCGGCAGCCCTTGCCGCGTTATCCGTATTATCTTTATCATAGGCATTATCATAGTCAAAAATCTTCAGCTGGGTAAGGTCTGGTTCGGAAGCAGTCTTGACCTTCGCTTTTAGAGCATATGCCTTCACCCCGCTGACGCGAATGGAATTTTCCACACTGCAGCCCGCAAATGCGCGGTCTCCAATGCTTGCAAGTTTTGAACCAAACTGCAGCGTACCTTCTTTTTTCGCTGTCCGGGTACCAATCGTAAAAAGTCTTGTCTGGTTCTCGAAAGCAGATTTTCCGATTGATTCAAGGCTCTCTGAAAGGATCACGGTCTCCAGTTTTGCCCCCCGGGACTTCAGATAAAACGCTTTATCTGGAATTTCCTTCACACCATTTCCGAGATCCACCTTACGCAGAGCATAGTTATCCTCAAATACGGATTCACCCAGAGTAACTACGGAATCCGGAAGGATCACCTCTTCAAGTCCTGATGCGACCGCTGTTTCCTGGTATGCATCGTTTAGTGTATTGTTGTTTTTATCTTTCCAATAGGCAGTACA
Organism: uncultured Eubacterium sp.; assembly: GCA_910584645.1. GTDB lineage: Bacteria > Bacillota > Clostridia > Lachnospirales > Lachnospiraceae > Eubacterium_F. Next base: position 108,138 of record CAJUAU010000006.1, read on the forward strand.
ATTGGCAAATGCGTATTCCTCAATTGTAGTCAGATTTTTAAGATCTCTCAGGAATGCTGTCGTCTGCAAATCTCCACAGCTGGCAAATGCATAACTTCCAATCTTCTCTAATTTGGAATTTCCCGATAAATGTATGGCATTGCCGTCAAGGAACTCACAAGTTTGAAATGTACCTGCTTTGATCTCCGTCAAAGCATCCGGCAGAGTGATCTCCCTAAGTGAACATCTGGAAAATGCCTCCGCCCCAATATTGGTACATTTCTCCGGAATTACAATGGAGTCCATCGTCGCTGCACCAAATGCCTGCATCTCAATCGTTTCCAGAGATTCCGGCAGTTTAAGGCTGAGGATTTTTGAGGTGGAAAAAGAATACTGGTTTAACTTTGTCAGTTTACTGCAGGTACTCAGATCCATTGTCCAGAGCCAGGCATTTGCAAAACAGTTATCCCCCACATAGGTAATATTGTCTGGAAGCCGGCTGGCAGATCCTCCCTCCCCCTTTTCGATCACATAGAAATGGATCTGATATCCAGAAGCACCAGCTCCCTGAAACAGTCCGTTGGACAAATAAGCCAGATCATTATGAAGCCCTACCTTTACTAACTTGGCACACTGCTCAAACGCATTGGCTCCCAGATTGGCCGCGGTCTTGATGGGAATTTTTATCTCTTCAAGGCTCTTACAGGAAGCAAATGCCCTGGTCCCCAGCTTCAGCTCCGTCTTAGAAGCATCGTAGTCCGCAAACTTCACTGTTGTGACCGCCTCACAGCCACTGAAGGCAGAGGCTCCCACCTCACTTACTTTCGTCAGATCGACAATATTCTCTTCTCCCGTTCCGATCATCAGTGTTACCAGGTTTGAACAGGCACCGAACGCATTATTTCCGATCTTCGTCACTCCCTCCGGTAAAACGATCTTCTCCATCTTACAGAATGCAAACTCATTTTCCGGAACCTCTGTGACGCTGACTCCCGACAGGTCAAACTCCGAGGCGGATCTGGCCCATCCAATTCCCTGGATATTTTTTACAGTCAATCCTGTAAAATCAATCTTTCCCGGATAATTTACCAGATATCTCCCATATACCTGTTCCGTATATGTACTATCAGATCCATACTTCGCTTTAATATTTCCCGCAGTCATTCCCGAAAGCTCCTGGATCATCGCCTCCGCTGCTGCAACCGCTGCTTCATCCTCCTTTTTCTGAGCCACTTCCAGATTCTTCTGGGCATTCGCAAGAATCGTATAAAAATTCCTGACTTCAGAATCCGGAACGTGACTGGCGGATAACATCTCCATATCCCCCATACTTTCAGCTGATGCGGCCTCTGCATCCCTTCCGGGCCTTACCACTGTCTGCACACTTGTGACCACAAGCGCCAGAACAAGCATGATGCTGACCACACGCATCATAACACTCATCTTCCCTTTTTTCTTCATTTAGCTATCTCCTTTTTATGCAGTCGGGTAGTGCAAACCGACACTGCCTGACTTATGTATAAGTTGCCATTTATACTTTATTTTACATCTCTCATGCAAAAAATGTCAAGTAAAATGTCCCCGGAAAAAGGGGCAGAAAAAAGGTGCGGCTGAAAAACACGCACCTTCTCCACGGATTGAGGACTTTCCTATACAAAAACAGCTGCTTTGATACCATTCCAGTTTCAAAACAGCTGTTTATTCGTTATTCTATAATTTTTGCATTTTCTCCTACAAAGTCGATAACTTTATTCGTAAGAAGTGTTACTTTGTAATATCTTTCAATGGTGATCGCCTGCCCATAAAGATCTTCAAAATTTTTCTTGAGCTCTGCCTCATCCTGCTCTGCCTGCTTTGCCACATTGGCGATCTCGGCTTTGATCTCTTCATCTGTCACCGTGATATTCTCCTTTGCAGCAATCGCTTCTGCCAGCATCTGGGTTTTTGCAATGCTCTGTGCAGCCTTCAGCAGATTGTCATTGTAAGTCGCCTCATCCATCTGCATCGCAGAAAGGAATGTCTTAAAATCGCTGTAGCCATACTGTTTTGCCGTGTACTTATAGTAAGCATCCAGCTGGGATTTACAGGATTCTACAAGAGTCTCCGGATATTTTTTTACCTCAGCCTTCTGTTCCACTTCTCCATAAGCGGTTTGTCCAGCATTCATTTTCTTATCATCTACCAGTTTCTTGCGTGTTCCTTCTTTATACTCCGCTACCGTTTTGTACTCTGTCTTTTCAGAAACAAGCTTATCGTTCAGTTTCGGCATCTTTGTCTCAGAAATATAATTCAAGGTGATCGTGAACACTGCCGGCTTTCCTGCCAGTTTTTTCATTTCTTCGTCCTGACCGTCTTTGCCGTAATCTTCTGGGAACGTCACGTTGATATCTTTGGTCTCACCAACCTTCATACCAACGACACCATCGTCAAATCCATCAATGTATCCAGAAGATCCAAGGGTAATAGTCTGATCTGTTGCACTTCCATTGTCAAAGGCTTCTCCGTCGACCTTACCAACATAATCAATATTTACCATATCGCCTTTTTTGCATTTTCCTTTTTTGATCTTGTCTTCTGTTGAGTTATTTGCCAAAAAGGAATCAATCTCTGCCTGAATATCTTCATCGCTGATCTTACAATCTACTTCTATCCCTTTATACTCTGGTACTGTCACACATTCTTCCGGCTTGTAGTCCTCGATCACAATGGCAGAACCACTTGCCACCGGCGCTGAAGTATCTTCTCCAGTAAACTTCGCCTTGATATCATTCCATGAACATCCTGTAAGCATCAGAGATGCTGCCAGAAATGCACTGATCATAACCGCTTTTCTCTTCACTTCTTTTTCCTCCTATCGCCCCTGTAAGGGTAGCACAACAACTTCTACTGTGCAATTTATTTTCTTGGTTTGTATTCTGCCACGATGATCATCCCACAACCATTGCAACAAAACCAATTTTAATTCTAACACATTTATTTGAAAAATAAAAGTGAAAGTTTTATGAACATATGATACCAGGGTCAAAAGCCCATGCGTTTCATGCTTGCATGAAAAAGCATGGCTTTATGACCCGCAAAATACGAGCAAGCAGCCATTTTTCGCAGAAAAATGTGCGTATTGCGAGTATTTTAGGATTGCGGAAGCACATAGTGCGGAGCAATCCGTGTATCATTCATCTGGTCATCCTATCGCTTCTTTACATATGCACATATGCGTTTCATGCTTGCATGAAAAAGCATGGCTTTATGACCCGCAAAATACGAGCAAGCAGCCATTTTTCGCAGAAAAATGTGCGTATTGGTCATCCCATCGCCTCTTTCATGCTCCGCACATACTCCCCTACTTTTTCCACACACTCTCTGCCATATTCCCCCACAATGCGGACGATCGCACTTCCCACGATCACTCCATCTGACACCGCCGCCATACTCTCCGCCTGTTCCGGAGTGGAGATTCCAAAGCCCACGGCACAGGGAATGTCGTTGACTTTCTTTACCTCACGGACCATCTCCGCCACCCCCTGGCTGATGCTGTCACGCACTCCCGTCACGCCCAGGCTGGACACGCAGTAGACAAATCCCTTTGCCTCGGCAGCGATTGCTTTGATCCGTTCTTTGGAGGTGGGGGCAATAAGAGAAATGACTTCCAGACCATAGCTGCGGAATATCTGATCGATCTCTTCTTTTTCCTCAAACGGCATATCCGGCACAACCACACCAGCCATACCAATTTCTCTGCTTCGTCTTGCAAATTTTTCGATGCCATATACAAAGATTACATTAATATAAGTCATAAACACCATGGGGACATGAAAACGTTCCTTATTTTTTTCCAGCATATCAAATATCTTATCTGTGGTGGTTCCGGCTGCCAGGGCTCTCTCATCTGCCTGCTGGATCACAATGCCCTCTGCCACCGGATCGGAAAAGGGAATCCCGACCTCAATGAGATCTGCTCCATTTTCCTGCATGGCATAGAGAATCTTCTCGGTGGTCTCCAGATCCGGATCTCCTGCTGTTATAAATGGTATAAATGCTTTTTTGTTCTGAAATGCTTCTTCTATTTTATTCATAAATATCAACCCCCCTGTATCTGGCGATCGCCGCCACATCTTTGTCGCCCCTGCCTGAAATATTTACTACAATGATCTGGTCCTTTTCCATTGTGGGCGCCAGTTTCCTCGCATAGGCAAGGGCGTGGGAACTCTCAATGGCAGGAATGATCCCCTCTGTCCGGGACAGATATTCAAAAGCTGAAACCGCCTCTTCATCTGTGATCGGGACATATTCTGCTCTCTTCGTATCATGCAGGTATGCGTGCTCCGGTCCGATCCCTGGATAATCCAGTCCGGCAGAGATAGAATATACCGGCGCGATCTGACCGTATTCATCCTGGCAGAAATAAGACTTCATTCCATGGAAGACTCCCATGCTGCCATTGGCGATGGTAGCCGCATTTTTATCTGTATGCACACCGTGTCCCGCCGCCTCACAGCCGATCAGACGCACCGTCTTATCCGGGATAAATTCATAAAAGGCCCCCATGGCATTGCTGCCGCCGCCTACACAGGCGATAACTGCATCCGGCAGCCTTCCTTCGGCCTGCAGCAGCTGCTCTTTTATTTCTTTTCCGATGACGCTTTGGAAATCTCTTACGATCTCTGGAAATGGCGCCGGTCCCATAACCGAACCGATCACATAGTGGGTATCCTCGATGCGGTTCGTCCACTCTCTCAGTGTCTCATTTACAGCATCTTTTAATGTCTGGGTGCCGCTGGTCACGGCGTGGACTTTAGCCCCTAAAAGTTCCATACGGAACACATTCAGTGCCTGGCGCTCCGTATCCTCTTTCCCCATAAATACTTCGCACTCCATGCCAAGAAGCGCCGCGATGGTGGCTGTCGCCACTCCATGCTGCCCGGCTCCTGTCTCGGCGATCAGGCGGGTTTTTCCCATCTTCTTTGCCAGCAGCGCCTGCCCCAGTGCATTGTTCAGCTTATGGGATCCGGTATGGTTCAGATCCTCCCGCTTCAAGTAGATCTTTGCACCACCAAGATCTTTTGTCATCCGGTTCGCATAGTACAGGATCGACGGCCTCCCCACATAATTTGCCAGTAACTCCTGAAACTCCCGGACAAATTCCGGATCCTCCTTATATTTGTTATATGCTTCCTCCAACTCGATCACAGCATTCATCAGCGTCTCCGGTATATACTGTCCGCCATAAACGCCAAAACGTCCTTTCGACATCTCTTATTCCTCCCCTTCTACTGCGTCCGGTAAGAACGCACTTCTTTAATTACTTCTTTTATTTTATAAAAATCTTTTACTCCATCTGTCTCAACTCCGCCACTCACATCGACACCGATACAGCAGCCTTTATTCTTTACTGTGGACAGGGCCTGGTGGATATTGCCAGCATCGAGACCTCCTGCCAGCAGATAGGAATGCTCCAGCTCTTCCGGGATCAGCTCCCAGGAAAAAGTCTCTCCGGTCCCCCCGTACTGCACTCTGTGGTAAGTATCTAACAGTAGATGGTCCACCGGCAGCCGGTCAGCCAGAAAGATGTCTTCCCGGCTTTTCACCCGCACTGCTTTGATCACTGGCGCTTTTGTCATGCCACGGAGCGCCCGGATATATTCTTCCGTCTCATCCCCGTGCAGCTGTATCACATCAATAGTCCCCTTGCTGGCAAGCACTGCTGCCTTTTCCACCGGCGCATTGACAAACACACCAAACACCTGGATCCGCGGATCCAGCCACTTCCTTAAGAGTGCCGCCTGGTCTTCTGTTACTTTCCTTTTCGTATCCGCAAAGATAAATCCCGCATAATCCGGCATTGTCTCATTGAGATACCGGACATCCTCCTCTCTGCGGATCCCACAGATCTTTACTTTCATGTATTCACATCCATTCCCCGCAGCTCTGCCAGCGTTTTTTTCTTATTGGTACTGCGCATCAGCGTCTCGCCTATCAGAACTCCATTCACACCGCCTTGTTCCAACGCCTCGATGTCTTCTCTGGTGCGGATTCCGCTCTCTGCTACGAACAAAATATTTTCCGGTACCTTTTCCCGAAGTCTCAGACAATTATTTATATCTACCTGAAAGGTCTTCAGATCCCTGTTATTGACACCTATGATCCTCGCTCCAGCGTGGACTGCCCGGCGGATCTCTTCCTCATCATGAGCTTCCACCAATGCGGACAGGCCCAGGCTTTCACACAAACTGATCCATTTCCTGAGCACCGCCTCTGAAAGAAGGGAGCAGATCAGCAATACTGCACTGGCCCCGGTCACCTTCGCCTCATAGATCATATATTCATCAATGGTAAAATCCTTGCGCAGAAGCGGTATATCCACGTTCCGATGAATCTCTTCCAGATACCTGATGCTGCCCATAAAATAATCCGGCTCCGTAAGCACTGATATATTGTCTGCCCCCGCTTCTTTATATTCCCTGGCAATGTCTACATAAGGAAAATCTTCTGCTATGATCCCCTTCGACGGTGACGCTTTCTTGATCTCACAGATAAATGCTGCCCTGCCGCTCCGCAGAGGGTTCTCAAAGGGAAATTCATCTCCCACAGGCAGGGAACAGGCCTTCTGCTTCATCTCTTCCAGTGAAATCTTCTGTTTGCAGGCCTCCACCCGTTTTTTAGCAGCTGCCGCTATTTCATCTAAAATCATCTTTTCCTCCATCCGCGCACGCCTTTTCGCCTTACTGTCTGCTGGCGCTTATGAACTCTTCCATCTTAGCCAGTGCCATACCGCTGTCTATCACTTCTGCTGCCTTTTGTACTCCCTCTTCCATCGAAATCCCCGGTGTACCAAGATATATCGCCACACCGGCATTTAAAAGGACAATGTCCCGTTTTGCCCCGATCTCCTTTCCAGATAGAATATCTCTTGTGATCTGGGCATTTTCCTCCGGCGTGCCCCCTATTAGTTCTTCTTTCTGACAAGGCTTCAAACCAAACTGTTCCGGTGTGATATCAAAGGAAGTGAGTTTCCCCTCCCGGATCTCGCAGCAGTGGGTAGGGCCCGTCAATGTGATCTCGTCCAGGCCGTCACTTCCACAGACCGCCATGCCTCGTTTTACCCCGAGATTGCTGAGCACCTCTGCCAGTTTTTCTACCAGTGCCTGGTCATACACACCGAGAAGCTGTATGGCCGCCCCCGCCGGATTGGTCAGCGGGCCAAGAATATTAAAGATCGTCCTCTCTCCCATTCCTTTTCTGACCGGTCCCACATTTTTCATGGAAGAATGATGATACTGGGCAAATAAAAAGCTCATTTTTGTGTTGTCCAGTACCTTCCGGTTTTTCTCCACATCGATCATAATATCTGCGCCAAGGCTTTCCAGTACATCCGCCGCCCCGCTTTTGCTGGACACACTGCGGTTTCCATGCTTTGCCACCGGAATACCGGCAGCAGCGATCACAAATGCCGCCGTAGTGGAAATATTGAAAGTTCCCGCTTCATCTCCGCCGGTACCCACGATCTCCAGTACGTCACAAGCGGGCTCAAGCTTTGCCGCCATATCCCGCATCACCTGTGCTGACGCTGTGATCTCCGTGATCGTCTCTCCCTTCATACGCAGTGCTGTCAGATAAGACGCCATCTGTATCTCCGTAGCCTCTCCCGACATAATTTCTTTCATTACCTCTTTCGCCATATCATAATCTATATCTCTTCCATTTATCACTTCATGCAATGCTTCTTTGATCATATCCGTCACCCATCCTTTCTCCTGTTCTCCCAGGATCTTAATTCATTTTCAAAAAATTCTTTATCATCACTCTGCCATCCGGTGTCAAAATCGATTCCGGGTGAAACTGAAGCCCATACAATGGGTATTCCCGGTGTCTCACCGCCATCACTTCTTTCCTGTCATCCGCTGATATAACTTTCAGATCCCCGGGGATCGTATCCATATCTGCGACCAGGGAGTGATACCTCGCCACGTCTATCCGCTCAGGAAGCCCTTGAAAAAGAGCATCGCCAGGTTCAATCCAGACATTACTTTTTTTTCCATGCATCAGCTGCCTGGCATGACAGATCTTTGCGCCAAATACTTCACAGATCGCCTGATGTCCCAGACATACGCCAAGGATCGGGACATGCCCTTTGAGCTCTCTCACTACTTCCTCGCACACCCCTGCATCTTTCGGGTATCCCGGTCCCGGCGAAAGGATGATATGGGAAGGTTCCATTTTTTCTATATCTTCCACCCTGTATTCATCGTTGCGCACCACCCGGATGTCCGGATCCAATTCTCCCACAAGCTGCACCAGATTGTAGGAAAAGCTGTCATAATTATCAATTAATAATACCATCTGTCTCTCCTTTCCACAGACAACCACATCTGCTGCATTCAGTTCTCCCGAAGGCACAGATCCATTTGCCCATTCCGGATTGCTTCCATAACTGCCCGCGCCTTGTTGGCAGATTCTTCATATTCCAGATGGGGCTGGCTGTCGGCCACGATCCCTCCCCCTGCCTGGACATATACTTTCCCCTTCTTTTTTACCGCCATGCGGATGGCGATACAGGTATCCAGATTTCCACTAAAATCGATATACCCCAGTGCACCGCCGTAGATTCCTCTCGGCTCATTCTCCAGCTCATCAATGATCTCACAGGCTCGGATCTTTGGTGCACCGGACAGGGTTCCCGCTGGCAGGACGGAACGGACAGCATCCAGTGCATCACAGTCTGACCGGATATTTCCTTCCACCTGGGAGCAGATATGCATGATCTTTGAATATTTATGGATCATCTTGTATTCCGTCACCTCCACCGAGGAAAACTCTGAGATCCGCCCCAGATCATTCCGCCCCAGATCCACCAGCATATTGTGCTCAGACAACTCTTTTTCGTCCAAAAGCAGTTCCTCTTCCAGTACCCTGTCCTCTTCCTCATTTTTGCCCCGGGGGCGGGATCCCGCCACTGGAAATGTTGTAAGTCTTCCATCCTGCAGCCGTACCAGTGTCTCCGGCGAGGTGCTCATGATCTCCACATCATCCAGGTTCATATATACCATGTAGGGAGAAGGATTTGTGGTCCTCAGCACCCGGTACGGATTGAGCAGGCTTCCCTCATAATCGCAGACAAACCGTCTTGACACTACCGCCTGGAAAATATCTCCCTCCCGGATATACTCTTTGGTCTTCTCTACGAGTTTCTCATATTCTTCTTTTGTCACATTGCATGTAAATTTCACATCCTCACAAACAGGCTCCTCCTGGATCTCCACATTGGTACGGATCATGGTGATCATGTTTTCAATCTCCCTCTCTGCCTGTTCATAATGCCTTTCTATATCTCCTTTGGTACTGACATTTGCCACCACCACAATTTTCTGTTTCAACTGGTCATAGGCGATCACTTTATCAAACAACATCAGATCATAGTCGTTAAATTCTCCCCGCTTAATGTTCAGCTTCGGCTCCGCATGGGCGATCATAGCATAGGCAAAATATCCTACGAAGCCCCCGGTAAAGGGCGGCATGCCCTCCAGCTTGGGGGACCGGTATTCTTTTAACAGATCCCGAATCACATCCAGGGAATCTTCTGTCTCGATGGTCTCCTTTTTCCCCTGTTTTTCCACTGTCACCATCTTTTTCAAACAGGATACCCGCATGACTGGGTCGTAGCCAAGGAAAGAATAACGCCCCCATTTTTCTCCGCCCTCCACACTTTCCAGCAGATAAAAACGTTTATTTTTTGCCGCGATCTTTCGCAGCAGCCCGATGGGGGTGATAATGTCTGCGAAGATCTCTTTCCGGATGGGAACAATATCGTACTCCCCGGCGTAACTTTTGATCTGTTGTAACACATTGTCTTGATTTTTCATCCTTCATTCCTCCATTCTTTGTCTGGATTCATGAGGCACATTTTGTGGAATCGCCTCGCATTTCATCGCGGCATTCGCCGCCGCATTGCTTCTCTCTACGCTTTGAGCCTCGCATTCTTCGTGCCACTCCGCGGCACTCATCATCGCGGCATTCGCCGCCGCATTGCTTCTCTCTACGCTTTGAGCCTCGCATTCTTCGTGCCACTCCGTGGCACTCATCATCGCGGCATTCGCCGTCGCATTACTTCTCTCTACGCTTTGAGCCTCGCATTCTTCGTGCCACTCCGCGGCACTCATCA
>CAJUAU010000006.1:118372-168326 GCA_910584645.1 uncultured Eubacterium sp.
GAGCCTCGCATTCTTCGTGCCACTCCGCGGCACTCATCATCGCGGCATTCGCCGCATATTCCTGGAAAGCTATGTCCCTCTGCGTGCCAGCACGCAGGGACATAGCTTTCCAGGAATGCGTGGCTCAAAGCTAACGCGAAAAAAGCTTTTGTCCCCTATCCTGTCAAGGAAAAGGGACAAAAGCTTAAATTACTTCTGCGGTACCACCCAATTTGGTTATAGTATAACCCACTCATCATGCACCATCATGCACTCCTGTAGATAACGGTTCAGGTCTCCGTCAGCGTCTACTCAATGTATCACATCTTTCAAGCTGCCCTCACAAGTCCATTCACAACAAACATGCTGCTGTATCACACCAACCTACAGCTCTCTGAAAACATGACTTTGTTCCTACTACTCTTGTTCATCGGTTTATGTCATTTGCTATTAGTATATCACCAAATCTCAAAATGTCAACTAAAAAATCATAAAAATTATTATCTACTTCGCAATACCATTGTCAAGGTAATACTTGCATCCCATTGTTTCAGCCTGGCGATGCAAAACCAACCCGCACCTTACATGTCAACTAAAAAATCATAAAAATTATTATCTACTTCGCAATCCCATTGTTTCAGCCTGGCGATGCAAAACCAACCCGCACCTTACATGCCAACAAAAAATTCATAAAAATTATTATCTACTTCGCAATCCCATTGTCAAGGTAATACTTGTATCCCATTGTTTTAGCCTGGCGATACAAAACCAACCCGCACCTTACATGCCAACAAAAAATTCATAAAAATTATTTTATGCCACGCAGTATCATTATCAAAACCATACTTGTATCCCATTGTTTTATACCCTTATCGTACAGTTTGATGCGCTTGTCATATCTTTCATTGATCCGTTTCTTCATCTCCTGTATCTCGTCCTCTGTTACCATCCTGGGAGCAATTTGTGGCAGTGAATTTACAGCATCTATATTTGTCTGGCGATGTGCGTTTATCATTGCATATGCCAATTCCTTTGAGTTTCCTGGATTATCCGGTGTGAGATTGACTGTTAAATAGTCGGTAGAAACCTGACGAAAACCATACTTTTCCATGACCGACGGTAATTCACTCTCACTCATGGGGTATTGACCAACATGATACTCCCGCTCCATTTCCCGAAAAAATGGTTCTACCCTTTTCCAGACTTCTATCTCAAAACTGCTTTGTTGAGCTATGCAGTCTGCCGTTATATTGATCCCCTTCCTCACAGATAATACAAGACAAATACCACTTGGCTTTAATACTCTGTACTGTTCACCAAAAAATCTGGACGGTTCTATATGCTCCTGAACGGTATTGGATATGACAACATCAAAAGACTTGTCCTTAAAAGGCAGTGCGGCCGCGTCTGCTTCCACAAACTTTATATGAGGTGCCTGTTTCCTGGCAAACTGAATAAAGGCTGTGTCCCTGTCTAGACTGACGATTTCAGAATCCGGATACCACCGGGCCAGCGACTGGGCCAGGGCCCCAGGACCACAACCAATCTCCAGGATCCGCTTTTTATTTTCTATATGAAATGCATCCATATACTTTTCTTTATACTCGTCAGAAAATCTTAAAGTGCGGGAAAGATATAGTGTTCCTATGTTTTGCACACAGCTCGACCAGATCGTGTTCATCCTCCGCCTCCCTTCATAATTCAATTACTTTAGTCACATAAATGACATTATTGTATGTGCAGATATGGCCTCACCAAAATAAACCTTGCCGCCCCGAAAGAAAATAGATATAATAAATATCAAAAAGGAGAACCACAGGATGAAACCAGTAAAAATTTTAACACTACTTGGATATTCCTCTATTGCGGTAGGGGCTGTATATGGAACGATTACTTTTGTATTATATTTTGTTTCGGACTACTTAAAATTGTCATTAGATCTTTTGGGAAAAGGAGTCAAAGTCGTTTCTCCGCGGGTTATTTTCTTTACACTTTTGACGGGCGGAATTTGCATTGCAGATTCCATGATGTTAAGATACTTGGAGAAAAAACACCCCGGCAGGGAGAACTATGCCGTTACCCTTTCCCTCATAATGTTAAGCATCCTTTTTCTCTCTGCGATTTATTTTAGATTTGGTATAGGCAGAGAAAGCGGAAGTATAACTATCGTCTTATGGCAATGCACCGTTTTTATTTTGAAACTTATTTTGAACTTGTACAACCGTAAACAATCTGAATGATCATAATCCCATCGGAAACTTAACTATTTACAATCGGAGAAATAACTGGTTTTCCATCCCTGCCTAACAACGGCGACATTCCTCCAGAATATCCACTTGTATGAAACACATAATTCACACCAGTCTCACTGTCCACCCAGATCTCCATGACATTCACTGTCCCTTGTGAATATACCTTCTTAAATCTTTCATTCTTAGCCATTATATTTACCTCCTCAGGTACGGATTTTGCATTCTGTCAATTAAAAGATAGCACAATAAATAAAAGATTTCAACTATTTTGCATAATGACATTATGAGACATTATCTGTACCTGGCAGAATACTTTCCTTTCATCAACTGTAAGTGTTATAAAATCCAGTACTGTGCTATGATAAGACCAGTAAATTTAGTATCAAAGGAGGCTATCACATGGAACCTGTTCTTCAGATTGAATCGCTAAAAAAATATTATGGGAGATCTAAAAACCAGACGAAGGCATTGGATGGCATGACATTTCAGGTAATGCCTGGGGAGTTTTTGGGCATTATGGGGAGCAGTGGATCCGGCAAATCTACACTGTTAAATTGTATCGCCGCCGTGATCCAGCCTGACAGCGGTCAGATCATAATGAAAGGCAGACAGCTCCAGACGCTCAAAGGAGCTGCACTGGCAGACTACCGCGGTAAAGAGATTGGATATTTATTTCAGAATTTTGAACTCCTGGAACATCTGACGGGACGGGAAAATATCCTGCTTCCCTTGTCCCTTCACGGTGTAGCGGAAGCTGAGAGCAAAAAACGCCTAAACCAGCTGGCATCTTATCTGGAGATCCAGGATGTCCTGAACAAATTTCCTCCTCAGATGTCGGGCGGACAGAAACAGAGGGTTGCGGCTGCCAGAGCATTGATCCTGGATCCGGGTATCATTCTCGCCGATGAGCCGACAGGCGCCCTGGATTCTAAAAATGCAAAAACCTTGATGGAGAAACTTTCTGGACTGAATAAAGATGAGCACGCAACGATCCTGATGGTGACTCATGATACCAATGCGGCCAGTTATTGTAAGCGCATTCTGTTTATTCAGGACGGTATTATTTTCCACGAACTGCGCCGGGATCTTCCTGATGAGTCCCAGCAGGAATTTTATTCCCGGATCCTAAACGTAATCGCACAGTTGGGAGGAGGCAGTGCAAATGTTCTTTAAATTGATCATCCGCAACAGCAAAAGAAACCGAAAAGAAAATGGCTTATTTTTCAGTTCACTGATCGTATCCATCATTGCATTCTATATGATACTGGCACTGTCCCATCAGGACGTTATGATCTTTTTAGCACAGATGGAAAGCGACGCCGTAGATAAACTGATGAACATGATCCCCATTTTCTATGGTATGGCGCTGTTTATCCTGTTTTTTCTCATATACTACGCCAGTAAGTTCCAGCTGGAGCGGCGCAGGCATGAGTTTGGCGTCTATCTGATGATGGGCATGCGCCGCAGCAGATTGTTTGCCCTGCTGCTGGCTGAAGATTTCCGCAACAGTGTCATTTCGCTGACCATAGGGCTCCCCAGTGCCCTTTTACTGTCGGAACTGGTCAGCCTGATCACTGCCCGCCTGGTAGGGATCGGGATCATCAGTCATCAGCTTTCTTTCTCTCTTCCGGCGGTATTGTGGACGTCCCTGGGATTTCTTTTTATCAAATTTGCCGCCTTTTTGGTCCTCAGTGGAAAGATCAGCCGGCAGGAGATCGGCTCCCTTCTCGTGGAAACACCGGAGGGGGCAAAAAAGCAAATGCCTGCCTTCATCTATGGGATTTCCATCCTCGCAGGTATTTTCTGTCTGGCCATCGCCTATGCCAGTGCGATCCATGGAGAGGCATGGTCAGACATATGGCAGATGGCGCGAACCGTCACCCTTGGGATGTCGGGAACCTTCTTATTATTCTGGGGGCTGCGTTTTCTGATCGGTATCATAGCGGCATCCGGAAAACAGAACCGTCAGCTCCATGTATTCAATTTTCGCCAGATACAGGAAAATGTGATCCATCGCTCCGGCACCCTTGCCATCTGTTCCATACTCATATTAGCTGCCCTTTGCTGTTTCGGGGCAGGTATTTCGATTTCCCGTTTCTACGAAAAATCGGAACAGCATGTGCTGGATTATACTTTTGAGGATCCTGAGAATGGAAATGATACAGCAGCTATACGGCAGACATTAGCAGACCACCAGCTAGACCGTCATTTTTCTCATTTATTTGAAATGAAATCAGGCTATATCCGCAGAGCAGAGGACACGGAACATGCTGTTCAGATGGAAGCGCTCCTGGCAGCCCTGCGTAATATGCCGCCCTCCCAGGACAGCCATGTACTCCTCTACAATCTTGAACAGGAGACCTTCCCTCATATCATATCCCTGAGCTGCTACAATCAGCTCTTAAGCGCTGGCGGCATGCCGGAACTTACTCTGGGACCGGAAGAGGCCGCTATTTACATGGATCACGAATACGCACCCTATGAAAGAAAAAAAATGCTGGACAGTATTCTGCAGACAAGACCAGAAGCCCGGCTGGATGAAAAAACGATCCACCTCACGGGAACCGTCCAGACTACAAATCTGGTTACAGACCGTTCCATCACCTTATCTTTTGCCCTGATCCTTCCGGATGAATTGTTTGAATACTATACCCAGGGTGATTATGATGTTTATCTCAATGGCATTCTGGCAAAAGATGATACAGGCGGCCCAGGCCTCATGTCTGCCATATCAGGAATGAACCAAAAACTGAAAAAAACAGGCCTGACCTATGAGAGCTATCTGCAGAACATGGGGCGGCAGTTATTTTATATGGTAGCCGCCAGCTATATTACTATGTACCTGGCAGTTATGTTCCTGATCATTTCAAATACCATCATCGGCATACAATTTCTGATGAGCCAGCAGAAATCAAACCGCCGCTACCGGACCCTCATACGATTGGGGGCTGCATATCCCACTTTGTGCAGTTCCGCAAGAAAGCAGATCAACTGGTACTTTGGGCTCCCTGCTGCAGTTGCTGCCTTCAGCAGCCTGTTTGGCGTCCGTTCCCTGCTCTCCGGGCTCCTGTCTTCCAGGGCAAAAAGCAGCCTGATGACAGAAATGATGATTATTTCAGCCGCTATGATTTTAGCATTATGTGTGATAGAATATATTTACATGGCGGCAGTAAAGCGTTCGAGTGACCGCTATCTTCTGACTCTGATGGTACCAGAACGGGAAGAATGACCACGGGAGGGAGCTTGTATGAAACACATAACAATCGTAGAAGATGAAGACTATATGAGAGAGGAATTATCCGATATACTGCGTAAGGCCGGTTATGAAACAGAAGAAATCAAGGATTTTAGCAACATTACAGATCAGCTTCTTCAGCTCTCTCCGGATCTGATCCTTCTGGATCTGAATCTGCCGGGGATGAGTGGATTTGAGATCTGCCGGGAAATAAAACGAAAAAGTTCGATCCCGGTCCTTGTGCTTACCTCCCGGGACCAGATCCAGGATGAACTGCATGCACTGGATCTGGGAGCCGATGAATATCTGACAAAACCATGCAGAAAGGAACGGCTTCTGGCACGTGTGGCTAATGTGATGAAACGGTATGAAGGACGGTCAAATCTTCTGGAAGGACCAGGGTTCCTGCTGGACCGGCAGACCTATACGCTTTATATTGATAACCGCTCTGTGGTGCTCCCAAAAAATCAGGGGAAAATACTTGAAGTGTTTTTGAACCATGGAGAAGAAATTGTAACAAAAGAAGAATTATATCTGGCGGTCTGGGGAACCTTTGAATTCATCGACGAAAATGCACTTCAGGTCAATCTGACACGGTTAAAAAAGACTATGGCAAACCTAATGATGAGCCAGAAGATCGTCCCCGTCCGCGGCATCGGTTATCAGCTTATCAGAAAAGGAGGAACTCAATGAGGCAAAAAGTGAAACTTATCCAGCAATATATTCCCTGGCTCCTGCTTCTGCTGGGTATTGACATCTTTGCTGCATTTTCTCTTTGGATCGCTGATGTACAGGCATTTTATGCGATGATAACCGTGATCCTGCTCTCCTCGGTTCTTCTATTCTCATCGGTGTGCGGCGTCCTTGTCCACCGGGAAGAAAAAAGAAAACAGGCATTTCTTGCTTTTCTGAATAAACCGGATGAATACCAGGAAGAGCTGCTGATAGAAAACCTCTGTCCGGCGCAGCGGGAATCTGTCCGTCTGCTGGGCAGAACGTTACGGAATAAACAAACTGCTTATGACAGTCTGCAAATGCAGATAGACGATTATGAGGAGTACGTAGAATCCTGGGCCCATGAAACGAAAACACCTCTTTCCCTTCTGACACTGCTTCTTGATAACAGGAGAGATGAATTACCGGCAGCCATGGATTCTAAACTTGATCATATCCGGAACCGTATGCAGGAATCCATCGACCAGATATTGTTCTATGCCAGGTTAAAGAGTACAAGAAAGGATTATCTGTTTGAGCCTGTCCATATCCTTTCATGTATTGAAGAGGTGTTGGAGGATTATAAACCATTGCTGGAAGAAAAACAGTTCCAGATCCAATTCTGTATGTCGGATGATACGGTTTACACTGACCAGAGAGGACTTCGTTTCCTCCTTCGGCAGATCATTAGTAATTCCATTAAATATTGCAGAAACGAGCCAGAATTAAACTTTAATTCTTTTGAAGCAGAGAACCGTTATGTTTTTGTGATAAAAGATAATGGCATTGGCGTCCGCAGCTGTGACCTGCCCTTTCTTTTTGAAAAAGGATTTACCGGTGACTCTGGGAAAGAAAGAAAAAAAGCGACCGGGATGGGACTGTATCTTGCCAAAGAAATGGCAGGGGATCTGAATATCACCCTGCAGGTAAACTCAGAGTGGGGAAAAGGATTTGAAATACGGATCTTTTTCCCTTTGGTGGACTCAGTGGCAGAATTCAGGCAGAATTCGCATCCGGCGCCGCCGGCTCAGCCTTTTGATGCAGATTCAAGCTAACTTAGCGGCGTCAATTTGAACCCTGCCTTTATTCTTATCTAAAGCTTTCTTTAATACTCCGGAACTACTGACGGCATAAAGAAACGGTCTGCAAACAGTGACTTTACCAATATATTATACTCTGACTTTGTAAGAGCTGCCCTCATCTGGGAAAAGGTTCCCATCTCATCATAATATTCACTGCTCATGCCAGAGGTGCTTTTTTCACTGTCTGCGTCAAATATCATGATCTTCTGGGCTCCGGAAGCATTGTTCCAGGTTCCCCAGTCTGCCAGGGAAGCACCATTGGGATTGCCGCTGGCAAGAAAATTACCAACATATTTCTGCATAAGCTCGGTTAGCGCCACCCGTCCCGGCTTATTGGACGCAGCAATGGCATTGGGTGAATAATCTGCATAATTATTCTTATAAATTCCTCTTAAAAAATCTTTGCTGGCTCCGTGAAAGGCGCCGACATAGCGGCTGTAAAAGCCATCTGTCACACGGGAATCCGTCCCCCAGCGGAAACGGTAAGCATAGATATTACTATGCGCTGCATCCTGGCTGAGAAGTCCTGCTGTTTTCTCGATATAATGTCCCGACTGCAGCATACTGCCATACTTGATCCCATTTGCCACCAGATTCATCATCTGGGAAGATGAGGTGATCCCTGCCACCTCGTCCAATTCGGAAGTAAGGCTCCCGCTCCAGGCAAAGGATGAAAACTCCGTGGCATCACTTCCCAGGATCACAGGCACACGGTTATAATTCCCCGCAGAAATAGCAGAGAATCCCTCCTTCGGCACCACTACGCCGTCATTGAAGCCCTGGGGAAATTTACCCAGCTTGAGGGCAGAGGATTTGTACATGTTTGCCACCTCTGAGGTGGACAGACTGTAAAAAAGATCACGGATCGTCTGGTCCGAGGCCTCTTTAAGATACTCTCCGGCAGTCTTTTTGTCGGAAAAGGTTCCTCTCTTAACCAATATTGCCGCCAGCTTTTCCTCCACAGACTCTTCTCCCTCTTCATTGGTACATGTATTACAGCCGCCACTGAATATAACTGCCTTGTGAAAAAGTCCTCTCATGCCCGGTGAGATCATGCAGAGCAGGGCATTTCTCGCACCCGCGGAAAAACCAGACAATGTCACGTTTCCAGGGTTTCCTCCAAAATTCCCAATCTCATTCCGAACCCAGGTAAGCGCTGCCTTTACATCCAGCAGTGTAAAATTACCACTATTCTCTTCCTCTGTTCCATTCCGAAGCGCCGGATGGCTGAGATATCCAAAAGCTCCCAGGCGGTATTCCACAGAAACTACGATTGCGTTTGTCGCCGATACCATATTAGAAAAACTTACATCTGAGCTCCCGGAGGCATTTCCACCACCATGGAGATATACCATGACCGGAAGATTCTTTGTCCCATTATTCGGCCGGTAAATATTTACATACAGACAATCCTCTGTACCAAGATAAGTGGTACCGTCACTGTACTGTGCCGCCGGCTGCTTTGCTGCCACTGCACTCAGTGTTCCTCCCCATGCTGCTACAGGCTGAGGAGCCTTCCATCTGTTATTTCCTTCTGTAGAAGCACCGTAGGGGACTCCATACCACACCAGCGCTTTTCCATTGGCATCTTCAACTCCCTTTACTTTTCCTTTGGAAGTAGTGCGCACGAGTTCTGACTGGACCTTTATTTTTACCTTTTTCGTCGCATGACCATCCTTGGACTGGATGGTGATCACTGAACTTCCACTTATTACTGCTGTCACACGCCCACTTTTGGACACTGTAGCTACTGCTGGATTAGAAGAAGAATAGAACAACTTTTTATTCGAGGCACTGGCTGGCGCCGCTGATGCATTCAACGCTGTTTTATCCCCCACATACATGTTAACTGTTGTGGACTTCACATTGATCTTTGAAACCTTTTTTCCCACTGTGACACGGATCGCCAGCATTTTTTTCTTTTTGCTGTTATACCCCCTGATATATGCCTTTCCCTTTTTTAAACCTTTGATCTTCTTATTGCCGATGATCTTTACAATTTTTTTATTGCCAGATTTCCAGGTCAGTTTCTTATATTTATTCTGATCTGCCGAAGTGAGCGGATTTTTCCGGATGATCGTAGAGATCGTCGCCTTCTTTCCCTTCGTAATGGTATAGGTAGGATTTTCTGCCGCCGAAACCCTGCTGCCGGCGCAAAAGATCCCGATCCCTGCCAAAAATATTCCTGTCTTAACAAGCTGCTTAACTTTTTTGTTCATATGTATGCCTCCAAATCTCCATGTCACGCTACAATAACATCCGGTCGGCGCCAGACCGGTTTGACAACGCCACCAGGCTGGTACGGCGTCGCCGCCCAGCTATGATGTTATCCATGCTAACAGCCGGATAGGACAAAATTGTGGCAAAACGGGTCTGGGGAAGAAAAAAGATGTTCCCTATAGAGAACATCTTTTTAAGGCATGAAGAACGTAGGAATGAGTTTTTAGACACAAGCTAGCTCTACGGTATAAATTATTTAAACCAGTCTATTTCCAGCTTAAGGACTGGTATTCGATGACCCGCTCCCTGAGGATCAGATCCTTTAATGCCTGCTCCGTGGACTTATTATCAAATAATACAGCATTGATCTGCTCCACGATGGGCATGCTGACATGATGTTTGTTGGCCAGTTCCATGGCTGCCTTGGCACAATTGACTCCCTCGACCACCTGGCGGATCTCCTGTTTTGCCTCCTCCAGTGTCTTTCCCTTGCCGAGAAGATAACCACAGTTATGGTTCCGGCTGTGGGTACTGGTACAGGTCACGATCAGATCACCAATCCCTGACAATCCAAAGAAAGTCTCCATTCTGCCGCCAAGTTCCATTCCAAGACGGCTGATCTCCACAATTCCCCGGGTCATTAAAGCAGCTTTTGTATTGTCCCCCAGGCCCATTCCGTCCAGGATCCCCGCTGCCAGAGCGATCACATTCTTTAATGCTCCTCCCAGCTCAATTCCCACAACATCGGGACTGACATAGACACGGAAATTTTTCCCCATAAATACGTCCTGAATAAAGGTCGCCGTTTTTTCACTTTTTGCCCCAACTACAACTGTAGTAGGCATATCTTTTGATACCTCTTCTGCATGGCTTGGACCGGACAAAACCGCCACTTGTGCCTCTGGAAGCACATCTTCCAGTATCTCACACAATGTCATCAGTGTATTGTCTTCAATTCCCTTTCCCACGTTTACAATGATCTGCCCGGGTTTAATGTAAGGCTTCGCCAGTTCAGCTGTAGCCCGCACAAAAGGTGACGCTACTGAAAACACAATGATATCCTGTTCCTGACATGCCGCCTGAATCTCATCCACGATCTCGATAGACTCTGGAAGTTTTGCACCAGGCAGCCGTTCCACATGTTCCCTCTTTTCCCGGAGCATATCCGTCTCTGCCTTGATCTTAGACCACATGGTAACCTTATGCCCGTTATTGGCACACAAAATAGCGAGGGCAGTTCCCCAGCTTCCAGCACCTAAAAAACTAATTTTCTTCATTATGTTTTCCTCCATCTGTATCTTTTTTCGCTCCCAGCTTATTTTCCGTTCCATTTAACAAACGTTTGATATTAGCGCTATGCTAAAACTAATTTTCTTCATTATGTTTTCCTCCATCTGTATCTTTTTTCGCTCCCAGCTTATTTTCCGTTCCATTTAACAAACGTTTGATATTAGCGCTATGCTTTATGTAAGCCAGGACAGTAAACATCAGACTCAACACAAGTATAACCGGGAAGAAAATATCTCCCCGAAAATGTAACACTGAAAAAATAGGAATATACCACACAACGATCAGTGATCCCAGGGAAACATAGCGGGTGATCGCCACCACCGCTATAAAAAGCGCCAGTCCTACCGCTATAAACAAAGGATCCATGGTTGACACCACGATAACCGCTGCCGACACAGCGATTCCTTTTCCTCCCTTAAACCGGAGGGTAACTGGAAAATTATGCCCCAGCACCACACCCAGACCGGTAAACAGCGTATACATATAAGCCAGTGACTGGTTCGGATCATATCCCATCTTCACACAGTACACATATTTCACCAGCAGCATGGGAACAAATGCCTTTAACAGATCCCCAAGAAAGGTAATTGCTCCTGCTTTTGCCCCCATGGAACGCAGGGCATTGGTGGTGCCGATATTGCCACTGCCTGTAGAACGGATATCCATTCCATTTCGTTTTCCCACAAGATATCCGGTAGAAAAACAGCCAAAGGCATAGCCGATGAGCAAAAGAACAATCCCTGTCAGAATATATTTCAACACGTCTTATTTCTCCTTTCGTTCACGGATAAACATACGGATCGGTGTACCGGTAAAGCCAAATGTATCCCGGATCCGGTTTTCAATATAGCGCTGATAGGAAAAATGCATCAGCTCCTTACTATTTACAAAAAGAACAAAGGTAGGCGGTTTGGTACTAACCTGGGTCATATAAAATATTTTGAGCCGCTTTCCCTTATCTGAAGGCGGCTGCTGCATGGCAACTGCCTCCATAAGAATTTCATTGAGCACACCGGTCTGAACCCGCATGGAATGAAACTGGATCACAGTCTCGATCCGCTCAAATACCTTGTCGGTCCTCTGGCCTGTGAGGGCCGAGATAAATACGATCTCTGCATAAGGAACAAAAGATAAGATCTCCCGTACCTTATTTGTATATTCTTTGACGGTGTGATTATCTTTCTCGATGGCGTCCCATTTGTTCACCGCAATGATCAGCCCTCTTCCCCGCTCATGGGCGATGCCGGCAATCTTGGCGTCCTGTTCCGTCACTCCCTCCACCGCATCGATCATCAGCACCACTACATCCGACCGCTCGATGGCGGCAACAGTCCTGATAATACTATATTTTTCTAAATCCTCTTTGATTTTATTCTTCCTTCTTATTCCAGCGGTATCGATAAAAATATACTCTTTTCCATCCCGGATGATCTCCGTGTCAATGGCATCTCTGGTGGTCCCCGCAACTTCGGAAACGATCACACGGTTTTCTCCCAGAAGCCGGTTAATAAGAGAAGATTTTCCCGCATTGGGTTTTCCCACAACAGCGATCCTCGGACGTTCGTCCTCATCCTCTTCAAACTTCTCCGGCGCAATATGCTCCAGAACCTCATCCAGCATGTCACCGATCCCCAGCTTAGAGGAAGCCGATACCGGATGTGGTTCCCCAATGCCCAGATTGTAAAACTCATACACATCAGGCATATATTTTTCAAAATTATCTACTTTATTCACTACGAGGACTACCGGCTTGCCGGATCTGCGAAGCATATCTGCCACTTTAAAATCAGCATCCACAAGTCCCTGCCTCACATCCGTGATAAACAATATCACATCCGCTGTATCAATGGCGATAGCCGCCTGCTCCCTCATATGGGCAAGCATGACATCCCGGGTATCCATCTCAATTCCCCCGGTATCGATCAGGGACATACTCCGGTTCAGCCAGACCATATCTGCATAGATCCGGTCCCTGGTCACTCCGGGATAATCTTTTACAATGGAAATCTTTTCTCCTGCCAGCGTATTAAAAAGCGTGGATTTCCCCACATTTGGTCTTCCCACGATTGCCACGATCGGTTTGCTCATAAAATCCTCTTTTCATATAACTAGTGTAACGAACGATTCACAATTTATCCATACATAATTTATTTTACAAGAATCTCTGTTTAAAATCAATGATTATTTTTATTGTATTTCATCGGAAAAAATGTTATACTGATTTAAATATTGAACCCAACAAAAGGAGGATGAGCCTATGGATATGTCATTGGGAATGGATATTGCCTCATATTCTATGGCAAATGCATCGTTGAGTGTTATGTCCAATGTGTCGGTAGCGATGCTGGATAAGACACTGGATCTGCAAAAGACCATGGGAGACAATATTACCAAAATGATGGAGCAGTCTGTCAATCCTTCCCTGGGAGGAAACATTGATATACGTGTCTGATCGGAAGACTGCAGCATCAAAAACCAGCGGGCATCCCTGGAGTGATCCAGAGATGCCCGCTGGTTTTTCGTTACCGTTAAAACCCTGCACAGTTCAGGGGCACCGTCGGGCTAACTCCATCCATCCGCATCAAAGGCATGGAGAAAATGCCAGATCTTCTTCCCCTCTATGGCGATCACATCAAACCTCATAGGCATGTCCAAAGGAACTCGTTCCCGATATAGATAAGTTCTCGCACACTGTATGATCTTTCGCATTTTGTTTGGCGGCACGGCGTATCGGCTCCCACCGCAGGCATGATCCTTCCGGTATTTAACTTCCACAAATACCAGGTATTCCCCATCTTTCGCCACGATGTCCAGTTCGGCACCGCGGCACCAGTAATTGCAGGTGATTATTTCATACCCCTTTTCACGCAGAAAACCACACGCCAGTTCTTCCTTTTCCTTTCCCAGCTGTCTCTGGTTCAAGCAGACTCCCCCCATCTATCCTTACGCAAATGCCGGCTACAGCTCCATGATGACTTCCCGGATCTCTTCCTCCGCAGTGGGTCTGGCATATACATCCTCGCCAAAGACCATCACATCCCCGATCCCCTTCTGGAATACAAAACGAAGTTTTCCATCCCGCACCTTTTTATCCGTGTACAGCTTCTGTACCAGCTCTTCCCTGTCGATATAGTCCGGAATACGCACTGGAAGCCCGATTCTCTCCTGGAGCACAATGACCCGGTCTCTCTCCTCCTCAGATAAGAATCCCAGCCGGCACCCCAGATTTACCTGGGCTGCCATTCCAATGGACAGCGCCTCTCCATGGAGCAGGCGGTAGCCACTCACCGTTTCGATGGCCCGTCCCACCGTATGGCCAAGATTCAATATCTCCCTCAGGCTCTTTTCTTTTTCATCTTTCATGACCACCTGATATTTTACATTGCAGTTTTTCCCGGATATATACTCGCACACCTCCGGAACACATGCCAGTACATCTTCCACATGGTCCTCGATGTACTCAAAAAAATCCCTGTCGGCCAGACAGGCGTGTTTAACCGTCTCCGCCATTCCATTGATCAGATGCTCTTTCGGGAGTGTCTTCCACGTATCAATGTCCACATATACTTTCCGCGGCTGATAGATCAGCCCGATCAAATTGGTGGCAAGTTCCGTATCCACCGCCGTTTTTCCGCCAATGGATGCATCTGCTGCCGCCAGCAGCGTGGTAGCATAATTCACAAAGGGAACTCCTCTTCCAAAGGTACCAGCAACAAAACCTGCCAGATCCGAGACGACTCCGCCTCCCACTGCCACTACGCAGCAGTCCCGGCGGAAGCCTTTTGCCAGCATGGCATCCTCTATCATTTCCTTGGTCTTACGTACCTTACTCTTTTCCCCCGCCGGAAACACAAAGATCTCAGCTTCAAATCCAGCCTCCTGAAGGGCTTCCAGCACTGGAACACCATAGTCCTTTTCTACATTAGAATCCGTTACAACCGCAAATTTGCGGATCTTCCCCACCAGACCTTCCTTCATATCACAGACCAGCGCCGGAATAAGATCCCGGCCGATCTGAACGTCATAAGAATCATCTACTACTTTCTTCAACTCTACTCTAAAATTCTGCATTTTCAAACTTAACCCCCTGATAGTAACTTGAACGCATAAGCACTCACGCTTATCCAGCATAAGCACTCACGTCGAAACCTTCGGTTTCTCCGTGTTCGTTAGACTCACATAAACTTTTAAAGAATGCGGCCTGCCTGTAAACAGGCACCGCATTCTTTAAAAAGTCTGCGTTCGTGCTTATGCGTTCATTGTACCACATTCCACACACCCCTACAATTCTTTTTTCTTGCGCGGGCTGACAAAGCCCGGTGCACCACTATGCCCCCTCCGGCTTTCTTGACTTTCCCCGGCTCATATGATATGATTTTTATGATTTTTAGCCATTTTAAACAGTTTGGAGCGGATTATTTTCATGTGCAGGCGTACCTGCATATATTAGGAATAAGTTTAGAATCAAAGGTGCAATACACCGGAATGGAGGAGCACTATGTGCGGAATTATAGGATACGTCGGCTTTCTCGATGCTAAAAAGACGTTGATAGATGGACTGCAGACACTGGAATACCGTGGTTATGACAGCGCTGGTATTTCTTATTTTACGGATGATGGCATCCAGACTATAAAAACCATAGGAAAGGTCTCTGTATTACGGGAACTGGTCAAGGCCCAGGCAGATGATATCATCTCCACCTGCGGCATCGGGCACACCCGCTGGGCAACCCACGGCGGGGTATCGGACACCAACTCCCACCCTCATACAGCAGGAAAGGTAACTTTGATCCACAACGGGATCATCGAAAATTATCAGGAACTACAGCGGGAACTGGAACAAAAAGGAAAACGCCCAGTATCCCAGACCGATTCAGAAATTGCAGCGATGGTTATAGATGACTGCTATCAGGGAGATCCGGAAGAAGCCATCCGTCTGGCCACGGGAAAACTTACCGGAGCCTACGGTTTTTGTATTATGTTTGAGGATATCCCGGAAACCATCTACGCAGTGAGAAGCGGCAGCCCCCTGGTGGCAGCCCACACTGAAAGGGGATCCATCATTGCCTCTGACATGGTGGCACTGGTAAGCCATGCAAAACATTATTTTGTCCTGCAGGAAAATCATATTGCCAAGATCACCAAAGACGAAATACTGGTCAAAAATGAATACGGCGATTTGTATGGACCGACGATCCATCATATCAGCTGGGATGTGGGAGCAGCCAAAAAAGGCGGCTATGATTACTTTATGATGAAAGAGATCCACGAACAGCCGGAAGCCCTCCGAAATACCATCACCCCAAGAGTCGTACACGGGATGCCCGATTTCTCCACTGACAATGTCC
This sequence comes from uncultured Eubacterium sp., assembly GCA_910584645.1. Classification (GTDB taxonomy): domain Bacteria; phylum Bacillota; class Clostridia; order Lachnospirales; family Lachnospiraceae; genus Eubacterium_F. The sequence goes on from CAJUAU010000006.1 coordinate 134,493, forward strand.
CGGATGATATCTTCACCGGCATCAACCGCATTGTGATCACAGCCTGCGGTACTGCCATGCATGCCGGTCTGATCGGCAGAAATATGATCGAGCGCCTGGCAAGGATCCCAGTAACGGTAGAAATCGCCTCGGAATTCCGATATCAAAACCCGATCATAGACCAGCATACATTACTTATTACGATCTCCCAGTCCGGAGAGACCGCTGACACTCTGGCTGCGCTGAAACTTGGAAAGACAAAGGGTGCAAAAACTCTCTCTGTCGTAAATGTAAAGGGATCCTCCATCGCCAGAGAAAGTGATTATGTACTTTATACCCATGCAGGCCCGGAAATCGCAGTGGCGAGCACAAAAGCCTACACCGTACAGCTTTCCCTGATGTACCTCATCGCATTCCGAATCGCTTACGTCACAAAAAATATCTCCGAGGAGGAAACCAGAGGATATGTGGAAAATCTTATAGGTATTGCAGACAAAGTAGAGGATGCACTGTCCTACGATTCCCAGATTGAAAATATCTCCAAGCGTCTCACCCTCTCAGATCATATCTTTTTTATCGGCAGAGGACTGGACTACGCCTTGTCCTGTGAGGGATCTCTCAAGTTAAAAGAGATCAGTTACATTCACTCTGAAGCCTATGCCGCCGGGGAACTCAAACACGGAACCATCTCTCTGATCACCGATAATGTTCCCGTAGTCGCCCTCGCCACCCAGCCGGACGTCTATGCAAAAGTGATCTCCAATGTCCAGGAAGTGCGTTCCCGTGGTGCCAGAGTCATCCTGATCACGGATATTAATGCCTCCGTGGATGCCAGCCTGTGTGACCATCAGGTCGTACTCCCAGAAACTTCCCCACTGTTTACTCCCTTTGTGTCAGCTGTGGTACTTCAGTATCTCGCCTACTATGTATCTGTGGAAAAAGGGCTGAATGTAGATCAGCCGAGAAATCTTGCAAAGTCTGTAACAGTAGAATAGATGGGAAAAAAGGGCTGGCTGAAAAACGCAGCCCTATAAAAAACACTTCGTGTTTTTCGCTCCGCAATTGTCGGATTTTCCTATAAGATAACAGGGCTGGCTGAAAAACGCAGCCCTATAAAAAACACTTCGTGTTTTTCGCTCCGCAGTTGTCGGATTTTCCTATAAAATAACAGGGCTGGCTTACTGATGGCCAGCCCTGTTATCACTTTATTGCAATTTGAGATTGTTTTAATTACAAAATATAATTTGTAATGCAATCATACCAATGAACATAGGTGACTCCATTAATCGTAAGTTTTTCATTTTCAGGCAGCTGTTCACTCCACTTTTTGTTATAACGGTGGATAGCCCAATCATCACGATTGAATCTGCGCCAAAGAATTGTTTTACCATTCTTGTCTAAAAATTGTTCCGAAACAACACCACAGTTGTAAGTTTCAATGTCCATAACACAAACAGTGTCATAGCCTTTTCCCCCGATTGTAATGGTATATCTTCCGACAATGTCAAGCAGGAAATCTTTATTACAGCTCACAACAACAGTATTCGTTTTTTGAATATCTCCCTTAGGTGCCAGATTAATTTCATTACCACAATTATCTTCACCAAATCCCCAGTTGAGCAAGAATTCATCTCCATCCAGAAATGTAGTATAGTTTCTAACACCCCCATCATTTGTGAGCGTTGCCAGATAACGGCAATGTGTGTCGGTAAGCTGTGCTATAAAAGTGCGGTTTACCACATCTCGTTTATCCGAATATGCTACTTCCCGTGCAGTTAATTCAACACCTTCAATACCATGCACTTTTGCTTTTCCGATAACTTCCATGTCAAATAAATGATTACACTTTCGGGAAGGAATATCATACATTCCCCAGGATATCTTTTCACCAAGTTTCGGAACCAAAAACCATCCCATAAGTTCTTCACATTTTACTGAAAAAGGTTCCTTTGTGCTTACTTCAATTTTATATTTTTCTTTATATGTAACATCTCAATAAACCGGAAGTTATTTCTCAATCTTTCTTAGCATACATGAATTTCACAATTTGACCATTTTCAGGATGCTCGGTTCCTAATACATACTGCATCAATGTTCCATGGCACATAACAATAATTGTACTGTAATTCTTGTATTTATCTAACACTGCCATGACACGTTTTTTCATTTGGTCAGCAGATTCCCATATGCACTCCTCTCCCTCTGGATGATGCCCATTATTTTCTGCAAGGCATCTATAATAGCTTCCTGCCTCTTCATCAGACAAAAAATCATAATTAACGATATCCGCCAGCCACTCATGCAAATCCGTTTCCACTCGCATTTCAACTCCTAAATCCTTTGACAGGATGGCCGCGCTATGTACTGCTCTGCCAAAAGGAGATGTGATAATCAATTCGGCATCAGCCAGCCTTGTATCCTTTGCCGTTTCGTGTATCTGAGAAATCCCTTTTTCCGATAAAGTCATCATGTTGTAGCTGAATCCTTTGTAAAATTTTCTTCCAGCCATAGTGGTATCCATTTCCCCATGACGTATAAAATAAAAGGTTGTCATGTTATTCCTCCTATCCAACTCTTCAAATTCCGATTGTGATTTGATGATTTTTAAGGGAAAAATTAGCTGTTATATTTTGTTATTAAAATCTCCGCTAACCCTTGAAAACACTAAGTTTGCCGCAGGTGAGCTTTCCCTTAAAGTTTCCCTTGTATTATATCTTCCCACAGGGCATTACGAACCCCGATAAGGGAAAATATGAGGGAAACAAAACCACATAAAACATTATAACACATTATATACGGGAATTGTGAACTGATTGAAATGCTTTCAAAAATTTTAATTCCCCCGAATTCGGGGGAATTAAATCATTTCAAAATCTTTGTAGTCTGTTCTTCCAAAATTAACATCTGATGTATTGCAATTTTATTGAGTTTTATTAAGCGTTCTTTCTGGTTCAGCCCATCTTCAATCAGGACTGCATTGATGTTTTCCATATTTGACAGGTATATCAATTCATTTATACTCGCATAATCCCTGATATTGCCTTTTTTATCCGGGTTCTTATCCCGCCATTGTTTCGCTGTCATGCCAAATAATGCCATATTCAGCACATCGGCTTCCTCAATCTGTAAGACTTGTATTTCCGTTCTGTCAACATTTAGTTTCCCCATGCGGCAGTTCCTCCTTCGTGCATTAAGCAATAGATCACAATAGCCTGCTGCACCTCTAACAAATTTCTCTTAAACTGATAGCCAACAAAGTAAGCAGAATCAATTACATCTTCGGATACTTCTTCGCCACGATAAAATGGCGGACAAGGGTTTAAAATGGCATTTTCATTTGCCATATCCATAATTTCTTTCGTGATCTGATAGTGTTCAAAATCTCCGAGTATGTCTGCTGGTAATGAGTCTGTACATATAATATCTTTGCCCTTAACTGCTTCTTTGATATCCTTAAATACCTGCACTCCTTCCATTTCGTATCCTTTTGGACAACATTGTGACAATTCAAATCCTAAAACATTCGCCGCCTCCTTCCATGAAAGACCAATATTGCCGGATTTACCACAGAAAAGGAATTTGTCTTTTGTAAAATCTACTCTGATTTTAGATAATGAATACATATCTGAAATAATCTCACAGGGATGATTCCTATCTGTCATTGCATTAATGACAGGAATTGTTGAATATTGCGCAAGTTTCTTAACCACATCTATATTTCTATGTCTGACAATGATTCCATCTGCCCAATTATTCAGATATCCACAAACATCTTCCAGTTTTTCTTTTTTATCCAAGGTTTCTGTCGGAAATAGTATTGACTGTCCGCCAAGCAGATATATTCCCTTTTCAAATGTTACACGGGTTCTTAGACTTGTACTGGGGAAGAATAAAACCACGCTTTTCCCATTTAGGAAATTTTTAAATTCCCCCTTTTGAATTTTATCTGCGATATGAAAAATTTCAAAAAAATTTTCTTTTGTAAAGCACAGTAAATCAATTAAATTTCTCAATCAAGAACCTCCCTTCTTTACGTTATATCCATTGGATAAACGCTGTTTTGTCTTCACTGTTATACCCTGCCTTTCTATAAAAGTCTAATGTAATTTCTTTCTTAGAGCCTGTGAGCAGCATCATTTTATAGCAGTTTTCTTTTAGTGCAATCTCTTTTGCAAAATTTAGGCATTGCGTTACCAGTCCTCTTTTTCTGAACGATTCATCTGTTATCACATTTTCAATAAAAGCATATGGCTGTTGGTTGTGTGTCAGGTTACACATATTCTATCAAAAATAAACATTGCCAATAAAACCATCTATTTATCTTCCCCTCACATATTCCTCATTTTGTGTCCTATCATAAGATGGTTATCCCTTGCACGTTCTTCCGATTCCATATCCTCCATGAAACTCTCCACCGACTTCACATACACCTCTGCCTGCTCTAGCGTACATATCCGGTTTTCTGGTATGATTTCCTCCCTTATTTCAGAAACTTTTATAGTCTGTTTCGTCTGCACATTCCAGAACCCCACCAGTCTATAATCCAATAATATTACCATTCTTATCTACGTTTTCAATCAAGTTGTCGTTCACATCACAGGTATAGGTTTCCCTTCTGCCCTCCGGATCAGTAAACGCAACCAGACGGTTCTATCGGTAAACTGGCGCACTTTATTCCCCTGCACATCATAGACATACTGGACATACTGTGCATTGTCCCCGTCGAGACAGTTCTTTATTGCTTGTTTTGCCCCCTCGATTAATTGCAAAAAATCACGTCATACATATACTCTTTTCCTTTTCGCAAATCTGTTTTATTTCTCCATCTTTGAAAAGGTATGCCGTCCCAAATAAAGTTGTTGCTTTGTCCTCAACCATAAAATAACTTCCGTCTTCCAAAGCATAGAATTCTCTGCCATAGCTATCCGGATATGTAATATCCTCAAATAGACGCCTGCCATCTAAAATATCATTTTTTACTTCCTGATAATGTGGTAGAATCATTAATTTTGTAATTCCCAATCCAGATAAAAATCTCTCGTACTCTTTATCAATGCTTTCACCCTCCAGCTCAGGTTGTGCATATACAACCTCTGCGCTGTTCATAGTTCCAACACTAATGCCAATTAAAATTCCATCAAAACCGTTAATATGCTCTTATTTTCATTATACTGTCATTCCTTTCTACATCGTCTGCATCTGCACTTATTATTAAAATTTTTGAGTTGTCTTTCCAGCGTTTTTGCAAACTGTCCAATAAACCATTCTCTGTACTTAACTGCGTGGGTATTCTTGTTCCATCCTTTTTGTATGAACCACCTATATGGCTCGTTAAATATGCAATCATCATATTCTCCTCCTTTTAGCTTGACGGCGCAAATTTGAACCCTGTTGCGCCGTCAAGTTAGCCCACATTTTGCAGATTCAGCCAAATCTATAACGAAATCCCTATTGCTTAAACGCAGTTATTTTATACCTCGATATAAGCCCCCGCCTGCACGCGCCACATCTGTGCATACTTTCCGTTCTTCTCAAGCAGCTCGCCATGGCTGCCCTGTTCCACGATCCTCCCCTGCTCCAGCATAATAATGCGGTCGGCAAGCCTGGTAGTGGACAGGCGGTGGGAGATAAAGATCACCGTCTTATCCTTTGTCGCCGAAAGCATGGCATGATTCAGCTGATATTCTGCAATCGGATCAAGCGCACTTGACGGCTCGTCCAGAATCATCAGTCCGGCTTTCTGGTAAAAAACTCTGGCGATTGCGAGTTTCTGGCTTTCCCCGCCCGACAAATTCATGCCGTCTTCCATAAATTCGGTTGTGAGCGGCGTATCAAGCCCTTTCTCCATTCCATCTACCCGTTCCATCAGTCCGCTGTCCGCAAGAGCGTCCCTTATTTCCCTTTCGTCACAGCCGTCAGCAACATCAAGAAGTACGTTTTCTTTGATGCTTCCGGCAAAAATCTGAAAATCCTGAAATACCGTTCCGATCGAATCCCTGTACTTTTGCACGTCATAGGTACGGATATCCATTCCGTCAGCCAGAATCCTTCCTTCATCCACGTCATAAAGCCTCATAAGCAGCTTGACAAGCGTCGTTTTTCCAGCTCCGTTATAGCCTACAAGCGCAATCTTTTCACCGGGTGCAATATGAAGCGATATATGCTTCAGCAGCCCGCCGGTATCTTTATCATAAGCAAAAGAAACCCTGTCAAGCTCCATTTCCTTAGCACCTTTTGCAGGCTCGATGCTCTCCTCACTCCGTATTTCCGGCTCGTAAGCCAGAAAATCACGGATTTTCTGCACATACAGGCTGCTCTCGCAGGCGAAGGGATACACGTCCGTAAAAATGCTCATCCCTCTTTTCAGTCTCCCGAAGGAGTTATACAAAATGGCTACCCCGCTAAAGGACAGCGCGCCCCTCACTACTGCCTGAAAAACCAGATAGGAGATATACAGCACATCACTAAAAAAATTATTACTCACATACCTGCGCATAACGCCCAGAAAAAACCTCTTCATGGCATACTTTTTCTCCACATTATAAACCTCGTCATTTGCCTGTTTAAATGTGTGAAACAAGATATCGGGAATCTCAGGGTTTAAACGGATTTCCTTGGCATAATCGTTCAGATAAAACACCCGTTTTACATACTCCCGCTTTCTCTCGTGTGGATTGCGCTCCATTCGTATTCGGAAAGAGAGTTTATTATATAACTGGTTAAACGCAAATGCCATGATGAAGGAAACTGCGGCAAATACAATAGAAAAGCGGTCCCGGATCAGAAAATAAATCCCCGTGGATATAAAGACCGTAATGCCTGACGCCGTATTGCGTAGAAAAGTTTCACATCTGTCAATCTGCTTATCAACCTCGGAAATGGCAAGCACCATTTCATTATAATATTCGGGATTGTCATAGCACGCCAGATCCAGCTCCTTCGTCTTTTCATATAAGAGCATTTTTATCTTTTCCCTGACTTTGGGGCGTTCCTTTTCCTGTATATAATCGCCCGCCACTACCGTAAATACCATGCCCAGCGTGATACATGCCGCCAGGATCAATAAGAACCGCGCCACCCTGACAAACGGATAGTGAAATTCGGCGGCTTCCAGCACATAACCGATTCCGTAAGTATGTTCAAAAAAGATGGATATCTGATTCCGTATGGAGTCCAGCACCATAAAAATAACAAAGGAGGGGGATGCGCCAAACATCAGTTTCAGCAGAAACAAGTTGTTGCGCCATACCTTTGCAACGGATTGCTTTGTATTGTTCTTTTCCTTTTTCAAACCGCCACCTCCTCTTCCGTCTCCAACGCCAGATAGTTCATGGCCTGTCTGCGGTACATTTTCGCATAACTGCCGTTTAACGCCATCAGCTCTGTGTGGGAACCCTCTTCGATCAGCTTCCCGTCTTCCAGCATAAAGACCTTATCACATTTCTTGACCGAAGACAGTCTGTGCGAGATAAAAAACATGGTGTGGTCACTGCCTTCCTTCATAATATTCTGAAAAAGCTCATATTCCGCGATAGGATCAAGCGCACTTGACGGCTCGTCAAAAATCTTGATGTAGGAATCCTTTGCAAAAGTTCTCGCCACAGCAAGCTTCTGACTCTCCCCACCTGAAAATACCGCACCGTGTTCATCAAATTCTTTGGTCATCACCGTATGTATGCCATCCGGCAGGGACATGACTTTCTCATACACACCCGCCTTTTTCAGCGCATCTTCTGCCACCTGCCCATCATTTTCATAATGTCTTCCCATCAGCACATTTTCCATGACGCTTATGCCGAAGATGCAGAAATCCTGAAACGTAACAGCAAACAGCTCCCTGTACGCATGAAGATTATATTCCCTGATATCCCTTCCATTTAGCCGGATCACACCCGAAACAGGGTCATACAGGCGCAGAAGCAGCTTAATGATCGTGGTTTTTCCGGCTCCGTTATGCCCGACTAACGCCGCAATCTCACCCTCTCTGATCGTAAACGACAAGTCTTTGATGGTCTCCTCCTCTTTATAGGAAAAGCTTACATGGTCAAATTCCAGCGTCTCAAACTTTCCCTCTGGCATTACGCCATCCTGATCCTCGGGGATTTTTTCTTCGTAATCCATAAATCCTTTCAGATTATTGATAAACATACCGTTTTTCATAATGTTCATAATATTTTCAAACAAGCCGATCAAAATCCACGTCATGGCTACCATCAGACTGGACATGACCGTAAGCTGTGCCAGGGAAATCGAACCTGTGACAAGGTTGCGGTATACCGCATACAACAAAACGCCCTCAAAAATCACCGTAAAGGTAAATGTAATTTTCAGAAAACTCAGGCTCGCGTTGCTGAAAGCATACTTTACGGCCGTACGGACTTTGTGCTGCGTCGCGTCACGGTACTGCTTCTTTAGAAGTGTAAACACATTGGAAAGCCTGATCTCTTTCGCATAATCGGGAAGATACATTACCCGGTTTACATAGTTGAGTACCTTGTCGTCGGGAGCCTGTTCCGTATACCGCTTAAATTCCTGTTTATTTTTAAAATGGCCGAATACAAAGTTGCCGATCAACGGGGACAGAATAAACAGTACGGCATAATGGTCAATCTCGTACATAAACCAAAACACCGCAATCGTCGCCGCTGTTCCGCCGAGCACGCCCCACACATTTTCGATGATCTCCCTGATTTTGGTATCCGCGCCGTCCATCGACATCGTATACCGGTTATAAAATTCCGGATCCTCATAACACCGCAGCTCCACGTTTTTTGCCTTCGCATACAGCATTGCATAAACGCCGTAATACAGCCTGACAGAGGATAGCGGGTATACTACATTCTCCACATAATTCCTGTACACACTCAGCAGAAAAAACAGCGCCCCGCACATCAGAATAAACCGAAAAACAACATGGAAATCCTGATTCTGATCCATCGCGCCGACAATATGGCGTATGAAAACCGCATCAAAGAATACCCATTCAAAATACCCTGATGCCTGTATGAAAAAGGAGTGCACCAGCAGGCTTTTTTTTACAGACAGTCCAATCTTCAACGCATAGCAGTCATTTTTGATAGTTTCCCAAAATGTCAGTTTTCTTTCCCTTTTATTTCCTTCTTTTGCTTTCTTCATCTATCTCTCTCCTGATCATAAATCAACATTCCAGAGTTCATTCCCTGGAACTGTCCGACATATATTTTTAACACTTTATCTTAACTTTATATATATACCAGCAAAACAAGTATACGGTTTGATCAGCGTCTCGTAGAACTGTTTATCACCAATGGCATATTCATGCCCTGTTGTAAACCATTCATTCCATGCAGACTCAAAACATTCCATTTCCCATGTTTCGGCTATTTCAATTCGATCGTGGTGTCCGATGATTTCTTTCCATTCCTCCGGGCTTTTGAACATATACGCTTCGTCCCCCAGCCAGTCAGAAAGAAGTTCTTCGGAACGACCGCCATATTCATTTTTTATGCCGGGAATTCCAATCAATACTGCCGCGTTATCGTTCAGAAACGGTAAAATCTTATCTTCAAAGAATCCAGCCCCGGCAGCAAAATAATGATAGGAATCTACGCTAAATAAAGCGTCAAACTTTCCTTTTTCAAAGCTCAGATTATTTGCATCCTCACTAACGGGAGTGATTTGCTTACCGACACCCCAGTCTTCAAACCTCTTTTGATTATCTTCCGCACGGATCCAGAGGTCATTCGCATAAACTTTTGCCCCTGTTTCTTTCGCGATCATGAGGCTTGTTAGTCCCGTTCCGCACCCCAGATCCAGAACTATGTTATCTTCATTCAGCTGCAAAGGATACTTTTTTAATAATTCTTCCAAAATCCTTGCACTATTAGGTCCCATCAGCGTATCAGCTGATATATACTTTGTATAATCGTTAAAATTCATACTTTGGCGCCTCCCTCATGTTCCGGCAGCATCTTTATATCTTCCATTTCAATATCAAAGAATTGTAGTATTTTGCTTAGCAGTCTATCTTCAGACAAGCCTGCACCTCCTCGTCTTTACCTCCGAATACAGCATTGAAGTTGATCTCCTACTCAAAATACCTCTCCTTAAGCCGGCATTAATCGCTTCTTCACAGTTTCCTCACCGGAAAATACATATAGTTTTTCCCTGTCTTCGGACAGGTAAAATCATGAACTGCGCCAACTAATGGAATATCATTATTTTTCATATACTCCAATACTTTTGAAAATGTATCTTCGCTTTCCTGTTCTGCAAAAATATATTCGTAACCAGGAATCTTCCACTTTGTCCAGCCAGCAGGAGCATCCGCATCATCGGCACACTCTGCTCCCGCAAGATAAAGCCCCTTGCAAAAATCTTCCCACGGCATGAACGAGCGGGAAAAATCAGACATCGCTCCCCATATGCCAATAATGTCCCCATTCTCATCTTTCTTTGCCAAATGCTGCACTTCTTCAAAATGGGAATTTGCATCAGCCCATAGTCTTTGAATAAATCCCTCTCCGTCTAAAGTAGAACCCTCTTTTCCTATTACCACAAATGACTCTTTTACACACTTTTCAATTTTCATATCCGTTTGCCCTCCTGTTTTATTAACTTGTCACTCTCCGTTGTGACAAAGCACCTCTCCGGACAGACTCTCTACGCATCGGTCAAAATATAGAAGTTTTTATTGCTGCGCCTCCTGTCCGGAAATTGTTGGCCGACTCAATCCAAAACCTAATGTTTATTGTCCTGAAGTTACGATGTTGCGAAATAACTCGCTATAACTTCGCCAGAAATTATTTTATCATAACCGCAAGATATTTTCTAAACACTATTGCTTTTTATATAATTGTTTTTCTATTTATAAGATACATATACACTTTGAGAACTTCCTATAAGAATTATTGGTTTTCAGAACGTTCAACTATTAAGAACCACTTAAATCCAAATTTATCTTTTACCGCACTCATACAAGCTGCAAAATCTGTTTTATGAGGTTCTTCCAACACGGTTCCCTCCTCTTTTAATATGTCGAAAACTTTCCAGGCTTCGGCAACTGAATCAAAATCTACAGCAAAAAATAGCGAATCCGCTTGAATTTCCTTTCCAGTACCGCCATCAGACAGCCTAATTCTTTGATTTCCAATTCTTGCTTCTGTATGATAGATAAAGTTTGTTTTTTCATCCTTCCCTTGCCAATCTACTTCTAAATGAAATGCCTTTTTATACAACTCAATAACCTCTGCGCAACGACCGCCACAATATAAAGTTGGCATTAAAAACATGTTCATTGGGTATTTCTATCTGAAACAAATGTCTTTTCTCAGCATCGGATCTTCCAAACTCCTGCTTGATTTCATTTGCCTTTGCTAACACCTGCTCTGCCGACAAATGATATTTATTTCTTGCAGCATACTGTAAAACAGCCTCTGTTCCCTTTACCCCGTCAAATTTCTGTTCTGCGATCAATGTTTGACCATAATCAAATAATACCATTCTGGGCATTTTCATGTCATTTACCTCCAAAATATTCCTCTTGTATCAGTAGTTCAGATGTGGGTGTAATCATATCAATAAATGACTACGCCTTTTTCTCGATATTGACACCTGTGCTATCCATGCTGATCAGAAGCGCATAATAATCAAGCATAACCTGAAAGAACACCTGCGACACCTTACAGCCTTTTTCTTCCGCCACAGCCTCCAGCTTCTTTCGCTGCTCTTCCTCTACATAATACAGTCAGCAGCGCTTTTCGTTCAATGTAAGCCGGATCACTTCTTCCTTCCATCCCCTATACTACAGAACATATTCCGTCCTGTATGCGAATCTGTTTTTTTGCCACAGATGCCACTTTTTCATCGTGAGTGACGAGTAAAATGGTTTTTCCCTCCTCATTTATTTCACACAGCAGTGCCATGAGTTCCTGGCCGGTTTTCTGGTCCAGCGCCCCCGTGGGCTCATCGGCAAGAATAATGTCTGCCTTTGTCACCAATGCCCTTGCGATCGCAACTCTCTGCTGCTGGCCTCCTGAAATCTGAGTTGGTTTCTTCCTGGCAAGGCTTTGGATCCCGAGGCGCTCCATATAGTACCGGACACGATCTTTACGCTCCTTTTTGGAAAGTTTCTGACACAGCAGGGGCAGTTCAATATTATCATAAACATTATAATCATTTAGCAGCGCAAACTGCTGAAAAATAAAACTTACTGTCTGGTTGCGTATCCCGCTTAACTGATTAGGTGTTGACTTACTCAGATTTTTTCCTTTTAGCAGATAGTCTCCCGAAGTAGGAACATCCATGCAGCCTAATATGTTGAGCAGGGTAGACTTCCCTGAACCGGAGGGTCCCATGATCGCCCAGAACTCCCCCTCTTGAATCTTCAAATTAACATCGGTTAAAGCAACGGTGGCACTTTCACCTTTTCCATAGGTTTTGTTGATATTCTTTAATTCTATGATCGTCATTATTCATTTCCTCCAATCAGATTATTGGGCTGCAGTTTTCGGAATTTTACAATCAGGGCGATGACGGTGGGCATGCACATAAAAAGCGCTGCCGCTCCCCCCAGTAATATTATTTTAAGGGATAGAAAAACCCCGGTGTAAAGCCTGGCACCGCCAAGATATTCACCTCCCTCATACATGATCTTTACCCCGGTCACTGTTAGTATCCATCCAGCCAATACGAGCACCAGCACCTCTCCCACAAGCAGACGGCAGATCTGCCCAAATGTATACCCCAGCGCCATTCGGATCCCTATTTCTTTTTTCCGTGAATACATACGTGCCAGAATGATCGTAGCCAGACCTATCGCTATCATAACAAGCAGGATCAGGGAAAAGCAAAGCCACTGCATATTTTCCCTCAGATCATCATCGAACTGTTCATCCAGGCGGCTGGAAACAGCATCCGCAGACAATGCCATCTGATACCTCTCTGCAATGCTTTCAATCTTTTCAGCCGTCTCACTGCCAGAGGCATGGTCTGGAACTTTAAAATAATAATACATCTGCGGTTCAGGCGAATCCAGAAGTGGTTTTACCGCCTGGTTATCAAGGTTGAGAAACATCCCTTCCGGAATGGATTGCTGAAACCACAGGCTGCCTTTTCTTAAAACTCCGGCTACGACATAATTTTTATTATTGGTATCTGCAAATTTGTCCCCGATCTGAATGGAATGCTGCTGCCGCAGCTCCTGGCCGATCAAAAGAGGAAAAGGGTGTTCCTTCGTGCCATTGGTACGCGCAGGGTCAAAATCTTCCTCGTTAAAACCTCTCCCCTCCTCTGTCTCAATCTGCCTGATCCAGTCGATATCCCGCCCTACTTCAATGGCTGTCAGATCCAGACCCAGCTGCTCACATTCCAGCCAGGAGTTATTGTATGTACTGATTTTCTCTACATCAGTCTCCTTTTTTACCGTTTCGCAAAAAGTATGAAACAACTCATTTGTGATACCGCCCCCGCTTTCGCTGTTCACTTCTACAATAACAATCTGCTCCGCATCGGTATTTAATTTCGAGGGAACTTCCTGATAAATCTGGAATGTTTTCTGGATCGAAATGGCAGTATTAAAAAAATACACCAGAGAGAGTATGATCTGCAGCAGGATCAGTATATTTGCCAGTTTCCTTTTCCCCAGACTCTTCAAAATCTCACGCATTTGCTCCACCTCCCCCTTTCAGTGCCTCTGCCGGCTGAATTTTTAAAGCGCGGCAAACCGGCCATATACATATGACAAATGTAGTCAGCAGGACAATAAACAGACCAAATATGAAATTAGAGAAATACAGCTTAAATATGTAGCCGGATAACCTGCCCACAACAATACTGATGATCGCCTGTATGAATATGGCAAGAAGAAAAGCAAGCAGGGAGAGCCCCATCATTTCCACGAATATCAATTTCATGATCGCTTTATTTGTGTACCCAAAAGCTTTTCTGACTCCGATTTCATAGCGTCTTCTTTCAATCCAGAAAACAACAATATTTACTGCATAGATCAGGGATACAAAGTATCCAAGAAAGGCGATACTGAAAATCTGATCCTGGCTGTTCCTTACATCGTCCATCGCATCTCCGATCACAGGCGGTCCAAAGCTCTCTATCCCGACATCCGAATACAGTAACTTTGCATTTTCTAATATTTTGCTGCTCTCTTCATCCACCATATCATTCGGATTATACAGGGTAAATTCTATATTACTGAAACCATTGAAATCCTGTCTGCTTCCTTCAGGCAGCGCAGTAAAAGGCATAAATATTTCGTGATCCCACAAGGAGCTCTGGTCAGATAGCCCCACCCTTCCAACCACTTCATAAGTTTCACCCTCTATGGCAAGATATCGTTTCCCATTTTGTTCCTGTGTATACTTTTTCAGTGTCTCACCAATCAAAACAACTTTTTCGCCCTTCTCTATCTCTTCTGCCGTATAATATCTTCCTTCTGCCAGCGGATAATGCCATACCGCACCTGCTGAAAACCACTCTATTCTGGCAGGGGAAACAGCATTCGCCTCCGCCCCGTCAATATGCATCATCTCATGATCAAATATGACTCCCGAATCTGGGGCAAGCCCTTTCAGAAACTGCGGTATTTTTTCATATTCAAAGTACTTCTCCTGATCCAGGGGAAGATAGAGATTAAATCTTTCCCCGTTTGGCGGCAGGGAATCCACTTTCGCCTGCTGCCCTTTCATATGTTCGGACACAAAACTGATCCCCACAGACACGATCAGCATGGAAAATGTCATCCCAATAATAAAAAACAATGAGGTTGCCGTAGTCTGCCGGATCCTGCGGAATGTCATTTTGATCATATCATTCATAAATCCCATAGTGTCTCCTTTCTTTACTTTTTATGACATAATTTTCTAAATTATTATACCATGCTCTCCAAAAAACATCAAGGTTCTGTACTGGAACTTTGCCGCAGCCAAAGTTCTATCCTTTGCAGTGATGTAAAGGTACTTGGTGTGTCCCAATCTACGGCTGCTACGAGAAAAAGTAAAACCGGCATGACTCCTGCCACGCCGGTTTTACCGGAAACTTTATTTACTTTCTTATGGGTGTCCGCCTGAAACGCGCACCTTTTTAAAACTTCCCTATCCGATACTAATATACTACCACTGGTGTCCCGATGCTTATGGCATCATATAATTTTCCCGCAAAATCATAGGGCAGATTCACACAGCCGTGGGAACCGCCAGTCTTATAAATATTGCCGCCGAACTTATTCCGCCAGGTTGCATCGTGCAGCCCCTGCCCATCCCAGTTAAACGGCATCCAGTAATGTACAAAGGAACGGTATCCCTGCACTGCCATCGTTCCCAGGTAGCGGTCGCGCTGTTTTCCATAAATCCGATGAACCCCGACCGTAGTTTTTCGGTCCTTGGTGAGCTTTCCTGTCACTGTCTTTGAATCGAGTTTTAATTTTCCATCCTTATAAAACCAGACATGCTGTCTTTTAATGCTGATCTCGATGTACGTATCACCAATATCATCCTCGCCGTGTTGTGCCGCAATATTACGGTATACCGGCTCAAGAGTTTTACTCTTTCTATTTTTTAAAAGCTTTTTTAACTGCTTCACTGTGTCATCTTCATTGATCCACCATCCCATGATCCCGCCATGGATCTTAACGGTGCCGTCCTTTGTGGTCTTAAACTTCCTGGTTTTATTATATGTGTTATATTTTTTACTCAACTGACGCACAAAATTATTCACCCATTTGGTCTTTAGTGTAAGTACTGCAGTATCCGGATTGTAGACCAGATATTTTTTTAATTTATCCCAGTCAATGACCTCACTGTCTTCACCAAACTGATAGACGATCTTCATTGCCTTATAGGTAGAGATCTCTTCTACCGTCTTTACTATATTTTCGCTCTCTTTTGTAAATTTAGGCTGGATGTAATAATCTTCCAGCTTATAATCCAGTTTCAGACCAGTATTTACACCTTCTTTGATATTATAGATAAGCTCGTCAAAATTCACCTGATCCCCAAACACCTCAGGTACAAGCTGAAACTCTTCATCTATATATGCGTCTTTTGTCTTAGTGGTTTCTGCTGGAAGCGCAGCTTGTAAAATACTGCGCAGTTTTACTTCATCCACCGTAGACTGTGCAGGCTTCACCTGAAAATCCCTTTCCTGCCCCAGCAGATACTCCGTAAAAGTCAGGTTATCCTTGCATTCAACCACCTCGTCCTTTGAAAATTCACGGCTCACAGCATCCGATATATCAATATCGTACACCTTTCCATCTTTTGAAAACTCAACGGTAAAACCTTTGGACTCATTCATAACAGCAACCGCTTCTTCCACCGTAAGGGAGCTGACATCCGTATTGCTGATGTAGGTCTTTCTACCAAACTGTCCGGAAAAATACTCCCGGCTATTAAAAAAGAATAATCCAACCAGGCATAAAAATGCTACACCCGCGATTATTCCAGCGATCACTAAAACTTTCTTGTTCTTCATAACGAACATTTCCACCTTTCATATCCCTGTCTCGTCAAGTATATCACCTAAAAAAAAATATTTCAAGTCCTTGAACGATATATTTTATTACAATATAATGCAAAAATATTCTATAAATATGGCAAAATAATTTTTTTCTTTCCCTGTCTTTTTTAAAACAGATTAACTAGAAAATAATAGCAAAAATTTAATATTTCCTGCAATTTACTTTATATAGTTTATATTATAGTTGTAAAATACTCTCTATTAACCTATCAAATGATTTACAAAACCTCACATCATCTTCCTCAGTACGTTTTTTGGGTCCTTTCAAATGATTTTTTCCAGAAATCCTTCTTGCTTTTTTCCCTAAATGCCGTTCCATAAGCAATTGGTCTATATTTTTATCTGTGTACCATTTTCCAGACTGATGTATCGCATATGCCCCCTTTCCAAGAGCCATTGCCGCCACACCATAATCCTGGGTTACAACAATGTCATTCTTTTTGCAAAGATTGATCAATGCGAAATCAACGGCATCTGCCCCGGCTCCAATGATCTTCACCTCACTGTAATCGGAATTCAGTACATGATTCGTGTCACATAAAAGCATAACCTCAATTTCATATTTCTCAGCCACCTGCTCCACAATGGATACTACCGGGCAGGAGTCCGCATCTACATAGATTTTCATATATTCAAAAATCGGTATTTTCCGATAACTCCTTTTTAATTATTCTTCTTCCTTTCTAAAGAAAAAACTGACATCTGTAATAAACAAATGTCAGCAGTTATTGGGGAACCATGTCGCCCTTTGTTAGCGGAGACGGTGGGATTCGAACCCACGTGCCCGTGAAGGCAAAACGATTTCGAGTCGTTCTCGTTATGACCACTTCGATACGTCTCCAGTTCAGCCCGACACCGTCGAACTTTGATGATGCCTAACAGCACCTATATATTTTTACCATTTTTTCACGCTTTTGTCAATGCTTTTACAAGAAAGAATTCTGCCACCAGCCGCTCCCCCAGCCTGCCGGTTTTAAACCGTTCTTCATAATCCGCCCGTTCCTCCAGCAGCTGGTGCAGTGTTTTTTTAGAAAAATGTTTTGCCTGGCTCTTATATTTTTTCACAGTAAAATAGGGAATCCCCGCCTTTTTTGCAATATCCCTGTCAGGCAGGCTCCCTCCGATCTCTTTCATCTGGATCAGTATGTTAATATGTCTTCCCAGCAGATGCAGAATGACAAGAGGCGGCTCCTTCAGTTCCAGCAGGTCACCGTACAGCCGGAATACCTTTTCCTGCTCCCCGGCGATCACTGAATCGATCATATCAAAAATCTTTCCCACCACCTGGCCAGAACAGATCGCATCCACGTCCGCAGCCACTATTTCCTCCCGGTCTCCTACATATCCGATCAGCTTGTCCAGTTCGTTCACGATGCCATCCATCTGAAAACCGATTTTTGAGATCAAATACTCCGCCGTTCTTTTGGAGATACTCTTTCCATTGCTTTTAAGATAGCGCGCCATCCAGGGCAGCAGCTCTCTTTCCTGCTGGAGAGCACACTCTGTCACACAGCCGTTCTTCTGTATCCATTTATAGAGACGGTTTCTTTTATCCACCTTTTTCTCCACAAACACTACATATGTAGTATCTGGAAATCCCTCCAGCAGATCTGCCATGTCACTGGAAGATTTAAACAATTCCGTATTTTCCATAAGTATCAGACGCTTTTCGGCAAAAAAGGGCAGCGTGGTGCCAAGAGAACTAACTTCCTCCAGGGGGATTCCATTTCCCTCGAAAGATGAGACATTCATGTCATCCCCCTCCTGGGACAGCATCCTTTTCAGTTTATTTTTATAATACCGGACCATGTAGGGCTCTTCTCCATAGATCAAATGAAACCGGGACAAATCACCGGATTTGATCTGTTCTGCGATCGTCTTCAAAGCTTCTGCCTCCTGTCTGCAAATTACAAGTACTGTTTCAAGTACTGCTTTTATAAATATCTTCACAAAAAGCCTTCTTTTCTTTTGCTGGCATTTCTGTGCTATAGGGAAAATAAGGATTTCCCTTCTTCTCTTCCTCATCCGGCTGTTCTAACGGTATACATTTACTGGCATAGTCTTCCGATTCATTTGTACTATAAAAGAAATATCCTTCACACACATAACCGCCTTCCCGGTAATCTTCAGGCAGCTTCATCTCAAATTTCTTCCCGTCATCATAACAGCACAACCAGGATTGCTCCTCCTGCTCGTAAACATAATACAAAGATTTTTCATCATAACTAATGATACGGTCCTGACACCATATCTGATCCTTCTCCAGGGAAAACAGCTGCATATCCTCTTCACTTTCCTCTAATATGCAGATCTGCCACTGCTCCCCTGCCATTACGTAACATAGTTGATCCCTGTATGTAAAGAGTTCAATATATAACTTTTTCTCTTCATCTTCTGATTTCCGCACAATTTCATCTTTTCCCGAATCCAGATCCCGACATCTGATCTCTTCCTCATACCTTCTTCTTATATAATACAATTTGTTATTATAAAAAACCCCATGGCTCACATTATCTCCCACAAGTTTCTTTCTCTTATTTGTCTCTGGATCCAATCTGCTTATACCAAGGCCGCATTCATACAGATAAATATTATCTTTATATATCTGTATTCCAAATATATCATCCACCCCCGTATAATCTTTCACGGCATAAATTTGTTTTGTCTCTTCTGCCGTCAGATCATACCGATATAGTTCCCGCAAATTCATCACATAGTACAGCACTTCTTTATACACACAAAGAAAATTAATATCCCCCTCCTTCTGGGCTTTTACAATACAGATCTTTTCATTTGTATCTTTATCAATCCTGATTATTGACTCTTCTTTTATCAAAACAAATATATACTGTTCATTTTCATCTATTTTCTTTTCCCAGCCAGAGGCATTGCAACGTCCTATTTCTCCTGACAGCTCCTCTATCCCGTTTTTCTTTGGGGGCTTGGGCTTCTCTGTAACAGTTTTATTTTCCCCGTTTTCAGAAATATCCGATTTTGCCGGTTCATTCCCATATTCTCCTCCGCAACCCCACGCAGACAGTATGCAGAGGGTAATAACAATGATATAAACGGGCGCCTTCGCTGCTCTATTTTTAAATGCTTCCACTTAACGTCTTTCTCCTTTTCTTTTTCTTTAAACTTGCTATGCAACTGCCATCATCTTGCTCTGTAAATCTGCGGAGCAACCCTTTTCTCCATCGTCTCTGCCTGATCTCTCATGATAGTGAGGCAGAATCCCCTTCCAAAATCCTTATACGGTCTGCACATCGCAAGATCAATACCTGCTATATTTGTATTACCTCCATGGTATAAAAGCATTAGTACCTACCTCCAGACGGTCCCCAATCATCATAAAATTGCCTCGTCCATTATAGTATACTCTGTTTTGGACCTCCTGTCACCACCAATTTATTTCACACTTCCAAACATTCCGCCACAGGCAGCACAAACAATTCGTGAAGAACGCTGCTTTTGCGTTCTTCACTTTTCCCGGAATCCATAGATCCTCTTTCCAAAGCGCCATTCCGCAAACACTGCCCCGCATTCCATAGTATTCCGGATCCGCACGCCGGCAGTTTTAAGTTTCTTTACCGTCTCCGGGGAGGGATGTCCATACCGGTTCTTCTTTCCCGCAGAGATTACCGCATACCGGGGGGATACCATCGCAAGAAATTCCTGGGAAGTTGAAGTTTTTGAGCCATGGTGCCCCACTTTCAGCAGATCATAGCCGCCCCGCAGATCACCGGCCGCTCTTTCGCCCTGCTGTTCCAGATCTCCTGTTGCCAGAATCCTCAGATTCCTGTATGTAATGTCCAGGGTCAGGGAATAATCGTTCTCACTCTCCCACTCATAATCCAGGGATGGATGGACACAGCGGATATGCAGTGCCTGCCAGGACAGAAAATCTCCCTTTTTCATTCTGTTTACTTCTATATTATATAACCTGAAACTACGGTATAGCGTTTTGTATCCTGGATCTGTCTTTTTTATTCCAGGCATAATTATTTTATCAATTCTTATATTCCATTTCTGCTGGTTTGCCGCCAGTTCCAGAATCCCATTCGTGTGGTCAGCGTCGCTGTGAGTGATAAATACAGCATCAATCCGGCTCCTTCCATAATACTTGAGGCATTTTGAAATTACATATTTCCCCACCTCCTTTTGAGAGGTACTGCCGCCGTCGATCAGATAAGTTTTATTCCCGCACAGGATCACAGAGCAGTCCCCCTGCCCCACATCCAGCTGAATATAGAGGAAGGAAGGACTGGGCGGAAAAAACAGAAAGATTCCAGCCAGCAGCATGCCAGCGATAAAGGTGGTCCATTTTTTCTCCCATTTTACATACAGAAAAATACCGCCCACTAGAACCGCATAATATAACAGGATACATTCCGGTGCCGGACGTCCAGTCACCACATTGTGGCCCGGAAGCTCCTCCACTGCCAGACAGACCATTTCGTAAAATTGAAGAATATAATGTACTGTGGAAAGAAGAAAGCCCCCTGCAGCTTCCCAGAAAAAAGAAATAATACAGCCAAATATACCTGCCCCCACCAGCAGGGAAAGCAGGGGAAGAACCACAAGATTCGCCAGAATGGCATAGGGGGATATTTCATAAAAAAACCAGAGCATCACTGGCACGGTAACCAGAAATACAGATGTAGAAGACATCACAGCCTGCAGCATCTTTCCCCGCAACCCATTTTTCTTAAAATATGGACTAAGTTTCTCCATCACTGGAGAAAACAGGACAATTCCGGCTATGGCCGTATAGGAGAGAATAAATCCACACTGGAACAACTGCAAGGGCTGCTGAAACAGCGTGATAATCCCGCTGAGGGCCATCGCTGAAAGTGCGTCATAACACCTTCCAGTATACCTGGCAAAAAGTCCGCAGGCCATCATGAGCACAGCCCGTTCTGTCGCCACCGGAAAACCCGTAAACTTCCCATATAAATACAGAAATACCACCGTGGCCACAACCGCCTTTCTCATGGGAAGGCAGTAACTGCGCAGAAAAAAGAACAGACCGGCACCCAGCAGGGACACATGAAGTCCCGATATCGCCAGCAGATGGCCAATGCCCGTCTTCTGAAACTGCTCTTTCCTGTCCGCCGGAAGATAGGTTTTTTCACCCAGGATCATGGCACCAAGCACACCAGCATCCCGTTCTTCCATCACCGCCAGAAGTTGTTTCATCGCCCGCTGGCGCAGCAGAAATAAGCCATGCTGGACAAAATCAATGCGATCATCGATAATATCCATGGAATCGGCAAAAATTTTTGCGCTTATGCCCTGGCTTTTATAATATAAGTTTTCATCAAAACCTCCGGGATTTGATACAGTTTGAAAGGTAGAATATGCTCCCCGAATATGAATTGTATTTCCGATCCTGGAATTTGAAAATAGATGTTTATCAGAAAAATCATAGACGATACACTGGTCAGTGAGAATTTCCCTGCCTGTATCCTTATTTTTTGCTTTTACGTCCGATAGCACCAGCATTTTTCCTGATGTCCCGATGCGTATCCCACCCACGCGCCCCACGCATTCTACCGGAATATCTTCCTGCGGGGGACTCTCATCTCCGCCAAATATATGATACCATATACCGATAAATATTATCTGTAGTAAAAAAACAGCAAACAATGGTCTGCGCAATATGATCTTACTCACCCCTTACTGCCTCCGCTTACCAGATCCAGATTCCGCTCAAAAGGAATATTAAATTTTTTCGTATCCCCATAGGTATTCTTCTGCTCTCCATCAATGGTAAACTGTACTTTATTAACATCTGAAAGCTCACACAGCGTATTGACAATACTATAGATCACAATCTCACTTTTTATTTCCGTCTGGATATTTTGAAATTCCCGGCTAAAATCCACGTAGCACACGTTATCCCGGATGGTCAGGGAATTCAGCGTGGTTCCGTCGGGAATGGTCTGCTTTAGGTCTGAAGTATTCACATCTTCTAATTCTTCCGGTCCATCCAATAGCTGCTGGATCAAAAGCCTTGCCAGCGGCACCGTCATATCATAGGTAAGTTTGGAGTTGACTTCTTTCATCCCCATACCAGAATTATCTGAGAAATACAGTGTCACATATTTTTCCTGTGTGCCGCCGTCTCCTCCAATGGAGTCAAGAAAGGAAAGGGAACTCATAACTCCCACAGGCTCACCGTCGATGAGCAGAGAGATATCATCCACAAAAAACTCCACGTATTCTACTCCCTCCACCTGACATAACGTCTTTACAATGGCCGCCCGCTGAAGCACCTCTTCAATTCCATGTAAATTCTTGTAAGCTGTTGAAAAATATAGAGACAGCTGTTTTTCCTTGATCTGAAAATCACGGATATCCACATTTTTATACTTATCCAGCAGCTCCTTCACAATACCCACTGTATCCTCATGATCTGCCCCAACCTCATAAAGTGTTTTTCTTAATCCGCTTCCGTCTTCATCTACCTGGTATAAAATAAATTTCCCCTCCTGTACATCTGGCTGGTTTTTGCCACAGCTGCACAAAAAGAAACTAATTAAAAACATCCCCAGGATATATCTCACAAATCTCATGCTGTCCCTCATTTCTCCCTGTTCTTTCCGGATCACGCCTGGTAGATCAGCGGAATACGGATGGCAAAGGTCGTTCCTTGTTTTTCCACACTGTGTACCTTGATGGAACCACGGTGCAGAAGAACCGCATTTCTCGTTATGGCAAGTCCAAGACCGTTTCCTCCCGTCTCCCTGGAACGCGCCTTATCCACCCGGTAAAAACGTTCAAAAATGTGATCCTGCAGTTCTTCTGGTATCCCCACACCAGAATCCGATACCCTCACATAAAAAAACTTATGATCGGCATTCAGTGTCACCTTGACCCAGCCATTATCAAAATTATATTTCACGGCATTTTCTATAATATTAGAAATTGCCATGCCCAGCTTCACACTGTCAATCTGCGCCGAAACGGGACGCACACTTTCAAATATGATCTCAATATTGCGCTGGGCGGCAATAGGATTGATCCCCTTGAGGATCCCTTCCAGAAATTCATTGATATTAACTTCTTCAATATTGATCTGGGCAGCAGATTTGTCCAGTTTGACGAGAGATAGCAGATCGTTTACGATCTTATTCATTCTCTCCAGTTCCTGGTTGATATCCACCATGAATTCCTTGTAAAGCTCCACTGGAACCTCTTCCTGCATGGTCAGTGATTCTGCCAGAACCTTGATGGATGTGATCGGCGTCTTCAGTTCATGGGATACGTTTGATACAAACTCCTGTCTGGAATCCTCCATGCTCTGAACAGCGGTCAGCATAAAATTCACCGCCTCAGAGATATTTGCCACCTCTAAGTTGTCCTGAACCTCCATTTTCTCGCTAAAGTCCCCGGAACCGATGTGCCGGATGGAATCTACCACCTTTTTCATCGGCTTTACCAGTTTTCCGGACAGGATCCAGGATATGACAATGATAATAACAGCAAACAGAAGAATGACGGAAAATGTTACAGTGCGGATATTATCATACAGTGAATTGATGGACTGAAAAGAAAAATTCATCACCACCACACCATTCACAGTCATTTCATCGCTTCCCATTATGGGGACAAAAATCTCTACGTTATCGTTGTACTGGTTGACTATCTTGACAGCATCCTTTCTGAAACATTTTACCACTTCCGGAAGCACAACGATCTCTCCCTCTTCCAATCCATAGGTATCCCGAAGCACCTTTAGTTTGGAATCCACGATCAGGATCCTTCCATCGTACATATCTGACACCTGGGAAAGCTCCGCATTCACCTCATTTTTTCGGTCACTTGTCATATAACCAGAGCTTACGATAAGATTGGAGATCACACTTCCCCTGACCTGGATCTCCGATACCCTCTGGCTGATATTTCTTGCGCGGTAGGTATTCAGAAATATAAGGGAAAATATAATAAGCGGCACGACACCGATAAGGATAAGCACACCCATACTCTGGATGTGCAGACTTTTCACTACATTCAGTTTTTCTCTAAGCTTGGAAATAATAGCCAACACCCCATTTTGTATGTATATATTTCGGATCACTTGGCGTTGATTCGATCTTTTCCCTCAGACGGCGCACGTGGACATCCACAGTACGGACATCCCCCAGATACTCATATCCCCACACGTCATTTAACAGCTTTTCCCGGCTGTAGACCTTGTTCGGATTGTGGATAAGAAGCTCCAGCAGATCAAATTCTTTGACCGTAAGATTGACCTCTTTATTCTCAATAAACACACGACGGCTGTCCACATCGACTTTCATGTTTCCAAAGGTAAGAATGGAGGAATTCTCCACAGGCTTTTCCTCCTTTTTACTGCTTCTTCGCATAATTGCTTTAATCCTTGCCTTTACCTCCAGAATATTAAAAGGCTTGGTAATATAATCATCTGCACCATATTCCAGTCCCAGAATTTTATCCATATCATCTCCCTTTGCTGTCAGCATGATGATCGGCACATCCGAGTATTCCCGAATCTGCTGGCACACTTCAAACCCAGTAAATTTAGGAAGCATAACATCCAGAAGTATTACATCGTACTTCTTTTCTGCCGCTGCATTCAACGCCTCTTCTCCGTCGTAGGCACAATCGACTTCCATCCCATCCTGCTCCAGACTAAACCGCAATCCCTTCACGATCAGCTTTTCATCATCCACTACCAGAACTCTCTTCGCCATTTCCCTGTTCTTCCTTTCAAACAATAACCTTTCCGCACTTCCCTTACAGTGCGTATTTCAATCCTTACGATACCCTGATCTGACTTTTAATCTTATCAAATACACCATTTTTAATCCCTGTTATATTCATAATATCTTCAATTTTTTTAAATTTTCCATGCTCTTCCCGGTAAGCAATGATCGCCATCGCCTTGGATTCCCCAATTCCGGCAAGAGTCATAAGCTGTTCCTTTCCAGCAGTATTTATATCCACCAGACTGGATTTCTCCTGCTCCGGCTGTTCCTGCCCCGGCAAATCCCTTCCAGAAGTCTTCGTATCTCCCCTGGCCTTGATCACAATCTGGGTACCGTCCTCCACAAGTTCTGCCTGATTGATCCCCGATGTGGCAGCATCTTTCTTAAATCCCCCTGCTTTTTCCACCACCTCGATCACCCTGGGTTTTTTCTCAAAAATGTAGACGCCCGGATTTTTCACTGCCCCGGTTATATGCACATATATCTTTCCCTCCGATAGATCCGTTTTTTCCTCTTCCCCAGAATCCATTTCATAGTCAAAGATACCGTTTTCTTCTCCGCCGCCTTGCTCCCTCTTCTGACCGGTAAAAATCCATAAGACACCAAAAAGAACAACCGCCGCAGCTGCTATCATATATTTGATCTGATTTTCTTTCATTGTCTTTCTCTCCCGACATAATTCGCGGGATAAAGACCAGAGTGCATACTCTAATTGTATCAATGAAATATAATTTTGACAACCACAAAATCAGATTTTTCATATAAAGTCCATCCAGCGGCTATAAGCCGTCCGTACTTGCACGGAACGGGTTATAGACATTGGATGGGCTAACCGAATGAGTATGGAGGGCGTCAGCCCGCAATACGAATTCGGGAAGCTGACTGCGGGAGTGCCGTGGCACGGAGCAGGCAGCTTTATTTTATGAAACCAGGGCCCGGGTCCATCCAGCGGCTATAAGCCACGCATGCTTGCATGCAGTGGGTTATAGACACCCCCTGGGCTAACCGAATGAGTATGGAGAGCGACAGCTCGCAATACGAATTCGGGAAGCTGACTGCGGGAGTGCCGTGGCACGGAGCAGGCAGCTTTATTTTATGAAACCAGGGCCCGGGTCCATCCAGCGGCTATAAGCCACGCATGCTTGCATGCAGTGGGTTATAGACACCCCCTGGGCTAACCGAATGAGTATGGAGAGCGACAGCCCGCAATACGAATTCGGGAAGCTGCCGGCGAGGGCCTATTTCCACTTAAAAGTAATGATCCCTGCTATGATCGCTGCCAGCCCGATCACTTTTCTCCATTCAAAGGGCTGTTTTTCCACGCCAAATAATCCCATCAGCTCGATGATATACGCCACAACGATCTGTGCTGTTACAATAAACACCACCGCTCTCGCCGGACCGCACTGGTTCATCGCCTGAATGACCGTATAAGTAATAAAGGCACCAATAGCGCCGCCAAGAAGCATATATTTGGGCTGCACTCCCCACAGGCTGCCGATGGATCCATCCCTTCCTGTCACCAGCCATGCTGCCACACAAACAACAAAAGCAGAAATCTGAACGAAGGCTGCCGCCAGCCAGATACTGCTTTGTTTTGTCACCTCTGAATTAAACACCCCCTGCACACTCATCAATGCACCAGAGATCAGTCCAATCACAATACCCCACATAAAAAATGCCGTCCTTTCATAAATATGATGTCGGGGGCAAACGGCAGTCTGCTCCCAACTGCTATCTTCTATTATGGGCATATTAAGGAAAAATATTCAATTAAAGCGTACCGCAAAGTGGGAGATGCAGATGTGGAGAATAATTTTCATTGTACTAGCATCGAGCTAGCTCGATGGCGCTATTTTGCTGCCAGCGCAGAACGAAACAGGGTTCAAATTGGCACCATCGAGCTACTTATAAAGAGCATAATAATCGCTCTCCAGATTCTCTACATTTCGCGTAAGCCATAGTTTCACATCATCCAATGCCTTATTGTAAATTCTTTCACCCAGCATTTCAATAAAAAAATCAAGGATCATCTCAGAACCGATGATTCCCAGTTCTTCATCTCTTTCCTCCTTGAAAAAATAAATAATATCCTCCTGCATCTTTCTCTTTTCCTCTGGAGAAATACTGAGGAGATTTCTCTGCCCTTCGTTTCTCATATCTATAACCTCGTCAATTTAATTTTGTATAAGTTCGTCTGGCTTACAGAACCTATTCATGCACAATGTTAATATATTCATCCAGCCGTTGTTCCTCCAGTAAGGCTATCATCTCAACAAATGGCTGCAATTCTCTATTTACTGCATAAGCTTCCAGCACCTCAAAGTATTCCAGCCGGTTCTCTTTTGCGATAGATACTGGGAGGAAACCATTTGCCATCAATTGATAATTCATGATCATACGGGATGTCCGGCCATTACCGTCTACAAAAGGATGGATCTTTACAAACTCTGCATGTGTCCATGCAGCAAGCTCAATTGCATTTCTTTCTGCCCTGTATGATAACATATCAGTATAAAAATTTTTAATCTGGTGATACATCTCACTGGGTCCAGGTGGTTTATGTCCTGCTCCAGAAATACGAACTTCCACCCTGCGATAAATTCCACCAGTCAGAATATTTTCCATCAGCAGAGCATGGATATCCTTTACAATTTTTTCATCCAAAAGCTTTCCATCTATAATGCATCTGTTGATAAATTCAAATGCCTTTTGATGATTTACCACTTCATAAATTTCACGAAGTGTTTTCCCACCAATAGAAATACCATCTTCCAGAACTGCTTTCGTCTGGATCAGACTCAATGTATTGCCTTCAATAGCAGTAGAGTTATGAGCATACTCAACTTCAAAATTTTTATCAAAACTTACCAGTGCCTCTTTAGGTAATTGTTTCCGAATCACATCCAGCCGTTCTTTTTTCTGGCTTAGTATATCGTAGTTCACTCTGACTCACCTCGATTAGCTCTCATTCATAATGCCCATAGTTTAAGACATTGCATCCCAGCTCCCCATCCTTTACAAAAAAACTCGCCCCCGCAACTTTTTTACCATTTTCAAATACATCCACCGGAACCAGCGTCGCCCCAAAAGACCGTTTATAAAACTTTTTTCCATATTTAACTGTGATCTTCGCCTGGGCGGGTACCGAAAGAGCTTTACGGATTACTTTCTCTGTCAATATGGAAGAGTAATCGTTTTTCCCAATAACCGTAACCTTACATTTTGCACATCTTTTTCCATAACTGGCTGTAACCACAGCTGTCCCCCTGGAAATCCCGGTAACAACACCATCTGCTGACACAGACGCTGCCTTTTTATTTGAGGACTTCCAAAAGACTTTTTTCTTGATCCCTTTCATTCTTAAAACTTTAGACTTACCTGCCCTTATAGTCAGCGTCGACTTATTCAATCTATTTGTTTCCGCTTTAGCGCAGGCTGCTGTATGGAAAAACAACAACACTGCCGAAAAGGATAATATGACAGGAATCCATAGATACTTCTTTTTCACAGTCTTTTACCTCCCTAACGATCTTAGGCCAGCTCGATGGCGCCTTTCTACTACAACTCTTTTGACAGATACAATATCAGATCATCGTCATTACAACACGGCGCATACTGCTGGCAGACCTGGCCACCATACCAGACGCCGCTGCCGTCAGGAAGATATCCCCGCTTCACATACATTCTCTGGGCACTTCCATATCCACTATGTAAACCAACTCCAAGATAGACCACACGGGAGTGTTCGGCAGCGATCTGCTCAGCAACATCCATCAGCTTAGAGCCGATGCCCTTCCTTTGGTATTTCTCTAAAACACCAAAATCAACAAGCTCTGCATACCCCCGGTCCGCAAAAGCTCCCTCTCCGGCATTGGGGTATACATTGATATATCCTGCTACATTTCCGCGAAATTCTGCTGCCAGTGCAATCGATTTTCCCTCTGATTGATGCTGCAGTCTCATTTCGTATTTTGCTATGTCCACATGCCATCCCTGGGCGATTTCTTCCTCTGTTATGATCTGTGCATCTCTCTGCTGCATATTACGGATCAATACCTGGCCATCGTCATAATAAACCATTGCTGTTTTCTCCCTCTCTCTGATGTTATCTGGGTTCACAGTACTTATTTCACTTTAACTTTTATTCTTTTTGCATACCCATTTCTGGCGTAAACATAAATGCTGCAGGAACCCTTTCCTACTGCTTTGATTTTTCCTTTTTTAGACACCGTCGCAATCTTATTATTGGTAGTTGCATAACGAAATTCCTTCGCATGTTCATTTGAAAGCTTCTTTTTGTTCCTGCTGACCAGTATAGTACCTGCCTTGATAACTGCAGTCCCGCCTTTTTTTAGATTGTAAGAACTTTTCTTTACCTTAACTGCTTTCACATTTGTATACTTTGTGTTCTTACTGCCGACGACATGGGCGGTTATCGTTTTAGCAAGTGTTACATTTTTTTCTTCTTCCTGTTTAAAAGCAAGCACATAAACTTTAAAAACCTTTTTTAAATCCAGATTTTTCCCATTGACCTTCTCTACTGTCAATTTTGTGGTCTTGCCATTCTTTACGGATGTGATGGATCCTGCGTTAAAATCCTTGGAACAATACTGCACATAGACATCATATCCATCTGCACCGGGCACCTTTCCCCAGGATATTTTGATCTTTTTGCCTTTCTGGCTAACCTTCAGCTTCGCATTTAGCGCCATCTCCCTTTTTTTCTGTTCCTTCTTTTCCTGCTCTGTCAGCTCCCTTGGCGGCGCTGGCCCTACCGGTTGTGCCTGGTCCACAGATGGTGTAGGCACAGCTGCTGGCGTTGGCCCTGGGGTGGGAGCTGGTTCCTCGGACGGTGTGGGCTCTGAGGTTGGCCTGGGTTCCACAGTAGGTGTCGGCTCTGGTTCTGTAGTCGGCGTCGGTGTTACAGACGGTGTGGGCATTATGGTGGGCGTTGGCTCCGGTGTTTGGGTCGGCGCTGGCGTTTTGGCAGGTGCCGGCGTTTCCGTCGGCGTCGGCTCCGCGGTAGGTTCCGGTCCCGGGGAAGGCGTTGGCTCCGCTGGTTCTTCTACATCCCCCTTAACGGTTACCGGGATATCAATATCATCCACGATCACATACCGATCTGTATCCTTTGGAGTGTAGACAGCCTTAAACAAATGAGTTCCCACTGTCCCCACGTCCAATGAAGGCTCCTTCCATGTAAACTTTTCCGGCAGTGGAACATCGGCAAGGGTATTCCCCACAACCGCTGTCAGATTTTGAGGAACGGTATAGGACGGAATCCATTTCAAAAGAAACCGTATTTTTGAATCCCTAAGTTTTCCATTCTGCACCGTTACATAGGCCGTTGTTACATCCGGCTGGATCATAAGTTTGGTTCCGTCGTCAGACAGACTGCAGTTTTCATAACTCAGGCTTCCCTTCAATACATCATTCTCATCCAGAACTCTTTTAACCAATTCCGGGAGTTCTATTTCCCGCCCCGCAGCAAAATTCCCCGAAATAGATATATCCTGCCGGTTTAGATCAAAATTCGTCTTTCCTTCAAGACCTGTAAAATCACATATTTTATTCATGGTAAAATCAATACTGATGTCATCCCTTACATTGGCAAATTCTTTCAGGGAATTAATCCTAAGAGAGGACAGATCCAGGGAAACCAGCTCTGGAAAACGTTCTGGGATCAACGCCAGCTTTGCCGGATCTGTAAAATTATTCCCGCTGTTTCGATTTGAAATGGCGATTCCATCAATTTGATGAACCTTTATTCCAAGATCAAGGTTCTGCAGACCGGATAAATTCTCCTTACCCATATCAAACAATGCTTCCAAAGAATCATCTGTGAGCTTGTTATCCCCCAATGACAGGTCTGTCAGCTTCCCTGCTTTCTTTATAAAATCAGGATCTGATATGCTGCAGCCATCCATCCTCAGGAGAGTCAGAGCCGGCAGTTTATCACTGGTAAGGTTATCACAAGCGCCCTCCGCAGACAGATCATTTTCTGAAAGATTCAAAGATCTTAAATTCTCCAGTGTCAGATCCGGAATCCTGTCAAGGCTGTCCCTGACAAGATACAGACCAGTCAGGCTTTGCCTGTGATTGAGAAGGGAAAGATCAACCCCGCTGAGATCACAGCCCTGCAGACGGAGCATTTCCAGCATTGTACAGTCACGGAACAATGTTTCCAGATGATTCCGGGAATCGCTCTGTGTCATATCCACTCCCTTAATATTGATCAGTTTGATCTTCTCCGGCTTCAGCGTAATGGTCTGTTCTTCATCATCGCTGTCGACCAATGCGCCCTGATTATTAAGTATGTTTGGTGCAAGGCATTTTTTCAGCTCTGTATACAATTTCGCGCTGGCTATCGTTAACGTCTGCTGACCATCTCCCCCCAGAGCGTTTGACTGCCTCCAGGGCATCAGGGGATTAACAATGAGAGTCAGCATCAGCACAATGGATAGAAGTCTTCTTTTTGTATTCATAACGTCTATTTCCTTTCGTTCATTCTTAGCTCAATGGAATAACCGGTGCCATTGGGCAGGACGTGTCTGAAAACTCATTCCTAGGTTCTGCACGCCCTAACTAAATTTAGAATACCATATTTTTCTGGATATTTCTATATAAAATCCTTCATAGAGAAAAGAATCCCTTGAAAACCCATTATTTTACAGAGTTTTCAAGGGATATAAAGTAAACCGGCTCAACAGTGCAAATTTAAACCCGCCGCCAGGCTATTTCAGGAAAAGACGTTCTGCCACCATATCATTTACTATTAATATAGTTCATCAGCCCCTCGGCTTTGATGATCTTCTGCATAAATTCTGGAAATGCCTGCCCCTGGTAGGTCTGGCCTTTCGTCTTGTTCACAATGACGCCGCTGTCAAAGTCGATCTCAACCTCGTCGCCGGCTTCAATGTTCTCGGACGCTTCTTTGCACTCAATGATCGGCAGTCCGATATTGATGGCATTGCGGTAAAAAATTCTGGCAAAGGTCTCTGCGATAACGCAGCTCACTCCTGCTGCCTTGATAGAGATCGGTGCATGCTCCCTGGATGATCCGCAGCCGAAATTCTTCTCTGCCACGATGATATCACCCTTTTTTACCTTCTTTACAAAATCCTTATCAATGTCTTCCATACAGTGGGTCGCAAGCTCCGCTGGATCGGAAGAATTCAGATAACGTGCCGGAATGATCACATCCGTATCCACATTATCCCCATATTTAAATACGTTTCCTAATGCTTTCACAGGTACGTACCTCCATTCTATATCAATCATTCATTGCCAAGTTCAGATGGTTCCGAGATTTTTCCAGTGACCGCACTCGCGGCTGCCACCGCCGGGCTCGCCAGATATACCTCAGAATCCACATGTCCCATACGTCCCACAAAATTCCGGTTGGTGGTGGATACTGCCCGCTCACCAGCCGCCAGTATTCCCATATGCCCGCCAAGACATGGTCCGCAGGTCGGCGTACTGACTACCGCGCCAGCCTTGATAAAGGTCTGCACCAGCCCTTCCTCAATGGCCTGAAGGTAGATCGCCTGGGTGGCAGGGAAAATGATACAGCGGATGCCTTTTTTCACCTTTCTTCCCTCCAGCACTTTGGCGGCTGCACGAAGATCCCCGATACGTCCATTGGTACAGGAACCGATCACCACCTGGTCGATCTCCACCACCCCCGATTCTTTAACAGTCTTTGTATTCTCCGGCAGATGTGGAAATGCCACCGTGGGCTCCAGCGTATCCAGATCAATGACGATCTCTTCGTCATATTCTGCGTCGGCATCCGGCTCATAAATGGTATATGGCTTGGTGGAGTGCTCCTTCATATATTCAATGGTCTTCTCATCCACTGGGAAAATGCCATTTTTTGCACCAGCCTCGATCGCCATATTAGCAATAGAAAAACGGTCATCCATCGTAAGACTTGCCACACCTTCCCCGGCAAACTCCAGAGAACGGTACAAAGCGCCGTCCACACCGATCTTTCCGATAAGATGAAGGATAACATCCTTGCCGCTCACCCATTTTTGAAGACTCCCCTTCAAAACGACTTTGATGGCAGAAGGAACCTTAAACCATGCTTTTCCGGTGATCATACCGGCTCCCATGTCCGTGCTTCCTACTCCTGTAGAAAACGCTCCCAGAGCTCCGTAGGTACATGTATGTGAATCGGCTCCAATACAAGTCTCACCCGCCACGATCAGTCCCTTTTCCGGGAGAAGGGCATGCTCGATCCCCATCTCTCCTACCTCAAAATAGTTTGTGATCCCCTGTGCCTTTGCGTAATCTCTGACACATTTGCAGTGCTCTGCAGACTTAATGTCCTTATTTGGCGTGAAATGATCCGGTACAAGAGCGATCTTATCCTTGTCAAACACCGTTTTTTTATTCAGCTTCTCCACCTCGTGGATCGCTACTGGTCCGGTAATATCATTTGCCAGAACCATATCCAGATCTGCCTCGATCAGCTGGCCCGCCTTTACGCTGTCTAAACCCGCATGGGCGGCCAGTATTTTCTGGGTCATTGTCATTCCCATTATCCTCTCTCCTCGTATTATAAAGTAGTAGTGTTTATAGTCCCTCTCCAAGGACTGTATGC
>CAJUAU010000007.1 GCA_910584645.1 uncultured Eubacterium sp.
AAATATGCCCCGGCATTTATTTATAAAACGGGGAAAAGTCTTGAAAAATCAGCCGCTTTTAACGATAATAAAAATAGAAAAATTTAGTTTCATAAAATATGCCCCGGCATTTATTTATAAAACGGGGAAAAGTCTTGAAAAATCAGCCGTTTTTAACGATAATAAAAATAGAAAAATTTAGTTTCAAAAATTTGCCCCGGGCATCTATAAATAAACGGGTAAAAGGAGTCGATTTCATGCCTATCACAAGCAACAGCGTACACAATAATCAAAATCAGTCCGGCAGTATGAACGCTGCCTCAGCCAAGCGTACTTTCCGTTCCGGAGGTGGTACCATCACAGTGAGGGAAGGAGAGACCCTGAAAGGCGTCGTAAGTGATATTCATGGCAATGAAATCACCATCTCCATGGAAGACGGCTCCTCCTTTACAGGAAAACTTCCTGAGGCCTCCCAGTACTCCATTGGCCAAAAAGCGGCTTTCCTGATCACAGGGCTGGACAGTGGCACCATCTACATGAAGGCAATATCCCAGGCATATCTTCTCGGCATGGAGGATACCATCGAACAAGCTCTTGAGGAAGCAGGACTCCCGAAAAGCCCACGCAATTTAGAAATTGTCAGAAGCCTTCTCCAGAACCAGCAGTCCATCAGCCGGGAAAATATTGCAGAATCCCTGCAGCTCTGTGCCAGATATCCGGATGCGGATGTAAATTCTGTGATCACGATGAAGCGGCTTGGCATGCCGATGGACATGGAAACCGTAACCCAGTTTGACCAATACAACAAACAGACGCATCAGCTCCTTACCCGGATGGATGCCTTGGCAGATTCTGTCAATGAACTTCTTACCGGACTCGTCGAAGAAAATCCATCCATCGCCAGGTATGCCACTGGGGCAGTGCTGGATACTGTCCTTCAATCCCTTCCCTCCCTGGAGGAGCAGAACCTCACCGCAGCCCAGCTCCAGGCGAACCTTTCCCCACTCACAGAAGGTGAAACGGCAGAAAATGCGGAACTGCTTCCCGGAGAAGAAAATCAGGAAATCCCCCAGGAAACAGCGGAAGACAGCCAGGCTGCCGGACAGACTGCCACGTCGCCTTTTGCCCGTATGAGACAGCTGCTGAACGGTATAACCGACCGCGCCTCTTCTCCGGCGGGAGCTGAGGCAAAACCCACTGAATTCATCCCGGAGCAGACCGGTCATCTTCTCACCACGGAGGAACGCGGCACCCTGTCTGATCTTCTGGGAAAATATACAGAAAATAAAGAACTTCTTACTGCTCTGGAAAAAGGAGATCTGACAGCAAGGGAACTGCTGGCCGAGATAAAAAACGCCCTTCCCACCCTTCCCGATGAAGAGCTTCATCAGCTGGTGTCCCAAAAGGCCTTCCAAAAGGTAATCAAGGGGCAGTTTTTATCCGGATGGACTCTCTCTCCCGAGGGATTGAAAGAAGAAGGAAGCATTGATACCCTCTACAACCGGATGCAGCAGCAGTTTTCCGACCTCACGAACCTGAGCCGGATGTTTGCCACACGAAATTCCGGCGAACAGATCATCAACACTACCTCGGATCTGCAGCAGAATCTTGCTTTTATGAAAATGTTGAACGAACAGTTCGCTTACATGCAGCTTCCACTGAAATTGTCCCAGCAGAATGCCCACGGCGATCTATATGTTATGACGCGGAAAAATGCCCTGAAAAAATCCAAAGATAATCTCAAGGTCCTGCTTCACCTGGAGATGGATTCTCTGGGAACACTGGACATCCACATTACAAAAGACCACACAAACATCTCTACTCAGTTTTATACCGCAAAGGAAGCAGCACGAAAATTGTTGGAAAAAAATGTAGAATTATTAAAAGATGCCATCAATGAACAGGGCTACAGTTTCACTTCCGAATTTCTCGCCAAAGAAAAGGATATTGACCTGGTTCATGATTTTATAGAAAAAGATTCTCCGGCGCCGCCGGCAGCTGTCAAACGCTATAACTTTGACCTAAGAGCCTAAAAAAGGTGCGCGCTTCTCAGCGCGCACCTCGAAAGAATGGCCTGCGGCCATTCTTTGGCTCCGCAGGCAAAGAACCTTACTGACTGAGAAGCGCGCAGCTCCGCAGATATATAACGCTTAAGATTTACTCCGTTTTAATATTTTTCCAAAGAGACAGGCAAACAAAATGCCACAGGTCACAGCTGACGTCACATCGGAGATTGGCTCCGCATAATAGATAAACATCACATCTCCTGTCAGTTTCGGCAGGATGACCGCCAGAGGGATCAAAAGGATCACTTTTCGCAAAAGAGCGATAAACAGTGATATCTTCGCCTGACCCAGCGCAAGAAATGTGGTCTGGCTGGACATCTGCACACCAAATACCAGCATTCCACATACAAATACCGGCATGATCTTTTCTACCAGCAGGATCAGTTCTGTACTGTCTGTAAACATTCTGGCAAATATCCCTGGTACTGCCATGATCGATATGGTGAGCAGAATGGTATAAGCCATAACGATACCCAGCATGGTAAAATACGTTTTCTTTACCCGTTCTGTATTTCCAGCGCCGAAATTATAACTCATAATGGGCTGGACTCCCTGGGTAAAACCGCTGACAGGAATACTCACAAACTGCATTACACTCTGCATAATGGTCAGCGTCCCTACATACATGTCTCCGCCATAATGCTGCAGGCCGCTGTTCATCACGATGGAAATAAAACTCTCCGTCGCCTGCATAATAAAGGGCGCGACACCAAGTGACATGATCTTTACCACGATCTTTCCCTGTATCTTCAAATATTTCCGCCGGATCCCCATCGCCCGTTCTTTTCTCGTCAAAAACCGGAGAACCCAGACCGCACTGACAAACTGTGAGATCACCGTGGCAAGCGCCGCTCCACGGATCCCCATGCCAAACCCAAAGATAAACAGAGGATCCAGTGCGATATTCAGCACCGCGCCGATCAACACTGACAGCATCGCCGTCCGGGAACATCCCTGGGCTGTGATATAAGGATTCATCCCCAGGGAGATCTGCACGAAGAGCGTACCAAATATATAAATGGTCATATATTCATCCGCAAAGGGAAAGGTGGCATCACTGGCACCGATCAAGAACAAAACTGGTCTTTTAATAATAAAAAACAGAACCATGAGGAAGGCAGAAAAAATAAGAAGAAGGGAAAATCCATTTCCCAGGATCCGTTCCGCCTCTTCTTTCTTCCCTCTTCCCAGGGCAATGGCAGAGAGCGGGGCTCCGCCCGCTCCCACAAATGCACTGAATGCTGAAATGATCACGATCATGGGCAGCGCCAGCCCCACCCCGGTCAGAGCAGTTGCCCCCACTTCTGGAATATGACCGATATAGATCCGGTCTATGATATTGTACAAAAGATTAATGATCTGAGCCACCAGGGTAGGTATCCCCATACTCATCATCAATCGGAACAGCGGGGCAGAGCCCAGTTTTTCTTCGTTTGTCATAACCATCAGCCTTTCACTACGATATTAATGATCCTTCCCGGCACATAGATCTCTTTTACGATATCTTTGCCGGCAATCTTTTCTGCCACCGCTTCTTTTCCGGCAGCAATCGCTGTATCCTTATCGGCATCGATGGCAAGTTTCACCGCAGCTCTCACCTTTCCATTGACCTGGACAGCAATCTCCTGCATTTTCTCCACCGTCTTCTCTTCCTCATATTCCGGCCAGGAATTTTCAAACAAACGCTTTTCGTATCCCATGATCTCCCAGAGCTCCTCCGTCATATGAGGCGCCACCGGATTCAACAGCAGAAGCAGTGTCTTAAAATCATCCCGCGTCAGTTTCTCTGCCTTGTAAAACTCATTGATCAAAGCCATCATCGCTGCGATCGCCGTATTGTATTTGAGTGTCTCAAAGTCGCTGCTCACCTTTTTGATCGTCTGATGGATCTTTGTCTCCAGGTCTTTGGAGTATCCTTGCTCATCCACAACCATATCCTGAAGCTTCCACACACGGTCGAGGAAACGCCGGCAGCCCTTGACCCCGTCATCAGACCATGCTGCAGCCGCATCAAAGGCACCAATAAACATCTCATAAGTACGGAGAGTATCTGCACCATAAGTATTGACAATATCATCAGGGTTTACTACATTCCCCCTGGATTTACTCATTTTTTCGCCGTTTTCCCCAAGGATCATGCCATGAGAGGTTCTTTTCTGATAAGGCTCCCTGGTAGGCACCACTCCCTGGTCATACAAAAACTTATGCCAGAACCGGGAATACAGAAGGTGAAGGGTTGTGTGTTCCATACCACCGTTGTACCAGTCTACCGGAAGCCAGTACTCCATCGCCTCACGGCTGGCCAGTGCCTCATCGTTATCTGGATCAATATATCTCAGGAAATACCAGGAAGATCCCGCCCACTGGGGCATCGTATCTGTCTCCCGTTCCGCCTTCCCGCCACAACGCGGACAGGTGGTCTCCACCCAGGAACGGATATTTGCGATTGGTGACTCGCCATTATCGGTAGGCATATAGTTATCTACCTCCGGCAGTTCCAGAGGAAGCTGATCTTCTGGAACCGGCACATATCCACATTTTTCACATTTTACGATCGGAATTGGCTCTCCCCAGTAACGCTGTCTTGAAAATACCCAGTCCCGAAGCTTAAAGTTCGTCTTCGCCGTTCCGACGCCCTCTTTTTCCAGCCACTCAACGATGGCCTGTTTCGCCTCCGATACCGATTTGCCGCTCAAAAAGCCAGAATTCACAAGAGTTCCTGTGGCCACATCCGTGTAAGCGGCCTCTTCCACATTTCCACCCTGGATCACTTCTATAATGGGAAGTTCAAATTTTTTGGCAAATTCCCAGTCACGCTCGTCGTGGGCTGGCACTGCCATGATCGCACCGGTGCCATAACTCATCAGAACATAATCCGACACCCATACAGGAATCTCTTCCCCGTTGACCGGATTGACCGCTGACAGCCCATCGATAGCCACACCCGTCTTTTCTTTGGCAAGCTCCGTCCTCTCAAAATCAGACTTCCTCGCCGCCATCTCCCGGTATGCCACGATCTCATCCCAGTTTTTAATCTCATCTTTGTACTTGTCCAGATAGGGGTGCTCTGGTGACACCACCATATAGGTGACGCCAAAAAGCGTATCCGGACGTGTCGTGTAGATCCTCAGCTTCTCTTCCTTATCCTTCAGCTGAAAATCCACCTCAGCACCATTGGAACGGCCGATCCAGTTTTTCTGGGAAACCTTTACCCTCTCGATATAATCCACGTCATCCAGATCATCGATGAGTTTATCTGCATACTTCGTGATCTTCAGCATCCACTGGCTCTTAACCCGGCGGACAACCTCACTGCCGCAGCGCTCACAGACACCGTTTACAACTTCCTCATTGGCAAGGCCGCATTTACAGGAGGTGCACCAGTTAATGGGCATCTCTGATTTATAGGCCAGTCCCGCCTTAAACAGCTGGAGAAAGATCCACTGGGTCCATTTGAAATAGTCAGGGTCTGTTGTATTTACCTCCCGCTCCCAGTCAAAGGAATAGCCCAGTGACTGCAGCTGCGCCTTGAATTTCGCCACATTATTTTTAGTCACTTCCTTTGGATGTACCTTATTCTTAATAGCATAATTTTCCGTCGGAAGCCCGAATGCATCCCATCCCATGGGATAAAGTACGTTGTAACCCTGCATTCTCTTTTTGCGCGCTACAATATCCAGCGCCGTATAGGGACGCGGATGTCCCACATGAAGTCCCTGCCCCGATGGGTAAGGGAACTCTACCAAAGCATAATATTTCGGCTTGGAAAAATCATTTGTCGCCGCAAACGCCTTCTCATCTTCCCATATTTTCTGCCACTTCTTCTCAATCACTTTTGGATTGTATGATGATTTCATAATTTCTTTCCTCCTGATTTAACAAATCTTCCTTTACTCTATTCAAACAATGATATGATCCAGATCACCAGCCGGCAGCACCTTTTCTGGCAGCCAGCTGCCACTTTAAGGAATTCCCTGCACACTCGTACCGCTCTCGGTATCCGGCGGCACCGGTACCGGCAGGGATTGGTCTGTATCAAGCGGTTTCTCTTTCACCCGGTGTGTTACTGTCACCTTCGCTTTTCTTCCAACTTCATCCACCACCTGATAGGTGACCCGGTACCAGCCCGGTTTCTCCGTATTTACCTTTTTTGCTTTTTTATATTGATCACCGCGGTTCTTCCTGTAACGGATTGAAACGCGGATTTTTTTATCGATCCGGAATCCTGTCGTATTTTTCGCTCGAACTCCTTTTAAAATATCATAGGCAGGATCCGCATAGACAATGGTTTGATCCTTTGCCCCCTGTATCACCGGTTTCTTTTTATTGTACGGATTTCCGCGGCTCCAGCGGTCCGTCGGATCGTACCCCACACCTTTTGGCAGTTTGATCCTCTCAGGCTTTCCAAGAGGACCGGGGTTTTTAGAACGATACACGATGACCGGAGTCCCCCAGCCACAATGGTCGTAGATCCACTTGGCATCCTGCACGCTCAGACGAATACAGCCATGGGACGCCGTGGTGCCCAGTTTGTTGTACTCCACATTTGGCATCACCGCCGGATTGGGTTTGTGATACGGCACAGAGTGAAACAGGATCGGCCCCTTAAAGCGGGTGCAGTACTGACCATATGTATTCCCTACCAATGCCCGCCAGCGGTGTTTCTGATAAATGCGGAAACTCCCAAGGGGAGTCGCTTTGCCCGTGGAACACACAAATGCTTTGCAGGGCCCATAGCTTCCGTCTTCATACTGGTAAACCGTCACTGTATTTTTTTGTTTATTGATCTTTATCTGATAAGGTGAAGCTGCCTCTGCGTCCATTGAAATACCACATAGCCCCAGAGTGAGACATATAGTCACAATAGCAAATACCAGTTTCCATCGCACCCTGCCCTACCTCCTCTTTTGAAACATTTGAAATTTATTATACCAAGTTAATTTCACTTCGTCAACGCAAGCACCTTTATTTCTTCGGAAACCACTGGCATTTTTATCCATCTGCCTCCATATATATTAATAACGATGTAATTACGCGCACGCCTTACCTGTGCGCAGAATGAGGTATTATGGATCAGCTGTTACAATGGATCGAATCCTATGGCACACCGGCCATTATCCTTTTAATCGCGTTGGAATACGCCTGTTTTCCCATCTCCAGCGAACTCGTCCTTCCCTTTGCCGGCGCCTTTGGGGCGGGGATCGGTCTATCCCTGCCCCTTCTTATCCTCTATAGCAGCGCTGCCGGCCTGGCGGGCACCAGTCTCACCTACGCCATTGGCCGCTACGGCGGTTCCCCCCTGCTGGAAAAGATCATGACCCGGTTTCCTTCCAGCAAAAAGCCAATCCTTGCATCCTACCGCACCTTTGGCGACCGGGGCAGGCTCGCCGTCTGTGTGGGGAGAGTCATCCCCATCTGCCGGACTTATATCGCCTTCGTTGCCGGTGCCTGCGGACAGAGTTATCCCGCATATGTGATCTTTTCTTCCATCGGTATCACTATATGGAATACACTGCTCATCTGCCTGGGTTATTACTTTTATAATTACCGGGATATCTTTTTTCACTACTTCGACAAATACAAAACCTTCATTTTAATTATTGGCCTGCTCCTCATACTTCTGCTCTTGTTTTCCCGGAAGACGGAGACAGAAGAAGAGATTTAGTATACTGGGAAGATACAAAAAAGGGCTGGCTGAAAACCGCAGCCCTATAAAAAACACTTCGCGTTTTTCGCTCCGCAGATGCCGGACTTTTCTAAAAGACAAAAAATGCTTTCATCTGTAAGATACGGATGAAAGCATTTTCTTTCTCAAGGCGACAACCAGATTCGAACTGGTGATCAGGGTGTTGCAGACCCACGCCTTACCACTTGGCTATGTCGCCATACATTAATAATATACCACAAATCCCAGATTTATGCAAGTCCTCCTGCAAATTCCAGAAATTAGTGCGAAAAAAAAATTTTTTCACAGGGCAAATTGTGCTGCGCGCTGTAAAACCATAACATGGCTTGACACAAAGCTGCTTTATGCGCAAAAAACAGCACTTATGACTCCTACGGGAATCGAACCCGTGTTACCGCCGTGAAAGGGCGATGTCTTAACCGCTTGACCAAGGAGCCAGAATCTCTGTCAACACAAAACCTCCGCGGGTCTGCCGACAATTACTGCGCCGTATAAAGCCCAGCAACAAATATACTATCATACTTCATTTCATTTTGCAAGCAGTTTTTTTATTTTCGAGAATGGAGCGTCCCGGATATATTGACAAAATGACGAAAACATGTAAAAATAGGGGGGTAGCTCAGAGTGGACCGGAGTTCAGATCCCCGTCCCCCCTGCTACTCATAATAATAAGGAGGTACGACATGAAAGAGAAACTACATATTATCAGACACCTTTTTACGTTATCTGCAGCACTGCTTCTTATGCTGGGTCTCATTTCACACCCGGCAAAGGCAGCCGGACAGACAGCGGGCATATCCGTGAACCGTTCTGCCGGAGTCTGCACCTAT
This sequence comes from uncultured Eubacterium sp., assembly GCA_910584645.1. Lineage (GTDB taxonomy): Bacteria > Bacillota > Clostridia > Lachnospirales > Lachnospiraceae > Eubacterium_F. The sequence continues at coordinate 8,562 of CAJUAU010000007.1, forward strand.
ACGGTACAGGGACTGGATCCCGGAACAGACAGTTCCATGACGCTCCAGGTATCCCGCAGGAATAATACAGCGGCTGCTTATCAGGAAAACATAGCACTTACCGCTGAAAACTGCCCAAACGGCACTTATACAGGCAACTTTTCATTAAAAACCCTGAATGGTATATTCGATGAATATAACGTCAATATACTGGTGGGGGATTCTGTGGTCCCTGCTGGAACCTGTGACTTTTCCCTTCACACCGGAAATCTGTCCATGAAAGCAGAGGGCGGCAATGCGGACACAACCCGTACCATCACGGTTACTTCCTCTGTTCCAGCCGGCGATGTGGTCATCCCCGGAGAGGACAAGCAGGTGTATGTTGCCGCCTGGCCGGATGGTTCCGATGAGAACAACGCAAAGACCATTGCCCTTAAGACACCTTTCGTTGAGGGTAATATGACATTCAGCGCCAATATTGCCCAGGCGGGCACCGCTTATGGAAAATGGAATGCGAAACTTGTTCTGGATAATGGAAACTCCGGAACTCCCATTACCCTGGCGACAAGTTCCTATCATATCGCTCCCATTCAGAAAACATTTCTGGTTCAGAAATCAAAAGCCCTGGAGAAGAAAAAATCCTTTGCTGTCAATCTGGAGGGATTGAAGAATGCCTATGGAATAAAAAAGGTCCGTTTCCAGATTTATAACAGCAAGGGCAAAAAAGTGACCACTGTCACAGGAACCAGCAAGAAAGCTGACGGAAGCAGATATTACTCTGAAATTTCCCTGAAAAAGCTGGATTACCTTCTGGATCTTTATACCATAAAGGCAGTCCTCACTGACAATAACAATAATAACCAGACACTGGAAATGACAGCGCTGGCAGATGAACGGATCCAGTCCGGAACCCTTTCCGTGATCAGAAAGAAAAATGCCTCCTGTCTTTATAAACTGACCAACCCATACATACCTGGCAACATAAAAAAAGTCCGTTTCGTTTTATACCAGGTTAATGGAAAGAAATTGAAAAAGAAGGCTTCTTATACTGTAACTGGAACTTCCGGCAAGAAAAAAATAACCCTGAAAGTTCCAAATGAAGAAAAGGGTAAGTATAAACTTCAAGTCTATGGTTACACCAGCTGGGGTAAGAAAGTTCTGCTGAACGAAGATACTTATCGTCTCAGGAAAAAGGATATGGGTAAAAACGGCTGGTTCTATGAAAAATATGCTGGAAAAACATACAAATTCTATTACGTTAACAACAAAAAGCAGATCGATCTGACGGATATCGTAGGTCTGAAAAAGAGCAGTTCCTCCAATTCAAACCGTCTGTATATCGAGGTAAACCGTGCTGCCAGCGCAGTAACCATTTACTTATATAATGAAGAGACAAAAAAATACGATATTCCAATTAAGACCTGCTCCGTCTCTGTGGGCAGTGACACATGGACAAATGCTGGAACCAGCGGACTGAACGAAGATTCTTCTTACACACCACTGGGAACCTACTCCATCTGTACCAACGGACAGTCAGTAAAATATACTTTGAAACCAATGCTGGAGCCAGATGGCCAGACTCTCTATGCAAGATGGGCTTCTCACATTGTAGGTAACGTATATTTCCATGCTATCGCTGTGGGCACCCAGTCCCATTATGCTCTGCCATCCTCCACCTATAACCGGCTCGGATCTCCGGCCTCTGCGGGCTGCATCCGTATGACTGTGGCAGATGCCAAATGGATCTACGACTATGCGTCTACCGGAACCACTGTAAAGATCGTAAAAGGCAGCACTTCAAAGCCAGGACCTCTTGGCAAAGCGCCGGTTATAAAGACCACTGGCGGAATCAATTATGATCCTACAGATCCGGGTGTACCGGACTCCCGCAAGAAAGCGGACTATAAAGCCAAAAGGATCTCCGGATATATGACAAAGAAAGGAAAGAAAGTAGGTTACTGATCCCTTTCCTGCCATTAAACTATATCCATAACAAATCCCCATGTCATATCTTACATGACATGGGGATTTGTATATACATCCTCTGGCCCTTTTCATTTAGTGAAGCCATCAGGCTTTACGCCGATCCTCAGTTATTTTCATTTCTCTTCAATTTATCTTTAACCTTTTCAAAGACCTCCAGTATCTTCGGATTAAAAGTACCGCACTCTCCATCATAGATCATCTGGACAGCCTTTTCATGGCTGAATGCATCCTTATACACCCTCTTGGCAGTAAGGGCGTCGTAGACGTCAGCAACCGATGCCACCTGCGCCCATACAGAAATATCATCTCCACTCAAGCCGTCGGGATAACCTTTTCCATCCCATCGTTCATGGTGATGCCTGCATATATCATAACTGTAATTATACAGTCCCTCGTCCATAATATTCGGAATATTCTGAAGAATCTCACACCCTTTCACGGTGTGTCCTTTCATGATCTCGAACTCTTCCTTCGTAAGCCTTCCCGGCTTATTCAGTATCGAGTCCGGAATAGAGATCTTTCCAACATCATGGAGAACCGCAGAAGCGGCGATCTTGTCAATCTCCTTTTGGGAAAGATGATACTCCGGATAGGTATCGCTTACTTCCTTCATCAATATTCTCGTAAGCTCACTGATCCTCTTAACGTGCTCACCGGACTCACAATCACGGAACTCGATAACCGTAGCAAGAGTCTCAATCATGTTCTGGTTGACATGATTCAGTCTGCGCACCTGTTCTTCCACAACACTTTCAAGTTCATTCCGGTGTGCATACAGTTCAATCACATTGCCTATCCTGCACTTTAGGAAATGTGTCATAAACGGCTTTCTGATAACATCGATAGCACCAAGATGATATCCTTCCAGCAGCATTTCCTGACTATCTGCCGCTGTTATGAGAAATACAGGAATACTCTGGATCTTTCCGTTCTCATTCATTTTCTTAAGCACTTCAAGTCCATTTATGCCAGGCATAAGCAGATCTAAAAGAACCGCAGATATCTGAAAATGTTCACTATCATTTAGGATCTCTATGGCTCTTTCACCGCCGTCGGCCTCAACAATCGTGTAATCGTCCTGAAAAATCTCCGCCAGGATCAAGCGGTTAATCTCAACATCATCAACAATCAATATACTTTTTTTCTTATTCATCTCTGACCTCCTCAAAGACACTTACCTGGATGTGATCAAGCATATTTCTCGATACATGCCACGATCTTCTCCTGAACAGGAAGGATCTGCTGCAAGACTTCTTTTGCCTGCTGTGGCTGATCTGCCCTTAAGAGTGCCACGATTTCGTCATACGCTTTAAAAAGCGGCGTCAAGGACAAATTTCCTGCTGCACCCTTAATAGCATGTGCCAGTTCGATCACTTCTCCATAATCATTACAATCAAAATCCGGATCCACAGATGACTTGGCAAGCATTTCAGGAAAACGGAAAATCATCTTTTCATAAAACGCGGGATTTCCCGTAAGACGCGCAATCCCTTCATCCACATCAACGCCCAATCCCTTTAATTCATCCAGCATGTTCATCTATTTTTATCCTCCTTTAACTTAAAACACACCTGCATTATACCATACAATCCTATACGGCACAACAAAACTTTTTCATACTCTAAAGACCGGCTGATCCATACAGGACAGCCGGTCTCTGTTTAAGCCTCATATTCTTCTATCATAGGAGCGATCTGGGACAGCATATTATCCACGTCCTCAAACATCGCACTCTTCGTCGTCCCCAGTTTGCTGGCATGATTAATATGCTTCATAACTTCCTGGTACTGGTCTTTCGTCTTATCAAAGAAAGTATTGACATTCTGCAGCGCTCTCTTAGAATCATCAATAACATTAGAGATCTCTGACTGAACAGCTGTGGCGCCCTCCGCAGCCTCCGTGATCTGGTCAAACATCTCATAGGTCTGATCCACCTTTTCAAGACTTTGTCCTAATGCCAGCTGGGAGGTGTCGATATCGGCATGCAGCTTATCTGTGTCTTCCTCTACGTCAGCAATACTCGCCTCTACCGCCGCTACCATATTTTTCACTTCATCCGCCAGGCTCTTGACCTCTTCGGCAACCACTTCAAAGCCTTTCCCATGCTCTCCTGCTTTAGCGGCTTCAATGGAAGCGTTCAATGCAAGAATATTGGTCTGTTCTGCGATAGAAGTGATTTTGTTCGTGCATTTTTTAATTTGCTGTACTGCAGCCTTGAAATCATCAAAAGTGCTTTTCATTTCTTCAAAATGAGCTTCTACCTGCTGGGAACTGGTCTTTAGCTCCTCTACCTCATCCTGTGCCTGGTTTACCGATTGGGCAATCTCATCTTTTATCGTCTCAAACTGCCCGGAAATCTGATTGATATTAGAAAAGGTACCCTCAAAATCCTGTAAAGTCTGCTGAAAATTTTCTGCCTGGTCAAGAACCCCAAGGAAGGAATGGTTTACCATGCCCAGCTGATTCAGGGAATCCACTTCCTTTTGCACCAGATCCCTCTGATAGTCTTTCAGGCTTCCCAGCACATGCAAAATAGGATGCGTATTCATATTATGTTCTTTCTTCTTAAATCGCATTTCCTTCGTCCTCCTTTATTCAAATACCACACAGGTCATAGACTGGTTCACGAACTGGTTATTATAATGCTCTCCATATCCCACAAGACCTGCATGATTGCCTAAAGTCCCCATTTCCTTCAGATACTCCTGCATGTAATTATTTTCAGTAAACAACAGATACCGGAACAGGCAGTTTACAGAAAATACAGCAGAAATCTTCGGAAAGTCCTGATAAATATTGCGAATGGTATTTTTTACAATTTCCTTATAGTCACCCAGTTCAAGAAGAATGAGCACATCGGAATCATTTACCTGCCGAAAGCATGTCAGACCGTTCTTGTATATGTCTTTAATGGAAATAATACAGGTTTCATTTCCATTGATCTTTCCAAAAGGATTCTTAAAGGTCTGGGTTAATATTTCCTCTTCTGTCACATGGAGAATCTGCTGATATACATGTTTTGCGGGTTTGCCGTTCAATTCTCCCAGTATGTAATCCGATTTTTTTGTCTTTGAGGCGATGAAACGGTAATTCCCCATCTGACGATAGATATTTTCCTTGTAAGCCTTTACCCTGCCATTATTATTTCTGACCAGGGCATAGGCCACTGCATCTTCATAAACCTTACCATTGGCAGAAACTTTTCCAGCATCTCCGGTTCCTCCTACCAATGAAATATTTTTCCGTTTCAGTACACTGTGGATCGTTGTCAGCACACAGGCATCGTTTCCGGAACAGAGATCAATACAAATCGTATCTTTTTGTGAAGCATTTATTTCTGAAACATCTTTCTCCAACCGTTCAATGTATTTTACCGGCATTGTGGACGCCTGCTCCAGTACATTAACTGCTACACTGACGCCATCGGAAAATGCAAGGATTCCCACACCTTTTTCAACCACTCTGGTGTCATAGCTCATACCAATACATCCGATGCTGGGAATATTGGGAAAAAGTGCTTCTAACTTTTTAACATGTTCCTCAAACTGATCACCGTTGGAAAACAGCATAATTAGCTGAGGATTGCTCACTCCGCGGACTGCTTCCTGCAGATCTCCGCTCTGGCTCATACCAAAAAATTGTTTCACGGTAATGTCCTCCTCTATTTAAAAACTATTATTATCATTCTACCATAGATTTCTAAACACAACAACATAAAACTGAACCTGTTGACAGATTTTGATGGCGGATTCCTAAACTTTTAAGCAAAAAGAGCCGGACACTGGCCCGGCTCTGAAAACACTTATACTCATATGCAGCTATAACATTTTAGATCTAAATCAATTTATATAATGGAATCTTCCCACCAGTTCTTTCAGCATATTCGCCTGGGTTGACAGTTCTTCCGAAGCCGCCGCACTCTCCTCCGATGTGGCCGTATTTGACTCTATAACACCTGCGATCTGATTGATGCCTTCCGTGATCTGAGCCACTGCCAGCGCCTGATTATCCGAGGCCTCGGCAATCTCAGCCATGGAATTATTTACCAGCTTCACATTGTCCACCACAGAGAGCAACGACTCTGCCGTAGAATTTGCCAGCTCCATTCCGTCTTCCACAGCTTCGATAGCATTCTGAATGAGATCTTTTGTGTTTCTTGCCGCCTCAGAACTCTGATCTGCCAGCACACCAACCTGTGTAGCTACCACGGCAAATCCTCTTCCGTTCTCTCCCGCTCTTGCCGCCTCTATGGACGCATTGAGCGCCAGGAGCGCCGTCTGGCTGGCGATCTCTTCTATGCTGCTGATGATCTCAGCAATCTTGTTGGAAGCTTCCTTAATATTATTCATCGCTTCCGTATTTTTCTTCATGTGCTCATTGCTTTCCAGGATCTGTTCACCCATGTCTGCCACAATTCCTTTGGCTTTATCCGCATTCCTGGCATTCACTGTTATCTTTTCTGACACCTCTGTGATCGTAGCCGTCAGCTCTTCAATGGCACTCGCCTGGTCGGTAGCGCCCTCCGCCAGAAGCTGTGCCGCCCCTGATAGATCTGTTGCTCCATTTTGCACATACTCTGCATTTGTGTCAATCTCTCTCATGGCATCGCTCAAAGAATCAACTATTCTCCGGAAGGATTCATTGATCTGAACAAAATCTCCCTTATAATTACTATCAACATCTATCAGGAAATTTCCATCTGACAGATTTGCCAAATGATCATCGATATCTGTAATAACCCCTTTCAAATCCGCCACTGTCTCGGATAAACAATTCATCAGCGTTGCCGTCTCATCGTTTGTCTCAGGGACCGGAGTATCTGCCTGAAGATCTCCTTCTGCCAAAAGCTTAAGACGCTCCACCACTTCTGCGATCGGTCCAACAACCCTTTTACCAAGCTGCACACCACTTCTGATACCCAGAAATGTAAAGGCAATAACAAAGATAATCGTAATGATCAATGACAGGAAAAACATTCCTAAAAACTCATTCCGGACGGCGGCGACACCGATACTCCATCCGTTCATATCCTTGATCGGAGAATAGGCAACTACTTTTGTTTTTCCTCCATAAGAATAGGTACCGGTTCCGTTTTCTCCGGCTACCATCTTCTTACAGATCTCGCTGTACTTTTTCAGTTTTGAGTTCTCCTGGCCCAGATTAATGCTGTCCTCAATACCAACATTTTCCGAACTGATATCTGCAATGGTAATCCCTTTGGAATCCAGCATAAATGCCGTACCGCCCTCTCCTACCTTAATGGAGCGCATGACATCATTCAGGAATTCACCATCCGGAACATAGACAACGGCGCCAACCGGTGTGGTACCAGGCAGGCCTCCCTCCCATAACGGCGCAGAAACCGCATAGAATATAGATTTGGTATCCTCATTGTATGTAGGTGTGGAAACAAAGGTTTTCCCTTTCATAGCTTCCTTAAAGTAATCCTGGTCCGAATAATCTTTTCCAGAGATCACGTCAACTCCCTTGTCATTTAAGAGAAGTCCACCCTGAAAATTGTGATCCTTGATCCTCTGATTCAGGATCGACTCTTTCTCCTCTACTGACTTTCCGGCATCGGCAAGACGTGCAATACTTCCTGTCTCATAAGCAATAGCCGTGTACTGTTTCAACGCCGCCGCCACATAATCTGCTGCTATATCCGAAGTGCTGTTGATCGTATCATTCACTGCACTGATTGAAGAAATATAACTTAAGATAGAAGCTGCCACACCCAGAAGAACACAACAAAATAAAATTGTCTGTGCAAAACGCTTAGAAATCTTTTTTTCTATGCTTACAAACTGACCATCCTTTTCGTTCTGTCCCCGCTTTCCAAGTTTCCCTTTTTCTTTTTGCATACATAACCCTCTTTTCTGTACCGCCCTTTACGCGCTGAATTATATTTCATGTCTTACTAAACCCGGAAGAATTGTGAGGAAATCCCAGATTATGATGAATATCAACCAGAATATGTGCCGAGCAGCACATTAACACATATCTTAGTATTATTATATCAATTTTATAAAAGAATTTCTACCTTTTTATAAAAAAAATCTATCATTTTGTAAAAAAAATATAAATTTTTATCTTTCCCCTAGCTTGACGACGCCAAATCAGCATCAATACAATTCAAAGAAAAAAAGAAGTTCCTGCTCCGTCAGATTATACATCTGCTTTTGCAGCAACCTCTTTTATAAGAAATCAAAACAACTTATACATGAATCTCGGCTTTTACTCCCAATAACTCTTTATTTTCCTCCAGGATCGGCTTTACTACATCTTCTACAAATTCTGCCACCTGGCTCGGCGCTCTTCCCACATAACGGCCCGGATCCATCGTCTTCTGTAACTCTTCCAACGTCATCGGGAACTCTTCATCGGAGGCGATCAATTCCAGCAGATTGTTGTCCAATCCCTTTTCTTTTACATTCTTTCCTGCCTCCATCGAAAGGGTACGGATCTTCTCATGAAGCTCCTGGCGGTTTCCGCCGGCCTTAACCGCATCCATCATAATATTTTCCGTCGCCATAAAGGGCAGCTCTGACATCAGACGTTTTGTGATCACCTTATCATATACTACGAGGCCATCTACCACATTCAGAAACAGATCAAGGATCCCGTCAACCGTCAGGAATGCCTCCGCCACGCTGAGACGTTTATTTGCTGAGTCATCCAGAGTTCTCTCAAACCACTGTGTCGCTGATGTGATCGCCGGATTCAATGCATCGATCATCACATAGCGGGAAAGAGAGGCGATGCGCTCACTGCGCATAGGATTTCTCTTATAGGCCATCGCAGAAGAACCGATCTGGCTCTTCTCAAAAGGCTCCTCAATTTCTTTGAGGTGCTGAAGAAGACGGATGTCATTGGAAAATTTGTGGGCGCTGGCTGCGATGCCCGCCAGGACATTGCACACCCTTGTATCCAGTTTGCGGGAATATGTCTGTCCCGACACCGGAAAACATGCCTCAAATCCCATCTTGGCCGCAATCATTTTATCTGCTTTCTTACAGGCTTCCTCATCTCCCTCAAAAAGCTCCAGAAAACTAGCCTGGGTTCCCGTCGTTCCTTTTGAACCAAGAAGCTTCATATGAGAAAGCACATGCTCCAGATCCTCCAGATCCATCACCAGTTCTTCCATCCAGAGCGTCGCACGTTTTCCCACCGTCGTGGGCTGGGCTGGCTGAAAATGGGTAAAGGCAAGAGTCGGAAGATCCTTATACTTCAGGGCAAATTCCGAAAGTTCATGAATTACATTTATCAGTTTTTTCTTCACTAACTTTAACCCCTCTGTCATAATGATGACATCGGTATTGTCCCCCACATAACAGGAGGTAGCCCCCAGATGAATGATCTCTGCCGCCTTCGGACACTGCTGCCCATAGGCATAGACATGGCTCATGACATCATGGCGTACCTCTTTTTCACGCGCCTTCGCCACATCATAGTTAATATCCTCTGCATGAGACTTCAATTCTTCTATCTGCTCGTCAGTGATCCGGGGATTGCCCTGGGCATCCTTTAATCCTAATTCTTTTTCTGTCTCTGCCAGTGCGATCCACAGTTTTCTCCATGTGCGGAATTTCATATCAGGAGAAAAAATATACTGCATCTCCTTACTGGCGTATCTTTCTGATAATGGGCTTACATAACAATCTGTGCTCATTGTACCGTTCCTTTCTAAACTGACATGCCGCTTTCAGCGGCACCACCATATGTAAAAGCCGATTGCTTCGTGCTTCGCACTTTTACAGTAAATAAACTTCTTACCCTAAATACCACGTATATCCTCCTCCGGGGGTGCCACCGGATATTTACCGGAAAAGCATGCAGCACAATACCCCCTGTCGCCTCCGATCAGCTCGTGGAGCCTCTCACCGTCCAGATATCCCAGTGAATCGGCACCGATCATCTTACAGATCTCATCTACCGTATTATTGTGGGCGATCAGCTGGTCACAGCTTGGCACATCCGTTCCAAAGTAGCAGGGATGCAAAAATGGAGGAGAACTGATCCTTACATGTACCTCCGTGGCTCCTGCCGCTTTCAGCATCCGCACGATCCGCTCACTGGTAGTTCCTCTAACAATTGAGTCATCTACCATAACAACACGTTTGCCACGAACCACCTCTTTCATAACATTCAGTTTGATCTTTACGCTGCTTTCCCGCGCTGATTGTTTGGGTTTGATAAAGGTTCGTCCCACATAGCTGTTCTTCATAAAAGCGGTGCCATAGGGAATTCCTGACTGGGCTGAAAATCCCATCGCCGCCACATTACCGGACTCCGGCACGCCCACTACGATATCGGCATCCGCAGGATGCATCTGGGCAAGGATTTTTCCTGCCATGATCCTGCTGTTGTAAACGCTCACCCCGTCCAGATAACTGTCCGGCCTGGCAAAATAAATGTACTCGAAAATACATTTTGCCGGTGTGGCATGACACAACGTCTCGTCCGACTGAATTCCGTCTGCATCCAGCATCACGATCTCTCCGGGCTTTACATCCCGGACAAATTCTGCATCTACAGCATCCAGGGCACAGGTCTCAGATGCCAGGATATAGCTGTTATCCCTTTTTCCGATCACCAGCGGCCGGAATCCATAGGGATCCCTGGCGCCGATCAGCTTACGGGGACTGGAAATAATGATGGAATAAGCCCCTTGAAGCTTCCTCATGGCACACTTCACTGCCTCTTCCGCCGTCGGCGCTTTGAGACGCTCTCTGGCGATCAGATAGGCGATCACCTCGGTGTCAATGGTGGTATGGAAGATCGCTCCCGTATACTCCATTTCCTCCCGCAGTTTATTGGCATTCACCAGATTCCCGTTATGGGCGAGCATCAGCGTTCCTTTTACATAGTTTAAGACCAGCGGCTGCACATTCTGGCTGTTGCTGGCTCCCGTCGTCGAGTAACGGACATGTCCCACTCCAATATTTCCTTTTAACTTTTCTAACCCCTCCGCATGAAACACCTCATTGACAAGTCCCATTCCTTTCTGCGAAAGCACCTTCCCTTTGGGACCTTCTGTATCACTTACTGCAATACCGCAGCTCTCCTGACCACGGTGCTGCAGAGCGAATAAACCATAATAGATGGAAGACGCCACATCGCCTCCATCCAGATCATACATTCCAAATACTCCACATTCCTCATGGAGCTCTTCGTCAAAGTGTTCACTCAATCCGGATTCCATTTGCGCCTGTCCTTTCTCGGTTAGTCTGTCAGACCGATCCTCTTTGCCACCTCATTATAGGCATCCTCTACACCACCGAGATCCCGGCGGAAACGGTCCTTGTCCAGTTTTTCTCTTGTCTTTATATCCCAGAAACGGCATGTATCCGGCGATATCTCGTCGGCAAGAATAATTGTCCCATCCGGCGTCTTTCCAAACTCGATCTTGAAATCAATAAGTTCGATGCCGCAATCTTCAAAAAATTCCACCAGGAAATCATTTACCATAAAAGCGTATTTTGTGATCGTATCAATATCCTCCTGGGTCGCAATGCCGATTGCTTTTGCAAAATAATCATTGATCAGCGGATCTCCCAGATCATCGTCTTTGTAACTAAACTCCAGCGTCGGGCAAAGAAGCTTTCTTCCCTCTTCAATCCCAAGACGCTTGGAAAAACTTCCTGCGGCAGTATTACGGATAATAACTTCAAGTGGTACAATAGATACTTTTTTTACTGCGGTCTCACGGTCACTGAGCTCCTCCACAAAATGAGTTGGAACACCGGCCTTCTCAAGCTTCTGGAACAAAAAGTTTGTCATACGGTTATTGATGACGCCTTTTCCAACGATCGTTCCCTTCTTTTCACCATTAAATGCGGTGGCATCGTCCTTGTAATCAACGATACATACATCTTCTACATCAGTAGCATATACCTTCTTGGCCTTTCCCTCGTAGAGCATCTCTTTCTTTTCCACTTTTAAGTCCTCCTTATATGATTATGCGTAATATATATGTGATGCCCAGGATTTTAACCTGGACATTTTATCTGGTTACTCTCCAGGCAGCGGATACACCTCCCGAAGGATCTTGTTCTGCAAGATCCGCAATACCGCCTGATCAATAACTTTTTCTTCGATCTCCTCCGTCTGGACAGCCTGACGCAGTGCATTGACAGCTTCCTCAATATTTTCTGGATTATAGATCATATCTGCTCCAGAGGCGATCGCTTTGACTGCTGCCTCACCAGTGGTATATCTGGTAGTGACCACCGGCAGATCCATCTGCTCTGTCATAATGATCCCACGGAATCCCAGTTCTTTCCGCAGCAGATCTGACATAATGACGGCAGACAGGGAAGAAGGAATCTGGGGGTCGATCTTATCCAGTGATACATGGCTGACCATGACCACATCTGTCCCCGCATCGATACCTGCGGCAAAGGGCTCAAAGTTGACTCGCCTCAGCCGCGACAATCCCGTATCAATCCCCACGGGAGTCAGTTTGTGATATTTTGCAACAGAACATATTCCCGGAAACATTTTCAATACGGTACACAGGTTTGTACCATCCTCTGTATGGCTGGCGTGCATGCCCTGGATCATCGCTGCTGCCGCCTCACTAACTTTTTCCTCATCCGGATCAAAACAGCTGTCGCAATACTTATTCTCCATATATGATTCAACAAAACTCTCGTATTTGTCTTGATATGCCTGCAGCTTCTTCTTATAGGCGCGGCGCTTTTTTTTCCGTTTCGCTTTTGAGATTTTTTTTGCTGGCGGGATATATTCCGGCTCTTTCCCCAGAACAGCCACAACGCTTTCTTCTACTGCAGAAGTATCAATCGTCTTTTCCTCTTCGGCCACGTCTGCCACAGGTGCAAAATTCATATTAAATCCCAGGTTGAGAAGTTCCTCTCCAATGATCTCACCGGTATCCTCCAGCTGCTCTACAGTCATATTTTTTCCCATTTCGGAAGGGCTTATATAGCCAGTGGATCTGATCTCATCATTTTGAGCCGCTATGGAGTTGCGCCCGCCGCCTTCCTCCTGGGTGGCAAGATACAGAGGTATCCGTATCTGCGGACTTGCAGCCACATACTCCCTGATCTGCCGCAGCATTGTCCGGACCTGTTCTACCCCTTTAATATTCTGATCATAAAAAACCAGGCCGCCAACCTTATACTTGTCCAATGCTTCTAAAAGTTCCGGGACTGCTTCCTGCACAGGCTTCTTACCATTTACCAGCTTATCCACATCCAACATCAGAAGCTGGCCAATCTTTTCTTCCAGTGTCATCGTCTTTAGTAATCCGGCAGCGGCTTCCAGGGCACTGTCCTCTGTCTGGGCGCTGTTCTCAGGTTTTGTATTTTCTGTAGATTCAGGTTCACTTCCACAGCCTGTCAACGAAAAACAAAGACAAAACACCAAAAATAAACATAAAATCTTTTTCATCTACCTTCTCCTTGGTTCAGTCACACATGATCCGGACTCCAGGACATAGCTCAATATCTATTTTGACCAAAGCCGTGGAGTTCCCCAAAAGAACCATATTTCGCATAACTATCCGAATGTATTATATCAGATAATCTTTCATTATACAAATAAATATTTCACAAAAATAAGGGAAACATTCAAATTTTTTCATAATATTTGTAAATCAGTCAAGCAGTCATTCATATGATATCAATGTAAATTAATTTAGGAGGAACTTAAATATGAGTGATTTATCAGCAACAAACTGCGGTGGCGGATGCTCCTGCAATGAGGGTAACAACGGCGGATGCTCCTGGATTATCATCATCCTTCTTCTGTGCTGCTGCGGCGGCAACGGTGGCTGCGGTGGTGGTGGCAACTGGGGCTTCGGTGGAGACTGCAGCTGCATCATCTGGATCCTGCTGCTTCTGTGCTGCTGCGGCGGCAACGGCGGCTGGGGCGGATGCGGCGGTGGATTCTGCTAATTCCTGCTCACAAAGAGGTGTCGGGGCTTCAACCCCGGCACCTCTTTTCTTTTGCTCTCTCTGGTTCATTTTTCTTTATCTTTCTGCACTCTGCACACTCCAGATCAATTTCATAAACCGTCGTCTCATCTATGACAATCTCAGTCCGCTCTTTCTCGGTCATGCCATTCTCCTGTTTCATTCTGCTTACTATTTATTCTATGAAAATACAGATCATAGTTTATCATAAAATCTGGCGATCCGGTCCATTCTGGAAGTCATTCCCACAAACATCCTGTCCACCAGTGTAAGTGCCGCCATGGCTTCTACCACCACCACCGCCCGGGGGACAATAACTGGATCGTGCCTTCCTTTGATCTGAACCCTGATCTCTTCTCCAGACTGGTTCACGGTGCCCTGCTCCGCAAAAATTGAAGGTGTAGGCTTAAAAGCCGCCCTCAGTACGATAGGACTCCCGTCACTGATCCCTCCCAGGATCCCTCCGGCAAAGTTGGTCTTTTTATCCACCATCCCGTCTTCATTGATGCAGAATTCATCATTGTTTTCAGATCCACTTTTCTTTGCCGCCACAAAGCCGCTGCCAATCTCGACGCCTTTAACCGCCCCGATAGACATGACCGCCTGTGCCAGTGCCGCATCCAGTTTGCCGAACACCGGATCCCCAATTCCTGCTGGAACCCCTGTGATCACACACTCAATCACTCCTCCCGCTGAATCGTGATTTTTCATCTGATCCTCCAGAAATGCCTCTGCCCGCTCAGAGGCCTCCAGATCCGGCATGCGAAGCGGACTCTTTTCAATATTTTCCAGCTTTATTTTCCCTGAATCCACCTCGATATCCCCGATAGATCTGACATAGGCACTGATCTTGATCCCCAGTTCCGCCAGAATCTTTGAGGCAACCGCCCCTCCGGCAACACGCCCGATCGTCTCCCGCCCGGAAGATCTTCCGCCTCCCCGGTAATCCCGGAATCCATACTTTTGATCAAAGGCGTAGTCTGCATGTCCCGGCCTATAATAAGAAGCAATTTCAGAATAATCTCCAGACCTCTGGGATGTGTTCAAAACCATCATAGAAATAGGCGTACCCGTGGTTCTCCCCTCGAATACCCCTGACAAGATCTCCACCTTATCTCCTTCTTTTCTCGGTGTGGAATATCTGGTCTCCCCAGGCTTTCTCCGGTCAAGATACCGCTGAATATCCTCTTCCGTCAGCGGCACTCCCGCCGGACACCCGTCCACAACAACCCCAAGACCCTTTCCATGGGATTCGCCCCATGTAACAACTGAAAATATATCACCAAAGATTGAACCAGCCATTTTACCCTCCATACTCGAAAATTCCAAAATATTGTTTCTTTTTTTCTCCTATTATAGTATAATAAAATTAGTTTTTTTACAATGTAATTTTTAAAGGGAATATTTGAAACGGTTTCCGCCGTAGAAACAAGAAAGGAGAACGCACTTTATGTTTAGTCAGTTTTTTGGAAATTATCTTTTGAATAAAGGGAAGATTACCAAAGCTCAATTCACCTCATGCATGGAATACATGAGGGCGAACCGGGTAAAACTTGGCTTGATCGCAGAATCCGAAGGGCTTCTTACCCGCGATCAGGCAGACGAACTGAATCATCTCCAGCTGCAGAGCGATAAACGCTTTGGAGATCTGGCAATTGAAAAGGGATATCTCACCAATGCAGACATTTCCCACCTGCTCCAGCTTCAGGGAAATCCCTATCTGATTTTTGTTCAGGCATTGGAAGAAAATAAGATCATGGGCCGGGAGGAGGTCAACGAGCTGGTTTTGGAATTCCAGAAAGAGGAAAGTTTCACAAACACAACACTAGAAGCAATCAAATTTGGGGATTTCGACCGCCTTCTGCCTGCTTTTGTAACAACCAAAAACGAAGATTATCTCAAGCTTATGGCGCTTGCCCTAAGAAACATCGTCCGCTTTGTAAGTTCCTACATACGGATCGGCAAAGCCGAAAAAGTAACTGACTATTCTGCAAAATACATAGCATACCAGAAAACAACCGGTGCATATGAAGGTTTACTCGGCTTTGCCAGCGATGATGATTCGATCTTAACTGTTGCAGATGGCTACGCCGGAGAATATTTTGAGAAGCCGGACGAAGATGCTCTGGATTCCGTCTGTGAATTTACAAATTGTATCAATGGTCTTCATGCTACTGAACTAAGCTATCAGGAAGTCATCATTGATATGCTGCCGCCGGAATATATGTTTGACGGCACAATAAATACATCAGAAGAATTTTTTGTACTTCCCCTGTATATTACAGGTAAAAGGGTTGATATGCTTGTAAAAATGTAGTAGTTATCAATTCCATTCAATTACAGGCATAACAAAACACATTTTGATGCAGATTTCACATAAGGGAGGTTGTTTTATGGCAACAGTATTGATTGTGGATGACTCCAAAACATCCCGCAGAATTTTAAAGAACATTCTGATAGAAAATGGCTACGAAATCATAGGAGAGGCTACAGATGGGCAGACCGGTTATGAAAAATACATAGAATTCCGGCCGGATCTTGTGACACTGGACATCACCATGCCGGTGCTTGACGGACTCGGTTGTCTGGAAAAGATCATGCAGCTCGACAAGAATGCAAACGTGATCATGGTAACTGCAGCCGGACAGAAATCCAAAATGGTAGAGGCAATAAAGCTGGGCGCGGCAGAATTCATCCAGAAACCATTTGAACCCGAACAAATCCTATCCGTAATCAAAACCGTCATATGATTTTGCTACGAGCCATGCAAAAATAAAAAGAACGGTCACTGGGAGCTTGCTCACAAGTGACCGTTCTTTTTTATTTTTATACGGCGACAGCCGTTCAGCGAGATGTAGCGAAGCGGAATCGAGCTGAGCATGGGCTCGCGAGCTGCCGCTTCGCGGCAGCGAGATGGGCATGGCAGCGCATGGACTAGCGCTGAGCATGACGGCAGTACCCTGTTGTAAGCCTGCTCACCCCTTGACAACCACTTCCCTCCTATTATAAAATCATCTCAACAGCAGTAAATCTCACCAGAAAGAAGGTTATCAGATGTCAGAAGAATATAGCATAAAGAAAAAAATTTCAGATATTATTAACGGGGAATCCGATTCTGAACGGGCCAGAAAAGAAAGCATGAAGGGAAAGATCGACCGGGCCGATGATATATTTCTCTTTTTCTTACTTCTATTCGGACTTGGTTTCTGGGTCGTAATGATCCTAAAAATGTTTCTGTAAAAAAGAACAACCAGTGCAATGAAGGGAGTTCACAAAAATGGATTTTGACTTAGGACAGATCATAAAAATGAAAAAAGCACATCCCTGTGGCGAAAACCGCTGGGAGATTTTACGGGTGGGCATGGACTTCCGCCTAAAATGCCTGGGCTGCGGCAGGCAGGTCATGGTTCCAAGAAAACTTGTAGAAAAAAACTTCAAAGGCTTTTTATAGAAAACTAATTCGACGGGAGGCAGGTTACTCTCTTCACACCAGAAGAACTCAAAAGCAGCGTCCTTCACGAATTGTTTGTACCGCCTATGGCGGCATGTCAGAAAGAGTGAAAAATAAATGAAAAATAAAATTTGGATGAGCCTTATTATTTTAGTAATTGCAATCATAACTATATCGTGCCAGAGCGAAACAGAAAGCAATACCGCCAGTTCAGAGATAAGTATCAACGATGATGTGGAAGATAATTCAGAACAAGATTTCAAGGATGATTCAGATGAGGCTTTTGAAGATGAACCAGCTTACACGACAGATGAATATTTTATAAAGGAGCATTCTGTTTACAGAAATCCCATTGATCAATATTTTTGGTCAAAACTAAATCCAAAGGATAAATCCGAGACAGAATATAGAAGGGCCCAAGCAGACTATCAGAAAGCCTGGAAAGCAGAATATCAAAATCTGATGAAGTGGATGAAAAAGAAGTGTGTTTATAATGAGGACAAGAACAATCTTGGTTTATTAGAAAAAAGCGTTGCTGAACAGAACGATCGGGAGAAAAAAATATTAGAATCCTATCTGACAGCTGCTGGAGCTGACCATCTTACTCAGATCGAGGGCGAATTATATAGAGACTTGTGTATGCGGATTTTAGCTATAGCTGGGTATGAGAATTATAAGTTTAAGTTCCACAAATCAGGAAATGGACTGGATTATACGGATGAAACTTTTATAAAGAAATATTCAATATATAAAAATCCGATTGATCAGTCCTTTTTGCCAAAACTAAATTCATGGGGTAAATCACAGGCAGAATACAGAAAGGCTCAAAGGGACTATCAGAAAGCCTGGAAAGCAGAATATCAAAATCTGATGAAGTGGATGAAAAAAAAGTGTGCTTATAATGAGGACAAGAACAATCTTAGTTTATTAGAAAAAAGTGTTGCCAAACAGATCGTCCAGGAAAAAAAAGTGTTAAAAACCGATCTGGCTGCTGCTTACAAAATAAATCCGGATTCCAGCAAAGTCAAAAATTCTGTTTCAAGAATTTCATATATAGGAAAAGGGACGGATCGTCTGACTGAAATTGAGGGAGGACTATATAGAGATGTGTGTATGCGGATTTTAGATCTGGCGGGGTATGACGAATATGAATTTAAATTCTGTGAAGCGGACTAAAAAACGGATTGACTATAGTAGCTCGATGGCGCCAATTTGAACCCTGTTTCGGATTGGCGCCATCGAGCTATTCTGTCAGAAGACCAATACAGCCAGCCAAATTCGCCTCACTTTTTCCTTGCATTTCCAACTTATCTATGTTACAATGATATTCCGTGATGTTAAAAATCATATTCCTTGTTCTTCCCTGAGAAGGTTCTACATCAATCAGAACCACAATTCTTTTAAGGAAGAGCCAGAGACCAAAAGGAGGTGCAGGCAACTATGAATAAGTATGAATTAGCTTTAGTTGTTAGTGCAAAAGTTGATGACGAAGTAAGAAATGCCACTGTCGAAAAAGCAAAAGAAATCATTACTACTTTCGGCGGTACGATTACAAACGTCGATGAATGGGGCAAGAAAAAACTTGCTTATGAAATTCAGAAGATGGGCGAAGGCTTTTATTACTTTATTCAGTTCGACTCTGAGTCAGGTACACCTGGCGAGATTGAACAGCGACTTCGCATTATGGACAACGTGCTTCGATACTTATGCGTAAAACAGGAAGCATAAGAATAGGAGGAATCCTTCCATGAATAAAGTAATTTTAATGGGTAATTTGACAAGAGACCCTGAGATCAGATATTCCCAGGGTGAAAATTCGTTGGCAATAGCTCGATTTAGTATTGCAGTAAACCGCAGATTTTCCCGTCAGGGTGATACTGACACAGATTTCTTCAACTGTACTGCTTTTGGCAGACAGGCTGAGTTTGTAGAGAAATATTTCAAACAGGGATCCCGTATGCTGCTCACCGGCCGTGTTCAAAACGATAACTACACCAATAAAAATGGTGAAAAAGTGTACAGTGTACAGATCATTGCAGAAGAAGTTGAATTTGCAGAGAGAAAGAGTACTGCCGATGCCAATGCGGCCGCAAGAAACAACAGTGGTTTTGGCGGCGGAGCTCCGGAGCCAGCCATGGCGGCGGATGATGATTTTATGAACATCCCGGATGGCATTGAAGATGGTTTACCATTTAACTAAATCCTTTGACAACACATATTCGTTTATAAGGAGGCAATCAAAATGGCTTATAACAAGGGAAACGGTTCAGATTCTCCAATGAGAAGAAGAGGCCCTCGCAGAAGAAAAAAAGTATGTGCATTTTGCGCTGATAAAGAGCACGATTACATTGATTACAAAGATACAAACAAGCTGAAAAGATACATGTCCGAGAGAGGTAAGATCCTTCCAAGAAGAATTACCGGAACATGTGCAAAACATCAGCGCGCTCTTACAGCAGCGATCAAACGTGCCCGTCACGTAGCACTGATGCCATATACATTAGACTGATCTGAATAATAGCTGATTTAACAAAGGGGCACCGAAAGGATGTCCCTTTTTCTGTACCCGGTTTCCAAGACCAATTTTACAATCATCTGCCCCAAAAAAGCACTCCAATATAACAAGGGAGATCCTTTATAAAAGAATCCCCCTCTAAATTTATTTTTCTAATTCATTATAGTTTGTGCTTAGGCGGACATATCACAGGGTCTTTACCAAAACTCCATGTATCAACCAGAATCCCCTCTGCCTTGAATACAAAAAACAATCTGTGCGTTCCTGTGACCGGAGCTGCAAAGTTAACTGACATGTCAGCAAATGTTGTATCACTTCCCGTCGTGGTGACAGCAAGCTCACCAATCTTATTTTCTGCTTTCGTGTGATCATCAATATAAACCTCAACAGTTCCTGTTTCATTGGCATTCGCTATACTCATCGTAAGAGACTGTGCCCCATCTGTGCCGAATGCCACTTTCTCAAGGCCCACATAATCTCCTGGGTCGATAGAAGAAAGAACTCGGTTGCTGCGGTTGTTGTCCTGCTTAGGTCCTACGATCGTGGACGTTCCGACCGACCAGGCAAAAGTCGCAGCCCCGACCATAGCATATGGATCAAAGTCAGCTGTTGACTCCACGCCTGTGGTTGTCATCACAGAAGTAAGGTTTCCATCTTTATCGATGGCCACCATGTCCACCCCTGATGTACGGTATCCCTGTGTCAGCCCCATATCCACTCCCGGTTTCTGGGAATGATAGAACATATACAGGTTATCACCTCTCTGCAGCATGCAGTGATGGTTATTGTTAAATTCGTTGCCTGGTACATCCGGGAAGAAATACGTTGGATTATTAAGCACTACTTTTGCCTCCGACCATGGTCCCATCGGATTGTCGCTTACCATGTAAGCAATGTTGGCTATACCAAGTTTGATTGTGTCCGGACGCTTATCCGCTCCATCCCAGTTTGTACAATAGCTGTAATAGTATTTGCCATTGATCTTATTGATACCGGAATCCTCAAACATAGCCGGTGCATCGAGTTCCACCGGATCACCCTTCAGGCTGACCATATCGTCGCCAAGTTTTACTACTCTCGCACATTTTGGATGATCTCTGTCCTTCGCTTCGCCAATTCCACCAAAATACAGATACCCCTGTCCGTCGTCATCTACAAATACAGCCGGGTCAAACAACCACGGAACTTCATTTCCTCCGCAGTTCGGTGTCTCACGGCTGATCAGCTGCTTTCCGATTGGATCACGCCATGGCCCCGTCGGGCTTTCTCCCTCAAGTACTCCGATACCGCTTCCATTGTCTGCAAAATAGATAAAGAACTTATCTTTTCCATTGATCTTTTTATAGGTTACCGCAGGCGCCCAGCTGTTTGCCGCCCATTTTGCAGGACCATTCTCACCGGCCACCCGGATGATTCCCTCATCAGTCCAGTTCACCATATCTTTGGAAGAATAGCAGTTCAGTGTTTTTATATAGGAATAACTATTTTGGGGAATCTCTCCGTCTTCACCAATGATCATCGCCTGACTGTCATTGGTTCCATATACATAGACTGTTCCTTCATATTCAATGGCAAATGGATCTGCCATAAAACGCTGGGAAGCAATCGGGTTATTGTTTCCCACCGGCTTCTTCGCCTCAGTCACTCCGTCTGTATTTGCCAGGGCATCTCCACCCTTTAATGTAATTGAAGAATGATTCACTGTTGATCCCTCACTTTATTTTATATCAAGAGTAAGCCTCTTCAACCATATTATATGGAAGATCTTATTTTTTCAATGATATATTTTGAAACAAACTTGATTTATTCCGCATTCTAGTGTATAATTTTTGATATATTACTGACTTGGAAAGGAGGAGAAGGTATGATCAAAATTATTTATGCCATGATAAATGACCGTAAGGAAGAGGGCTTTGAAGACAATCTGGTCTTTGGACCGGGAGAGTATGAAATTATGCTTTTTGAAGTTCCTGTAAAGATAGAGGTGAACGGAGACATGGAAGATTATCCGGAATATACCTGCATCTTGTATAAACCTGGCCAGCGGGTTCACTATTATGCGGCTTCTGGTGAACTAGTCTATAACTGGATCCGTTTTAACTGCGACGAAGCACTCTACACCGAATATTTTCTGCCCTATGGATTGCCCATCGTATGTCCTGATTTCGGGTGCTACATTACCTACTGGAAGATGATCGCCAACGAAAATTACTGGCAGTATAACAGCTCCAGTTATGTAAATGAACAATTAATGCATATCATTTTCCACCGTCTGCACGATTATGCCATGTCTTCCGATCCTTTTGTTTACCGGGATGTATTTATTAAATTGAGAAATTTAATCTATCAGTGCCCGGAAGAGTCGTGGACACTGGAAAAGATGGCATCGATTGTCAACCTCAGTACCCGTTCCCTCCAAAAATTTTATAAAGAGTTTTTTCATACCACCTGTATCAATGAGGTGATCAACAGCCGGATCAACCAGGCAAAGTTTCTTCTGGCACATACCAGCAGCAGTATCCAGCAAATCAGCGAACGCTGTGGTTATAACAGCATTGAACACTTTTGCCGCCAGTTCAAAAAAAGCTCAGGCCTGTCCCCCTCTGCTTACCGAAAACAGCCTGAGCTTCTGGGACAGACCAATGGACACTAAATAATCGATAATAAATATCTGCGCTGTGAAAATCCATTCCGGTTCGTAGGTTGACACCCCTCTCCATATAGGATATAATTTATATAATATATTCGTAAATATAATTATATAATGTGTTTCGGGGTATTATGTACCATTCTCCATCAGAACACATAATCAAAAAGGAGGTCACTGAATGAACCGGATACTGAAAAAAGCTGTCTGTGCTACCCTTGTCGGTGCATTAGCCTTTACGGGTGCATGGGGAAACAGCACTGCTTCACAGGCAGCAGCAAAATCAAAGAAAAAGCCAAAGAAAATCGTTCTGAACAAGACCAAGGTCAAGTTGAACGTAGGGAAAACCTTTAAGCTGAAAGTAAAGAAGGTAGTACCCAAAAAAGCAAATTCTGCAGTTACATACAAATCAAGCAAAAAGAAAGTAGCTACAGTAAGCAAAAAGGGAGTTATTAAAGGCATCCGAGAAGGTAAAGCTAAGATTACGGTAACATCAAAGAAAAACAAGAAATTAAAAATAAAGGTTACCGTAACAGTAAAAGGAAAGGACAAAGTTACACCAACACCAAACAATCCGCCGGCAGCAAGCAACCCACCTGCAGCAACTGGTAATCCAGCACCAAGCAGCAATCCGGCACCAAGCAATAATCCACCTGCAAAGACTGAGCCAGCTTCAACTCCCCAGCCAACGCCCCAGCCTACACATTCAGCCAAAGATTACTCGTATTTCAATGATTATACACTGGGCTGGTCAAATGGCATCGTGGCTTACAAAGACGGAAAGAAAACAACTCTGGCAGACGCGGGAGCAGAAGTTTATAACAAAAAATCGGATAACATTTTCGCCCAGCATTTCAACACAAATAAATGGGACGACGAAAAGATCATCCTTACACCGCCTATGCAGTATACGACGGAAGACGGTAAGGCACACAACATCGACAGTATGCTGACGAATTTCGATTTTCTGGCTGACCCGACAGCGATCGATAACTCAGACAACGATGGAAAACTATATGTTTACGCTACTACAGAAGGAATTGATTATGACTCCAATGATAACTTGAAATTAAATGGTTATAACAATCACTCATTAACAATTCTTTCCACCAGCGATATGGTAAACTGGACAGACGAGGGACGGCTGGATAACCTGAATCTGACCAACGAGATATCGACAGGCACAAAAACTAAATGTAAATGGGCAACGAAAGCATGGGCTCCATCGGGACTTAAGATCGATGGCGACGGTGACGGCGAAGATGAATATTATATCTTTTACACCAACAGCGGTGCTGTCGGCTATGTTCAGGGAGATTCCCCGAACGGTCCTTGGAAAGATGATCTCGGAAAAACTCTGTTCTCTCAGTCAACCCCTGGCTGTAAAGATGTAAAATGGTGTTTTGACCCGGCTGTGCTTGTGGATGACAAGGGAGACGCCTATGTGTATTTTGGAGGCGGTATATGGGATTCTGGCAACGAACCTGCACAACATCCAGACGGAATCGCACATCCAAAAACCGGACGTGTCTGCAAGATCAAATTTGAAGAAGGAACCGGTAAAGTACTTTTGGACGGCGAGCCACAGGAAATGGATACCTATTATCTGTTTGAAGATAGTGAGATCAACCAGTTCCACGGTAAATATTTTTACTCCTATTGTACCAATTTCAAGGTGCCAGCGGACAATCCATTTACTGGTTCCGGACAGATTGCCTGCTATGTCTCTACAGATCCGATGAATATCGCATTTGACCCAGAGACACAGGAAAATACAGATGACTTGAAGTATCTGGGAACAATTTTGAAAAACCCAAGTACGATCTATGGCGACGACTACAACAACCATCACCACATGCAGAGCTTCAAAGGCCGCGATTACATTTTCTATCACTCGCCGATACTGGCCGACATACTGTTCCGCGATGCACAAAAATACCGGAACCTTCATGTGGATGAGATCACTGTTGATAAAGAAACCGATAATATTACGATCAATCCTTCTTACGAAGGTGCTTCCCAGATCGAAGACTTTAATCCGTACAAAAATATGGATGGTTCTGTAAAATATATCAACGCTACGACAGCTGCATCCAGCGCTGGAGTAAAATCTACGCAGGATGATGCAATGCTGCTCAAATCCATTAACGGTTCACCAATGGTACTCAATGATATTGACACAGGAGACTGGGCAAGCATCAAAGGCGTGAATTTTGGTGAAAACGGTCTTAAGAACTTCGGTGTAGAATATTTCTCCATCACCAATGAAGGAAGAATTGAACTCTTTATCGATGATCCAACATATTCCTTTAATAAAGTTGCATCGATCGATGTTGCAGAGACCGGTGGAAAATATGTTTATAAAGATGTAGAGATCACAAAGTCAGTAACCGGAAAACACGATGTATATTTTGTATTCCGCGGAAACGGCTATGCTGTAGCTTCTTGGGCATTCTCTGAAGATGCAAAGGCCGCTGCGCCGAACATCAGCGACCGCCCGGAAGCACCTACAAAACCGGTTGAAACTCCGGCTCCAGATGTGCCGGTAGATCCTGTTGACGATCTGGTTCTCACCCTTCCAGAAGGAGGAGTAGAAGTAAGCGTTGATAATGTCTCATGGAACGACGCGATCCAACTAGAATTGACAGAGTGTGGTCTTCCAGAAGATTACCTCAATCTGTACACTGCACTTGAAGCGACGTATTCCATTGAGGAAGACGGTATTTCTACAGCCATAAAACTGGACACCGACGTTGAAGATCCGGCGGGATTCGATCAATTTATACCAACCCGTTTTGCAGCCGGATCACCTGCTGATAAAGTAAAAGACTGCGTTGTGAAAATCAAACTGGACAAAGCTCCTAAAACCGCGAAGAAACTAAAACTTAACGTTTCGATTTTAGGAAATGCGTACACCGGAAAGATCACTTTGAAACAGGTTAAGATGATTGGGAAAAAATAACTGAAAAATAAGTTTTTATGAAAAGGTGCATGCCTCGTGTATGCACCTTTTTATTTCCCGAAAATCCATACTACCTATAATTTCACCGCGTTGCTGCATAAGTCAAGTTTTGGGCACAATTGATCATTGAGCCCCTGTCTGGTGTTTTGTATAATATTCTTTAAAGATAACAAGCTCGATGCCGTAAGTCCGCGCCGTCGAGCCAGAATGAATATCCAGAGGAGGATTATCATGAATAAACACGCAAAATCGTTCCGCGTTTTCACAGGTCTGGTGCTTGGTTCCCTTGTTATCGGTCTTGTCAGCG
Organism: uncultured Eubacterium sp.; assembly: GCA_910584645.1. Taxonomy (GTDB): domain Bacteria; phylum Bacillota; class Clostridia; order Lachnospirales; family Lachnospiraceae; genus Eubacterium_F. The sequence goes on from CAJUAU010000007.1 coordinate 34,345, forward strand.
CGCCGGTTTCCGATGCTGCCAAAAAAGCATCTCTGAAAACTAAAAAATTTAATTTAACAGTAGGACAAAAGAAACAGATTCAGATCAAAAATAAAAAGAAAAAAGCAGTATACAGCTTTATATCTAACAAAAAAGCTATTGCATCTGTCACTAAAAAAGGTGTTGTTCAGGCAAAAAAAGCGGGAAATGTAAAAATCACTGTAAAAGAAAAATACAAGAAGAAAACCAAAAAAGTGGGAACAGTACAGATTCAGATCAAGCAGAAGGCAAAGCCAGTTCAGTCTCCAAATCCCACACCTTCAGCTCCGGCCGTTACCGCTGCTCCGCCGGTAAATGTTACAACTTCTCCGGATCCTGTAGTCACTCCGACACCAGATCCAACGCCTACTCCTATCCCAACTCTTCCTCCGCGGGAAGATGATGATAATTATGATACGCCAAAAGGCTTTGACCAGAAGAAGAGCGGTGTGACCTATGGAACTTTAACCACGATCCATTATGATTCCCGCACTACTGGGGCAAGACGGACTGCCAATGTGATACTCCCCGCTGGTTATTCGGATGAAGAAGAGTATCCTGTTCTTTATCTTCTTCATGGGATCGGCGGCGACCACACCGAATGGCTCGGCAGTAATCCGGTCCAGGTGATAGGTAACCTGATCGCTGAAGAAATGGCTCCTGACATGATCGTTGTCATGCCGAATGTCCGCGCCCGTGAAGACGATAAAGGGAATCCAGGCGACATATATTCACCAGAACATTTTAAGGCATTTGACAACTTCATCAATGACCTGCGGGATGACTTGATGCCATACATGAAAGCAAACTACTCTATTGCCGAGGGACGGGCTAACACTGCCATCGCCGGACTCTCCATGGGGGGACGTGAAGCTCTTTACATCGGCATCACCATGCCGTATACCTTTGGCTATATTGGCGGCTTTGAACCTGCTGTCGGTGTACTTCCATATGACAGGGAGGAGGGTCTTTTTACAGAAGATACCTTGAAACTTCCGGAAGAATATAATGACAGAACCTATATTATGATCTGCAAAGGTGAAAATGATGGCACCGTGGGCGATGCTCCGGTAAATTATCACAATGCCCTTACGAAAAACGGAACTCCCCATGATTATTATGTGATTCCGGACGTTGGTCATGACCACTCCGCATGGAAAAACGGTTTGTACAACTTTGTAAGGCGAATCTTCTAAAAACTCTTTTCAACTAATTTTTATATAAAAATACCACTGCGCGCTGGAAAACAGATCTGTGCAGTGGTATTTTTTTGATCTTTCTCAGATTTATTTTTCTTTTCTTTTCCCATAAATGATGGTATAATGGCTTTATATAACCCGGCGGGCTCAAATTGGCGCCGTCGGGCTGATCAGATATGGGAATGGAGGGAAAGGATTGAAGGGAAATAGAATTCAGGGGACACTGCGTTCCTACCTGAGATGGCCGCTGCTTCTTTCACCGCTGCTGCTCGCCATGAATATTCATATCTATACGATGAACATAACCGCCGGTGCTCTGATGACCGGATATGTTCTTCTTTATGTTATATTAGCTTTTTTATTGTTTTACTTTAAACGCCGGGAACTTCTTCGGGATATCGTACAGTATGCCGTCCGCTTCAACCAGACTGCCGAGCGGCTGGCAGGGGATCTGGCGATTCCTCTTGTGATCACCGACTGGGCTGGTTCCTGTCTCTGGTGTAACAAACGTTTTCTATCTACTTTTTACCCGGAAGGCGCAAAAAAACGGTTTGCAATAGATTCTGTGATCTCAAACCTTACCGTTGACACCTTTCCAAAAAGCACCTCAGAAAACTCCGAAATTCATTTTCATACAGAAAATGAATATTTTAAGGCAGTGATCCAGAAAGTGCATGTGGCTGACACCACAGAAAATATTGCAGAAGATGCAGCCACCATGGGACTGGGAGACAATTTCTTTGTCTTTTACATCTTTGACGAGACAGAGATCATCCGCTACATGAAAGAAAATAATGAACAGCGGCTGGATGTAGGTCTGCTGTATATCGATAACTACGATGAATCACTGGAGCCGGTGGACGAAGTCCGCCGCGCCCTTTTGGTAGCACTCATCGACCGTAAGATCAATAAATATATGCTGCGTATCGACGCCATTACGAAAAAACTGGAAAAGGATAAATACATTTTCCTTTTTCGCCACAAATACCTGACGGAACTTCAGAATGACAAGTTCTCCCTGTTAGATGAGATACGGAATGTAAATGTGGGAGACGACGTATCCATCACTATAAGCATGGGAATCGGCATTCAGGCAGACACCTACAAAAAGCGGCAGGAATATTCCCGCAGCGCCATTGATCTGGCTCTCGCCAGAGGCGGAGACCAGGTTGTCATAAAGACAAAAGACAACATTCTTTACTATGGCGGTAAAAGTATCCAGAAGGAAAAAAATACCCGTGTCAAGGCGAGGGTCAAAGCGCATGCCCTCCGGGAATCCATCGAGGCGGCAGAGCAGATCGTCGTTATGGGGCACCAGCTGCCCGACGTGGATGCTCTGGGAAGCGCTATTGGTATCTGCCGCATCGCCAATGCACTTGGAAAGAGCGCTCACATCGTCATAAATAAAGTGACCTCCTCTCTGCGCCCCGTCCTCACAATGCTGATGAAAAACGGGGACTACGGTGACGATCTGTTCATCACCGGAGATACCGCCAGGGGGCTGATGACCAACGGAACCCTTCTGGTGATCGTAGACGTGAATGTGCCATCCTATACTGACGAGCCGGAACTGCTACATCTTGCCTCTTCCCTGGTGGTTTTCGACCACCATCGGCAGGCAGGCGAATCCTTTGAGAACCCTACCCTGTCCTATGTAGAACCCTTTGCTTCTTCCACCTGTGAGATGGTGGCAGAAATCCTGCAGTATGTAGGAGAAGAAGTACGGCTCAAATCCTACGAAGCCGATGTATTGTATTCGGGTATCATGGTGGACACAAATAATTTCATGAACAAACCTGGTGTGAGAACTTTTGAAGCAGTAGCATTTCTGCGCCGTTCCGGGGCAGATATCACAAGGATCCGCAAACTCTTCCGCGCCGATCTGGAAGAATATAAGGTGAAGGCGGAGGCGATCCAGAATACAGAAATATTCATGAACAACTATGCCATCGCACTCTGTAACGCAAACCAGTGTGAATCTCCAACGATCGTTGGGGCAAAGATTGCCAACGAGCTTCTTGATATCGACGGCATCAAGGCATCTTTTGTCCTGACGGAATTTGAAGGAAAAATATATATCAGCGCCCGCTCCATTGATGAACTTAATGTACAGGTTGTCATGGAAAAACTTGGCGGCGGCGGACATATCACCAGCGCCGGAGCACAGCTGGAGGGTCGTACCCTTCAGGAAGGCCGGCTGGCAATCCGGAATATACTGACCAAAATGAAAGAGGAAGGTGAAATTCAATGAAAGTAATACTTTTAGAAGATGTAAAATCCCTTGGAAAAAAGGGTGAGGTTGTAAATGTAAGCGACGGCTATGCCAGAAATTTTATTTTCAAGAAAAATCTTGGTCTCGAAGCCACCCCAAAAGCGCTCAACGATCTGAAGCTTCAGAAACAGAACGATGAAAAGATCGCTGCGGAAAATTTAGAAAAAGCAAAAGCACTTGCGGGAGAGCTTTCTGGCAAATCGGTAACTCTTTCTATCAAAGCCGGCTCTGACGGACGTGTTTTCGGTTCCGTCTCAACCAAAGAGATTTCCGCTGCCGCAAAAGAGCAGCTGGGCTATGATCTGGACAAAAAGAAGATGCATCTCCCTGAACCGATCAAAAACATAGGCAGCTTTACGGTTCCAATAAAACTGCATCCGAAGGTAACAGCAGAATTAAAAGTAATTGTAAAAGAGAAATGAGACCAGCATGGAAGAACAAATGATCAAACGAATCCTTCCCCACAGCACAGAGGCAGAACAATCTGTGATCGGAGCTGTGCTTCTGGATCAGGAGGCAATCATTACCGCCTCCGAGATCCTAGTGGCGGAGGATTTTTACAATCCCCAATTCAGGACTCTGTACAATGCCATGATCGCGCTGTATCAAGAAGGCAGACCAGCAGACCTGGTCACTCTGCAGAATAAATTGAAGGAGCAGGAAGTTCCTGCTGAGTTATGCAGTGTCGAGTTTATCAGCGGCATTATTTCTTCTGTCCCTACCTCTGCCAATATCAAATATTATGCAGATATCGTAAAGGAAAAAGCTGTGCTCAGAAGACTGATACGGGTATCCGAGTCCATCACCAACGAATGCTATCAGGATACAGAAAATCTGGACCAGCTTCTCGAAAAAACTGAAAAACAGATATTTGACGTGGTACAGAACCGTTCTACCAGTGATTTTGTTCCCATCCGGCAGGTGGCGCTGGAAACCCTGGAAAGCATCCAGAACGCCGCCAAAACAGTGGGTGCCGTGACCGGCATATCTACAGGTTTTTACGATCTGGATGCCAGAACTGCTGGACTGCAGAAATCCGATCTTATTCTGATCGCCGCCCGCCCTTCTATGGGAAAGACTGCATTTGTCCTGAATATCGCAGAGACCGTTGCCATAAAAAACAACATTTTCACTGCTATTTTCAGCCTGGAGATGTCACGGGTCCAGCTGGCAAAACGACTGATCTCCATGAACTCAAAAGTGGACTCCCAGCATATCCGTGTGGGGAATCTTGCAGACGAGGAGTGGGGAAAGCTTACCGAAAGTACAATTCTACTCGGCGAATCCTCTCTTGTCATTGATGATACACCGGGTATCAGTATTGCACAGTTGCGCTCGAAATGTCGAAAACTAAAACTGGAAAACAATCTCGGACTGGTGATCATCGATTACCTGCAGCTGATGTCAGGCTCAGGAAGCCGGAAAAACGAGTCCCGTCAACAGGAAATCTCTGATATTTCCCGTTCTCTCAAGGCACTGGCAAGAGAGATTGACTGCCCGGTCATCGCCCTCTCCCAGCTGAGCCGGGCGGTAGAGAGCCGTGAAGATAAACGTCCCATGCTTTCCGACCTCCGTGAATCCGGTGCTATTGAGCAGGACGCCGATGTCGTAATGTTTATTTACCGGGATGAATACTACCACAAAGATTCTGAGGAAAAAGGTGTGACGGAGATCATTATTGGAAAACAGCGAAATGGACCCACCTGTACCATAAAGCTGAAATGGCTGGCAGAATACACGAAATTTGCCAATCTGGAGACAAATTAGCAGTTTTTACTCCTATTTTGTCACATCGGGGCGAAAGCCGTCGGACGAATCTCGCAAAATATGCGGACCACTACTTGAAGTCCTTATCCTTAATGCTCTATACTTAAATAGAACTTTAAGGAAAGGACTGATTTTATTTTATGAAAGAACCAGTACAGTTATGCTACTCCATATCGGAAGCCGCCAAGCTCATGAACGTGGAACCCCATGTATTACGCTACTGGGAGGACGAGCTTTGCCTGAACATTCCACGTAACTCCATGGGACACCGCATATATACAGACGACGACCTGAAGATCTTTAAATCCATACAAAATCTCAAGGCAAACCATATCTCTCTTAAAGATATCAAGAGCCAGATCCCATCTTCAGGCCAGACCTCTGACACAGCAGTCAGTCCCTCCGGACAAAGCGGAATAAAAGCAAATGAAACTGGGCAGCATGGCGACAAAATGACACAATTTAAGTCTATACTTACTAATATCATAAAAGATGCCATGAGTGAAAATTCAAGAGAGCTCAGCGATCATATCAGCACGCGGGTTTCTGAGGATGTGCGCAAGGAGATCGACTATCTGGTCAGACAGCGTGAAGAGTCAGAAGAGGCCCGGTTTAAACAGCTGGACGAGACCATACGCAATTTTCAAAAGGCGAGACAAGAAGCTGCAGTAGCTAAAGTGAACGAAAAAAATAAGGGAAAAAAGAAACACTTATTCCATAAGAAGAAGTAAAAATTCCCATATTAATTTTCCATTAGTACTTGCATTCCCCTTATGAAAATGGTATAATATTTTCACAATATCGCTTTGCTATTAGTGATTTTTCACAAATATGGAAGCAAATTAAAAAGGAGGAAGAATGTTTATGTTCTCAAAAGTTTCAAAGAAAATTGTTGCAGGAACATTAATTATGGCAGTGGCTGTTACCTGCGCAAGCGTTTCTGCACCAGAAGCTTCCGCAGCTGCTAAGTTGAACAAGAAGAAACTTACTCTTTCAGTAGGTGGTAAAGATGCGAAACTTACAGCAGGCGCTAAAGCAAAATGGTCAACCAGCAATAAGAAGGTAGCTAATGTTAAGGGAAAAGGGAAATCCGCTACTGTATCAGCAACAGGAGCAGGAAGCTGTACGATCACAGCTAAAGTAGGGAGCCAGAAACTTACATGTAAAGTAACAGTAAAAGCGGCTAAATCCGGTACTGTTATTTATGATCTTGCAAAAGAAACTGGTTCCAATTCTGAGACCGGTGAATCTTTTGCAGCACCAGTAAAATGTCCTTACAGCACATTTAAGTATGACAGCTTCAGCATGTGGCTCTGCCGTGCCGTATTCTATGATCCGGCAAATGGCGGAAAAGACTTCAGAGGAAAGAAGATCAACATCTCTGTAACCGTTAAGAACACTGGTAAGAATGACCTTGCTGAGCTCGGCTTCTGCTTCAACTACACATCTGGTGGAGCTGCTTCTTATCCATTTGCTTACCACGTAATCGACTCTAAGCTTCGTTCTCAGATTGCAAAGAAAGCTGGTCAGAAATGGAGCCTTGCTTCTGTAAAGAAGAATAAGTCCCATAAAGGTGCTGTAGTAAAAGAAGGCAAGATCAAGAAGGGTAAGACATATACATACACCTTCAGCTACACCATTCCTAAGAACGCTATGAACGGCGACAAGGATCCTGATACCAATATCAATTACCCAATCATGTTCTACATCCCGAACCTGAAAGACAACTGTCCATATCAGGTAGGCGATGAAATTACAGTACTGAAAGCTAAATTTACTGTAGCATAATTTGTCTATGATTGAGTTTTTACAGGCATCTTCTTCGGAAGATGCCTGTTTTTTATATTAGCTCGAAGGCACCGTCAAGCTAATATAAGAATATGTCATATGAGCCAGCCACTCTCTTTGCTGGGCGCGCATTCTTAGCCTTCCTGATGGGGATAAAAAACCGTGTATCTGCTGATCTCACAGCAAATACACGGTTCATAGACGTATGTGCTCAGTGCAGTTTTCCACCGCAGCATTTTATCTCATGGACGTGTTCAACGCCTCTTATGCTTTTTTCCTTCCTTTTCATTGAAGCTGTCTTCCAGCTGCTGTAACAGCTTCTTCTGCTCCTTGCTTACCGTCGTGGGAACATCAACCACAATATCTACATAATGGTTTCCACGAAGTTTCTTGTTCCTAAGAGAAGGGACACCCTTACCTCTCAGCCTTACTCTTGTTCCATTCTGAGTTCCTGCTTTCACAGTATAAGCTACTTCTCCATCAATGGTCTTTACAACAATCTCTCCTCCCAGCACTGCCTTGGGATAAGATATCTTTACGGTAGAGTAAATATCATAATCACGTCTCTCAAAGTCCGGATTCTGCTCCACGAATACCTCTACCAGTAAATCTCCTCTTGCGCCACCATTGGTTCCAGGCTCTCCCTTTCCACGGATACGTACGCTCTGACCGTGATCAATACCAGCAGGGATCGATACCTGTATCTTTTTTCGGCTTGAAGTATAACCAGTGCCATGGCATTCTCCACATTTATCTTTGATCACCTTTCCAGAACCGTGGCAATGAGGACATGTCGTCACATTCTGCACCATTCCAAACAGGGATTTCTGAGTTGTAACCACCTGTCCCTTACCTCCACAGGTAGCACAGGTCTCCGGCGTCGTCCCCGGTTTGGCTCCTGTTCCATGACAGGTACTGCACTCATCCTTTAAATTCAGCTCCAGTTCCTTATCCACACCAAAACATGCTTCTTCCAGAGTGATCCTGACCTGGGCACGAAGATTAGCTCCCCTGGTAGGCGCATTGGGATCGCGGCGCCTTCCACCGCCAAAAAAATCTCCAAAGATATCTCCAAAAATATCTCCCATATCCATACCAGAAAAGTCAAAACCGCCAGCTCCTCCACCATTTTCAAATGCCGCGTGTCCAAACTGGTCATACTGTCTTCTCTTTTCCGAATCACTCAGTACCGCATATGCTTCCGAAGCCTCCTTAAACTTTGCCTCAGCTTCGGCATTTCCCGGATTTGTGTCAGGATGATATTTTTTTGCCAGCTTACGATAAGCACTTTTCAATTCACTGTCGCCGGCATTCCGGTCGACGCCCAGTACTTCGTAATAATCACGTTTCTCAGCCATTTTCTCTCCTCCATAACAACGAACTTTGACTCGTGCCAATACAACAAGCACGAGCCTCAGTTCAATATATCATCAGTCCCAGTCTTACAGTTCTCTGAAATCTCCGTCCACAACGTCGTCTCCGCCGTTATCCGGCTGCCCTGCTCCAGCAGCAGCTCCCATATCAGGTCCTGCACCCTGTGCTCCGCCCGCTGCCTGCTGTGCCTGCTCATACACCTTTGCAAACACCTGCTGTGCATTGTTCATCAGTGATTCCTTGGCCGCCTTCAACTCGTCGATCTCCGCATCCGACATGGACTCTGCCTGTGTCCTCTCAAGGATTGCCTTTACCTTATCAACTTCTGCCTGAACTTTTTCCTTTTCTGCAGCATCCACACCTTCACCAACATCATTCAATGCCTTCTCTGTCTGGAATACCATACTGTCCGCCTCATTGCGCACATCAATGCCTTCTTTACGTTTCTTATCCTGGGCTTCAAACTCAGCAGCCTCTTTCACAGCCTTGTCAATCTCATCATCCGACAGGTTGGATCCTGCTGTAATGGTGATGTGCTGCTCTTTTCCTGTTCCCAGATCCTTTGCAGATACATTTACAATACCATTGGCATCGATATCAAAAGTAACCTCAATCTGAGGTACCCCACGCATAGCTGGTGGGATTCCATCCAGTCTGAACTGTCCCAGTGATTTATTATCTCTGGCAAACTGTCTCTCTCCCTGTACCACATTGATATCCACAGCGGTCTGATTATCTGCTGCAGTGGAGAAGATCTGGCTCTTCTTGGTAGGGATCGTCGTATTTCTCTCAATGAGCTTTGTTGCAACCCCACCCATGGTTTCGATCGCCAGGGAAAGCGGTGTCACATCCAGAAGAAGGATATCTCCTGCACCAGTATCTCCGGCCAGTTTACCTCCCTGAATAGAAGCACCCAGTGCCACACACTCATCCGGGTTCAGAGATTTATTCGGCTCATGGCCGGTAAGCTGTTTCACCTTATCCTGTACTGCCGGGATTCTGGTAGACCCACCTACCAGCAGGACCTTGCCAAGTTCAGAAGCACTAATTCCTGCATCTTTTAGTGCATTGGTTACTGGTGTTGCCGTCCTCTCCACCAGATCTGCTGTCAGCTCGTCAAATTTAGCACGGGTCAGATTCATATCAAAGTGCTTCGGTCCCTCAGCCGTAGCGGTAATAAACGGAAGATTGATGTTGGTAGTCGTAGCAGATGAGAGTTCTTTTTTCGCTTTTTCTGCCGCCTCTTTCAGACGCTGCATCGCCATCTTATCACCTGAGAGATCAATTCCTTCTGTATTTTTAAACTCGCTTACCATATAATCGCAAAGTTTGTTATCAAAATCATCACCGCCGAGACGGTTATCTCCGGATGTGGATAATACCTCGATCACACCGTCTCCAATCTCGATAATGGATACGTCAAAAGTTCCACCACCCAGATCATACACCATGATCTTCTGCTCTCCCTCGTTGTCAAGTCCATAGGCAAGAGCGGCTGCCGTCGGCTCGTTGATGATACGTTTTACATCAAGACCAGCAATCTTTCCCGCATCCTTTGTCGCCTGACGCTGCGCGTCGTTAAAATATGCCGGAACTGTGATCACTGCCTCTGTTACCTTTTCGCCTCCCAGATAATTCTCTGCATCGGATTTCAATTTCTGAAGGATCATAGCAGAGATTTCCTGCGGGGAATATTTTTTATCTTCAATCGCTGCACGATAATCTGTACCCATATGTCTCTTAATAGAAGAAATGGTATTGTCTGCATTGGTAACTGCCTGACGTTTTGCCGGCTCACCGATCAGACGCTCTCCATTCTTTGTAAATGCCACAACAGACGGTGTGGTCCTGGCGCCCTCTGCATTGGCGATCACAACAGGTTTACCACCTTCCATCACTGCAACACAGCTGTTGGTTGTACCTAAGTCAATACCGATAATCTTACTCATGATAATCTCTCCTTTTATTTCTTTAAATTTATATGAATGAAATAACTCTCTTCTTTATAGCCTAATTGACCACTTTTACCATGGAATGTCTTACCACACTGTCCTTATACATATATCCTTTCTGGAACTCCTCAGAAATTATGTTGGCTTCCATGGAATCATCCTCATCGTGCATCACTGCATTGTGGAGATTTGGATCAAATTCTTTTCCCACCGCCTCGATAGGAACAACCCCAATCTCTTCAAGCACTGTGGAAAACTGCTTATACACCGCTTCCATGCCCTTTACAAAGGCATTCTCTTTTTCTTCTTCCGTAACTGCCCCAAGTCCCCGTTCAAAGTTATCCACTACTGGAAGAATCTTTTCAACGACAGATTTGGCACCGATCTCAAACATCAATGTCTTTTCCTTTTCCGAGCGGTTCCTGAAATTCTCAAACTCTGCCATATTGCGCAGAAGCCTGTCATTTAATTCCTCGATCTTTTCATCTTTTTTATCTTTTCTCTTTTTCTTTTTTTCCTTTGACGTAACCTTGGAATCTTTTTTTTCCTCTGTTTCCGACGCCGTTTCTTCGCCAGAAACCAGATCTTCTTCCTTCTGGATATCTTCCGCCTTCTCTTCCCCAGCGATCTCTTCCGTTTCATTCCCGTTGTCTATCTGCTCGTTTACCTTTTCCTCTGCCACGTTCTCTACCGCCTTTCCATCTATCATTCCTTGGATTTAAAAATATCATCCAGCTGCTGCATGCAATTCTCCAGTGTTCCCACCACTTTCTCATAATCCATACGTTTTGGTCCAACAATTCCTATTTTTCCATAAACGCCTTCTTTGATCTTATAAGTAGCGGTCACCACAGAACAGTTTTTCATGGCCTCCACTGGCGACTCGTCGCCTATATACACCTGGATCCCATGTTCTTCTGGATCTGCCTCATCGTTGACCCACGCTTCCAATCTCTGTTTTTCCTCAAAGGTGGACAATAATTCTACCATCTTCTCTTTATCACTGAGTTCCGGGTATTTTAAAATATTGGTAGCACCGGATGTATAGATCTCCGATGCCTCTTCATCGTTCAGCGCCTCCCCGATGCAGTCAAGAATACTGGAAGCAAGATCCCCGTATTCACCGGCCTTCTCTTTGATGTCCTGCATGATCGCCAGATTGATCTCTGTCACATCAAGACCGTTCAGGGCTGCATTTATAAGGAAATTCAACTGTGAGACAATATTGTCATCGATCGGGTATGCCAGATCAATAAATTTGTTATTTACATGGTTATTATCCAGAACAACAATGACAAGGAGCTGTACGTCAGAAATCTGATTCAGCTGAATAAATTTAATCTTCTTATGCTCATATCTTGGCTTGGAAACCATGGTCGTATAATTCGTATTCTCCGCCAGCAGCTTCGCCACCTGTTTCAAAAGCAGGTCAATCTTATCCGCCTTCTCGATCAGCACTCCCTTCATATCGTCTACTTCTTTCTCTTTATTTTTGAGAACCGTGTCTACATAGAGACGATAAGCTTTATCAGAAGGGATCCTTCCCGCTGACGTATGGGGCTGGAGAATATAGCCCATTTCCTCCAGATCCGCCATCTCATTCCGGATCGTGGCGGAGCTCAGATTCAGATCTGTATACTTGGAAACGGTTCGTGAACCAACCGGCTCCCCGCTCTCCATGTAATTATGGATGATCGCTTCCAGAATCTTCTGCTTCCGCTCATCCAATACCATGTAATCACTTCCTTTGTTAGCACTCAACAATATCGAGTGCTAATCATTGACTAAATTAAAGATAACACCCCTGCACGTGTTTGTCAAGGGTGTTTTTAAGATTTATGATGAAATTTCTGTTACAGCACTGGGAAATCAAACCTTTTCAGAACACTGGGAATAGGATTGCAGTTCTGAAACCACATTACTCTGTCATTGCCTCTGGCTGCTTTGACAAGCTCACCGATCCATTCATACTCCTGTAACGCTCCCAGGATAGCCAGTATGCTCCACACCACAAAAAAACCTGTGATCACACCAAAGAACGCTCCTCCCAGCTTATTCAGCCCTCCAAGAACTGGCGTGTCTCCAATGATCTGCAGCAGATGGGCGACGATATTGAACACAATAACAGCCACAAAAAGCGCTATAATATATGCAATCCCTTCTTTCGCTGTAAGCGTATCGGGAAGCCGGTTCACAATGACCGGCGCAATGCCGATGGTTGCCGCGATAATAAGTAGATTCTTAACCACATTGTACAGGCTGAGAAGCAGTCCACGGTTCGATCCGATCAAAATACAGCAAAGTAAGACTACTCCCAAAAATATTTCCAGTACCTGTCCCTGCAATTCTCCTGACATAAGTCTTTTCTCCTTTCATTTCTCCGCGGTGATCAGCCGATCTTTATGATCCTGATCGTGGTCTCATCCAGTAAAAAGTACTGATTGTCTCTCAGCGCGGGAAAAAAATATTCGTATTTTTTTTCAAAGTCAAAGGAAAATTTTTCTTTTCCATTCTTTCTTATTATATGACAGCTCTGATCGTCCGTGAAAATAATTTCCTGATCTGCCATCAAAATATCTGTATATTTATAGTCTATCTTTTCTGACATCTCTTCCTTTCCCCGAAAGGAAAACAGGTGCGCCAACTGATCCTCTGTGCTGCCGGCATTACCCGTAAGTACCAGCATATGATCCTCATCATATGTCAGACTTTTGATCTCTTTTTCAAATTTTTTTTCAAATATCATCTCTGGCTTTTTCATATTCTCAAAAAATGAAAAGCCATTTTCATAACAGATGGCAACCTCGTCCTCTGCAATAAATTCAATACAGGATATCATATTCTTTTCAAATGATTTTCCGCCTACAAGGGTATTCTGATCCTGGCCGACTTCGGTAAAATTATAAAAACAGACCTTGTTTTCCATACCTCCACTGGCAAGCATATACGCTGCCACCAGGCTGTCACCATCCGGGGAAATGTCAAAATCCAGCGGATAGCCATTGTCTGTCACATTGGTTGGTACTTCTACCTTCAATGGTTCTACCTTGTTAAAAGGATCATATATATTGATCACATCCGAATCTACATCGTGAAGCAGCACCGCCACCTTCCCGTTGGCGGCCACCTTCAGCCGTCCAATGGGATAAGTCATCTCCATTTCCACTCCCGGATCATTGCCATTGTACACATAAAATTTCTTGGCGCCAATATCTGCCACAGCCACATAATCCCCACATATATCTACCTGGGGATTCTCCATCTCATATCCGCCATTCCACAATGTCTTCCCGCTCCCGTCGAGAAGGGAGATCCCATCGCGGCTGTACTTTAAAAGTTTATTTTGAAAGGGGCAGTAGATCACATTGTTACTGTCTGCCCTGGATATCTCACCCACCACGTCATAGCCGGAAAAAGACCGATTCATATAATAATAGGATACGGTTACGATAGCGGCAATTCCAATGATCAGCGCCGCCCCTATAGAAATAGCCAGGATCCGGAAACGACGTCTTTTTTTTCTCTTTCTCTCATCTTCAAAGTCTTTCTCCGAAAAATCATACATGTGCCAGATTCACCCCGTTCCCGATATCCAAATAACCATCTATTCGACAGTATACCATATGAATTCCCTTTTTTCAATCGGATTCTTCCATATAACCCGACGACACGAATTTGAACCCTGCCGTCGAGCCAGGTCACTGTGGAGGCTGTCCTCCCTCTACGCCGCCCTGGGAGACTGCAGCGGCTGGCACTTCTGGAACGGCTGCTGCTCCAGATACTGCGGCACTGCTCGCCCCCGCCACGGCATTTCCACTGACCACACCACTTCCAATAGTCTCAACCGTCGTCTTCTTATCTTTATCTTTCACCCCCATCACAGCAGTCTGAAGCCCTGTGATCTGATCTTTGAGTTCGGTAAGGCCGTTTTTATTTCCCCATGCCACAACTGCCAGCGCCAGACCCAGTACGACCACCATCGCTGCCAGCCCATAGGTCCATTTTCCCTCTTCCTGTTTTTTCTTCTCCTCATTTTCCCGGAGAACGCCACGGATGTTCCGAAGCACCCGGTCATCCTCCTGTTCCACGATATGTACAAACCGGTTTGCCTCTTCCATCATATAATTGCGCATCTCAGGATTTTTTTCATAATATATGTAATATCCCTCCTGGCGGCAAAAATTGCTGTTTTCATAGAGGTAAAAATCATCTCCTGATCCGTTTTCTTCATATATATAAAGAAGTTTATCTCCCTCAGAAAAATTCCGCCGGTGTATTTCCAGAAGCCTGTCCATCCCATCCCTGCTCTGTCCTTTTCCGGAATAGTACCAGCCCACGATATCCAGATCTGTAAAATTTTCTTTGATATCCGTATAGATGCCTGTCCACATTTCCTGGGAAAATGTGTCACTCTCCCGTTTATGAAAATCTTTGATGGAGACCATTCCCGATATCAGAAATACCTTTTCCCTGGCATGATAAAAACGATGTCCCAAAAGCACACCGCCCAGCTCTGTACCTTTTCTCTCCTTAGACATCCTTCTGGCAAATGACATCACATAGTCTTCTACATATATTTTCGTCTTCCCTTTCGTATCACCTATCTGACGTACGCTTTTTGGTGCTTTCCAGTCCATGATATCCCTCCGTTTTATTCGTTTTGCTCTCATTATAAAACAAGGAAAATAAAATTTTTGTCGCATTCTGAAAAGAAAATCAGATTTTTTATTTTTCATGAGTATTTTTCGTTTATCTGCCAATACTTTTCTTAGATAAGCAGTAATCATGGCCTTGCCGCCAGAAGCGGCATGTCCATTTAGAAAGGGAGTACGCAAATGATTTATTATTTTAATCCTGCCGACCGGCACGCATTAAGTGAATTTTCAAGAACTTTGTCTATTTTAATGAGAAAACATGATATTTCAAATAGAGAAACTGTGATCGTATGCATCGGCTCCGACCGGGCAACCGGGGACTCACTGGGTCCTATTGTCGGACATTTTCTTGCCATGCACCAAAAAAACTTCCATCTTTATGGCACCCTGGAAAACCCGGTTCATGCCAAAAATCTGGAAGATGCTCTTGAATTTATAAGAAAAAACCACAGAAACCCTGTGATCATCGCCGTTGACGCCTCTCTCGGCATTGCGGAACACGTGGGTTATATCACCGTGGGGGAGGGATCCCTCGCTCCCGGTGTAGGGGTCGCCAAAGATCTTCCCTCTGTGGGAGATCTGTTTATCACTGGCATCGTCAACCTGTCGGGGTTTGGCGGACAGATGCTTCTGCAGACCACCAGGCTGAATCTGGTCATGCGCCTGGCAGATTTCATCTACCGCGGACTGAACCGCAGCCTGATCCGGGAATACGCTGCGTCATCCTCAAGCCGTTCAAAGCTCAGTCCTGCCCTGCAGCGCGCGGAATAATGTCACTTCATCGATATATTCCAGATCACCGCCCACCGGTACTCCGCTGGCAATGCGGGTCACTTTGATACCAGCCGGCTTCAAAAGCTTACTGATATACATCGCCGTAGCCTCTCCCTCCAGAGATGAATTGGTGGCGATGATAACTTCATCCACATCCGTCTGAAGGCGCTGCATCAGTTCCTTTAGGCGGATGTCTGCCGGCGTCACCCCCAGCGTCGGGTTGATGGCGCCGTGAAGCACATGATATACCCCCTCGTACTGTCCGGTTTTTTCATAAGCGATAAGATCTCTCGTATCCTCTACGACCATAATGGTCTTCTTATCCCGTTTCGGATTCGCACAGATAGGACAGACCTCACTGTCCGTCAGGGTAAAACACTCTTTACAATACCGTACATTTTTCCTCGCTGACAAAATGACAGAAGATAATCTCTCTGCCCGTTCCTCGGGCATATTTATGATATGAAAAGCGAGGCGCTGTGCCGATTTGGCACCAATACTTGGCAGCTGTGCCAGTTCTTCTATCAGCTGATTGATCGACTCCGAGTAGTAATTCATCAGAATGGAAATCCTCCGCCCAGATTCAAGCCGCCAGTAAGTGCTTCCATCGCCTTGGCATTATCGGCTTCCATCTTACGCAGTGCCTCATTGGTGGCTGCCACGATCAGATCTTCCAGCATCTCGATATCATCCGGGTCTACAACCTCCTCCGAGAGCTTCACAGAAAGAACCTCTTTTTTTCCGGAGACCTTTACAGTCACAGCACCGCCGCCGGCGGTCGCCTCAAATTCTTTTTCTTCCATCTCCTTCTGCTGCTCTTCCATCTGGCGCTGCATTTTCTGCGCCTGTTTCATAAGATTGTTCATATTTCCAGGCATTCCTCCCTGGAATCCACCACGTCTTGCCATTGTTATTTTCCTTTCAATTTATAAGTTATTATTCAGTCCATAGCCTCGATCTCAATATCACTGTCCGCAAACAGCCCCCTCAATTCAGGAAGCGCGTCGTATTCTCTCTGATCTGCCACCAGACGGAATTCTATGTTTACCCTCTTTCCAATAAGTTCCTCTGCCACATGACACAACTTTTCCTTTTGATCCCCTTCTCTGGAAAAATACGCATATGCTGTATCTTCTGAGAAGGCGATCACCAGCGCCCCGGCCTCATCCACTGTCAGTGTCACATGATTCAGCATATTTTTACTGACCGGATCCAGCTGATTCAGTACCTGATGCCAGTTCCCCGCCAAAGATTTCACCTCTCCCGGCACCGCACTCTCCAGAATCTTTTTCCGGGGAGCTTCTTCCACAGCTTTGGCCGAAAGTTGTTCCGGGTTCTGCGGCGTCTGTGCCGCCACAAATCCATTTTCAAGCTTCTCTTCAATATTATGAATCCGGTTTACGATAGATTCATGATCCCTCTCCATTTCTGGCCGGCTGAGCCGGATCAGCGCCACCTCAAACAACACTCTTTTCTGATCAGAATATTTCATCTGATTTTCTACCTCAGACAATACCCGGATGTAGCGGAAGATCATCTCCAGTTCCAGTTCTTTTGCCGTCCCAGTCAGGGTATCCAGATTCTCCTGGGACATATCAATGATATCCTCTGGATGCTCCGTACTCTTTGCGATCATCAGATTCCTCATGTACCAGATCAACTCGTCACAAAACCGTCCCAGATCTTTTCCCGCCGAAATAAGCCCCTCCGTGATCTGCATCATATCAGCCACGTTTCCCGCCGCCAGTGCTTTTGTAAATGAGGCATATACATCATTATCCACAGCCCCCAGTACTTTGAGAACCTTTTCGTAGGTCAGCTCCTCACCAAAATAAAAAGAGATACACTGCTCCAGAAGACTCAGACCATCCCGCAGGGCTCCGTCAGCGAGCTTGGCAATATATGTCAGCGCCCGTTCCTCAGCTGCGATCCCCTCCTGATCCAGGAGTTCTTTCAGTCTCGCAGCGATGGTCTCCACAGAGATCCTCTTGAAATCATATCTCTGGCAGCGGGACAGAATGGTCATGGGTATCTTATGAACCTCCGTCGTGGCCAGGATAAAGATCAGATAAGAGGGCGGTTCCTCCAGTGTTTTTAAGAGAGCATTAAATGCACTTGTGGTAAGCATATGCACTTCGTCGATGATATATACTTTATATCTGCCCTGGGCCGGAGAATACTGAACCTCTTCGATCACCTGGCGGATATCGTCCACTTTATTATTGGATGCCGCATCCATCTCCACCACATTCATGGAATTCCCCGCTGCGATCGCCCGGCACATCTCACACTCGCCGCAGGGTCCTTTTTCCCCTGGATTTTCACAATTAACTGCCCTGGCAAATATTTTAGCAACCGTCGTCTTTCCTGTTCCCCGGGTTCCACAGAAGAGATAAGCATGTCCAACATGGCCAGCCCGGATCTGGTTCTTCAGAGTGGTCACAATATGATCCTGTCCCTTTACCTCCTCAAAATTGTCCGGTCTGAATTTGCGGTACAGCGCCTGATAAGACATGCCTTGCCTCCTCCTTACGATATCCCGGTCTGCTTAATCACCAAAACAGATACCAAGATTTTTTGCTTCCTGGATCGTGGATGAATCTGGATCCACCATTTTCAGTTTCCCCGCCACCTCACTCAGAGGCACAGGAACAATCTCATTTCCTTTGAAGCCAACCATATAGCCAAATTTTCCTTCAAGGATCAGTCCTGCTGCCGCTGCTCCGAGACGGCTGGAGATCACCCGGTCATAAGCACACGGGCTTCCACCGCGCTGGGTATGGCCCGGCACTGTGATCCGGATCTCCTGCCCCGTCCGCTCCTCGATCTCCGCCCCGATCTTATAGGAAATACTTGGATATGGGTTATTTTTCAGCTTTTCTTTATATTCTTTTTTGGAAAGCGCAGCATCCTCTTTGGAAATAGCTCCCTCTGCCACAGCGAGAATCGAAAATCGTTTTCCTGCCTCCGTTCTCTTTTCGATGGCTGATATAACAGAATTTATATCATAGGGGATCTCCGGGATCAGTATAACGTCTGCCCCGCCTGCGATGCCGGCATGAAGTGTGAGCCAGCCCACCTTATGTCCCATTACCTCCACAATAAATACCCTGCCATGAGAGTATGCCGTAGTATGGATACAATCAATGCAGTTTGTGGCAATGTCCACAGCACTCTGGAAACCAAAAGTCATATCAGTACCCCAGATATCATTATCAATGGTCTTTGGAAGTCCCACTACATTCAGCCCTTCTTCCCTAAGAAGATTTGCTGTCTTCTGTGTTCCATTGCCGCCCAATATAACAAGACAATCCAGCTTTAGCTTCTGATAAGTATTTTTCATGGCCAGTACCTTGTCCATGCCATTGGCGTCCGGCTTTCTCATATGTTTAAAAGGCTGTCTGGAAGATCCCAGGATCGTCCCGCCTTCTGTCAGAATCCCAGAGAAATCAGAAGGCTTCATTTTCACGTATTTTTCATACATGAGTCCCTTGTACCCTTCCAATATACCGAGAATCTCTACATCATTATCCGCCTCATAAAGAGTTTTCGCCACTCCACGCATCGTTGCGTTCAGTGCCTGGCAGTCTCCGCCACTGGTCAAAAAAGCTACTCTTCTCATATGCACCTTCCTCTCATTGCCTTATAAAAAGCATTTTTATTAGTCTACAACGTCTGGCTTTTATCATATCATAATTGCCGACGATTTTCAATTCATTTAGTTTGGGTGATGCTATTCGTTCTAATCCGATGCCGTATCCGCCTCCAAAATCCCTACCTGCACACGGTCCCTGCCGCTTTCCTTTCCTTCATAGAGCGCCCGATCCGCTGCCTTGATCAATTCATCCATATTTCTTTGCGGATCTCCCTCAATAATACCAATAGTCACCGTAACCCCCAGTTCCTTATCCCCATAAGAGATGCGGAGCCTTTTTATCTTGTCAGCAATCCTCTGGGTTTCTTCCAGTGACTCCTCCAGCCCCTTGTCAGAAAAGACCAGAAGAAATTCCTCGCCGCCCCACCTGGCCGCACACCCCTGCCTTTTCATATTTTTTTTCATAATATTTGACACCTTCCGCAGCACAAGATCCCCACAGTCATGTCCATAATTATCATTGAATTTTTTGAAAAAATCAATATCCGCTATCGCCACAGAAAAGGCGGAATTCTTTCCAGCGGACTCTTCAATCACCTTTCTCAGCCAGATTTCTCCGTAATGGCGATTATATAATTTGGTAAGGGAGTCCTGTTCTACCAGCTCCCGCAGTGCACACTGCATCTGCACAGCAGATTTCCCGATCCTGCCCAGTTCATCCTTACGCTCTTCCACTATTTCCCCCAGCTCCGCTGTAAAATCCCCCCGCTCTACTTTCATAAGAAAATCCTGAAGGTTCTTCATCGCATTGGTCAAACGCACCGAATACTGCCACATGATCACGCTCATGGCCAGTGTTGCCAAAACAATGAGCGTCACAATGGGAAGCACTCCCTCCAATACAATTCCGCTTACATAGTGGGAGGGTTTTCCTGCAAATATCATCCCAGTACACTTTTTCTGGGAATCATACAGAGGGCAATAATACGCAAAATAGTCCTGGTCATTTATACTCGTCTCCGCATAAAAGCGCTCCGTCCCCCCTTTATACACATCCCTTATGATCACCGCGTTTGCTTTTGTCCCTATGATCGGTTTATCATTTTTATCGTATATCGTAGTAACGATACGGGTATCTTTATAAAAAATAGTAATATCTGCACCAGAAATCTCTTTTAATCTCCCTAATATCTCCACTGCCTCCTTAACTTTCTTATCTCCCTTATACATTTCAGCAATGCTGGATTCCTGCCGGTACTCTCCTGGAAATTCTTTTTCAAACATGTAGGCTGCTGACTGCGCCACATTCTGCAGTCCGGATTCCACTTCCTGATGGACAGATTTTGCCAGCTGGTTGCAGCTGCATGCTATAATGATGATCCCAAATAAAAGGATGGGAACAAGCGTGACACACAATAATCTTTTTCTCAGACTTAAACCTGCTCTCTTCTTCATAGTGCCTCCCAATTTTATGTAAATATATGTTTAATTATACTATAACACATAGGGATATTTCAACTAAAAAAACTGCTGCATCGACAACGCGGTGCAGCAGTTTGTTAAAAGTCCGCCAGAACTTATATATACAGTTTTCTCATTCCTCATTGCGGTGGAAAATGCGCCGCAGGAAATTATACATTCCCGGCTTATACACACTGGTATCATGGCCGCCCGGCAGTTCAAAGAACAGGTGGGGAACCTGATTGGCTGTCAAAGCTTCCGTGTAATCTTTCGGGAAGTTCTTAACTGTCGTGTCATTTGTTCCTTTCACGATCATTACAAGAGTATCGTTCATGTACTGATCCTGCAGGGTAAATGTCTCAGGGGTAAACAATCCATCTTCGTGAACATTCATATCATTATGTTCAAAGATACCCGGTGCCGGACAAAAGGCCCCTACATAACGGAAGGTGTCCTGAAGGGTAAATCCAATATGCAGGCTGACACGTCCTCCCATGGAGAATCCGCATACCGCAGTGTTGTCACGCCCTGTCAGTGTGGAATAATTCTCATTGATATATGGCATCAGACACTCTTTCAGATCATTAATAAAGTTATCAAATGCCGCATAATGTTCCTTACTGAAGAATTCCAGCCCACTACTATTTCCCTTTTCATTGGCACAGCCATTCGGGAACACAACGATCATTTCCTCTGCATCTCCGTTTGCGATAGCATTCCAGATCACATTCTGAACTTTGTTTCCAAAAAATGTTGTCTCGTTTTCGCCGATGCCATGGTTCATATATACCACTGGATATTTCTTATCCTCGGTATAGCCTTTTGGCAGCACGACTTTTGCCTTTCTGGAAACAACAGCATCTTCCTTGATCACAGTGGAGTCGTATGTAATATCCTCCACCGTTCCCGCCACCTCGTCATTCACTTCATCAAATCCGTCAGGCACACTGGAATCCGTATCTTCGATATATGGTCCGATCGGCTTCATGGCAGAGGCCGGTGGCTCTGTCTCAAGAGGTGCTTCTGTCTGATTCGGCGTCTCCGTCTGGTGAGGCACCTCCGTGTTCTGCGGCTGGCTGCTGGTCTGGGGAACCGGTGTCACCACAGGTGTTGGCACTGGTGTTGCCGCTGGGCTTGAAGAGGGAACTGCCGTAAGCTGCGGTTTTTTCCCATCATCTTTCGCCTTGATCGTAACCACTGTCTTTCCAAGCTTCTTTGTCTTTTTCTTATAAGTTTCTTTTACCGTGACCGTAACCTTTCCTGCTTTTTTTGCAGAGACTACGCCGCTCTTAGACACAGTTGCTTTTGCCTTTGAAGATGATACAAAACGGTAAACTGCTTTTTTCTTTTTCCCGTTTATCACAATCTTCTTTTTCTGGCCAACTTTCATCGTGATCTTTTTTGTCTTAAGTTTCGTCTTCTTCGCCGCCTGTGAATCCACAGTTAACAAACTTGAAAAAGCAAGTCCGAAGACGAGCAATGTACAGATCACTCTCTTACCTGAATTTTTAAACAATATAAACACTCCCTTCATTTATAACTTACCGGTATTCCGGTATCTGTTATTTGCTTTTGATATACTCGTCAATTGCCTTGGCTGCTGATTTTCCTGCTCCCATGGCAAGGATCACAGTAGCTGCCCCTGTCACGGCGTCTCCACCGGCATAAACGCCCTCGCGGGTTGTCTCGCCCTTTTCATCCTTTGTGATCAGGCAGCCATGGTTGTTGGCATCCAGTCCCGGTGTGGTAGAACGGATCAGCGGATTCGGACTGGTTCCGATGGACATGATCACAGAATCCACATCAAGCACAAATTCACTGCCTTCCTTCACGATCGGACGGCGGCGTCCGCTCTCATCCGGCTCACCAAGTTCCATCTGCACACACTTCATACCAGATACCATGCCATCCTCATTTCCCAGGATCTCCACGGGATTATGCAGTGTCTTAAAGATGATTCCTTCCTCTTCTGCGTGCTCGACCTCTTCTTTTCTCGCCGGCAGTTCTTCCATACCGCGGCGGTATACAATATACACTTCTTCAGCGCCGAGACGCTTTGCACTTCTTGCGGCATCCATCGCCACATTTCCTCCGCCCACGACAGCTACCTTTTTCGCGTGCTGGATCGGCGTCTTGGAATCTTCCTTATATGCTTTCATCAGATTGATACGGGTCAGGAACTCATTGGCAGAGTATACGCCTTTCAGGCTCTCGCCCGGAATATTCATAAAGCGTGGAAGTCCTGCTCCAGAGCCTACAAATACAGCCTCATTTCCCATCTCAAACAGTTCATCTATGGTAAGTACTTTACCGATGACCATATTTGTCTCCACGTCAACTCCGATGGCTTTCAGATTGTCGATCTCCTTCTGAACGATCGCCTTGGGAAGACGGAACTCAGGAATACCATAAACCAGAACACCGCCGGCAAGGTGAAGTGCCTCATAGATCGTTACTTTATATCCCATTTTGGCAAGGTCTCCCGCCACCGTAAGTCCGCTGGGCCCTGCTCCGATCACGGCAACTTTATGTCCATTCTGCTCTGGCATCACCGGATTATCTGTACAATGTGCTCTGTGATAATCTGCCACAAAACGCTCCAGACGGCCAATCCCCACCGGCTCGCCTTTCATCCCGCGCACACATTTTCCCTCACATTGGCTTTCCTGTGGGCACACACGTCCACACACCGCTGGAAGGGAAGTAGACTTGGAAAGGATTTCAAAAGCTCCCTCCATATCCTCATTCGCCACTCTCTCGATAAATGCAGGAATATCAATCTGTACCGGGCAGGCGCTGACACAAGGCTTTTTCGGACAATTCAGACATCTTCTCGCCTCGTTTACTGCCATATCATAGGTATATCCCAGAGCTACCTCATCAAAGTTTTTATTTCTAACGTCCGGATCCTGTACCGGCATCGGACATTTATTCATATCCATATTACGTTCTGCCATTTTACTCTGCTCCTTTCTTCAGCAAGTTGCAGGCTTCTTCGCGGGCATGTGTCTCAAATTCCTTATACATGGTTCCGCGGTGCATCGCCTCGTCAAAGTCTACCAGATGACCATCAAAGTCAGGACCATCCACGCAGGCAAACTTTGTCTCGCCACCCACAGTCAGACGGCATCCGCCACACATTCCCGTACCGTCGATCATGATCGGGTTCATGCTGACCATCGTCTTGATCCCATATTTTTTTGTAGTAAGGCATACAAATTTCATCATGATCAAAGGTCCGATGGCGATCACTTCGTCATATTCATTTCCTTCCTTGATCAATTTTTCAAGGGCATCGGTTACAAGGCCTTTTTCCCCATAACTTCCATCATCTGTCATCATCACAAGCTTATCACTTGCGTTCTTAAATTCTTCCTCAAGGATCACCAGATCCTGATTCCTAAATCCTACAATGGAATGTACCTCTGCTCCCATTTCATGCAGCTTTTTCGTTACTGGATATGCTATGGCACAGCCGACGCCGCCGCCAACTACAGCAACTTTCTTCAGCCCCTCTGTATGGGTCGGAACCCCAAGAGGTCCCACAAAATCGTGAATATATCCCCCGGCTTCCAGAGTATCCAGCTCCATGGTAGATCCTCCTACGATCTGGTAAATGATCGTAACCGTTCCTGCTTCCCTGTCATAATCCGCAATTGTCAACGGAATTCTTTCGCTGTCTTCTTTGGCGCGAAAGATGATAAACTGTCCCGGTTCAGCCTTTTTTGCGATCAGCGGAGCCTCCACTACCATTTTAGAAACGGTAGGATTCAGGGACGTTTTCTCTACAATTTTAAACATAAAAATGCCTCCTGCCTTGTTTTTAGATAAAAATCGTCAATACTTCTACTTATTTTATCATATTTTTAATTCTTAATCAAGATTTTCCTTAGTCCGCCGGGTCAAACAGTACATGATCCAGAATTTCACATGCCTGCCCCACCAGTTCCGGGCAGGGTCTCTTTTTGTAATATTCGGGACTTCTCGGTTCAGGAACTGCCCCTGTCCTGTATTCTTCTGACACCGTGGTCTTTCCTCCATCCAGCCCCAGCAGTTCCCGGCAGATAATACTGCCGTTCTGTTTCTCAAACTCTTTTGCCAGCTTCTGTATCATCTCATAATTTTCCTTTTTCTGTTCTTTATCCTCCGGATCTGAGGATGCCGTGATCATCCCCGCAACCATTGCCATGCCGGAGACAGTACCGCACACATGGCGGAGTCTTCCTAATCCACCCCCAAAGGAAGCGGACATTTTGGCCGCCTGATCCCAGTCCAGTCCCAGCACGTCCACATATGCCAGCACCACCGACTGGGAGCAGTTATATCCTTTCTTAAATAATTCTATTGCTTTTTCTCTTCTGGATTCCATTTTTTCCCTCCATTCACGCACAAATCGCACAATAATTCTTGAAGAACACTGCCTTTGCATTCTATTCACACTTCTAGACATGCCGCCACAGGCACAAACAATACTTGAATTAGTGGCGTAGAATCCGCTTTGCGGATTCTATCAGTGTGAATAGGCAGCTTTGCTGCCGTAGAACTTCTTAGCTTTTGTGTTTTAAAAGCTTAGAAGTTCTATTCACACTTTATCCTGCCACATTTTATTGACAAAATCAAGGTTTCGTACTAAAGTAAATTTGTGACGGTTGTCGCACAACCATAAATCTGTGAAAGAGAGGCATTATTGTACTATGAGTGAATGCAATCATGATTGTTCCAGCTGCAGTTCAAACTGTGCAGACAGAGAACCCGGATCTTTTCTGGAAAAACCACATCCCGACAGCAGTGTAAAAAAAGTGATCGGTGTTGTCAGTGGCAAAGGAGGCGTGGGCAAGTCCATGGTCACTGATCTTCTTGCAGTGGCGTTCAGCCGTAAGGGATACCACTGTGGTATCCTGGATGCGGATATCACCGGTCCCTCCATACCGAAAGCCTTTGGTATCACGGAAAAGGCTATGGGAAATGCCACGACTATTTTTCCGGTCAAATCAAAAACAAACATAGATATCATGTCCATTAATCTGCTTTTGGAGAATGAAACCGACCCTGTCATCTGGAGGGGGCCTGTCATCGCCGGAACTGTAAAACAATTCTGGACTGATGTACTTTGGGAAAATGTAGATTATCTCTTTGTGGATATGCCTCCCGGAACGGGAGATGTTCCCCTTACCGTATTCCAGTCCCTGCCCCTGGACGGCATCGTCGTCGTGACCACGCCTCAGGATCTGGTATCCCTGATCGTGAGCAAGGCTGTAAAAATGGCAGAAATGATGAATATTCCGGTACTGGGGATCGTAGAAAATATGAGTTATGCCCTGTGCCCTGACTGCGGTAAACATATTTCCGTATTTGGAGAAAGCCATGTGAAAGAAATTGCTGACCAGTATGGTCTGATCGTTCTCAGCCAGCTTCCCATCAACCCGGAACTCACCAAAGCAGTGGACCACGGCAGGATCGAAGATTTTTCCTTTGATTACATGGATGATGCTGTTAAGGTCATCGAAAACCTGGAGGTATAGAAAATGGACACTCCTGTCTGTTACATTTTTGGCGCAGGGGAATTTTCCACCTGTAACATATCACTGACAGATGAAGATCTGGTCATTGCCGCTGACGGCGGCTATGACCACCTGCTTCAGATTGGGCTTCGGGCAGATATTGCCCTGGGAGATTTTGATTCTGTTCAGTCTCTGGAAATATGGGAAGATACAATATGCGAAAAGCACACCTATCCACCGGAAAAAGACGATACAGATATGATGCTTGCCATCAAACTGGGACTCTCCAAAGGTTACCACACTTTTGAGATCTACGGCGGCCTGGGCGGGCGGCTGGATCATTCCATAGCCAATATCCAGGCACTTTCCTACCTTGCCGCCGAGGGTGCCCAGGGAATTCTCCATCACGATCAATATGTGCTGACCGTGATCCAAAATTCCGGTTTTACAATTCCAAAGGATTTTACTGGTTATGTCTCGGTATTCTCCCTCAGTGACACGAGTCAGAATGTAACGATCAAAGGATTGAAGTATGAAATAGAAGGAAGCACCCTGACGAATCAATTCCCCTTGGGGATCAGCAATGAGGCCACTGGAAAAAAGGGAAGTATCAGCGTGGAAAATGGAACTCTTCTGATCCTGTGGCAGGGAGAAAACCTGTCTTTATAACTGATATATCTCCCGCTCTCTCTCAAGAAGCGCTTTGTAATTATATACAAGGGTTTCCTGATCTGCAAAATCATACTCAAAGCTCCCTTTCAGAAAACGGTAAGACATCAGAGTCCAGTCATTACACAGCTGGTTCATTTTAATATAATACTCCTGTTGGTTTTTATCAGCAAACAGATTAATAAGCATCTTCAACTGGGGAACATGGGTATCCGTCATAATGTTATGGGCGATTTTGCGGAGTTCAAATCCCCTCAGGGAAGACAGCCCCGAGTAAAGATATTCGCAATAATCCAGGCCTGTCCGAAGCCTGCCGCCCTGTTCTAATTTTATATTTTCTTCCATGTGATTTTTTCTTTCCTGTACCCAGTCAATCTCCTTCTCTTTTTTATCCCAGTCCACTTCCCCTTCTATGTAAGCGATGGGAATTGGCTGATGCTGACCAATCTCAAGAATGTTCCCAAAGGGAAGAACCCCCTTATGTGTCGTCGGCTGGGATGTCGAAGCACAGACATCCACGATATGCAGCCCTTCCTTGTCCACTCCTGTCACCAGTGTACAGTGCTGTATCCCGTCATTGACAAAAGCCTTATAATATCCATAATCCCTCGAATTCAGCGAAATCATAAAAGCACCATGTTCAGACAAAATCTCATATGCCACTTCTCCTATGTGCTGCGGCAGGATCTCCCCCGTCTTATACGCAATCTGATTTTCCGAACAAAAATAATGTATGCCCTGAATAAAATTAGCACTCAGACTGATTCCATCCTGATATGACAAACTGAGCCTGACACCAGCATAGGGAAGCTGTACCTCTAATTCACTTAACCTCACTCCCTTATAACGCATCATCTGAAGAAATGATCCCATAAAACAATTATTGCATTCGCACAGTGGGAGGTTCGCATCCAATACCAGTTCCATACCTAATTCCATATCCATAATCAGTTCCTCCTTAAAATTCTTTTGTTCTGTAACTATTATACAGGAAACAGGAAAAAGATGGTATACTTTTGCGCGAACCGTGTTATTTCGTGTCTGAAATAACGATGCTTCGTCGTTTGCGGCCATTTTTTATGATTTCAGACACGAAATCGCACAGTTCGCGCACACCCCCTTGTTTTTGTCATTTTTTCCGTTATACTATTACACAACAAGTCGACTGCACCGGTGCATTGCATATTTTTCGTAAAGGAGGATACTGCAATATGGCAGTCATTCACGCGGAACAGTTTCTGGAACAGATCCAGTCATCCTACCAATTCACGGATCTGGAAATGAAGCGGTTAAAGTACACCCTTAAGGCTGTGAGTTCTGAACTAATCAAAACATTACTGCTATCTATTTTATTTTTAAACCTGGGGCATCTCCCCGAATTTTTAATTGGTGTACTGGTTCTTATAACCATCCGATGCAATTCAGGCGGTCTTCATATGGAACACTTTATTACCTGTTTTCTATTTACGCTGACATTTATGCTGTTGTCGGTGATCGTGCTCCCTTCTTATGTATCGGTTCCCTATGCGTTCAAACCTGTGATACTGGCTCTGTGCATTCTGATCACATTTCTGGCTTCCCCGGTGGCATCAAAAAAAAGGCCCCCCGCAGCACCAGAGACCAAACGCCGGTACCGCAACAGGGCGACAGGACTTTTGTTCCTATATTCAGTTATTATAATCATTTTGAAAACAACTCCAATCGCAGACATCTGCTTCTGGATTATTGTTTTACAGGCATTACAACTACTATGTGCCGTTGCCGCACAGAAAGGAGGAAAAAATGAAGAAATTTAATAGCAGTCTTTTATTCAGGGTCTGCAGTTTATGTATCGCCATGGCTGCCATGATGACCACAAACATTATCAGTTTTTGTTTTTGGGGCGAGCCGGAATATCCGACAGAAGACTAATAAAAACCGATACAAAAAACAATTAAACCAACCAGACACTATGATAAAAAGGCTTATTTACATGTAAGCCTTTTTATTTTGATCCGCACCGCATACCAATCCGTTTCTTCTACTGTGTACTTATTCATGTACAGTTCTCCCTTATAATGGTTCAGCGTATCCATCACATTATACAGCCCCAGCCCACGCATCTCCGCATTTTCCTTTGTACTGTATCCTTTCTTTGAAAAATTGGTGATCTCCTGCATATCTGTATTCCGGATCGGGTTAGATATAGCGAATTCATACCAGTCCCCCTCTTCGTGCAGGGTCAGCCGGATCTCTTTTTTGAGATAATTGCTCTCAACCTCCTCGATGGCATTGTCGATCAGGTTCCCAAAAGTACCGATCAGCTCTGTGAGGGGAATATTGGTGCATATCTTTTTCACAGATATCTCCTGTGAAATATGGATGCCCCGGTTTACTGCCTCCGAAAATTTGACTCCGAGAAACCCAGACAGCACTGGATCTTCCACTTTGATCAGGCTGTAAAAGGCGTCCACCCTCTGAATCTTAGACATATAACCTTCCAGCGTCTCTACCAGGCAATCATAAGTCTGGCAGCGATTAATTATTCCATAAATCGCCTGCAGGTGGGCATCAAACTGGTGCTGTTGCTGCCGGATCCTTGTGATCACATCCCGCATGGGTTTTTCAAATTTGCTGCGTTCCTTTAATTCAACCTCATTTTTTATAAACTGCGACATCATGGGAAACAGGATAACGATCATCAGGATCAGAAAGATAAAACTATAGATCGGCATACTATCCAGAACCCGGAAATACGACACGGCAAAGAGCATGATACCTCCCACTGCCGCACAGATATAACACAGCATCTTATAGCGGCATTTCACAAAATCCTGGATCATATTCCAGTTGATCCACCTCTTTCTGCGGGCGGCACACACCACAAGCAGGGCGCCGCCGGTTCCGATAAGACCTGCCCGGGAATCTCCCACCATCCCCTTCCAGAAAATAGCGAAGGGAATATAGAGAAGAAGTTCAATGGCGCTTACCATCAAAAACGCGATAATACAATACAAGACACAGATATTTATACTCCCGTGGTAGATTAGTTTCATGCCACCAATCATAAGGAAATAAACAATAAAAATCCACAATCCAGTCAGTTGGTACATATTTAAAAGACTTAACACAACAGTTTCCAGAAAAACCATGCCTATTTTTTTGCCAACATCCCTTCTTAACTCATCTCCAAACAGACTGTCAATAACAATAAATACCGCAATCTGCTCTACCCCTATCATCAAAATATTACTAATCATGTTCAATTACTCCTTGTATTTCCGAAAACCACTTTGTCCTTCCAAAATCAATCATTTGATCTTCTTTGTATACTTTCACATATTTGTTCACCCTGTCAATATGTTCCACATGATCCAGATTTACCAGGATCCCGCGATGGCATTCCACAAAGGGATTGAACCCCATAGCATTCAATTCTTTCTGAATCTGCTTCAATGTCAGCTTGTTCACATAAAATTTATCCGATATCGTGTGTATGAGCAATCTTCTGTTAATACAGCGGATAGTAATAATTTCGTCAACTTTTATAGGATAAAAAACAGAATCAACCTTAAAATACAGATACTGCTCCCTGCTGACAGACTTTCTGTCCTTAAGAAGTTTGTCAATTTCCACGGCAAGCTGTTTCTGCTTCTCTTCATCAATCGGTTTTAAAATATAGCTATAACAGGAAACTTCACGAT
Source organism: uncultured Eubacterium sp. (assembly GCA_910584645.1). Lineage (GTDB taxonomy): Bacteria > Bacillota > Clostridia > Lachnospirales > Lachnospiraceae > Eubacterium_F. Next base: position 65,053 of record CAJUAU010000007.1, read on the forward strand.
AAGAATGGAGTTCGAGATTGGCAATAGATGTCACAAAGATAATCGGCGTAACCTCATAATAATCAATATTGCGAATCTGTTTGGCAAATTTTACCCCCGACACATCATTTCCCTGCAGGTCATGTAAAGAAATGTCGACAAGAAACAGATCCATATGACATTCAAGTGCAATCTGCATCGCTTCTTTTTCATTAAAAGCCGGATAAACTGTTACTCTTTCCTTACTGGTGGTAACAATATCACATAACAGCTGGTTGCACTCAACTTCATCTTCAAGTACAAGTATGTTTTTCAATTTATCTCACCTTACACTTTCACTGAACGTATAAGCTCAACGATTTCATCACAAAAACGGTCGAAACGAGCTGTCCTCTTTACCATATTATACCTGTATTGCGATAAAATGTAAACAAAGAGAACGGATATATTATCCATATTACTTAGGACAATGTATCCGTTTTGTCGTTCCCCTGATATTTCTGCGCCTTCTGTGTCATTTCCAGAATATATTTCTTCATATTCTCATTCAGTTTTGAATAATACTTTAACAACAAAATCTCCCTGTTTCCGCGGACCAGCCCTTCCATCTCCGCAAAGGGATTCTTTCTCGGGCTGATCTCCAGCACATAATCTGCTGACACATCAAAATACGTCGCGTACTTTGTGATCTCAATGGGATTTGGATAACTCTTGCCCTGTTCCAGCAGACTGATACGCTGTTGTGTCAGATCCAGAGCCTTACCAAGTTCTTTCTGTGACAGTTTATTTGAAATACGCAATTCCAATAATCTCATACGCACACATCCTTTATACAATATAGCATATATGTAAATATGAGACTTTTTCACATTAAATATACGTAATTGGCTGCGCACTCACACTGTTTCAGCGTAATCCGTACTTATATTACATGTAAACCACTATTTTTTCCCTTTTTTATCCCTATAGCGCTACTAGAAGTAAGAAAAAGGCTAAAAAAGTAAAATAGCTTAAGGGACAGTATTCTAATCAATACCGCCCCTTTTACTTTTCGCACACAAAAATTAAAATCTGCGGTTAACAGGACTTGAACCTGCACGGGATCCCCCCACTAGAACCTAAATCTAGCGCGTCTGCCAATTCCGCCATAACCGCAAGTGTAAACATTATAACAGAAAAGATAACCCTGTGTCAAACACATTCCTGTTTTTTTACCTCACAGCCACATTTAAGGCAGTCCGGCAGCGGCAGGAACCTGGCCCGATGGTATTAAAGCCCCAAAAACCTCTGGATCTTCTTCATCTTTTCTTTCGTCATACGATATCCATGCCAGTATGCCGTCTCCAGTTTCTGCACATTGCTCTCAAAACTGTTCAGCAGATAGTTGGGGCGCAGGATCATGACCTTCCCTTCCTTCTCCCATTGCTCACAGCGGCGGACAATCTTATTATAGCGGTCTGGACGGGACAATATCGCCTCCCTGACAGCCGGGTACTTCCTGGCAAGGATCCTCGCCCCCAGCTTATCGTATTTCCCAAGACGTTTGACAAACCCCTTCGGCTGGGTCAGCACTACAAGAAGCTTTTCACATCCATCTGCAAATGCCTTTTCTAATGGAATCGGATCTGAGATTCCACCATCGTAATATTTCTCCCCGTCCAGGTCGATCGCCGGGAAAAAAAGAGGCATGGCGCAGGTAGCACGAAGCATCGAATACCGCTCATCCATATCCATGGCATTCATATACTGCGCTCCCCCTGTGAAAGCATTTGTCACGCCGACCAGACAGGTCCCCTCATACTTCTTAAATGTATCCATGTCAAAAGGAACAAGACTATTGGGTATCTCTCCAAACACAAAGTCCAGGCCAAACAGGCTCCGGTGCTTCCGGTAATTAGATCTCCCCATATACCTCTTATCATTTCTATATTTTTGCAGGATCTCCAGATTTCTCCCCTTTTGACGGGATATATAAGACACACCATCTGATATTCCCGCAGACACCCCGATACAATAAGGCATCATAATGTCCTCCGACAGCAATGCATCCATCACCCCGCAGCTAAATACCGGGCGAAATGTCCCACCCTCTAAAACCAATCCATTCATACAGCTTTTCCTCCTAATCCGACATGCCGCCTTCTTCGGCACCAAACCAGTTCAATATCTCCTTTGTTTATGGGGTAATTTTTATACCCCAGCATCCTCTAGTATGAGAGTATCACAAACTTTTTATGATGTCAATATAAACACTTCAAAACATAGTTTTCGATACTACTTCATGCATTCTTCAAATAAAAAATGGCGGCTGAGGATCGCACCGCTCCAAAGAACTGCCTTCGGCCATTCTTTGGCTCCGCGAATGGCGGATTTTCCTATACAATAAAAAGCTGCAAAGCCTCCTTTTTAAGACTCTGCAGCTCAAAAATAAACAATTTTAAATAATTAAACAGCCGTTTCTATAAAAACAGCTCTTCGGCGCCAACACTAACAATAGGAATTGAACAACATTCCGGTATACACAGACGAAGCATAGGCATACCCGATATCACTCCGGTGGAGATGCGCATAACTGAACACCTTTTTCTCCACATATTCCATCGGATTCATACTCATATATTCACATTTGTCTTTCAATTCTTTCATAAATTTAGTAGGGATCTTAAACTCTTTTTCCTTATTAATGCTGAGAAATCCGTCCTCTGCGACGGTAAATCCTGCTGCTTCCAGATCTTCTTTATTGGCTGCCACCAGGTTCCGAAGCTCGCATCCCGGCCGGGAAGGTTTGTGCTTTAACTCCCCATACTCATCACTTCTCGATAATAGTTTATTGAACAGATTAAGCGTTTTCTCTGCATGTTCTTCTGCCTCTTCCGATTTTCCATCGAGAGTATTCTGTGCAGCCTCCCCCATCTCCATCGAGATCTCTTTTACATCAAGAGCATAAACCTGTGTATCCGGAGAAAGCCGGATCATGGCAAGGGGATTTGCATTATTCAGAGAAACAATGCTTTTATATTTGTTTTTCAGTTCTTTTCGATCATGTACATTGGTCTTTGGAGATACCTTCGGAATATATCCCCCAATAAAATAATTGTATGCTTCAACCATGAAATCACCTCTTTACTTTTCTAAATCCCTGAAGTAAAGTCCTACCTCCATGTAAAGTGAACTTAAAACTCTGGTTATACAAATTCATTATACTACGAAACCGTCATTTGTGCAATATGTACACTGCACAAAATTTTTTTTATAAATATGAGGCTTTTTATTGATTTTTTTATATAAATGCTTTAAAATGAAATTATTGATTTTGATTAAATTTTAACATAATAAATGAAAGGATGGTTTACAAACATGAACAACATGCCAGAAATGAAAATCGGAATTGTTGCAGTAAGTCGTGACTGTTTCCCAGAGACGCTTTCTGTAAACAGAAGAAAAGCTTTAGTTGAGGCGTACACAAAGAAATACGATGCTGCTGACATCTATGAGTGCCCGATCTGTATCGTAGAGAGTGAAATTCATATGGTACAGGCTTTGGAGGACATAAAGAAAGCCGGCTGTAACGCACTTTGTGTATATCTCGGAAACTTTGGTCCTGAAATTTCTGAGACTCTTCTTGCAAAGCATTTTGACGGACCTAAGATGTTCGTTGCTGCTGCTGAGGAGACAGGAAACAGTCTGTTAGACGGACGTGGAGACGCTTACTGTGGTATGCTGAATGCAAGCTACAACCTGAAGCTGCGTAATGTAAAAGCATATATTCCTGAGTATCCTGTAGGAACCGCCGAGGGATGTGCTGACATGATCCATGAATTCCTTCCGGTTGCCCGTGCCGTATATGCACTGGAGAACCTGAAGATCATCAGCTTTGGTCCTCGTCCACTGAACTTCCTTGCTTGTAACGCGCCGATCAAACAGCTTTACAATCTTGGCATCGAGATCGAAGAGAATTCAGAGCTTGATCTTTTCGAGGCATTTAACAATCATGCAGGCGACGAGAGAATTCCTGAAGTCGTAAAAGATATGGAGAAAGAACTGGGAGCAGGTAATAAGAAACCTGAGATCCTTGAGAAACTTGCTCAGTATGAGCTGACTCTTCTTGACTGGATCGAAGATCACAAAGGTTACCGCAAATATGTTGCTATCGCTGGCAAATGCTGGCCTGCATTCCAGACACAGTTTGGTTTTGTACCATGCTATGTAAACAGCCGTCTGACAGCAAAAGGCATTCCGGTATCCTGTGAAGTAGATATCTACGGAGCGCTTTCTGAGTTCATCGGAACTGTTGTGAGCCAGGATGCTGTAACCCTTCTCGACATCAACAACTCCGTACCACAGGATCTTTATGATGAGGATATCAAGGGCAAATATGCTAACTATACACTGAAAGATACATTTATGGGATTCCACTGTGGAAACACCGCTTCCAGCAAGCTTTCCTTCTGTGAGATGAAATACCAGAAGATCATGGCTCGTTCCCTTCCGATTGAAGTTACCAACGGAACACTGGAAGGTGATATCGTTCCTGGAGACATCACATTCTTCCGTCTTCAGAGTACCGCAGATACCAAACTCCGTGCTTACATAGCACACGGTGAAGTACTTCCGGTTGCTACAAGAAGCTTTGGTGCCATCGGTATCTTTGCTATCCCGGAGATGGGAAGATTCTACCGTCACGTACTGATCGAAGGCAACTATCCACATCATGGAGCTGTTGCATTTGGACATTTCGGAAAGACATTGTACGAAGTATTCAAATATATCGGCGTAGATGTAAATGAGATCGGATACAATCAGCCAGCAGGCGTTCGTTATCCTACAGAAAATCCATTTGCATAAGTACATGCAGTTGAATGATCGTTTGTAATTGACATGCCAGCGGCCCTGAGGTCGGCACCTCGCCCCTCTCTGGCCGCTGCTTTTTATAGCTGAACGGCTAACGTAAAGTTTATGTTTATAGGAGGATTTATATGTATTACATAGGTGTTGACCTCGGTACATCTGCAGTAAAACTTCTTCTTATGGAGGCAGATGGATCGATCAAAAACATTGTTTCAAAAGAATATCCCTTATCGTTCCCAAATCCAGGCTGGTCAGAACAGCGCCCTGAGGACTGGTGGAATGCTGTTGTCACAGGGATCAAAGAACTGACTGACGGTTTCGATGCTTCCCAGGTGGCAGGCATCAGTTTTGGCGGACAGATGCACGGACTGGTGATTCTGGATGCGGATGACAACGTGATCCGTCCAGCCATCCTCTGGAATGACGGTCGTACCACAAAAGAAACGAATTATCTGAATGACGTCATCGGCAAGGATAAATTGTCCCAGTACACAGCAAATATTGCTTTTGCCGGTTTTACGGCACCCAAGATCCTGTGGGTAAAGGAAAATGAACCGGAAAACTTTGCTAAGATCGCAAAGATCATGCTTCCGAAAGATTATATCGCCTATAAGATGACAGGCGTTCACAGCTGTGACTATTCCGACGCTTCCGGTATGCTTCTTATGGACGTTAAAAACAAATGCTGGTCAAAAGAAATGATGGAGATCTGCTCCGTAAAAGAAGAACAGCTTCCGAAACTTTTTGAGAGCTACGAGATCACCGGCGCACTCACCGATGCAGCTGCCACAGAGCTGGGACTTACCACCGCATGTAAGATTGCTGCCGGCGCCGGAGACAATGCTGCCGCCGCTGTCGGAACGGGAACTGTAGGTGACGGCGGATGCAACATTTCTCTTGGAACCTCCGGAACCATCTTTATTTCCAGCAAGGAGTTCGGTGTGGATAAATTCAACGCCCTTCACTCCTTTGCCCATGCCGACGGAAATTATCATCTCATGGGCTGCATGCTCAGTGCCGCTTCCTGCAACAAGTGGTGGATGGACGATATCATCGGCACGAAAGATTATCCGGCAGAGCAGAAGCCAATCACCGATGACAAACTGGGTGAGAACAACGTTTATTATCTCCCCTATCTCATGGGCGAGCGTTCTCCTCACAACAACCCGGATGCCCGTGCTCTCTTTATCGGCATGTCCATGGACTCCACTAGAGCGGATATGACCCAGGCAGTTTTGGAAGGTGTGGCATTTGCTATCCGCGATTCCTTTGAAGTCGCTAAAGATCTTGGTATCAACATCACTGAGACGAAGATCTGCGGCGGTGGTGCAAAGAGCCCGCTCTGGAGAAAAATCATCGCTAACGTTCTCGGAATCAAAGTAAACATTATTGAAAGCGAAGAAGGCCCTGGCCTTGGCGGCGCCATGCTGGCTGCTGTTGCCTGCGGAGAATACGCTTCCGTGGAAGAAGCTGCTGCTAAGATTGTCAAAGTCATTGACTGTGTGGAGCCAGATGCCGCCCTCACATCCAAGTACGATGCAAAATATGCCAAGTTTAAAGAAATTTATCCGACAGTAAAAGGTCTGTATGATACATTAAAGGCTTAATGTAACGCCCTTTATCCAAAACAGGAATCTCCCATAGAATCCAGTGTTTATCTGGATTTCTATGGGAGATTCCTGTTTCATGATGTTTCTAAGAATTTTTCTTTTCCAATCTAGTTATCACAGTGTTTTGATCTTTACCTTTTTTTCCAATCCGCTTTCCCGCAGCATCTTCGTGTACTTTTTCTTCCTGCTCTTTGGCACCTTGATCACTACTTTAGAAGACAGACCAGAAAAGGAATCTTTGGCAATGCTTTTTACCTTTTTGGACTTTATTTCGATCAGGCGGAGATCTTTGGTTGGCAACTCGGAATCATTATTTACTGCAAAAACTTTATCTTTTCCTCGATAAGGCATCCCTTTTTTTATCGTTGTTACATTCTTGGGCAGCGTGATCTTTTTCAGTTTTGTTCCAGAAAAAGCAGACATGGAAACAGTCGTCACAGCTTCCGGGATTTCTAAAGTTCTCAAGTTCTTACAATTAGCGAAATCATACCGCTTAATTTCTTTCATGCCTTTTGAAAGTTTAATCTTTGAAAGAGATTTACATCCAACAAATAGCGACTCATATGTCTTGGACACGCTATCTGGTATGATAGCTTCTTTCAGTTTTGAACATGAACCAAATGATCCCAGGGTTTTCAGAGTACCGGGCAGTGTGAGGTATTCCAATTTGTTACAACCATAAAATGCTTGCCCCTGTATGCTTTTAATATTTGCAGATAACTTGACAGACGTTAAATTCATACAAAATATAAATGCTCCATCTCCGATCCATGTTACCGAATCAGCCATAACAACGGTCTTCAAGTCTACAAATGAATAGAATGCCCATTGTCCTATTCCAGTAATTCCATCGTTTATTATGATATGTTCTACCTTATCACTCCATACATACCAGTCTGGTTCCGGACTATGACCGTCCATCATAAAATCTTCTATGCCTTTATTTCCTGAAAAAGTGAGGGTTTTTGTTTTTACATCATACACCCAGGTGTTTCCGTTCCCATCTGTCCCATTGGTCTTTCTTGCCGCAGCATTACAAGGGATACTGCCTGCACATAAAATAATACAGAGCAGGATTGCTGTCCATTTTTTTATTTCCATCCTTCCACCACTTTCTTGTCATCACAGTGTTTTGATCTTTACCTTTTTTTCCAATCCGCTTTCCCGCAGCATCTTCGTGTACTTTTTCTTCCTGCTCTTTGGCACCTTGATCACTACTTTAGAAGACAGACCAGAAAAGGAATCTTTGGCAATGCTTTTTACCTTTTTGGACTTTATTTCGATCAGGCGGAGATCTTTGGTTGGCAACTCGGAATCATTATTTACTGCAAAAACTTTATCTTTTCCTCGATAAGGCATCCCTTTTTTTATCGTTGTTACATTCTTGGGAAGCATAATCTTTTTCAGTTTTGTTCCAGAAAAAGCAGACATGGAAACAGTGGTCACAGCTTCTGGGATTTCTAAAGTTTTCAGGTTTTTACAATTGGCGAAATCACGTGGCTTGATTTCCTTCATGCCTTTCGGAAGTTTAATCTTTGTAAGGGATCTGCAATCATAAAATAAATTCTTATTCGTTTTGAATACACTGTCTGGCATAGATATTTCCTTCAATTTTAGACATGCCCCCAATGTTCCTAAGGTTTTCAGTGTATCTGGCAGTGTGAGTTGTTCCAGTCTCTCACACCCATAAAATGCATCCCCTTCTATACTTTTAATATTTACAGATAACTTAACAAATCTAAGATTCATACAAGCTGTAAAAGCCCCATTACCGATCCGTGTTACTGAATCGGCAATGATGACAGATTTAGCTTCCGTAAACGCATAAAACGCTTCTTTACCGATTGCGGTAATTCCATCATTTATTATGATGTGTTCTGCCTTTCCATGCCAGACATACCAGTCTGGTTCTGGTATATGACCATCCATCACAAAATCTTTTATGCCTTTATTTCCTGAAAAAGTGAGGGTTTTCGTCTTTACATCGTACACCCAGGTGTTTCCGTTACCATCTGTTCCACTGGTCTTTTTGGCTACAGCATTACAGGGGATACTGCCTGTACATAAGATAATGCAGAGCAGCATCACGGTCCATTTTTTTACTTCCATCCTTCCACCACTTTCTTGTCATCACAGTGTTTTGATCTTTACCTTTTTTTCCAATCCGCTTTCCCGCAGCATCTTCGTGTACTTTTTCTTCCTGCTCTTTGGCACCTTGACCACTACCTTGGAAGACAGACCAGAAAAGGAGCCTTTGGCAATGCTTTTTACCTTTTTTGATTTTATTTCGATCAGGCGGAGGTCTTTGGTTGGCAGATCCCAATTATAATTTACGGCAAAAACTTTTCCCTTTCCTCCATAAGGCATTCCTTTTTTTATCGTTGTTACATTTTTTGGAAGTGTAATCTTTTTCAGTTTTGTGCCAGAAAAAGCAGACATGGAAACTGTTGTCACAGCCTCCGGGATTTCCAAAGTTTTCAGGTTTTTACAATTGGCGAAATCATACTGTTTGATTTCCTTCATGTTTCTTGGCAACTTGATCTTTGTAAGAGATTTACACTCATAAAATAGATTTTTATTTGTCTTGGACACACTGTCTGGTATGATAACTTCTTTCAGTTTTAAACATGCCCCCAATGTTCCTAGTGTTTTCAGCGTATCCGGCAGTGTAAGGTGTTCTAATTTCTCACATGCATAAAATGCATCCCCTTCTATACATTTAACTTTTGCAGATAACTTAACAGATGTTAAATTTCTACAAAATATAAAAGCCCCACTTTTGATATGTGTTACTGAATCAGCCATAGTAACTGTTTTTACATTTATAAAACCATCAAATGCACCTATGCCAATCTCAGTAATGCCATCATTTATAATGATTTGTTCTGCCTTGGTGTTCCAGACGTACCAGCCTGGTTCTGGTATATGGCCATCCATTATAAAATCCTCTATGCCTTTATCTCCTGAAAAAGTCAGGGTCTTCGTCTTTACATCGTACACCCAGGTGTTTCCGTTACCATCTGTTCCACTGGTCTTTTTTGTTACGGCATTACAGGGAATACTGCCTGTACATAAGATAATACAGAGCAGCATCGCTGTCCATCTTTTTATTTCCATCCTTCCACCACCTTCTTGATATTTGCATTCGCAGCATTGTTTATGACCGAGTTAAGTTTTGTATTCTTTCCTGGTTTTAGGTACTTTGTTAAATTCAGTATTCCATAGGATTTTATCACATAGTTTTTCTTATTCGACTCCTTTTTGATCTTCAACGCTTTTTTTACGGATTTATAATAATAAATGTTTTCAAACACCTTTTTGTTTCCCGTTTTATATTTCGACACAGCTTGATTTATGATGGCACCACATACTCTTTTTGCACTTTTGTTATATCTGCTTGATATACATTTCGTGGAATCTGCAAAATTTTTATCCGCATAAAAAGTCCCATCTTTCTTTTTCGGGCCGTGCTTCAATACTTTCCACTGTTTGCAAAGAGATGTTAATGATTTTGTTTTTAATTTATCCCGATTATTTCCTTTCACTCCCGCTGTGCTGTGGGAAAATATATCGGCCACTGTATGCAGCGCCATTCCATATACAAAGTTTGCCTTATCTTCTTTCTTTTTTATGTTATGAAATTTAAACCCTAAATTAGCAGTCTTTTTAATATTATTATAAAAATCACCTTTTGATTTGGGAAATTTCCCATCTTTATACAGTTTTGATGCCACTTTTGTCATAGTAATGTAGGCATTCACATAATCCTTTTTGTAATATCCATGAAATTCCGGATGGTCTTTCATTCCTCTCATTGTGGATTCTTTCCTATCTGGCCATACTGCACCAAACTTAGCAATCCTATTTTTAGCTAAAACTTTATGTTCATCACCGCCCCAGTACCCCCGAACCACTTCTTCATCTGTCAGCAGTAACGTATGGTCGTTATCTGCCAGCAGGGACATCTTCTCCGTACCTGCTGCATGATATCCTTCCGCAAACGTTCCATACTGCTCCAGGGCGTAAGCGCAGTCGATCAGGCCATATCCATACTTTGCAGGCTCCCCAAGGGGATGTGCAGAAGCATCGATCAGCTTCCGGATAAAATCGGCAGGCTGGGAAGGATCCTGCTGCCACAAAATAGCAGCCAGGGCGGACACCTGTGGGGCAGCCATGCTGGTTCCAGACTGATTTGCCAAAATCTCGAAGGGGCCGTAGGTGGTTACGTCTTCCCCCGGCGCCACAACTTCAATCTCGTTTCCAGTGGGGGATGATCCAGTCTGCTCCCCATTGCATTTTACTGAGCCCACTGCCATCACTTCTTCATATTTCGCTGGATACTGGACAGTTTGTCCATCCCCCGCTGCGGCAACGATCAGGATTCCCTTGGCAGAGGCGTTTTTGATGGCATTATGCAGTTTAGCTGAATCTTTTTCCAGTCCGCAGCTGATGTTCAGGATCTTAACGCCCTTTTCCACAGCCCAGTTGATTCCATTCACCAGCTGGTCCACGGTGGTTTTGTTTGACTCGTCCAGGACTTCGGCGGAGTAAAGTTTGACATAGGGATTGATCCCGCTGACTTTTTCTGTGGTCAGCTGCTTTAAGTATTTGTTGTCAAACTGGTACGAGTCTTCATTCCGGGATGGATCCGAAGCAAGGATCCCTGCCACGGCTGTTCCGTGTCCCGATAAGTCCCCAAAGATCGGGTTCTTTTCGGTATAGGCGGTGACAAAATTTTCAGAAGCAGCTACTTTTATATTCGAGGAATAGTCGATTCCTGAATCAATGACACCTATTTTTATCGTGTTCTTATTTTTTTGAAGCGCCGCCAGTACTTTTTCATCGTTGGCACGTATCATGGTCCGGTTCCATTCCTTGTCAAAGTCAAGATACCAGTCATCTTTCCGATACTGGTATAATTTGATGTCATAAGGTTTTTTGAACTCTGCTCCCCCAGGAAAATGGATCTGCATGCCAAAGGTTTCACTCTCCCCGGGCCGGATCACCGAATTATACTCACAGTTGGTCAATTTATATGTATTTCCGTTCTGGCTTTCTATTTTTGCCCTCCAGATGTTCTGTATCTCAAAATCAAAACTACATTCCATGGACCAGTCTTCGATATTTTTATCTGAGTTGTTGTACAGGGTGGCATTCATGATACAGCCGTCGTTCCATTGGTTTACCACATCGAACTGGATCTGGCATTCCTTATTGTTTACCACAAGCCTGTCCCCAAGAATTTTATAAGACTGGGGAATGTCCACGGATTCTCCTTTGTATGCCGCCTGAAAGCCAAAGGAAACTGACTCTCCGGGCCGGATGTTCTGATTAGCTCGACGGCGCCAATTTGAACCCTGTTTCGTTCTGCGCTAGCCACAAAATAGCGTTGTTGCTTTCATTCGACGATACCACCGCATCGCCTCATTCAAGCGCCTAGCTATTTTGTGGCTATCACAATCCGAAATCTTCGACCTCCGCTTGTGATCTTCCAATTTACAAGGAAACGGAATGAAACGTACTGGAGGTACGTTGATTGACGTTGACGTAGCAAATTGGAAGATCACAAGTCGGAGGCAGGGTTCAAATTGGCACCGTCGAGCTATGTCCAGCATTTTTTATATTGTAATATTTTGCCCCGCGATAGTCAACACAGGCATTCCATATATTGACGTATTCATCTGCGGACTGATAGGACAATTCCCAGTTTTCAATCGTTGTACTGCCCGTATTGAATATGGTCACATTGGCTATGTAGCCCTGGTTCCACTGGGATACGATCTCATACTCGATCCTGAAATTTTCTCCTGCATAGGTTGAAGTCTGCTGATTTGTTTCTGCATAGCAGGCTGTTTTGTTGAATGGCTGGCATACCCCCGACAGCATCATTCCCATAAACAATAGTATTGCTAAAATTTTTCTCATATTCATTCAGTTCCTTTCCTGTGTTTATTTACAACTTCCCCTAGTGCAAGTTGTTATTTACATTATACATTATCTGACATAATACAACAAGAACAAGTGTTCGACATATATCGACAGGATTCGACAAGGAAAATGCAACCTTTTAAGCCACGCCCTCCCTGCAAATTTTTAAACATAAAAAAGATGGCTGTCGTCAACCATCTTTTTCTTAATAACATATTATATTCAATTCCCATTCAGAAGATTTACTGTCACAGACAAAACATGGACTCCCGACACTACCGGAACGCCCATGTTTTAGTAATCAAATATTAACATGTCGGCTGAAACAGAGCGCCTCTGCTAACTCAGCGTAGCCGCATAGTCATTAAAGACATAATCCATAATGGATGCCGTTCCTACGATCTCGCAGCCATAGATATTATAATCCTCCATCTCCTGCTGGCGTACGATACGTACCACACAATTCAAGGCGCCGCTGTCACTTAGGACAAGCCTGGCATTGAAATAATATCCCACCGGCAGAACGCTTTTGGTCTTAAATCCAATCCCCACCTTGGAGACATCAAACACCTCGATCGGCGCATTGATATCTTCTACTTTTACATTATCCTGTTTAAACAATGAAGAGATCTCCAGTTCCAGCTTTGCCGGCCATCTCTTTTCTTTTCTCATCTCAATCATGAATAGCCCCCCTTTACTACCAGCTGTTACTACTATTATCTCTTAGAAAGTGCTTTACGTCAACAACTTTCTTGAATAATCTGAAAGACTAATCCAGCAGTTCTTTGAGGATCTGGTTTACCATTCCTGGGTCTGCCTTGCCCTTCATGGCTTTCATGGTCTGGCCTACCAGGAAACCGATGGCTTTGGTTTTTCCAGCCCGATAATCCGAAACTGACTGTGTATTTTCAGCGATCACTTTCTCAATCGTCTCCCGGAGTGCCCCCTCGTCGTTGACTGTCCTCAGTCCGTTCTCCTCCACATACTGCTCCACATCAATATCCTCAGAAAACATTTTTTCAAATACTTCCTTCGCCACCGTAGAGTTGATGGCATTCTCATCGGTCAGCTGGATGAGCTCCGCCAGATTCTCCGGCGTGAAGGTGATATCCTCCGGCTCCATCTCCTTTTCCTTTAAGAGACGCATGGTCTCCACCATAAGCCAGTTGGATACCTTTTTTGCATTGTGGCAGATCGCCGTGGCAGCCTCGAACATATCCGCCAGACTCTTTGAGCTGGTAATAATATTGATATCGTATTCGGGTATATCAAACTCTTTCTTGTATCGTGCCGCCTTTTCCTCCTGAAGCTCCGGCTGGCGCGCCTTCACCTCAGCGATCCACTCATCACTGATGCTGACAGGCACCAGGTCTGGATCTGGAAAATAGCGGTAATCCTGGGCATCTTCTTTGGAGCGCATCGCATAGGAATACTCCTTATTATCATCCCAGCGCCTTGTCTCCTGGATGACCTTTTTGCCCTCCTCGATCAGTTCGATCTGGCGCGCCCGCTCTCCCTCGATGGCTCTGGAGATCGCCTTGAAGGAGTTCAGATTCTTCATTTCGGTACGGGTCCCAAACTCGGAAGTTCCCACCTCCCGGACAGAAAGGTTGACATCCGCCCGCATGGAGCCCTCGTTGAGCTTGCAGTCTGAAGCTCCCAGATACTGAATGGTCATACGGAGCTTTTCCAGATAAGCGATGACCTCTTCGGCGCTTCTCATATCCGGCTCTGACACGATCTCGATCAACGGCACTCCAGAACGGTTAAAATCTACCAGAGAACAATCTTCCCAGTCGTCATGCACCAGTTTTCCAGCATCCTCTTCCATATGGATCTCATGGATCCCGATGGATTTTTTTCCTGCCGGCGTCTCAATATCCACATGGCCGTCCCGGCAGATCGGCAGATACAGCTGGGAGATCTGATAGTTTTGCGGGTTATCCGGGTAAAAATAATTTTTCCGGTCAAATTTGCAGTACTGGGTGATCCTGCAGTTGGTGGCAAGTCCCACTGCCATGGCATATTCCACCACCTGCTTATTTAATACAGGAAGAGATCCCGGCATTCCGGTACAGACGGGACAGGTGTGTGTATTGGGCGCACCTCCAAACTCTGTGGTACAGCCACAGAATATCTTTGTCTTTGTCGCAAGTTCTACATGAACTTCCAGTCCGATCACTGTTTCATATTGTTTTGCCATGATATCCCCTCCTTTTATTGTTCCTGTGAGCGATGCTGCTCAAATGTATAAGCTGCGCGGATGATCTTTTTCTCCTGAAAACAGTCCCCGATCAACTGCATCCCGATGGGAAGCCCTTTGTCGTCTTTTCCGCAGGGAAGGCTGATCCCGGGAAGTCCCGCCAGATTGACGGAGATGGTGTAAATATCCCCCAGATACATCTTGATGGGATCGCTTAGGCTCTCACCGACCTTTGGCGCCGTGGTGGGCGCTGCCGGAGCCAGTATCATATCATATCTCTCAAAGGCCTGGTCAAAGGCTTTTTTGATCAGCGCCTTGGTACGCAGCGCCTTCAGGTAATACGCATCATAATAACCGCTGCTGAGAACAAAGGACCCCAGCATGATCCGACGCTTAACCTCCGGCCCAAAGCCTTCCGAGCGGGTCTTTTTGTACATATTGTGAAGTCCCTCGTAGTCTCCGGTGCGGTATCCGTACTTTACTCCGTCAAAGCGGGACAGATTCGAGCTTGCCTCCGCCGATGCGATCACATAGTAGGCAGGGATCGCATATTCCACAAGGCTCAGATCAAATTCTTCTAAAAGCGCCCCATTTTCCTCCAGAACCCCCGCCGCCTTTTCTATCGCAGTTTTTACCTGGGGATCCAGCCCCTCCCCAAAATAATCTCTGGGAATCCCGATCTTCATTCCCTTGATGTCCGCCACAAGGGCGGAAGTAAAATCAAGATCCTCCCGCTGGATGGATGTACTGTCCTTTTTGTCATAAGAAGATATGGCTTCCAGAATGGCGGCACAGTCTGTGACGTCCTTTGCAATAGGCCCGATCTGATCCAGGGAAGAGCCGTAGGCGATCAGTCCATACCGGGAAACGGTGCCATAGGTGGGCTTGATCCCTGTAACACCGCAAAATGAACTGGGCTGCCGGATGGAACCGCCAGTATCGGAGCCCAGTGCGTAGGTGCATTCACAGGCCGCTACTGCCGCACAGGAACCTCCAGAAGACCCTCCCGGAACGTGCTCTGTATTGTGGGGATTTCTCGTGATACCATAGGCCGATGTCTCCGTGGTACTGCCCATGGCAAACTCATCCATATTTGTCTTTCCGATGATGACTGCCCCGGCTTTTTCCAGGTTCCGCACTGCTTCCGCGGAATAGGAAGGTACAAAATTCCCCAGGATTTTTGAACTGCAGGTGGTCAGGATTCCCCTGGTACACATATTGTCCTTTATCGCTGCCGGCACTCCCGCCAGAGGACTGTCCAGTGTGCCGCCGTCAATCTGCTTTTGAACCTCTTCAGCCTGTGCCAGAATGGTTTCCTCATCCAAAACTGTCACATAGCTGTTGATCTGGTCCTCACGCTTCTGGGTTTCTTCCAGAGCTGCCTTTGCCGCCTCTGCCACCCCGATCTCACCGCTCTTTATCTTTTTTCCAAGTTCTACTGCTGTTAAACTCATGATACTCATGGCCGCTTCCTCCTTTCCCCGGATTAGTCAAATGTCTTGGGCACCATATAGGTCCCCTCCTTTTTCTGTGGGGCGTTGGCAAGCATCTGCTCTCTGTCGTCCCCATTTGCCACAACATCCTCACGGAACACATTATGAACAGGAAATACGTGGGACATCGGCTCTACTCCTTCCGTGTCCAGCTCATTTAATTTGTCTATATAATCCAGCATACTTCCCATGTCTTTCTTTGCCTGCTCTTTTTCCTCCCCGGAAAGCTCCAGCTTGGCGAGTATGCCTACGTATTCAATCGTCTCATCTGAAATAATATTTGCCATAATAATCCTCCCTAAATATATAAATAGCCGTGTGCCTGTCTGTTATGGTTCCAGCCGTGACAGGTCACGGGGAAACAGTGTTGTCTCCCTGACATTTTCTTCTCCCAGAAGCTTCATTGTGATCCGTTCCAGGCCGATTCCCAGTCCCCCGTGGGGCGGCATGCCGTGTTTAAAGATCATAAGATAATGCTCCATTCCCTCCTCTGTCATGCCCCGGGCCTCCATCTTTTCTTTCAGCATATCCAGATCATGTATTCTCTGGCCTCCGGTCGTTACCTCCAGCCCTCCAAACAGCAGGTCAAAACTGAGGGTGCATACCGGATCTGCCGGATCATCCATAGCATAAAAAGGACGTTTTCTCGAGGGGTAATGGGTCACAAACACAAAATCTGCACCGTATTCCTCCTTAAAATACTGGCCGATCAGCATCTCTTCTTCTGGCTCAAGATCATAGGGATTACGGATCTTCCGGTCGTATTTCTCAGAGACCAGTCTTTTCGCCTCATCAAAGCGTACCTGGGGAATCTGATCCACCTTCGGAAGTTTCACTTCCAGAAGACTTAATTCCTTTGCATATTCTTTTTCCAAAAGATCTATCGTATGCTGCAGAAATCCGGTTTCCATTTCCATAATATCCTGAAAACTTTCGATATACCCCATCTCAAGATCCAGGGACGTATACTCATTCAAATGGCGTTTGGTATTGTGCTTTTCTGCACGAAATACCGGTGCGGTTTCAAAAACCCGGTCAAATACACCTACCATCATTTGTTTGTAAAATTGTGGGCTCTGTTCGAGAATTGCTGGTCTGTGAAAATAATCCAGTTTAAAGATATTTGCACCGCCCTCCGCACCTTTGGCGCCGATCTTCGGTGTATGGATCTCTGTAAATCCCTGTGAAAATAGATAATCACGGAAGCCTCTGACAACGGCCTCCTGAATTTTAAATTTTGCCCGCTCCCTGATGTTTCTGAGAGCAATGGGGCGAAGCTCCAGTTTGGTCTCCAATGAGGTATCCAGTTTCCATTTACCCACTGGAATCGGCACAGGCTCCTTCGGTTCCGATAAGATCCTGACCTTCTTAAGCCGGACTTCAAATCCATGGGGTGCCCGCTCTTCCCTGCTCACCCTTCCCTGAATCTCCACAGTGGCGGCCTCTTTCAGATCCTTCAGCGGCAGATCCACCGCTCCGGTTTCAAAGACGGTCTGCACCAGCCCTTCCCGTTTTCTGAGAATGACAAAGGCGACCTCTCCCATATCGCGGATGGTGTGTATCGCTCCGTTCATGGAGATGTCCCTGCCTTCATAGTCCCCGGTGAGGATGTCTGAGATTTCTACTACATCTTTTTTTGTCTGTCCTGAAACAAATTCCATGATCCTTTCCCTCTCTTTCTTTGTTTTTTGAGGTTTTGCTCCATCCGGGACTAACGCAGACGCGCAGCAAAAAACCCGTCCCAGTGAAACAAATGTTTCGCCTGGGACGGGCATGAATGTCATTTATTCATAACCCGCGGTACCACCCGCGTTGAAGATTTTCTCTACAATTTAAAAAGATAATCTCCCTCTCAATATGCATATAACGGTGCTACCGGGTATGCCTACTGCGTAGTACAACAAATATTAAATAATTGACACATTCATTTGTCTAATTGTCCAGCTGCTGCATCATAAACAACTATTCTGCGTAATGTATCAAAAGCTTAATTTTCGTAGTACTTAGTTCAGCATACCAGCTCCGGAATGTTCTCCTGCTTACCGCTCCCGCGGGACGCTCTCAGTCGGTGACGTCTCTTCCTGTCGTAAGTTCACTGCATAAGCAATCGTTTCCTTCAATGCCTTTGACTAAATTAGGCTTATTTTATCACAATTAATTTCTAAATGCAAGCAAAACTTTGCTTGAGTTTCGGTAATATTATCCACATCAGGCTAATTTATTTTTCAAATGCATTTTGCGAAAACTCAAGACCGTCTATAGTGCTTTGCCTGCGTCCTAAACATATTGGCGTATATTCCGTCTTCCACGCCAAGCAGCTCTTCGTGGGTTCCATACTCTTTGATCGTGTTGTCAGCGAATACCGCAATATGGTCGCAGAATCTGCAGCTTGACAGCCTGTGTGATATGTATATTGCGGTTTTACCATCCATCAAGCTGTTAAACCGGCTGTATATATCATGCTCCGCCAACGGGTCAAGGGCCGCTGTAGGCTCGTCCAGTATGACAATCGGGGCGTTTCTGTAAAGCGCCCTGCTTATTGCAGTTTTCTGCTGCTGCCCTCCCGAAAGCTCCACGCCGTTTTCATCGAAGCTCTTATAGATTACTGTATCGAGTCCTTTCTCAAGTTCCATTGCGTCGTCATAAAATCCAGACTGCCTAAGAACGCGCTCAACCTCCCCATCGTCGGATTTCTCATCAAATGTAATGTTCTCGCGCAGGCTGAACGCAAAAAGCTGAAAATCCTGAAAAACAACGGCAAACAATTTTCGGTATTCCTCATCGGAATATTCCATAATGTTAACCCCGTCTATGCATATCTCACCGTCGGTCACGTTGTAAAGGTGGCATAGAAGCTTTATAAACGTAGTCTTCCCAGCACCGTTAAGCCCTACGATGGAAAGATGCTCCCCGGACTTTATTTTTATGTTCACATGCTTAAGCGCATAATCCTCACAACGGGGATATTTAAAGCTCACATCCTTAAACTCTATTACATGCTCCCCATTTTTCACCGGCCTGTTTCCCGTCTCCATAGCCGCCGGATATCGCATAAACAAAAGAAACTGGTAGGCATAATTACACCGCTTCTTTATATCCATTCCAAATGTAATAATTCTGTGTATACTCCAGTACAGCTCAGAGGCAGATGAGATACACATCGTGAAATCACCTATTGATATTATCTTTTTCACCGCGAGATAACCGATGTAAAAATAACTGATCCCATCCCTCAGCGAATTAACGACATTGATCTTAATCCAGTTTCTTCCCGTTCTTACCGCCTCGTTTTTCCATCTTTCCACCATCTCATTCGTCTGAGCCTGTGCTTTCTTATGCATCATACCGCTGCTGTCGTATAATCTTATATCCTTACCATATTTAAAATTAACAAGCCTGAACAATATATACCCAAAAACACGGTTTGATTTTGCAAGCTTTAAGAAATTCTCCTCCTGAATCTTATTGTTCTTTGCGTTGTAAAATGACATTACAATAAGCGCTGCAAGCTGAAGCGGGATTAAAAGCGGACATTTAATAAAAATGATTATGGAGACACTCATTAGAACTGCCGCATTTAATATCATCTGATACAGTGAGTCGAGAATTCCAACAACCCCTCCGCTGTACCAGCTTATTCCTTCCTTAGCCTTGTTAAGCTGGTCTAACACGTCCGGGTTCTCGGTGTGCTCAAAATCCATATTCATAGCCTGACCCGCAAGCTTCACCTCAAAATAACCGTTAAACCACTCATTCAGTGAAACCTTAATTCTTCGCATACAGCTGTTCAAAACCGATGCGCAAAATTCAATTACTATAATAAGCGACGTATATAATACAATCATATTCGTATGCTCAGATACGGGAGCGCCATTAATAACAAGCACAAGCTCGTCTATTAGAAACTTTGGAAGCAGAACTTTTTTTATCGAGTCCACAAATTCCCCAAAAAACAATCCAAAGTATGACAAAAACAAAACGGGCTTTTCTTTCCACGCAGTTTTTATCATTAATGACAAAACGCTTCTCACTACTGGCTCTTTTTTTGAGCCGCTTTTTACTTTTTCAGCAGCAATTTCTTTTTCGCGGGCGGTTTCTTTTTTATAAATACCCATTTTCCTGAACCCCCTCGTTTACATAATACTGTGCCTGAATATTATACATATTTGAGTATTCCCCTCCCTTTTCCAAAAGCGATTTATGGGTACCATACTCAGTCATTTCCCCGTCAACAAACATAGCTACATGATCGCAGAACTGCGTTGAACTCAGCCTGTGGCTTATGTACACCGCCGTCTTATGTCCGATCAGTTTGTCAAATTCTTCATACAGCCGGCTCTCCGCCAGCGCGTCAAGCGCGGCTGTAGGTTCGTCCAGTATTACTACCGGCGCGTCCTTGTACAGAGCTCTGGCCAGGGCAAGCTTCTGCTTTTCTCCACCAGACAGATCAACGCCGTCATCATATATTACCTTTAACATCTCTGTATATAATCCCTGTGGAAGACTTTCTAATTTTTCTTTCAGGCCCGCCGCACACAGGCAATCTCCGGCCTTTTCCATGTCTGTCTGTTCCGGCGTCTTCATCGACACATTTTCGGACAGCGGAAATGCAAACAATTCCACGGACTGGAATACCGGTGAAAATATTTTATAATAGCTCTCCCTATTATATTTATTTATATTAACGCCATTTAAAAGTATCTCCCCTTCCGCAGGCTCATACAGCCTCAGAAGAAGTTTTATAAAGGTCGTCTTTCCGGCGCCGTTTAAGCCTACGACCGCAAGCCTCTCACCCGGTTTAACAGTAAGGTTTATATTTTTAAGAGCCTGCTTGTCAGATTTGGGATAACAGAAAGAAACATTCTTAAATTCAAACTCATATTCATCTGATTCCGGTACAGGAAGTCCACTATCATCTTCTCCGCCGTCAAAATCTGCAAAACTCCGAAAATCATCCACCTCCCTGCTTCTCGCAAGAAGCTCTCCAATATTTTTAAGCATTTCAGATACATAAGAAGAAAAAGTTGTAAATGACATTAAATACAGCGAAAAATTACCAATTGTCATTTTCCCGCCTACAACTTCAAATATTAAATAAGCGTATATGACGATCTGCAAAATCAGTGAATTAACGGAGGATATTATGGCAAATATGTTCCAATGATGCTCGTTAGTTCTCTGTGCCTCATATCTCTCAAGCATTAAAACCCGGAACTTGGAGCGAAGCCAGTCAGATACTCCTAGCAGCCTTATATCCTTTGCCGCAGCAAAATCTGTCGAAGCAGCCCTCATATAATAATATTTTCTGTTCCACGGAGCCAACTTATCCCAAACAAGTTTTTTTGTCTTCTTATTCGTGTAGTCCATAAATATAAAGTTCAATACCGCCATTACAGTAATGAATAACAGCATATAAACATTCATATTACCCAGAATAATTATTCCTGCAAGGACTACGGATATGCAGTTAAGCGTTTCGCTTATTCCTCTCATCATGCCCTCAACGCCGTTGCTATTATTGTCAACAGCACTCTCCGCCTTTGCATAGCAGTCCATTACATCTGGATTTTCTAAATGCTCATAATTAATCCTCATTACCTTCAGATTTTTTTTCTGTGTCATAATCATTCTGGCATTTATATATCTCCACCAGATATGGCTGTTATAATAGGTATTCAAAAGGGTAATAATGATCTGGACCAAACCAAACACTACAATTATGTAAAAAAGATTCCTCCATCCGTCACCTGACGTAATAGCGTCAATTACAAACTTACCGCCCACCGTCCACATATACTGCATAAACGGCGCTGTCAGAAATCCTATTAACATTATGACTATAAAGTGTTTGTCCACACTAATCATATTTTTTAAGATAAATCTAATATTGCTAAATATCCCATAGCTATTATGAAGCAGATTATCTTCTTTTTTATCCTTACTGTCATGCTTATCTTTTTTTTCACTGTTATTTTTCATAATTATAAGCCGCCTTTTCAAGTACATTCCGCGAAAACTCAAGCACAACTTTGACAAGATGCCGCTATTTTGTGGCAGCCACATGAATCGTAAGCTTCGGTGACCAGCTCACTGTCCCATGCAGCTTCGCACTTTCCACCCATGCAAAATCTGGATTGTCCGTAATAATAACGGGTTCAGTAACCATTCCATTATCATCAATACCATTATTTTCTACATAGATTTTGCAGGGATTTCCATTGGCATCGGTTCCAGAAAGGATGTATCTGGCTGACAATGTTTCAATCTGCCCGTTAAATTTCAATCTCCTATCCACACAGTCTGAAACGATCTCTCCCTTAAAATTCGCACAATCGGATGCTCCTCCAAAATGGATCATCGAAGCTTTCCCTGTATTTCCTATTACCGATGTGGTGCTGCCTATATCGATGGTGAAGGTAAAGATCTCATTGGGATAAGACTGGCTCTCATCCGGCCGGATCACCGGGGGAGGGGACACCGGCTCGGTATTTGACTCATTCCACAAAATATCAATGGTCTTTGTCCCATCGCCCTGATCTGTGACACGCCCCTGCAGATCTGCTGTTTCAAGCCAGGATAATGCAGAGCTGTCAGTTATGATGATGGGGGTTGTGACGGCCTTTCCGCTCTCGTCAATAGTTCCATTGTCCTCGATGAACATGGAACATTTTTTGCCCTCTGTGTCTGTGCCGGATATCATATATCTCGAACAGAGACGTGTCTCCCCCTCTTTATAGTCTTTTATAACAACCGTACCTTCTTCTGTGATCTTTCCGTTCAGATATTCCCCTGCCACTTCACCTGTAAAATACTGCATATCAACGTGACAGGTATTTCCTTCCACAGAATGTAACTCCGTATCAGACACGGTTACTGTCATGACCTTTTTGGTATACAGGTCAGGGGTTGGCGCCGGTGTCTCGGTAGGCTGCGGCGTCGCCTGGGGTGTGGTCTGCGGGGAAACTGCCGGTGTTTCCTGAGGCAATGACGGCGGCGTTACCTGAGCTGTATTTGTGGGCTGAGGACTTATGGGTGGTTTATGTATGAATTTCTTTTTACAGCTCACACTGATTACTCCTATCTTCTTTGAAGACTTTTTGGAACCCTTCTTTAATTTCTGCATCACCGTGATCTTAGCCCTTCCCGGTTTTTTGGCTGTGATCACACCTTTTGAACTGACCGCCGCGGTCTTCTTAGAAGAGGACCGGAAGGTATAGACTGCTTTTTTATTTTTGTTCTTGATGGTGATCTTTTTCTTCTGCCCCACATCCAATGTAAGTTTTTTAAATGATAGAGATGGTTTTTTGGCAGCATTTACCGTCTGCCAGTTCCCCAGGAGCAGCCCGGACACGAGAACCAGGCATAATAGTTTTTTCTTCATTATTTTCACACCTTTCCGTAATTATAAAATGACTGTTACCTTACACAGATATATACCCAGTACCCGATATAGAGAAGAACCATGCAGGCACCCTCGGCGCGGTTCACACGCTCCTTGGTCCAGGTAAAGACCCAGACGATCAGACTCATCAGGATCAAAAGCACTACATCAACAAGATTCTCTGTTATGACAGCGATGGGACTGATGGCGGAACTGATGCCCAGCACAAAAAGAATATTAAAAATATTGGAGCCAATGACATTTCCCAGCGCCATATCCACCTGCTTTTTCCTCGCTGCCACCACTGACGTAACAAGTTCCGGAAGGCTTGTCCCGATGGCACAGATCGTCAGTCCTACCAGCGTCTGGCTCATTCCAAAAGTAGTGGCGATCTTAGAAGCAGACTTTACAACAAAATCCCCGCCAAAAGCAATGGCGGCAGCGCCGCCTGCAATAAACAGGATGCTCTTCCAGACCGGGATCACGGCGTACTCTTCACCTTCATCTTCTACGTCCTTCCCTGCTGCTCTGGCTTTCAGGGCAGACATCACCATATAGAACAAAAACAAAATAAAGATCACGAGAAAGATCCATCCGTCCATCCGCTCCAGTTCCATTCCGAAAAATCCGAGAACTCCCAGCAAGACGGCACATAGGATAGAAAATGTGATATCACGGTTTCTGGTTTCCGCTTTGACGGCCAGTGGAGCAAATAAAGCACACACGCCACATACCACCATCAGATTAAAAATATTAGATCCCAGAACGTTACTGACTGCCAGCGAATTTTCTCCCGTCAATGAGGCATTGATACTGACAGAACACTCTGGAAGGCTCGTTCCCATGGCCACGATGGTCATTCCCACAATAAGAGAGGGAACTCTCAGTTTTCTGGCAATACTGGCGCTTCCCTCCACAAAAAAGTCTGCACCCTTGATCAGAAGCACGAAACCTGCGATTAATAGTAAAAATGTTGGGATTAATGCTGCCATAAGATATGTCCTCCAAATTTTTTTAGCCTGACTATTCGTCGATTTAATCTATTGTTTGCAATTACTTCATAATTTTATAAAAAAAATATGTTATTGTCAATAAATACCGTTGCAGGTCTGGGTATTATGATCCATTCCTGTATATCCTATAACTGAAAGGAGCGATTTATTATGCCATTCTTTTTCCCTTATTTTGATCCCACTTACATTTTTGTCATAGCAGGCGTACTGATCAGTATTGCCGCTTCTGCCAATGTAAACGGAAGTTTCCGCAAATACAGCCAGGTTTTCAGCCAGAGAGGGATCCGCGCTGAACAAGCTGCAGAAATGATCCTTCGGAACGCCGGGATTCAAGATGTATCCGTCCAGCGGATATCCGGAAACCTGACCGATCATTATGATCCCCGGTCAAAGATCCTCCGGCTGTCCGATTCCGTCTACGGTTCTTCTTCTGTTTCCGCCATCGGTGTAGCCGCCCACGAATGCGGACATGCGATCCAGCACGCCAGGGGGTACGCTCCCCTTGCGATCAGAAGCGCTATCGTACCTGTTGTAAATTTTGCCTCCCGTATCTCCATGCCTTTGATCCTGTTCGGCCTGATCCTGGGCTATGTACAGCTGGCTCAGATCGGCGTGATCCTCTTTTCTGCCGTTCTTATTTTTCAGCTGGTGACGCTGCCGGTGGAGTTTAATGCTTCCCGGAGAGCACTGAACATACTGGAAAGTACCAATATCCTTTATGGAGATGAAAACACTGGCGCCAGAAGGGTTCTTCGTGCTGCTGCCCTTACCTATGTAGCTTCTGCTCTCGCCACAGCCCTGCAGCTGTTCCGGCTGATCCTGCTCACAAACCGGAGACGGGATTAATACAGTACCAAACTACGAGCGTCACGCTTCACGAGGCTGCCCGGGTCGGCAGGTATTTTCACTTTACCTTCACATCCGCGGGCGGCGCCATGGCTTGTGCCTTCGCGTAAAATCATAGAATTCCGATTCCCTGCATTTAGAGGAAACCGGAATTCTTTTCATTTTACATTATTCTCTATCAGCGGGCTCAACCTGAGATCACTCTTCTCGCACAATATGGCGTACGATAACCGATGTTGCTGGTGGTAATTCCTGTGGTTGGATTGCTGGCATGCACAACTCTTCCTCCGCCAATACAGATCGCCACATGGTTTACATGGCCATTCCGGGCATAAAAGATAAGATCTCCTGCCCTGGCACTGGATACGCTGATCTTCTTTCCTACACCGGACTGCTCACTGGATGTTCTCGGCAGATTGATTCCGAACTTTCGGAACACTGCCTGGGAGAAACCGGAACAGTCTGTACCATGAGTCAGACTGGAACCGCCATACACATACGGATTTCCTACAAACTGCAATGCGTAAGAAGCAATGGCAGAACCGTCGCCGCTGCCGAGGGCACCGCTGGAACTGCTGTTTCCGCCAGAAGATTTATCCGAGGGATCAGAATGATTCGACTTTCCAGCAGATCCTTTCATCGAGGATCCACCCCCACCTGATTTGTTACTTGAACTTCCACCGCCGGAATTTCCTTTTGAACCACCGGAATTACTGGAGTTTCCAGAGCTGCCGGAATTGCTGGAAGGCTGGGATGGCTGCTGCTGTGCCATATCCTCCCTCGCCGCCGCTGCTGCCGCTGCCGCCTTCTTCCTTGCCTCTTCACGCTCCTCTTCAATGGATACCGCTTTCTTAAACTTAACAGATAAGTCCACATATTCTTTGGAAACAAAACCTTTCGTGTCTCCATCAACCATAATCTTTACCCATTCCTTATCCTCGCGGAGAACTTCAAAACTCTCTTCCCCGGATACGAGGGTAAGAACTGCACACTCTGTATTTTTTGCTTCCCGGACTTTCAAAGTCTCTGTATTCACAGTGGCGATCTTTGTCCCGAATTTATCTACCAGTTTTTCGGCACTGAACCCGATGGCAAGATAATCTGACTTAATGTAACCCTCTACCTGCCCTGACTTGATCTTTACCCAGTCTCCAGTTTTTTCTCTGATCGTAGCTGCACTTCCACGGTACAGTTTTCCCAGCACTTTACTGTCCGTATTTGGTTTTTTACGGACATTTACATAGTCTGCTGCCACCGATATGCCGATCTTGTCGTATTCTGATTTGGGTTTCGGTGTTGCCGAGGGTGTCGGCTCTGGTGCCACGGCGCCATCGGAAACAGCCGGCGCATTCGGATCAGTACCTGGTGCTGCGGGGGCATTCTGAGCTGGGTCATCCGGAAACGCCACGATTGCCTCAGGATCCGAAGCAGCGCCCGCCGACTGGGTATCTACATACTGCTGCAACGTATAGGACATACCAGCCAGTTCCTTTTCCGTACACATCGTAGTAGTCATCGATGTTATATGATTTACCATTATTCCGGCAGTCAGACATATTCCTGCCCCTAAGAAGATTTTAAGGATTCTTCCTCTCCGCATGTTATTCCCTCCAGTATGTACTCTATCAGATAATTAATCTCTCCTAAAGTTCTTCTTCATATTTTTTAAGAATTTATTACAAAAATATTACGCCTTAAATTTAAGTATATCAACATTATACTGCCTTGTCAAGAAAATTACCGATTTATCGGCATTCCTCATTCTTCCAGTGAATCATCTCTTTTATTTTTCAACAACCGCTTCAATCTCAATCAGTACATCTTTGGGAAGACGTGCCACTTCCACACAGGAGCGCGCCGGAAAATCCTTTGTAAAAAATTTTGCATAAATCTCATTCACCAATGCAAAATCATCCATATTTTTAATGAAAACCGTGGTCTTCACTGTATTCTCAATACTGGCGCCAGAAGCCTTGATCAGCGCCGCCAGATTGCCGATCGCCTGTTCCGCCTGGGCTTCAATCCCCCCATCCACAAGTTCTCCTGTCTCCGGAATGATCGGGATCACACCAGATGTAAAGATCAAACCGTTAACTTCAACTGCCTGGGAATACGGGCCAATCGCTGCCGGAGCCTGTTTTGTAGTTATTATTTTTTTCATGTTCATCACCTGAACCCTTTCCTGTCTTTTTTCAATATCATTATATAATACATTTCTAAGATATGACAAGTGATTTTTCAAAGAATCCACTAGTATTTCCGTTAAAAATTTTGTATAATTAAAATATCAGTTATGAATTATTATAGATTTGTTCTAAATTGATAGAAAGGCATGGTGATTTTCAATGAAAACAGTAATCACGATTAGCAGGCAGTATGGAAGCGGGGGACGCGAGATCGGAAAAAAACTGGCGGACCAGCTGGGGATCCCATTTTACGACAATGAGATCATTTCCAGGGCTGCCAAAGATACCGGATTCTCAGAGGCCGCCTTTGAATCCGTGGAAGATAAGGCGACAAACAGTCTTCTTTATTCCATTGCCATGGGCATGAACGTTTTTACCAGCCAGGACACCGGTTTTGCCGGACTTTCTTTAGATGACCGGATCTTTCTGGCCCAGTCCAATGTGATCCGGAAAGTTGCAGAGGAAGGTGCCTGCGTGATCGTCGGAAGATGCGCTGACTACATTTTGAAAGATTTGGATGATATAATAAATGTATTCATAAGTGCCGACCTTGATTTTCGTATCCAGCGCTCCATCGAGATCGACCAGCTCTCACCAGAACACGCTGCCGAGACCGTATCCAAAAAGGATAAAAGCCGGGGGAACTATTACCGCTACCATGCCGGGGAACGTTGGGATAATCTTTTCAATTACGACCTGGTCCTCCGAAGTGACCGCATTGGCATCGACAAGACGGTAGAATGTATTAAAAATTATGTACAATCTATCTTAAAACATTAAAATTAAAGGAGAAGGAAAATGACAAGATTCAGGAAAACAGCTGCCGGGGTACTGACAGCAGCGCTCTGCATAACACTGATCGTCCCTGCCGGGGCTGAGGGCGCAGCAAAGAAACCAAAACTTTCAAAGAGTAAGCTCAGCGTGAAAACCGGCAAGACAGTAACTCTGAAAGTAAAAAATGCCACGAAGGCAAAGATCAGCTGGAAGAGCAGTAAAAAGAAGATCGCAAAAGTGAAAGCCAGCGGAAAATATGGTTGTAAGATTACCGGGGTAAAACAGGGAAATGCTGTGATCACCTGCCGGATCAAAAAAGGCAGAAAAACTACTACATTAAAATGTAAGGTAACAGTTCAGCAGTCAAAGAAGACTGATCCATCAAAAAAGACACCGGTTCCGGCAAATACGCCTCCAGCTGTTCCGGCTCCAGTGGTTACTCCACCCGGTCCAGGGACACCATCACCAGTGCCAACACCCGATCCCAACAGCATTTTAGGAAAATATAAAGATATTTTCCCACGCCTTGGGAACTGCCTCAACAGCTGGCAGCTTCAGGATGCCGAGACAATGAGCCATGTAAAAAAACATTATAACAGCTTTACCCTTGAAAATGAGATGAAGCCAAATTCCCTGCTGGGCTTCTGGGCTACTCCCATTTCCAAAAAACAGGCAAAAGACAAAGGATACATCCTTCCAGATACATATACGGAAACCTATGTTCCCCAGCTCAATTTTGAACAGCTGGACAAAGCCCTTGAAAGCGCATATGATAATGATCTTAAGATGCGGGGCCACACCCTGCTCTGGCACAGCCAGACCCCCCAGTGGTTCTTTGTTAAGGATTACAAAAACGGATCAGACGTTGTCACCAAGGAAGTGATGGACGCAAGACTGGAGTTTTACGTTTCCACCGTTATGTCCCATGTTATGGAAAAAGAAATAGAACTGACCGGAGAGGCAGGAAGTATCGTTTACGCCTGGGATGTGGTAAATGAATATCTTCACCACGGTTATGCCGGCAATATCACCACCTGGACTTCCGTATATGGTGAACAGAATCTGAAACCTACCTATGTAAAGAAAGCATATGAACTTGCCTATGAGCAGCTGGTAAAATATGAGGCACAAAATAAAGTGACCCTCTTTTACAATGATTATGACACCTATTTCAATTCAAGTCAGCTTGTGAGACTGGTGGATTATATCAATGAGGATGAAGAAGCCTATATCTGTGGTGGTATCGGAATGCAGACCCACTTAGACGTGGACCGCCCAACCCTCGATGTATACAAAAAGGCGCTGGATATGTTCCTGGAAACTGGTCTGGAGATTCAGATCACAGAGCTGGACGTAACCATTAACTGGGATCACAAGTCAGCATATGATTATAGCGATGAAGGGCAGACCGACGAAGACCAGGCAGCTTATGTACGGGACTTTATGGAAATGGTCATAAACACCCAGAAACATCTGGACAAAGAGGTCAATCCAAAAGGCATCACCAGTCTTACCATCTGGGGGCTGTGTGACAGTGTTTCCTGGAGAGGTGGTTTCCAGCAGAAGGGAAACAGCCGTCCTACACTGTTTGACACTTCAATTAACGATCCGAAACCATCTTTTGAAGAGTTTTTAAGTGCAGCGGAAGTATGGCAGCAGCCATGATCCTATAGAGGTGACTGCGAAACGATGGGCAGCTTGTGACGTTTCGCAGCCACTAATACTAATTTTACTAAGGAAGAAACCAAAATGGCACTGAATATTTGGGCAAGCATAGCAAATTTTAAAAAAAACCAAGAAATCTATTGTTTCGGAAATTACAATAGCTGGCCAGGGAAAAAGATTTACTTATAGATAAAGGAGAAGATAGAAATGAGCAGAAAAATAAAAATAATAATTGCTATAATTATAATAGCCATAATTGCTGCAGCTGGTATTTTTGCATACAACTATTATCGAAATGAACAGATTCATGAATCAAAAGAACACTTTAAAAAGGCGGAAGCCTTATATAAGGATGAAAAATATGATAAAGCAATTAATGAATATTCTATGATTCATAAATGGGATGAAGAAAATTATAAATTAAAAGCAGAAAAAATTTCGACATGCAAAACAAATCAGGAATCTTTAGGATATATTGAAGAAGCTAAGAAATATGAGAAGGATTATAATTTTCCAAAGGCGTTAGAGACATATCAAAAGGTATCAGAACTGGATTCCAGATATTATCCTACAGCCCAAAACTCAGCAGATCAATTAAAGACGACATTAGAGAATGCTGAATTTATTTTAAAATATACAAAATCTATTGAAAAGAAATTTGGTTTTAAAAACAAAGATATAGAAATCGTGTATTTTGCAAAAGACTCGGGTTTTTTTAAAGATACTGAGGTGGTTGTTCAATATAAAGGCAGGGATGACAGACTTTATATAGTAACGGAAAAGAAACCTGACGAATCAGATTATATGACAATATATAAAGTAAAAGAAGCCCCTAAATATGTATCAGTATGGGGTGAAGTGCAGCAGGAAACCGGTTGGTTATCCTATTCTATAAATTCACTTCGGGAAATGACAGCTGAAACTATAATAGATGGTTTCGATGCAATAGACACAAAGGCAGATGATACATTATTGAACTATATTCAAAATAACTGATAAAAGCAAAATCGGATATCAGAGAAAGAAATTCCGTATTTAAGCGGATTCTAGCGTTTAACACACGCCTAATATCAATATAACTTAAGGAGGTTATCATGAAACGAAAACAACACATTGCACTGCTGATGGCAGGCACACTTTTACTCTCGGCAGTGTTACCCTGCACTCAGGCTTCTCAGACAGAAGCCGCTGCAAAGCCAAAGCTGAGTGTCAAAAAGATATCATTGGACCTTAACAAATCCAAAAAGGTCCAGGTTAAAAATGTTAAGAAAAAGCAACTGAAAAAAATCACCTGGAAAGCCAAGAACAAAAAGATTGTTACTGTCAAAAAAAGCGGAAAACTCGCTGCAACTATAAAAGGAAAAAAGACCGGCACTACAAAAGTAACGGCAAAGATCTATCTGAAATCAAAGAAAAAACCTGTTTCGGCTGCCGTAAGCGTGACAGTTAAAAAGGTTAAAAAGCCAGTCAAGACTCCTGTCACCACACCAAAGTCCACCGCTGCTTCACTTCCTCCAGCCGGAACACCAGCAGCATCCCAGCCCCCGCAGGACAGTAATAAGCCCTGGCAGGAACCATCCACTATACTGGAAGCTTACAATGGTATTTTCAAATATATGGGGACCTGCGCGAACTACTATGGATACGATGAGAAAAAAGACCAGCTGAGAACCCGCGGAACATTGGATTTTATCACTGAGAATTTTAACAGCATTACGCTGGAAAATGAGATGAAACCAGATTCGATACTCAGCGCCTGGGGCGTAGGTGTTCAGACGCTTTCTCTCGCTGAGGCAAAAGAAATGGGCTATTATATCCCTGAGAACTATCCAGAGACAATCGTTCCTGTCTTAAACCTGGATACCGTAGACCGGACACTGGAGACTCTGAAAAAAGAAGGACTTCAGATGCGTGGCCACACTTTTGTCTGGCATCAGCAGACACCTGTAGAATTCTTTGTTAAAAATTATTCTGGCAGCCAGAAAGTGACTCCTGAAGTTATGGACGCGAGACTGGAATACTTCGTGAGAAATGTGATGCGTCATGTCATGGACAAAGAAAAACAACTAACCGGGTCTGCGGGAACACTGGTCTATGCATGGGATATGGTCAATGAATATATACACCGCACCCACGATGCTACAAGTATCAGCTGGCATGATGTATATGGCGATATGGGACTGGAGCCCTCCTACCTGAAAAAAGCATTTGAGATCGCCTATGATGAACTGGAGCGCTACGGTGTTCAGGATAAAGTTGTTCTATATTATAACGACTACAATACCTACGAGTGCGCTGACGATATCATTTCCCTCGTAAACTTTATCAATCAGGATGCCACGGATAAAAACGGGAAAACAGTCAAAATCTGTGGCGGGATCGGTATGCAGAGCCATCTCTGCGTCGACTATCCAACCATAGAGAACTATGGTGAGACTCTGGATAAGTTCCTGGCTACTGGACTTGAGGTCAGCATCTCTGAACTGGATGTCTCCACCAACTATGGTAAAAACGGTCAGGATTCCCAAGGATGGGATAAGTGGGAATATATGGACCTGGGACAGACCGACGAAGACCAGGCCGACTATATAAAAAGCCTGATGGAAATGATCGTCTCCAAACAGAAAAATCTTGATCACTCCAAGAACCAAAAAGGAATTGCTGGTGTAACGATCTGGGGGCTTTATGATAAATGTTCCTGGAAAGCAAACACAAAACCCCTTCTCTTTGGAAAATCTATTACCGATCCTAAAGAATCCTACTATTCCTTTATGGACGCGGCTGCAATATGGAATTCTTAAATCGCTGCATTTACGAATTTACTATATACGGGAATTTATCTGAATAACAAAAAGAAAACTGCTTAAAATCATTTCTGCTGATTTTAAGCATTTTTCTTTTTTGCTTATTTACTCTATTTATCAGCAGCAAACAGGAAGCGCATTTATAATATTTATGCAACAGGAAATATATGACACTTCACCTCCGGTTACAGCTGATATTGCTCTTTTTTTGTTCTTTTTTAAAAAATAGTAGATAAACAGAGACAAATATAGTATGATATCTTTGTATACAAAATCAAAAAGGGGCAATTGAAGTATGAAAACAGTACAAAAAGAAGATACGACAAAAAAAGATATACATGCGCTGCTTCCCGTTCTGATCGCGCTATGTCTGATCCCTCTGGTCATACTGACCAAAGATTATCAAACGGAATTCAGCAAATTTCCCTGGTTTAATAACACAGAAATCAATCAGATTGATTCCTTTGAATATGCCAAGGGAGTCCTGGTGATCATCATGGGAGCCATCGCCGCTGCTGTCATTGGTTTTAGCGAATACGGCAAAATGCAGAAAAAGAAACGGCTTTTTGAAAATGCAGATCTGAAAGTCGTTATACTGATAGCAGTGTACCTGATCATGGTCATAATTTCCTCCCTTTTCAGCCAGTACACAAATCTCGCCTTTCACGGGGGCGGATATGGACAGTGGCAGTCAATGTGGGTTCTTTTGGGTTATGGAATGCTGTTCATGTACGCATATCTTTTCATCAACTCTGAAAAACGGGGACTACTTACCATTAAATATCTCATGATCTCCACTGGTATCCTGGCGCTGATGGGCGTCCTGCAGACATCAGGGCACAATCCTCTCAGCTGGAAATGGGTTCAGAATATCATTACAAGCCAAAGTAATGTAGAGGGCATTGACTTTAAAGAAGGGGTATCCAATGTTATCCTGTCTTTCAACAATCCTAACTACGTCGGTCCCTATATAGCACTTATTCTTCCTATATCAGCTGCTTTTATCTTTCTTCGGGCATTTGAAGAAAAGAGCAAAGCCATTGCTGCCAAAATAGCAGGTGCATTGATTGTCATTGGACTGATCGTATCACTGATTGGATCCTCATCCTCGGCAGGTTTTATCTCTGTCCTGGCAGGCGCCGTATTGGCACTGATCCTGGTACTCTCCGGAGTATTCTGGGGAAAACGCGCAAAAACAGAGGATCAGGCAGATTCTGACGAACAGCCCCACAAAAAAAGCATGAAGGGACTTATTATTGGTCTTTGCGCTGTGGCTGTGCTGGTCACTGCCGGAATTTTCTCTTTCCGGAGCGGCTACCTCCAGAACACCATCAACAAACTCCTTGAAGGTGGAAACGATACGAGAAATGTCGCTTCTATCGTCAACACTAAAGCGGATGAACTGGAAATAACACTGCGGAATGATAATCAATTTACTCTGGCACCAAAAATTGATGCAAATGGCCAGTTTTCCATTACCGCCTATGATGATTCTAAAAAACCGCTGAGTATTCAGCAGGTCGGAGAACAGAAAACTTATACTTTTTCAGATCCGCGTTTTTCTATGCTCACATTAGATGTGAATAATTTTACTATTGAGGACCAGGTTTATTCTGGATTTAGAATAAACGATGCTCCCAACAGCATCTCCTGGATCTTTGTATTCAAAGACGGTAAATGGAAGTATTATACTCCCTTTGGTAAATTTATCCGGCTTCGGAAAGTGGAAAGTTTTGGCTTTAAAGACTATCAGAATATTGCAAACCGCCGTGGATTTATCTGGTCCCGGACCATTCCTCTGATGAAGGATTACTGGTTTACAGGAATCGGTCCTAACGCCTTTATCATCGCTTTTCCAAACGACGACTTTGTCGGATCAAAGCGTGTGGGCCAAACCACTGCCACGAACCTTGTAGACAAGCCCCATAATGCCTTTCTACAGATCTTTATACAGACTGGCGGACTGTCTGCGCTGGCATACGGAGGACTCTGGATTCTCTATATGATAAGCGGAATCCGTATCTTCTGGCGCAGAAAACAATACCGTAACATTGACATTATAGGACTTGGACTTCTGGTGGGAATCTTTTCTTTCGCCGTATCAGGTATCACCAATGATACGATCATCGGCACACAGGTGATCTATTGGACTTTACTGGGCGCCGGATATGCGGTAAACCGCATCATCCGGTCAGAAGAAAGGCAATAACAAATACTGACATGAAAACAGAGGTGTACCATGAGAAACTTTGATCCATATAAAAAGACGATCTTGTTCTTCTTATCCCTGCTCAATATCCTTTTGATGACGATACTGTTTTCTTATTTCTGGTATCACTATTTTGCAGAAACCATGTACACTTTTCGATTTTACCGGAGAGGAAACTATGTCGTCATCATCCTCTATGCTGTGTTCC
Organism: uncultured Eubacterium sp.; assembly: GCA_910584645.1. Classification (GTDB taxonomy): domain Bacteria; phylum Bacillota; class Clostridia; order Lachnospirales; family Lachnospiraceae; genus Eubacterium_F. Next base: position 100,200 of record CAJUAU010000007.1, read on the forward strand.
TCATTTTCTTTACCCGTATGTACGGCGCAATGAAAATAGGACAGCTGCGCCGCATTGAGGTTATTTTATCCCAATATCTTTCCATATTTATTTCAAATCTGATCACATATGTTATTGTTTCCCTGCTGGCATTCCGTTTTGTCAACTTATTGCCGATGCTCTTTATGACCATGGGGGACTTTGTGATTACAACCCTCTGGACTTTTCTGGCAGGACGGATCTATGGACGTATTTTTAAATCTTGGAAGATCCTCCTTATTTACGGGGAGCGCCCCGCCACGGACCTTGTATATAAAGTGGAGGAGCGCCGTGACAAATATGCCATTCACGATGCTATTAACGTAAATGAAGGAATGGAAGCTATTGCCGAGAAGGTGAAAGATTTTGAAGCTGTGATCATTGGGGATATTCCTTCCCATCAGAGAAATGATGTGCTTAAATTTTGTTATGGCAATGGAATCCGGGCCTATGTCATTCCCAAAATATCTGACATCATCATGATGGGAAGTGACAGGATCCATATCTTTGACACCCCCTTTCTTCTTGCCAAAGGGTATTCTCTCAGTTTTGACCAGCGGTTTATGAAGCGGGCACTGGATATCTTTCTCTCAATTCCAATGATCCTGCTCACTTCACCAATTATGCTTATTACCGCTGCTGCAATTAAGCTTTATGACGGAGGGAGCATACTTTACCGGCAGACCCGTTGTACCCGGGGGGGGCGGATTTTTTCCATAATCAAATTCCGTTCCATGGTGGAAGATGCAGAAAAGGATGGGGTTGCTAAATTAGCCTCCTCCCATGATGCCCGTATTACTCCTGTGGGAAAGTTGATCCGCTCTGCCAGGATTGATGAACTGCCTCAGCTCTTTAATATTTTAAGAGGAAATATGTCCTTTGTGGGACCGCGGCCTGAACGACCGGAGATTATTGAGGATTATCAGAAGGAAATGCCGGAGTTTGAGTTTCGTATGCGGGTAAAAGCAGGTCTTACAGGCTTTGCCCAGATCTATGGAAAATATAACACCGTTCCCTACGACAAACTGAAATTAGATCTCTTTTATATCGAACACTATTCTCTTTGGCTCGATATAAAACTCATTCTTATGACGATGAAGATCATATTTAAACGCGAATCTACAGAAGGTATTGACGACGAGCAGACCACCGCATTAAAAGAAAAAGACGAATCGGACGTACACCAGGTTCTCCAGGAGATTTCAAATAAAAAAAGGGGCGGCTGAAAACCGCGCCCCTCTGAAGAATCGCTGAAAGCGATTCTTCGCTCCGCACCCTTTGAGTATTCAAAAAAGGGGCGGCTGAGGACCGCGCCCCTTCAAAAGAATGTCCATGTGGACATTCTTTTTTTACTAATTTTCTTATCGCAGCAACACCAGAGGATTTATCGTCTCCCCTTTCTGCATCACCTGATAATACAAATTGGCACCCTCCACAGAATAATATTTCGTAGGTTTGGCGATCTTACCGATCACCTGCCCCTCGCTCACTTCATCTCCTTTGGATACCGTTACATCTTTCAGCTGGCCATAGATCACTTTAAAATCATCACCAATTGCCATGGTCACTGTCGTACCTGTCTCATCATTTTTCTCAATACGTTTCACAATCCCAGCTGCACTTGCCTTTACATCTTCTCCCACTTTACTTCCAATGATCAATGCGGGATTGGTCTTAAACTGTGACAGGGTCGGGAAAAATACGACCTTATCGGCACTGTACTCGATCAGTATATCTCCTTCTACTGGCCACAGAAGTCCCGTTTCCTGGTCAAAATGAAGCCGATCCTCAGCTGACACTTTTTTCATCGTTGTCTTTGCTTTGGGAGTAGGTGCCGGAGTTTTCTTTTTCACCTCAGATTTTACATGATCCGTGGTTGCTTCCTCCGTCTGTGGTTCCTGCGTCACCGCTGCCTCGGCTGGCGCTGTCGGCATGGGAGTTTCCTGAGCCACTGGTATATTTCCCTGATCTTTTCCACTATCTGAGAAAACATTCATGCAGATCGCGCCAAATGCCACCAGACATACGATTCCGCAGATCAGCGATATATAAAATCCCTTTTCTTTATAAAACATTCTATCACCTCAATTCAAGTTTTATCTATATTCTTGCCTGAATTCAGGTGATTATACAATATATAGGTAAATTAGGTCTGGTAAATATTTCTGAAAAGCGGAATCAAAACAGGTTCAAAATAGCGCCCTCTGATTAAAAGATCAGTGCAGGATCTTTCCATTTGCCACCTGCATCAGATGTTTTCCATAACTGGAATTCCCATAGGAATTAGCTTCTTCGATCAGTCTGTCTCTGTCGATCCACCCATTTTTATAAGAAATTTCTTCTATCGCGGACAGCATAATACCTTGTCTTTTTTCAATAACGCGAACGAAATCACTGGCATCTGCCAGGGCATCCATCGTGCCGGTATCCAGCCAGGCAAATCCACGCCCCAAAGTAACCACATTTAACTTTTCTTCTTCCAGATACATGCGGTTTAAATCTGTGATCTCAAGTTCCCCCCGCGCCGAGGGCTTTACTTTTTTTGCCAGCTCTACAACCCGGTTATCGTAAAAATACAAACCGGTAATACAATAATTTGATTTTGGAACTTTGGGCTTTTCCTCTATGGAGACTGCCTTTCCGTTTTTATCAAACTCCACGATGCCAAAACGCTCCGGATCATCCACATAATATCCAAATACAGTAGCACCTTCCTGTCTCGCCGCCGCATTCCGCAAATGCTGTCCGAGGCCGCTTCCATAAAAAATATTATCTCCCAGCACCATTGCACAGGAATCTCCGTCTATAAACTCTTCACCGATCAAAAATGCCTGTGCCAGTCCATCCGGACTAGGTTGTACTTTGTATTCCAAATGCATTCCCAGACGGGAACCATCCCCAAGAAGGCGCTCAAAATTCGGCAGGTCCGTCGGTGTGGATATGATCAGGATATCCCTGATACCAGCCAGCATTAACGTGGAGAGCGGATAATAGATCATAGGTTTATCATATACCGGAAGCAGCTGTTTGGATGTCACTTTTGTCAAGGGATACAATCTTGTCCCCGATCCTCCTGCTAATATAATCCCCTTCATTACGTCCCTCATTTCTTTATTTTTTTATAGAACTGCCACAGGCAATATTGCCTGTGGCAGTTCTGAATGTCTGAATATAGAATATCCAAATCACACGTAATTATAACCCTTTTTCTTATTCTTCCAACAGAGGCTGCATTGTACCATTGTTGATGTCAATTACCATCTGCATAACCTTCTCATAGTATGCAGCCTGAGCCGCGTTCTTGCTCTCATCATAATTATGGACTGTTAACTCTGTAAACTGAACATCCAGTCCAAGCTCGTGGAACTTGAATACTGCATTCGGAATACTATCAACAGCTCCATTTTCCGAAGGCTGAAGAACTTTTTCATTTTTATCAAAGAAGGTGTTGTTAGGGCCTCCAAGATAACACTGCATGCCTACACCGTCAATCAGGTTACCTTTTCCTCTTTCATTTCCAAAGTCCATGATGCTCTGAGCCAATGCACATATCGCATTGCGCTTGTCTTTCGTGTAGCATCCAAAGTCATTATAGAAAAGTTTGATCTTGATATCACGATGCGGATATTTTGCCTTCAGTTCGTCCACTGCTTCTCTTGCAAAGAGGAAGGAGTATTCTACATAGTCGGATCCAATGGTATCATAGAAGAGGTTGTGGGTCCTCTGAATCTTACGAGGATCATCCCTGTCAGCATCACTTGGTACGATTGCTTCGTTTACTACATCCCAGGTATGGATCGTTCCAGGATATTTTTCTTCAAAATATGTGATGGTCTGTTTGATGATGCTTCTCATACGCTCCAGCATAACTTCTCTGGAAGCAAGTTTTTTCGTAGTGTCATAATCTTCATAGAAAAAGTATTTACAGTTTGTATCCATATTGGAATCACATACAATGGTATGGCCACGAACGCCGATACCGTTCTCATATGCCCACTTAACCATATGTTCTCCACTGAAATCTTTTCTTAAAACAGGCACACCACTTTCAACCGTCTTATCCTGATCAAGAAGTCCATAGAGTTTCAGGTCATTATCAATCGTCATACTGGAGAAGTGCTGATTTATTACCTTTTTGTAGCTCTCCTCTTTGAAGCTCGTGTTCGACATTACGCCACCGATTGAGAATCCAAAATCCTGCTCGGTATTTTTCCACAGCGGAGAATATGCCAGAGTCTCCTCAGAACCATCCTGCTTATCAGAAACAATCTCTGAGATCTTTACGTTTTTGATATAAAAATCATCAAAGCTGCCCTGCTGGTTACCATACCAGTTGATAATCATATAGACTTTAGGATAGCTCATCCCCTTTGCAGAGTAAACCGCATTAAAGGATTTCCAGTTTCCAGAAGTAATCGGCTCCTGAAGAATTACCGGATAATCATTTACTTCAGCGCCGTTTTCATCCATATACTTAATCTGCGCGTAGAAAGATTCCCCGTTATGCTTAAATCCTGCCTCATGCCTTACATCCAAAGCAATCTGATAGTCTTTGGCAGCATATTCCCCAGATTCATCTTTCAAATAATCTGTTATCTCAATCTCAATTCCATGCCAGTTCTGCTCACGTCCTGATACAACTACAGCTGGTTCTCCGTTATCAGCAGTTTCATCCAGGGTACTTCCATCTACAACTGTCACCTTCGTGTCCTCAGTTGAACTTCTGGCATAAAAATCTACTGAGTTCTGTACCGTATCACTATATTCTTTTGTATCCCAGTTCAGTTTACCAGTAGTAAGAACAGATTTAACACTTGTACCTGTCTCACCAATGGTATACAGAGATCCTTCAGATTCTTCAGATCCTTCCGTATCCGGTGTCTCATCTTCCATGAGTTTCATGGAATTAAGAGACTGTGTCGTCTCTGACGTAAACAATTCGTGAAGCAATTTAAAATTGTCTTTTGCTTCATACCACTTTGAAAACAATCCCGAAAAGGTTCCAAACTGGCTGTAGTCATATCCAGTCGTCAGATACGGATTGTCACGAAGTCCCCAGATCGTAACATTACTAATGATCGGATCTGCGATATTGCTCGAATGTTTGATTCGTTTCTCACCAGCATTTGGAGCAGCAGGGTCATACGGAGTTGCTACTGGTGTTGCTGCTGGCGTCCCCGCAGGCGGAGCCTGTGGTGTAGTTGTTGTCGGTGTACTGCTTGCCTTAGGAACCACTGTTGGTTTTGGTTCCGCATTCTTTACAGTAACATTAGCTTTAAGGCTTACCGCTTTTTTCTTCCCTTTCAAGGTAATCTTTGCAGTGATCTTTGCCTTACCTGCCTTTTTACCAGTGATCGTAAAAGCTGTTTTTCCTTTTTTCTTTACCGTAGCAATCTTCTTCGCACTGGACTTAACGGTAAGTTTTTTGACTTTTTTAGCTTTTACATTTTTAACTGTTACCTTTTTGGACTTTTTAACCTCAACTGTCACTTTTTTCGTGCTAAGCGCCGGTTTCTTTGCAGCAGATGAATCCGGAGCCTGCACGCCAGCCATAGTAATAGCCATGGCAGCGATCAGCGTTTTGGCTAATGCACCTTTTACATTTTTGTGCATATGTAATACCTCCTTCTTGGTTTAACTATTTTTTAAAAAAAGGTGCATACGCATAGGAATGCACCTTTTTTTGTTTTAAATCAGTTAATTATTTACCTATTATTTGATTGGTTTTACAAAATGTTCTTACTCTGCTGGCTCTTCTGCCGCGTCCTTCTTTGCATTCAGTACAACCTTATCAATTGTAACCTCAAGGTCACCCTCTGTAAGATTTGCAGCATTCTGGAAAAGAAGTTTCAACATCGTAGAACCACTCACAACAGTCTGCAGAGAAGATGTTGCAGAAATAATCGACTTTCCGCCTCCCTCTTCGGTTGCTGCCAGTCCACTCGACGTAATATCAAACACGGTAACCAGTCCTGTGCTGGAGTTATCGGAATTCACAAGCTGCAATGTCAGCGTCTGACCGGACTCCAGGGCTTCCCCATTATAGGTGGCACTACCATACAGCGTAATGTTCTCATAGTCAGCAAGATTTACATCCTTAATAAGCTCTGAAATGTCAATTTTGCCACTTCCCTTATTTATAGCAGTATCCTTCGGAATAGTAACCTTGTTATCTGCTGTCAAGGTCAGTACCTTATCTTCAATCACAGGCTTCGTATCTGTAACAGTAACATGTGTAGTGAAGACAGCGGTCTTATCTTTCTCAGTAGTAATCTCCAGAGAAACGGTCTCTACTCCTGCCTTCAGGGCTTTGATCGTTGCTTTAGTCTTATCCGCTGTATCCGGTGTGATAGAAAGTATATCAGATGTTCCTGTTCCAACACTCCATTTTGCCTCTTTTACACCACCAACGATAGAAGCATTTCTTACAATAGCGCTGGCATTGATCTCCTGACCAGTCTGAATTGTAGCTCTGTCAAGTTCTGCCAGAATATTCGGCTGAACAGATTCGGTCTTGTCAATCGTATCTCCTGGCTTCTGCTGTCCCTCTGTAACTGTTACTTTCTCTGAGGTTAATACACGGATATTGCCAAGCTTATACTCTGAATTTTCAGTACCCTGTGTTCCATCCAGGTTTATATACAGACAGAAACGTATTGTATTATTTTGAATATTGTCTACTAAGCCAAGCTTATCAGTATCAATCAAAATCTCATCCTCTACAGGTGTATCTCCTGTAGGACCATCAAAGCTGTAAGCATAGCCAGAATCGGAAACATCTGTTGCATTTACAAATGTACCATCATCACTCTTATAATCAACTTCATCTGGAAGTGCATCTACATCAGTTCCCTGAGCCATTGTGTTTGCAGCTATAAGATGTATCTTTTTATGGCCCAGATCCCCGGCGATACCCTGGAATGCAAATTTAACACTGTGAAGATCCTTCACTGTAGCCCCCTCTGGGAGAACTACATCAAAGTAAGTGTATACATGACCATAACATGCCAGCTTATCCGGATTATCCTTGTTGTAGATCAAATGAGCTGTACCATCTTCTACTTTAAATAAAGTCAGCTCTTCAGCGCCCTCGCCGCCAACCTGGATGTTCTTCACATTCATAACTTCCCAGTTCGGCTCTGGAGTTCTCGTCTTCCTTGGCTTTTGAGTAGCTGTCGCAGTAGGTGTTGGAACTGGAGTTCCTAACGCCGGCGGCGTAGCAGTAGGAGCTGCTGCCGTTACTGCTGGTGTATTAACTGGTGCTGATGTCTTAGGCGGTGTTGCTTTTTTAACTTTTACCTTCAAAGACAACTTTGTAGGCTTTTTCTTTCCTTTAACTGTAACTTTAACTGTAACTTTAGCATTTCCAGCCTTTTTACCAGTTACATTAACAGCTGTTTTTCCTTTTTTCTTTACAGTAGCAATCTTTTTGTTAGAAGTTGATACTGCAAGTTTTTTAACCTGCTTTGCTTTCACGTTTTTAATAGTTACTTTTTTGCTCTTTCCCTTAACTATTGTTACGGACTTCGTGGAAAGCTTCGGAGCTTTCGCCTTCTTAGCAGCGTCAGCTTCCGGTGCTGCGGTTCCTGCCAGAGCAACTGTCAGGGCAACTGCCATAACTTTAGCTAAAGTTCTTTTGAAATTTCTTTTCAAAACTCTTACCTCCTAATTTTTTATAGAATTTATAAAATTCCTTAAACAGCGGTCTCCCCCTGGGGGAAGACCCCCGCTTAATACATAATTACCGTGGCGTGATCTCAATGTGATCCAGAAGATATGCCAGAGGCTGTTCATCCGGAGAACCAATTGCCACTTCTGATATTTTCCCGGCTGCCACCGTGATCTTGGATTGGATCTGAACCCAGTCACCTGCTTTTGACAAGTCCACAGTTGTCGCCTTGTTCGTTTTAAGTCCGGTTACACATTCATAAGCTTCATAGTTTTCATACTCCGGTTTCATAAAGTTCTTGGCAGCACGTATGGTCACTTTGCCTTCTGTTACTGTATCTGCCTTTACCCATACACTTACAGTATAGTTTTTATCTGTCTCACCGGTACGGTTGTCAATCAGGATGCCCGGTATATCCCCGGCAGCAACCTTCAGATAGTGTTTACCATCTTTTGCTTCGCCCTCAGCTACAGTTGAATTTGCAATTCCCTGAAGGGCAACATTCTCACCTTCCATGGACTCTGCAAACTTTCCTTCTGGCATATCTGCCACAGGAAGTTTCGGCAGTTCACCCTGCGGTTTTGGCGTCAGCCGGAGAGAGTAGATCAAGAACTCGCCAGGACCATTTTCATTGCAGGCATTTCCGATAGCAACATATTTAACTGCGTTGAAGTTACCTGCTGTCGCCTCATCAGATTTTAGAGAACTCAACAGTTCTGAGAAGGTTTCAATACCACCTGTAACAAATTCACCCTTATCATTTCGATCCGGTGATGACCCATCAAAGAATGGCTGGGTTGCGATTGCCGCGTCCTTCCACCAATCATAGTCCGTTTTCTTCTGCAGTTCCGGCAGATTCTTATCATAGAGATCCAGTGTCATCTGGAAGGTGGAAAATCCTTTCAGTTCTGCCTTCTGATATGCCGACAGATTTACTTCTTCCGGTAGTTTAAAGTACATTCTCTGGTTTTTATCTGTAAATGTAAATTTCCAGCACTCAGTACCCTCATCGTCCACTGTCTTCTCTGGTTTCAGATCTCCGGAAAGCTCAGGATCATACCAAGCGTCCAGATCCACATAATATGGCACCGTAGGAAGCACCAGTTTGCAGACCTTAATAGTCACACTCTTTGTCAGTGCAGGATTTACCTTAGATGTAGCAGTGATCACTACCTCAGCGGTCTCAACACCTGCATAGTCAAAGTCCTCTGGAACTGTCACTTTACCTTCACTACTTACTGTCACCTGTGCATTGTTCGATGTCCAGGTAAGTTCCTTCTGTGTTGTATCTTCTGGTGCAAACTTCACATTAACGTTTGTGGAACCGCCCGGATAAACAATATCAGCGCCCTCACTCAGGGAAAGATCAAATCCGGTGATCGGAATATCATCCGCTACAAGAGCCACATTATCCATGTAGTACACAAGGCTTCCGTTTGTGGATGCATACAGTGTATTTCCCTCATAGGTACTGCCCATAACCACGTCAAACTTGGTCTGATCCAACAGTGTGGCATCCGCCTCTTTGATACGTGTGGTATTGAAGGCAAGGTTTCTGGTACCAAAGCCAACCTTTGCCTGCGCCTCAGTCATCTTATATCCTTTTGAACAAGAGTCCTTGATGAAATGGGTCGCTGGCTCTTCCATCTTCCATACGTTATCATGGAATGTTGGAAGATATTTCTGCTGCTCTTTCGAGTCAACACCATTATGGAGCTTTATTCCTGCCTCTTTATCACTTCCCGTTGCCATGGAAATATTCTTTCCAAAACGGTATTCCGGATGACCAGGCATATGAGCCGACCCTGTCTCGTTATTTGTTGTAGAGAAGAAATCTGTTGTCTTGATCGCCCCAAACTGGTCAAAATAGCAGCGTATCTCTTTGTATTTGATATCCGCTACATTTCCAACCACACGCCAGTCCGCACGGATCGTGGTGTAGTTGCCCAGTGTCTTTCCTGCTGCGGAAACACCGTCAGAGTCTTTCAGTTTAGAAGTATCTACGCTGAACACCGGTGCAAAGTCAAATGCCTTCTCCGGTCCGTCCATCTTGATCTCCAGACATTTGTTTGTCGGATCTTCTGGATCCTGTACAACTGTCATATGTCCTGAATTCTTTCCTGCTGATGTATATTTTGTCCAGCTTGTTCCCACCGGATAGCTCTCGAAGTCCTCGATCATCGTATACTTTCTGTTATCCGGAGGAGCCGTCGGTGCCGACGTCTTATCTGTTATGAACTTAACCACTTTCAGTTTTACACTTGCCTTCTTGCCGCTTCCGTCTATGGCAGTTGCCGTGATCTTAGCTGTTCCCTCTTTTTTGGGGGTAATCTTTGTGCTGGAACCAACCCTGAACGCTTCCGGAATGAAAGCTACGCTGGATTTACTGGATTTCCAGTACATTTTTTTACTGGTCGCCTTTTTCGGAGAAACGGAAGCTTTGAGTGTCAGTTCCCTTCCTCTCATGACCGTATATGTACCCTTTTTCAGTTTCAATGTCTCTTTATATTTTGGATACACCTTCTGCTTCTGTCCCTTTACGGTCTTAAGCACCCAGTTCGCACTGCTCCATGAACATACAGCTTTGGAATTAATGGATACCTTTTTTACTGGTGTACCAATCTTAACCTTGATCGTCGCTTTTTTCTTTTTATTCTGTTTGGATGTCACTGTGATCTTCGCAGAACCTTTGCTCTTGCGAGCCTTTACGACACCCTTGGAGCTGACACTTACAGCAGATTTGTTACTCGACTTGTAAGATACCTTTTTACTCGCTTTTTTAGGGGTCACAGAAACATTTAACTTTTTCTTCTGTCCCTTTTTCAACACAAGTATGCCAGAACCGCTCACTTTGACTCCGATGTTGACTTTTTTAACTTTCTTAGCCGCCGCCTGGGAGTCAACGGATGAAACAGCCAAAGATGTCAGCACCATGGCAAATGCCAGTAAAAATGTGACAATCCTTCTGAAACACTTGTGTGACTGTGTACCGATTTGTCTCATCAAAATACCTCCTAAATTGTTTTTCTTATTGCGGAAAAACTCCAATTCTTCCACAATGAAATTATCATCATTATATCACCACTTTGTACAATATGCAAGGCTATTTTTCATTTTAGCCCCCTCTCACATCCCCCCTTGTTTTAACATTATTTACAATTTATTCACATTTTGTTTCTTTTTAGAATTGACTTCTTTACTTATTTCAATATACAATATATAGAAACATTTTGTCATTCCTATGGCGTATATATACTATTTGAAAAACAAGGAGAACTTTGAAAAAATGAACACAAACCATTTACTAGATGACATTCGTAAATTCTTTCAGATCAGCCAGAAAGAGACCAACAGCTACTCCCCCCTCACCCTTGCCTATCTGGGGGATGCCGTATTTGAGATCGTGGTCCGGACGATCATCGTCGAGAAAAAATCCGGCACCGTAAAGTCCCTGCACCGGCAGTCCAGTGGTCTTGTCAATGCAAAAGCCCAGGCTGAACTTATGTCCCGGATCATGAACACGTTGACAGAAGAAGAAATTTCTGTTTTTAAAAGAGGCCGCAATGCTAAATCCCACTCTGTGGCAAAAAACGCTGATATCCATGATTACCGTACTGCCACCGGCTTTGAGGCGTTGATGGGCTACCTTTATCTGAATGGTGAAATGGAACGTCTTCTGGAACTGATCCGTCTGGGATTTGGGCAGCTCTCTATATAACCGTCAGAACAGAAATTCAAAAACAGATACTACATTGAAAAAATGTGGAAACAGAAGTACCGCCCCACAAAACAAGCCGATCACCGTCACACAGAGCCCAAAGCGCATTCTGCTCATCGGCATGCACACCACCAGAAGCACAGCAAAACTTACAAATCCACCAGCCAGCAGATTTAATGTCGAGACCACCACTTCACCCATATGGAACAGCCGGCAGAAAAATGAGATCACCACCAGACCTCCGGTCAGGGTGGCTGCTGCCGGCAGCGATATACGCAGGACATTTTTCAAAAACCCTTTGGGAATCGTATCCTCGTGGCGCTCCAATGCCAGCACAAAACTTGGGATACCGATGGATGTCGCTCCGATCAGGCTGAGCTGGATCGGTATAAAGGGGTAAGTTTTCCCAATGATGATAAAAAGCACACACAAAAAGATAGAATATAATGTCTTTGTCAGATACAATGCACTAACTCTTTCTATATTAGATATGATCGTCCTTCCTTCATTTACGATTTCTTTCATGGATGAAAAATCCGAATCCAAAAGCACGATATGAGCGCTCTGTTTTGCGGCATCACTGCCGGATGCCATAGCGATGCCACAATCCGCATCCTTCAGCGCCAGAACATCATTGACGCCGTCTCCCACCATCCCTGTTACATTTCCCTCTGCTTCAAGAGCCTTTATGATACACTGCTTCTTTTCGGGAGAAACTCTGCCAAACACCTGGTATTTATCGATCTCTTCCCGAAGCAGCTCCGGTTCTTCCGGCAGTTCTCTCGCATCTACATATCTTTCTGCTCCGTCAAGCCCTGCCCGGTCTGCCACTACAGATACTGTCAAAGGATTATCTCCCGACAATATTTTGATATTGACACCTTTTTCCCGGAAAAAACGAAATGTCTCCGGGGCATCCTCTTTGATCACATCTGCCAGGATAATGAGAGCAAGAGGCTTCTTTTTTTCATCTGACAGCAGTAAAACCCGCATTCCTTCCGCGGCAAACTGCTCCGCCTGTCCCAGCGCCGCCCTGTCTTCGGTAAGGTATTCCGGTGCCCCAAGAAAATATTGGCTTTTACCCTCTGCTTCTCTTACAGTGATCCCCATATATTTCCGCTGGGAACTAAAGGGAATCTTATCTATGATATCCAGTTTTTCCGTTTTTCTAAAATAATCCCTCAGCGCTTCCGTGGTACTGTTTGTCTCTTCAAAGGCATAAGAGATACTTTCCATAAGAGGATACACATCCTTTTCTTCTGTTTCTCCTGCCAGTATAACTTTCTCTACCCGAAGTTCCCCGGTAGTGATCGTCCCTGTTTTGTCAAGGCAGAGCACGTCCACTCTTGCCAGCGCCTCGATGGCCTCCATCTCCTGAACCAGGGCATTCTTCTTCGCCAGCCTTCCTACGCCGAGGATGAAGGATATACTGGTCAGCAGCACCAGCCCTTCCGGGATCATTCCCAGTACTCCGGCCACCGTATTCACCAGGGAATCAGATATATCGTTTCCTGCTGCCTGCCGCTGGATAACAAATAACACTGTTCCAATAGGCAGGATGGCATAACCTACATATTTTATTATCTTTTTTATGGCAATCTGCATCTCAGAAGTAGCGCGTCTCTTTGTCTTTGCTTTTTTTACAAGCTGTGTCGCATAATTGTCTTCCCCCACATGAATGACTTCTGCTGTCGCCGTACCCGCTGCTGCCGTACTCCCTGAATACAGCATATCGCCGCCTCTTTTTAAAACTGCCAGGGATTCCCCGGTAAGAAGGGACTCATTTACCTCCAGCCCCTGGGATTCCCTGGTTACACAATCCACCGGGATCTGGTCGCCTATAGATATCCGGATCCTGTCTCCTTTCTTCAGGCTTTCAATCGGAACTTCACGAATCTCCTCTCCCAGAACAAGCTTTGCCTTTGTGGCAGTGACTACAGACAGCGCATCCACCAGATTCTTCACTTTTATCTCCTGAATGATCCCGATCAGGGCATTGGTAATGACAATCCCCATAAACAGCATATTTTTATATTGGCCTGAAAAAAGGATCAGTCCCGCCAGTACAAGATTCAGAAAATTAAAATAAGTAAAGGTATGGGAAGCAATGATCTCCCATCTGCTCCTTGAAGCGTCCATAACTCCCTCCTGTGTGTTTTCCTAGATCCAAACGACAATCATCTGCCAGATTGCGTTCGCGGGTGCGCCCGAATTCTTTGCGGGCAAGCCCACAGGTATTCTCACTTTGCCTTCGCATAAATTGAAAAAAGAGAATCCCATGAGCTAACTCACGTCTCCTCTTTTCCTATCTTCCACAACTTAATATTTTATAAAGCTAGCGACGGGAATCGAACCCGTGACCTCTTCACTACCAATGAAGTGCGCTACCGACTGTGCCACGCCAGCTTAGATTAATTTTTAACCCACGCAATATTGTAGCAGAGTAATATCATTATGTCAACAGGTAATCAACACAATTCACCTAATTTTTTCTTAATGCGCTGAAGAGCATTATCAATAGACTTCGGCGTGCGCTCCAAATACTCTGCAATCTGCTGATAACTCATGCCCTCAATGTACAAATTTACCACTTTTTGCTCAAAAGGGCTTAACTGATTCTGAATGTATGCTTCGATCTTCCCCACCCGTTCTCTGTCGATCATGATATCTTCCGGATTGGATATCCCATCCTTTTCCAACGTTTCCCCCAGGGTCTGTCCAGTCTCTTCGGTTCCCGCACCTCCCACCGGGACATCCAGGGAAACATACGTATTCAAAGGCGAGTTTTTCAGTCGGTTTGCCCCTTTGACTGCATTATACAGCTGCCGCTCGACACACAGATTGGCAAATCCATAAAAGGAATTTTCTTTTTCCGGCTGATAGCCGCGGATCGCCTTAAACAGGCCGATCATCCCCTCCTGGATCAAGTCGTCGCTGTCCCCTCCGATCAGGTAAAGCGCTCTTGCCTTTTTGCGTACCAGATTCTTATACTTTTCCATGAGATAATCTACACCGGGATTATTCCCCTGCCGGATCTGAAATATGATTTCCTCATCCGTCAGATCTTCATACCATTCTGCCATATAGTTACCTTCCCCTCAGCCCAGCAAACATTATGATTATTACTTGACATCCGTTGCACCAGCATATTTCCTCTGCCTCACAATTTCAAATGCAAGAACACCTGCCGCCACCGAGGCATTCAGAGAATCAATATCCCCTGACATGGGGATCGCCGTCTTAAAATCGCAGTGCTCCTTCACCAGCCGCGACACGCCAGACCCTTCATTGCCGATCACCAGTCCAACAGAACCTCTCAGATTCTGGCGGTACATGACCTCTCCTTCCATATCCGCACACACAAACCACATTCCCTTTTCTTTCAGCTGCTCCATCTCAGCAGAAAGATTTGTCACCTTTGCCACCGGGGTATAATGGATCGCTCCGGCAGATGCCTTCACCACCGTAGCAGTCAGTCCCACTGCCCGGCGTTTCGGGATGATCACCCCATGTGCCCCTGCCAGGTTGGCAGTACGGATAATAGCTCCCAGGTTGTGGGGATCCTCAATACCATCCAGCAGAAACACAAAGGGATCTTCCCCTCTCTGCTCTGCCAGCTCAAACATATCTTCCACAGTACTGTAATGAAATGCCGACAGAACTGCCACTACTCCCTGGTGCTTCCCTGTCTCGCTCATATGATCCAGACGTTCCTTGGGTACAAAATCTACCAGGGTTCCGGCTTTTTTTGCTTCCCTTAATATGCTCAGAACCGGACCATCCTTACACCCTTTGAGCACAAACAGTTTTTCGATCAGCTTTCCCGCACGAAATGCCTCCAATACACTGTGACGCCCCTCTAATCTGCTCTCATCTTCCATTTTCCTCTCCCTCTCCTTCCAGCAATACCTTCCCCTCAGGTAATGTCATTTATATATATACGTAATCCAGTTAATTCCTCGTCCATATTCAGCGCCTTTGCCATGATATATGGTTTCCCGGACTGAAGGATCTGGATCCCCTCACCGGACACCTCTCTCAGAAAATATCCATCCAATATCGTAACCTTTTTGGACTCCTCTTCATCCAGATAGGCGCATAAGGATTCCATGACTTTCCTTCCATCTCCTGGATCACAGATCACTTCCGTCACCTCATAAGCGCCTTCTTCCCAGGTGTAGGCAGCCATGCCGCGAATCTTCCCGCCCTCCCAGAAACCAGCCACTTCACCATCTAATGCCTTCATTTCCTCATGAAGCTGTGCCAAATACTCTATGCTGTGATTCATATAGAGATCCAGACCGGAAGCCGCCAGAAGATTACAGGAAAATTCTTCCAGTTCCTTCTGCTCTTCCCTGCTCATATTAGAAAAAGACAGCATCTCATACCATTTCTTTTTATTCCCATACACCTCGATCTGTCTGCGGTAATATACCGGCAAAAATCCAAGGGGTCTGTAGATCTGCTCATCTGCCGGACTGAGAAAGGCAAGTCTGGCACCAGCCCTCTGAAATTCATCCAGCCCCCGTTCTATATTTTTTCTCATATGCCCCCGTCCGCGGCTTTCTTTCCTGGTCGCCACGCCCACAATATAGGGACAGGAGCAGAGCTCCCCCCGGTATATCATGTCATAAGGTGTAAAAAATGCCATACCTGCCAGCTCGTCACCCTCATATCTGGAATAGATCTTACTTCTTCTCGCCTTTTCACTAAAATAATAATCGATATATTTGTCTGTATCACCAAATATTTCTTTCCAAAGTTGCCGATGGTTCATCCCGGCAGATCCCTCCCTTTCCTCCGCTGGCACCACAAAGCCATGTTACATTTCATTGATCAGTATGCACACCGCATGTGACGAAATCCCTTCGCCGGTGCCTGTAAACCCAAGCCCTTCTTCTGTGGTGGCCTTTACACTGATCTGGCTGAGTTTTATGGAAAGCGCTCTGGCTATATTTTCCCTCATATTCTCTATATGCGGTGCCATTTTGGGGCTTTGGGCAATAATAACGGAATCAATGTTCCCAACAGAGTATCCATTTTCCTTTAGCAGCCCTGCCACGTGCTCCAGCAGGGCAATACTGGAGATCCCACGGTAAGCTTCCTCCGTATCAGGAAAATGTTTTCCTATATCTCCCAATGCTGCAGCTCCCAGAAGGGCATCCATAATGGCATGTATCAGCACATCTGCGTCGGAGTGACCAAGCAATCCATATTCATGATCAATCTTTACCCCGCCAAGTATTAAATCTCTGCCTTTAACCAGCCTGTGTACGTCATACCCTGTACCAATACGCATATGATGACCTCCTTGTATTACCGAAAACTTCTCTGCTACGCTGGCGCACTACTTCTTGCACGCCGTGACATTCTTCGCTGCGAAGCAGCGAATCATCCATGCGAACTATGTTCGCTATGCTGGCTCCCTACTTCTTGCTACGCCGTGCTATTCTTCGCTGCTCCGCAGCGAATCATCGCGGGCTGGCGCCCTATATTTACAGAAAAGCTGTCATATTTTTGTGCAAGCACAAATATAACATCTTTTCTGTAAATGCACGGCTTGTAGCCTTCGCGCAAAAAAAGCCTTGAACAATCAAGGCTTACAAGTAGCGGGAAAGGGATTTGAACCCCCGACACCACGGGTATGAACCGTGTGCTCTTGCCAACTGAGCTATCCCGCCATATGCCATATAAAATGGCTATATATAAAGCTGCTACAAAATAAGAAAATAAATGGGACCTACAGGGCTCGAACCTGTGACCCTCTGCTTGTAAGGCAGATGCTCTCCCAGCTGAGCTAAGATCCCATACGCCATTCGCTTATCAGCAGCGCCATTGATTATTATATTAGGACAAGGCATATTTGTCAAGCCCTTTTTTACTTTTTTCTGTTTTTTTACCAGGATGTGTCTGAAAACTGCAAATTGGGTCGTGCAGAACATAAGAATAAGTTTTCAGACATGCCCTGGTTGTTTTGTATATAATAGGAACTTATATTTTTATAGGAATAATGTCGCAAATGTTCCTGCCGCAACCACGCTGAGCGTATACATGATAACGCCTGCCAGCAGCACACCACCCATAGCCGCTAACACGCTGGATTTGAAATCCATATCCAGAAGGCTTGCCGCCAGTGTCCCAGTCCATGCGCCTGTCCCTGGAAGAGGAATACCAACAAACAGAAGAAGTGCTACAAAAAGACCCTTCCCAGCCTTTTCCTGAAGTTTCTTTCCACCCTTTTCACCTTTTTCCAGACAGAAAGTGAAAAACTTTCCGATAACCGGCTTGTCCGCCCCCCATTCCAGCAGTTTTCTGGCAAAGAGGTAGATAAAAGGAACCGGAATCATATTTCCCACCACTGCCACGACAAAAGATACCGGCATGGAGATATCATATCCAGCTGCCATATAGGTTGCTGCAAAGGGAATCGCTCCCCTCAATTCAACGATAGGTACCATAGATACTAAAAAAACAATCAAATACTGTAACATGTTATCTTTATCCTCGTATTATATAGTAGTAGTGTTTAGAGACCCTCTCCAAGGTCTGTAAATATCATATTGGTCATAGTCATTCTTTACCTTTTCTATAGGTTGGACTATGATATTGGAGATACTGTGGATTGGTTTCACCATCCTACCACTCGATGGTTTATGAAAGGATACAACCACAGTCTCTTTGTATATTTGTTAATCAGTTAGATACCGCATGACGGTTTATTTAGAACGAGGTTACAATCGCAAAGAGTACCGGTGGTTCTAAACAGTATCATAATTTTTACAAAGGAGCATTGCTATGATTTACGTTGGAATTGATGTCGCTAAAGACAAGCATGATTGCTTTATCACAAACTCAGATGGTGAAGTATTGTTCAAATCTTTTACCATCTCTAACAACAGGGAAGGTTTTGAATCCTTACTTCAAAGAATTGAATCCGTTTCCGATGATCCCGCAAAAGTAAAAGTAGGACTGGAAGCCACCGGACACTACAGTTACAATCTTCTGGGATTCCTTCTTGATAAAGGTCTGACCACCTTCGTTATCAATCCGTTGCATACAAATCTTTACAGAAAAAGTCTAAGCCTTAGAAAGACGAAAACGGATAAGGTTGATTCCCGTACCATTGCCACTATGATGATGTCTGATATGAACTTAAAGCCCTACTCAGATACATCTTATCACAACGAGGAACTAAAGTCATTAACCCGTTACCGTTTTGATAAAGTAAAGGAGCGGGCGAAACTGAAATCCTCCGTTGCACGTCTTGTAAATATCCTTTTTCCTGAATTGGAAAAACTTGTTCCTACACTTCATATGGCATCCGTTTATGCTTTGCTTTCCGAATTTCCAAGTGCCCGTGCTGTCGCATCCGCACACCTCACAAGGCTTTCCAATCTTCTTTCTGGAAGTTCTAAAGGCAGATATGGAAAAGATACTGCTGTCTTGTTTCGTGAGACTGCAAGAAGTTCTATCGGTTCCCATATGCCTGCCAAATCTCTGGAACTAAAACATACCATCCATCTTATCCAGGAATTAACAGCTGAGATTGATGAAATCGAAGCAGCCATCAAGCAGATCATGGATAAAGAAATCCAGTCGCCTATCCTTACCATTCCCGGCATCAGTTACCGGATGGGTGCCATGATCATCGCTGAGATTGGGGATTTCAGCCGTTTCGATTCCGCAGATAAGATACTTGCTTATGCCGGAATGTCTCCGTCCACCTACCAGTCAGGGCAGCTTGATAACTGTTATTCCCATATGGAAAAGCGTGGTTCCCGTTACCTGCGGTATGCTCTCTACAACGCCACAAAGTATGTCTGTCATTGGGATGAATCCTTTGGTACATATCTTGAAAAGAAACGCTCTGAAGGCAAGCATTACAACGTTGCATTATCCCATGCTGCAAAGAAACTTGTGCGTCTGATTTTTGCAATGGAGAAATCCGGACAGGCATACATTTCAGCGTCTTAACTTGTTCTGTAAATATCTCCTTTTAGAGTGCCTATAAACGACACTCTGTTTGTCATGCAATTTTCAAGGTTCCAAGAATCGTTTTTCGATTCTTTTATATCTGAAATACCATTCGGCAATTCATTCAAAAAACTTTTATTTTAGACTTGACTTTTAATAGTTAGTCTTTCATTTGGTAATGCCGCCAAGAACGGCATGTCATGCTTTACAAATTTCCACCATGATTTCTCCATTATTTATAAATTCAATTACCCCATAGGTCGGAATATGTTCGCTCTGTCTCGGTCTGGATATACTCCCCGGATTCAGTATCGTCATAGTGGAAGTCTGTTCTACAAACGGAACATGGGTATGGCCGTACATAACAACATCCGCCTCTTTCTCCTGTGCCCAGTACTTCAATGTGTCGATTCCCATATTCACATGCTGTCTGTGTCCGTGAGTCATGGCGATGCGGTGGCCATGCAGCTGAAACACCAGGAAATCCGGCGCATCCAATGACCAGTCACAATTTCCCCTGACCATATAAACAGGTCCTGGAATGGAATTCCTCAGCCTGTCTCCATAATTCTCTATATCTCCCAGGAAAAAAATCCCCTCTGCTTCTTTATGCCGTTTTATAATGTCCAGCATTTTCTCATCTCTGCTGTGAGAGTCACTGAATACCAGGTATTTTGCCATATCCCATTCTCCCGTTAAAGCTGCTGCCTGTATGTGGTACAATGAATACTAAGTTTGTTTTCATTATACTTGTTTTGTGTACTACTTCAATTTCTCTACCATTTTCCTCAGGGCGATCCCCCGGTGACTAATGCGGTTCTTCTCTTCCGGCTCCAGTTCCCCGGTAGTACAGCCTCGTTCTGGCAGATAAAAGATGGGATCGTAGCCAAAACCATTGGCCCCCTTTGGCTCATGTGCCAGCACTCCTTCAATTACCCCTTTGGTGGTCTCAACTTTTCCATCCGGGTAAGCACAGGCGATCACACACACAAACCGAGCCGTTCTCTCATCCTCACTGGCTGCCTCACAGCGCCGCAGCAGATCTGCATTTTTAACATCGTAAGAGGTCTCCTCTCCCAGATATCTGGCAGAATAGATCCCCGGCTCTCCATTCAGATAATCCACCTCAAAACCAGAATCGTCCGCCAGCACCATCTCTCCTGTCTCTTCACAGATGGCCTTGGCTTTGATCACAGCATTTTCTTCAAAACTGGCTCCGTCTTCCACGATATCTGTATGTATGTCCAAATCTTTGAGAGAATATACATCATACGCTTCTCCCAGAATCTGCCGGATCTCATTTACTTTTCCCTGATTATTGGTCGCAAATATAAGCTTCTTTGCCATAATATTCCTCATTTCCTTCTTAGTATAATTGGTACAGCGTAAAATAGCAAGCACATCTTTCCGTAAAAGTAAAGCCAAGCGTATGAGAATTCACCATGCCTGCATGAGGGGATTCTCATACATTTGGCGCACCTCCGGAATGAGCAGGAAGGGCGGCAGCCCGGACTGCGAATGCAGGTGGCGGTTGCGGGAGTGCCAGTGGCACGGAGCAACCGACTTTTACATAAAGTAAAGCCAAGCGTATGAGAATTCACCATGCCTGCATGAGGGGATTCTCATACATTTGGCGCACCTCCGGAATGAGCAGGCAGGGCGGCAGCCCCGGAATGTTTTGGTGGTTTTATCCCCATGTACTGATATAGGTAAGTCTTCATCATGCCATTATAAATCTTCCGGTTTTTCGTCGCCTTTTTCCCAATGGCCTTCTGGGCTTCTTCAAAACCGCTCAGCAGAAAGAAAGACCAGGTCTCATTTTCCCGGATGATATTTCCAATGGTACGGTATAAGAGCTCCATTTCTTTTTTTGAAGAGAGTCTCTCTCCATAGGGCGGGTTGGAAACAACAAAACCGTATTTTTTCGGCGAACTGAAATTAATGATATCTCTCTGCTGAAAATGGATCAGCTTGTCCACGCCGGCAAGCGCAGCATTTGCCCTTGCCATTTTCAAAACTTCTCCGTCGATATCGTAACCCTGAATATTCACTTCCGCTTCCTCTTCCATCAGATCGGAGGCTTCTTCTGCCGCTGAGTACCACTCCTTTTTGGGAATGAGATTGGTCCACCCCTCAGCGGTAAATTCCCGGTTTATCCCTGGTGCCATATTCATGGCGATCATCGCCGCCTCAATGAGGATCGTCCCGCTGCCACAAAACGGATCCACCAGGATCCGGTCTTTTTTCCAGGGCGAAAGAAGCAGGATCGCTGCTGCCAGCGTCTCCGTCACCGGTGCGGGAGCCGTATACTTCCGGTATCCCCTCTTGTGGAGAGAGATACCTGTCGTATCGAGTCCCACTGTCACAACATTTTTTAAAATACTGATGCGCAGGGGATATTCCGCCCCGTCTTCCTTAAACCATTCCTGGTGATAAGTCTTTTTCAAACTTTCTACCATTGCTTTTTTCACAATTCGCTGAATATCCGACGGGCTGAACAGCTGGCTGTTTACCGAGGAAGCCTTTGCTACCCAAAACTTCCCGTCTTTTGGAATATATCTGTCCCACGGCAGCGCCTTAATATTCTCAAACAGCTCATCAAAGGTAAATGCCTTAAATTCTGCTACCTTTAAAAGAATGCGCTCTGTTGTCCGCAGGAAAATATTTGCCCGGCAAATTCCCTCCGCATCTGCCCGGAAGGTAACTTTTCCGTTATCCACTGCCACGGTCTCATAACCAAGATCCAGAATTTCCCGTTTCAACACTGCTTCCATTCCAAAATGGCAGGGTGCGATCAGCTCATATGTGTTATTATTCATTCAGCCTTCGTTTCCTTTCTTTTCCATACCTTATATCCCTGATATCCCCCGGCAATACTGATGGCATAATAGCCCTTCCTGTTCATCTCCCTTGCCGCATACATACTCTGATTCCCTCGTTCACAATAAAACACCACGGTATCGTATCTGTGGGTCCAGGTCTCTTTTTCCACCTGCCAGCGCTCATAAGGTATATTTCTGGCACCTTTTATATGCCCCTGTTCATAATCCTCTTCCTCCCGTAAATCTATGAGAATTGTTCCCGGTCTTCTGAGATAATTCTCCAGATCCTGGATGGGTATAATCGAAAAACTCATACTTATCACGTTCTTTTTTATTACATTATATGACAGAAATATGTAAAACGTGACCGCCTTTGCGTAAACCAAGCCGTCCCCAAATGGTGACGGCCTGATCGCTTTTGCAAACTACTTTGTGCTGTTGTAAGAATTGTTTGCATTCTTTGTAGAATTTTTGCTGGAATTCTTACTTGAGCTGTTGCTGGAATTGTTGCTTGAGTTGCTGCTTGTGTTCTTCGTGCTGTTATTCGAGTTGTTGTTTGTGCTGTTCTTGCAGCCTGAAGAGTTCCGGCAGTTCGAGCAGTTTGACCTGTTGTTAGTACTGTTGTTCGTACTATTCTTTGTGCTGTTGTTTGAGTTGTTGTTCGTGCTGTTCTTTTCATTGAAATCGTCTAAAAAATTCTTAGCCATTGTTATATTCCTCCTGTTTGTAATGTGTTAACGTTACAGGAATAGTATGGCTTTTTTACATGACGTTATACAGATCAAGCTTTTCCAACCGAACCAAATAATTCCATTTTTTCTTTAACCGTAGCTTTAATGGCATCTGCGCCCGGAGCCAGAAGCTTACGCGGGTCAAAGCCTTTTCCTTCCAGGTCTTTTCCAGCTTCGATATATTTACGTGTCGCATCCGCGAAGGAAAGCTGGCACTCTGTATTTACATTAATCTTAGATACTCCAAGGCTGATCGCTTTTTTGATCATGTCCTCAGGTATTCCTGTTCCACCGTGAAGTACCAGCGGCATATCTCCAGTCAGCTGCTGTACGGCATCCAGTGTCTCAAAGCTGAGGCC
The DNA here is from genome assembly GCA_910584645.1 of uncultured Eubacterium sp. GTDB lineage: Bacteria > Bacillota > Clostridia > Lachnospirales > Lachnospiraceae > Eubacterium_F. The sequence goes on from CAJUAU010000007.1 coordinate 123,491, forward strand.
AGCCCAGTTTTCCGGATATTTTCCGTGAATATTTCCGATCCCGGCTGCCAGCATGGTAACACCCAGGTCAGCGATCATCTTACACTCTTCCGGATCTGCACATTCTCCGGCACCAACGACTCCGTCCTCTTCACCGCCAATGGAACCAACTTCTGCCTCGATGGACATTCCTTTGTCATTGCAGATGGCCACCAGTTCTTTTGTTTTTGCTACATTTTCCTCGATAGGATAATGAGAACCATCAAACATAATGGAAGAAAATCCTGCTTCGATACATGCCTTCGCTCCCTCATAGCTGCCGTGGTCAAGATGAAGTGCTACTGGAACAGTGATCCCAAGCTCCTCCAACATTCCATTTACCATGCCCACAACAGTTTTATAACCACACATGTACTTTCCCGCTCCCTCGGATACACCAAGGATAACAGGGGATTTTAATTCTTCTGCTGTGAGAAGGATTGATTTTGTCCACTCAAGATTATTGATATTAAACTGTCCTACTGCATATTTACCCGCTTTTGCTTTTGTAAGCATTTCTTTTGCTGAAACTAACATTCTCTTACCTCCATTTTATTTTATCATAATTTTCGCACACGTTTTTGTGCATCCCAAGCTGCGAAACAACTTGCCAATAAGATCGTAAGAACTTATTTTAAGTCCGTAAGAACTTATTTTCTTCCACAACAATGTTTGTATTTTTTGCCGCTGCCACATGGACAGGGCTCATTTCTTCCCACCTTCGGCTCTTCGTTACGCACTGTACCAGAGTCTTTCTGTTTACGGTATAGTTCCTTCTGGCGCTCCTTAGTCAGGATCTCGTCCCACTGGGGAAGTGTATACAGCCACTCCGCATTGCATTCTACCATATTATAATATAATTTTTCACAATCAATATTGAGCTTTACCTGTGTATCCTTCTCCATGGTGTCAATGGGATTGGGCTCCTTCAGACTGTCATTGATACCATCTAAAAATCCAACCATCATAGAAAGGGGCACTTCATATTTTTCTGCCAGTCCTTCTACCGTCCCCTCGACTACTTCTTCTGGATTCGTCAGAAGCTGCTCATAGATCCCTTTTTCCAGTTCAAAATAATTTCTCCAAAGTTCTTCTCCCTTTTTGGAGTTCTGCATATCCTCCGCATATGCATAATCTCTCCATTCCTGTAATAATGCCATTTAATTGTCCTCCCTGGCTTTTTCTCTGTTTTCATTCTGCCGAACAGGGCGGCAGCCCCATAATGTACTTAGTCTATCCTAATTTCTATGCAAGGTTTTTGCACACCTTTCCGCATAAGCGCTCACGTCGAAACCTCCGGTTTCTCCGTGTTCGTTAGGCTCTTTTTATGCTTCTCTTTCCGCATAAGCGCTCACGTCGAAACCTTCGGTTTCTCCGTGTTCGTTAGGCTCACATAGACTTTTTCAGAATGCGCTTTGCCTGTAAACAGGCACCGCATTCTTTAAAAGTCTGCGTTCGCGCTTATGCGTTCATTGTATCACAAAAAATGGCATCAAGCAAGATAGGAATCTATTCCGTCTGCAATTCCCTTCACCATCTTTTTCTGGTAAGAAGCCGAAGACATCTTCCGGTCTTCCGCCGGATTGCTCATAAAGCCCATCTCAATTATTGTTACAGGTATCTTACACCAGTTGATCCCTGTCATTGTGTCTGTATACATGACTCCCCGGTTCCTCGCTCCGGTGGCACGGCAAAAAGCAGCAATGACTTTTTTAGAAAGTTTCTGGCTTGCCCCGCGCACTTTTTTTGACAAATACTGGTTTTTGTTCGTGGGGGCGATGGTCAGCGCCCCGCTGACCGAAGAGCTGGAAGCGGAATTTGCGTGGATTCTCACAAAGGCGTCTGCCTTTGCCCGGTTTGCCACCTGTGCCCGCTGAACATTGGATATATTTACATTGTGTCCGGTGCGGACCATAACTACCTTATAGCCCCGGCCTTCCAGTTCTTTTTTTAACTTTTTAGCCACCTGAAGGTTTAATTTATATTCAGGCAGTTTTGTGGCACAGCCGGAAGTACCTGACGTAACCTTTGCCTTTTTTGTGGAAGAGCCCGGACCATTAGGTTCCTTGGCGTTATTTCCCCGCAGCTGATGCCCCGCATCGATCGCTACTACCTTCTGTCTCGCTGCACTGGCTTCCCTGGCACCTGCTGCCGAAAGTGCCATGCACAATCCCACCAGGAGAACTGCCGATACCTTTTTTATCTCTGTCTTCGTATTCAACTTCATCTGTTCCTCTCCTCTCGTTTAATGCCCGTCTCCGGCCCGGTTATGCCATCGAACCATACATAACGACAAAAACCGCCCATCTAAGGCGGTTCCCATCTTTTTGCCAATGCGGAGTATGGGACTTGAACCCACACGTCTCAGAGACACATGATCCTTAGTCATGCCTGTCTGCCAATTCCAGCAACTCCGCATGCAATTTAACACTGCTTGACTATAATACCAGATTTCCCTCCCATTGTCAAATGTTTTTTCCTTCTTTTTCTTTTTTTTATCTGCTTCCCGCAAACCAGGAAAGAAGGCTGGTGTTTTCCCGGGTGATCTTCCCCAGCTGTGAATGAGGAAGCGGACACATGACAGATCCCGTCTCCACCGTCACATTGGGAATTTTTTTATTATAGATCAGCCAGTCACCAAAGCCGCCATTAGGATCTGTACTGATAGATTTTGGCATAAGCCGGTATCCGGTAAACTGATTCACCTTTTCCGCCAGTGCCTTCTGTCTGCTATAGAGCGCAGGTGTTCCCTCTACGTTATAGTTCCAGTAGAGAATGCTTCCGGTGGAATGATAATTCAGCGCCTCCCTGAGCCCGGATATGTTGTTGACAAACTTCATCATTGCCTTCGTCTCTTTTTCCGAGGCCGCCTTTTCCCCTGGATAAGTCATTCCATCGGGTTTTTTAGATTTATTTTCTGTATTCCAGCCACCAGGAAAATTAAAATTCAGGTTTACTCCTCTGGCATTTCCCTTCCATGTGCGGGCAGGTTTCTTGGTTTTTTTGCAGATCTTCCTTAACTTCTTATTCCGGATGGAACCAAAGCCCGACTGAGAGATCGTCACGCCGTCCGGGTTGATCATTGGCACCACATAGACACACGTATTTCGCATCGTATTTTTATAATCGGGATACTGCCTCAGGATCTCCTCGCTCTTCCTCATAAGCATCAGGGAGTTCAGCCATTCCCTCGCATGGATGCCCCCGTCCAGGAGAAGTTTTCTCCCCGCGGAGGGATTGCCGATGCGCAGGCACCAGATATTTCTCCCGTCCTCGCTGGTCCCAAGACATTTCAACGCCGCCCTGCCCCGGTATTTTCTGGCGATCTGCTGCAGATCCTCCGTCATATCCTCATAACTGTAGACCGTGTCCCGGTCATTGACCAGCCAGGGTTCTTCTTTTACAATGATCTTAACTTTCACTAAGTTCTTCTGAGACCCCTTGACTTTTGCCTGGATGACAGCCGTTCCTTTCTGCCTCGCTGTCACGACCCCTTTTTTATCAATGCGGGCTGCTTTTTTATTTGAAGAAGTGAATTTAAGCTTTTTGACGGGATAATTATAGGACAGCTTTGTCGTCTTTCCCTGATACACCACCTGCTTCACCGGCGTTTTTGTATAAAGGCGCGGAGCAAAATAAATGTATACGTAAATGCACTCCCCGGTTTCTTTCGCCGTCACCTGCACAATGGCATACTGCTTTTTGTCCCTTGCCTTATCGGCGCAGGATACGATCCCAGCCTGGGAAACCCTTATCTTTTTGGATGTAATATCCTTTTTCCGTATCCCGCCAGTCACTTTGAAAACAGACTTTTTTGATGGCAGCAGCTTTACAGTATCGGAACCATAGGAAGAAATGCGGTATATTTTTCCCTTTTTTATCTTTCCATATCCAATCCCCTTCTGTTTCCCTGCGCGGTATACCGCATTTTTGTTTTTAAGAGCCAGTGGCGCCGGTGAAGCAGTGGGGATGGGCACGGCTGTCGCTGGCAATGGTGTTTCTGCCGGAGCCGGCCCTTCTGTAACAGCAGGTGTTTCCGAAGGCGCTGCGGAAACTTCAGGAAGCGGTGTCTGGATCCCGGCGGGATCCCCCGTTCCTTTATTCCTCTGCTCTGCCTTCACAGGCGCCCACAACAAACTGCCCAGGATAAATGACAGAACCAGGCATATTCCCAGCCATGCCTTTTTACCATAGATGCTCTTCATCCTTCCCCACCTCTTTCACTCAAGAGCGCTTTCGGCTCCCTTCTGGTCTAAAAAGGGTACCTCATCTGGATGAAGTACCCTCTCTAAATTCATTATAAACAGTTTAACAAAAAACTATGTCAAAGTTATGCAAGTTTGCTCTTTGCCACGTCCACAAGAGCTGCAAATCCTTCTGGATCACTGATCGCCATCTCGGAAAGCATTTTACGGTTTACGTCCACCTCAGCAAGCTTCAGGCCATGCATAAACTTGCTGTATGAAAGTCCGTTGATACGTGCTGCTGCGTTGATACGCGCGATCCACAGCTGTCTGAACTGTCTTTTTCTCTGCTTTCTTCCTGTGTAAGAAGTCTCCAGGGCACGCATTACTGACTGCTTTGCCACACGGTACTGTTTGGATCTGGCGCCTCTGTAACCTTTTGCCAGCTTTAATACTCTTTTATGTTTTTTCTTTGCGTTTAATCCGCCTTTAATTCTAGCCATTTGTCATTTACCTCCTTCGCCAATCCATCAGATATATGGCATGATCTTCTTCATTGTCTTTACGTTAGTATCATCCACAAGAGTAGATTTTCTGAGATTTCTTTTTCTCTTCGTGGTCTTCTTGGTCAGGATGTGGCTCTTGTAAGCTTTGTTACGAACCAGTTTGCCGGTTCCAGTTACTTTGAATCGCTTTGCAGCGGCTCTTTTTGTCTTCATTTTCTGATTTGCCATGATTATTTCCTCCATTTATATTTGGTAGCAGATATCTACCACTATTTTGCGGCTGTTAAAAACATGATCATGCTTCTTCCTTCCATTTTGGCTTCCTTATCGATCACAGCGACATCTTCCAATTTCTCATAAAACGCATTGAGAACTTCGCGCCCGACATCTTTATGCGCCATCTCACGGCCGCGGAAACGAAGGGTCACTTTCACCTTGTCACCCTTGGACAGGAATTTACGAGCCTGATTAGCCTTTGTATTTAAATCATTTGTATCAATGTTCGGCGAAAGACGAATCTCCTTCACATCAATCGTTCTCTGCTTCTTCTTGGCCTCTTTTTCTTTCCTTGCCTGATCATACCGGAATTTACCGTAATTGATGATCTTACAAACCGGCGGTTTTGCCGTCGGGGCAATCTTCACCAGATCAAGGTCAGCATCTTTTGCTTTCAAATAAGCCTCTTTCGCTGACATAATTCCAAGCTGTTCTCCGTCCGGGCCGATCACGCGCACTTCTCTGTCGCGAATCTGCTCGTTAATCATTAAATCGCTGATAACCTGCACCTCCAAATGTAATAAAAAAAGATAACTGTTTTTAAAGCCAGCTATCCACGTAAATTCAGTATTCTTTCATTTTGAAAAAATGGTTGACCATTGCGCGCTCCTCATATGGCGGCAAGGTGAGAGTGGATAACTCTGCTTTTTGCACCTGTGCCATTTTACCACAGAGGAACGCAGTATGTCAAGGTTTTTTTGTACTTTCTTGATTTTCCAGGGGAGCATAGAAGCAGGAAACGGACTTTTCACCATTTTTCATCTGGTTTTCAAGAAAATATCTCCCGTCTGCACCTTTGTACACCCACCCCTCCACAACGTAACTATCTGAACCGAGATAATAAAGATTATCTTTTTCCGTGCCTATCACCTTATGCAAGGCATCCTCTCCATATTCGGCCTCAAAAATCCCTTTGCTGGAAGCTGCTATGATCGTATTCTCCTTCACTCCCAGGGCAAAGGAATCTGAATATCCCTCCTCTTCACTGTACTGTACCTCTTCCTGGGTATCCAGCACATAGGAACTCTTTCCGTCAGTATCGCATACATGTATCTCTATAAGCATTGTCTCCCGGTTAAGTTCATACCAGCAGATAAAATCCTCCCCGGCAAAAACCTCTCCTGCCTGTCCCGGAGAGGAGCAATCAATATCATTTCTTTTTTCTCCGGTCTTTCCATTATATACCGCAAAAATATTCCCCGTCCTGACAACATAATCTCCATTCGCCAGCGCCGCATAGCAGTTAGGCACTACCAGGTTCTCCGGACAGTCCTCCGTATCACCATAAACTTCCTTTCCTTTTACCAGGGGAACTTTTAAATCATTCACTTCCCCGGTCTTCTCATTCACCCGGTAAAGATACTGGTCAATATCATAAAAAATATCCTCATATGCTTCCGGGCTGCTATCGTAGGCCTCATAAGAAAAAGGAACAGTTGTTTTTGCATAACACAAATACAGACAGCCATCCACACCATAAAACATATTTCTCAATTCCAGATTTTCTTTTCCCTTCTGTAACTTCTTTAAATTTTCTGCCCAGTTTATTTTTTCCGGCTCCCACACGCCGTCCTGATATACCAGTTTCACCGGCTCACTTTTAGTATCCGTCAATGTCTGGTACAAATACCCAAAGTTAACCCATCTTCCCGCGGAATCACAAAACAATTTATCCCAGCTGATATTTTTCCGCTCTTCCGCTCCGATCCCCGGTGTTTCCTGATACTCTTCCATCACAGCCTGTTCCGTAAAAACCAAATCCTTCTCCTTTTTTTCCACATCAGGTTTTGTCGTTGTCATTTCCGGTGTGGAAGAAATCCCGCAGCCACAGAAAAGCACCACCACTATAAGTATCATCATCATTTTTTTAGTTGGTTTTTTATATCTCATAACATGATGTATCCTTTCATTTACAACACCGGCGCCAAATGCCGTATTTGCACCCAACACATCATTTTCACCGCTTGCCATCGCCAGAAGCAGATAGGAATAACGCTTACTGGCTGCACTCCCCAGCCTGCCAAGCACTGTCTCATCGCAGGAGATCTCCATATCCTTCATCATCAGCCGAAAGGCGATCCATACCAGTGGGTTGAACCAGAGTATGGAAAATGCCAGAAATGCCAACGGTTTCATACGGTAATCCTGCCTTTTTATGTGGACACGCTCATGGGCCAAAACGTATTCCAGATCCTGTCCCTCCACCCCTTCCGGTATATAGATCTTCGGAGAAATGATCCCTCCCACAAAGGAACTGCAGGCAAAGGGATGGCGGTATATATTGTCTGATATCGGCATCGCGTGCTGGAACATCCTATGGTTCGCTGCCAGGGAGCAGATCACATAGATCAGGCAGGCAAGCACCCCTGCAAACCAGACCAGACACAGAACGGCGTCTATTGGTATGGCTGGCAGCCGGGGCTCCTGCAGCATATTTGTCCCGGTTTCCGTCATTGTTTCTTTCGCAGCTTCTGGATCCTCTGTATGTGGAATCCCTTTCGTCCCATCTTTCTTTAAAGGATAAGTACGGCTCCCTTCACCGCTCAAATCCTCATCCTCTGGATCCAGCCTGCCCTGGATCTGTACCGGAGAGAGATTTTGCGCATTCCTGGAAATAGTGCGTCCCACCTGATCCGGAAGCAGATGATAGATCCCGGTGATCGGAACAGGAAGCAGGATGCGAAATACCACCAGCACCCACAGCAGATACATCCCGATCCGGGGCAGCCGCTTGAACAATGGGCGCAGCAATAATAAGAACAGGATGATCACAGACACTGCCATACACAGTTCCCATATATAATTCAGCAGGGCATTTTCTGCAAAAACCCTCACTGCCTTCTCCAGCCATTCTCTCATTTACTCACACTCCTCAATAAACTTTTTCAATTCTTCGATCTGCTTTCTGCTCAATTTAGATTTGTCTGCAAAGGCTGTTACAAAACGGGCGATGGATCCATCAAAGCGGTCGTTGACAATCTTACTGCTCTCCTGCGCCAGATATTCATCCTGGGTCATGAGGGCTGATACTACCGCATCTTCATTTTTAAAGATCCCCGCCTTACAGAGATTTCTGAGCACAGTGTAGGTAGTGGGTTTCTTCCATCCCAGTTTCTCACTGCACAGTTTAACCAGCTCCCCGGAACGAATTGGCTCGTTCTGCCACACGATCCGGGCAAATGCCATCTCGCTTTCCGATAATAAATTGTCTCTCATATGAATCCTCCTGACATAATGGTTTATTGATTATAAACCTTTTATTTAGTTTATCATATATAAACCACATTGTCAACCCCGTTTTGATGTGTTAAAATAATTTCTGACGAAATTACTTGCGCAGCCTGGCTTGCGCAGAAAGCAGGTGATCCCTCTGACTGAAAAAATTTTATACCGCCTTGGCATTTTCTTGTTTATCGCCGGTATCGTTGTATCTGTTCTGCAAAATCTGGGGATCGTAAATCTTTCACATCTCTTGTATCCCTGCCTGTTTCACCGGATCACCGGCCTTTTTTGTCCCGGCTGCGGAGGAACCCGCGCTTTTACAGCACTGTTACAGGGACATTTTATCTCCTGCTTCCTCTTTCATCCCTTTGTATTTTACTGTTTCGTGATGTATGTCCTGTTTATGACAAGCCATACACTGGAAAAGATCTGTAACCGGAAAAAAGCGGCGGCTGGGAACCGCGCCACTCCAGGAACTGCCTTGCGGTTCTTGCTCCGCACAAAACGAACTTTTCTATCAGATAAAAAGAAAGCCCCCTGCAGATTTCCTTTTGCAAGAGGACTTTCTTTCCGTATCACTTATGTCTACCTGGGCATTGTCATCATACTTCTCCAGTGGATGCTCAAAAACTTATTTCTTCTATTATCAGCCTAGTGTATTAATATCTATCCGGAAAAACTGCTGCGCCCAGTCCCGGATCTGATTCTGGTCATTGGGGTCGATCTTCTCCAGCTGCTCCCAGATCTGCGGATCCATTACTTTATCCCAGTTGAGCATCATTCCCAGACTGACCAGAACATAGACGCCTAACAGGAATCCAATCCCATTCAGGATGATCCCGACAACTCCCAGTGTTTTACCGGAACCGGTACCCCTGACGATACATATGATCGAAAAAACCATGCCGACGATGGCTGGTACTATTCCAAGGCCCAGACACGCACAGCAGAGAATGGAAAATCCACCCAGTATGACGGCCGCGATACCCAGTCCTTTTTTTGCATTTTCTTCCATTTATTTCTACTCCTTTTATAATATGGTCAGGGATAAAAAATCTTTTGTCCCCAGATGTGAATTGCTGTCATTATTGTATCATTGCCGGCAGGAACTGTTCCCGGATCCCAGCCGCCTCCTTTTGAGTACAGCATGATACTGACCACTACCAGAGTTATACTCAGCGTCAGTCCCACCGCTCCCACTACAATGCCGGCAACCGCCAGATCTTTCTGCCTTGGATTTTCCTCCCGCAGAGCGATGATCCCAAGCACAATTCCGAACACAGCACACAGTATCGCCAGCTGCCACAGACAGCAGTTCAACACGGATATACAGGACGCTGCCAGGGAGGCGATCGCCTTTGCATTCGGTCTATTGTTTGTTTCCATCTGTCATCTCCTCTTCAATCTTTCGGATCTCTTTAGTCCGGATCTCTTCCACGATATCCTGAATGAAATCAGAAAGCGCCACCTGACCTTCATCTCCCTTATAACGGCTCCGCAGGGATACCAGATTTTCATCCTGTTCCTTTTGTCCGACAATCAGCATATACGGAATCTTCTTCAGCCTCGCCTCACGGATCTTAAATCCTATCTTTTCTGAGCGGCTGTCCACTGTGGCATCCACACCATTCTTATCCAGTTCCGCCTTTACCTGCTCTGCATATTCGGAATATTTCTCTGAAATAGGAAGAACACGAACCTGTTCCGGACATAACCATGTGGGGAACAAACCTGCATATTTCTCAATCAGCCATGCCAGCGTCCTCTCATAGCATCCCAGGGAAGTCCTGTGGATGATATAGGGGCGTACCTTTTCACCATTTTCATCGATATAGTACATGTCAAACTGCTCCGCCAGCAAGGCATCCCACTGAATGGTGATCATGGTATCTTCTTTGCCATAGACGTTTTTCGCATTGATATCCACCTTCGGGCCATAGAAAGCGGCCTCGCCCACATCCTCGGTAAAGGGAATGTCCAGCTCCTGAAGAATATTGCGGATATGCTGCTCTGTCTCTTCCCAGACTTCTGCATCGCCAATGTACTTTTCTTTGTTTTCCGGGTCCCATTTGGACAGATGATAAGTCACATCCTCTTCCAGGCCAAGAGTCTGGAGACAGTACTGTGCCAGTGCGATACAACCTTTAAATTCCTCCACCATCTGGTCAGGACGTACCACAAGATGTCCCTCTGAGATCGTAAACTGTCTCACACGGGTGAGGCCATGCATCTCCCCGGACTCTTCGTTCCGGAAGAGGGTAGAGGTCTCGCCATAACGGCAGGGCAGGTCACGGTAAGATTTCTGGCTTGCCTTAAACACGTAATACTGGAAAGGACAGGTCATGGGCCGCAGTGCAAATACCTCTTTGTCCTTTTCCTCATCTCCCAGCACAAACATTCCATCGGTATAGTGGTCCCAGTGCCCGGAGATCTTATACAGGTCGCTCTTTGCCATAAGCGGCGTCTTTGTCCGGATATAGCCCCACTCTTTATCCTCCAGATCCTCGATCCAGCGCTGAAGCTTCATGATCATTTTCGATCCGTTTGGCATAATGAGCGGAAGTCCCTGCCCGATCACATCCACTGTGGTAAAGAGCTCCATCTCCCGGCCCAGCTTATTATGATCCCGTTTTTTTATGTCTGCCAGATGTTCCATATGGGCATCCAGGTCTGCTTTTTTTGTAAATGCCGTACCATATACACGGGTCAGCATCTTATTTTTTTCATTTCCCCTCCAATACGCACCAGAGGATGAGATCAGTTTCATGGCCTTTAATGGCTTCGTGCTCATCAGATGGGGACCGGCGCACAGGTCGATATATTCGCCCTGCTGGTAGAAGGAAATTTGTGCGTCCTCCGGAAGATCTTCAATCAATTCCACCTTATATGGCTCTTCCCTCTTTCGCATCAGTTCGATCGCTTCCTGTCTCGGAAGGGTAAAACGCTCAAGCTCCGTTCCCTCCTTCACGATCTTTTTCATTTCTTTTTCTATTTTATCCAGTGCTTCCCTGTCCAGTGACTCCATGTCAAAATCATAGTAAAATCCGTCGGCAATAGAAGGGCCAATAGCACATTTTGCCTCCGGGTACAGGCGCTTGACCGCCTGCGCCAGCACGTGGGAAGCGGTGTGCCGGTAAGCAGCCTTTCCTTCCTCGCTGTCAAAAGTAAGTATATTCAACTGATGCTCTCCGTCCACCACTGTACGGAGATCCACCGTCTCACCATCCAGCTCAGCCACACATGCCACTCTGGCAAGTCCTTCGCTGATGTCTTTCGCAATATCAATGATCGCCATTGGCTCCGCATATTCTTTGCTGGAACCATCTTTCAGTAATACTTTCATGATTATTCCTTTCCTTTCCTTAAATAAAAGCCCCGTCCCGGCAAACATCACTGTTTACAGGGACGGGGCATGATCATCTGTTAATTCCCGCGGTTCCACCCTAATTGGCATCTCTTCATCTAAAAGATACCCGGCTTCATTTGACGATAACGGAGTCACCGGACCGGATGAGGGCCACTCAGAGGTAGTTTTCAAATGTTTCCCATGGGAGTGCTTCCAGCCCGATACTTTTGGCCACTGTAAAACCGCCTGTATTCCGACACCCTTCTCTGTCATGTTATCACATTCTACTCGTCTCTTCAACGTGTTATGGATATTATAATCATTTGGATGCGTATTGTCAACCGGAAAATTCTTTGAGTTGTTTACTCCGTTTTTTTCGTCATCATTTTGAGAGCAGGCAGCAATGCTGCGGCAAAAAGTGCACACTCCACCGCCGGCAGCGCATAACGGGGATCCTGGGCCGGTATTGTAATGAATAGAAGTATATTATGAAAAATAACTGGAATAAAGGGAATGCAAAATGCCCCTCTCTTCTTTCTAAAAAATATGAGTATGACTGCAAAAATGGTGAAAAGACTGAAACCAGCCCGCTGAAACAGCGAATGGGTAACAGACATTTCTTCCCCAGACCGCCACCATGGATCTGTAAAATTATGAAAAGCAGTATAACGGATCAGTCCGTTTGGTTCAACCTGGCAGATCGGTCTGACTAAGGTATCATCATAATCGGAAGGCTTGCCGATCTCCCAAAGAATACTATTCATGTCAAAAAATGCCCGGAAATATAGTATTGGGTTTTTGGCTAGTATTTTTGCATTCATTTTAATTAAAAATTTACCATAATCCTCCTCCTGGAGCAATTTTTCCACGGTATCTATGCGAAGCCCAATAGTTCCCCACCAGCGGGAGATAGAATCGGCCCAGTATTTATCATAACAATTTCCCCATTCTTCCAGCGGCATTACTTTCTCAAGCTGCGCCCGGTCCTCATCATCAAACTTCATGCCATCCTGAACAGCTGCTCCGATCATCGCCATTGGTGTTCCATATTTTATATGAGCTGGATTTTCCGTGACATGAAAATACTGAAACAATACAACGCTGAACAAAATAAAAAATCCCAGCTGGATTCCCAGCGTCACAGCGAAACGGATCATGAGTTTTCTTTTTTTCCAAAAAAATACGATACAGGATAAGCACATCATGATCGTTATCGCCACTCCGGCATGGCGGAAAAGTGTAACAAAAAGGGCCGAAATATTTAAAGCACAGAAGTCAGCTTTAGATATTTCCCTTTTCCGAACGATTTGAAAAAGGGCCACGGTTATCCCCAAAACACCCATTGAGAAAAGGGTATCTTTAAACATAACAGCCAGATAGGTAAAGGGAATGGCTGCTATACAAAGAATAACGGTATAGATCAGCATACAGCGTATCCGAATTCTTTTTAACACACTTAAAATATAATATTGCAGAAATAACCAGGCAATCGTCTGAAAAACATTTATGGCAAAAGTTGAATGAAAGACCTTATTTCCAAGCCAGACTAGAAGGATATAAGGAAATGGATGCCAGTCAGACCATTCATTTTCCACATAATACATAACCGTAGCCACATCGCCTTCAACCCAGATTCCCGGAAAAGCTGAGAGCAGTGATATGAGGGACAACGCTGTTATAATACCCATGCACAGCCAAAAGAGCTTTTTCACCTGGCTTTCATTTAATACGACGCAGGGTTTTCCAGCGTCCGCCATTGTATGTTTATTTTCCATCATTTCAAAAAATGTATGGATGATGATCCATGCACTGATACCGACAGCTGGAAGATAAAGGGCGTATGCCCAGAAAAGAATGGCAGGGCGGAACAATGACGGGTAGGCTTCCCAATATTTAAAAGAAAAGAATGGGCTTCTTACAATGCCATCAAAAGAAAGCATGATAAGAAACAATAAGGTGACAGGAATGGTGATCTTCAATAACTTCCTGGTAACGGTAAATTTTATGTCTTTAAAATCCCAATAAATACAGAGACACAGAGCGATAAATATCACTGCCCATGAACAGATTACAGCTTCAGGAGTGTCCCCTTTGTTCACAAAGAAAAAAGGAAAAAGGATAATTCCTAATATATATTTCAAAATGCGGTATGGTCCCATATGCAGGATATTATTGCTCATGATGTTCTCTCCTTTGCTGCTTTTTCATATTTTCTACTATATTCATCTTAAATTCAAAATCCTGTCTGTCCCGCTGCCGCAGGGTCTGAAGGATCAGCCCGACTGAGAATAAAAGCATCGCCAGCAGAAAAACAAACCCACACATAAATAAGGTGGGAAATTTGGCTACCAGTCCCACTTTCAGATAATCCCAGAATACCGGGATAAAAAACCCTACGCTGAGGAAAGCGAGCAGCAGTGAAATACTGCCAAAAAACTGAAAGGGCTTATAATTTTTGTAAAGGCTTAAGATCGTCATAAGCACCTTAAACCCGTCAGAGCAGGTATTAAGTTTGGATTCACTCCCATCCGGACGGTCCCGGTATGTGACCACCACATTTTCCATCTGCATATTTCTCTCCACCGCATGAATACTCATCTCGGTCTCGATCTCAAATCCTTTGGAGGTGACCGGATAGGTCTTAACAAACTGGTAACTGAATGCCCGGTAACCGGTCATGACATCCTGAATGGAGGAATGAAAGATCTGATTGACGCATTTGCGTACCAGATCATTTCCAAAGTTATGAAAGCGCCGTTTGTTTTCCGTAAAATAAGTGCTGGAGAGCCTGTCCCCCACTACCATATCCGCCTGTTTTTCCAGTATGGGCGCCACGAGCTCGGGAGCGACATCTGCCGGATAGGTATCATCTCCATCCACCATGATATACACTTCCGCATCTATTTCCCGGAACATCCTCCGGATCACATTTCCTTTTCCCTGCTGGTATTCATGACGAAGGACAGCCCCCGCCTCTTCTGCCAGCCTGGCTGTATCATCCGTCGAATTATTATCATATACATAAATAACTGCTTCCGGCAATGAGGCATGAAAGTCAGTCACTACTTTTTTTATCGTTGCCGCCTCATTATAGCATGGGATCAATACGGCGATCTTATCCATTTTTCTCCTCCATTTCCAGCAGATCCTCCACAAATTCCCGGTAATCCTGCATCGTCGTACAGTTCGGAGCATAATTGATCAGCAGCTTCTTATTCATCTGGGCTTCTTTTGTTTTCACGCATTCGCGTACCGCAGTGGGAAATAGCCTGGTTCCAATCTGGTCCGCCACTTCCCGGATCTCTTCTTTTACATTTTTCTCCAGATTTGACCGTCCCGCATATTTTACCAGCAGCAGCCCGGCGATCTCCAGCTTAGGGTTCTGCCGTTTCTGCACCGCCTTGATGGTCTCATTTAATTTGGATAACCCCTGCATCGCATAGGCATCCGCTGTCACCGGGATGATCACCCGGTCTGCAGCGATGAGACAGTTATACAGCACCACATCCAGCGAGGGCGCTGTATCGATCACGATATAGTCATACCCCTCTAATAAATCCAGCGCGTCCTGAAGGCGGTAAAGTCCCTCCACGTTACCATCCAGCATTTTCCCTGCTTTGGCCAGCAGCGGATCTGATGCCACTATATCCCCATTGGGCATGTGCTGGACCGCCTCTTCGATGGGCAGGGCATCGGAATCTACCATCACATCATAAAGCGTAGCCTGATCTTCTATGAGAGCCTGGTAGGTGTTTGTGCTGTTTCCCTGGGGATCGGCATCGATCAATAATGTTTTTCCCTTCGTCCCTAGTATCCCAGCCAGCGTCGTCGCTGTCGTTGTCTTCCCTATCCCGCCTTTTTGGTTTGCGATCACATATGTTACTGCCATAGTTCCCCTCCGTCTTTTGCATATAAGCATAGATTAAAAGGCAATCTGCCCTTCTATCTTTTTATTTATCACATAAAATACTGCCTGTTCCTCTGGTTTTACATATATATCAATATCCTCGATCTCTGTCTCCTGCACACCCTGGTCCAGAATATCCTGATAGATCAGATCAAGCAGATGTTTTTCCGAGCGCTCCCGCCCCTGATACTGAATGATCAGATTTTTTTTTGCACTGGCAAAACTGCCAATCTGCTGGTTTGCCCTCTCTACACTGCATCTCCTTGCCATAAAATCACCTCCGGAATTAACGGTTATTTATTTTATATATTACCATGTCCCATTGTATCATTCTTTTTGTGGGAGGGCAAGTATACTTTACTTTTTTGAGTTATCCTACGCCTTCTTAACTGTTCTCTTTTCAGCAGCATAGTTATTTAAGCGGGTACCAGTCATTCTTTTCGCTACAGCAAAGCCATGCATCTGTTGAAAGCAGGGGCAAATCCCAAACATAAAGAAGGCCAGCTCAGGAAAAACGGTTTATCCGTCCACGAAAAAAACAAAATATAGCAAAAAGACGCAGGAAGATTTGATCCAGTAGTTGAAAAAGAGTCTGTAAGGAAGTAAAATATTATGTAAAGAAACGACTGCTGCAAATGTATAGATATCAGCTTATATAGCAGCCAGCTTTACGTAACTATTTAGTTTACATAATTTAGTATAGTTAGATTTATTATAAATAAAATGGATGGTGAAACCTATGAGTTGTAAAAAACCAACTGTATTCATTTCCTATAATCAAGAATCTGGTGATGCCATCGCGGACCAGCTTCAGAATCGACTTGAAAAAATAGCTGATGTAATCCGTGACAAAATTTCGATTCCTGACTGGGGAAGTATCAAAGATTTTATGAAGTCAATCCGCAGACAAGATCTGGTCATCATGATTATCACAGCGAAATATCTAACGTCACCTGCCTGTATGTTTGAAGTTGTTGAGGCAATGAAGGATGAAAACTGGAATGAACATACGATGTTTGTCGTGGCCGACGATGCCACAGACATTTATACTCCTTCAAATTGGTTATACTATTTTAAATATTGGGAAAAAGAAGAGTATGCTTTAAATGATACAATAGAGTCTGTTGGTGATCCTGCCAAATCAATAAAGCTTGCAGAAAAACTGCGTAACATCAAAGAGATAGAGCTATCGCTGATTGATTTTCTCAGTCATATTGCTGATGCTAAAAATCCAAATATAAATGAGGCAGTCGAGAAGATATACCAACGAGTGAATAAAACTTTATTAAAAACGGAGAATTTAAAAGAAATTCCAGATTACGGATATACTGATGAACAAAGTGATCCGGAAACGTTGTTTTGTCTGGGAAGATACTATGATGTTGGTGAAGGTAAGAAGAAAAATTATAAAAAAGCTGCATACTATTACAAGCAGGCTGCAAAACTGGGACACATAAGGGCACAATGTTGTTTAGGAGTCATGTATAAAGAGGGCCTGGGTATAAAGATCAGTAACGAAAAAGCCATGTACTGGTTCCAAGAAGCAGCGAATCAAGGAGATGCCTGTGGACAATATTTGTTAGGGAACGAAATCCTAAGGCAGAACAAGGAAATTGAAGTAAAATCTCTGAAAGCAATAGAGTGGTATCAAAAGGCTGCAAAACAGGGATATATTCCAGCACAGTCCGCCCTGGGCAAAATGTATGCAAGTGGACGGGGCGTAAAGCAGGACTACGAAAAGGCTTCCTACTGGTTTCAGAAAAGGTATCACCTAACCCGGCAAGCTGCGGAACAGGGTGACAGTGATGCTCAGTTCAGACTTGGTCTCATGTATAAGGTTGGCGGAATCGGTTTAAAAAGAAATGTATGCCTAGCTGCCGAATGGTGCCAAAAAGCAGCTAGGCAAGGGCATAGCGATGCCCAGACCTTTTTGGGTAAACTGTATCTGAGGGGAGAGGGAGTAAACCAAAATTATAACGAGGCCGTAAAATGGTATGAAAAAGCCTGTGCGCAGGGAAATATTAATGCATTATTATGTTTAGGAGATATGTATGCGAAGGGAGAAGGTGTAGAAAAGAATTATCTAAACGCCAAAAAGCACTATAACGCAGCAAAAGAACTGATTGTAAAAGCTGCTGGCCTTGGAGCTGTTTGGGCTCAGAATCTCTTGGCTCACTTCTATGAATCCGGAAGAATTGAGGAAACAGACTATGATAAAGCCATTTACTGGTATGAAAAAGCCGCTGCGCAAGACTCCGTTAGCGCCATGCAATCTTTATGCAGAATATATAAAAGCAATGGAAAAAATAATTACGAAATGGTCATGAAATGGAATCAGCAAGCAATCTCACTAGGGAGTGATTCAGCCATGATGAACTTAGCAAATATGCATAAAAGGGGACTGGGAGTAGAACAGAGCTACGATATGGCTATCTTTTGGTACCAACAGGCGGCAGAACGAGGAAATCCAGTTGCGTTAATGACTCTGGGTACAATATTGGAAGAAGGCATAGGTGCAGAGCCTAATATTAAAAAAGCCATTGCATTGTATACAAACTATGCATATAGAGGAAGTAATTATGCTCGCTGGCGTTTGGGATATTTGCATGAACATGGACTTGGAGCTGCACAGAATGATGGCGAAGCAGCAAACTGGTATCGAAAGGCCGCAGAACACGGATACATGCGTGCACAGCGTTCTTTGGCTTATATGTATGTAAACGGAAAAGGAGTGTGCAAGAATATTGAAAAGGCTATTAACTGGTACCAAAAAGCTGCTAATGGTGTATATGACCTTTAAATGGTTTACGAAAACGGATTTGCTGTAAAGAAAAATCCCGAGATGGCATTACAATATTATAGGAAATCAGCGAAGGAGAGCGATAAAGCAGCCGCGATTTACTATCAAAAAGTTGTAAATTCAGGAAATGTTGATGCCCAGGAACGTTTGGCAAAAATATATGAAAAAAGAGTTGGAGTCCGTCATTCAAAAAACTCTTGCAAAGACTGGTCGGAAAGAGTAAAATAGGATATATATTGTACATTATTTGGAAGTAAATAAACGGTGTCACGCTTTGCGCACCATTTTGTTGTAACAACGGACAATACGCACGTTTCGCAAACTGTCCTTAATTTATACCTAAAATATGGGAGGATAAATACATGAGACTCATTACTCGTTCTGATTTTGACGGGCTTGCCTGTGGTGCCCTGCTTAAGGAAGCCGGTATTATTGATCACTGGAAGTTCGCGCATCCAAAAGATTTACAGGATGGACTCGTGGAAGTGAATGAAGATGATTGTCTTGCCAATGTGCCATATGTCGAGGGGTGCGGCCTTTGGTTTGACCACCATTCCAGCGAACACGAACGGCTGCAACTGGAAGGGAAATATAAGGGCGAAAGCCGTGTGACACCTTCCTGCGCCCGTATCATTTATGAATACTATGGTGGACGTGAAAGATTTCCTCAATTTGATGACATGATGGAAGCGGTTGACAAGGTTGACTCCGGCAATCTGACAATTGATGAAGTCCAGAATCCAAAGGGATGGATCTTGGTAGGTTTTTTGATGGACCCACGTACCGGTCTCGGACGCTGGCGCAATTTTACGATCTCCAATTATCAGCTGATGGAAAAACTGATTGATGCCTGCCGTACGATGACAACGGATGAAATACTTGCCCTTCCTGATGTACAGGAGCGGATCGACGTGTATTTTGAACAGACGCAGAAATTTAAAGAAATGGTAGCGGCCCATACTGTCGTAGAGGGCAATTTGATCATTTCGGATCTGCGCGGGGTAGATCCTATTTATTCTGGAAACCGTTTTATGATTTACAGCATGTACCCAGAGCAGAATATTTCCGCATGGATCGTCAGTGGCCGCGGAGGCCAGGGTTGCAGCGCAGCCGTTGGTTACAGCATTCTGAACCGCACATCCAATGTCAATGTGGGAAGCTTAATGTTAAAATACAATGGCGGCGGCCATAAAAAAGTAGGTACATGCCAGTTCTCTAATGAAAATATGGATACAGAACTTCCGAAAATGCTGGAAGAATTAAAACAGCTGAGCAATCAGTAAATCCGCTGCATCCCTGCTTTTGTAAACACTGCCTGCATGGAAAAAAGGTGCCGCCGAGAAACGCGCACCTCTAAAGAATGACCCCCGGCCATTCTTTAGCTCCGCAAATTAAGAACTTTTCTACTCAGATGGAAAAGGGGGGACTCACACTCCCCCCAATCCTACATAAAATATTTACTCTGATCATAATAAAACTTTTGTTCCTCCCCAAAAAGTGCGATTAATTTATTTAATACCTTTTCTTCCCTGTATTCCTTCAAACCCTCCAAATATATATTCCCATTCGCATCTTCAATTACAACTGGCACGATTTTATTTTTCAGACATTCCCTGAAAAGAATCATTCTTCCAGTTCTACCATTGCCATCTTGAAATGGATGAATGCTCTCATATTTCGCATGGAACTCAGCTAATACATGAACATTCATTTCCTGTTCATGATACCATTCCAAAAGCAAATACATATCCATTCGCATGATCTTCAAATACTCCTGACTTCAGCTCAACATGAAAACTTTTTATCATTTTCTGGGACAATGGTTCATTCAATGTATCCAGCTTTTCAATCCTCGTCCATAACACTTTATTAGTAAGTATAACACCCACAAAATCATTGGTCAATATATTCATTCGCCAAAAGATATTTTGCCCTAACGGCTGCTGCGGATTGCTTCGTTATTGCACAACAGGCAAGATTATGTTATAAAGAGTACATATACTAAGATAGATCCAAAAGGAGGAACCCCTATGATAAAAAAATATACCTTTGGCACACCCTTTCCCACAGAAAGCATTGTTGTTCCCATAGAACCTTCCCAGGGGCTTCCTGAGTATGGGGAGATCAGCCTGGACGAGGGATTTACTTTTTCCTTTCATATGGATCCGGAGGACATTGTGTACGGTCTTGGCGAGGCAAACCGCGGAATCAATAAGAGAGGATTTGTCTATACCAGCAACTGCAGCGACAATCCGAACCATCTGGAAGATACCGTTTCTCTCTATGGCGCCCATAATTTTATTGTTGTTTCCGGCGTCCTGACTTTTGGACTCTATATCGACTATCCATCTTCATTGACTTTTGACATCGGTTTTACCCGGACAGACGAATTAGTGATCCATTGCCAGGAGACGGATCTGGAGTTATACATCATCGAGGGGGATGACGCATACCACATCACAAGGCAGTTTCGGAAAATGATCGGCAGAAGCTATATTCCTCCCAAATTCGCCTTTGGCTTTGGCCAGAGCCGGTGGGGATACCGGACAACAGAGGATTTCCTTAAAGTCGCCCGGGGTTACCGTGATAATCATATCCCCATCGATATGATCTACATGGATATTGACTATATGGAAGACTATAAAGATTTTACAGTAAACAAAGAGTTCGGAGACTTTCCGGCTTTTGTATACAATATGAAAAAGGACGGCATCCGCCTGATCCCCATTATCGATGCCGGGGTAAAGATTGAGAAGGATTATGACATATACGAAGAAGGGGTTAAAAACAATTATTTTTGCAAGAGAGAAGATGGCAGTGATTTCGTCGCTGCGGTGTGGCCAGGATATACCCATCTTCCCGATGTGCTGAATCCAGAAGTACGAAAATGGTTCGGTTCCAAATACCATATTTTGACGGAGCAGGGCATTGAGGGCTTCTGGAATGATATGAATGAACCAGCTATCTTCTACACACCAGAAGGCATCCAGAACATCAAAAGCAAGATGAAGGCTTTTGCCAGTCAGGAAGAAAACAAAGACGATGTATGGAAAATACAGAATGAAGTGATGAGTCTGGCAAATTCCCCAGCTGATCTTGCCTCTTTTTACCACAATATAAATGGAACCATGATCTGCCACAAGAAGCTTCATAATCTGTATGGCTTTAACATGACAAGGGCTGCCGGCGAGGCTCTGCAGGGCATTTCCCCAGAAAAACGCTGCCTGCTCTTCTCACGCTCTTCTTATATCGGTATGCACCGCTATGGCGGCATATGGACCGGTGACAATAAATCCTGGTGGTCACACATTCTCCTGAATCTGAAAATGCTTCCCTCCCTGAATATGTGTGGTTTTCTTTACATCGGGGCGGATCTGGGGGGATTCGGTGCGGATACTTCACGGGATTTATTATTGCGCTGGCTAGCTCTCGGCGTATTTACCCCTCTCATGCGCAACCATGCCGCATTGGGAACAAGGGAACAAGAATGCTACCAGTTTGAGCATGCTGAGGACTTCCGGCACATCATCGGAGTCCGCTACCGGCTGCTGCCTTATCTCTACAGCGAATACATGAAAGCAGCCCTAACGGATGACATGCTCTTTAAACCCCTGGCATTTGATTTTCCCAGTGACCCGATGGCTGCCAATGTGGAAGATCAGCTTATGCTCGGCGGCGAGCTGATGATTGCCCCTGTGTACACCCAGAATGCTAAGGGACGCTATGTGTATCTTCCAGAAGAGATGATGTTCATTCAGTTCCTTCCAGAGGGAGAAATCTCAGAAGAAATACTTCCCCAGGGACATCACTATATTTCTGTGCCGCTGAATGCCGTCCCTCTTTTCATCCGCCAGGGCAAGTGCATCCCCCTTGCTGATGTAGCAGAATGTGTGTCCCAGATCCATACGGATCATTTGAAAATGATCGGATATAAAGACAGCTCTTATGTTCTATATGAGGACGATGGATACACGAGAGCGTATGATCTGGAGGGGAACTGCAGGAGAGTGGGGTAGATATTCTGTAGAAATAAGCAGTGGAGCCAGTGTATTGTCTGGCTCCACAAAGTATAGAAATATAATCATTTTCCCATTCTGCTCATGATAATTTCAAGTACTCGATCCGCATTTTCTTCAAGGATCAATCCATATCGCTCTCCATGAGCCTTTATGGATATAGAATCACCATACATGGGATTACGAACGATCTGAATATGTTCAATTTCTGAATATTCTATATCATATTCTTTTCTTAATGTAAAGAAAAATAATCCCGCACAGCTTAAGCCTTTAATATGATCCTCATATATCTTAACATAAGATTTATTGGATGACAGCATATTACAAAAGGCAATAATCCCAAATGCGATTGCTATAATTCCAATTATCATAAGTGCTTTTCTTCCACTTTCAGATAATAAATAACCGCCGCCTCTCTGACCCATCCATGACTGGTAACCTCCCGCTGCACCTCCATAAAAATCAATTGTTTTCCGCTTTAGGTTCGTTAAAACAATCAGCACGATGCCACATATCACAGCTAAAATACTGCATATTATATTGATCCGTTTAGACTTTCTTGCAATTCCTCTTGATTCATATAGTAGTTTTTCCATGACTATTTCTCCTTTTGCTTGTATTTTTCTTTGAAATTTTCATATGAAATAGGCTCCTGTTTTAATTTAGAAGCATATGTAGCTACTTGTACATCAGACACCTTGTCCTCGACGTATAAGAATAGACAATCATCATATCCGTAGCCATCATCATTTGATTTCCACACAACAGAGTTACCTCCCGAAAGTGCTCCGATACAATAACAGCCATTTTCAGCGTCCACTTTAGAAAATTCAGTATTTAATGCTATTTTTGAAACAGATTCAAATTCAAATAAATCGTCAACTGTACTACCATTTGAAATTTTTACTACAACATAATTTGATTGTTCATTTTCTTTTTTTTCACCGCTACAACCTGTTAGCGAGATTAGAAGCAGTATTACAAGAAATATAATGAACCATTTTTTTCTTCTCATTGTTCTTTCCTCCTGTCAGTATAAAATTATCAGCCGTGGCCTTAACTTTTATATATGAAAGCCACTTATTTTAATTTAATTCTTAGATATAGACGCCTCTATTTTTTTCATCGTTTTCTTCACATCTTTCTTGGTAACAGCTCCAGCGATTCCATGTAACGGTGTTTCACCACCTACCAGCCCCTTTATCCAGCCAGATAACTTAATCTTTTCATCTCCATAATCTACTTTAATTCCACGTATTCCGGATAGCTTGACATCGCCTTTCATCCAAATCATTTCTCCGTCTTGCTCTACTTCACAGTATCCATCATTTGTCAGAATCTGTGCTGTCCTTTTTTCAGCATCCTCCCGGCTGCAGCCATAGTCCAAATATGTAATTGTTCTAGCCATATTCTTCTCCTTCATTAGTTCTCATTATTTGAAAGTTTAATACCAATTAAGTTTACATATCCTATTAGTGATAATATAATCAGATAAATATATGTACTTTCAAATCCTTGTAATGAGCGTAGCATAAAATATTGCAAATCGGTTTCAATATTTCCCTTAAAACCAACAGACACAATGTGTGATAATAATGGAAATATAATAAGTATTACTCCTATCAAATTTGTTCGCAAATCTGCTCCATCAATCCATAAACTAACAGCATTATGAATACATAAAACTATCATTAAGGCACATATGATAACAAAAACTATTGCATGCTCACTCCTAAATCCATGCCAGCCATCTAAATTTGCGCTTACAGATTTATATGAAATAAATATAGTTATAAAATATAAAATTGCAGTTACCACATATACGATATTACCTATAAGATTCTTCTTCAACATTATTTCTCCTCAATATATTGTTAAACTAATTTTTTAACCAACAAATCTGTTAACATACTCCAGGCCCCTTCTTCCATAGGTATTTACATACTCAGACCAGGTAAATGTTTTTACCCGAACAGTATATTTCCCATCAGAATTCGCATCAGCGATGGTAAAACCTTGGGACGTTATTCCAATGATGATCATGGAATGCTGATTTGTACCGTTAAACTTATTTGTCCGGATATGCGCTCCCACACCCGCCGCATTTACAATTGATTGGATTCTGGATACATTTAAACTTCCACTGCTTACCACACCACAAACATCTTTAAACCTCGCGCCTGCATTGAATTCATGACAGCCATAAAGTTTCTGCTGGATATAGCGGGCATATCCACAGCACTGCCATCCACACATATCAACAGATTTTCCGTTTACATTTGCATACCGGCTTTGGGTGTATTTGCTTTCCACTTTATATTCATGCATGCTTACGCCATTTACATTCAAAATATTATTTGAAATGCTCCATGTCCCCACTTTCACCGTAACTGTAACCGCACAAGTTTTCCCATTATACGCCTTAGCCGTAATCGTCGCAGTTCCTGCTCCTACCGCTTTTACTGTACCATTGGATACAGTTGCCACTTTCGTGTTTGAAGAACTCCATTTGATCGTCCTGTTGGCAGCAAACGTATGATTCGGCTCTAAGGATACCGATAGGTTTTTAGTTTTTCCTATGCCATCCAGCGTGAAGGCAGAAGGACTTACAATGATCGCACTGGTCTCCCTTAATCTCCACTTTTGGGCAGTAGATCCATTTCTTGTAAATACTAGGACATTGGTTCCATTTTTCGCTTTTGCCCCATCTACATCCAGATAAAAGCCCAGCTTATTTTTTATGTAAAAATAGTCACTATCTCCCGCTGTATAGAATCTCCACTTTTGAGCGTCCGTTCCGTTAGAGGTATGAAGCTGTACGTTGACTCCACTTTTAGCGATGCCACCCTGCACATCAAGACATTTACCTGACAATGGATTCAATATGGTAAACCATCCGTCCGGGGTCACTTGGATTTTAAATTTCTGTGCGATACTGTCATTGCCTTGATATATCTGAATATTTGTCCCATCCGCTGTTCCCGCGCCAGAAATATCCAGCACAAAGTTGTTTCCTACTTTTGAATACAAAGAATACAAACCGCTCGCTATATTGACATATTGAGCTTCTGTTTTTACTAGTTTCCACCTCTGGGCATCCGTACCATTTTTTTTATATACCTGCACATTTGTGTCATTTTTCGCCACTCTTCCTGACAGATCAAGATAGTTTCCACATTTGTTCATTATGTAATAATATCCGTTGCCAGCGGAAAAGAAACGCCATTTTTGTGCATCTGACCCATTATAGTGATAAAGGTTTACGTTCGTTCCACTTTTCGATGAACCTCCCTGCACATCAAGGCACATTTTCGGATAAGTATTAGAAATCACATACCAGCCATTTCCCACGCTTTCTACTTGAAACTTTTGCGCAACACTTCCATTATTTTTATAGATTTGAACATTTGTTCCATCGGTAGTCCCATTCCCCTTTACATCAAGGGTAAAACTTCCAGAAACTTTTGTATTTATATTATAAAGACCGTTTTTTACGTTGACACAGCCATCATTTACCGTAACTTTTACGCTGGCAGTTTTTCCATTGGATGTCTTTGCTGTGATCGTGGCTGTTCCACTACCAACTGCCTTTACTGTTCCATTTGATACCGTTACAACTTTGTTGTCCGAGGTAGCCCATGCTATATTTTTCTGTGTCGTATCAGCAGGCGCAAAAGAAACCGTTATTTTTTTAACAGCCCCTATATTGGTTAACGTAAAAGAAGAAGAATTCAGATTGATCTTTTGAGGATAAACAATTCTCTCCGGTTTCCACTTTTGTGAATCTGTTTCATTTTTTGAATATACCTGGACATTTGTATCATTTGATGTCTTTCCACCTTCCACATCCAGATAATATCCTAATTTGTTCTGAATATAGAAATATCCCTGAGATGTACTGATAAAACGCCAAAGCTGTGCAGCACTTCCATTGTAATCATAGAGCTGGACATTTACTCCTGACTTTTTTTCGGCGCCAGTCACATCAAGTGCTTTTCCAGAAGACTGACTGCAGATCTTATACCAGCCAGAACTTATATGAGTAATGTTAAATCTCTGCGCAGCACTTTCATTATCATTATAAATCTGAATATTTGTACCATTCTTTGAAGCGCCCCCTGAAACATCTAACATCATACCGCTTTTTACTTTACTGCTGATTTTGTAAGCTCCATCTGGCAGCGTAATATATGATGGCTTTGCGCTCTTTTGGGGAGGTGCCGGAGTAACTGTTGGCTTTGTCACTTTCTTGGGAGGCGTTGGTGCGGCTGTCGGCTTTGTTTCTTTCTTGGGAACAGCTGGGGTTGACGCTGGCTTTATTCCCTGGGGGGTGACAGCTGGTACAGCTGTTGGCAGCAGCTCCGCCTTAACGGGAGTTGGAGCAGTTGTAGGCTTTACCTCTCCCTTTGATACAACGGGTGAAGCTGTCGGCTCAGTTATTTTCTGAATTGGTTTTACAATAACGTGTGTTGATGTCGCTTTGGGCTTTTTCAATTCAGTTGTATCATCCTCATTTTCTTCCCCTAATGCTTCATCATCTTCATCCGCTTCTGGATCATCTGTTACGGGAGAGGATTTCTTTTCAACTACTTTTACTTTATACCGTAATTTCTTTGTCTGTAATTTTCCACGCCACTTATATTTCACAGTTACTATTACCTGTGTTACACCTTTTTCTTTTGCCTTTACTCTTCCCTTTGCAGAAACACTTGCGATCCTTTTGTTTTGGGATCTGTAAGATACTTTCCTGATTTTGACTCCACGGATCTTTTTTATTTGTATCGTCGATGTCCCATAAACAATCTGCTTACCGCTCTTCTGTATAATTAATGCGACTGACTTCTCTGTCAATCTCACACTAAACGGCGCAGCCTGTCCCTTCGATTCTGGCACAATTCCCATAAACATGGCAATAATCAATAATACTGCAAATGCTTTCTTCATAGCCTCTCCTCCTTGTTTTTTTTATGCATTGCTATTGCACTTACCATGAGTAAAACTCCCATAAAAATAGTAATCCCTATTACATTGCAGTAAGTCTTTCCAAAAATTCGAAAAAGCACAATAGACATATCATTACTACTTGACCAATCATTATGTATTACCTCTAACACCTTAAGCACAATACCTTCAATAATTAATAACACACCACATTTCATTGAAATCAATGTACTTAAATTTCTGCAAAATAAACATATAAACGTAAAACTTTGAACACAGAACAAAATACAAACTATCCAATGCAAAGAAGTTCCTATTGATTTACTAGAAGAATTGCACCAATCAAATGCCTGGCTATTACTTTTAAACCACTTACTTGAAACATAAACATATGCAATGGCAACAACAATGGGTTTGTCAAGTAAAGTGTGTAAGTTTTTTTGATTTTTTTGGTGGCCGAGTTAA
>CAJUAU010000008.1:0-62951 GCA_910584645.1 uncultured Eubacterium sp.
GTAGACAAGATATTGAGGTTTCATTATCTGGTCTAGGAAAGGAGGGCTATGATAACCGTAACCAAAAAAGATTTAATTGCTCTGGGTTATGGTACTTCTTTTGCGGCTGACATTATAAGGGAAGCGAAGAAACTTATGATTTCCAAAGGGCATACATACTACCAGTCCCGGAAATTAGACCGTGTACCGAGGGAAGCCGTGGAGGAATTGTTGGGTATCAGATTTCAAGACGGGCAGGCTGAATGTACTTCTTGCACACCAATGTAAGGAGTGATATTATGGCGAAAGACCCAATCAAGAAATCAGATAACGGAACTTATTATTTTAGAGCAAACTTAGGCTACAATCCGATAACAGGTAAACAAATCCAGAAATACCGAAGCGGCTTTAAGACAAAAAAGGAAGCACGGGAGGAATATTCAAAACTTGTCCTCACTTCCACCGAAGAACTGACCGCCAAAAAGGAAACGGTTTCTTTTCAGACGTTCATTGAAGAAACCTACCTGCCGTGGTACAAAACGCAGGTAAAGGAAAGCACCTACTTAAACCGCCGTTCCACCATTCAGAAGCATTTCGCATACTTCTACAAAATGGCAACGGACGAGATAGAGCCTATCAATGTGCAGAACTGGCAACTGGAACTTGCAAAGGAGTTCAGCCCTAACTATATCCGTATCGTACAGGGTATGCTCTCTATCGCATTTGACCGGGCTATCGTTTTAGGGATTGCAAAGAAAAACCCGTCACGCATGATAGGGAACATCAAGAGCAAAAAGACAAAGGTTGACTTCTGGACGTTGGAGGAATTTCAGAAAGTGATTTCCCTGCTCTACAAGGGCGATTATTACGAACATTACCTTTTCATTTCCTTTTGGCTGCTGTTTATGACGGGCATGAGGATAGGCGAAGCCGCCGCCCTGCAATGGTCTGACATTGATTTTGAAACGGGGCTTTTAAGCATTACAAAGACCCTGTACTATAAATCAATGGACGATTACAAGTTTGTCGAGCCAAAGACGCAGGCAAGCGTCCGCACAATCTATATCGACACGGACACCATAAAGGAGTTGCAGGCGTGGCGTGAAGTTCAGCAAAAGGTACTGAAAGGCTGCGATCTGGTGTTGAGCTACAACAGTATTCCGACCAGTAAGCACACACTTCCAAGAGCCTTAGAGAAACTTGCCGGGCTTGCAGGCGTACACCGTATCAAAATCCATGCGTTACGACATTCCCACGCTTCCCTCTTAATCAGCATGGGAGAAAACCCGCTTTTGATTAAAGAGCGTTTGGGGCATGAGAAGATACAGACCACTTTAGGAACATACGGGCATTTGTACCCTAACAGCAATCTTGAAGTTGCCAATAAATTAACGGGCGTGCTGACATACACACCCGCTTCACACAGCATTGCAGATTACACAAGCAATCAGCACACCGCAATCTATCACAGAGAGGTTGAATAGAAAAATGCAATCGTAATGCAATGAGAAAGAGAAAAAGCCGCCAAACCCTAGTGTTTACGGGCTTTGCGGCTTAGCTCCGACTACTCGAACTCGACTCATCTATATGATTTTAAGATACTTTTGTATCTATTTTATGCTTTTTAATCCACCTATTTCGCATATTATTTCTATTATTTGAAAACTTCTAAAAATTTTAGAAGCAAAATAGAAGCACTGGAAACCTAATTCCTGCTTAAGCAACAAACATTAAACTGGTTGCAATTCAGCAATCTCTTTTACTTTTTCAACCGACAATTCCGTCACATCTGCAATCTCCTCAATTGAGAATCTTCCCAATTCAATTAAACGCCTTGCCGTTTTCTCTTTCTCATGCTCAATACCCTGCTCATATTTCTCCTGATAATTCATCTGCAAAGTCATATAATCCAACCTCCATTTCTCATTCTTTCTGACAGACTGTACCGCTTCATCCAATTCTCTGGTAAAGTCATCCTCCGGCTCTTTACCATCAATAAAATTAAGCAGCTTTTTCATTTCCGGTGTCACATCATCCATTGTACCTTTAGTATTTAAAATAATCTTTGTTGTATCATCTCCAAGACCTAAGTCCAGATTTTGAATACAGCGGTTTTCAAAGGTGTAAATGTGCCGCCCCTCACCAAACAAATCAAAGGTACATACAAAAATAACAAAACTGCGTTTCAAGTCTTTATAATTATCCCCTTTTTCCAAGATATTCAAATCTATCATCCCTTGATAATATCTTGTTCGCTTGGGAAGATTTCTATTCTCTGCGGTCTGCATTTCAATATTATAAACGGTTTCTTTTCCATCTTCTACATAGATATCCAAGCGTACACTTTTTGCATCCGCAGAAATATCTATTGTCTCCTGCGACTTCGGATATTCAATGCGGGATATCTTGATGCCAAGTATCCGTTCTAAAAAAGGTTTGCAAAATTTCGGGTTTCTCATGATAACACTAAACATGAAATCATCCTTGATTTGCAGTTCCTCAAAAGCTTTCTCCATAATGACGCTCCTTCTTCTCTTTACCTTTATTATAATATGTGTCTGCGGGGTTGACAAGGACTGATTTTTACCAATCTACATAACAGATAACTAAAATTAATGACTTTCATCTGGTTTTTCATCACAAACCGGATATTTTATGTACCTTATTTGCCCGTCCAATAGCAATTCTCTTTTATGCCGGCTTTTCCAACCCATATATGACTTACAATAACTAATTATTTTGGACTTCATTTCCTGTGAAATTAAATTTGCTGTCGCAACAATAGAATCTGCCATTTTTTTAACTTCCTCATCTTCTAACCTTTTTTTCCTTTAGCATTTCAATATTATGTCTGTAGCCAGAAATTTCTTCTTCCATCCTTTTTATATCCTCACCAGAACCCTGTGTGGGCATATCTTTGGCAAGACATATTCGTTGCTGCAATAAGGAAATCATTTCTTCCTCATTTTGTATTATTTTTTCATTACGTTGTTGCTGCTCCATTTTATCAACATATATACCACAATCATACAGCATTTCCAAATAAATATTCTCCATTTTATAATACAAATCCCTAATGGCAATCATGTTTTCTCTATCATAACAAGGATTAAAATCACAGTCTTCGCATTTTTGAAATCCATCTGCAATATCACTCAACAATTCAAACTTCACCTGTACATCGAGAATTCTCTCTCTGGAATTCTGTAATATCCTCTTACAATCTCTTGTATCCATATTATTCAACTCATTAATTGCTTTGTAAATAATATCAGTATTAAAACTTTGACACACTTCGATTAATATATTTTTTTCTTCCTTCAAATTTTCATCGTATTCTTGTGCTAGCTTTTCATTTTTATCCATTTTTCTATCTTCAGCGGAAGATTTCCATGCTAAGCAAATTCCCACAAACGCAATTACAACTGATAAATATGTTCCCCAAAAATCAAGCCAGTCTTGATTTTCCAAGCCTCTTGCTGTCAAAGTCCATCCAAATTTATTATAAATAATGTCGGTAATATATAAACCAACATTGAGCAATAATGGCAGTATAATAAAAAATAATATGATACAAAGTATCCAATGTTTTTTTATATTGGTCTTTATTTTATTCATCCACTCTTTCATATAAGGAACACTCTCCCATTTAGATTATATTATCGCCCCTAAATATACTAGCGCAAACCGTCATATTTCGCTTGTTCCATTTTTACCTGTATACCTATGTCCCTTTCCAAATATAATTTCCATATTTTCCTTTATCCGGTCTGTTTCATCAATATACAAAATGGACAAATTTTTAATTGCCCTTGTAACTGCAACATATAATATATTCCGTCCCTTAATATATTTTGAAGACAACATTTCATCGTTTTTCCCATATTCTTTAAAAAAGATCTCAAATAAGTCCCGATTAACGCCAAAATCTTTCCCTAAGATAATAACAACATTTTTATATTCCAACCCTTTAGTACTATGAAAAGTGTGATAGCAAACTTCTTTTTTCTCACTTCTATTAACATAAGCAAACCAATTCAACAACTCTTTCACCTCTACCATTAAAAGGTTGTCAATCATATCTTCCGCTTTCACTGATTCGTCCCAATTATTATATAAAGAATTTACAAAATATCTCATAACCTCATTATAAGAAGTCTCTTCATCAAAATCAAATACCCTATCTATGATAAAGCGATACGTATTATTTGAATTGTAATGTTCAAATATATGTATCAATAATTCCTTTAATGTACATCCGTCAATAGCTTGTAATAAATCCACTAAAATTTTCAATTCACCAAAACTCATATTTCTATATTCATCTGTCGGAAAAATTTCTCTAAGCGGCTGTTCATCCACTCTGACTTTAACATATAATGCCATCATTCTAAACAATATCGCCTGCACATCTCCCAGATGAATCGTATCGTGACTAAACAACTCAGAATTTAATTGTTTATACCCTATTCCTTGGTATACATCTGCCCCCTTAAAAGCTTCATACACGCTCAAAAAACCGCTATAGTCTGCAACCATTTGATTCGTAGCAAACAAACAGTGTAGAGGATTATCTATTTGGATATCCCATTCCTCTCTAAATTTTTGTATAAATCCATTCACATCATATTCATTTCCAAAATATAAATGGACAGCCCCACCTTTACAATCCTTATAAATGGACTTCTGCTCTATTTTATCATTGCGTACTTTATTTGCCGAATTTATTATTTCGGCATAAGACCTACGATTATATATTTTTGTCACATCTTTCAAACCAATATGTAATTGTTTCAATCTATTTCCCACACCTGTATCATATATGTTTTGAACTGAGTCCCCGAAATATGCAATAAAAATATTATGCTTAATTTTTTTAGCATAATTTTCTATAATACTCATCATTTCCACGACAATGTCAGCTGTGTCCTGATACTCATCTATAAGAATATATGGATATCGATCAATAATTATTTGTTTCATTTTGGGATACTTCTCAACTAGATCATGCCCATATTGCAATAACGTATCATGACTAATACGCATCTTATCTAAGCGGTCACGATTATACATTGCATCATAATTTACTTCTTTATACCCTTTTTCGCCATTCTCAATCTTTTTAATACAATCTATATATCTTTTCTTTCTAAAGAGTTTATCCACCAGCCCTTTAAATTTTCCTACATTTGAT
The DNA here is from genome assembly GCA_910584645.1 of uncultured Eubacterium sp. Classification (GTDB taxonomy): domain Bacteria; phylum Bacillota; class Clostridia; order Lachnospirales; family Lachnospiraceae; genus Eubacterium_F. Next base: position 5,174 of record CAJUAU010000008.1, read on the forward strand.
AATAAATCTGAATAATTCAATCGAATTTCTTCTGGCATAGCATCCCTAAACCCCGCAGCGTTCAAATTATACGCACCATTATATTGCTTTTTGCTCTTTTCCATTAATTCAAAAAAATGCCTTTGTGAATCTACATCAAGTTCCCTATATTTTTTATAATCGGAATCGCCATTCAGTTTTAATTCAATATCCTTTACTTCCCTATTTAATTTTTCTAAATGTAAATTTAGCAATGCTGCCTTTTGATTACAAATAACATTCCAAACCCTATCATGTATAGTTGACACTTCTACAACATCTGAGACACCTAATTGTTGTTTTATGTTCTCTGCCGCCACATTAGTATAAGTAATACAAGCAATTTTTTGATTATGATTATTCAAATTCTCTCTGCTATGTTCTACAATATATTTCAAACATTCAATTAATGCGTATGTTTTCCCCGAACCTGCACCTGAGTTAAAAACAACGCTCTCAAAGCTATCAGTAGATTGAAATAATACATCAATTGATTTCTGTTCTTCTTTCAAATCTGCATCACAAATTTCAGATAAAGCCATTATTTCCCTCCTAACTTTTCTTCTATCCAATCAAGACCGTCTACTATATAATCAGGCAATTTTGGAATATCATCTGTTTCCGAATTGACAATTTCATAAAGTAATCGACTTGCAAATTCTCCTTTACTATTTTCTAATTTTACTTGCCACTTATATGAATTCTCCATGTTTTTCTTTTGGTCAGTACCGTCATCCGTTATATCTTTATATATTTTTGGCTTTAATGTTTTTAAAATATCATTGACAACTTTATTATCATAATTTGTTAAAATAAATGCTTCTTCAAAACTTGTAGCATAATATTGATTGATTTTCCCCTGATATGCCAGATATATATTTTCGTTTTTATAAAACGAAGGAATATCCGACAAATCAGCCTTCCCATGAAAATCTTTTATAGTAGCATTTGTGGTTTCTCTTTTGTTCAAACTATCTATCTGCGAGAAATTTACTGCACTTTCTTTTCCTTCGTCAGCCAAATCCTCTTTATTTTCCTCACGTTTTATATCCAAATCCGTTATTATCAATACAGGAATTCCCAGTACTTGAATGAGATGTTTATATAAAAAACCATGTGCACCATTAATATTAAATATCGATATATAATGGGTATTCAATTTTTTCCTTTTTTCTATGTAATACGGAAGGACTATATCCTCTGCAAAACCTTCAACAAAAATTGCTGCTTCAGAAAAAAATAATTCTGTAACCTTATATTTGATATGTTTTTTTAAGAATTTAAACTCAGCAGAATTTTCATCCATATTTTCTTTGGGCATTACTTTTTCGTTACACAAATTAGCCACAACTGCATTATGATTTTCTTCATGCAGATAACATATATTGTTAAATGTATTTGTACTTTGAATTTTACTATTTAAAATATGGGAGGAATGCGTTGATACAATAATTTGACTGTTCACATTCTTATTTTTACTGGACAACAAAATCTTCATTGCTTCGTTTATATTTTTAATAAATAACTCTTGCATCTGCGGATGCATAAACGTTTCAGGTTCTTCAATAGAAATCAAATTTATTTTGCTATTAAACGAAGACTCAGGATATCTCTCCATATAATCCATAATTGCTGCAATAATCATGACCAAATTGGTATATCCAAGACCGAACTGATTTTCTGGAATATTTGCATCGTCTTCAATATACTCATATTTAATCAAGTCACGCATTAATTTATCAAATGTGATATTAGCACTCAACTGTACTCCCATACGCTCCATAGAAACCAATTTCTTTAGAACATTTTTTATTACTTCTGTGTGATTCTTGCTTATATTACTTGTCAAAGTATCATTTATATCCTCTAATGATTCAGATATTCCCTGTTTTTCACTTTTAAATAAAGTTTCGTACCTATAATTAATAATTTTACTAAATTCATCTGATAAGCAATTTTCATTCTTCAAATGATTTGCCTTTATACAACGCAGCTCCATTAGATTACCCAATTTGAAATCTGCATTAATTTTATTATTATTTTTGTCGTAATAATTCAGCATAAAATCTGTATTATTTAAAAGTTTTATAAATTTTAAAAACTTATTCTTATTTGTTTTTTCCTGCATAAGCTTATTCATGTCCGATTGAAATGATACTGCATCCTTAATTTCATATCTGATACAAATATCTAACTCTGAATCATTCACATCTTCCACTAACATAAAGGGAATCAAATTAGAAATCCTATCATCACTTTCTTCTTCTAATGCAATAGTCAAAACAAAGGATATATGTGGTAATATCTCCGGTGGATTATCAATATCAAACTCATTAAAATATTTTTGTAAATACCGATAATTAAAGTCATTAATACCAAATGTACCCTTATGATTTATCAAACAGTCCAAAGCCGTAATAATAGTCGTTTTTCCTGCATTATTTTTGCCAATAATTAAAGTTGTATCAGATGCAATATCAACATCCGGAGATTGTTCTTCGGTTTGAATGGATTCTTTTATTGTTCCATTTTCCTCAACCTCATCAATTGCCAAATCTTCTTTTTTTATAATCTCTGAACTAACAAATTCTACAACATTTTTATTTTCTCCAAATTTTCTGTAATTTATCAGCTTTAGTTTCTTCAAAAACATATTCTTTGCCTCCCGCATATATCTTGCTTCATCGTTTATATTTTCACAAATATTTTATCACCGCATGCACTCTTACCTTCCTCTATATATCCCATATGCAACATAACAGGGTATTTCCTCCTCAGAAATTTCATCGCCCCAACGTTCCAGTGCTTCTTTGGGAACAATTGGTTCTTTTCCAATGATTTTTCCACCAAGTTTGCGGGCAATTCTATTACTTGCCTCATTCCCCTCTGTAGTCATCCATTCTATGTACTCTATTTCTTCATCTTCAAATGCCTTATTTATCAAAAGGGCAGCCGCTTCAAACGCATATCCCTTTTCCCGTTCTTCTTCCAAAATCCCAATCCCTACATCTGGGTGATGCGCATCTTTCATTTCAAGCTCAATATAACCAACTGCATCTTTGGATTTTTTCTGATAAATAAGACAAATAATGTTTGCTCCCTTTACATCATCTATCAGCTCCTGTTTCATACCAAACCATAATTCATTTTCCGCATCATACACTGTCTTAAAAATAGTAGCATATCTTCTTACAGACAAATACTCATCTAATTCCTTCTCTGTCACAGATTTTATAATGACCGAATCTCCGGTTATGTATATATCCTCTTTTTTCAACTTTGTTTCTCTCTTTCTTTTCTCAATTACCCGCATCCTTTTTACGCAATTTCTAACACCAGAGTACTCACCCTTCCCCAAACCTCTTTGCCAACTGTTCAAAAGAAGAACTCTCCTGTATCTGTTTTGACGGAATAAACAAATACTGCCATTCCTTATAACCATTCGCCTTCCCCCATCGGCTTACTACTTCGCAATACTTAATTGCCCGTTTTTTCTTTGCAATAACATCTGGATGATTTATCTTATCTTCTCCCTTTACCTCAACAAGATAGACTTTCCCCTCAGTTTCTACCACAAAATCCGGCTCGTATGGATGTCCATGATTATAGGTAATATTAAACTCCTGTTTTGCTGGTCTGAGCCAATTCTTTACATCCTTATCGCTCTCCATTACCCTTGCCAGCAGCAGCTCCGGATAACTGTCAAATTTTGCAGTACTGAAAACACCTTTCCGTATTCCATCAAACAAAACGGATTTAATATTTCCTGTATACCTGGCATACAGGCTCATCCTTTCCACAAAATTGTAATTCTGTGTCAGATTATAATCCCTTGTTCCAATTACTTCCTCTACCAACATTCCATTTACACAGTAAAAATGCTGCATCATCTGGTCATAAATCTGGTTGGCTATATCCCGCTTATACATCATCACAATGTTCTGCATCCCATTATTTCCATATAAATTTTGATAATGGTCACATAACTGCGTGATTAGTTTAAATAACAGTGACGAACATTTCTCATAATCTATTTCTGACTTCATACGTAACTGGCTTAAGATTTCTTTCTTTGGATTATATCCCTCAAAATCAATCGCATCCCCTTTAATACGCTCCTTGTCTGACATATCCTCCAGATTCTGTATCAGCATTTCATTTTCAATAGGTACATGCTTAAACACCGTTAAGTCCAAATCAAAATCCACAAAACGGTATTCTTCTACTCCTTCATCTGTTATTTTGATTTTAGGAATCGGGATAAACTTCTCTATCACTTCCCTGTGCGTCTTTTCGATTTTCTGCTTCATCCAGACACTCAGTGGATTTTCATTTTCCTTATAAATTTCTCCTAAATCCTTATCTTCCGTAATCTGTTTCTCTACCTTTTCTGCAATTTCCCTCTTTCGTGCATCCGTTACCCCTACTGCTTTTTCTTTCTGGATGGCACTGACTACCTCATGTGTGATCGTTTCCTTTGCCTTCTCAAATAATCTATCTGTCTGAGAAGATTGTTTAATTCCCGTTTCCTTATAATCTTTTTCGTGTTTATCATCCTCCAGTGGCAGTTCTATCTGTGTGCACACACTTTCTTCCTGAACAATATCTTCCACTCGAATCACATTCCCTGCATGGAAAATGGAATCACCTTTTCTAGCTTCCTCCAAAATATCCTGAAATTTGTCATGTGCTGTCAGCATAACCGCATCTACGTCCGGATTGTTGGTTCTTTCTCCATATGGCAGTCGAAGACCTCTTCCTACCATCTGCTCCCGCAACACTTTAGAAGCGGCAGTACGAAGCGGAACAATCGTATACAAATTATTTACATCCCAGCCTTCCTTTAGCATATTGACATGAATCACTATTTCTATGGGATTATCGTTTCTTTCCACTTCCAGCAAAAGCCGCATATTAAATTCAGTTTCCGCACCACGCATTTTGGAGTGTACTGTAATGGTTTTATTCCTATATCTTCCATCCCGAAATTCATCGGATTTTACAAATGCCTCCACCCACTCGGCATGTGCTGTGTCCTTGCAAACAATCAGCATAAACGGCTTTACAATTTCCTTTCCCGCCTCATCTGCGTATAATTCCAGTTTTCTTTTTGCATTTTCATGACAGGTTATCCCGTCTAAAATCATCAGCTTGTCCAACTGTTCCTCACCGAAATTATAGAAGTCTATATCAGTACGGGTAACAGCAAACGGTGTTCTGGTGTAACCGTCTGCGATCGCCTTAGACAACGGATATTCATAGACAACATTTTTGAACGGAACCTGTTTTGTTCCCTTTTTCCATAAAGGTGTTGCAGTAAGTTCCAAACCAAGCATGGGATGCAGATTGTCAAGGGCAGCCATTCCCTTTGCAGCCCGGTAATGATGGCTTTCATCCATAATCAACACCAAATCATTCAGGGAAGAGATTTCATCATAAAATGACTTGCCAAGATTTTCTGTTACTTCTTTCATCTTGGCATCTTCCTTGTTAAATTTATCAATATTGTAAATATAAATATTAATATCGGATTCCCACAGCCGAAGATTTTTGTCATGGTAATCTTCATCTGTTACGATATTCGGGGGATTGAGAAAACATCCAATCCCCTTAAAAACATATTTGGGATTCGATGGATCGCCTAAATCTTTCTGCAATTTATCATATATGGTAGTTCCCGGTGCAACGACAAAAAAATTCTTTATGCCATGCACTGTATAAAGATAAGTAATAAACGCTCCCATCAACCTTGTTTTTCCGACTCCCGTAGCCAAAGCAAACGTAAGGGATGGGAAATTTCTTTCAAAATCCGTACAAATTGGATACATCGCAGTAATATCACTGAGCTTTTCTTCCAGTTTTCTATCTTTGGACAAATCCACTCCGGACATGATGGAATCCAATATTTTTAACGAATCCTCCTGCGGTGTCCGAAGCGACATTACTCCGCTGATATATTCTGTTGTATATTGCAGGAAGCGTGTATCACTCATCACTTTCCATCTCCTCATCTTCATAAACTGGCGGATGAACAATATTCAGTGCATAGTCATCCTTTCCAAATTCACAGCGGTCCAAAAGCATCTGGGGAATTTTCTTGATTACAATATTATCATAGGCTTTATCTATCCCGCTGTCAAAGGACTTGCAGGCAATAATCAGATATTCATCCTCCTGCATCGTATCTTTAATAGAATCAAGATAAGTGCCGTTCAGATGGCGGGTGGTTACAAACAAATAACTGCTTTCGTTGCCTACGGACTGTTTCCAAAACAAATTTTCATCCGGCTGGTATCGGAATCCTTCATGCAATGCTACCGCTGCCGCCAGCATATCCGCATCATATTCTTCATTGATGACATATTCTCCAAAAGCATCTGTGTTAATAAGCGTGGGAGCTAACTCGTAGAAGCGGTAGCCTCCACCGCCCTGCCAGTCCACTGACTTGGTAATGCCACCTTGATCTTCTCCTGCAATTACTTTGTCAAGCCGCACTTTACAGTGCGTATACGCATGTTCTCCCATTTCAATTCCTATGTAACGCCTTCCCATTTTGTGGGCAACGGCTGCTGTTGTACCGGAACCAAGGAAGGAATCCAATATAAAATCCTCTTCATTACTTGCAATTGAAATAATTCTCTCAATAAGTCTTTCTGGTTTTGGGGTTGCAAATGCATTGCTACTGCCAAATAGCACATTGTTTTCCTTTTTTGCCTCTTGATTATGCCCTACCTCTTTATTTCCCCACCATGTCCATGGGACAACCCCTGTACTATCTGCCAAGTATGTTTTCTTTCGAGGAACTCCCTTTCCATCTTTTCCAAGCCATATTCTTCCAGCTTCTATTTCCTCCATCATGCGTTCTTCTGTAAAACGCCAGCATAAGCTATCTGGCAATTCGATTACCCTACCAGCAGGTGTTGTTAATGTATAAAACTGTGCCGGTGTCCCATGTCCTGCTTGTGCTGTACAGTCTGTTGACGTCCATGGCCCTCTAGGATCATTATCTGGATTTTTATAATTCTTAGCAGTTTCTTTACTTAATGGCAAACGATTTACGCTCTCTTTAAACAATTCCATATTTTTCGCATATATCATCACATACTCATGTCCTGTACTAAAGGACGATCTCATATCCGGGGATGTCCTTTTCTGCCAGACCACTGATGCAACAAAAGATCTCCTGCCAAAAATCTCATCACATAAAACTTTCAAATATGCTTGCTCATCATCGTCTATACTAATCCAAATACTTCCATCATCCCTCAGTAAGCTTCGCAATAATTCCAGACGTGGTTTCATAAGATTAAGCCACTGACTATGTTCTAAATTATCATCATAATGTTCAAAAGCACTTCCTGTATTATATGGTGGATCTATGTAAATACACTTAACCTGTCCTGCAAAATCCTTTTCCAATGCTTTTAGTGCAAGTAAATTATCTCCATGTATCAGCATATTTCCTGTATCAGAATCTGCGTCAACATTCGATAATTCTGTATTTTCTATCAACAAACGTGGTTCGACACGAATCGGTTCATCTTTGCCATACCACATCAATTCTAATCTGTTTGCCATTGTAGTTCCTCCTCTGGTATATGGATAAAACCATACACAATAAATATTAACACATTTCAGAGATAGAAGCACGAAATTTTTTCACTATTTCAAATTATTTAAAACTTGATATATCCGTCTAAATCTGTTGATTTATAACTCCTTCCTCCACCCTCGCCTTTATCCCATTCACCCTCCGCACCCATTCCATCGGTTTTTTTCTCTTCAACTGCTCCGTTACCCCCTCTTTCTCCATAATCCGCTTTACCGCCAGTTCCACTTCCCTGTGACACTCCTCATCCACGTCATGCAGATACTGATGCCAAGTACCATCCATCAGCATTTTCAAATATTCATGCCGCTGATATTTCATCATATATTCCCCACGCATAATGCCATATTTTCCAATCGTATAATCGGTTTTCTGTTCCAAACTGAGCTGTAGATAATAACACCCATCCTCTGCCAAATGATAGGTAATTCCCTTCTCCACAACAGCCTCTGCTAATTGATTCTCCATCATGACAAACTCCTTCCTGCCGGGTGCATTGCACCCGTACTTACACTTATTTTTGATTTCCAATAATCTTTCCCTCCCCAATGCCCGCATTGCTTACCACTTATTACCCACTACACACAGGCAGCTCCAATAAATAACACCTCACTTTTTAAAATCAGCACAATCCCCTGTATTTCTTGCATCCCCACACATACCAGCCTGCCAGTACCAGCAAAACATCCACCAACAGCCACATTCCAAAAAGATTAACAGAAACATTCTCTTTTACATAATCGCCGAAATACACCAGTCCTGCCAAAATAACCACTGCCGCAGAACAGTTCCACACATCAATACCTTTTCGGATATCATCCCCATACTTCTCCCAAAACTTATATATCCCAAATCCAATCAACACTACTGGCATTATCCATAGCAACAGTACCATAGTCCACTTCAGAAGAATTGCTACCATATCATTCGGCACATTCTTTGTTACACCCGCTAATGACGAAATAATGGAATGGATGCGGACCGCAAACACTTGAATTACTTTTCCAAATTCTCGAAAAAATTTAATGACATCCTCACAGAACACCTTTTGCCGGATAACAGACAATACCGTTGTCACAAAACATATCATGGTCAATACACCCACATATCCCTGCATTGCTGCCTTTTTCGCCCGATACCAAACCTGCCAATGCCTGCGGTTATCCTCTGTCAGCCGCTTTGCTTTCTGGTCTGTCAATCTCTGTACCACTGATTGAACACTTAATGCCTTTTGTTTTTCCTGTTCCGCATCCGCAATCAACCTCTCAAGCTCCTGCTCTTTCCGGCAATACTCCGATTTAACGTGAGCGGCCTCTTTCTCCGCTTCCTCTCTGGCTTTCCTCTCGCTCTTTTGCAATTCCTCGTTCTGCCTCTTTAACCTTTCGTTCTCCTGCAACACTACGTCTGCACCGTTCAGCTTCACGACTCTGCTGCTGAGATTCTGAATCTCGGACTTGAGTCCGGATATCTGCAAGGAATAGCTCTGTTCCATTCGGTTCATATCCTGCTCTGCTTTTTCGGCTTTCTTCTTCCATTCCTGTGCCAGGTTCTGTGCCTGCAAGATTTGCGAATCCTTCTCGGATAGTTCGCTCTCGTGCTGTTCTCTCAGATTGGTTTCTGTCTCTGCTAGATTGATTTTGCCCTGCTCCAGACTGCTTTGCAGTTCCGATATGGTCTCTCCCTTCCTTCCAATATCCAACGTCTGCCGACGGATTATCTTCTCCTGCACGCTGATGGTATCTTTCTGTGCACGAATCGTCTCGGACTGCTCCTCCAGCAGCATCCTGTACTTCTCTGTAGTATCGTTCCAGTTCTGTATCCTCCCGCTCCCGTCCGTTTGCAAACTCCCGCTCATATTGGGCGGTCTGTTCTCTGGCTGTCGCCTGTCTCTCAAATTCATTTGCCAACGCCTCCTTTGAAATATTAAGATGAAATGTCCCCGAAAGGTTGCTGTCACGCACTTTCTTTCCCTCTGCATTTTGAAACGTGATGTGCTTCCTGCTGTCCTTCCATGTCACATCCCATCCCCGCTCCGCCATATGCCGGATAAATTCCTCCCTGCTGCAGCTCGCCTCCAACGCATCCAAACACGCAATCCCACAGTCTGCCACAAAACTGTCTTTCGCTTCATTCTGCATCAGATGATATTTGTCCTTGCTCCATGCACTGACCGTTCCCTGCTCCAATTCATTTCCATAAAAATCCCTGCCTTTCTGTGCCACGCTAAGTCCACGCTCCACGCACATCCGGTTGGTAAAATCCTTCATACGCTGCAAGTCTCTCTTGGTATTATGCAGCTTATGACCGTCCATAAAGCTGACGGAATTGGTTACGATATGGCAATGCACATGGTTACGGTCTATATGCACACCCACTAGACTTTGGAATCCGTCAAACCACCGTTGTGCAAATTCCTTTCCAAACTCTAATGCCTGCTCCGGTGTAATCGGTTCATCCTCGTGCCATGAAATAATGTTGTGGGCATACATTCTGCCGGAATCCTTGCCCCAAATTCGTTTTTCCTCCAGAAAAGATTGGTACACTCCGTCATAGGTAATGGCATCCGGCTCATACGGACCAACGATTGCAACCAGTTCCCCTCTGGTCTTATCCACCCTCGTCACATATTCGATGCAGTTCCGCATGGCTCCATGACTTTTTGTAGACTGATTGATTGTCTTATTAATCGCCAATTGGCATCACACTCCTTCCGAAACTCCTGTAACTCTTGGTACAACTGCTCCAGTTGTGCCTGCTGTGGTATCTGTCCGTAACCGTTTGCCACATGTGCCATCTGGTTGATATTGGTCGCCATGCCCCTAACCTGCCTGTTGGTCTCAGCAAACTGACCGCTTAGCTTTTTTAATTCCTTTACTTCCTCTCTGCCGGAAACTTTTGCTCCCAATACGGCATTGATAATAAATGACTGCTGTGTCTGACCGGATTCTGCCACCTTCATCATAAAAGCTGCATACTCGTCCTCCGTCATTCGCACTGCTACGTTTTTGTTTCTTCTTCGCATAAAAATCCTCCCCTTCTTCTCCAAATAATTTTTTGCATAAGGCGATAAAAAACTGCGGATACAATTTCTTAACTCCTGCCAAAACCATTTATCTTTGTTCAAAATATCAACCAAATGTTGCTTCCTGCCGGATGCCCTGCAATATCACAACAAGAACATTGACCGCAAACAAAATATCAAACGGCAAAAACCCAACAATGATTCTTTCAAAAATCCGGCATGTGTTTAACAAATTTTCTCCCTGCTAAAGAGACTTACAAAAAGGCTGTCTGCACAATCCCCGAAGGAATTCGCCAGCAGCATAAGTCGCATAATTTCCCCAATGCCCCCTGAAACATCTGCTTACGCAAATCAAAATGCGGTAAGTACATTCCCCAGCGAATCCGAAAATGGAACGGAGAAACTTCCAGTGGATGTTTCGCAGTTTTATTTTCGGAGAGCCAAATGGGGGTTCCAAGGGGGCGAAGCCCCTCTGGCAAGTTTAGGATGTGCCCGGACAGGGTGCATCCGGTGCAAAATGGCATGCCGTTTTGCGAAACTTGCCTATCATCCCCACCACGATTGCGACAATTTTTGAGGGGCATGGATGTGGAGAAAGCAGCCTCTGAAAGAGCGTTGCTTTTTCCACATCCGTCCCCGAAAAAATCTTCAGAAACCTCCAGGGGGATGATAGTGGTTTTGTGATTTTCCGTAGGGGATGGGTGAGCAGAAAACAATGCTCTGTTTCAGAGGATTGTTTTCTGCTCGTCCATTGCCGGAGAAAAATCACTCGGTTGCAAAGCAGCCGACCTGCTCCTGCCACATTCGTCGGAAATATAAATCGCAATTCCTGCAGAAATACCAGCTACATCTGTTTAACACATCACCGTTTTGTTGCACAATTTGTTCAACACAAATGTTACTTTATTTCTGCTGTTTTACAAACTGTGTAACATTGTCTAACACACTGTAAAATAAAAATCTTCTTACAATCCAGACAGATAAGCAAGGGCTTCTTCCGGCAGAACATCCTCTTTTGTATTTTCCAAACTTATACCCTGTTCCGTTTTAGCATCCTGTTCTCCTATACTCTCCTTAAAAATACTGGAGAAATTGTTATCATCGGATTTGCCATATTCTTCACTTATACCAGTAGAAGCTTTTCCACCATCAACCGCACGAATCACTGCATCTGCCACCATAACCGCCAGTCTTTTGTCATGTTCCACCAGTTTATCCAGAAACACTTTACCCTGTTTTTCTGCCAATTCCTTCAGATAACTCTGCATTTCCTGTCGGTTCTGCTCCTGCAGCTCCATTTCGCTTTCCTGCCTGTGGTAATGCCTGAGAGCTGCTTTCACATAAGCACCGGAACTTCCGTAAATATCATTCTCCCTCCCCCGTCCATGCTTCATAATGACATGGTACAATTCCCGTTCCTCTTCTTTCGCAATATTCAGCCGAAAAGCAACCGTTTTCTGTACTTCCTTTTTTCCTGCCATCCATCTGCTCCCTTCTTCCCATGATTACAGATAAAAAGAATATCTCTCGTTTGATTCATTCCGCAACTGACAGCTTTATGGAAAATCTACTTTCCCATAAAGCTGACCAAATACCTTGACAACATCACAGCTTACATTTCTGTCTTGCCAGATACTCATACCCTCTGGCATTTGCCCGGATATCTTCCAGATAATGCACATGATTTCCCCGCATCGTTCCATAGCGTTTCATCACCATTGCCCCACCTCCGGCATACACCACAGGCATCATCTCCAAGTCAAATCCCAGCTCTGACAGCTTTGCCTCAATCCCCTTTGCAAAAGTCATTAGCCCATCCCTGATAACCGCCTTGCAATCCTCCGGTATCATGGCATCCCCATCCACAATCATCTGACGGATAATGTCCTCGCTTACTTTCTTATTGCAAATCTGGTACACGCTGCTTTTAATCCCTTCCATGCACTGAATCAATGCCTCCGGGATGCTGGTGCTTTCCCGTTCCACTGGGACATATTTCCGGACATGGATTACATCCACCGTCTTGCTCCCAATATCCACTATCAGACTTTCTGCACCATACATCCGCATCCTGTCCGCAATCGCAGCGTAACACTGTGGAAATAACAGCACATCTTTAATGCAAATCCGGTAATCTTTGCCACTGTACCGAAAACAAATCTCCCCTTTCCGGTATAGATACTCACGAAACTCCTGCTTTTCCTGCCCGAAGCGGCTGAACGGAAGCCCCACCGCCAGAATAACATCCGCACTCTGCCTGTGGTATATATCCAGTTCCTTTGCCATCCCTGCCAATGTCAGCAGAAAATAACTCTCGTCCTCTGTTTTGGTTTTCATCATGGGAAGCCTGCCCTCGCCAACTTTATAATTTTTTCCATTGTAAACAAGGGTATTGTTGGATAGAGTCGCCTCCCCACCAAGCTGTTCCACTCCATTGTCAAAAATGCTATGCGTGCCTTTCATAGTGGAAAACCCATGATCCAGTCCGCAAAGTAATAAATTCTTGTCGTTATAAAACATAAGTACCTTCCTTTCTATGGCTGTTTCTTGCCATTCTCCAAACCATCCAGCATTTCCAGTATCATCCGCAGAGATTCCAATATTTCCACATCCAACTCCTCCGTTCTCTCTACTTCCTGTAAATGCTTATCAATCAGCAACATCTTCCTCTTGATTTCCTCAAATGTCCGTATATTTCCAAATGTGCTTATCCTCTGGTACATACAGCTTTTAATAAAGAAATCTGCTTTGCCCAGACCAGACAATGCAATCCGGTCATCAATAAGCTTCTTTTCCTCCGGTGACACCCTGAAATTCATAATGACACTCCGTTTCCGCTTCTTTGATTTCGGTTTTGGTGTCACATTGGCAATCAGGTTATCCCTGCGGTAAATCTTTGCCATACACATCCTCCTTTCCCTCTGTCAATCCATCCAGCATATCTCCGTTTCCATGATCCGCATCCAGCCTGTCCGCCAGCTCTTTCTGCTTAGACGGATAAAGATGGGAATAGGTATAAGTGACAGAAATCCCCTCATGCCCTAACCGTTCCGCTATCTCCACCGGGGTAAAGCCAAGCGAGATGAGATGGGCAACGTGCGAATGGCGGATGTCATGAATTCTTATTCTCTTCACTCCCGCCTTTTTACATCCCCTGTCCATCTCATGGTGCAGATAACTTTTGGAAACATGAAACAGTCTGGTATCTTCCGCAAGACTGTAAAACATCCCAAAATAATCTTCCATCTCGTCACAGAGAAACTTCGGCAAATCTATGACACGATTGCTTTTCTCCGTTTTCGGGGAAGTAATCATATCCTCTCCATTGATACGCTGGTAGGATTTGCTGATTGTCAGCTTACGCTTTACAAGGTCAAAGTCTGATTTTATTAACGACAGGAGTTCGCCTTCCCTAATCCCGGTCCAGTAAAGCACCTGAAACGCATAGTAGGAAATCGGTTTGTCCTTGATCGCATCGGAAAACTTCTCATACTCTTCCTTTGTCCAGAACAGCATTTCCTTTGCTTTCGCCTTTCCCATCTTTCCCGCCTTGCTGGACGGATTATCCGGCAGACCATAAAACCTGTGGGCATGATTGAAAATCGCACTGAGCTGGTTCTGCACCGTCCTCAGGTACGTTGCCGCATATGCTTTGCCATTCCCGTCTCTGGCACACAGCAATACATTCTGCCACTGGATCACATCCGTAGAATCAATCTCCGCCAGACTTTTATTTTCAAAATAAGGCAGTATCTTGGTTTCAATGATGTGTTTCTTCGTCATAAACGTATTGAGTTTTATCCTCGGCTTGATATCCTCCAGATAAATCTCCACAAATTTTGCAAAGTTCATCTGGATATCCCTGCTTTTCTTCTGGATAAAATCCCTCTCATAATTCAGTGCATCCCGTTTCGTCTCAAAGGTCTGCTTGGTGTGTACCTGCTTTTTCCCCTGCCAGTCCACGAAACGTATATACACTTTCCATCCGCTTCCGTCTTTTAATTTACTTACCGACATACAATTCCTCCTTTCGGGCAGCCCTGTTAAAAGCTGCCACATAAACATAAATGATAGATTCGGATTACCTCCGCTACTCTGCCGTGCCACAGCACTTCTCATAAAACTTCCGGTTGACCTTGCCCGCAAGCACAATGAAATTCGGATTCTCCTGAAGCATCTTCCGGTTCAGTTCCTGAATCATCTTGTAAGCCTGTGATTTGCTTACGCCCCAGTCCTCGCAGATTTCATCTGCCTGCACATACAGCTTCTTCATTCCTTTCATATGGCATTTACCCCCTTATTCAAAATTCGTGGTTTACGGTTGCCTTTCTGCTCTGTCCGGGTGATATACATATCCAGCCCGCTAATCCTGCCCTGAAAACCACTATGTATCATTTCGACCAGAACTTATTATGGTTCTATTATGTACTGCTATTATATAGAACTTGTTACGGTTCTGTCAAGTGTTTTTCAGAACTTTTTTTGGTTCTTTTCTTTTTCCCCATTCTGTGTTATGATATTGCTAAGGTTAAAAGCACTTATTCAGGCGCTTCTATAACCCCCAACACACATAACTGTGTTTACAAATAACATAGGGCAGGACAAAAACAGTTTTCGTTCCCTGCCCCGATTGGAGGCAACCATGACACAAGGTGAACGTATCAAATACATCCGCAACAGCCGGAAAATGACACAAAAGCAACTGGGGCTGCTTTGCGGCTTTTCAGAAAGTACCGCAGATGTCCGTATCCGCCAGTACGAAAGCAATGCCAAAGCCCCCAAGCAGGATACTCTGATGCTGATAGCGGAGGCATTGAAAGTTTCCTATATCTCCATCAAAAACTATGACCTCGGTGCAGCTGAGGATGTTCTGGAAACACTGTTCTGGCTGGATACCCAGAACGGCATTGACCTCTTCCCCTTACAGCCGGAATATCCAAAGGATACCTCATGGGAGTACAGGGGCAGCTACAATGAACCGGAATCCAAGCACAGCTATCCGCCCTTCGGCATCGTTATGCACTATGGTCTGGTAAACGATTTCCTCGCTGAATGGTCGCTCCGCAAAACAGAGCTGCAGGAAGGTACAATCACTTTCGACCAGTACAACAACTGGAAATGGAACTGGCCTAATTCCTGTGATGACGACATGGGAAAAGAATACTATGCCGACTGGCGGAAACTGTAAGCCACAAAATTTGAGCCATTAGCTGCTCCTAAATATCAGCTGCAATAAAAGTCTAAGTTTGGAATCTCTGAAAAAAGAACATCAAAAAAACAGAAATTCCACAATCCGGAATTTCTGTCTTTTTGATACATGTATTATTTTGAGTACACAAGATTTTGCAAGAAATTTGCAAGAATCAATTTCGTAAAACGCCCTATTTTCGGGGCTTTACAGCATTTTCCGCTCATTCGAACTCTATCGTCCCCGGCGGTTTACTCGTCAGATCATACATTACCCGGTTAACCCCTTTGACCTCATTGATGATCCGATTCATCACCTTCTGCAGTACCTCAAAGGGAATCTCCGAGCACTCTGCTGTCATAAAATCCGTCGTATTAACTGCTCTCAATGCCACCGCATAATCATAGGTTCTCTCGTCACCCATCACCCCTACCGAGCGCATATTGGTAAGGGCTGCAAAATACTGTCCAAGTCCCTCGATTCCAGCATTGGCGATCTCCTCGCGGTAGATCGCATCGGCGTCCTGGACGATGCGCACTTTCTCTTCGGTAACTTCACCGACGATACGGATCCCCAGGCCTGGGCCAGGGAATGGCTGGCGGCTCACGAGATATTCCGGAATGCCAAGCTCCCTGCCGGCGTTTCGCACCTCATCCTTGAAAAGAAGACGAAGCGGTTCAATGATCTCCTTAAAATCCACGCAGTCAGGAAGGCCGCCCACGTTGTGATGGGACTTGATCACCGCTGATTTGCCCAGACCGGACTCGATCACGTCTGGATAGATCGTTCCCTGCACCAGGAAATCCACGGCGCCGATCTTCTTTGCCTCTTCCTCAAATACGCGGATAAATTCTTCCCCAATGATCTTACGTTTTTCCTCCGGCTCGGTGACGCCAGCAAGTTTTTCATAAAAGCGCTGCTGACAGTTCACCCGGATAAAATTCAGGTCATAAGGACCATCTGGACCAAATACTGCCTCAACCTCATCTCCCTCATTCTTGCGCAAAAGCCCCTGGTCCACAAAGACACAGGTCAGCTGTTTTCCGATGGCCTTGGATAAGAGAACGGCCGCCACAGAAGAATCCACACCGCCGGATAGGGCGCAAAGTACTTTTCCGCTGCCAACTTTTTCCCGCACTGACTTTATCGTATCCTCCACGAAAGAAGACATTTTCCAGTCGCCGCTGCAGTTACATACCTTATATACAAAATTGGATAACATTTTCATTCCTTCCTGAGTGTGCATAACCTCCGGATGGAACTGGGTCGCATAGAGTTTCTTTTCCGGCAGCTCCATTGCCGCCACCGGGCAGACCGGCGTCGTGGCGCTGACAGTAAAACCAGCAGGAGCCTTTGCGATATAATCCGTATGGCTCATCCAGCAGATCGTGCTCTCGCTGACGTCGCCAAAGAGCAGGGAAGACCTATTCACCTTTACCTCGGTCTTGCCATACTCGCTGACTGGGGCAGTCTCCACTTTTCCACCGAGCAGGTGGGCCATCAGCTGAGAACCATAGCAGATGCCAAGGATCGGAACACCAAGCTCAAAGATCTCCCTGTCATAACTCGGTGAGTCCTCTCCATATGCACTGTTCGGTCCCCCGGTAAAGATGATTCCTTTGGGATTCATTTCCCTGATCTTTTCCAGGCTCAGTGTATGGGGATGCACTTCACAATACACATTGCATTCCCTGACACGTCTGGCGATCAGCTGATTATACTGTCCACCAAAATCCAACACGATGACAAGTTCCTTTTCCAATGCTGTCTCCTCCTTCTCGTTGTATCAGCCGGACAAAGTCCGGCCAGATAAAAATATTATATATTTTACAATCTACTACACTATTTTATCCTGCATAATTACCGATTTCCAAATTTTATATAGCTTTATCAATGTATATAGGTCAATGGCGCCAATATGATCCCTGCCTCCCTCACTCGGCATAAATCTTCTGCAAATTATGACGCACAGCCCGCAGAAAGCAGTTTTCAGATACACCCTAGTATATCAAGAAATCAGAAATTTGGCAAGCACCACCATCTCCAGAACTTATAAACAAAACATATTGTTCTATGATATACCACAACAACAAGCGACAGCGGCCAGGCAAAGCTGACCGCTGTCGTTCTCATGGCATGTTCCATGTTTTCCTTATATTACGCTCCTGCAATCGCGTAAGTTCTCATGTTTTGTTCTGGCACACCAGCCCAATGGCAGTGTCTGGTATACTTAGTTCCCCCTATTTCAGAGTTTTAGCTTTTACTGCCGAATAGGTTCCCCAGACTTTCTTTCCATTCACCGTTTTGTAAGCACGGATCTTGTAATAGTATTTTACATTACGTGTCGTCTTCTTTATATGAGTCAGCTTAGAGCCAGAAGTGATCGTCTTGATATTGGAAAATCCACTGGTCTTGGATTTGGAGCGGTAAATGCGGTATCCGCTTGCACCTGCAACTTTATTCCAGGACAGTTTTACTTTGGTGCGGTTATATTTTGCCACGGACACAGAACCTGGCTTTGCCGGAACTGGTTTGCCGCCAACCACGCTGGAGTATTCTCCAAAGTAATAATTGCCATCGATCAGACGATATGCACGCACCTTGTAATAATACTGGGTGCCGCATGAAATTCCCGAGTTTGTATAGGTAACTTTTGAATTGGTTGTAACGGATTTAATCTTTGTAAATCCACTGGTCTTGGATGTGGAACGATAAATACGGTATCCTGTCGCACCATCCACGCCGCTCCAGGTCAGCTTCACTTTATTGTAGCCTGAGCTGGCAACTGTAAGTGTGTCAACTTTACCCAGTTTCACAGATTTATCCACAAAATCTGTTTTGTCCACGTTAACTGTTACGGTTACACTCTGAAGAGTGCCCGGAATAACATAAGTATAGGTAAAGGATGCCGGTACCCCTGTGATCTTATCCCAAAGAATGGCTCTGCTGGCAGCATTATAAGCACCGCCGTTGGAAATATTTGCCGGAGCCTCTGCTCCTGTCGGAAGAACTACGCCACAGTCCGCTCCTACTGCCTGGACTTTCAGTGTGATCTCACTTCTGCGGTTTTCCAGAACCTTCAGGTTTTTCAGGCTGGACACATTCAGTGTCAGAAGGGCATTGCCATCGCAGTACAGACGTTCCAGTGCCACCAGGCCGTCCAGTCCGAGGCTGGTCAGATCATTGTTGCTGCAGTCCAGTGAAACCAGCTGGTAAAGACCAGCTACATTTAACATCGTCAGCTTGTTGTTGCTGCAGTCCAGCGTCTCCAGGCTGGTCATGCCGGAGAGAGTCAGAATAGCAAGGTTGTTGTTTCTGCAGCTGATCTCTTTCAGAGCGTTATCTTTACCATAGGTAAACTGAGTCAGGTCATTGTAAGATACATTGATCTTTTCCAGCTTTGTCAGCTGGGAAATATCCACAAGCTGAAGATTGTTATAGGAAGCATTCAGCTCTGTGATGCCGGTGAAATACTCAATACCTTTGAGATTTACGATCTTCTTTCCGCTGATATCAAGTACCCCGGTGATATCACGCAGCTTTTCTGCCATCTCTGCAGTAAACTTATCATCGTCTTTCGCATTTTTTTCAAAATATGCCTCATTGATAAATTTACGGAAATTATCATCTGGGATCGCTGTTTTAAATGTAGTTCCCTCTGGGATCACCACCGCATCTGTTTCTACCTGTGCAGGTGTCGGAGCCGGAAGTGCCTCTGCGTTTACAGGTGTTACTGCGATCATCTGAACCATCAGCATGCCGCAGACACCGATACATACTTTCTTTAAATGTCTTCTTATCATGATTGTTCCTCCCTGTCTGAGTATTTCTAATTTACAAAACACATTATAAAAAATGATTTTGACAGTTTTTTGACCAAATATTGGCAAAGATAAGTCATTTTATCCCCACACATAATCAATGGCATTGTGGCAGCACTGGATCTCCGTTTTCTGAAAACTTCCTCCGTTCTCCCCATCCAGTGTAAATGGGATCTCCTCCTCCGATAAAATCGAAAAATTCTTTCCGTGGAAGCCCAGAATCTGCTCATTGGGTTTTAATGTCACAAAGGAATTTAACACTGCCTGAAGTTCCAGTGGATTTTTCGGTTTCCGGATAAATACTCCCTCAAACTTTCCGTCATTCAGGGACACCATTCCCTTTTTAAAGAAAGAAAAACCGCCGATGCTCCTGGCATTGCTCACCATGCCAAAGATAAAATCATCCTCGATCGTCTCCTGATCCGCCTGGATCACTGCATGGTACGCCTTGATATTTCCGAGCTGGGCCATGCCCTGCAGGATGTAAGCTGTTTTTCCAAGCAGGTTCTTAAAAGCCTGGGGCGTCTCATAGGACACCGAAGTAAATGCCCCAAAGGCTGCTACATAAGTAAAGCACTGCCCATTCATGAGCCCGATATCCACCGGCTTCACCTTGTCCCTGGCCGCCACCCTGGCTGCCAGCTTGATCCGCATGGGCAGCTTCAATCCTTTCGCAAAATCATTTACTGTCCCCGTAGGAATATATCCGCACACCGGCCGCTCTTCACGGGGCATCTGCATCAGTCCCTGGGTCACTTCGTGGAGCGTCCCATCCCCGCCAGAGCAGATCACCCGGTCATAATCCCTTCCCGATTCTACGACGATCTCTGTGGCCTCAGCCTCCCGCTGGGTGGCATAGACCGTCACCTCGTACTCTGCCTTCATAAAGGTCTCGATCACATCCGAAAGCTTATTTTTCATCGTTCCCTTTCCGGCACAGGGATTGTATACAAACAGCAGTTTCTTTTCCCTCACGTTCTGATTCTCCTTCCATTACTCTGTAATATACATGGCATCTCCAAAACTAAAAAAGCGGTAGCCCTCTCTGACAGCCTCTTCATAGGCACGAAGCACAAACTCTTTCCCCGCCAGGGCTGAAACCAGCATCAAAAGGGTAGATTCCGGCAGATGAAAATTTGTGATCAGTTCATCCATGATACGAAAACGGTAGCCGGGATAAATAAAGATCTCCGTATTCTCTTCTGCAGCCCGCAAAACTCCGTCCCCATCCGCCGCGGACTCAATGGTACGGCAGCTGGTAGTTCCCACACAGATGATCCGCCCTCCGTTTTTTTTCGCCTGGTTGATCTTCTCTGCCTCCTCAGGCTCGATAAAATAATGCTCCGAGTGCATATGATGTTCTGCCACATCTTCCACCTTTACCGGCCGGAAGGTGCCCAGTCCCACATGGAGGGTAACGTTTGCCACCGACACTCCCTTTTCCTCCAGTTCCCGGAAAAGTTCTTCGGTAAAATGCAGTCCCGCTGTGGGCGCTGCCGCAGAGCCGTCATACCTGGCATATACGGTCTGATAACGGTTCTTATCCTCCAGCTTATGGGTAATATACGGAGGCACGGGCATTTGTCCCAGACGGTCCAGTATTTCTTCAAAGATCCCCTCATAAGAAAAGCGGATACGGCGGTTGCCATCTTCCTGAACTTCGACGATCTCCCCCCGCAGTTCTCCCTCACCAAAAACCACCTTTACTCCGGTCCGCGCTTTTTTCCCCGGCTTTACCAGGGTCTCCCACACATCATCTTCATGACGCTTTAACAATAAAAACTCAATAACCGCCCCGGTGTCCTCTCTGGTTCCGAACAGCCTGGCAGGTATCACTTTCGTATTATTTCTCACCAGGCAGTCTCCCGGTCTCAGGTATTCCACTATATCCGTAAATTTCCGATGCTCGATAGTCCCAGTCCTCCTATGAAGGACCATCAGACGGGAAGCGCTGCGGTCTTCCAGAGGATCCTGGGCGATCTGCTCTTCTGGCAGGTCAAAATAAAAATCACTTGTCTTCAATCTTATGTTCTCCATTCCACCGCAGACAACCTGCTTCATTTTCTGCAGCCTTACCTGTCTATTGTATTATAAGATCCTGATCTTTGCAAGTATTCTGATATTTTGCATAATCCACAAAAAAATGTACTTTTTTCTATGTTTTTACTGGTGTTTTTTACAAAAAAATCGTATAATAGAATTACTAAATATGAGGAACGGAGAAAAGAAAATATGGCGATAAATACCTACGCTGCCATCGATGTAGGTTCCGGAGAACTTGCCATGAAGATTTATGAGGTGTCAAAAGCCCATGGCATCCGCGAACTCACTCATCTGAGGCACAAAATGTCCTTAGGCTCAGAGATATTCTCCCATGGCCAGGTTTCCTACCGGACCATGTCAGAGATCTGCCGGGTACTAAGGGATTACAAAAAAATCATGCAGGAATACCAGGTATCCACCTACCATGCCTACGGTACCGACGCCCTGCGGGAAGCGTCCAACAAACTGGTCCTGTTAGACCAGATCAAGCTGCAGGCAGACGTCAAAGTAAAGATCCTGAGCAACAGCGAAGAACGTTTTTTATATTTTAAAGCTGTCTTCCTGAAAGAAAAGAACTTCTCTGAACTGATCGAAAAAGGCGCCCTGATCGTAGATATCCGGGCGGGCAGTATACAGCTGTCCCTGTTCCATCTGGGAACCCTGGAATTCACCCAGAACCTGAAACTTGGCTCCTCCCGGATCCGGGAGCTCCTTCACACCATGGAGCCGGAGATCTTCAGCTTCAATGAATTGATTTCCGAATACATGAACAAAGATCTCACTGAATTCTGCCGGATGTATCTGGATAACCAGAAACTTCCCCATATCATATCGGTAGGGGATCAGATTCCTGAGATCAAACAGCTGCTTAAAGAAAGATATGCAGACTTTACAGGGCTTATGTCGCAAAAAGAATTAGCCAGCATAAATTCCGCTTTTCTGCCAGGCATCGAAGGAAATGAGGCGATGGCGCCCACGGTCCTTCTTTTGAAAAAGATCGCAGCCCTGACCAAATGTGAAGATATTTACATGTCATCCATCGACCTCTGTGACAGCATGGTGGCAGAATATGCTGAGCGTAAGGAGCGGATCAATTCCGGCCACGACTTTACCAGGGACATCCTTACCACATCGAAAAACATTGCCCTGCGCTATCACACGGACATGAAGCATATAGAAAATGTCACCTACCTGGCATTGGAAATATTTGACAGCATCCGGAAGCTCCACGGCCTGGGCAAAAGGGAACGGCTGCTGCTGCAGATCGGTGTCATACTCCACAGCTGCGGCGCATATGTCAATATGGAGCAGACCAGGGAAAATTCTTATAAGATCATCATGAGTACTGAGATCATCGGCATTTCCCACAAAGAGCGCGTGATCGTGGCAAATATTGTGCGCTACAACAGCGAATATTTTCCCCCCTTTGAAGAGATCGGAGACGACATCTCCCGGGAAGAATACATTACCATCGTAAAATTGTGCGCCATCCTCAAGCTGGCAAATGTCCTGGATAAGAGCAATTCCCAGAAGATCCGCCAGGTAGGGGTAACACTCCAGGATAGTTCCCTGCACATCGTCGCCTACACCATGGCAGACATTACATTAGAGAAAGGACTGTTTCAACGGAAAGCTGATGTGTTTGAAGAAGCCTTCGGCATCCGTCCGGTGCTGAAAAAGAAAAATAAAAGAAAAGAGGGATAGATCATGAGCAAATTTTACAATAGAGAGCTGAGCTGGCTCGGATTTAATTACCGTGTTCTCTCCGAGGCAAAGGACAAATCCATCCCGCTGATGGAACGCCTCAAATTTTTAAGTATCACGGCTTCCAACCTGGACGAATTTTTTATGATCCGCGTCGCCTCGTTAAAAGATATGGTTCACGCCAGATATACAAAAAAGGATATCGCAGGGCTCACCCCAAAGGAGCAGCTGGAAACCATATCCCAGGGAACCCATGAGCTGGTGGAATCCCAGTACAACATATACAACCGTTCCTTTCTTCCTTCCCTGAAACGCCAGGGGCTGAAGATCATCACCCAGTACGAAAATCTGACAAAAGAACAAGCAGCCTATGTGGATAATTATTTTCTCAAAGAGGTATATCCGGTACTTACCCCGATGGCAGTGGATTCTTCCCGGCCATTTCCACTGATCCGCAACAAATCCCTGAACATCGCAGCGCTTCTGATGGACAAAAAACAGAAAGACACCTTTGATTTCGCCACAGTACAGGTTCCCTCTGTGCTGCCCCGGATCGTAACTGTGCCCTCGGAAAAGGAAGGAGAAACTGCGATCCTTCTGCTGGAGCAGGTAATTGAAAAAAATATACAGAAACTATTTCTAAATTATAAGGTTCTGGCTGCCACCCCTTACCGGGTCATGAGAAACGCCGACCTGACCATAGACGAGGATGAAGCGGCTGATCTTCTGATCGAAATTGAAAAGCAGCTGAAAAAACGCCAGTGGGGAGAGGCGATCCGGCTGGAAGTGGAGCGGGGCATCGACAAGAGACTTTTAAAAATACTGAAAAAAGAACTGATGATACAGGAAGAGGACATTTTCAAGATCCATGGCCCCCTGGATCTGACTTTTCTTATGAAGGTGTACGGGATGGAAGGCTTTGACCATCTCAAAGAACCCCGCTACATCCCCCAGCCTCCGAAAAATCTCGATATGGACAGGGATCTCTTTGAACAGATCCGGGAGGGCGACATCCTCCTTCACCACCCCTACGAGACCTTCAATCCCGTGGTGAATTTCGTCCGCCTCGCCGCCAAGGATCCGGACGTCCTTGCCATCAAACAGACCCTGTACCGCGTCAGCAGCAACTCACCGATCATCGCCTCCCTGGCCCAGGCCGCAGAAAACGGCAAACAGGTCACAGTGCTGGTGGAACTGAAAGCGCGTTTTGACGAAGAAAATAATATCGTCTGGGCGAGAAAACTAGAAAAAGCAGGCTGCCATGTGATCTATGGTCTGGTGGGACTCAAAACCCACAGCAAGATCACCCTGGTAGTCCGCAGGGAAGAGGACGGCATCCGCCGCTACGTCCATCTCGGCACCGGAAACTATAATGACTCCACCGCAAAGCTGTATACAGATATGGGAATCTTTACCTGCAAACGCCCTTACGGTGAAGATGCCACCGCTGTATTCAATATGCTATCCGGCTACTCGGAACCGCTGGCTTGGAATAAGCTCTCTCTGGCGCCGATCTGGCTGCGCAACAAGTTTGTAGCGTTGATCGAGAGGGAGCGTGACAATGCGCTGAAGGGCAAACCGGCAAAGATCATCGCCAAGATGAATTCCCTGTGTGATGCGGGGATCATCAAAGCACTCTATGATGCCTCGGCTGCCGGCGTGGAGATCGACCTGATCGTCCGGGGAATCTGCTGCCTCAAACAGGGCATCAAGGGCATGAGTGAGACCATCCGCGTCCGCTCCATCGTAGGCACCTTCTTAGAGCACTCCCGGATCTATTATTTTGAAAATGACGGAGATCCTGAGATCTATATGGGCAGTGCGGACTGGATGCCAAGAAACCTTGACAAACGGGTGGAAATCCTGTTCCCGGTGGAGGATGAAAAGCTCAAAGAACAGATCGTGCATGTCCTGGATCTCCAGCTTGCCGACAATCAAAAAGCCCATCTTCTCCAGCCGGACAACGTGATCGACAAAGAAAAGGGAAGCCCGGTAGATATCTACGGCGGCATCTATAAAAAAGTAGAGCGCCGGGGCAAAGCGCCGGTATGTTCCCAGATCCAGTTCTGCAAGGAAGCAAAAAACCGGCTGTAGGAGACAGCATAAAACATAAAGGAGTGTCCCAAAGTTTTATCACTTTGAGACACTCCTATCATAGTCACCGCCCTCTTGCCAAAACATACCCCTGCTTTTTCCGGCCTAATCCACACTCAGATTCTCTGCCAGCCTCTGCATCTTCCGGTCTGCCCGCGCCATCAGATCTGCGCACCGTTTGAGCTGCTTGTGCATCTCCTGGGTAAACTCCTTTTCTTTTTTATAGCGCAGCTGGTGTTCTGTACTCGCCCAAAAATTCATTGCAATGGTTCTCAGCTGGATCTCGATGGGGACTTTTCGCATCTGGTCAGAAAAGAACACATCCACCATCAGGATCAAATGCAGGCTGCGGTATCCGTTATCCTTTGGTGTCTCTATGTAATCTTTCACCCGGATCACTTCCACATCCGTCTGATTCATCAGCATCCTGGCCACATGGTACACATCGGAGATAAAAGGACACACCACCCGGACTCCCGCCACATCATAAATATTCCGCATCATACAGCTGATGGTAAGAGGCAGTCTCTTTTTCTTCATCTTATCAATAATACTGTCCGAGGTTTTTACCCGGCTCTTGATATTTTCAATGGGGTTCCGGTCATTGCAGTACTGAAATTCTTTATTCAGGATCTCCAGTTTTGCCGTCACCTGCTGGATCCCCGCCTCATAAAAAAACATGATCTGCCGGTACTGCTTTTCCATATTCAGATCGTCCGCCATCAATGGCAGGAGCATCTCTGCTTCCTCCTCACTGACTACATCGATGAACTCCACTTCCCCATCTTTTTTTGTATTTAAACGACTTAAAATATTATTCAATATATCACATCCTTCAGCCTTATTATACCAGAAAATCTTGAATTATCTGTCAAGATAATGTTAAGGAAATGTAAAAAAAGATGCGGCTGAGAAACGCACAGATCAAAAGATCACGCTTTTTGCTAGTTCATCTGCCAGATCGTTGTATTTGTCACCGGAATGCCCCTTCACTTTTACAAACCTGATCTTCAGCTCCTGACGGATGGAATCATAATATTCTTTGTACGCCCTGGTTCCCTCTTTATTTGTCTTCCACTCCCCCAGGCACCAGGAAGCGATCCCCTGATAATCATGATAGATATTCAGGCTGGAGATCCCCATCTCTACTGCCTTTCGCATCGCCAGCTCCGCTCCCAGGATCTCTCCCGCTACATTTCTCATAGAAGCAAGTTCCTCACTCGTTCCCTTCTGGGCGATATGTATCTCTTCACCCTCATACAAAAAAACCACTCCGCAGCTGTATTCACCTGTCGCCACATTGTAACTTCCATCCACATAGGCCACTGCCCCACCAGGTGGAAATTCCAACTCTTCTTTCTCTCCCGGCTGCAGTTCAAATTCTGCTGCCCCGCACTCTGAAAATCCCGGTACTACAGAACCCGGAGCCGCCATCGCTCCACACACTCCGGCAAATTCTTCTGCCTCCGCCAGCGTGGGAAAGCTTTTGTAAAGGGCGCCAGAAACCCCCTCCACCTGGTTCTTACATTCTTCCCAGGTCAGATACACGCCTGGCGTCTTTCCCACTTTTACCCCATAATATTTTTTCTTAGCCATCCTGATCACCATTTTCACATATATTGATTAAGTCCTGGATCTCCTCTTCTGTGAGAAACCTCCACTCTCCCACAGCCAGACTCTCATCCAGCACCAGCGTCCCCATCTCCACCCGCTTCAAATAGGTCACGGTCTTTCCCAGCATTGCAAACATCCTTTTCACTTGATGAAATTTTCCCTCAGTTATGGTAAGGAATGCCTCCCTGGGAGTTAAGATCTCTAATACTGCCGGACTGGTGAGCCGCTTTTCACCAATATCCAGCCCTTCCTGCATTCTCTCTACATCTGTAGTATCCAAATCCTTATCCAGCTGGACAAAATATTTTTTAGCCACATGATGCCGGGGAGACAAAAGCCGATGTGCCAGTTCTCCGTCATTGGTCAGGATCAAAAGCCCCTCTGTATCTTTATCCAGACGTCCCATGGGAAAAAGATCCTTTGCAAGAAAAACAGATTCCTGGCTGCAGCCTGGAGCAGAAGACGTTCCCACAGAAGAACGCTTTCTTATGTATTCTACAACAGTCTCATCCCTGTTATCCTCTGTAGATGAGATGATCCCCGCCGGTTTATTCAGCATAATATATTGGTACTTCTGCCCCTGGATCTCTCTTCCATCCCATAAAATAGAATCAGAGAATGCCACCTTGTCATTCCCTGTCTTCGCCGTCTCACCATTTACCTGTACCCGCCCCTTCCGGATCTCCTTTTTTGCCTGGGAGCGGGTCAGCTCCGTGAAATCTGCCAGATATTTATCAAGCCTCAGTTTCATTCTTTTAAATTTCCTTTTTCTACACTTGGCTGTATCAGATTCTGGAGTATATATTGCCAGAGCTTCTCCGAACCTTCTGCCGTCTTTTCATTGCGCGCCAGCACCTGGGAAAGATGAATCTCATGCTCACGCCAGGACCGCCCTTCCGAGGCAGCATTGAGCATTAACGGCTGGATATGGTCGAGGGTACGGGCAAACTTCGCTTCCGGCGTCTCTGCCGCCTCAAATTCATCCCATAAACCGCGAAACTTTTTCCTCTGATCCTCCGGCAGTATGCTGAACAGCCGGTCAGCTGCCTTTAATTCCCGTTCCCGCTGGGTCGCCTGCCCTTCTTTATCATAAGCATAGGTATCCCCCGCATCGATTTCCACAATATCGTGGATCAGGATCATCGTTACCACTTTTAAAACATCAATCTTCTCATTAGCATACTCACTGAGAAGCACAGCCATAACCGCCATGTGCCAGGCATGCTCCGCATCGTTTTCTTTCCTCTCCCCATTGGCGAGATAGTTCTGCCTCTGGATCAATTTTTCCTTATCTATCTCCCGACAAAAATCAAACTGCCGTTCCAGACGTTCCATTTACTCTTCGCCTCCATATCTTAGCCCCAGGCACCATTGAGCCAGCTCCACAACGTGGATCTGAACCATCTAGCCGTCACACTGACTTTGTTTTCCTGCCGGCTCTGAACCTGAAAGTCCAATCTAAACCTTCAATCTGCCCTGTCTTAAACCAACAATAGATATCCACTCCGGCAGCGGCAGCTAAGATCGTATATATGACAATGACCACAGCCTCAGCCACGATCTCCCGGTTTCCAAAAATAAGCCGTGGCAGGGCATTCAACAGCATGATCACTTCATATACAGCAAGAGGATAGATCCATGCCATTTTTTTCTTCTCTGATATATAATAATTGCCCATAACAAGAGCAATGTCCAGCACGATCAGCAGCATCAATATGCATTTATAGGTGCCAGTGACCAGACTGGCAGAGTTAGTAGATATAATAGAATTTTTAAGTTCTTCCTTTCCACTGTAGGTGCCCCCATTGATCTGAAGAGCGAGATAAAAACTATAGCAGTAAGGATAAATCAGATCCAGTCCGATTCTTCCCAATCCGAAACCAATCCCCACTGTCGCACTGCGGTAAATGGATACCTTTTTCTGATTGGTCAGGTAAATCCCCCAGTACAAAGCAGCCACCGTACACAGAGTTGTAAGAAAAGTAAGCAGTACATTCAACACAATCACCTGCGCCGATTCATTCATGCCCTTCAAAAAAGGAAGTCTTGCGATAAACACCCCGCCAAACATATACAATACATACTGCCAGACATAACCAAGCACACCGTATCCGATCGCTCCTGGAAGCCCTGTCTCCAGTGCACTGGACCTCTTACTGATCATAAAATAGGGAACTGCCGCTGCGGCGATGCCCACAACTACACATACCAGCATAAGAACCATATTAAACGTTGAAACCATTATTTCTACCTGACCTTTCTTCTCCCGGAGACCCTGCCGGCATCTTTATGCCCGGGCAGCTCCATACGTAAGATATCATATGTCACAGTATAAGCCATCCGATAGAAAAAGTCAACAAACCCCGTTCAGGCATCCACTTCCTGATTCCGGATGATAACCGGGATCAGTAGGGCCAGCTCCTCTTTTAATTCATCCAGTCCCACTGGTTCCTGATAGAGGATCACATTGTAGCAGGTCGAATTTACCAGTTCCACGATCATATAGATCATCAGCTCGTGGTTGCGGAAGGTTCTTCCTGAACTCTGGATCAATTCGTTGTACCAGTCATAGAAACTGTCCGAGACCTCATTGCCCCCCTCCAGGATCACCTTGTGAAAAATGCCCCATCGGAGATTTTTGGATATAAACTCCAGCATCCGCTTGTCGGCGTCCAGTTCATCGATGATGATATCCACCAGCCGGATCACCGTTTCCTCCAGACTGTCTTCCCTCTTGTCCCGCATCTTCTCCCTCACCACAGAAAACAGCTTACCAGCCTTTTCTGTGATCAGGGCGGTGCGGATATCAAATTTATCCTTGAAATAAAGATAAAATGTTCCCTTTGCCATCTCTGCCTTCTTGACAATATCTGAGATGGAAGTATCGAAGATACCCTGGGAAGTGAACAGGTCATAGGCAGCGCTCAGCAGCGCCTGGCGCTTTTGTTTTTTCTTTTCATCTAGTTTTCCCATGGTACCCATCTCCTTCTGTGGTCATGTATTACTCTTCTTTATCGTTGCTGATCTCTTCTGTCTCAATGATGAATTTCACTTCCCCGTCCATTCCATCACCAATACCGGTAAAGTTCGTGTATTCCTCAGAGATATCCAGCAGGGCAGAGAGCCGGTCTTTCAGACCTTGAAAATCTTCCTCATAGATCCTGTTGATCTCCTGGATCCCCTCTCTGTCAAACTTCCTCATGCCATCGAGAAGTTCCTGGGAGCCGTCTCCCAGTCTGCCTATTCCATCGGAAACCTGCCCCGTTGCTTTATCCAGTTTGCCACTGCCTTTCTTCAGTTCCCCGGCACCAGAGATCAGCTGTCTGCTTCCTTTTCTGACAGACTTTCCTGCTTTCAGAAGCTTTTTCGCCCCCGCCAGAAGCTTACGGTCATTCTGGCTGAGCTTTTCACTGCCATTTTTCAGTTTCTCAATATTTGCCGCCAGTGCACTGACACTGGAAGTCATTTTTCCGTCTGCTTCCCGCAGAGAAGCAGATTTACCGGAGACCGCCTGTGCACCATCTACCATTTTCTTCACTCCGCCGGATACCTGGTCGGCACCCTTTTTCAGATCACTTTCTCCACCAGTGGCTTTTGCCAGCGCTGACACACTGTTCTTCTGTCCCTCAGACAGCTCTTTCAATTTCTCGGCATATGCCAGAAGCGTCTGCTTCTGCACTTCATCGCTGCACTGTGCCGCCTGTGTCTGGATTCCCTTCACCAGCTGATCGTAATTGTCATAGGTGCTCTCCAGCGCAGAAAGATTGGTATGGAGGGTAGAAATACCAGAAGCTACACTGGCTGCACCTGCTTTCAAAGCATCCCCGGTTTTCTTTTCCCCTAGTGTATCTACTGCTGTAGTATACTGCTTGATCCCCTCAGAGAATTGTTTATAACTGCCAGGCATATCCTTCACTGCCTGATACAGCTGTTTATTGCCATCTGTGATCTGCTTTGCCCCATTCACATAGGAAGTGGCTCCCCCAGCCAGGTCATCCACTCCGGTCACGTACTCTTTCACACCCTTTTCCAGCTTCTTCCCACTCTTTGCCAGGGTATTGATCCCCTTGTTTAAATCCTTTTCCCCTTTGGCAAACGTGTCAAATTTCTTTTCCAGTTCCTCGATGCCATCGGCCAGGGAATCGGTTCCATCCACCAGCTCTTCAGAGGCATCTGTTAATGTCTCCAGTTTCTCCTCCAGTTCCTCAAATGTATCGCTGTCCTCCAGATCAAGGTCTGACAAAAGGCTGGCGCTGGCATAGGTAAAGGTGTTCCCAATGGAAAAGTCTGTCACGTCCGCCGATACGGTAAATTCCTCCCGGAACTTCTCTGCCAGCTCACCGCTGACGTCCAGGCTGTCTGCCATACCGGGAAGGCCAAAGCCTACAACAATATTGTTGGAACCCTCATTGATCACCTTACCACCATCCACTTCTACATTGGTAAATTTATCTGTGGGCAGGATCAGCCCCGTCGCCATAAAGAATGGTGTATACATCTTCTGTTTTTTTCCGTCTATGGTCTTTGTCACTCTGGAATGGTTGGTATAAGAAACCCGGATCTTAAGGGCGCCGCTTTTTCCCGGCAGTTCCTCTGGTGAGATCTCTTTGCCATCCAGTTCATAGACCAGCTTTACACTTACCGGCAGCTCCTTATCCGTCGTACCCTGATAGTAAATATCCTGGGCGCCGGCATTCCAGTTCACGCCGTCCCCGCTCTGTTCAAAGGTCTCATCGCCCTTTACGTTAGTGATATCCTTCAATTCTGACTTATCTTTTAGTGTACCATTAATTCCCGCATTCTTCAACCAGTCCGATACGGTGATCTTCCCCGCGTCTCCATCGGCATCGGCATTCACATATACGGATTCTTCTTTTGTCACCTTCTCAGCCTGGATCATGGAGCCATTTCCCAGGACCAGACTGGTCACCACAAGACCTGATACGATTGTTTTCCCTACCCGGCTTAATTTACGATTTCGATTCATAACACATCTTCCTTTCTTTTATCTTAATAATCTATTTTTCTCATATCCCAGGTGGTCTTACAGATCACCTTGTCAAGCAATGTCAGCATGGCTGGCAGGATACAGATCACCACTAAAGTACTGATCACCGCTCCCCTCGCCAGCAGCGTCGTGATGGAGCTGATCATATCGATGCTGGAATATACACACACTCCAAAAGTGGAGGCAAAAAAGCTGATGCCGCTTATGATGATAGACTTGATGGAAGTTCTGTGGGCGATTGCCACTGCTTCCTTCTTCGTCTTCCGGTTCACCACCCGTTCCTTGTGATAGCGGGTAGTCATCAGGATCGCATAGTCCACGGTAGCTCCCAGCTGGATCGTCCCGATGACGATACTCGCCACAAAGGGAAGGCTGGTGCCGCTATAATAAGCAAAGGACATATTGACAAAGATCGCGAACTCGATCACGCTGACAAGGATCACTGGCAGTGAAATGGATTTGAACACCAGCAGTATGATAAGGAAGATCGCCGCGATGGAAATATAATTGACACTGGCAAGATCCACATCCGTCACATCCGCCAGATCCTTCGTCAGCGGAGCCTCTCCGATCACCATGGACTCTTCACTGTATTTTTTCACAATGTCATTGATCTGGGCGATCTGGGCATTCACCTCATCCGTCGCCGTTTTATAATTGGAACAGATGAACTGCAGTTCATAGTTATCGCTCATCAGCATATCCCTGTATTTGGCAGGGATCATATCGTCGGGAACGCTGGCACCTACAAAGGAATTGATCCCCAGCATCCATTTGACGCCGTCAACCTTCTCGATCTCTTCCCTCATGTCATTTTTCTCTTTGACCGACAGTCCATTTTTCATCAGAAGCACATGCATGTTATTCATATTAAATTTCTCTTCCAGCTTCTTGTTGGCAACTGCCGAATCCAGCGTCTGGGGCAGCGAACTGTCGATATTGTAATAAACTTCAATGTTATTATTTCCATAAAATGCCGGAAAAAATGCAACGGCAAAAATAATAAGCGCCACGATATAATGTTTGGATATAAATTTACTCGTTTTCTCAAATTTCGGGAAAATATTTTTGTGGGTTGTTTTCTCGATCCATTTATCCAGAATAAGGATCATGGAAGGCAGCAACGTCACACAGGCGATCACTCCGATCACAACTCCCTTTGCCATTACGATTCCAAGATCTTTCCCCAGTGCAAAGGTCATAAAACAGAGTGCCACAAAACCAGCAACCGTCGTCACTGAACTTCCTACCACAGATTTGAAAGTATTTCCGATGGCATGTGCCATGGCACGGTCTTTGTCTCCCTCAAACCGGATCTTATTTGCCTGGTAGCTCTCCAGCAGGAAGATGGAATAATCCATCGTCACTCCCAGCTGCAGCACCGCCGTCAGCGCCTCTGTGATGTAAGAAATCTCTCCGAGGAAAATGTTGCTCCCCAGATTGTATAGAATGGAAACCCCGATGCCGAGAAGAAAGATCACAGGGGTAACAAGGGATTCCATCGTCAGCAGAAGAACCAGCAGGGACAATGTCGCTGCGATCACCACATAGATGGGCATCTCTGCCAGCGCCAGATTCTTGATATCTGTCACCACACCGGACATACCACTGATAAACGCCTGGTCTTTCACGATCTCTCGCATCTCCGTGACAGCTCCCATAGTATCGTCGGAAGATGTTGTATCGTCAAACAGAGCGATCATCATAGTGGCGTCGCCGTTAAAAAGTGCTTCTTTTAAATCTCCCGGCAGCATTTCTGTAGGCAGTGAAATATCCGCCACAGAATCATACCAGATGATCTTTTCTACATGCTCCACATCCTGTAGTTTTTCTTTAAGTTTCACCACGTCCTTGTTTTCCATATGTTCTACCACGATCATGGAAAATGCCCCCATACCAAACTCATCTACCATGATATCCTGTCCTTCCACCGTCTCCAGTGTATTGGGAAGGTAACTGAGAACATCGTAGTTTACTCTCGTCATGCTCATTCCGATCACAGACGGTATGAGGAGCAGAATACCGATGATAAGTATGATATATTTGTGTCTCGTAACAAATTTGCCAAACCTATTCATACTTATTGCCTCCTTTTTTAATGCTTTTCCACAAAAATGACCATTAGTCATTTTTATTTACGCACTTAGTGTATCACAAAAATGACTAATGGTCAATATCTAATTTAAAAAAATTTTCCACCTGTACAGCTGCGATCACTATCCAAACGCACAGGTGGAATTGTTTCTATAATTATAATACAAGCATAAATGGCATTTTGACCTTGAAATCCTGACATCCTATCAGGATTTCAACAGATATTCCGTCGTCACCATGTCTACGCAAAAATCTTTTACAAGCTCACAGGCACGGGATACAGAATTTACGGTCCAGACATTAACTTTTCGCCCGTTATCATGAAGAAGTGATACGTCTGAGGCAGTGAGAAGTGTATGTCTGGCATCCAGGTCGATCTGGTTTTCAATACACCAGTTGATGACACTGCTGCTGACCGGGGTCAGCTTGTTGTCGCTCTCTGCCCCGTATACATATTGAAGACCTTCTTTGAATACCCCATCAATCTTTTTCAGGGAGAGGAGATTGGATTTGTGCACACTGATAAAGTAAGTGCGTTCCAGCAGTCCCTTCTTTTTTACCTGACTCACGATCTCCCCGAGCTCCTTTTCCGTATATTCTACTTTAAGCTCGATAAATGGATGCACCGTACTGCTTTCAGAAAGGATGTCAAGATACTCTTCCAGAGTGGGCACCGTCAGATTCGGATATAAAGAAATATTTCGTCCCCCGGTTATCTTAAATTTTTTCAGCTGCTGAAGATCCAGATTGGAGATATCCAGATTATAACCGCACATACGGTTAAGATCTGCATCGTGCATGATCACAAAATTTCCATCATAGGTCTTTCTCAGGTCGCACTCAACCCCATAAAATCCATTCTGAACCGCCAGCTCAAATGCCACTGTCGTATTTTCCGGAGCCTCCGAACTGTAACCCCGGTGTGCGATCAATTTTTCATTCTGAAGTTCCACTTTAAATACCTCCACTTCTACCGCAGCCGAAGCCCTGCCATCAGCTGCATCTACCCGGATCGTCGCTGTTCCGGCATTTACTCCTGTGACCACTCCCAGCTGGGACACCTTCGCCACCGCTGGATCAGAACTGGTATAATGGACATTGCGGTTGGAAGCATTGGAGGGCTGCACAGAAGCATTGATGGTCACCGTTTTTCCCGCCTCCAGCTGAATCTTCCCCTCCGCATTCAAACGCACGGATTGGGATGGAACCCGCACGTTTACCCGGCAGGAAGCTTTCTTGCCGGAGCCGTCTGTGCTGTACGCTGTGATCGTTGCTGATCCTTTAGACTTTCCATAGACGATCCCTGTTTTGGATACTGTAGCCGCGCTTTTATTGGAAGTGCGGTACTTAACCTTCTTGATCGTAGCCTGGGAAGGGGATACTTTCGTTCCGAGGCTGGCAGAAGAACCCACATCCAGATCCATGGCATTTCCCTGTATCTTTACCTTATTCACTTTCTTCCCCACACGTACCTGAAGTTTAGCACATTTACCGGAACCATCCTTTGCCCTGGCAATGATCATGGCTTTTCCATATTTTTTCCCGCGGATCACTCCTTTTTGGTTTACCGAAACAACTTTTTTTCTGGAGCTGGTCCATTTTAATTTTTTATTCACGCCTTTCCTGGGCTTAACCTTCACTGAAAGCTTCTTTTTTTCCCTTTTATTGATAAGCAGATATTTGCCTGAATTCTCAAATTTTACGGAAGAAACTTTTTTCGTCTTCGCCCCGGATTCAGCAGCATTCATTCCTGACAGCAAAAGTCCGGAAGCTGCCACTGCAACTCCTGTCCAAATTATATTTTTCCAACTCACTCTCATTACTCTTCCTCTCCTAACAACATAGAAAATCGCGGCGGATCACGCCACTGATCCCACTTAAAGATGTTATGCAGAAAGCATACTTCATAAGTATAGCATTTTATTGTCATTTCTGCCAACACCCTTCATAAAAAAATTTTAAAACACAACATTAGGCTCCGCAAATGGAGAACTTTACTACTCAGATAAAAAAAGAGCTGCCCTGCGGACAGCCCTTTTCACACTCGGATTAATATGCCTTACCTACATAATAGCTGTCACTCTTGACGGATTTCTTTCCATCTTTGAGATTAGCAACAACCCTTATATAGTAAGTTCTATTCTTTTTGATCTTTGATTTGCCACACTTGCGGATCGTAAGGCTGGTAGATTTACTGCTGAGAGTCTTCACCTTCTTGTAACCGCCCTTTTCCTTTGTGGAAATAGATACGGTGTAGCTCTTTGCATTGGCTACCTTCTTCCAGCCCAGCTTGATACGATTACTGTATTTTTTACCGCTGACTGTCTGATATACAAAATATCTGTAACCGGACCAGCCACCATAAATTCTTTCATTTCCATAAGTCGCATAAAAACGGCAACGGTATTTGTAAGCTGTGTTTCTCTTTACAGAAAATCTGTTGCTAGAGCTGGTAGCAGTAAACACTTTCTTGTTGCCCTTCATTGTATAAACTTCAATCTCGTATCCGTTGGCAGATCTGGATGGATCTGTCGCTCCAAAGTATGCAACATTAATATTGTAATACATACTGGTAAGCCCAAAGTTTGCCGTAGACGGCGTTACCGGTGTATTCGGCTTCGTATAAACATTTGACAATATACGATAACTGTCATAGGCAGCGTATCCGGTATCCGACGTTCTCACTGGAATCACTTTTGTGGAATAGGCATTCCCTGGTGCCAAACCGTTTCTTACAAATGTAGAATTAGTCACCGTTCCAAGCAGCACATTTGTTGTTCCATCATAAACATTATATGAGGTTGCCCCTGGACAAGGCGCCCATGTGATAGTAAGAGAGGTAGCAGTGGCTTCTGCCACAGTAAGCGCTCCCATCTGAGCAGCAGCCGGCGCTGTCACTACCTGAATCGGCTGAGACCACTCGTTTTCTTCATAAACCATAAAATCTTTTGTACCTGCCGATCTAACACGCACATAATATGTAGAACCAGCACTTAGCCTATATATGATATCTTCCGGACTAGTGCTCCAATCAGCCATATTATCTGACCATCCAGAAACTCCATTTGCGCTCCAGGACCAATAATACCGGCTTGCACCTGGAACTGCATCCCATACGATTTTTACCTCATTAGCTGTTGCACCCGTCTGGCGAATCCCCGTTGGCGCTGCCAGTTCTGCTGCACTTGCTGTATTCGGCATCACAGCTGCCGCAGCCAACAAAAATACAAATGTTACCATTGCCTTGATATAGTTTTTCATTAACCATAACTCCTTTCTTTCCGGGCATTGGCAAAATGCCCGCTGTTTAAAAGTATTTTTCCCTTATAAAATCACTTCATAATCATAAAAGTAATTTTCATAATCAATTCTACTTCCAAACAGGGGCATTGTCAATCATTTTTCTTTACTTTGATGAAAAGATGTCCTCCAGAAATACCACATACCCTTTTTTTGTCTCATATACATCAGCCTTGCTGACGATCTCCCAGGGCGCATGCATATTCAGCACAGCCACACCGCAGTCGATCACTTCCATGCCATAAAGCGCCATAATGTAGGCGATGGTTCCCCCGCCTCCCACGTCTACCTTTCCCAGCTCTGCCGTCTGATACGCCACTTTTTTATCCTCCAGAATACGGCGGATCCCCGCAAAATACTCTGCATTGGCATCGTTGCTGCCAGATTTTCCCCTGGCGCCGGTAAACTTATTAAAGACCATTCCTTTTCCAAAATATGCCGCATTTTTCGGTTCATAAGCGGCTTTAAACGTCGGATCAAAGGCGGCGCTGACATCGGAAGAGAGCATCTTGGAATTCGAGACACATCTCCGAAGCGCCAGCTCGCTGTATTCTCCCATGCCGTTCATAAGTTCTGCCAGAGTATTCTCGAAAGTTTTGGACTGCATTCCGGTAGCTCCCACACTTCCGATCTCTTCTTTGTCCACCAGAAGACAGCAGGTGGTATATTCGGTATCCTCCACCTCCAGCATCGCCTTTAGGGACGTAAAGGCGCAGACTCTGTCATCCTGTCCGTACCCCATGATCATACTGGCATCGATGCCGGATTCTCTCGCCTTCCCCGCAGGCACCACTTCCAGTTCCGCCGACAGGAAATCTTCCTCTTCCATACTATATTTATCCTTAAGGATCTCCAGCACGCTCTTTTTTACTGCTTCTTTTTCTTCACCTTTTAATGGCATGCTTCCAAAAAGTATATCCAGTTCTTCTCCCTCGATCACCTTGTTGGCTTTTTTCTCCATCCGTTCCCCGGCAAGATGAATGAGAAGATCTGTCACACAGAATACCGGGTCTTTTTCATCCTCTCCTATATTAACTTCCACCACACTGCCATCCTTTTTCACAACAACACCGTGAAGCGCCAGGGGAAGCGTCACCCACTGGTATTTTTTGATGCCGCCATAATAATGGGTGTCCAGATAAGCAAAACCGCCCTCCTCATACAAAGGATTCTGTTTGATATCCAGTCTCGGGGAGTCAATGTGGGCGCCCAGGATCGCCATTCCATCTTCCAGCGGCCGCCTGCCGATCTGAAAAAGGGAGATCATTTTCTTCATCCCCACGGAATATACCTTGTCACCAGCCTTGATCTTTTTGCCGGCTGCCACAAGATCCGCCAGGTTCTCATAACCGGCCTCTTCCGCCATGCGGACCGCCAGCGCCACGCATTCCCGCTCTGTCTTTCCCTCATCCAGAAATCTGCGGTATTCTTTATTTAGCTGATTCAGCTCCTTCAATTCCTTTTTTGTATATGCTTTCCACGCATTTTCCCGTTCCATTTCTTTTTCATCCTCCTTTACGTTCGTATTCATTAATTATTTATTTTCTCCAGATCCAAAGGGGTTATTCATCAAATTCCGCGATCACATAATACCCCTTCTCATTCTGGATGATATCTTTTACCACACCTTCCCTGCTTTTCAGCCGCTCAGAAAAAGGGATGTTTCCCGACATCGCCACCGCCGGCACGATCGTATAATAATATGCACTGGGAAGCATCCCCTCTGTAACCTGTATGGGCTGTCCTGGTTCCACGAGCCCTTCCCGTTCCATTTTAAATTCCATTTCCCTCACCTGTCCCGCCACCTTTCTTCTGTTGTAGAATGATTTTTAGCCATAATACACCTTTTCCAGAAACAAGCCTTTTGCCGGGGCGGTTTCCCCGGCATACCGGCGCTCCCGCTTTTCCAATATCTCTGGTATTTCCTCTGGCAGAAGTTTACCTGATCCGGTATCCACCAGTGTCCCCGTCAGGATCCTCACCATATTGTGCAGAAAACCATTTCCCTCATAAATAAGATAAATCTCGTCTTCTGTCTCCTGGATATCTATGGTATGGATGGTTCTCACCGTGGATTTTTTCTTTGAAGCCCTGGAACAAAAACTCTGAAAATCATGGGTTCCCAGGAGATACCCTGCTGCCTTTTTCATTTTACCGACATCCAGGATCTTCTCTGCCTTCCAGGCATATTTTCTCTGGAACACGCAGTCCCTGCCGTACTTTATAATATGATAGCCATACCGCTTTCCCCGGGCATTGAGCCGGCTGTGAAACCGGTCCCCCGCCCTCTCTGCCGATATGATGCGGATATCCTCCGGCAGATATTCGTTCAGATAGTCTTTTAATCTACCAGGTTCCGGGGCACATTCATCCGGAAAATGTATATTTGCCACCTGTTCCAGTGCATGCACCCCCGCATCGGTGCGCCCCGCTCCCTGGATCTCCATTTCCCTGCCGGCATACAGGGAAAGCACTCTCTCCAGCTTTCCCTGTATGGTCATCTCTGTCCCTTTCTGCCTCTGCCACCCTTTATACCTCGTTCCGTCATACTGTATCTTCAGTCTGTAATTCATAACCGCTCTCCACGCTTGCCCTCAAACCGGCTTCTTATCTTTAATTCAGACATGATATAGGCATATCCGTCCACACCGTCTTCCAGTGACAGATCCAGGCTGACCGCCATATTATTTAGCATATGGTCATCCAGTCTGTCTTTCATATCCTCCAGTATCTTGATCTTCTCCCGGTATGTATCTGCATCCAGAAACCGGATCAATCCAGACATCTGCTGGTCTTCCTGGCGTTCTTCCCGGCGGTCCTTACGGCCGGCTCCCCGGCCATCTTCCCCTATCTCTTTCCCCTTTGCTTCTTTTTGAAGTTTCTCTCCCGTATTTCTACTGGCAATTTCCAAAATCTCATCCCTGCTCCCATCCCTTTTTGAATAATTCCGGTGAAATTGCTGCTTTTCCAATACATATACCAGATAATCCCCACTCATCTCCTGATAGCAGACTGCTTCCGTCCCCTCTGGAAGAATATAACACTCAGATATGACCTGAACTGCTCTGCCGCTCCCTCGTGAATCATAAATATCCTTTAGCATTGACATGTCACCACTCCCTCCTGTCCGCCTCCGGGCGAACTTCTTTTTTATTTTACTCTAATTAAAAGTAAAACACAATTACTTTATAAATAAAATGACCTTTTTTATTTGACTTATGCCCAAAAAAGGGTATAATAAAATAGACAAATCAGAGTGTTGCGTATGCATGCTTTTTTATGTGGTATCCGCTGGGGATAAAATATCTTTTCCCCGGCATTATATAAATGATTAATATTCAGGAAAGAAGGATTTCAAAATGAATGATACTCTTGTAAAACTTTCACAGATCGGTATCGTGCCCGTAGTAGCATTAAATGACATCAAAGACGCAAGACCTCTTGCCAAAGCTCTCTGCGACGGCGGACTGCCCTGTGCTGAGGTTACTTTCCGTACAGACTGTGCCGAAGAAGCTATCCGGGTCATGACAACAGAATTTCCCCAGATGTTTATAGGAGCTGGTACTGTCCTTACGACAGAACAAGTGGACCGCGCTGTCGGCGCCGGGGCCAGATTTATCGTCAGCCCGGGACTCAATCCAGAGGTAGTAAGATATTGTGTCGATAAAAACATTCCTGTCACCCCCGGCTGTGCCAATCCAAGTGATATTGAGCAGGCGCTTGCCCTGGGACTGGACGTGGTAAAGATCTTTCCGGCAGAGGCTATCGGAGGGCTGAAACTCATCAAATCCATGGCAGCTCCTTATGTCAACATGAAATTTATGCCTACTGGCGGCATCAACGCAAAGAATCTCAACGATTATCTTGCCTATGACAGGATCGTTGCCTGCGGAGGCAGCTGGATGGTGAGCGGAGACCTGGTAAAAGCAGGTAAATTTGATGAAATCAAGGCACTGACCAAAGAAGCAGTAAAGAATATGCTCGGTTTCCGCATCAAACACATCGGCATCAATTCGCCGGATGACACCACAGCGGCTTCCACTGCGGATGCCTTTGCCACTATGTTTGGTTTTGATAAAAACGAGGCAGTGGGTTCTTATTTCTGCGGCGAGGGCGTAGAGGTTATGAAGTCCCAGGGAAAAGGTACCATGGGGCATATCGCTGTCGGATGTAATTCCGTTGACCGTGCGGTTTATCATCTTTCCGCCCAGGGTGTGGAATTTGATATGGACACTGCCCTGTACAATGAAAAGGGCGCTATGAAATTTATCTATCTGAAAGGTGAATTCGGAGGATTTGCCCTGCATCTGACGCTGAATTAAGTAGTTAGACGGTGCTATAGAAACATGATATGTAAAGAAGGGATTCTGGGACCTCTGAGCTCAGAATTCCTTTTTAAAATGTTGCATTTCTTTTTCTAATTTCATAAAATCACAGCAGCGTGCCATTATATTTTTTTCATGTATATTCCTTGGCTGCCCTTTCACAACAAGATCATACAATTTTTGCGCTTTCATTTGAACTTTTTCTGAATTTGCCCGTATATAATCCGCCTGTCTTTTAAGAAGCCTTCTATATTTTTCATCCTCAATCTGAGATATACTGACCTCTTGAATTTCCTGCTCAGGAACTGGTATCATATTATTTAGATTTAATATGCCACAATCTCCGTTCCATATTTTTTCAATATCGATACTATTTCTCATTTTTTTATACTTTTCTTTCGGGGAACTAAGAGGAATAAAATAAAGAATTTTCTGATTTAAAATCACTGCTCCACAATATGGTCTTCGAGAATTTTGATTTTCAGAGATTTTTTGGTCATATTGTTTTAAATAACGTATGTATTGTTCATTTACATAGAATAATTTTAGTTTATTCATTCACACCCTCCTTTTGTGTGGAAAAAGTGGAGAGGATCATATCCTCTCCACAAATGTTTTATCTCGCACTATCGTAGCGAATCACCGCTTTTATTCATCTCGCACTATCGTAGCGAATCACCGCTTTTATTTATCTCGCACTATCGTAGCGAATCACTGCTTTGCATTTATTATAATCAATCCTCCTGAAAATGTCAATCAGAACCGGAAATCTCTTTTTCCTTTATGAATGTTATCAATATACTCCGCCGCTTTTTCCTTTACGACAGGATTTGTAATTACCTCCAGCTCCCTGCGGATCACTTCCTCGCCTTTCTTCTTTGTATCCTCTGAGGCATAATCCTCCAGATACTCTTTGAGTGTCATCAGCGCATTGGGCTGGCAGCAGTTAACGATCTGACCAGATTTCAAAAGTTTCATAAAGCGGTCCCCGGTTCTTCCTTCGCGGTAACATGCCGTACAGAAGCTGGGGATATAGCCAAGCCCCAGCAGCCAGTTTACCACTTCATCCAGGGTTCTGCGGTCACTGACATCGAATTGTGCAGAATTTTCTTCTATGGTCTCTTCCTCCACATAACCGCCAACGCTGGTCCTGGAGCCGCCGCTGATCTGAGAAATCCCAAGATCCAGTACTTTCTCTCTCGTCTCTTTGGATTCCCGCGTGGAAACGATCATGCCGGTATAGGGAACTGCGATACGGATCACCGAGACAATCTTTTCAAATATTTCGTCAGAAATGGCGTTTGAGAAATTCTCCGGATCAATATCATCTGCAGGGCAGATCCTCGGCACGCTGATGGTATGGGGACCGACGCCGAATTTTGCTTCCAGATGTTCCGCATGCATGATGATTCCCACCAGTTCATAACGGTACATGTTCAGTCCGAAAAGAACTCCCAGGCCCACATCATCAATACCGCCCTCCATGGCCCGGTCCATGGCCTCGGTATGGTAGGCATAATCATGTTTTGGTCCTGTGGGATGTAGCTGTTCATAGCTCTCCTTGTTATAGGTCTCCTGGAACAGGATATAGGTACCAATGCCGGCATCATGAAGCTTCCGATAATTTTCTACAGTTGTAGCAGCAATATTGACGTTCACCCGTCGGATCGCGCCATTTTTGTGCTTGATGCCATAAATGGTTTCAATACTCTCCAGAATATATTCAATGGGATTGTTCACCGGATCCTCTCCGGATTCTATGGCAAGCCGTTTATGTCCCATATCCTGAAGGGCGATCACTTCCTGACGGATCTCCTCCTGACTCAGTTTTTTCCTACGGATATGTTCGTTACAATGGTGGTACGGACAGTATGTACAGCCGTTCACACAATAATTGGAAAGATACAGGGGAGCAAACATCACGATCCGGTTTCCGTAAAATCTCTTTTTGATCTCTTTTGCCAGCTTCTGAATCTCCAGATTTTCCTCTTCTAACTCACATTCCAGCAAAACTGCGGCTTCCTGATGGGAAATTCCTTTCATCTCCCAGGCCTTTTTTAATATTGAATCAATCAGTTCCTTATTTCCTTTATTTTTTTCCGCATATTCCAGCGATTTACGGATCTCCGTATCATCAATAAATTCTGTTGCTATGCCTGATTTTGGATCATACATATCTTCTCGTCTTCCTTTCTTCTTAATTAATTTCTGCAGTATTAGCTTGACGGCGCAAATTTGAACCCTGCCTCCGCCTGTGATTTTCCAATTTACTGCGTCAACGTCAAGCTAGGTCATTTCCACCCATCTACTTTGTGGCATAAACCGCCTTACTGGTCACACCCTCCACCATGCCAAGTTTTCCTGACATGGAACTGACCACATCGTTCGGGCCGTCCACGATCACACTGATCACCGACATATCCCGCTCACGATAAGGGATGCCCATCCTTCCTACAATATACTCACGATATGAATGCAGGATATCATTAACAGCCTCCGCCGATTCTGCCTCTTCTACAATAATGCCGATGACAGCAAGCCTTTTTGGCATATACGGTCACTCTCCTTTCCTCTCACTAAAAAATCCCGGCAGCCTGCCGGGATTTCGGATCACAGTATATAAAAACAACAGAAGGAATCCATCCTGCGAAATTTGCTTACGTCCTGCGTCTCACCGCCGGGCCCATATCAGAATCCCTCAAATGAATATTCTTTTATACACTGCCGCCTTCCCACTCAGGAATCCCTTTGCATGTCAGCACGACTATATGATTATATTAACACATAAATACCATTATTTCAAGACCTGCCACAACATCAGCTGCCATCAACATCCAAGATCTGCACTGTCAAGAATTACAGTAAAAGGCCCGTCGTTTAACAATTCCACCTTCATATCTGCACCAAACTCCCCGTATCTCACAGCTGTAATCTGCTC
The DNA here is from genome assembly GCA_910584645.1 of uncultured Eubacterium sp. Lineage (GTDB taxonomy): Bacteria > Bacillota > Clostridia > Lachnospirales > Lachnospiraceae > Eubacterium_F. The sequence goes on from CAJUAU010000008.1 coordinate 49,952, forward strand.
CGCACAACGCCCTTTGATATATTCATAGAGCTGTTCTGCCAGATCCGGCGCACCTGCTGACGTAAATGAGGGACGGTTTCCCTTCCGGCAGTCTGCATACAGGGTAAATTGGGAAATCAGCATCAGTTCCCCTTCCACATCCTTTAATCCCAGATTGGTTCTGCCATCCAGGTCCTCAAAGATTCTCATGTTCACCAGCTTCTGAACCATCTTATCGGCAGTTTTTTCATTATCCTCCTGCCCGATGCCGACCAGCACCAGCAGCCCCCTTCCAATCTCGCCCCGCACTTCACCATCAATCGCCACTGAGGCATGTGTTACCCGTTGTATCACAAATCTCATCCTTTTCCTCCATTCCAAAGCCTGTGTGCTTTATTCCATTCCCTCTGGCTGGATCCAGTTTCCCTCCGCGGATCCGTGTCTCCAGTTATCTTTGTTTTCATCATAAGAAAGAACTGACATGTACTGAAAATCACTGCTGGTCTTCAATGCTTTATAAATCGTTTTTAGTGGAACCCGGTGGCGGTTATGCTCCGGATCACCGGAATCCGTCAGAAATACATCCTGTTTTCCCTCATCATACATAAAAAGGGTTACATAGTGCCCCGGTGTATTTTTCCAGTAAGATTCATCATTGTAGCTGGATACCAGTACGAGCATCGCCTGGGTCTGTTTCATCTTATCCGCAAATTCCCCATAAGTTGGAGGCTTCTCTCCCAGCTCCACAAGAAAACCAATATCCGCCATGGTCTTCCTCATGAGCTTCCAGGAAATAGCACCGCCGCCGCCATAGAAACTGACCTTCTTAGCTCTCTCATAAATATCCAGAGGTGTGCATTTGTATTCTGTTATTGTAGAATAAATATTAGCCATACAGCAGAAACCACAACCGAAACTGCCAAAGGAGGAACCATCATGAATCTCCTTTCCCCATTTACCTGACCAGGGCCGTCTTTCTTTCCAGGACTTTGGCCCCTGAAGATAGGAATAAATGCTATTTTCCAGGTCCGGCGTGGGCTGTGGTGCTGAGATCACCGCGGTTCCTGTACCCGCCGGCGCCGGCGTGTGGTTTTCTACTTTAGTAGTTTCCTCTTTCTCAACCTTTTCATTTTTTCCAAATACAAGGATCAAGGCCATCAATCCCGCTAACCCCAGCATGATTCCCCGGCGTATCTTCTCTCTCTTATCCATTCTGTCCCTGCTTTCATATATATTTTTCTATCTTTACCGTGATACGTCCCTTTTTCGTCTCCCGGACTACCCCCTGGTAGATAAATTTACCAAAGCCCCGGACACTTACCACATCTCCTGGTTTCAGGATTCCGCTGTTATTTTCGTACTGCCTGCTGTTGACAAATACCTTTTTTTCTTGAAATAGCGGGATACATTTACCACGTGACAGATGATACACTTTGGCGATCAGGGCGTCACAGCGTTCCGAAGGAAGTATGTGCTCTTCTGCTGCCAGCACCGGCTCGAAATCTTCCGGCAGTTTCTCGATCTCCTGGCATTTTACATTCGTATGCCGGATCTTGACCAGAGAGTCACAGATAAATTCTTTCATCCCCGCCAGGCAGAAAAAATAGCACTCTTTGTCCCGGATCCAGATATCGCCGATCACATCCCTCTCGATCCCCAGGTTCATAAGCGCTCCCAGCACATCCCTGTGTCCCGGCTCCTCTGCAAATCTGGGTGTAAGCGGCTGACAGTGGATACAGCAGATTGGAAATTCTTCCACGTACCCAAACATTTCTTCATCCCCAAAGCGGAGCATCTGGCGCTCCGCCATCTCACATCCCCCTTCCAGGGCGTACCCCACAAAAGACAGCTGGCTTCTGATCTGAAAAAATTCATCGATCTGCGCCGGCGTCAAAAAATGGGTAAAGGTATAATGCCCCCGCTGGTAACAGGTATTTGCAAGATCCATAAATCTCTGTTTCATGTTATTCCTCATTTCTGTGTACTGAAAACATCATATCACAGGTCAACCTGATTCGCAAGGACCGGAAGATATTCCAAACTATTTGGTAATTTCATGTAATTAATCATTTTGTAACACTTTTGTAATATTTTGTGTTATACTTACAACCACAACCCAAAGGTTGTAACATATTACACAAGATATGAAAGGAATGAGTATACATGAGATATTCAAAAAATACAAAACTTTTAACGGGAGTTCTCTCCCTTTCACTGCTAACCCTTCTTGCCACACCGGCAGACTCTGAGGCTGCTTCTCCGAGACTGAACCGAAAAAAACTTACGCTTCGCCCAGGAAAAAGTTTTACTTTAAAAATCCGGGGAACCAGCTCCAAAAAAGTAAAATGGAAATCCACAGATAAGAAAACTGCCGTCGTCAGCAGACGGGGAAAAGTCACCGCCAGAAAAACCGGAAAGGTAAAAGTGACAGCAAAGATAAAGAACAAAAAGCTTGTCTGCAGAGTAACCGTAAAAAACAAAAAGAAACCAGTCTTAAGACCTACGGCAACACCACCAACTGTTACTGCTGCTCCAAAACCTACAGCAGTTCCAAAACCAACGGCACCCCAAAAGCCATCTGCCCCAAAACCTACGGCAACCCAAAAACCGACTGCTCCAAAACCTACGGCAACCCAAAAGCCGATTGCTCCAAAACCTGACACTCCGACAGGTTCCGTGACAGAAACAAGTGCTTATTCCGTACTGAATTCACTGCGCAGTACCTATCCGGAGGGAATGCCTCTCAATAACAGTTATTATTATTTCTCCCCCCGCTTTGGCAACGGCTATGGCTGTTACGGCTTTGCCGCAAAACTCAGTGATACGGTATTTGGAACGGAGAAAAGTTATCAGACCCATTCCTCCTTTGACCGGATCCGTGTGGGAGATAACATCCGGATCGGAAACAGCCACTCTGTGATCGTTCTCACAAAATCTACCAGCCATATTACCGTAGTAGAAGGAAATTACAATTCTTCCGTTCACTGGGACCGGAAAATAACGTCTTCTTCCCTTGCTTCCAGTGGTTTCCGGGTTTATACAAGATACTAAAAACAGCGCGCTGGACGGATTTTTATAATAATATGTTCTCGATCTCCTGGCACTCATCCACCACCACTGCTTTATCAAAACTTTCCAGCAGCTTCCGATCCCGAAATCCCCAGCTCACAAGAATACATGCCAGACCGCTGTTTACAGCGGTCTGGTAATCTACTTCTGAATCCCCGATGTAAACCGCCCTCTCCCTGCTGCATCCCATCTCCTCCAGAGCCGCATATACGGGATCTGGTGCAGGCTTTCTTTGCCTCCCCTCCCTGTCACCGATGGCGGACTCTGTAAATTCAGAAAAATATATTTCGTTCAATTCCTTTACCGCAGCATCATTTTTATTGGAAACAATAGCGATATGAAAACCATTCTCTTTTAACGTTCTCATGAGTTCCAGTACACCATCGTAAGGTCTTGTCTTGATCCGGCAGTGCCCGGTATAATATTCCCGAAATGCTTCAAATGCTTCCTCAAACCGGGGATTATTTCTTCCCTCTGGAACCGAACGCTCCATCAGCTTGCCAATGCCATTACCCACAAAATTCCGGATCTGCTCCAGAGTATGGATCTTCCACCCGAACCGCTGCATAATTACATTCACACAATCACAAAGATCTTCCAGTGTATACAAAAGTGTTCCGTCCAGGTCAAAAACTACCGTATCATATTTCCTCATAAATGCTGCTCCCTCCATCTTTCACTTTCCCGGCCCAATGGTTCAGCCAGGTTCATCCGGATTTATTTTAGCACACTTCCCGCATTCTGTGAATACTATGGCTGAATTTGCAGATACTATCCAAAAATGGAAAGGAATGACCAATATGGATAATAAGAAAAACAACGAAACAAACATCAATCAGGCAGAAAACAAAAACACAAAGGATGGTATCTCCGAACAGAGAGCTGCGCAGATCCGTCAGAAATCCCTCTACAACGAAGAAGATCTGCCGGCCCCGGACAACAACCTCTTCTGGGAGCATGCCTCCAACCCACTCAGCAGCAAAGGAAATTAGTACACTAACCCAGCCAAGACCGGAGAAGATACAGCTTCTTTTTGTTCTTTTTATAACAGAAAGCTGTATCCTCCAGGTCTCTTTTTATCTGTTCCACCCTTCGGTATCTTCTCTCTGGTTCTCCCGCCAGACATTTTGCCACGATATACTCCATCCCTTTGGATACATTCCGGTTCCGCTTCCTGAGTGGGATCACCTTGGGAGATAGATCGGGACGGCACCCGCTCAGTCCGTGGTATAACGTTGCCCCCAGGGCATAGATATCTGCCGCCGGCGTCAGCTGTCCCCGTTTCACAAACTGCTCCGGTGCGGCATATCCGGGTGTGCCCAGAGGCTTCTCCGGTGTTACCCGCGGTATACCATATGCCCCTGTCTTCATCCGGACAGCAGCTCCGAAATCAATCAGGCGGATCTTACCCACTGGAGATATCATGATATTTCCAGGCTTCAGATCCCTGAATAAGATGCGGTTTCCACTCCCATGCAGAAAGGACAAAATCCCACATAGTTCCAGCCCCCAGCGGATGAGCTGCTCTTCCGGGATCCTGCCGCAATTTGTGATCCAGTCTTTCATCGTCTTACCCGGTACATACTCCATCACCAGATAGACTGTTCTATTCTGGCATAATACTTCCTTTATTTTAGGAACCGCGGGATGATCCAGACTCTCCAGCAGACACCTCTCATGCTCTGCGGATGAGAAATCACTATCCTGGGAATATCTCTTTATGGCTGCCCGCCTGCCTGTCAGCCTGTCCACCCCCAGATAGACACCAGAAGTTCCTCCCTCTCCCAGTTTCTTTATCAATATATATTTATCCATATTTTCCCTTCCCTATTTACAAAAACCTGGCTCTCTCCCAAAATCCATTTCCCCATCCGCCAGTATCCTTTTCTTTTTTTCTCTACTAATAACTGTGAAATCTCCGAACCGACCGGTTCCAGACTTAGAATAAACAGACAATGCTCGCTCACACTGCGAACTTTAAAAAAGACCTCTCTCGTCTCCCCCAACGCTCTGGCGTATTCACACCGCTCCTCACAGGTCAGCCACCGCTTCACTCCCTTAAAGCCACTACACTCCAGAATATGTATGCCGCCACTGCCGCAATAGAGATACTGCTTCTCCCAGAACAACAAAATTGCAAAATCCAAGGGAAGTTTTCCACAGCTGGTAATATCTCCCAGGACGCCCTCCAATAGATCCTGCCAGCGTCCTGTCAAAAGAGAGACCGCTGATGGCTCTGCTGGTCCTGGAAACCTTTTCCTCCGTATCCGCCCTCTGGCATAAATAAAAGGAAGGTACTCCGGCAGCTCCTGGGAAAACCAGTGTGCAAAATCCCTTAAAAGGCGGTTTTGCAGCTGCTCTGTCTCCCGGCTGCGCCGGCGGGGTCTGCTCATAATGACCAGGGAAATGTTGGCGGGCGTATGTCTGCCCCGCCTTATGCCAGAAAGCCAGCCGGTCAGACCGCTCTCTGTCACCTTTCCCTCCATCACACAGATTCCCATGCCTTCTCTCATGTTATTATCTTTGTTATATGCCACCCTGATCTTCAAAATATCCCCCCATTATAGCAATACCCCGCAGCTCTGCTGCGAAAAGACAGATTACATGCCCCGTCAGCTCTGCTACGGGGTATTTGACTTGACGTCAATCTTCTCTTTTCCACCCATGTATGGCTGCAGCGCCTTTGGAATATTCACGGAACCATCTGCATTGAGATTGTTCTCCAAAAATGCGATCAGCATACGCGGCGGCGCCACTACTGTATTGTTCAATGTATGGGCAAAATATTTCCCCTTTTCCCCAACCACACGTATCTTAAGACGTCTCGCCTGGGCATCCCCCAGATTGGAACAGCTTCCCACCTCAAAATATTTCTTCTGTCTCGGAGACCATGCCTCCACGTCGATGGATTTGACCTTCAGATCTGCCAGATCACCGGAACAGCATTCCAGAGTACGCACTGGAATATCCAGGGAACGGAAGAGATCTACCGTGTTCTGCCACAGCTTCTCAAACCACTGCATGCTTTCTTCCGGCTTGCAGACAACGATCATTTCCTGCTTCTCAAACTGATGAATACGGTATACGCCCCGCTCCTCGATGCCGTGGGCACCCTTTTCCTTGCGGAAGCAGGGAGAATAACTGGTCAGTGTCTGGGGAAGCTTGTCCTCCGGGAGAATTTTATCAATAAATTTACCGATCATGGAATGCTCGCTGGTTCCGATCAGATACAGATCCTCTCCCTCGATCTTGTACATCATGGCGTCCATCTCATCAAAACTCATCACTCCGGTCACTACATTGCTGCGGATCATAAAGGGCGGCACACAATAGGTAAATCCACGGTCGATCATAAAATCCCTGGCATAAGAGATCACCGCCGAATGAAGCCTCGCCATATCTCCCATCAGATAATAAAATCCATTGCCTGCAACGTCCCTGGCCGCATCCAGATCGATGCCATCAAACTTTTCCATGATCTCGGTATGATAGGGAACCTCAAAATCCGGCACCACCGGCTCGCCAAATTTTTCAATCTCTACATTTTCACTGTCATCTTTACCGATGGGCACACTGGCATCGATAATATTGGGGATGGTCATCATGATCTCACGGATCTTCTCTCCCAGCTCGCCTTCCTTCTTTTCCAGCTCGGCAAGCCTCTCGGCGCCCTTCGCCACTTCTGCTTTCAGCGCTTCTGCCTCATCCTTCTTGCCCTGCGCCATCAGTCCGCCTATATTTTTTGAAATCTTCTTACGGTTTGCACGAAGCTCATCCGCCTCCTGCTGCGTGGCGCGGCTCTCTTTGTCCAGCGCGATCACCTCATCCACCAATGGAAGCTTTCTGTCCTGAAATTTATTTTTGATATTTTCCTTCACAACATCCGGATTTTCCCGTAAAAATTTAATGTCCAGCATAGTTGGTTCCTCCTAAATATAATTGGCTCTATTATACACCTTTTTCCACTGCCATGCAAATCATTTTAATATTACCCCCGATCTCCCTTCGGGTAAATATCATTGGTATCCAGTCTCGGCAGAGTATAGGGATCATCTTTTCCCAGCTCAGCCACCCTGGCTTCTACCGACAAGCCCAGCCGGCATCCGGCCTGCCTGATATATTCAATGACGTCTTCACTGTAATTTCCATAGGGATAATTCATCACCCAGCAGTCCCTGTCAATGATTCCATCAAAATATGTAAGGGCCTGATCTACGTCTTTTTTCATCTGCTCCACCGGCAGTTTCCCCAGCCAGTAATGATCGTATCCGTGGATGCCAAAAAACATCCCCCCCTGCTTCATGCAGCGGATCTGATCCATATTCATATACAGTTCCCTGGCAAATACATCTTCCGGCACTCCAACATACTTGGCAAACAGTTCTTCCGCCATCTCATTGCGGATCTCTTCTGGCAGTTCATTCTGCAATAAACGTTTCACGAAGATAACTTCACCAGAATCCCATCGGTTCGGAACCCCTATGCGGTCATAGATCTTCTGGCTCTCCTCGATACCGGCGCCCGCCAGACGGTACTTGTCCATTCTGACAAAACAGTCCGACACCAGTTCACTCATCCTCCCCATCCGCTCTGCCTCCGCCAGAATAAAATGAATCCGGTTTACCGTCAGAAGCTTATGTTCCTTCACCGCCATGGCACTTAAGAAAAATGATCCCTGCACTCCGTATTTTTTCAAAATTGGATAGACCACAGTATAGTGGTCGATATAACCGTCATCAAAAGTCAAAAGCAGGGCATTCTCCGGAATCCCAGAAAAATCTTCTTTGGAATATGCCTCCAGCAGACTCTCCATTGTGATCACCCTGTAATGCTCCATGATATGATCCATCTGCTGGATAAACAGGGACTGATCCAGCCCCCGGATCTCTGGATATCTGCTGTGCGTCAGATCACGCACATAGTGATACATGATAATGGTAACTTTTTTCATTGCTAACTCCTTAATTTGCTGTGATCTCATCGATAAACTCACAGATAACTTCCTCATCTTCCCGGCGGACCGGAAGCTGTATCCAAGCCAATTCTTCTTTCATCTGTTCTGCCACTTTTCCCATGATCTCACCCCAAATATAACCATTATTTTCATATTTTTCCTTATTCAGCTTAATCAGAAAACTGGTCTTTTCGCATAACATAATAAACATCTGAAACTTTATACCGGCCGCTGCCTCCATATCCCGGATCTGTTCAGCAAAACCATGCATCTGTGCCATTCTTTTTTCATAGGTTCCGTATTCCGCCACATTCTGATCCGGTCCTTTTTCTGCTACAATAAGATCATCCTCCGCTTTTCCTTCATCCACCAGCCAGATCTCCCCGCTAAAAAAATCTGAATAAACCATTGCATAGGCCTCATAAAACATATGAGGATAAAAACAATATGCCTCATTGTCCCGATACTTCGTCTCATACTGGTCAACCACAGCATTCGTAATAACTTTTCTGCTATATATAGCGCCAGACATATAATTCCCATTCATATAAAATGCTCCCAACGCCTTTTCTCCAGCTGGTTCATAGGCATTTTTCAGCCAGTTATAAAAGGTACTTGTTTTTGCTTTGATCATGCCAAGCTCAGGAAATTCTTTTATTACGCGCAAATAGTAGTCGAGATTTGGTGCCACAATCTTATCTTCATCGCTGAGCAGCAGACAGAACTCTCCCCTGGACAACCGGATCACCTGATTTACATTTCCCACAAATCTCCGGTTTTCTGCAAATTCGTAGTACACAAAGCGTTCATCCTTTATTTCTTTCAGCTTCTCATACCCCTCGGTATTCTTATCACTCCCATTATTGGAGCAGATGATCTCCAGCTCGTTCCCATAGGGGAGCTGAAGAAGTTCTTCCACCAGTGCAAGTGCCCGATGGCCTCTGTTATGGGATGGTATACAGATACTCAGTAACATTTTGGCACTCTCCTTTCTCCAGTCTCAGTATATCACACTTTTTCACTCACCGCTACTTGTTTTACCCTTCCAGACCAGCTTACGATACCTGGCATAATACCCCGATATATTCATTCAGCAGGTCCATCTCATCCTGTCCCAGCATATGTCCTGTCTGCCAAACCTCACTGTACATCTGATCTGCCGTCAGTTCCATGATCTTCCCCCAGTCATCACCGTGGGAAATATATTTGTCTTTCTGAATATTGATCCACTCGGCAATGCGTTCAATCACACGGCCCAGCATTTGAAACACAAGCGTCGGTTTCAAATCCAGATCCCGTACATGCTCCAAAAATCCATGCATCTGTGCGATCCGGCTCTCATATGTGCCAAAAACAGGGACCGTGGGATCCGGACTCTCCGCCCCCGAATCAAAAGAATCTGCCGGCGCCCCCTCCTCGATCAATAGCAGGTCACTGCAGCAAAAGCTCCCATGCAGCAACGCATAAGTATCCAGAAAAAGATGAACATAATAAATGTATGCTTCATTTTCATGGTATCTTTTTTCATACTCTTCGATCAGCTCATTGGAAATTATTTTCCTATTATAAATGGTGCCAGATATATAATTTCCCATCAGATAATAACCATCCACAGCTTCTTCTGTGTAGGAAAAATATTGTGTCTGCAGGTCGCTGTATACAAAACTGGTACACCCCTTTACCAGACTCAGCTCCGGATGCATATCAAGAAAAAGAAGATAATTTTTCAGGTTATCAGGTAAAATACCATCCTCATCACTCAAAAGCATACAAAAATCTCCACGGGACATTTTGATCACCTGGTTTACATTCCTGGCAAATCCCTGGTTACTTTCAAATTCATGATATTGTAACCGCTTATCTTTTATTCTTTTAATCTCCTGATACTCTTCTATATATTTATCACTCCCATTATTGGAGCAAATGATCTCGATCTCATGCTCATCCCAGGGCATCTCCAGAAGTTCTTTCACCAGCCGGATGGCCATGTGCCCCCGGTTATGGGAGGGAATGCAAATACTAAATAACATACCACCATCACTCCTCTTTCGCATCTACTGTTATTGAATCAATAAACTGACATACCGCTTCTGAGTCTTCCTTTTTAAATGGAAAATCCATATTCTGCAGCTCCTCCTTCATCTTCTGAGCCATTAGTCTCATAATTCCCGGATAATCAAAACCGCCTGCCACATATCCCTCCCTGTGATGTCGGATCAAAAAGGCATGCTGCTCAAATACCATCACCAGCATATCAAACTGCATTTGAAAAGAAATACCCAGATCCTTGATCTGTTCAATAAATCCTTGCATCTGTTCGATCACTATATCATAGGCATCATACGCCGGAATCTCCTCTGTCTTATCCATTATCTTCAGATCCGTCTCCGTCTCACCCTCCGATACCAGCCAGACATCACTGGCAAAAAAATGCCCCCGCAATAACGCATAAGTACTTAGAAACATATGGGGATAATAAAGATATCCCGTGTTATCCTGGTATCTCTCTGCGTACTCATTAATTATCTGATCCGTGATAATATGCCGGTTAAAGATCATGCCCGACACATAGATCCCCCGCATATAAAAAGCATCAATTGCCTGTTTTCCTGCCCCGGCAAAACAATCCTCTATATCCGCAAAGGCATATCCGGTCCGGGGACGGATCACGCCAATATCCGGATACTTCTCCATGATCTGCAAATAAAACCCAAGGTTTTCTTCCAATATCCAGTCCTCATCACTTAAGAGCATGCAGAAGTCTCCATGGGACATTTTGATCACCTGGTTTATATTTCCAGCAAATTCCTGGTTTACAGAAAACTCATGATAATGGAACCGTTGATCCCGAATCTTCTTCAATTCCTCGTACCCTTCCACATTCTTTTCGCTTCCATTATTGGAACAAATAATCTCGATCTGAGTCCCGTCCAATGACATTTTCAGTAGTCTCCGGATCAGTTCAAGCGCACGATGCCCTCGATTATAGGAGGGCACACAAATACTAAACAACATAACAATTCTCCTGTACCATCAAATAAAAAGTATCATAACAGTGTCATTATCTATGATCAGCCTATAAAAAGGCGCGCTTAAAAAGCGCGCATCTCCAAAAGCTGACAGCTCCCTTACCGGCAAAAAAGAAAGAGGGCTGTCGTACCAGCGATCAGATCGCTGGTACAGACAGCCCCTTTTTGAAATTTCTTTATGATATGGTCAAGCTGCCAGATTACTGGAGAAGAGAAAGTACTCCCTGGTTTGCCTGGTTTGCCTGAGCCAGCATGGATGTAGCTGCCTGCTGCAGAATGCTCTCCTTGGAGAATCTTGTCATCTCGTCTGCCATATCTGTATCACGGATACGGGACTCTGCTGCGGACATGTTCTCTGCTGTGTTGTCATCCACTTTTACTGTGTACTCAAGACGGTTCTGGATAGCACCCAGTTTGCTTCGTACTGTAGATACTTTGTCAAGCATTGCATCTACTGTAGAAATCTGATTTGTATTGGTGGCAGCACCTGCTGCAATAGTAAAATCAGTCCAGCCTGTAGAAGAGATATTTACGCTGATACCCTGGCCTTTGTTGGCGCCCAGCTGCAGATACTGCTGTGTATAGCTGCCGTTCAGCAGTTTCTTCTTGTTGAACTCTGTATCGGTATCGATACGTTTGTACTCAGCTTTCAGTTCATCGATCTCGTCCTGGATCTTCTGGAAGTCTGCACTTCCGCTGTCAAGAACACCAGTATTAGAAGCCTGAACTACCAGCTCACGGGTTCTCTGGAGGATCGCATGTTTCTGATCCAATGCACCCTCTGCTGTCTGGATCAGGGAGATTCCATCCTGTGCGTTGTCGGAAGCTCTGTTAAGACCACGAACCTGTGCTCTCATTTTCTCGGAAATTGCAAGTCCTGCTGCATCATCTGCTGCACGGTTTACTCTGTATCCACTGGAAAGTTTCTCTGTGGATTTTGCAAGGTTTCCTCCTACGATTCCCAACTGTCTGTTGGCATTCATTGATGTAATATTGTGCTGTACTATCATAAGTCATTCCTCCTTGAATTTAAACCGGCTTCCCTGCCGATATTTTTTTGATTTTTTATAATAACTAAAACACTGGCAGCTTTCTATGCGGGCCCGGCAAAGATCCTAACCTCTGCTTTAGTAATTATACATCTCCCATGTCAGTTATTCTCTGACATTATATATATCGGAGTACTTTCTATTTCCTTAACCCCTTTTAGAAATTTTTATGTTGAGGAATTTCCTGCTACCCGGAGTGTTCCTAAAAAGCAAAAGATAAGGAACTGCTGCTCCAGCACTTCATGCACTGGTACAGACAGTTCCTCAAAAATCTTCATTATGATATTTTCAACCACAATTGGCCAAGCCGCCAGATTACTGGAGAAGAGAAAGTACTCCCTGGTTTGCCTGGTTTGCCTGAGCCAGCATGGATGTAGCTGCCTGCTGCAGAATGCTCTCCTTGGAGAATCTTGTCATCTCGTCTGCCATATCTGTATCACGGATACGGGACTCTGCTGCGGACATATTCTCAGCTGTGTTATCATCCACTTTTACTGTGTACTCAAGACGGTTCTGGATAGCACCAAGTTTGCTTCGTACTGTAGATACTTTGTCAAGCATTGCGTCTACTACGGAGATCTTTTCTGTGTTGGTCTTATCACCAGCGGTGATATCAACTGCCTGCCAAGCTGTGGAAGAGATGTTTACGCTGATTCCCTGGCCTTTGTTAGCACCCAGCTGCAGATACTGGTTCTTGAAGCTGCCATCTAACAGTGTCTTCTTGTTGAACTCTGTATCGCTGTCGATACGATCATACTCAGCCTTCAGCTCATTGATCTCGTCCTGGATCTTCTGGAAGTCTGCAGAATCCTTGTGAAGAACACCACTGTTGGAAGCCTGAACTACCAGCTCACGGGTTCTCTGAAGGATCGCATGTTTCTGATCCAATGCACCCTCTGCTGTCTGGATCAGGGAGATTC
>CAJUAU010000008.1:63051-143397 GCA_910584645.1 uncultured Eubacterium sp.
CCTCCTTGAATTTAAACCGGCTTCCCTGCCGATATTTTTTTGATTTTTTATAATATCTAAAGCAGCGGCCGTCATCTATGCGGGCCCGGCAGAAATTCCGGTCACTGCTTTAGTTATCATCCATCTCTCTTGTCAATGTTTCTTTGACATTATATATATCGGACTTTTTTATATCTCCTTAACCCTCAAAATAAATTTTTTCTTTTTTTTCACATACAGAAAAGGAACCACTGTATCAGCACTATGCGCACTGATACAATGGTTCCTCAAAAATCTTCATTATGATATTTTCAACCACAATTGGCCAAGCCGCCAGATTACTGGAGAAGAGAAAGTACTCCCTGGTTTGCCTGGTTTGCCTGAGCCAGCATGGATGTAGCTGCCTGCTGCAGAATGCTCTCCTTGGAGAATCTTGTCATCTCGTCTGCCATATCTGTATCACGGATACGGGACTCTGCTGCGGACATGTTCTCTGCTGTGTTGTCATCCACTTTTACTGTGTACTCAAGACGGTTCTGGATAGCACCCAGTTTGCTTCGTACTGTAGATACTTTGTCAAGCATTGCGTCTACTACTGAAATCTGGTTTGTATTTGTTGAAGGAGTAGCACTATTAACAGTAACTGTCTGCCAAGCTGTGGAAGAGATGTTTACGCTGATTCCCTGGCCTTTGTTAGCACCCAGCTGCAGATACTGGTTCTGGTAGCTACCGTTCAACAGTTTCTTCTTGTTGAACTCTGTATCTGTATCGATACGGTTATACTCAGCCTTCAGTTCATCGATCTCGTCCTGGATCTTCTGGAAGTCTGCGCTTCCACTGTCAAGAACACCGCTGTTGGATGCCTGAACTACCAGCTCACGGGTTCTCTGAAGGATCGCATGTTTCTGATCCAAGGCACCCTCTGCTGTCTGGATCAGGGAGATTCCATCCTGTGCGTTGTCGGAAGCTCTGTTAAGACCACGAACCTGTGCTCTCATTTTCTCGGAAATTGCAAGTCCTGCTGCATCATCTGCTGCACGGTTTACTCTGTATCCACTGGAAAGTTTCTCTGTGGATTTTGCAAGGTTTCCTCCTACGATTCCCAACTGTCTGTTGGCATTCATTGATGTAATATTGTGCTGTACTATCATAATTCATTCCTCCTTGAATTTAAACCGGCTTCCCTGCCGATATTTTTTAATTTTTTATAATATCTAAAGCAGTGACCGTCCTCTCTGCGGGCCCGGCAGAGAGGGCACTCCCTGCTTTAGTTACTATCCATCTCTCCTGTCAATGTTTGTTTGACATTATGTATATCGGACTATTTTATATCTACTTAACCCCTTTTTTATTTTTTTATATAAAAAAGGGTGTACCCGTTCCGGACTGAAGCATTAGGACAGATCCACAAACCTCTTTTGTACATCACAGGTCCAGACTTCTTTCTGGTCCAGGACCTGCAGAAATTTTTCTGTACTGTTCCCAAGGCCAAAATTATGGCACTGGATGGCATATTCATCAACCCTGCAGATCGCCTCCGTGATCTCTTCCACACACTCTTCCACATGCTGGACATTTTTCAGGGTCTTCTGGTCATACCTTCCCTCCTGCCTCGTACCAATATCTACGGCAGGTACACCGTATATCCCGCTTTCCCGGATTCCGGCGCTGGAATTCCCAATGATAAACCGGGCATGACGGAGCAGGGTCAGAAAATACTCAAACCGCAGCGAAGGATACACGGCAAAATGATCTTCTTCGTCCAGCTTGCGGACATTCTCCAGGATGATCTCCGTCCCCATATCATTGTTGGGATAGATCACAATATAATTTTCCCCGGAAATGCGCAGTGCCTCGATCACCCGTTTGATGTGCTCTCCCAGCTGCGGTACTTCTGTGGTAACCGGATGATACATAAAGATGGCATATTCCTCAAAATCAATATCATAGTATTCCTTTGCTTCTTTCAAAGAAGGAAGATGGTTTCCCAGCATAATGTCTATGTCCGGGGAGCCGATCACAAAAATATGTTCTTCGCTCTCTCCCAGCTGAATGATCCTCTTTTTTGCCTCCTCATTACACACAAAATGCAGATGGGCAAATTTGGAGACGGCGTGGCGGATGGAATCGTCAATGGTTCCCGATATCTCCCCCCCCTCAATATGTGCCACAAGGATATTATTCAAAGCTCCTGTGATGGCGCCTGCCAGCGCGTCGATACGGTCGCCGTGTACAACGATCATATCCGGTCTCACCTGCGCTGTATAGGGAGCAAGATTGGTCATCACCACGCCAAGATTATAACTCATATCATCAGTATGCTGCTGGCCAAAAGCCACATGCACATTCTCATACTGGTCCTTGAGCACCTCCCGGTATGTGCTCCCATACTGGGAAAGCAGATGCATTCCCGAAACGTAAATAAATACCTCATACCGGTCCGAGCGGTCCATGGTCTTCATAAGTGATTTGATCTTACCATAATCTGCCCTGGTACCAGTAATAAATAAAATCCTTCTGGGAGGATTCTGTTCTTTTCTCATCGCTTCTTCATCTCCACCAGTTCATGTTGTAAAATATCTGCAGCAAGGATATAATCCTCTACCTCAAGGGCGTCAAACAACGGATCGATAAACTCTTTCCACTCTGAAACCAGGCCTATGTACGGCGCCAGCTCCATGATCTGCTTCATCCCTTCCTCATTGCGCTCCTGATAAAAGCAGTCTGCCAATAAGGTCAGCTTTTCCTTTAATTCTTCCTGATTCATTTTTCCCTCCATGCGCCAATCTTCTTATGGATCTCGTCATAGACATAGTCCACTGCCAGTCTAAAACGCTCTTTCCGCTCCGGCACATCTTTCAGATATCTCATATATCCGATCACCAGATCCATTGCCGGTATGTTATGGTAATCCGTCTCAAAAAAAGTCTTCCTGTAACCGTTGCGCTTTATTTTCTCTATGTCAGTAATCATTCTTTTCCAATCTGCCATAATCCCCTGATACTCTTTCTCCGAGATCTTAACCCGCTGATCTGAGACAACATCTGAAAAAGAACTCCTGTGTTCCGGCAGCTGATCAATCACCTCCTGAAGGGACATCTGAACCGAACCACGGATCTTTGCCCCTCCCTCGGTGGCATTTATCACCACACGGTCAGAAGGCAGAAGGTCGATCATTTCCTCAAACCACTCCCGGAATTTCTCCCAGTCCATACGGGTGTATACCATTCCCCCGTAATATCCTTCCGTCAGGCTCGCCTTTTCTTCTACAAAACCTTCATCTCTGCCGTCTGTATGGCTTTTTTTATCTTCTGAATAAGCCAGATCCTGTCCCACAAGCACGATCTGTTTTGTTCCCAGTTCCGTAAGAGCGGCAAAAATTCCGGCAGCGATACCAAACTGGGCCGGTATCTTCGCCACCTCGATGCCCTGCTTTTCAAAAATGATCCTCACCGATTTGTGATCATACCCAAATATTTTAATGCCGGTAAGATTTTTGATGATTTCATGCTTCGTGTTGCTTGAAACCAGATAGGGGATGTCAAAACTTCCTGGCTCTTCAAAACAATTCATATTTTTTATGCCATCCGTAGAGGCCACCAGATCAGGAACAATTCCTGCCTTCAGCAGTGTCGGCAGCGCCGCATCCGCACAGAAGATATATGCCCTTTGATCGACCTGCCTGAGAACTTCCATGTTTTTTTTCAGGGAAGGCCCCGCCGCCACCATGATCACTGGTATATCCGGATCCCAGTATTTTGCCAGCCTCGCCAAAGGGACTCCGTCTTTCATATAGGGGATATTATCTATAATATTTGCCAGCATGGCTTCCATATGTCTCTGGATCGCCCCCTGGGTAAATCCCATGGCATCGCACACCATCTCACACACATCCATGAGCATTTTATACTCTTCCTGGTAACGTGCCAGATATCCTGGATGGGTAAGCACCGCTGTAGTCTCCACACAGTCGTCATTGAGGATATCCGTTATTACATCACGCAGCGGGATCCACTGATCCTCCCCCCCATACAGAATATATAATTTCTGCTCGTCCCGAAATTTTGCAAACAAAGGGGACTGACGGACCTCCTTGAAAATGGCAGGATCCGGCTCGTACACCAGCACATACCCCGGTACTTTCCTTAACAGCTGAAGCACGATATGGCAGTCTCCCAAACCAAAAAGAACTACATTTTCCACCCGTTCCTCTACATAACGATCTGCCCAGCGCTCCGCCGCGTAACGCCCATTGTAACTGCTTCCCAGCCGGAAGGTTTCCGCTCCGCGGTGTACCACTGGAACCAGTCCCCCATCCAATGCCTGTACTAAATCACATATGCTCTTCATATTTTCTCCACTCCTGCATATTCGTATCTTACCGCCACTGGCGGCATAAACTATGAATAACGAACGTATGGAAGCCTGCATGTATCCTCGCAGCTTCCATACTGAAATCACTTCGTTTGATTAAAAAAATAGGACTGATCCGGTTTGTGTGCTTCCGCCATATTCTGATAATAACTGGATACTGTCTTATTACTTATATTAAATTCTCTTATATTTTTTCTCTGATTGGCAAGATATATTTTAAAATGTCCACTGTTCTGATGTTCCAATGCCTGAATCTGAATTCCCAGTTCAGACACCTCACCGATCAGTTGCTGCATCTGCTGAATTTGCTCTTTATACGCCATCCGGTTCGCCATAATTTCTTTTTCTACATGTTTGAACAGTGTATCAAAGCCTTCATCCATCCGGTTGATCTCATCAATCTGATCTCCCTTTTCTTCTATGGTCCTGGTAAATTCATCCGGATCCATCTCTTCATCCTTTAATAAACTCTCCTGCTTTTTTGTCTTTTCCAGCAGAAATAGAAGAATCTGCTTTTTCCGCTTCAAAGAGTCTACCATCATATTTACATAGACGCTGTTCTCGTTCTGTCTCTCCATCTGTTCACATCCAATCGATTTATTCACTAATTACCTACCCTGTTCAGACGCATAACTTCCTTCCATGTATCCCGCATCTCCCGGATATACTTCAGGGCATCCTCCACGATCTCAATATCCTTTTTCATATTTGCTTCTACCAGCCGACGGTAAATATAATCATATACGCGCTCAAAATCCTCCCAGACCTTATACTTATGATCCAGTGTAGCCCGAAGCTCCGTTATGATCGCCTGTGCTTTTTTGAGATTGATATTAGCCTTTTCAAAGTCCTTTTTTTCAATGGCAACGATCCCTATATTACAGAACTTGATCGCTCCTTCATATAACATCAATGTAAGTTCAGCCGGTGTCGCCGTCATAACTGCATTTTTCTGATAGGCATTCGCGAAGTTCGTGTCCATATGAATCTCCTTTTCTCATTACTACCACATAAAGAGCAAGAGAAAATTCTTGCCCTTTACGTGTATGAATATGTTCATAAAATATTAACCTTGATTTAGAAATTTCCAAACAAACTGCCCAGAGAATTCTGCTGGGACTGCAGCTTTGCAAGCGCGGTCTCCATCGCTGTAAATTTCTTATAATATGCATCTTCCATGGATGCCAGACGATCTTCCCAGCTCTTGATATCTTTTTCGTACTGTTTGAGATCTTCCTTCATCTTGATATCATTGTAGAAGGTCAGGGCACTGCTCATCTTATTACCTGCCATCTTCTTACTCATTGTATCCTTGAGATTACCGAAGATACCTGTCAGTACATTGATCACCGCATCAGGATCTTCTGACAGTGCTTCCTTCAGCTTATCATCCCTGTCGGCATAGACAGCATCGTCTTTGTCCCCATAGATATGAAGCAGACCGCCTTCAAGATAATCTGTAGAAGTCATGATACCAAAGCTGGCAAGGGAGTAGGTCTTACCGTCATAGGTCACCTGGCTCATCATCGCACTACGCATTCCCGAAACGATTCCATCCAGCGTCGAATCATTGCGGAATAATGATCCTTTGATCTTATCCTCCCAGAGCTTGATGTCATCATCCGACATCTCCTTTTTCTGCTCGCTTGTAAGCGGTTCATAACCTTTCGCAGAATCCGCGTCAAGAAGTGCATTCATTTCCTTCACGATCTCATTGTAATCTTTCAGGAAATTCTTTACAGAATCATATACACTGTCCACATCATTAGAGATCGAGAAAGTAATCGGCTCATCCTTCTTTGTAAGACCTGTCAGAGAAATCTCCAGCCCATTGGCAGAAACTACAGAAGATGATGAAGTCATCTCCGCACCATTCAGTATGATCTTACTGTCAGATGCCGCGATCAATGCCATACCAGAAGGAATGGTGGAATTAGAGGAATCATTCGCTCCACCGTTTACGCTTACCGTTCCGTCTGCCGCAACAGAAATGTCAGCCAATCCCAGACCGCTCAATGCCGATCCGGAAAGGGTCTCATAACGATCGGTAATAGAAGCATAGTTGCCCGCTTCTGCAGCGACAGCTGCCTTCACACTGTCCTCAGTGAAAGTAGTTGTTCCATCAAAGCCCTGAACACCTGAGGTATAGTATTTGTCTTTCGCCACTGCCGCCAATGCTTCAACGTCCGCTGTTGTCTTTCCGGCAAATGCTGCCGCCTCGATATCCAGCTTCACATCACTGTCTGTGCTGATCTTGGTATTGACAAAGCTGGTTGTGTCCGCATCTGCTTTTTTATTTACCTCAGCATCCAGATCTTTCTTGGCTTTCCAGTCAATATACTCTTCCTTGGTCATACTGTCTACGCCAAGTTCAACTTTCTCATCCTGTGTGAACCTGTCAAATTCATCACCGTATTTTTTCGTTAATGTCTCTTTGATCGTCCCGTCATCATTATAATAATTGGATTTAAGGCTTTCCTCTGCTTTTGTCCTATATGAACTGTAATTCTCACCGTAGAGTTTTGCTTTCATATAAGTTGCAGCAGCAGTATTTGCCGCTTCTTTCTTTGTATCGTAAGCTGCTTTGGAAAGAGCATCCAATGCCTTGTTATAGGCCTCTGTACCTACACCAGCGTTCTGGAGCTGATCCATCGCCTCGTCCACGATCTTTTTATTAGCACTGGACATACCGCTGTAACCTACAGCATTGCGGAGAGCTTCCCGTCCGCTTACTTCTGCGGAAGAAATACCGGAAGTAGTAATGGAAAACGCATTTTCCAGTCCGCTGTCCTTGCTGCTGATAAAGAATCTCTTTTGTTTTGTATCATAATTGGCAGACAGACCCGCCTCTCCCAGTGCATTCGTAAAGTCCTGGATCGTCGTATCCGCTGTGACAGCAAATTTCTTCGTCTTATCACCATTGGTGATGGTGATCTCTTTGTTCAGCAGGGAAGGATCGATCTCTGTCAGCTTCGCCTCCACAGAATCTGCATTGATCTTTGCTCCTGTCAAGTACTGGGAAGTCGCAATGTTTTTGATCTCCAATGAATAACTTCCGTTAGCCGCCTTATTATTTGCCGTGACACTTGCTTTTGAAGAATCCGACACAGACGTCTTTTTCGTCATATAAGAAGACTGCAGCTGAAGCTTTGACACGTGCTCATTATAAAGTTTGAGTAACTTTGTATTTAATTCTGCCCACTTGGTCTGCTTCCATTCGAGCTTGGTTTTCTGTCTTTCTACTTTTGTTTTCTTCAGGCTCTGTGCTGACATCAGCGCTCCAACAATAGCCTCTGTGTCAAGTCCCGAAGAAAGACCGCTCATACGAATTGGCATAACTTATTCCTCCTTTTTCTTTCTATCTCTTCTCATCCACTAAGATACCAGCCATCTCCCACATCTTCTGAAGCATATCCAGTGATTTTTCCGGAGGGATCTCACGAACCACTTCGTTGGTGTCGGAATTGATAACCTTAATGGACACCCTGTTGGTTTTCTTATGATAAGAATATTCACAGCGAGTATGTTCCATTCTCAGATTCGCTCTTTTCACTGCGTCATCCATCGTAGCCTCGCTTGGTGCATGTTCTCTCTGCTGATCGCCTCCTTGCTGTTCAGCATTTCCCTTTGCCTCTGCCGGCATAGGCTGTGATGTTTTCGGAACCGCATTCGTCGTCGTATGACTGGTATGCATCTCCTCTGTTTTTACCGGCTTAGGTGCGCTCACTTTAGCAGCCTCTGCCGAACTATAATTTGAATTTACATTTGATATCTTTTCTAATTCCATTTCTAACACCTCCATGTGTATCATATGCAAACTTCAACCGTTCTTACTGAGATTATCGGCATAAAAAAAGGAAAAGTTAACCCTGGTATCTACATTTTTCGGATCAACTTTTCCCTTCCGCTATTTTAACAGATCCGACAGACTCTCCGGACTGGCCGTATTTACGGCTTCTTTATTTGCTTCCTGTATCTGGACGTACAGTTCCTTGCGATATATGGGTACTGATTTAGGGGCACTGATGCCGATTTTTACCTGATCGCCTTTGATCTCCAGGATCGAAACCTCTACATTATCATTGATGATAATGGATTCGTTTACTTTTCTTGCCAGTGCTAACATAAAATCAAGCCTCCTTCTTTTCTTTGAGGAGATCATATATCTTATATTTCACCTCATAATCCTGATTTTCCACTATAAGCTGTGCTCCCTTTCTGGTATCCGCATTGATGATGATGGGCGCTTTCAGATTCACAGACATCTCCTTAATATCAGCGGGAACTGTCATAGTGAGCAGGATCACCAGATTCTCCTCTGTAATCTCTCCGATGCCGGAAAGCAGCTCATCCTCGACCACCGGATTATAATCCTCTTTCACCAGGAGCGGATTTATCACCGGCAGGGCAAGGGCCGGCTCATCCACGCTCTGAAACCATGAAATATTGCTGCCGCCCTCTTTTTCGCAGTCGTACAATATCGTATATTTTTTAAATTCCTCAAATCCAAAAAGTCCACGCTCTAAGGTTATGATCTTCTCTTCCGTCAGATCGATCTCACCAAAATATTTTGTCTGTATCAGCATAGTTCATCCTCCATTCGCGCACCTGTGGTGCTGCCAGCCTGAGTATTAAATAAAATCGAGCAGTGAAGTCCCCAGTATTTTAGATGTCGCCTGAAGGGAAGCCTGGTACAGAAGGTCTGCCTCTGTATAATTGACATATGCCTCCTCAAGATCCGCATCTTCATTCTCTGATTTCGCCTCTTTTGTTCCTGTCTTCAGGACTTCCAGTCCGCTCTGGGTCATCTTCAGCCTGGAGTATCTCGCACCATGGTCTGCCAGGGATACATTCAGCTTATTCTTCGCCTCCTGGAATACGGTGATGGCATGGGAATATGAATTAGTCAGCACAGTATTCTGCAGGGTAAGCTGCGTACCGATCTGATCATAAAGCTCCTGCAGGTTTGCCAGCTTTTCCTTATCATTTGGATCGCAGTCATCAATCCGTTTTTTGACTGCAGCATAATTTTTCTCCATGATCTCCAGATCATTGAGGACCTTATAAATATCATCCACTGCCCTGCCAATGGTTGTATCAAAGGTATCACAGGCCAGGGTATTTACGGTCAGTGTCTGACTGAAATTAACTTGATAGTTGATTTTCTGTTCTGTTACATTATCATAGTTTTTCACAACTCCGGTGACATTATTCTCTGCCCGGCAGTTAAAGTAATGTTCCGGCCGGATATTACCCCTGGTAAACTGGGTCTTATTGAATTGCGCCGACAGCCCGGAACCTGCGCGGATGGAATCGTATATTGCATCCCCGAAAACCAGTTCTCCGGTCTCTGGTACAAAATACACCTCGTTCTCACCTGGATGATACTGCTCATTATAAGTCTTATTATCCGGAATGCTTTTCGTGACTGCTGTCACGGTATGGCTTTCGCCCTTTACATCCTTATAGGTGATGGTAACATCTTCTTTATCACAGTTGCTATAGGATAAAGGAATACGGTGGGTCTGTAAGAACTCTGACGCCTCATTGGCATAATCCGAGGCATCCTTCGTATCATCATATTCCGCCTGACCATATACATAGGCATATTTTTCAATCTCGTTGATCTCCAGGTTCTCTGTGATGGTATACGTCGTATCGCTCTGATCCGCATCAAAGAGAAGAGGAACATCGGTACGGTATCCGGTAAAGATATAGCGCCCCGCATAATCCCTGTTGGCATGCTCCTGATAAATGGCATCCGCATTCTGGCGGAGCTGCTTGGCAATAGTTTCCCGGTCGTCCGCATTGTTTGGATCGTTTGCCGCATGGGTCACGTACTCCAGCATACCATCCAGGATCTTATTTACTTTGTCAATCGGCTCTTCTGTGGCATCCATCCAGTTTTCCGCATCGTCACAGTTGGAAAGATACTGGTCGATCTCGATCATCGTGGTACGGAACCTGAGTGCACGCACTGCGATCGTTGGATTATCGGAAGGATTCTGAATCTTTTTCTCAGATGCATACTGTTCAAAATATTTGTTGTATGCCGCCTTATTCTTTTGAATATGGAGCATCGCATTATTCCGCATCATGTTATTGGTAATCCGCATAAATCATCCACGTCCTTTTCTATTTGATATGATGTGTGGCAGATCTATTACACTGCCATCTGGTTGATCAGTCTGTCAAGCACTTCGTTCATCACCGAAAGTACTTTATACTGGTTAAACAGCATCTTCTGGAAGGTAAGCAGACCTTCCGTCTCCTCATCCTCATCGGGACCGGATACTGCCTGCCGCTGGATATCCACTGCATCACGTATATTGAGCTGGCTCGCTTCCATCGTCAACGCCTTTTTACAGTCCACTCCCACATCCGCTGTAAAGGACTGCAGGAAAGAATCCGGTGCTCCGTGTAGAAACATCTTGGAATCATCTTTCAAGTCTGCAAGCTTTTTCAGGTTCAGCCCTTCGGATTTGCCCCCATCCTCCATTGCGTTAAATGCGAGGAGCTTTGTGTCATCCAGAACAGCATCTGTCACACAGATATTCAATGCCGTCATATAGTAATAGCTTCCCGTATAGCTTCCATTGTTTTCTTTTTTTGCCAGGGAGGTAAAAGATGAATCATAGCCGCCCTCGCCTTTGGATGTAAATATATAATTGGCGCCGTCTGCCGGTACTTTGGCATTGAAGAAGTCGATGCCCTGATTCCCATAGTCGTCGTAACCGCCCTTATGGATATCGTTAAAATTCTGGGCATAGGTTCTCACAAATTCATTGAGCTGTGCCATATAATAGGGAACGCCTTTATAGGCCACATTGTCGCCAACCACAACATCTGCCTGGACATTCACTGCATACTGCAGTGCTTTTGCCTGGTCTGTGCTCATATTTTGTTTGAGTGTAAATTTGTATGTAAACTCGCCGCTGTCTGATACCTGCACCTCAAAGGTATCATAACTATAAGCAACGTTATTGATCGTGATCTCCCCGTCCTCTGCCGGTATATTCAACAGATTCACGTCATTTATATTGGCGCTGTTCATCGTCACCACGATATTGCCGTCCTTATCGTTTGCGATTCCGGCGATCTTCCCTGACAATGTCGTCGAGTTATTACCGTCCCGGATCTCATAAAGCCCCTGCAGCTTCCCGCCCAGAGAAGGGCTGTATTCATTAAAAGGCGCTCCGTCCGCCCAGGATACTTTATAGAGGCCGGATATATCATTGATGGCTTTTGTGGTATCCATCTCTGTCACTTTTAATTCATTGACACGGTAAGTATCCAGAAGAATGCCGCCATTGACATAAAGAAAGAACTGGGGCAGCCCGACACCGCTTGGCGGCTCTTCCTCCACCGCTTTCACATTACAGTACTCAGAAAGTTCATCGATGAGCACCCCTCTCTGGTCACGGAGGTCATTTGCCGGATTACCGTATGCTTCCAGAGTGTTGATCTGCTTCGTTACCGCCGCGATCTTATCCGCAAGAGCGTTGATCTGCTCCACACAGCTTTTGATCTCTTCATTAGCTTCTTCCTGCAGATCCCGGAGATCCGAAGCACTGCTCTGTATAAAAGAGGTCAGCGTGTCGGCAACGGTGGCAATTTCCTTTCTCTTCGTGGCATCGCCGCCATCCCCTACAGAACCCGTAAGAGTTTTACAAAACTGATCAAAGGCTGTGGTGATCCCGCCATCCTCTTCATTTTTTGCGTACAGGTAAGTCTCGACATGCTTCAGATAATAGGAATGGGTGCCGTATTTGCTATAAGTGGCGTTTTCTTTTCTATACTTGATATCGTAGTAATCATTGTGTTCCCGCACGATATCCTGCACATAGGCGCCGGCTCCGATCACCTTGATGGAACTTACATTCCGTATCTGGGCACTTGTTTTCACTACCTGTCTGGAATACCCTTTCGTCCCTACATTGGCAAGGTTGTGGGCCGCCGTCTGCATACAGGCGTTATAGGTAAGCATTCCTGATTTTGCGATTTCTAATCCCTGAAATGTAGACATTTCTTCTCCTCCATTCCTATAAGCTGGTTATCAGATGCTCGATCATCTCGTCTACCACGGTGATATATCTCGATGATGCGTCGAAACACTTCTGAAATTTGATCAAATCTGCCAGTTCCTCGTCGGTGGATACTCCCATCACATTCTGTCTCTCGCCCTCAATGGCATTTACTGTGATGACCTGGTTATCTATAATTCCACTCCACACATTTCCATCGGTAGAAAACTGTCCCACCAGAGCTCCATAGTATCCGTTAAAATCATATGTAGTCATGGAATTGGGATCCAGGGTAGAAAAATCTTCCTGCCATTTTCCCACCAGGTCGGCACAGACATACTGGGTAAATCCTTCTACAAAACCAGAATTTTCATTTGCCTTCAGGGGCAGTCTGGACGGATCCCTCAACAGCTCCGGATTTACCTCCAGCTGGTCGATGGTATACAGGCTGTAACGATCCTCAACATCCTCTTCGTTGTACTGAAGAACAGTAACTTTACCAATAGTTCCGTCTTCGTTCAGGACTTCTACCGTTTTCTCGGTATACCGCGGCGTTTTCCGCCGGATAAAAAGCTCTTCTCCTACCGTCTTGTTCGCATCGTCACCATAGGGTGCATTTTCGTTATCCAGCACCTTGATCTTCGTCCCGTCTGCCAGCTCCAGCTCCTTATTCGGACAAAGGGTGTCATTTATCATCATGGCCATGCCCCGGATCAGCTGGTCAAATTCCGCCTGGACTTTCATCACGATCGAAGGCTCAACATACTCATTATATTCTTCTACCTCTCTGTTATATTTCTCATTGGCGTTAAACCAGGCTCTCTCATCCAGTGTCCCAAATTTATCGATATAGTCTTCCTTCACCGGCTTCACTGGCATATCGGTAAAGTCAGCGGCATGATTCCCTCTCGCCACCAGAAGCCCTCTAAGGGATCCCACATCGGTATCGGTGTCACGGGAATATGCCAGTTCTCCGCGGAAAAAGTAATCCTCACCTGTCTCCCATACCGGCTTAAGCAGTTTGGAAGTAGAACTCTCATACGCCGTAGTCAGCCGGCTCTGGTGGTTGCCCTCCAGCAGAAATTCTCCCTCCGAATAAATGGAGATCGTACCATCTTTCTCCTCGATCGGCTTAAATTTTATGATCGATCCAAGCTGATCCAGCAGAAGGTTTCTGGAATCGCGATAGTCATTGGCGCCTTCCCCTGTCGCCTCATACTTACGGATCAACATATTATAATCCCGGATCTGGGATACGATATCATTGATCTCATTTACCTGATTCTGCACCTCATCATTCATGTTCTTCTGATAATCATTTAACTGCTGCTGCAGCACCTGTGCCCGCTCCGCAAACTGGGCCGCCTGGGAGACAAATTCGGCACGGCATGTGATATCGCCAGGTGTTTTCGTCAGTTCCTGAACCGAAGTCCACAGATCTGTCATAGATTCAAGAAATTCCTGTGCTTCCAGCTCTCCAAACAGCTCTTGCATCTCCTGTACCGCCGCATACTGCGCCTCATAGAAGCTCTGGCGCCCGACCTGAACCCGGTACTGATCATCCAGAAATGTATTCCGTATCTGACGGATCTTTACTACATCCGTCCCAAGACCAACCTGTATCTTATTAGAATACGCACCAAACCTGGACGAATAAAAAGCATCTGTCACAACTGCCTGCTGTCTTGTATGTCCTGGAGTAGTAGCATTGGCAAGGTTGTGAGCCGTTGTATTCATGGATGTCTGCGCCGAATGCAGTCCGGAGACACCCGTATTAAAACTTGCAAATAGATTTCCCATACAATCTTTCCTCTTTTCCCGACAATGATTTATTTACAAAATAAAAGAAGCACACAAATGTGGGCATCCAGCGAAACATCTGCCATAGGGGATCTTTGATGCCGCAAACCGCCGATCATTGTTTCGCATCAAAGCTCCCTGCCCCATAGGCGGGCATATCCACCTGTGCAGCGTCGCTTGAATAATTACTGCTTCCCGAAGACATCCGTGTACTTCTTATCACATTCATATTATATTCAACCATTTCTAATGCCTGCGTCAATAACTCTTTATTCTGAGCATTCAGCTCCTGCAGCCGCGCCACGGTCCGTCTCAGCTTGTCATGCAGGTGCTGTAATTTCTTTTGTTCATCGGGCTGTTTGCCAAGGGCCTGGATGATCTGCTCCAGATTCATATCCCCCGAAGCTTTTCCGAGAACAGTAGCAATGTCTTCTGTCACCCGTATCCGCCTGGCTTCAAGATTTCCGACTTCGTCCATCATCTTCTGCTCCTCGCCAGACAGACGTCCCAGAGCTTCCAGGTCATTTGCCACGATCGCCCTTATCTTCTCCTCCTGAACCGGTATCAGATTGGCATAAATCTTTTCCTCCCGGCCAAGGGTCCCAATCAATTCTTCAATTAAGCTCGCCAAAGGAACAACCTCCTGTTCGTCATCCAAGCAGACGGTCCGCAAGCTTGTCTGCCACAGCCTCTAAGGATACATTATAAGTTCCGGCTTTCATCCGGTCCATAATATCCTGCACCTTATCTTCCCTTATATCAGAATTATCAGACACAGCTTTTCTGGCAACCTGATAATCTTTTCCGATACTGGATATCTCCAGGCTGTCTGTCGAATCCGACCTGGAAGATTTCGCAGAAGATCTCGGTTTACCTGCTTTATAAAGCTGATTTACCTGCATATATGCGTCAATTCTCATACTCTTCACCACCTAAATAAATCTTTTAACGTTTCTTACAATATGTATCGGACGATTAAGGGAACACCTTAACCCTTAAAAAAAATTTATCTAGTCCAATGCTGCCTTCTGCCCCTTTGCTGCTCTCTTCCGGTTTCTCACTCTTTTTGCATTCAGTACTCTGCCATCGTACTCAAAGGTATCTGCATTCGTGTCTACAACAGTAGAAAACACAAGGCTGTCGTCATTATCCAATGTAATCCCCTTTACACCCCGGCTGGTCTTTTTGAATTCACTGACCTCACTCACGGAAAATCCCAGGGATAAGCCCTTCCCGGTCAGTAAGATCACTTTTTTATTTCCCTCCAGCACCTCGGAAGCAGACAGCACGTTCACTCCTGCCACCTGGTCTTCCGGATCCAGCTTAGTTGCCGCCACCTGAAGACGGCTGGTCTCAAATTCGGCACCGGACACCAGCTTTACATAGCCGCTCTTCGTGGCAAAGAAAAGCATGGATTCAAATAGATCTTCAAAAGAAATATACAAAAGAGCCTCTTCGTCATTGGACATCCTGCAAAGGCTGTGAACCAGGGTTCCCTTGTCCTTCATCTTGCACCGTGGGATCTTCTCCGCCTTGATCTGGTGCATATTTCCCTGATCCGTAAACAGGCACAGCTTGTCTGTATTTTTTATTTTTATGATATGGGGATACTCTCCCTTTGCCTCTTCTGACGCCCTGGAAAATGCTCCCTCATCCATGGATTTTGTGTAGCCGAAGCGGTCGATGCACACATAGATGTCCTCGATCTTGATCTCCTCTACATAGGCCTTCGCCGCCACATCGAGAAGTTCTGTACGGCGTGGTCTTCCAAAGGCTTTCTTATATTCCCGCAGCCTTGTTTTGATAACCTTATAAAGCTCTTTCGTATTACCCAGCACCTTCTCATACTGTTCAATGTCTGCCAGCAGGGAATCATTTTCCTCATGAAGTTTCAGGATCTCCAGGCCGATCAGTCTGCTCAGCGGCATGGCAAGGATGGCATCCGCCTGCACCTCGCTAAATAAAAGCGTCGCCGCCTGCTTTTCCGAAGCTGCACTTTTAAACTTAATATCTTTGGTTATTCCTTCGATCAGACAAGCCTTTGCCTGCTTTACCGAAGAACTGCCCCGAAGGATCTCAATGATCAGATCTATGACGTCTGTGGCCTTCATCAGGCCTTCGACGATCTCCAGACGTTTCCTCGCCTTTTCCAGCAGGAACCGGTACTCTCTGGTATACAGGTCCTCCTGAAACAGGATAAACTCCTCGATCATGGACTTAAGATTGAACAATCTGGGCTGTCCGCCGCGGATCGCCAGCAGATTGACACCATAAGTATCTTCCATCTGCGTCTTCTTATACAGGCCGTTTAATAAATTTTCTATATCACGGTCCTTTTTTACTTCGATCACGATGCGGATGCCTTCCTTGGAGGACTCATCCCTGACATCATAGATCTCATCGAATACCTTATCTTTAACAAGAGAAGAGAGTGTCTCTACCAGCTTGGTCTTATTACCGGATATCGTGTATGGAATCTCGGTGATCACGATATTGGTCCGTCCATTGTCGCCCTTCTCGATCTCCGTTCTGGCGCGCAGCCGGATCCTGCCTTCCCCGGTCTCATAGATGGAAGACAGCTCCGCTGAATTGGTAATGATGCCTCCTGTGGGGAAATCCGGTGCCGGCACGTAATCCATCAGTTTCTGGATGGAAATGCCCGGACGGTCCATGCAGGCGATAACCGCATCGATCACCTCTCCGGGATTATGGGGCGGGATATTCGTCGCCATACCGACGGCGATCCCGGTCGTTCCATTGATCAGAAGATTGGGGATCATCGCCGGAAGTACCACCGGTTCTTTTTCACTATCATCAAAGTTGGGATTGAACTCCACAAGCCCCTTTTCCAGGTTGTCCAGCATCGTCATGGCTGCCCGGGAAAGCCTCGCCTCGGTATAACGCATGGCCGCCGCCCCGTCTCCGTCTATGGAACCAAAATTTCCGTGTCCGTCCACCAGGGGCGCATTCAGCGAATACTCTTCTGTCATATGGACCAGTGCGTCGTAGATCGAGCTGTCCCCGTGGGGATGGTATTTACCCATGGTATCCCCGACGATACGGGCGCTTTTCCGGTGAGGCTTATCCGGAGAAAGCCCCAGTTCCTTCATGGCATATAAGATTCTCCGCTGTACTGGTTTTAATCCATCCCGGACATCCGGCAGTGCACGTGCTACAATGACGCTGACGGCATAATCCCGGTAAGAGGTTTTCATCTCCTCTGCAAAATCCAACTGTATGATATTCTCTTTCAGCTGACTCATAGTCTCCTCCAATCAATGTTATATATCAACATTCGCATACCGCGCTTCTTCCATAATAAACTGCCGCCGGGGCGGGACATTACTTCCCATAAGCACATCCGTCACTTCATCTGCCTCCACGGTATCACTGATGGAAACCTGGGCAAGAACCCGGCTGTCGGGATCCAGTGTCGTCTCCCAGAGCTGTACATCATCCATCTCTCCCAGACCTTTATACCGCTGCAGCCCCTGGATCTTCTTCCCAGTCTTCCGGAACTTGTCCAGCTCAAAATCATTAAAAAGGTACTCGCTCTTTTTTACCTTTTTCTTCTTTTCCACATCCTCATAATCTACCTTATAAAGGGGAGGCAGCCCCCGGTAGACCTTGCCCTGATAGATCAGCTCCGGCATAAACCGGTAAAAGAAGGTTAGGAGCAGTGTGCTGATATGGGCTCCGTCCACATCGGCATCTGTCAGGATGATGATTTTGTCATACCGGAGTTTATTTATATCAAAATCATCCCCGATGCCGCAGCCAAAGGAAGCAATCATCGACTTGATCTCGTTGTTCAGTAATATCTTTTCCAGCGGTGCCTTTTCTACGTTCAGGATCTTTCCCCGCAGCGGCAGCACCGCCTGGGTCCTGCGGTTTCTCGCCGTCTTGACAGTGCCGCCGGCAGAATCTCCCTCCACGATATAGATCTCGCACTCCTCCGGCTTTTTGGATGAACAGGCAGCCAGCTTGCTCTTCGTGTCTACATTCATCAGTTCCTTTAATACAGAGCGTCTCGCCTTATCACTGGCAGTCCTGGCTTTAAAAGATTTGCGGACATTTTCCAGGATGGTTTTCAGCACCTCTACATTTTTATCAAAATACCGCTGTATCTCCTGGCTGAACACGTCGTCAACTGCCGTCTTGGCATCCGTATTTCCCAGCTTATTCTTCGTCTGGCTCTCAAACTGGGGATCCGGATGCTTGATGGATACGATCGCCACCAGGCCATTGCGGATATCCTTTCCATCGTAATTTTCTTCGTTGTTTTTCAAAAACCCAAGTTCCCTGGCATACTGATTCATCACGCGGGTCAGCGCCATTTTAAATCCAGTCACCAGCGTTCCCCCGTCTGTCACATTGATGCGGTTACAATAGGAATTGATCTGCTCCGTAAAGGTATTTACATACTGAAGCGCCACTTCTACCTCGATCTCACCGCTGGTTCCCTCAATATAAATAACGTCCTTATGCAGGGGCGTCACATCGCGGTTAATATAACTGACATAGCTCTGGATCCCAAACTCTTCCTGGAACACCGCACTTTCACCGGTGTGTTCATCTGTAAAAATTATCTTCAGATTTTTATTCAGGTAGGCGATCTCCTTCAGCTTCTTTTTGATGGTCTCCGGCTTAAATTCCACGGTTTCAAATATGGTTTCATCCGGATAAAAGGTCACTTTCGTCCCCGTATCACTTTTTAAACATTTTCCCGCCACCGGAAGCAGTCCCTTTTCTAATTTGACAATTGGCTTTCCTCCGTCCCGGTACTCATCCCGGTACACCTGTCCGTCCTTCCTGACTTCCACTGTCATGCTCTTAGACAGCGCGTTGACCACCGATGCCCCTACACCGTGAAGTCCTCCGGACACTTTATATACACTATTGTTAAATTTACCGCCGGCGTGGAGGATCGTGTACACCACCCGGACCGTCGGAATTTTCTTTGTGGGATGGATGTCTACCGGCACCCCCCTGCCGTTATCCTCTACGGACACACCACCATCCTTCGTCAGAGTAATATGTATCTCCGAGCAGAATCCGGCAAGATGTTCATCGATACCGTTATCAAGAATCTCCCAGATCAGGTGATGAAGTCCCCTTGTCCCAGTACTCCCGATATACATTCCGGGGCGCTTTCTCACCGCTTCCAGTCCCTCTAATATTACAATCTGGCTTCCATCATATTTATCCATTGAAAACATCCTTTCAAAAAACAATGCTCCTTGACCAGCTCCATGGCACAGACCATAAGCTGACAAACACCCGCCAGGCAACTGGCGGGTGTCCGTCAAGGTTTCCAAATTTATATTGTAACGGAACATGCGTTTTTTTTCAAGGAGAACTTTTAACTCGCTGGCCTATTTTCCTTTACACCTCGATACGCTGGTCTCCAAACCATATAGCCCTGACATGGTCCACATCCACCAGGGAAGAAAAATTCAGTCTGTTTTTCCTCGCCCATTGGTTATTCTTCTGTACTCCGGTACTGTAATCTTCCCGGATCTGATGTTCCTCATCCTCCTCTGTCTGCCGTCCGATCAGCTTCCCGTCATCCATCTCCACATACACCTGGTTCCATGTAGAGTTTTCAATCTGATCTTCTGACAACACCTGTTCAAACTGCAGGGTATATGGCGTAAGAACGATACGTTTCAAGGTTCCCACAGAAAGATAATGTTTCTCAGTGCCGGTCTCCGGCAGCCGGATCTTGACATCTGGAGTAATGACTTTTTCCCTGCATTCTCCATAATCCAGAACAAATTCTTCCTGCACCTCTCCTTTCATAACATGTTCATCGTCACTCATAAGCCCTTTCAGGAAAAGACGGCATTTTTCCCCTTTACGGTAATAGCGGTCTTTTCCATCCCGTTTTTCATACTCGCAGGTTATGACAATGCTTATCTCATCCGTTCCCTGGTTTTCAATCACCATCCCATTATCAATAAGGGCTTCTTCCGAACCTCCCATGCCATCCTCCCAAACACTATAACAGGCAACCGCATTCTCTGACGCCTCTGATGCCTCTGGCCCCCCTGATCCAGCGCTGAACAATACAGAATCATCCTCTGATCCTGCACTGGTCAAAACAGAATCCTCCGTTTCCCCAGCGAAAGACACATTTCCAAAATGATATTCTTTATCTTTATCGAATTTTTTTCCATCTGTTCTCTTCAGCCGGAGAATGATATAACTCAGCCTCTCCGTCCCTGTCACCTGTTCCACTGATACCTTCAGGTTCTTAAAGGTGTTTTTCCCAGCTGTCACCTCAGGCTTTGCCGACGACTCTTTGATCATCTCCGTGTCCCCTGTAAAAAGCTTCGCCAGCGATTGAAAGCCTCCCCTGCTGGCCGCTGTCGCCGTCATCGCCGCCAGCAGACAGCAAAATACGATCCCTGCTGCTTTTACATACCTGAAATGATACACGCTCCGCCGTCTTCTGATATCACAGATCCTCTCTGTCTTTTCTGTATCTGCCCCGATCTGCCGGTATGCCGCTTTCATTTTCTCCCGGACCACCTCCGGCAGTTCCA
The DNA here is from genome assembly GCA_910584645.1 of uncultured Eubacterium sp. Classification (GTDB taxonomy): domain Bacteria; phylum Bacillota; class Clostridia; order Lachnospirales; family Lachnospiraceae; genus Eubacterium_F. The sequence goes on from CAJUAU010000008.1 coordinate 83,777, forward strand.
CTTCCTGTTCCAATATATTTTTTACATCATTATCTCGCATAATTTTCCCCTGTCCTTTCTGGAAGCATCATCCTTTTCTCCTGCTTCCAACCCATTTTGCTTTTCCCTTTTCCTGACTGTCTCTCATATGCCCGGCGCAGATCCTCACGCCCCCGGCGCAGCCTTGTCCGTACTGTGGCGTCTTTCATATCCAGAAGCTCCCCGATCTCCTTCGTGGGGAATCCCTCCACATAATACAGCACCAGAATGTCCCGGTACTGTTCATCCACCGACTGGATCAGTTCCTCGTACATCATATGTTCCAGCACATGATCGCTCTGCTCCCCTTCCGGGATCTCGCCAAAGGCCACCTCCCAGCTGCGCTTTTCCAGAAAATCTTTTGCCTTGTTGATCAGCATCCGGATCAGCCATGTGCGGAAGTATTTGGGCTGTCTCAGATCCCCGATCTTCTCAAATGCGGACAAAATGGTATCCTGTATGACATCCGCTGCATCTTCTGGATTTTTTACATAGCAGACCGCCACTTTATACAGGCTCTGCCGGTTCTCTTCAATCAGCTGTACAAAAGCATCGGCGTCTCCGCCCTGGGCCCGTTTTACAAGTTTTTTCAAATCTTTCACCTCCTCTCACCTCTTTGCTTCTTTATATCTGGAACTTGCGAAATAACAAAAATATAGTATGATCGTGCCCAGTCCTAATGTCATCCCAAAGGCCCTGCAGACATCCATAAATATCATGTCAACATCCGGCACAATTTTTAAAATCATGCACATCAGGATAAGCCCTGTCACAAAACCTGCTCCGGCAGCCCCATAAAATCTCTTTGATACCTCAAGACACACCAGAGGCCTCCCATATCCAAAAAGACTCCATGCATAAAATAACTGTCTCCGGAACCGGAACCATATAAATGTGATCAGGATGGTACTCAGTGAAAAGCTGATGAGGATCATGATGTACATCGTATCCATGATCACGTCACTGGATAGATATGAAACAACAGCGGAGGGATCATCCTGTTCTTCCAGTCCGATGTGCACATTGGCAGGAAACTCAAAAAGGTCATAAATTTTCTGCCCGATCTCCAGTATACTGGATTTCTTTTTTGTATCCAGGACATATTGGGTATTGATCCCAGAGATCTTCACTGCCGATTTAAAATCCAGCAGGATCATCTGATTGATACGGCTGTCTTCTTCTGTTCCCATGATTCCGATCACTTCATATTCTATATCATTAAACCAGAAATAGTTCTTGCCATCACGGGCAGACACATCCTTCCCGTGGTCTTTTCCGAGCACCACCATCCCCTGATCCGTCCACGAGGCAGAGTGGTCAAAATACTTCCCGGAAAGCATCGGCGGTTCTGCCATATCCCCTTTTACATATATCCCCCGCATTACTACATTCTGGTCGCGCACCGGTACATAGAGGGCAAAATCGTCATATTCTGATTCCATTTCAGGAAGTACTTCTTCCCATTGATCCTCCTCTTCCGACTCTATTATGGTGAATCCTTTATGATGCCCCGAATAAAGAGATTTTCCAAGGAGCTCTGCGACACGTTCCGCACGGGCTGCAGATACGATCAGTAAAATACATAAGGAAATGACTGTAAAACTGAAAAACAGAAGTAAATTTCCCTTTGGAACCTTTTTTCCAAATAATTTCATACACAGCCTCCTTTATCCCAGTCACTCTGTCCGGTCCCGCCGCCACTTTCCACCATACCGTCCTTCACATGAATGATCCTATCGCACTTTTGTGCCACTTTTGCATCATGGGTGACAATAATAACCGTTTTCCCCTTCTCATTCAGCCTCCTGAAGATTTTCTGTACCTCTTCACCTGTCGCTTCATCCAGTGCCCCGGTGGGCTCATCCGCCAAAATCACCCTGGGACTTTTTACCACAGCCCTTGCGATCGCCACTCTCTGCTGCTGACCGCCTGACAATTCAGCAGGATATGCCTTCGCCTTATCCTCTATACCAAGATCCGTAAGCGCCTCCATTACCATTTTTTTGACCTTTTTCCGGGAATATCCCTGATATTTTAGGGGAAGTGCCACATTTCGGAAAACATTCAGGTCATCCACCAGGGCAAAATACTGCAGGATAAAACCAATCTCGTTTCTGCGGAACCTGACCAGTTCCTTCTGGCTTTTAAAATTAACTTCTTTTCCATCATATAAATATGTACCGCTGTCAGCTGACATCATTCCTCCCAGTATGTTAAGAAGCGTGGATTTCCCCGAACCACTTTTCCCCATGACCGCTGCCATTTCGCCCTCCTGTATAGAAAGGCTTATCCCCCGGAGCGCCTCCACAACAGCTTCTTTTTTGCCTTTACCAAATGTCTTCACTACATTTTCTATTCGGATCATACTCTTCTCCTCCTGTTCCTAATCCCTGTTACTAATCCTTCTGCCGCAGCAATTGTTCTGTATCCACACCTTTCAAAAGACAGGTGACAAACACGGCGGCGATCAGAAATGCCAGTCCGATAAAACACCCGGTCACTCTGAATATCATATCCCCACTGGCGTATTCAATATTTTCCTCCGAAAATATATACCTGCACACGAAAACTGCCGGAGACAGAACTACTGCTATCTCAAACAGATAGGGAAAAAGGATCATCCGCATCGGGCAGCCATTCATCTGGTATATCCCATAAGTCTTTTTATTGGACTGTATCTTGTCATAAAAAGTTGCAAACAACCCATAAAAGGTAAAGCCGATCAGGGTAACCGTCAGGATGAGCATGATCCGGACCCGTGCTGCTGATTCTTTATGTAAGAGCCGAAGCCCCATGGAAGCCGCATAAAGCTCCATCGGCGGAAAATCATATTCATTCCCAATATCCCGGAACAGGGATACCACATCCCTGAAGTCTTTCTCATCTTCTGCCCAGACCATAGATGTATTGAATTCCAGTGCCTGCAGATCCCGCGCTGCATATTTGGCAATATCCTTTAGATTATCGGTGTCCTCTGACACCCGTATGGAATACGGAAAAATAATGTGGTAATCCAATATCACCATGTCCTCCGAGCCGACACCCTGCCAGGGGATCATGGAGTTCTTTTCCAATATGCCGGCGACCCTGCAGGAATAAGCATAGCCCGGAAAACCGATCTCGATCCTGTCACCGACAGAAAGGATTCCTTTATACTCATGTCCAAGCAGCACTGGTACAGGGTCAGAAGCATTCTGCAGCGTCAGATTATTTTTGGAAAATCCTTCTCCTTCCTCTGTCTGGAGTCCAAAGATTTCAAACGCCGTATCATCAAGCATGGCACATTTCAAAGCTAAGATGCTGCACATACTTCCCTCATCCTCTGCCCCAAAACAAGCCGTCATGGCTCCTGGATTATTTTCGCTGACAAAGCTGTCACAGCCCGCCTTTCCAAACAGATCCCTCAGATCATCTTCCTTTACATAACAGTCATTTACTGTGTCCACTGAAAAAATCGGATGTTCCTCCGAATCATGCAGCCGCTCATAATATTGCATGATTTTTTGGCAGCCTTGTACCGTATCTATACTGCCCTCCATTTCCATGGTGTCTTCCAACAAGCCGATGCGATACCATGTGCCATTTTCTTTATAGCTAGGCATCTCTGGATGTTGTTCCTCCAGATCCAGATAGTATGACCCCATTAGTACAGTCATGACCATACTGGTGGAAAACATTGCCATCAAAAGCACATTTTTGAATAGATTTTTTCTAAAACTACGAAAAAACTCTTCCGCCATAAACTTTATTTTTCCCATGAGCCTCTCCTGTTCTGATCATAATGAATCCCCGGATTTAACATGTATCATTTTCTCATTCATACATTAGACGGAAAAAACAGGAGAAATGTTTCAAAAAAATAAATATTTTTCAACGATTGGAATACTGGGGCAGACTACAGATAATGATACACCTTTTTCTTCCGGATGAAGAATTGGAGCGTCACCCCCAGCGCCAGCAGCTCCGCCACGAGGACCGCCAGCCAGATCCCATTGAGCCCCAAAAGCATCGGCAGGACCAGCACTGCTGCCATCTGGAACACCAGTGTCCTCAGGAAAGAAATGACCGCCGAAACCAGCCCGTTGTTCAGCGCCGTAAAGAAGGCAGAACCGTATATATTGAAGCCGCTCACCAGAAATGCCAGGGCATACAGCCGGAGACCGTGACTGGTCATTGCTAACAGTTCTGTGTCATAACCGACAAAAAACTGCGCCAGCGGACCAGAGAGCACAAATGCCAGGAGCATAAGCAGCACCCCCCAGCCTGCGATGAGCCTCATACTTTTCTGGAACAGGTTTTTCAGCTCATTATGGTTCCGGGCGCCAAAATGGTATCCCACGATGGGGGCGCTGCCGATGGAATATCCAATAAAGGTCGCCAGGAAAATAAAGTTGACATACATGATCACACCATATGCTGCCACGCCGTCCTCTCCAGCCAGCTTTATCAGCTGCACATTATAGAGCATATTCACAAGAGACATAGAAAGATTTGTCATCAGCTCAGAGGAACCGTTGGTGCAGGCCTTTAACAGGATCTTCCCTTTTACCCTTGTCTTTGTCAGCTGGAGAAGGCTTGTATTTTTCCTGGAAAAATAGATCAGAGGCACGATACCTCCCACGGTCTCCCCGGCTGCTGTCGCCGCTGCCGCGCCTGCGATGCCCCAGCCAAGTACCACGATAAAAAGATAATCCAGTACCATATTGGCCACTCCCGCCGCCACCATAACCCCAAGTCCCATATGGGGTTTTTCCGCCGCTACAAAAAAACTCTGAAACACATTCTGAACCATAAAAAAGGTCAGGGAAGCCAGGCTGATCCTTCCATAGATCAGGCACTGACCGATCATCTCTCCCTCTGCTCCCAGAGCGGTCACAATGGGACGCAGGAAAACCAGTCCCAGCACAGTTAAGGCCACACCCCCCGCCAGGGTCACATACACCATCATGGAAAAATACCGGTCTGCCCGTTCTTTATCTCCTTCTCCCAGCGTTTTTGCCACGATGGCACTTCCCCCGGTCCCCATCATAAACCCCAGGGCACTGAGCATCATCAGCAGGGGCATGACCAGGTTCACCGCCGCAAAAGCGGTCTTTCCCACATAGTTTGACACAAAAAGGCCGTCCACCACTCCATAGATCGACGTAAATATCATCATTACGATAGACGGCAGCACAAAGCGCAGTAATTTTTTGTAAGTAAAATGTTCCGATAACTGGATCTTCATATTATATTCCCTCCCTATGCATGATCCGCGGTCAGTTTTTTTATTTTGATGCGGTAGTTGTCTACATACTCTTTTGTCAGCCGGATCAGTTCCTGTCTCTCTTCTGGGGACATCTCCTTCCAGACGCTGTTTTCAACCTCCACCAGGGGCTCCACCTTTTGTTTCACAAAATCTTTTCCCTCTTCTGTCAGGTAAATATGCATCTCCCGCCCTTTTCCCCGCTTCATCTGGAGCAGGCCCTCTTTTACCAGTTTCTGTATCGCTGAATTAATGGTCTGCTTCCGTCCAAATGACAACGCACAAATATCTCTCTGCAGACAGCCGTCCCCAAGGCAATACACCGAATACAAAATATCAAAAGCACTGTCGGACAGGCCGATATGCAGGGCAGTCTCATGCCACAGATCATCAAATTCCTTATAAATTTTGTTAAACTCTTTCAATTCATCACATACTCTGTCTTCCATCACAATCTCCTCCCATATTTATTAAGTACGAAATCGGACTCTTTTTTATTATAGTCCGATTTCGTACTTAAGTCAAGACTTCCTTTCTGTTGAAATTCCTATCCTATGTGATTGACAGAACGAAAAATTGTGGCTATACTATGAAAGTAGCCTGACGATACCAAATCGAACCCGCCGTGAATGGTGTATTTTGGCGAACTACTTCGTCCTCTAGCCTTGTTCTTCGCCAAAATACACCACACACGGTCAAAGATTTCAAACCAGTTATTTTGTAAATGCGAAGGCAGTTGAATGAGTCGTAGCGGTGGCTACGCCGATTGAAACTAACGAACGCATTTACAAAATAGCTGGTTAAGAAACGGGTTCGATTTGGCACCGTCAGGCTAAAGCCACACAGACAAGGAGGAATTATAATGAAAAAAACCATCGTCAATCTGGAACAGGTAAAGGAGATCGAAAAAACTTTTCCTACTCCCTTTCATATCTATGACGAAAAAGCAATTCGTGAAAATGCCCGTGCTCTGAAAGAGGCATTTTCCTGGAATAAAGGTTACCGTGAATATTTTGCCGTGAAAGCGACACCAAATCCATTTATCCTGAAAATTCTTCAGGAAGAGGGCTGTGGTGTGGACTGTTCTTCCCTGACAGAGCTGATGCTGTCAGAGGCCCTTGGTTTCAAAAATGATGACATTATGTTCTCATCCAATGTAACTCCTATGGAAGAATACCAGAAAGCAGCTGACCTCGGCGCATACATTAACCTGGATGATTATACACATATCGACTATCTGGCAGAAGGCCCCGGCATTCCAGAGACCATCTGCTGCCGCTTCAACCCCGGTGGAGTCTTTGAACTGGGCACCGACATCATGGACAATCCCGGCGATGCCAAATACGGATTTACGAAAGAACAGCTGGTGGAAGGATTTAAAAAGCTGATGGGCCTCGGCGCCAAATATTTTGGGATCCATGCATTTATCGCCAGCAATACCGTGAGCAACGACTACTATCCCACACTGGCGGGCATCCTTTTTGAGCTGGCTGTAGAGTTAAAAGAAAAGACCGGGGCTGATATCCAGTTCATCAATCTCTCCGGCGGCATCGGAATTCCCTACACGCCGGACAAAGAGCCAAATGACATCAAGGTGATCGGCGAGGGCGTCAGGGAGCAGTTTGAGAAGATCCTCATTCCCGCCGGTCTGGGGGATGTGGCGATCTTCACAGAGCTGGGGCGCTTTATGCTGGGGCCCTATGGAAATCTCGTCACCAAATGCATCCACCAGAAACATATCTATAAAGAATACGCCGGCGTAAACACCTGTGCCTGTGACCTTATGCGTCCGGCGATGTATGGCGCTTACCACCACATCACCGTTCTCGGCAAAGAAAATGAGCCCTGTGACCACAAATACGATATTACCGGCTCCCTCTGTGAAAATAATGATAAATTTGCAGTAGACCGCCTGCTTCCAGAGATTGAGACCGGAGATTATCTTGTGATCCATGATACCGGTGCCCACGGCTATGCCATGGGATATAACTACAATGGCAAGCTCAAATCTCCGGAGCTGCTTCTGAAAGAGGACGGCAGTGTCCAGATGATCCGCCGCGGCGAGACTCCCCGGGATTATTTTGCCACCTTTGATTTCTGTGATATCCTGAAAGATATGAAATATTGATGGAAATCTCATCAAGAGATCTTCTAATATAAGAGAGGGTGTCCGGGGAAACTTCACATAAGGAATACTTCCCTGGACACCCTCTTTTTATAAATTATTTTCTTTTGGGAAGACAGATTTTTCTCGCCCTCTCCACCTCATCTTCCGTACATTCCTTTCCGCTGTATCTCGCCTTCTCATAAATACCCACCAGCTGTCTCTGTTCCTCCGTGAGACCATCTTCCTGCTCTTCTGGCAGATACTCTCCTGCCAGTTCCCAGGGCGTCATGCTGACATCCACCTGTTTTCCCGCTCTCTTCCATACATAACGGTAAAAACAGCGGCGGATCCGTCCGTTGGCATCTTCCGGGAAGGAGGCCTCCCTGGAGGCAGCCTGCCGCAGCGGGATGTACTCATCCATACCCTCTACCTCCACTTCTTCCTTTTCTTCCTTCCATACAAACTCTGGCAGCCGGAAATTCAACAGGTGTTTGAGTATGACATAAAGAATCCATAAAACAGCAATGATCAAAAAGAGGATCATAAGGATCTGCATAAACTTTTCTAACAGAAAAAGCAGAACCTGAACAAAAGAACTCCTCTCTTCTTCTGTCTCTTCCACAATCTCCCGCTGCCTTTCTTCCATCGGATAGGATTTTGTTTTCTCTTTCTTCTCTATTTTTTTCTGTTCCTGGCGCTCCCTGGGAGCAGGATTTGATTCTACTGTCGTAGACATTCCTGCTATCGCTATCATACATACTGCCAGCGTAACGGTCCCCGCCGCCATCAGCTTTCGTTTCAGGCTGGCCAGCGTATTTTTCTCAAACCGCTTTATTGTTTCCGGACTCACGCAGGGATTGGCATATACAGTCAGATATTTTTCATGAAAATATTCCGCATAAAGAAACACTGAAAATATAAACAGAACCAGGGCAAAAAGAATCACCCCCTGGATCCAGCTGACGCTCTGGAGCTCCACTGGATCATTCACATAGGCAGCAGGCACGAAAAATGAAAAAATAAGTACGAGGATCCAGGGGAGAAGATAGCATCTCTTTTCCTTATTCTGCTCCCTCTCCCGCCTGCTCTCATGACTGCTGCGATAGCTAAAGATAAAATAACCTGCCGCCCCCAGAATTATACATAAGATCACGGTCTCTCCCGCACCCCTGCCTATCACAGAGCCGGCTATTATGAAATAACATACAACGAGATAATAATAAAAAGTGACAATATTATTGTACCGCCGCCTGATTTTTTGATTTTTTTCCATATATCTCCTCCGCCTTTCAGCTGCTATGCCTTCCATCGGTAAATGCAGGGCTCCAGAGCCGGAAGCAGCTGTCTGGTATCGTCCTCCCCGCCAGCTGTCACCGCCACCCAGGTCACAGATACTCCCCGGTGCAGGATATCTGCCAGTTCCTGCTGTATCTCAGGCTTCCCCTGGGAAGAAATGAAAAAGAGATGTACATGTTCAGCCAGATTATCCCGCTCCCTCTGCAGCATCCCCACGCCGCTCTGGGCCTGGGTCTCGTAGGCCACCGCCGCCAGTTTCCGCCGGACCTGCCCCATATATCCCTTGCCGCTGCCCTGGAGACGGAATCCCGCGCCGCCATTTGCTACCAGCATGGTTTCAAGCCCCCTCCTGTCCAGAAAATGCACAAGGGAATAGGCGATCCTTATATTCTCTTCCATGGCCGCCTGATTGATAAAATTCCCTGGAGAACCGAGGTTCAGCAGGATGATAGCCGGCTGTCCTGCCTTATACGCGCTGGTCTTCACCTGCCAGTTTCCTGTCTTTGCTGAGGCTTTCCAATGGATCCGGTTCATCCTGTCCCCCGGCATGTATTCTCTCACACCCACATATTCAAAAGGATCTTCAAACATGGGAACCGTCGTCCTCATATCCCCATAGCTTTTCTGAAACAGGGGCAGGATCCTCTCAATTCCCACAAAGGATGGATATACGATCAGGCCTGCTTCCACTTCCTTTTTATCCAGATAGGTTCTTTGGAGAAAATAGTCCCTGCCAGCGAGCTCCGCTTCCTGTATGGAGTATATCCCCCGTCTGGCACACCGGATCCGGAGTTTCCGGCGCACCTGCTCATATCCTCTGACGCTGATCACATCATTGCGGTAAAAATAATCCGATACAGAACCACTATCCATGTCTTCAAATTTTAGGAATTTAGAGGTTTTAAATCTCACGGAGACCGCTGGAAGGATCATTTCTTTGTTGTTGGTTATGACCTCGTAGAGCCAGAGGGTATCCCCTTCTGCCGCCTGCTGCTGGGAAAAAGAGATCTCCAATCCGAAATCTTTCGTCCAGTTCTTTTCGTACCAGTACCCCATACCTATTATGGTCCCCCAGCATCCCAGCACCACCAGAACTGCTGCCAATATCATTATACTCATGCTCTGAATGCTTCCTCCGTCGGCGCCGCCACGGTGCCTAAAATTTCACGGATATGATCCGCAGGCTCCTTTCCACTCATGTAGGAATCTGCCAGCAGGATCCGGTGTGACAATACCATTGGCGCCAGCTTTTTGATCATATCCGGAGTGACAAATTCACTTCCCGTCACCGCCGCATAACATCGTGCCGCCCGCACCAGGGCGATAGCCCCCCGGGTACTGATGCCTACAGCAAGGTTTTTATTCTCACGGCTCTTTTTCACTATTTCCAGCACATAACCGAGGATCAGATCGTGTACATTGACCAGTTCACACGCCTTCTGCATCTGTATAAACTCTTCATGAGTGCACACTGGTGAAAGCTTTGCCAGAAAGTCCCCCTCATCCATCACCCGGCGAAGCAGCTCAAGTTCGCTCTTTTCCGCCGGATAACCCATGGAAAGCTTCATCATAAAACGGTCCAGCTGGGCTTCCGGCAAAGGAAATGTCCCGCTGGTCTCCACCGGGTTCTGGGTGGCGATAACAAAAAATGGCTCACCTACTTTCATGGTCTCACCATCGATGGTCGCCTGCCCCTCCTCCATACATTCCAAAAGGCTGGACTGGGTCCTGGGGGTGGCGCGGTTGATCTCGTCGGCCAGCAGTATATTGCTGAAAATACCGCCGGGACGAAATTCAAATTCGCTGCTCTTCGGGTTAAAATAATGTATTCCTGTGACATCCGAGGGCAGAAGATCCGGCGTGAACTGCACCCTCTTAAAACTCATGCCAAAAGATGCCGCCAGACTTTTGGCAAGCATGGTCTTGCCGGTCCCCGGCACATCCTCCAGAAGAACATGGCCCCCGGCAAGAAATGCCGCCAGTACATATTCCATAACCTCTCTTTTCCCCAGAATAACCTGTTCCATATTGTCACAGATCCTCTGTGACCGTTCCTGTACCTCTTTTACCTGCATCACCATATCTCCTTTTCTCTTCTCGCTAACGCTGTTGTTTCGTCACGAGACCGCCACAGGCTCCAGCCCATGGGGCGTCTTTTTCCCCTCGTCATCTACATTGACAAAAACAACGCTTCCCTCACAGTGCATATCACCGGAGAGAAAATCCCTTCCTTCAACGGTTAATTCTACACTTGTAGTTCCTATCTTTTTCACTTCATATCCCAATTCCAGTACGCTGCCGGTATAGACGGATCTAGTCACATTGATGCCGCGCACCGCCGCCAGTACAAAATGACTGGTGCGCCCCATCACCTTTGCCATGCCGATAAAGGCGGCCTCTGTGATCCATTCTGATATGTACCCCGCATACAGGCTGTTGTGATGATTCATATATTCTGGACGGACAAAATGTCTGGTTGCTATCTCCATCGGCCTCTCTCCTTCTCCTTCATCGCCAGATTTACTGCTGAAATATCCGCTTTGCAAACTGATACAAACCATGTTTCCAGACCTCAAAATCATGGCCGCCCCCTGTGACATAGTATAGATGCTCTGTCCCATTTTCCTCCAGGGCCTCGTGGTACATCTGAGGATTCTCTTTTACCACCTCATCCCGGTCTCCGGTGCAGATCAGCAGAAGCGTTTTTCCATTATAGGGATCCGGCAGTTTGAATGTCTCCCTGGTAAAAAGACCCGGCTCTGATAATATGTCCTCGTAGGCAAAAATCCCGAATGCCGGACAAAAAGCACCGATGCTCCCAAAGCGGCCCGCCATTGTGATGCCGATATACAAAGCCTCTCTTCCTCCCATGGACAGCCCGGCTACCGACGTATTCTCCCTGCCCACCGCCACCGGATATTTTTCCTCGATATAGGGCATAAGATCCTCCTGCAGATCATGGATAAAATTATCAAAGGCAGTTGTGTTGGCAAGACTGTATACCTCTTCCGGCACCCGGTCGTCTTTTCTCGCCCGCACATTGGGCATGACCACGATCATATCCCTGGCCTTTCCCTCCGCTGCCAGATTTCCAATGACATACTGTGGATCTCCCTCCAGCCACTCTCTGTGGTCGCCGCCGATGCCATGGAGAAGATAGAGCACAGGATAGCGCTTCTTTTCTTCATATTCTGCCGGCAGAAGGATACTCGCCTTCCTCGTGGCCCCTGTAGTTGTGGATTTATAAGAAATGGTCTCCACCTTGCCATATTTTCTTCCCTGCACCGGCTGGTCAAAACCATCTGGCACAGAGTACACTGGGTCAATTTTCTTCATCTGATCTATCTCCTAACTCTCGAAGGAACGGATCCGGTAGCTGACACCCAGATCTTCGCAGATCTTCCGGCATCGCTCCTCTTCCTCTTCGGTAATGGTCGTCGCCACCGTAGTCATCGTTACGCTGGGCACATACCGTTTTACATCTCCCGCAAATTTTAACATGGCGTCAAAGGAACCGATGCCAAATTTATTTCTCGTAAGTTCCAGATATTTTTCCGGATCCGGTGTATTCAGGCTGATGGAAATAGCGTCCACCTTTCCCTCAAACATCGGTGTCACATCTTTTCCATACATCAGATTGGCAAGACCGTTGGTATTTACCCGGATCTTCTTTCCAAATCTTTCTTTGGCAAAGGCGGCCACCTCCAACAGGTCTTCCAATCGTTCCGTGGGTTCGCCATAACCGCAGAAAACAAGATCCTGATAGGTGTCCGGCGGAAATTTATCAAACTCTGCTTTCACCTCTTCTACCGTGGGCTCCCGTTTCAGCCAGAGACTGCCGGAACCATTCAGCTCGTCTCCATTCTGCCGGAGACAGAAAGTACAGGCGCAGGGACACCGGTTGGTCATATTCACATATAGATTCCCATACAGAGGGTATAAGATCGTCATGAAAGCTTCCTCCCTCTTAGAACTTTTTCATAAGATTTACCATCTCAATAGCAGTAACCGCCGCATCATAACCCTTGTTCCCAGCCTTAGTGCCGGCGCGCTCAATGGCCTGCTCAATATTATCTGTCGTGATCACTCCGAAGATCGTCGGGACGCCGGTCTTCAATCCCACTGTGGCTATCCCTTTGCTTACCTCGGCACATACATAGTCATAGTGGGAGGTGGACCCTTTGATCACAGCGCCCAGGCAGATCACAGCGTCGTACTTCCCGGATTCCGCCATCTTCTGGGCTGTCATTGGAATTTCAAATGCCCCGGGCACCCAGGCGAGGTCTACATTGTTTTCTGTGTCCACCTCATGCCGTCTCAGGGCGTCCTCTGCGCCCCCCACCAGTTTGGAAACGATAAATTCGTTAAATCTCGCCGCCACGATGCCTACCTTCATCCCATTTCCTACTACATTTCCTTCCAGTACTCTCATTTATTTTTCCTCCATTTCTTTTTTATAATTGGTCATATGCTGCATCTTTTCCTGTTTTGTCAAAAGATATTTAAAATCTTCCCTCTTCGGTTCGATCTGTATGGGCACCCGCTCCAGGATCTTTATCCCATAGCCGCTGAGGCCGGTGATCTTCGTGGGATTATTGGTCAGCAGACGCAGCTGCTTCACACCGAGATCATATAAGATCTGGGCCCCAATCCCATATTCCCTGAGGTCCGGGGCAAATCCCAGTTTTACATTTGCCTCCACCGTATCATATCCCTGCTCCTGCAGCTCATATGCCTTTAATTTATTGATCAGGCCGATCCCCCTGCCCTCCTGGCGCATATACAAAAGAATTCCTCTGCCTTCTGCCGCGATCTGTTTCAAAGCGCTCTCCAGCTGCTCTCCACAGTCACAGCGTTTGGAGCCAAATACATCTCCTGTAAGACACTCCGAATGCACCCGGCACAGCACCGGTTCTCCGTCAGATACATCTCCCATGGTGAGCGCCACATGATGTTCTCCGTTTAATTTATTTACATAGCCATGGATACGGAAATCGCCAAACTTTGTGGGAAGTTTCGCATCGGCTTCCTTTTCCACAAGGCTCTCCTCTTCCAGTCTGCGGCGTATGATCTCTTCAATGGTGATCACAGTAAACCCATGCTCCCTGGCAAATCCAAGAAGCTCCGTGGTGCGCATCATGGTGCCGTCTTCCCTCATGATCTCACAGCAGAGACCGCATTCCTTCAGTCCCGCCAGCTTCATAAGATCCACTGTAGCTTCCGTGTGCCCCGCCCGTTTGAGGACACCTCCCTCTCTGGCTTCCAGCGGAAACATATGTCCCGGTCTCCGGAAGTCTTCTGGTTTTGCCCCCTCTTCCACGGTCTTTACTGCCGTCAAAGATCTCTCAAAGGCCGAGATCCCCGTCGTAGTATCCACGTGGTCGATGGATACCGTAAAGGCAGTGGAATGGTTATCTGTATTTACCTCTACCATCTGGGTGAGCCCCAGTTTTTCACACATCCTCCGGCTCATGGGCATACAGATCAGCCCCTTTGCCAGACTTGCCATGGCATTGACATTTTCCGGTGTGGCATATTCTGCCGCACAGATCAGATCACCTTCGTTTTCTCTCTCTGGATCATCGATCACGAGGATCAGTTTTCCATCCCTCAGATCCTGTAATGCCTGCTCCAGTTTGCCAAACTGTTCTTTCTCTTCCATAACCAACCTCCATCATATATATCCATGTTCCATAAGAAACGTATCCGTAATGTTCGATTCTACACTTGTAGTGGTTTCTGCCGGTTTCATCAGCTTTTCTACATATTTTCCGATCACATCACACTCAAGATTTACAATATCGCCTTTCTGACGGAATCTCAGACTGGTCTCCCCCTGGGTGTGGGGAATGATGGACACGGAAAACTCTCTGTCTGTAACTCTGGCCACCGTCAGGCTGATACCATCTATCGCGATGGATCCCTTTTCCACAACATACCGCAGAATCTGAGGCTCTGCCTCCACCGTGTACCATACCGCAGTCTCGTCCCGGCGGATATCCCGGATCTTTCCGGTACCGTCGATATGCCCTGCCACAATATGCCCGCCAAAGCGTCCGTCAGCCGCCATCGCCCGCTCTAAGTTCACCGGGCTGTTCTTTGACAGGCTGCCCAGGGAGCTTCGCTCCAGCGTCTCCGCCATGACATCCGCCATATAACCCTGCTCATGCAGGCTGGTCACAGTGAGGCACACTCCGTTGACGGCGATGCTGTCACCAATCTTCGTCCCCTCCAGCACCTTCTGGCAGCGGATCCCCAGAACTGCCGACTGAGTTCCTTTTTTGATGAAGTCAATCTTTCCGATCTCTTCAATTATTCCGGTAAACATGTATCCGCCTCCTTTTCTGGCATTTTCCCTGTGATACAGATATCTTCCCCAAAGGGGATGATTTCTATTTCATTTAGGACTTCCGCCTCCCCCATTCTGGCAAACCCAGCCCCCTCTACCGGGGATCTTGCCTCTTTTCCCCCGATCAGCTTTGGGGCGACATAGGCGTACACCCGGTTTACAAGCCCGGTCAGAAGAAGGGAACCATGTAACGTTCCTCCTCCCTCCACCAGAACACTGTCAATCTGCATCTCTCCCAGCTTTTCAAATAACAGTTCTAAGTCCACCTGGTCTCCATCCCCGCACTTTATTAGTTCTACTCCAGCAGATAAAAGTTTCTCTTTCTTTTCTTCCTTTCCATCCCCGGCATATGCCACTATCGTGCGGATCTCCGATGCAGATATCACGATCTGGCTTTCCTCCGGGATCCTGAGATGGGTATCACAGATGATGCGGACTGGATCTGTCCCTCCCGGGAAGCGGCAGTTCAGCATGGGGTCGTCAGCGAGGACTGTATCCACACCTGCCATGATGGCAGAATATTTATTTCGCAGCTCATGCACATGCTTCCTGGCGTCCTCCCCCGTCACCCATTTGGAATCTCCGGTATAGGCGGCGATCTTTCCATCCAGCGTCATAGCATATTTCATGGCCACAAAGGGCATTCCGGTGCGGATATAGTAAAAAAATATCTCATTAAGCTCCAGGCATTCTTTTTCCAGGATCCCGGTCTCCACCTGGACCCCCTTTTCTCTCAGCAGGCGGACGCCATTTCCCGCCACCTTTGGATTCGGATCCATAGCCCCCACAAAAACCCTGCCAATCTTTTTTTCTATGATGATATCCGTACAGGGCGGTGTCTTTCCCTGATGGCAGCAGGGTTCCAGGGTGACATACAGATCTGCCCCCTCCACATCTTCCCTGCATTTTGTCAGTGCATTTCTCTCAGCATGAAATTCACCGTATCTCTCGTGGCATCCCTCTGCCACGATTCTTCCGTCCTTCACCACCACACATCCCACCATGGGATTGGGGGAGGTGTGTCCCATGGCAGTCTCCGCCAGCTCCAGGGCACGTTTCATATAATCTTCATATGACAAAGGGAATCCCTCCTTCCGCGGCACAGAGTATTCAAAAAGACCCTGAATATCCTGGTATGTATATTCAGAGCCTTGATAAATTCGTATTTTTATTAATAAACCCGAACCATCTTCTTCCATCCAGACTATACTGTCGGCTTTGGAATTTCACCAAATCAGCGGCAGCGGCAATAGATGCCGAACCGGTCGCGGGCTGTAACCGCCGGTGAGGAATTTCACCTCGCCCTGAAGATTGTTTTAGCCCGGCGGCACCGCCAGGCTGCCAAAATTTATTATAGCATGGGGACTTTATTCTGTCAAATGGCAACTGACAGTCTGGCACAATATCCAGCGGGGATATCTATCACCAATTCAGCAATCTCCTGCTTATATTCATGACGCTATATAGAACTCTTGTTACTATAACATCCATATCTTCGATCACATAAAAAACTGAGTAATTATCTATCACTAGTTATAGATTTCTTCCATATCAGCCAGTTCCCTATCAGTAATTCGTACTTTATGTATCAAATCTTTGATTTCTTCCACAAATGGCTCATAACCTGAAACTTCTATCTCCTTCAAATCCGTTCCTCCAAATCTCGCACCGCTGGTGCGAGAAATTCATCAGCCTTTACAATCCCACATTTCCCTCTACAATTCATTTAGATATTTCTGCAATTTATCCACAAATTGTCCAATATGTATGCCATCTACAAAAGAATGGTGTGCCTGAACCGACACTGGCATCATAACCCGTCTATCCTTTTCGTAATATTTCCCCCAATCAAACAAAGGTGTTGCATTATCCTTCTTACCCGAATTGGTATGGGAAATATGGGTATATGTCACCCAGGGCATCGGGGAACATTGAAATACATCATTGCCAAGCGGTCCGGTAAAATATTCTTTTTGTTCTTCTGCCGTTTGTGCTGCCAATTCCACATATTCTTTCATTGTGTTCCGCATAGGAACATTAACCACCTTAAATAATTCTGTATCTTTGTTCAAGTAAGTAAAAGCGGTATCAATTTTATCAAATAAAACGATTTTACCATCTAAAAAACGATAACGGAATGCCTCAATCTCATTTGCACATTTACATACCGCATAGACAAATGCAAGTGTAAAGGAAAAATTTTGTCTTTTAATCTGTTGCAAAAAATTTGTGATGTCTACATCAAAAGTTACGCAAAATGCAGGCTCAACACTGTTTCTAAAAACCATACAGTGCATAGCCCTTTCCCATGCCTTTTCATCTATAACCTTGTATGTATTTGCCATAAATCCACCTCTCCAACACCTTACTTTCTAGGCTCTTACTCATTTTCATATATTTTCTCTGTAAAAAAGCAAAAACCGACATTTATCGTTCAAAGCAAAGAAATATAACTATTTTTACCCCAATATGTATGTTCTGCTGTCATCAAATGAATTTCTATCATATACGTTCCTATTTCGTGTTTTTATTTCATATTTATACTTAACAGTCAATATCACTGCTTGATTGCGACAAGCACAGAAAACTTTTGATAAGAATACACACACTTCACCGCCCGAAACCCACAATTTTTTAATATATCGATTTCCTGTTCAACAGAGCATTCTCTGTCTAGTTTTCTGCGTTCTTTCCATTGTTCTATCTCTTGATTCGATAATCCACCATGCATCAAATAACTTACCCAATAAGAATCAAACCAATGATTCATTTCCGGCTGTCCTGCACAAAACTGGTCATAATTTGCGAATACACCACCTTCGGGCAATACCTGATAAATTTCTGAAAACAAATTCATCATATTCTCATCTTCTAAATGATGTACTGATAAGGCAGAAATCACCGCATCAAAAACCATATCCGGCAGCTTACAGCTATATCTAAATCCCCTATAAAAAAGTTATCGGCTCAAATTTATTGTAAAAATTTCTTCCACTGGAAATGTAATTTTGACCAGCCCAATCGAGGTAAACTCGCCACATATTTTTTCAAAATTGCGTAATAATAAATCACTCGCCCTAAAAAATGCATCCTCTTCATCATCACGAGTAAGCGCTATTGTACAATGCGGAACCCAACGGTCCGGACAATACCATTCCCAACCGCTTGCATCAAAATCTGTCAAGCTTTCGTGCAATTCTCTTTGAAATTGGTACATTCCCTGATTCATAACAGGCGATACAAAAATCGTTTTCGTATCATTAAACATCCCCAATGAACCAATATATGCAGGCATCACTTTATGACTGTCTGCAAATTCTTTTAGTTTTTCCATACAATCAGCCTCATTCACATCATTGAAACAGGCTAAGGTAAGGTGTGGTCGTGTTTTCCATTCTAAAAACTTTGTGCTTATTTTTTCATCTGCAATTTTTTGAGCCAAATTCATAAGTTTGCTTTCTGTTTTTTCATCGTAGTATAGTTCTATCGCATACTGCATAATAAACTCCTTTCAAAATGCTGATTTATTGCGGCATTCTCTTAAACATTACAGAAACACAATCCTTATTTAATCCCACCTTTTTGTAAAACGCTTCATTATCCTCAATAGATATTAACTGTATTATGTATACTCCTTTTTCTTTCAGCTCTTTTTCTAAATTGGATCACAAATCTCTTCCTACCCCTTCCTATAATGTCAAGCCCTAAATTACTGATTTTTAGGCTTTTTCTTTAAATAGTCACCTTATAAACGAGAGCTAAATGTGCAGAACAGTTATTGTATCTTGTACTGAATAGTTAAATGAGGCAAAACATTTTACGCCGCAGTCGTTTCCTTCTTTTCCGAACGTCTGATATCCATTAACATCTTCTTCGGATCATAGAGCGTTCCTTTCTTCAGAATTGTATAGATTATCCTTAGAAGCTTGCAGGATATCACAATCAATGACTGCATTTTTTCAGCGGATTATCGGTCCGTGTCGTATAGTAAATATGCAGTTCGTTGAATTCCTCCGCATGTGCCACTGCTGACTTTTCCGCCTGGAATAACCAGTATCTAAGCCGTTTGCGCCCCCTGTGGCTGATTTTGGTTTCTCCTTTATGCTTTCCTGAACTACATGCTACAAGACCTAATCCGCTTTATTTTTGTATTTCCTTCACATCATCAAATCTCAATGGCGCCGTCAGGCTAACCCACACACCCGATAATATCCGTAATCCCCGACAGCCCCTCTTCCTTCACATAGCGTTCCAGTCCATCGATGATCTCGGTGGTGGCATAGGGGTTGAAAAAGTTTGCCGTCCCCACTGCCACCATCGTAGCTCCCGCCATAAGAAACTCCAGGGCATCCTCTGTGTTCTGGATCCCGCCCATGCCAAGCACCGGGATCTTAACCGCGTGCGCCACCTGGTACACCATACGCACCGCCACCGGTTTCACACAAGGGCCGGACATTCCTGCGGTCTGATTGGCAATGGCAAAAGTCTTCCTCGCTACATCAATCTTCATACCCGTCAGCGTATTGATCAGGGAAACCCCGTCGGCCCCGCCTGCTTCCACCGCTCTCGCCATCTCGGTGATGTCTGTCACATTGGGGCTGAGTTTCATGATGACCGGCTGCTTTGCCACCCGTTTTACCGCCCTGGTGATCTCCTCTGCCATCTCCGGCTTCTGGCCAAAGGCGATTCCTCCCGCCTTTACGTTTGGACAGGAAATATTGATCTCCAGCATATCCACAGGCTCCTCTGCCAGGCGCTCTGCCACTTCCACATAATCCTCTTTGGACCGCCCGCATACGTTTACGATCACCCGGGCATTCTTCTCTTGTAGAAAAGGAAGGTCCCTCTGGATGAAGGTATCGATCCCTGGGTTCTGCAGACCAATGGCATTTAACATACCAGCGTGGGTTTCCGCGATCCTGGGGGTTGGATTTCCTTCCCAGGGCACACTGGCTACCCCTTTTGTCGTCACTGCACCCAGCCGGGCCAGATCCACAAACTCACTGTATTCCATGCCGGAACCAAAGGTTCCCGACGCCGTCGTAACCGGATTCTTAAAGGGTATTCCTGCGAAATTAACTTCTAAACTCATATCCTTCTCCCTCTCATTATCAATCGACTATAGTTCTACTTCCGTAGACAAAAATACTGGACCATCCTTGCAGACTCTCTTATTCTTTACCTTGGAATGGTCATCGATCTCTGCTGAGTGGCAGACACAAGCCAGACATGCCCCCACTCCACAGGCCATCCGCTCTTCCATAGACAGATATGCCTTGATATCATGCTCCTGGGCAAAGTTCTTTACTCCCCTCAGCATCGGCGTCGGTCCGCAGGAATAGATCACATCTACCCCCTTTTCCAGAAGTTTCTGCTCACTTATGGCATCGATCACAGTTCCCTTTGTGCCTGCGCTTCCATCGTCCGTAGCAATAAACACTTCCGCCTTTTCTTCAAATTCATCCTTTAAAAACATGTCGCTGTCCCGGTATCCCAGCACTACGGCAGCTTTGCCGCCAAACTGTTTTGCCAGTTCCAGCATAGGCGGAATGCCGATGCCGCCACCGATCAGCAGCGGTCTTATTCCCTCCTGCTTAAATCCATTTCCCAGAGGGCCCAGTACCTCGATCTGATCCCCGGAAACCAGCCGTGAAAATTCTTCTGTCCCTGCTCCCACGACGCGGTATACCAGTCTCAGGCACCCTGCTTTTTGATCCAGTTCACAGATGCTGATGGGTCTTGGCAGAAGCCTGTCCTTCTCCTGGCAGTACAGGGACACAAATTGTCCTGGAAGGGCATGTTTCACAATATCCGGCGCCTCCAGCCAAAGGCTAAATACAGCGGGAGCCAGCTGTACTGACTCCCGGACACGGCATAGACTTTTCTGTTTACTCATATCCTGCTCCTTTATTCAAGGCTGCTCAAAGCATCGCTCATTGTTTTTGCCTTCAGTGCTTCGTCCGGAATCTTAAAGTCTTCCGCATTGTTTATATTTTTATAAGACATGGTCATATTCATATCAGAAACCTTCAACTCTATGGAATCCATCATCTTTTTCACTTCCTCTGCTTCATCCCCTTCGGCCTCTTCCAATGCCTTTTCTTTCGCATATTTCATGGTCTCATCAAACATCTTATTCATCATATCCGTCATCGGATACTCCACACGGCTGATCTCCTGTTTTTTCACATCCACATATACCGTAAGGCTCACATCTCCAATGCTGGAAACCACTCTGTTCATAAGCTCTTCGTATTCTTTGGTCTCTACCTCACCCAGACTGCTGAGCAGTGATTTGACACTGGAGGAACTTCCCTCTAACGTAGACTTCATTTCCTCGCCGCTTATTTTATAGTCATATACATGGTAAGTGGTTTCTCCCTCTTTCTTTTCTTCCTTTTTCGTATATTGGCCGATGTCAGCACTTAACTGATTGGAAAATGAATTCATTCCAGAAGATGCAAGAGCTGTATCCAGATCTCCCAGCTCCATCTTCGTCCAGATCCCATCTGCTTTCATATAGAGCACATATTTTTCATCTTCTTTCTGGATGTACGACTCCATCAGTGCAGACTGTCCCATAGAGGATACCGATCCAGTTATTTTCATTTTAACAGGATCTTGAAACATCGCTCCTTTGAGATCCATTTTCAAATCCTGATCCTGGGACTCTTCTCCCATTTTCATGGACATCTTTCCGGACATGCCGATTTCTATCTCGCAGCTCTCAGCGTTATTAATGCCGGTAACGGCAGACATCAGGACCTCCTCTTCACTTTTCCCGCCACAACCGGTCAGACAACCGATGGCCAGTACAACACACATCATCATTGCAAATATTTTTGTCATCTTCTTCATAATGATAACCTTCCTTTCTGTTAAAAAATGCTGTTTATATCCTCTTTCATATTCAGTGCAGCCTGTCTCGCCGCCTCAGCAAATCCCGTATCTCCAAACTTTTCATAAGCTGGCTGCTTATATGCCGCGATGATCCCTCTGGATGAGTTCACGATAGCCCCCAGACCGTCTTCATTAAAATATGGAAGAAGATCCTTTGCGGTTCCTCCCTGGGCTCCATATCCAGGAACGAGAATATAAGTTTTTGGCATTACCTTTCTCATGATCCTGCCCATCTCCGGGTAGGTAGCCCCCACTACTGCTCCTACATAACTGTAGGCATCTCCCATGCACTCTTCTCCCCATTTTACGACCTGTTCTCCAACCAGTTCATACAGAGGTTTTCCATCGATCTTCTGATCCTGGAACTCTCCGCTGGATGGATTCGATGTCTTAACAAGGATAAATAATCCCTTTTTCTCCTCCTTGCACACTTCTACAAAAGGTTTGATGCCATCCACTCCAAAATAGGGATTCACGGTAATAAAATCTTCGTCAAAAGCAGCAAGTTTTTTACTTCCAACCTTTACTTTCCCGATGTGTCCGGCAGCGTAGGCCGCGGAAGTGGATCCAATATCCCCACGTTTCACATCCCCGATGACCACCAGTCCCTTTTCTTTACAGTAATCAACGGTTTTCTTAAACACCTCAAGTCCTGGTATGCCAAACTGCTCATACATGGCGATCTGAGGTTTTACTGCGGGAACAATGTCACAGATGGCATCCACGATCCCCTTATTATACTGCCATACTGCCTCTGCCGCAGCTTCCAGGGTTTCCCCCCGCTCACGGATGGCATTCTGCAGCAGATATTCCGGCACATAGTCCAGCATGGGATCCAGCCCAACGACAATAGGGGCTTCCATCTTTTTTATCCTGTTGACCAGTACATTGATCATCCTGCTTCTCCTTTCCAATCATCTACGGGTTGCTGTTTCGTTATGCAAAAGGGTACACCACTACCCCGCCCAGGATGGTATACTCGATCCTTCCGGATACCTTTCGTCCATGGAAAGGCGTGTTCTTCCCCTTTGATACAAAATTATTTTTATCAATCACATATTCAGCGTCAAAATCTGCTATGGTAATATCCGCCGGCATCCCTATTTCAAGGGAACCGCCCTCTACCCCCAGGATCTCACAGGGGCCGGTGCTCATCCGGCTCACCAATTCCAGGGGAGTCAGGATCCCGGTCTTCACAAGCTCCGTCACCGCCAGGGAAAATGCCGTTTCCGAACCGACGATGCCAAAAGGCGCCTCCGCAATGGACCGGTTCTTCTCCTCCTCACTGTGGGGAGCGTGATCGGTGGAAATAGCTTCCATGATCCCGCATCCCAGCCCCTGTCTTAGTTTTTCTACATCCGTAGAAGAGCGAAGAGGCGGATTCATCTTATAATCTGCATCGTCGGAAGGAATATCTTCATCTGTCAGTGTAAAATGATGCGGACACACCTCACCGCTCACTGAAAGCCCTTCTTCTTTGGCGATGCGTATCATCTCCACACTGTCTTCAGTGGAACAGTGACAGAGATGGAGTCTGGCACCAGTCTCTTTTGCCAGCAGGATATCCCGCGCCACGATCACGTCTTCCACAGCGTTGCTGATTCCTCTTATCCCCAGTTCTTCCGCTCTTTTGCCAGCATTCATGGCGCCCTTTTCTACCATATTAATATCTTCGCAGTGGGCAAATACCGGAATAGAAAGTCTCCTTGCCTCCTGCATACCCTGCCGGTACAGACTGGCATTCATCACACTTTTGCCATCCTCACTGATGGCTTTGATCCCTGCCTTCACCATACCTTCAATGTCCGCCAGTTCTTTGCCTTTCTGGCCTTTTGTCACAGCTCCTACAGGATAAACATGGATCGGGCTATCCTTCTTCGCGATCTCCAGAACTCTTTGTACCATTTCCGGACAATCGGTGGATGGATTCGTGTTTGGCATCGGGCATACGGCAGTAAATCCGCCTTTTGCCGCTGCCATCGTCCCCGTTTTTATAGTCTCTTTGTACTCATAACCAGGTTCTCTCAGATGCACGTGAAGATCTACAAACCCGGGCATCACATATTTTCCCGCCGCATCGATGACCTTCGTACCAGCAGACTCAATCTCTTTGCGCTTCTCTTCAGAAAACACGCCTCTGTCTGTAATCTTCCCATCGCTCACATACAGATCACCAATCCCGTCATATCCGCTGGCTGGATCCAATAGATGTCCGTTTTTAATCAATAGGTTCAATAAACAGATCCACCTTTCCAAAGTCATCCAGGTTGAAATTGCTCGTAAGTCCTGCTTTTTCAATATCCTTTACAACGGCCTCATTGGTGATCACCTCGGCCAGTTCTTCTTTTGTAACCCATTTGCTGTCATTCAGGTCTTCCGCAAGAACTACCTCTTCTGTCTGGGAAGAACATTCAAAGGCAATGCCGATACTGCACACCTCGCCCCCTGTAAATCCCCATGTATACAGCGGTTTATCCACCAGGACATGAAGTCCCGCTTTTTCTTCCACTACCCTCTGAACGGCTTTCTCTGGTGTCTCCGAAAACTCCAGAACACCGTCCAAAAACTCCCACTGATATGGTTCAAAAATCCGGTCATCGTACCATTTTTCCACAACCAGATATTTTCCGTTGCACTGTACGATCCCCTTTACAAGAATTCGAAATTTATCCATCGCTGCCTCCCTTACTAAAGTGGTATTCACGTTTCCATTATTTTTTCTGGATATAGCCCTGTGCCTTTAAGAGTTCTGCAATGAGAACACCGCCTCCTGCGGCACCGCGGACCGTGTTATGGGAAAGTCCCACAAATTTCCAATCAAAATGACTGTCCTCTCTCAGACGGCCAATACTAACTCCAAATCCATTTTCATAGTTTACATCCAACGCCACCTGGGGACGGTTATCATCCTCCAGATACTGGATGAACTGCTTTGGTGCATTGGGAAGTTCCAGCTCCTGGGGAAGCCCGCGGAATTCCACCAGTGCCTGGATCAGCTCCTCCTTCGTCGGCTTTTTGGCGAAGTTTACGAATACCGCCGCCGTATGTCCATCCAGAACCGGCACACGGATACACTGGGTAGTGATCAGCGGAGTTTCCGCCTTTTCAATCTTTCCATCTACTACCTTTCCAAAGATACGCAGCGGTTCCTGCTCGCTCTTCTCTTCCTCCCCGCCGATATAAGGTATAATGTTATGCTCCATCTCCGGCCACTCGGCAAAGGTCTTGCCGGCTCCGGAAATCGCCTGATAGGTCGTAGCTACTACAAGTGTCGGCTCAAACTTCTTCCATGCCGTCAGCGCAGGAGTATAACTCTGGATCGAGCAATTTGGCTTTACAACGATAAAGCCTCTCTTCGTCCCAAGACGCTGTTTCTGGCTCTCGATCACTTCCAGATGCTCCGGATTGATCTCCGGCACCACCATCGGTACATCCGGTGTCCAGCGGTGTGCGCTGTTATTAGAAACCACCGGTGTCTCCGTTTTGGCATATGCCTCTTCTATATCACGAATCTCTTCCTTTGTCATGTCAACGGCACTGAACACAAAATCCACCGCACTGCTGACCTCTTCTACATCATTTACATTTTTTACGACAATTTTCTTTACTGCTTCTGGCATCGGTGTCTGCATCTTCCAACGGCCGTCCACGGCTTCTTCATAGGTCTTTCCTGCACTTCTCGGACTGGCTGCAATCGCCGTCACTTCAAACCAGGGATGATTTTCCAAAAGTGAAATAAATCTCTGTCCTACCATACCAGTACCACCAAGGATACCTACCTTTAACTTGTCGCTCATCTCTTTACCTCATTTCTCACTTATAATATCTGTTGAATCTTTACATAATTGATTATATGATACTACATTTTATGGAATATTTCAAGTTTTCAAAAGGAAAGAAATCCTTTGACTTTTATAAACAGATGTGTTATGGTTAGTAAGTATCAATATTTTAAGTTTTTAGGAGGCAATAACATGAAAGGTACAGTAAAATGGTTTAATGCCAAAAAAGGATTCGGATTTATCTCCGACGAAACAGGAAATGACGTATTCGTTCATTTTTCTGCATTACAGATGGACGGCTTCAAGGTTCTTGATGAGGGCGATGAGGTTGAATTTGAAGTAATCGACGGCGAAAAAGGACCACAGGCAGCAAACGTAACGAAGTTATAATCGAATTTAATGAACTAATTTTTATATATATCTATGTAAAAGTTAAGAATTACAATGTGGTTGTAACCAGTAAAAACAGCCCTGCATTTCTCAGATCCATTCTTTGAAATGCAGGGCTGTTTTTGTTTTTTTATTTTCAGCTGGGCTGCCATGCAGGTACACGCAGCCCAGCCAGCAGATCCAAGTCTGCTCTCCCTGTTACCCGGGATATCGGTATCATACTACTGAACCAGCTTGTCACATCCGGCAAACACATCTATTTTTCTGGTCACCGTGGACGGAATCGGTACAGCATATGAAATATTTTTGCAATTCTTAAACGTATATTCCATCGTTTCAATAGTGGAAGGCATTTTCGGAACACGTTCCAGCCCCTGGCAGTTATAAAATGTCAGCGTCAGCTTCTTCACTCCTGCCGGAATATCTTCAGGAACACTCAACAATGACGTACTCTCAAAGGTATTTGTCATTTCTGTCACCGTCGCCGGGATCACCGGAGACTGGGAGAGCGCGGTACACCCGCTAAAAGTCCAGTTCATATCTGTCAATGTGGCAGGCAGCACTGGTGCCTTTCCCAAGGCAGTACAATTCTTAAATGTGGCATACATACTCTTTACTGTTGCCGGAATTGCCGGCACATAACTCATGCTGCTGCAGCCCTCAAAAGTATTGGTAAGCGTTGTCAATCCCGCAGGAAGGGAAGTTACAGAGATCAGTGAAGTACATCCTTTAAATGTTCCCGTCATATCCTTCACCGAGGCCGGAAGACTCAGCACCGCTTTCAGTCTGGTACATTCCGAGAACATATACTGCATATTCTCCAGTTTTATAGCGGAATCGAAGCTCACCGCCTCAATGGGGCATCTGACATTGGAAGCAAAGACTCCCGTCTGCGGTCTCGGGTCATATTCACCGGCAAACTTTACCGCATAATTGCCTGTCACACCATCCACATTCGCCACCATCTGCGCCGGAATCTTTATCGCCTTTGCAGATCCAATATATTTTTTCAACAGAACTGTTTTCTCAGTGGTATTAACCGTATATTCCCAATCGCTGATCTTTGACTGGGTAAGAGTGATCTTATCTCCACACACCTGGCAGGTTCCATTGGCATCGTAGCGGTGCTCTTCTGCCTTGCCTCTTGTCTGCACATTGCTGCAGACAGAGCAGGTCCGGGTTTCTTCTCCTAATACTCCGTGGGAAGGCTGGACTGTCGTGCTCCACCCCGACCAGGAGTGTCCCAAAGGTTCCAGGACAGTAATATCATCTGCCACTTTGCAGTTCTCTTTTATTCCATCTTTATTGGTCCAGCTGTTCGTACAATGTTTGGACTGCTGCCCTGCCAGCACACAGGTTGGCGCCCAGTCCACCGTAAATGCGGAAGCAAAGGAATGATCCTTTGCCGGCAGGATTTCTTTCTTGCGCCTGCCGCAGGTCTGGGTATTTCCATCTATATCCAAATACTTCCGTTTACAGGTATAGGTGTTGGATCCCTCCGTTGTACAGGTGGCATCCACGTGCTCAACGTTTGCCAGGTCCCAGTCGTGCCCCAGCGGATCCACCAGCTGCTCATTCTTCACCTTGGTGCAGCCCTTTCTCTGGCAGGTCAATGCTTTCCGGCCCGCACCGGTACAGGTGGGTTCCATCGTAACCACATAATCCTTCGCCCAGTCATGCCCCAGCGCCGGGATCAGTTTTGTCGTTGTTTTGCTGCAGCCGTTCCTCTTGCAGTTAAGTTTTCTGGTACCTGGACGGGTGCAGTCCGGCTCCTTCGTCACTGTACCCTCATCCCAGTCATGGCCAAGCATCGGAATCAACCTTATATTGGTGACATAATCACAGCCGTCTCTTGTACAGTGCAGGGATTCCCTTCCCTGGGCTTCACAGGCTGGCTCTTTATCCGTTGTAGGCTTATCCGCCAGCTTATGCCCCAGCGCACTGATGGTCTCACTCCTTGCTTTGAGACAGGTTGCACATGTATAAACCCTCTCACCTGTCCGGTCACAGGTGGGCTCCTTCGTCACCTTGCCTGTATCCCAGGTATGGCCGAGCTTAGGTACCCTGGTATTCTTCTTGGCAGAACAGATCAGACAGGAAAAGTCTCTCCGCCCATCCTTTTCACATTCCGGCTGAACTGTGATCTCGCCGTAGTTCCATGTATGTCCTGTGGCATCGATGGATTCTTTCTTTGTTCCGGTACATCCCTCGACCGTACAGTGATAAGTTCTCTGTCCGGCTTTCGTACAAGTGGGGCTGCTTGTGATCTCCCCGGTATCCCATGTATGTCCCGGCGCCTTTATGGCCTCGGTCTTTTCACCGTCACATCCCTCGACCGTACATGTATACTGTATTTTTCCCGCCCGTGTACAGGTAGGCTCTTCCAGAACTGTACCATTGGTGATCCATGTATGTCCTTTTGCCTTTATGATCTCTTTTTTTGTCTCACTGCAGTTCTGGCAGGTAAGCTCTCTCTCCCCGGCTCCCTCGCAGGTAGGCTCTGTCAGCACCTTGCCGATCCAGTTATGTCCCGTCGCCGCTACAGCCCTCTCCCGGACCTTGGAACATTTTTCACAGGTAGACCGCTCGGTTCCCTCTACCATACACTCTGGTGACAGAACCACCGCCCATGGTCCCCACACATGCTCACAGGGTCCCTGGACTGTCACAACCTTACAGGTCGCTTTTACCTTTCCACAGGTCGCTGTAATGATCGCTTCCGTCCCCACCGGGGTATCCTCTGTCACAAATATATTTCCCGTGGTATATACATTGATGCCGCCGAGATGATCAATGGTCCACACGATCTTATCAGTGCAGGTGACCGGCGTGATCGTGGCAATCAGCTGAAAGCTTTCCCCTGCCGCCAGTTCCACATAGTCCTGATTTAACGTGATCCCGGTAGCCGTTCCAGCTCTGGGCGCCGCCAGAAAGGATGGGAGCATATCCGGCACCGTAATGCCTGCCGGCGGAGCTGGATTGACCGCTGCCGTCTGGTATGACTTAAGCCCGCCCTCCGAGATAGTGGATCTCTTTGCTTCCACAGCAACCTTTAACTTCGTCTTTACAGATTTCTTCGCCTTGGACTGCAGGGTAATGGTAGCATTTCCCTTTTTGACCGCCGTCAAAACACCCTTAGCAGATACCTTCACAACATTTTTCCGCGAAGATTTAAAAGTCAGCTTCTGATTTGCCTTTTTGGGCAGGACTTCAAAAGCCAGCTTTTTCTGGTCTCCTGCCGTCATCCGGAGACTGTTGTTCTTTTTCTCTGTAAGAACCTGAATTTTCTTTGGTTTCTTCTTTGCCGCCTGGCATTCAGTCTGTCCCGCGGTCCCCGCTGCCGCGGCTCCGATCACCAGGACAGCCAGACCCATTCCTATATATTTTCCTATTCTTTTATACATAAGCCTTCCTCCAAGCCATTCATATATCAAGAACAATGCCTACAATATATTTATTATATCGGCACACATCAGTAAACAATAAAGGATAAAAATTCACCATCATATTTTTGTGAAAGGAAGTATTCAGCCATTACCAGATCTTCCGGGTTATCCACATCAATGCTGTGCTCCTTCGCCAGCACATAGCCCATCACATTGTCGTTAAAGCTGGTGTTTTCATTGAGTTCTGACATACTGTTTATATAGATCGCCCCATTGATCCGGTAATATTTTTTCATATCCTGGCGCCGGACTGTGCTGTCCTCATCCAGCATCTTCACCAGCTCGTTATTTTCCCCGAACTGTCTCATCAGCAGCGGATGATCATTCACCTCAGAAATTGAAACCACAGATCTTTCTCCCTTTCTGATAAAATATTCCAGCGCTTTCTCAATATCCTCCCCGGTACGTAGCGGACTGGTGGGCTGCAGAAGGACAATGATATCATAGCGTTCTGCCTTTCTCTCATAAAATTCAATGGCATGCATCACCACATCAATCGTCTTCGCCTCGTCCGTAGCCAGCTCATCCGGTCTGAGAAACGGCACGATGGCCCCTGCCTTCATGGAAACCTCCGCGATCTCCTTATCATCTGTAGATACAATGACCTTATCTATGTATTTGCACTCCTTCGCCGCCTCGATGGTGTAGTTGATCAGAGGCTTTCCAGATACTGCCTTTATATTCTTTTTCGGGATTCCCTTGCTCCCCCCCCTGGCAGGTATAATGGCAAGAACCTTTTTATTCTCGATCATAACCTTCCTCCGTTTCTCTGCAATGCAGTCCCCCGCACGCAGCCCGATGACGCCGGGCTGAACAGTGTCCAAATCCGTACTGCCGGGCTGAATTATGCTTTCCGGCTGCCTGTAATGTTCTATATATTATACACTATTTTCCTATATTTCTCAACGAAAAATTACCTCTTTACATTTTCATTTTTTTTCAATATAATGAAACTCGAAAAAGCAGCTTTTTATTATTTCATAGAAAGGATGTTGATTATGAAAAATCATTTTTTTAAGAAAACCAGCGTTTTATGTCTCATCTCTTCTCTGTCGCTTCTCATGCTTTCTTCCACAGCAGCGGCTGCAGCCAATACAGATAAAGCCAGCAAAGCAGCCCGGAAAAAAGTCCCCGGCGCTTCCATTACAGAAGTGGAGACAGATATAGACGACGGCGAAGCAGTAGTTGAAGTCTCTCTTATTAAAAAGAATAAAAAATACAGCCTGAAGTATCGTCAATCGGACACGAAGCTGATCGAATATGAGTGGGAACTTCCCAACACCAGCTATTCCATCCAGAGCAAAAAAAATGTGGCCCTGTCAAAGATCAAGACTAAGGCACGCAAACTGGTAAAAGGCAGCAAGATCATCTCCGCCCGGCTGTCTGTGGACGACGGCCTATCAGAGTATAAGGTCTCTCTGAAAAAGGGAAAACGCCAGTACAAACTGGTTTACAATGCAAAGAATGGGAAACTTCTGGAATATGAATGGAAACAGCTGTCCCCCTCTTCTTCCCAGAGCGTTTATATTGGAGAGTCCAAAGCCAGAAATATCGCATTGAAAAAAGCCCCTGGTGCTTCCATCACCAAATTTGAGTTTGACAGGGACGATGGAACCGCTGTCTACGAAATAGAGCTCCGGAAAGGAATCTACGAGTATGAAGTAAAGATCAATGCGGTAACCGGGGCGGTTATCGAATTTGAAAAAGATATAGAAGATTAGTGATAACACAATTCAGAAAATGGATCGGCTGTCAGAACCAGCCGATCCATTTTCCGATCCAGTAGATCAGCCCCAGCACCCAGCTGGTGACGACACCATACAGGATCACGGGACCGGCGATGGTGAAGATCTTACATCCTACTCCGAACACCCAGCCCTCTTTTTTGAATTCTATGGCCGGCGCCGCCACGCTGTTGGCAAAACCGGTGATGGGTACCAATGTCCCGGCCCCGGCGAAGTTCGCGATCTTGGGATAGATGCTCAGGCCCGTCAGCAGGACGCTGAGGAAGATCAGCGACAGTGTATTATAAAGCGCCGCCGTCTCTTTATCCAATCCAAGGTACATATAGAGATTGATCAGCCCCTGCCCCAGCGTGCAGATGATGCCGCCTACCAGAAACGCCTTGCAAAGATTGATCATCCAGCTGACTTTCGGCGTATTCTCATCCACATAATCATTATATTTATCGTCCCTCTCCTGGGGAACGGTTTCATAGATCACATCCTTGATATCTGTCTTCTGGCTATTCATAATCACATACTTCCTTTCTGGCTTTTCGATTCATTAAAAAAAATATTGATAGATGGTTCCCGCTAATTTCCCCAGCGCGATGGCGATCAATACGATCGGAAGTCCTTCCTTCATCTTCAGCCGTTTCACAAAGATAGGGATCACCCGGAGACTCTCCGCCAGCGCCATCGCAAGACACCCTATGAAGATGCCGGAAAAAAGCCCAAAGACTGCCAATCCCACATAGCTTACAGGAAAACTCCCGACAAATAAAAACAGTATATTTCCCAGAGTTCCTCCCAGGATGATCATATTTTCATAGCCATAGAGATGAACCGCCGTCCCGGTACGGTGGGTAAGCCTGGGAATCACATCCAGCATGGTGATAAAAGCAAAGATTCCTGCCGATACCGTCAGACCAAAACTCAGCCCCAGAAACCCCAGGAAGACATTTTCAATTAACGTCAATGGTCTTTCCCTCCCTCGATGCAGATTTGATCATTGCCTTATTCATCTGCTCCTCATAGGTCCGCATCTCCACCTGGATCGGCGTCGGATCGTTTTTGATATCTCTTCTTTTAAAATGATTATAAAACACAATGATACCGATCGGGATGCCGATGGCATAACAGATCTCCAGGATGGAGCCGCCGGTGTGCACCTCTCCAGTGAAGGTCAGATAGATCTTTTCAAATACCCCCGATACATTGACATCCTCATTGAAGGTCATGATCGTAAATGCCGCCCCGAAAAAAACGACGAATGCCACCAGAACCGCTTTCGTATACTCCCAGGCTTTGGAGGGCTTTTTGCCCGTCTCACACTCCACAATAAAATCCTGCTCTCCCAGGTTTTCTATGGTTACGTCCGGATATACCCGGTGAATGGCTTCGTATACCTTAGTGATGGTGAACATCGTCAGCTTCTCACCGTCCGGGGGCAGCGTATAGAAAGGTTCCTTTTCCAGCTTCTGCACCATAGTCTTGTTCGTACTGTACAATGTCGCTACATCTTTCAATTTCAGATCCCGCTTTGTCACCGGAATATTCTGCTCTGCTTTAATATAAAGAATATCTTCCATAAAATAATCTCCATTTCCATGCAGGTATTCGTATTTTCTTCCACTTCGTTTTACTTTCATACCTACTATCCCCGAAAAAAACAAATCTATTCGTAACAAGGCAAATTAAAATCTCATATAATAATTTATAAAATAAAAAGTGGAGATCATGGTATGGCAATCAAGGTTTTTATCGATCAGGGACACAATCCCTACGGATTTAATGCCGGCGCAGAAGGTTTTGGCGCCAGAGAACAGGATATCACCTATATCGTCGGCGCCTATCTGGCAAACATACTCGCCGCCGACTACCGCTTTGAAGCGGCAGTCTCCCGCCAGACCCCGGACGAGATCCTGGGCTATGATACCAACTCCAGCCTAAGGGAACGGGTAGATATGGCAAACACCTGGGGGGCGGACTATTTTATCAGCATCCATGTGAATGCCAATGTCAATCCGGCGATCAACGGCACGGAAGCATATGTCTACGCCGAGGGAAGCCCCTCTTATTACCTGGGCACCGATATCGTTCAGGAGATCGTCCGCCGGGTGGGCACAAAAAATAACGGTGTTTATGTAAGACCGTCATTGTACGTCCTGCGCCGGACGCAGATGCCCTCCGTCCTCGTAGAACTCGCCTATATTTCAAATTATGAAGACTATATCCTGCTGACCACCATGCAGTATCAGTTTGCCTACGGGATCTATGTGGGGCTGCTGAATTACCTGGGGCTGCCGCAGCTGTAACGATTCCCCCTTGTTCCAATAACCTGATGTTGTCAGTCTGTCCCTGGATGCAGTAAGAGGATGTCCCCAAACTATGATTGATCAAATTCACATAGAGGGGCATCCTCTCTTTCATGTATTAAAATTCTTTCTTCAGTTCTCAGACTATATCACAGCCGCGCCGCTAATGGCAAAATATGCCAGCACGACAATTCCCAGCACGATCCTGTAATACCCGAAGCATTTAAAATCATGGCGGCGGATATATCCCATCAGGAACTTGATCACAAAAAGGGATACGATAAATGCCACCAGCATTCCGATCAAAAGAGTGGTCACTGCCATCGGTCCATAGCTCAAGCCATCGGAGATACTCTTTACGATCTTCAGCAGGCTGGCTCCAAACATGACCGGGATCGCCAGATAAAAAGTAAATTCTGCTGCCACTCCCCTGGACACCCCGATGATCAGCGCACCGATTATGGTGGCGCCGGAACGGGAAGTTCCTGGTATAATAGCTGCCAAAAGCTGGAAGATACCAATGATCAGTGCGGTCTGGTAAGTCAGTTCCTGTACGGAGGTAATGACAGGACGCCTGCCTTTGTTCCAGTTTTCTACCAGGATAAACAGAACGCCGTAGATGATCAGCGCCCCCGCCACTACGATCTGATTATAAAACATTTCATCGATCACATCATCAAAGAGAACACCGATGACGGCAGCCGGTATGGTCGCCACAAGGATCTTGAACCACATCTGCATGATATCCATCTTCACCACTGGTTCATCTTTTTTCGGGCGCAGGTTAAACGGGAAAATTTTCTTCCAGAACAAAAGGACTACCGCCATGATCGCCCCCAGCTGCACCACCACCAAAAACATCTCCGTAAATTTATCGTCTGAAAAAGTCAGAAACTGGTTTACCAGTATCATATGACCGGTGCTGCTCACTGGCAGCCATTCTGTAATTCCCTCTACGATTCCCAGGATCACAGACACCAGTATATCAAAAATTTTCATGTAATGTTCCCCCTTGTTCTCTCTGTTATGTAAGGGTTTGACCCCGGTATCCGGCGACCTTCAAACCCGCTTTGACGTCAGCCACTATTCTATCATAATTCCTCCCCCAAAACAAGATATCTGCATTATTTATTGCAAAAAAACCTTTAATATAGTAAAATGGTTGTGTATTTTGCAAAACAAAAGATATCTGGGGGGAATATTTCATAAAATGAACAAACTGATTCAAAAAATCATTCCGCTTTATGGTATATTGCCACTGTTGTGCGCTTTCGGCCTGAATATGATCGTTTACAGTGGTGCTATGAGTATATGTGCCGGCTGGAAGCATTATGACCGCCCAACACCTTTGGACGAGATGGTTCCACTGGTGCCCTGGTGGATGTATATTTATTTTGGATGTTATCTGTTCTGGGTGGCCAACTATATTCTGGTGGCGCGGATCCACAAGGATGACCCATCCAAATTTTACCGTTTTGTCACCACGGATATGATGTCCCGTCTGGTGTGCGGCCTTTTCTTTTTTCTTATACCGACGACAAATGTCCGGCCGGAGGTGGTGGGCACTACTTTTGCCGACGATCTGCTGCGGTTTCTGTACCAGATCGACCAGCCCACCAATCTATTCCCATCCATCCACTGCCTGGTGAGCTGGATGTGTTATATCGGCATCCGGGGGAATAAAAAAGTACCCAGATGGTATCAGGTTTTCTCCTGTATCTTCGCCCTTCTGGTGGTGATCTCTACCCAGACCACCAAACAGCACTATATCGCAGATGCAGTGGGGGGGCTGCTCATCGCTGAGATTTTGTTCGCCCTGAACAAACGCATAAATGCCTATCGGTACGTACAGCGTTTTTTTGACCGCATCCATTTGAAATTAGGTTTTATAAGCAAGGAGAACACCATTGAATAAGCTAAAAAAAAATGTGCTGAATATTGCCTTTTTAATTTTACTTCTGGCACTTACTCTCTGGCTCATTTTTCGCGATGAAGACCTGGATCCAGTCCTGTCTGCACTGAAAAGTGTGCCGGTCCTATATATTATCGCGGGACTTATTCTCGTCGTTCTTTACGTGTGCGGGGAATCAGTTATCATCAAATATCTGCTTTCTGCCGTGAAGATAAAGGCTCCGCTCATTAACTGCATACGGTATTCATTCGTGGGATTCTTTTTCAGCTGCATCACACCTTCTGCCACCGGCGGACAGCCGGCACAGATCTTCTATATGAAGCGGCAGAAGATCGATATCCCGACAGCCACCATCATCCTTATGCTGGTGACCATCGAATACAAATTTGTGCTGGTCTTTATCGGACTGCTGCTGGCAGTCTTTGGGCAGGGGCTGGTTCAGTCCATGACAGTAGAAGCTCAGTTTTATCTCTATCTGGGCCTTGGCTTAAACGTCTTCTGCGTCACCTTTATGAGCCTGCTGGTATTCCTGCCGGAAACGGCACGTTTTCTGATCACAAAAGGCTTTGTATTTCTTCAGAAGCTTCATCTGATGAAAAATAAAAATAACCGCATGGAACGGCTGCAGGCTTCCATGGATCATTACAAACAAGCTGCCGTTTTTCTCCGGGAAAACAAACTGGTGATCTTCCATACCACGGTGATCACTTTTGTTCAACGTATACTTTTATTTTTCGTGACATACGTTGTATATAGAAGCTTCGGGCTAAATGGCTATTCTGCCATAACCGTAACGCTGCTGCAGGCGGCAATCTCCATCTCAGTGGATATGCTTCCCCTTCCCGGCGGCATGGGGATCAGTGAGCGGCTGTTTTTACAGATCTTTACACCCGTATTTGGAACTACTGCACTTACTCTCTCCGGCATGCTGATGAGCCGTGGGATCAGTTATTATATGCTGATCATCATCAGCGGGATCGTAACGT
Source organism: uncultured Eubacterium sp. (assembly GCA_910584645.1). Classification (GTDB taxonomy): domain Bacteria; phylum Bacillota; class Clostridia; order Lachnospirales; family Lachnospiraceae; genus Eubacterium_F. The sequence goes on from CAJUAU010000008.1 coordinate 120,247, forward strand.
GCATCACACATATGACAGTCAGGGGAGACGCCCCTGATCAATTGGAGGAGGAAAAAAAATGATAGGCGTTTACAATTACTCGGTGATACTGACGTATCTCGGAGTCGGGCTTTCCATCTTCGGAATGACCCAGGCACTCACCGGCAGCTACGATATTGCCATACTTTGTCTTGCCCTCGCCGGTGCCTGTGATACCTTTGATGGAAAAGTTGCAAGAAGCATGAAAAACAGAACGAAAGAACAGATCATATTCGGGGTGCAGATCGATTCCCTGTGCGATGCTATCTGTTTCGGCGTCACTCCCGCAGTCATCGCCTATTCTATGGGGATGAATACCCCTTTTGGAATCGCTGTGGAGATCGTCTTTGTCCTCTGTGGAGTCATCCGCCTCGCCTACTTTAATGTTCTGGAAGAGCTCAAACACGAAGAACCGGAAAAAGAAGACCGCAAATGTTATCACGGTCTGCCCATCACCTCCATCGCCATTCTGTTCCCGATCCTGTATATGTTCCGTCCACTGGTCTCGGAGCAGCTGTTCTTAACGGCTCTTCCCTTTGCCATGCTGGCCATCGCATTTTTATATATATTGGACTTTAAGCTGAAAAAGCCTTCCAACGCCATGGTGGCATTTATCCTTGTATTTATGGGAATTGTGGTTTTAAAGATTTTACATGTATTTTAAAAAAATAAAAATAGGATAGGAACAGATCATGAAATATATCGACATAAATGGAAATAAAAAACACGCTGATTCCGGCCAGGACAAGCTGCTAAAACTGCTGTATACGACGCGGACCGGGCGCATGCTCCTCCGTCCCCTCGTCACCCCTGCTTTCTCAAAGCTGGCAGGCGCTTTGTTAAATACCAGATTCTCCTGCCGCCTGATCCAGCCTTTCATCCGATCCAACGCTATCGACATGAGCGATTATGAAGAGACAAGCTACCGCAGTTACAATGACTTTTTCACGAGAAAGATAAAAAAGGGATCGAGACCGGTCTCCGGCAGCAGCTCCGATCTCATCAGTCCCTGTGACTGCTATGCCAGCGCCTATGAGATATCCGAGGATCAGATCCTGACTGTAAAAAATGCAAAATATACCGTTTCTTCCCTGCTGCACAGCAAAAGACTGGCAGCGCGTTATCAGGGGGGATATGCCCTGATCCTGCGCCTCACCGTCAGTGATTACCATCGGTATGCTTATGCCGCTACCGGACGCCAGTCCAAAAATTACCGGATCCCAGGTGTCTTTCACACGGTAAATCCCATCGCTGGAGAGCATTTTCCCATCTACAAAGAAAACAGCCGGGAATATACAGTCATTCACTCCTCCCATCTGGGAGATATTGTGCAGATGGAGGTCGGTGCACTGATGGTAGGAAAGATCGTAAATCATAGAGAGTCCTGCCCCGTCCTGCGGGGAGAGGAAAAAGGATATTTTGAATTTGGCGGTTCTACCATCGTCCTGCTTCTTGAAAAGAATGCGGTAACTCTCCGGGAGGATCTTCTGGTAAACACCCTCTCCGGTTATGAGACCCAGCTGCGTCTCGGAAATATCATCGGCAGGGCTGATAAATAGTATGGCACCGTCAGACTGACCTTTACAGCACCTTCTTACACACATCCCCCAGACAGCACTTCTCACAATATGCCTTTCTGGCAGTGCATACCTCCCTGCCGTGGTGCACCAGGCGGTGGCAGAAATCACTGCCCTTTTCCCCGGGAATGATCTTCCACAGCTCCATCTCTACTTTTTTGGGATCTTTGATGCCATCTACCAGTCCCATCCGGTTGGTCAGCCGGATACAATGGGTATCCGTAACGATGGCAGGCTTGCCAAACACATCTCCCATGATCAGATTGGCACTCTTTCTTCCTACTCCCGGCAGTTTTAACAGAGCCTCAAAATCATCTGGCACTTTTCCACCGTACTGCTCCACCAGCACATTCATACATTTATGGATGTCCCTCGCCTTGCTCGGTCCCAGGCCGCAGGGCTTTACAATCTTCTCGATCTCTTTTACATCCGCTGCCGCCAGTGCTTCTGGCGACGGATATTGTTCATACAGATCCTTCACGACAATATTCACCCTGGCATCTGTGCACTGGGCAGCAAGCCTGACGCTGACCAGAAGTTTCCACGCCTCATCGTAATCCAATGTGCAGTCTGCCAGAGGATACTCCTCAGCCAGCCTCTCTATGATCTCCTTTGCTCTTTGTTTTTTTGTCATCGGTACTTCCTTCCCTTTCTGGTTCAATGGCACTATTGAGCGCCTCTATGCATCAGAAATAATACCATGCATTTATACAAAAATCAAACACTTTATTGACTTTCCCCCGTCTCATAGAGTATAATTTTTATATATGAAAATAGTATCCGTTAGCTCTGTCAAGCTAATGTACTGTTGAAAGGAGGTTTTTACATGAGTTTATCGATCTCTGCAGCAGGAGGTTATAATACCTTTTATCCTGTATACAATACCACACCGGTTTCCCCTGTCAGCCAGAGTCCGTCAGTCAGAAGAGGATCCGAGCTTCCAGAGGAATCCATACAAGGCCAAAAGGTTGAAAAAGGGGAGTGCCAGACCTGTAAAAACCGCAAATATGTGGATGGTTCAAACGAAAACAACGTATCCTTTAAGACCCCCGGCCATATAGATCCCGGGACATCTGCCGCAAAAGTCATGGCTCATGAGCGGGAGCATGTTTCCAACGCGGTAGCAGAAGGTAATAAGGAAAATAAACAGCTTGTTTCTGTCTCGGTATCACTACAGACCTCGGTCTGTCCAGAATGCGGGCGTGTGTATGTGTCTGGTGGAAAAACCCACACTGCCATAAAGACCAGCACCCCTGAGCCATCAAATCCCTACGATAAGATTCAGCGGGATATGATGCGGAATATGCTGTCAGGAAGAAATTTTGATAAAAGCGCATAAGAATCAGCCGAAACTAAAATTGGAGGAAAACAAATCATGTCCAAGGAAATTCCTTATAAAATCTATCTTGAAGAAAAGGAGATGCCGTCACAGTGGTACAATGTACGTGCCGATATGAAAAACAAGCCGGCACCGATCCTTAATCCAGGAACCCTGAAACCGATCACACTGGAAGAACTCACACCTGTTTTCTGTGAAGAGCTCGCCCGGCAGGAACTGGATGATACCACAGCGTATATAGATATTCCGGAGGAGATCCGGAACTTTTATAAAATGTACCGCCCATCCCCGCTTACAAGGGCTTATTGTCTGGAAAAAGCGCTGGATACACCGGCTCATATTTACTATAAATTTGAGGGAAATAATACATCCGGAAGCCATAAGTTAAACTCCGCCATTGCCCAGGCGTACTACGCTAAAAAAGAAGGGTTGAAGGGCGTCACCACAGAAACCGGAGCAGGGCAGTGGGGTACCGCTCTTTCTATGGCATGTTCCTATTTTGACCTGGACTGCCAGGTGTATATGGTAAAATGTTCCTATGAGCAGAAGCCATTCCGCCGTGAGGTCATGAGAACCTATGGAGCAAAGGTTACCCCTTCTCCTTCTATGAACACCAACATCGGACGCAGGATCAATGAGGAATTTCCCGGCACTACCGGGAGTCTTGGCTGCGCCATCTCAGAAGCCGTAGAAGCTGCCACTACCCAGGAGGGTTACCGCTATGTCCTGGGTTCCGTACTTTCCCAGGTGCTCCTTCATCAGTCCATCATCGGACTCGAAACAAAGACCGCCCTGGATAAATATGATATCAAAGCGGATATGATCATTGGCTGCGCTGGCGGAGGATCTAATCTCGGCGGACTCATCTCTCCTTTCGCGGGAGAAATACTGCGGGGTGAAGCAGATTATAAGATCATTGCCGTAGAACCTGCTTCCTGTCCAAGCATGACCCGCGGCTCCTATGCTTACGATTTTTGTGACACCGGAAAGGTCTGTCCACTGGCTAAAATGTATACCCTGGGAAGCGGCTTTATGCCATCTGCAAGCCATGCAGGAGGGCTCCGCTATCATGGTATGAGTTCTGTTGTTTCCCAGCTCTATGATGATGGTCTGATCGAAGCAAGGAGCGTAGAACAGACGGAGGTCTTCCAGGCGGCAGAGCAGTTCGCCAGGGTGGAAGGCATTCTTCCTGCGCCAGAGAGTAGTCATGCTATCCGCGTAGCCATTGACGAAGCTCTGAAATGCAAAGAGACCGGAGAAGAAAAAAATATTGTATTTGGATTGACAGGAACTGGTTATTTTGACATGGTTGCCTACGGGAAATACAACGATGGTGAAATGTCCGATTATATTCCTACTGATGAAGAAATTGCTAAAAGCCTTGCAAATCTGCCAGAGGTAAACTAACATGAAAAAACTGCGTAGGAAGAATAACCATTTACCAAAATGGTTGAAAAGAACATTTTTAGCATTTGTTATTGCTGGCATCGCCGGAATTCTCCTTGTCGCCGGGCTCAATCTCTGGGTGATGGGAAATGCCGTCAGCCTGATCTATGACGCACCAGCAGAAGAGGACTCCCACAACGGAGAAAAATCCTTCCGATTTTCAGAAAGCCATGACTGCATTATTGTTCTCGGTGCCGGGCTTTGGGGTGATAAGCCATCTCCCATGCTAAAAGACCGGCTGGAAAAAGGTATCTCACTCTATAAAGCAGGTGCAGCTCCCAAACTTCTTATGAGCGGAGACCACGGAAGAACCGGCTATAACGAAGTACAGGTAATGAAACAGTACGCCATTGATGCCGGCGTCCCCTCAGAGGATATTTTTATGGATCATGCTGGATTTTCCACCTATGAGAGTATGATCCGGGCGAGAGATATATTTGGTGTAACCTCACCGATCGTTGTCACCCAGAAATATCACCTCTACCGGGCCGTATATATTGGAAAAAGCTTAGGTATCCCATGTCTCGGGGTAGCTACAGATGATTTTCCTTATGGGGGCCAGTTTTACCGGACACTGAGAGAATGTGTTGCAAGATGCAAAGATGTCCTGACCACCCAGCTGGGTACTCCGCCGACCTACGGGGGCGAACAGATCCCTATCAGCGGAAATGGTGATATAACAAACGATTAAAGACGGGCATCACGCTCCGGGAATTGAGAACTTTCCTAATCAGATAAATCAGATAAAAAACGATAGACCACAAAATGATCTATCGTTTTTTTAATGCTGGTAACCGGAATCGAACCGGTACGGGTGTCACCACCCACAGGATTTTAAGTCCTGGGCGTCTGCCAGTTCCGCCACACCAGCATTTTAAATTATTTTACAAGATACTCTATCCTGTAAGCGACCCAGGAGGGACTCGAACCCTTGACCTCTGCCGTGACAGGGCAGCGCTCTAACCAACTGAGCTACTGGGCCAGATCAAATGGACCCTCGGGGACTCGAACCCCGGACCGTCCGGTTATGAGCCGGATGCTCTAACCAACTGAGCTAAAGGTCCAAACTCAAATCGTTTGGAAAACACAAAACAAATAATAATTCCCTTTGAACCTGCTATACAAGTTCCATGACTCCTACGGGAATCGAACCCGTGTTACCGCCGTGAAAGGGCGATGTCTTAACCGCTTGACCAAGGAGCCGGATTTTATCTTTATGTCCCAGGCATGAATGCCTAGCAACAAGAAATATGTTATCATATTTTTCTACATTTTGCAAGAGTTTTTTCGTTTAATTTGTTTCCCGTCTTGAATTTATATCCAGCCAAGGAAGCTAATATTTTCTCTCCCCCAAAATACGGCTTAGATTCATTGAAGCGTCAAAATACTGTTCTTTGACATACTCGACTTTTTCTACCTTTTCACCTCTCTCTAACCTTTTGATTATGTTAGAGACAAATGGTCCCAGCATCGGATTACACTCAAAATCTGCATGAATTCTACCCTCCTGCATAAACTGAAGCGCTGTGCGAACTGCATCAAAAGAGATTATAATGATATCTCCCCGGGGACCGCAGGTCCTTCCCGCAGCTTCGATCGCCTCCACTGCACCAAAGGTCATATTATCATTCTCACTGATCACCACATCAATATCCTTATACTTCTTCAAAAAACCTTCCATCACTTCCTGCCCTTTTGCCTGGGTAAATTCTCCGCTCTGGCAGTCAAGCATTCTCCAGTTTTTGTGTAACGAGAGAATCTCCTGAAACCCTTCTGTTCGTCCCAGCTGTGCTGAGGATCTTGGTGTACCCTGGAGAGTGACGATCCGGATCTTTTCCTTTGTCCGTTCCTGGCGCTTCAGATAATCATCAAGCCATTTCCCGGCAAGGCGTCCTTCCTCCCTGAAATCACTCCCTACCCAGCAGGTATATAACCCGCTGTCTGCCTCCAGATGACGGTCCACGAGTATAACCGGAATATCAGCATCTTTTGCTTCCTGCAACACCGTATCCCATCCTGTCTCCACGATAGGATCCAATATGATATAATCCACTTCCTGCAAAATAAAATTACGCACAGCCTTCAACTGGTTTTCCTGTTTTTGCTGAGCGTCTTCATACAGAAGGTAATAGCCATTCTCTGTTGTAAAAACAGACCGAAAGGATTCGGTACTGGCATTTCGCCAATCTGATTCAGCGCCAATCTGGGAGAAACCGACTACGATATAGTCTTTTCCGTCCTGGGGAATATCCTCATGGGGTGATTCCTGGTCCGAAATATTTTGGGAATCCTCGCTGGCTTCATAGCCAAAGAACATAAGACCTGCCCCGGCGGAAATCAGCAGAATCATTATGATAAGACCCGCATACCTCTTTATCATAAGTCTTCTCTCCCTTCCTGGCTGCTATTAATTTGCTTTTATATCTGAATTTTACTTTTTTTCTTACGGGCAACTACAAGACTCTGGATCACAAGGAATAGACAAAGCATTCCTGCTCTTGTGATTCCTGTCCACCATGCCTCGTCAAGTCCGGCAGAAGCTACAATATTCTGAATGGTTCCCAGGGACATAACACCGAATAAGGTACCTATGATATTTCCCACACCACCTGTCAGCATCGTACCTCCGATGATCGAAGAAGCGATGGCATCCATCTCTGCGCCCACCGCGTGGGTTGCAGAACCAGAAGCAACATGAAGGAAATAAATGTATCCTCCAATTCCTGCCAGCAGACCGCACATCAGATGAGCGATAAATTTCGTTCTCTTTACATTGATACCCAGCATCAATGCACTCTGCCTGTTTCCTCCTACTGCGTAGAAAGATCTGCCCAGTTTTGTCCATCTTAATATACAGAACAAAAGAACCACAATGATAAGTGCAGCAACCACACCAATCTCTACATAGGCATCTACATAGACACCTCTTCTGTTAGTAGAGCCTAATCCTGGAACAATAACTCGTGTCATCTTCAACTCATTAAAAGCTTCATTCGCCACATTAAAGGGTTTTGTATTTACAATTGTGGTCAAGCCCCTGGCAAAGAACATTCCCGCCAAAGTGACGATAAAGGGCTGAATATCCAGATATGCCACCAGAAATCCCTGGAAGAGGCCAAATGCAAGTCCGATACCAAGGGCAATCAGCAGGGAAACCACCAGGTTTCCGCCGTGGAAGTCCAGATACACCGCACAGCACATACTTACCAGTGCGGTTACACCTCCTACCGAGATATCTATACTGCCATTGATCATTACAAGGCTTAATCCGCAGGCTAACACGATCAAAGCCGCATTAGAGTTCAAAATATTGAGAAATGACTGAGGTTTTAAAAATCCTTCTCCCTGAAATATAACAGCACCGATATACATTATGAAGAACACTACAATTGTGATCGTAAGAAGTAAGTTGGTATCAGAAAGATTTCTCACTTTATCACGAAAACTTCCAGATCCTGCTTTTTTATTTTCTGACATATTATGCAACCTCCTTCTTCATCAACTTTTTCGTAAGCCCGGAAAACCATTCCTTAACCGTAGGCGCACTGACAATAACCAGAATGATAACTACAACTGCTTTATAAGCAGGTAACGAATCGGACTGGACATTGAATTTATACAGTGTTGTTGACAGGAACTGGATTACATAAGCGCCGATAATAGAGGCTACCATGTTGAATTTTCCACCGCTTAAAGCATTTCCCCCCAGCGCTACCGCAAGGATCGCATCCATTTCAATATCTTTTGCAATGACCGAGTAGTTGATGGTTGAAAAACGGCTTACCTTTATCAGACCAACAACTGCCACACATACACCCAGGATGACAAATGACATTACCTTGATGAAAGCAGGGTTCAAACCATTCAAACGGGAAGAACTCTCATTGATACCCACAGCCTCTGTATAAAGCCTTAAGTTAGTAAATTTTAAAACAAGGGCAATTATGACCACACAGATGATCATAATAAAGAAGGGCGTAGGAATCGGTATCCCAGGAATAAATCCGCCATAATATCCAAAGGATGGCTCACTGATCACTGGGAGCTCATTATTGTTGATCCACGCTGCGACAGAACGCCCCGCCGTATACAGGATCAATGTTGCGATCATTGGCTGTATTTTAAAGAAGGCAACCAATATACCGTTAAACGCACCAAACAGCATTGCCACAACAACACAAACAAGAAACGCTACGATAACCGGTGACTGGAGAGCTTCTGGACGGGCATCGCCTCCCGAGACCACGCGGAGGATCACACTTCCCGCGATAGCAACCGCAGCACCCACACTGATATCCTGACCACCGGAGGCAGCAGTAACCAGCGTCATACCGATTGCGAGGATCGCAAGTTCGGAACCACTATCCAGTATCGTGATCAAAAAACCTTTCAAAACAGGATATCCTGCACTGTTATCTTCTAAAACAACCCCAAAAAAGCTGGGATCCGCAATCAGGTTAAATATGACCAATACCAACAGGGCTGCCAGTGGAATAAAGCACTGATTCTTGACAATCCTCATTAAAATGTTGGCATCTTTTGATTTCTTCGCTACATTACTCATTGTCATCCTCACCTCCGGCAATCGTACTCATCACTTTATTCTGATTCAAATCATCTCCAGAAAGCTGCCCCACCATCTTACGGTCTCTCATAACGACAAGACGGGAACAGGTACGCAGCATTTCATCCAGTTCAGATGAAATAAATGTCACACTCATACCCTCCGAAGCCAGCTTCAGCACCAATTTCTGAATATCCACCTTAGTACCTACATCAATACCACGGGTTGGCTCATCCAGGATCAGATACTCTGGATGTGTAAAGAGCCAGCGGGCAACGATTACCTTCTGCTGGTTTCCACCAGAAAGTGACTTGATCGGAGTATCCGCAGAAGCTGTTTTAATACTTAAAAGCTTGATGTATTCGTCTGCAATCTTATTTGCCTCCGCCTTGGAAAATGGCTTACAGAATCCTTTCAGCACCTGCTGTGCAAGAATAATATTATCCCTCACCGACAGGTCCCCAACGATACCGTCCAGCTTACGGTCTTCCGGCAGATATGCGATACCATTTCTCATGGCATCCAAAGGCTTGGATATCTTCACTTCCTTACCATTCTTCTTAATCTTACCGCCAAGTATGCGGTCTGCCCCAAAGATCGCCCGGACACATTCACTTCTTCCGGAACCAAGCAAGCCAGTAAAACCATTAACCTCTCCCTTATCAATATGGAAATCAAAGGGCTTGATCCCTGCATCACTTACCAGCCCTTCTGCCTCAAATACCGGTACAGCACCCTCTTCTCTCTCATAAGCCTGCTGTTCGTCCTTGATATCAGACATATCGTCCAGTTCTTTTCCAAGCATCTTGGATACGAGCTGAACACGCGGCAAATCCTTGATCTCATATTCACCAACCAGCTGTCCGTCACGCATAACTGTGATCCGGTCACATACCTCATACACCTGATCCAGGAAATGGGTAACAAATACAATGCCCACACCCTTTGCTTTCAAGTTACGCATTAACGTAAAGAGTTTTTCAACCTCTTGTTCATCCAAAGAAGAAGTTGGCTCATCCAGGATCAGCACCTTACAATCCATGTCAACGGCACGGGCAATAGCAATCATCTGCTGAACCGCAATGGAACAGGTCTCCAGCTGCTGGGTTGCCTTTGCTGGTATATCCAGGGATTTTAGGATTTTTTCTGTATCCGCATTCATCTTTCTCCAGTTCTGCCCAAAGCCCTTTGTTCTTCCGATGAACATATTTTCAGCCACTGACAGATTGGGACAAAGGGTAATCTCCTGGTACACGGTACTTATACCCAGATTCTGGGCATCTTGTGGAGAATGGATCGCCACTGCACCTTCTGTACCTTCGAGGTGGATCTCTCCTTTATCTTTTGTGTAAACTCCTGTCAGAACTTTGATCAATGTAGATTTTCCAGCACCATTTTCTCCCATCAGCGCATGAACCTCACCCTTTCGCAGAGTGAAATCCACTGCCTGCAGGGCACGTACTCCTGGAAAGCTTTTATGGATATTCCTCATTTCCAGCACAACATTATCATTCATCTTCAGGTTCACCTCCCAATTTTTTATTTTAACAAAGAAAGTGCGGTGCAGAGATAATTTTCCTGCTGCACTGCACTTCCCTGATAATTATTATTTTTACTTAGATGATCGAAGGATTAGATACCATACTGTTCGATATCTGCATCTGTAATCTCATTTGCATCGAAGCCTTTTTCGTTAAGGACAATTTTCTTCTCTGTAATAGTCTCACCAGCCTCAAGCTTTTTGATGATATCATCGAGGTAAGAAGCCTGGAATGGGTTACACTGTCCATCATAGTTCCAGTTCTTCTTCTTCAGCTCCTGCAGAGCCCATTTATTGCAGTCAAATCCCATGATCACTACGTCTTTGCCTACACCGTGAGAGATGTTTGCTTTGTCAAGAGCAGCTACAGCACCCTTAGCCATATCGTCGTTCTCAGCATAGATTACGTTGAATTTCTTACCAGAATCGATAACAGACTGAACGATCTGCTGTGCTTTCTCTGCGTTCCACTCAGCGGTCTGCTGTGCAACCAGCTTCCAGTTGTTTTCTTTAACAGCTTTATCCATTGCTGCAGAACGTCCTACCTGTGCTGCATTTCCCATCTCACCCTGAAGATGGATGATGTTGTACTCTTTCAGTCCCTGACCTTTCAGCCAGTCAACAGCATCCTGACCTTCTTTTTCCATATCGGAAACGATGGAAGCCTCATAGAGATCTTCTTTTGCATCAATAGTACGGTCAAAAAGAATTACCTTTGTACCTGCAGCTTTAGCATCCTGTAATACAGAATCCCATCCAGCTTTATTAGCTGCGGAAAGAAGAAGATAATCTACACCATCCTGAATGAATTTCTGTGCTGCACTGATCTGCTCGTCGTTCTTAAGGCTGTAAAAGAAAGAAGCATCATATCCATTTTCCTTTGTGAACTTCTCCTTCAGATCGTTAACGTTAGCGGTACGGAAACCAGACTCATTTGGGTCGTTGTTGATGATACCAACCTTAAGAAGGTTGCCTCCTTCGCTGCTGTTGCCTTCATCACTGCTGCTGTTGCTGTCACTTTTGCTGTCACTGTTGGAAGACTCATTGCTTCCAGTACTAGTTCCTGCATCATTTCCTCCACAGCCTACCATTGATAAGCCGAGGCACACTACGAGTAACAAAGAAAGAATTTTCTTTTTCATACAAAAACCTCCAGTTTTTTCTGCATTGCTGCATTATTTTTTTGTAGGAGACAGTTTCAAAAAACTGTCTACCCCATTACTTGATGTTAATATCATAACACAACTTTAGGTAAATTTCCACAAAAATTCAGTTTTTTTTTTTACGATTTTAGTTGAATATTTTACGACCCCTCGGTATTACGGCGGTTACCTCAGTTCCCTCCCCATATATACTGTCAATTTTCAAGCCATACTCCTCGCCATAATTTAACTGAAGCCTCTGGTTCACGTTTGCCAGACCAAAGCCCGAGGAGCCTCCCCGCTCGGACTGTCCCCGGCTGATCTGGCTGCGCACATGATCCAGCTTGTCCGGCTTCATGCCGATCCCGTCATCCCGGACAAAAAACAGGATCTTATCCTCTTCCTCCCGGGCAGTAACATGAATGTGCCCCACACCTCTCTTGTTTTTAATACCATGATACAAGGCATTCTCAACCAGAGGCTGAAGGGTTAACTTCAGGATCGGATACTGCCATATCCCCCTGGGTATATTGATCTCATACTCTAAGATGTCCCGGTATCGGAATTTCTGGATCTGCAGATAACTGCGTATGTGTGTCTCTTCCTCATGAAGTGTGATATAATCCTGACCTTTACTTAATGTAGTACGGAAAAAATCCGACAGTGCGGAAACCATCTGCACCACCTGCTCGTTCTTTCCCGCTTCCGCCAGCCAGATGATACTATCCAGCGTGTTATACAAAAAATGAGGATTGATCTGGGCCTGCAGAACTTTTAACTCTGTCTGGCGCAGCGTGATCTGTTCCAGACGGATATGTTCTACCAGCTGCCCGATCTTCTCCACCATCTGGTTAAAGCTGGCATTGAGCACAGCCAGTTCATCTCTGCTGTCCTCCTGGGCCCGGACGTCAAAATCACCACTTCCTGCCAGCTTGGTGACGGCAGACAATCTCCGTACGGGTTCCGTAATACTGATCATGATCTTACGGCTGAACATAACCACTCCAAAAAGAATCGCCATAAATACGAATATGCTGGTACGGAGGGCAGTCAGCACGTCCGCCCGGATCCCTTCCCGAAGACCGTCCAGCTGGCTGGTCTCAAAATAGATATATTCCTGGATCCGTTCCTGGATCAGTTCCGTCAGCACACGGATATTCAGGTCCAGACGTTCCATATTTTTATCATAAGCGCCACTTACCAGCACATCTTCCTCAATCTCTTTTATGCGGTCATCCAGCGTATTCAGACATTTCAGGATCCCATTGATCTGGCTTTTGGCATACTCAGAGTCCGCGTGGCGGTATAAAGACCGAAAGTCCTGACGCGCTTTCCGGATCATGGAATGGGGGGGCTCCGTCCCCGTGATTCCTTCTACACGCCCCCGGTTTACCACGATTATATACATCGTATAGTCCATCTTCTCCTTGAAATTTATACTGTAGGCATTTGCCACGCTGAAATTATCTGCCACATCATCATACCGGTTGGAAAAACGGATGACCAGAAACAGCAGATACAGGATCATTACAATAAGCGGTATCAGACATACAAGTGAAAGCATATAAAGCCGCTTCTGCAGAAGGGAACCCTTTTTTTTCCTCAATATTACCTCCCCTTTTCAAACAAATTCTACCATCAGGCCCGCTGACGATATTCCTTTGGTGTGCAGTCCTGGTTCTTTTTAAACAGATAACTAAAATAGTGCGCGTCCTTATATCCCACAGCATAGGCGATCTCCGCAGATTTCAGGGAAGATGTGCGCAGCAGCTCCTTGGCCTTTTCCATCCGCACGAAAGTCAGGTATTCAACAAAAGTCTTACCCATCTCCTGGCTAAAGATGCTGCTGAAATGATTGGGGCTGAGATTTACACTGGCTGCCACCGAATTCAGAGAAATATTTACATCATCATAGTGCTGTTCAATATAGCTTTTGGCTTCCTCCAAAATGGAGTGGTATTTCTTCTGGGAAACGGCTTCCCGCAGATCTATGGCTGTGGACAGAATCTTTTTTAAATACTCTTTGTTGGATTCTACCGAGGAAAGCACCTTATTGATATCCCTGATCTCTCCACAGTGTTTTGCAAGTTCGCCATTTTCATAGCCCAGTCCTTCCAGCATGGATACCGCCGTAAAATACATATCTGTGGTCACATACTGCCGGAACAGCAGCGACTGGATATTATTTATCCCAAAACTGGAAAAATAGTCATCGACAAAATTAGTTACTTCGCTCTTTAATCCGGTTTTTAAAAATCTCTCAGCAACCCGCCTGTCCAGCTTTCCAACCTCCAGGACCCCCAGTTCTGCTTCCTGTCTCCCAGAGGAACGCTGCGCCGCCGTTCCCTCTGTTTCTGTCTGGCTGTTTTTACCGGAATCCTGCTCCTGCCCCGGTTTCAACTCCCTTTGTAATTCCCGTTCTGACAAAATCAGCTGGGCCACTCTCTTGACCGCCTCAAGAAGCTTGTTGCCGTCGATAGGTTTCAGCAAATATTCGGTAATCCCAATCCGGATCCCTTCCCTGGCATATTCAAATTCATCGTAGCCGCTTAAAACAATGATCTTTATATCCGGCATTTCTTTCTTAACCCTCCGGCTCAGCTCCAGGCCATCCATAAATGGCATCCGGATGTCCGTGATCAATATGTCTGGTTTGGAATCCTGGATCAAAGGATATGCCAGCTCGCCATCACTTGCCTCTCCGGCAAACTCAAATCCCTCCTTTTCCCAGTCAATATTATTCCGGATCCCTTCACGCATAATTATCTCATCTTCCACCAGGAATACTTTCATCCCAAGCACCTCCTAAACCAAACTTCTCCCTCTATTTTATCGGTTTGGCACACCCTTGTCAACAAACTCTGGATTCTCCTTCCAAATAGTCTCTCCCATCAGCCCTGTGATGTGGTTTACGCTGTCGGACTGCTGCAAAAACGGTGCCAGGAAATGAATCCTGGCACCGCAGATGATTTTTTATTTTTTTATTACTGCAGCTTTGGAAAGCCCTTTTCCCTTGAATAATTTTTTATAGGATCTGAGCTTTTTCGCTGGCACCTTTATTACTGCCTTCTTATGGATCTTTTTAAAAGCAGCCGAACCGATCTTCTTCACCTGAGATGACTTTAAGTGAACCACTTTTAACTTCCGGCATCCCTGGAACGCCTTCGTTCCTATCCTGGTGACAGACCTGCCAATGGTGACGCTCTTTAGGTTCTTATTGTTAAGACAAGCCTTTGAGGCGATGCTGGCCACCTTCAGTTTTTTCCCGGAGCAGGATACTTCCGCCGGGATGTTGATCTTGGAATTTGTCTTTTTACATGGTTTCACAAACTCTGCTGTCAAACTTCCCGTCACTTTATACCGCATGCCACCGGCTTCAAACAGAGTTCCCGGCTTTATGTCTTTCCTTTCTTCCGGAGCAGGAACTGTAATTGTTCCCTGATTACCAGGAGTATTATTATTTCCCGCTGTATTCTGGCTGCTTCCCACACCAGGCTGTGACACACTCTGTTTTTTCTCCACAACAACGGTCATGACTACATTTTTATTTTCCGGAAGGATCTCCACCTCTTCCTCCAGATCCAGTACAGGTTCGCCATCTGCGCCAAAATGAACGATGCGCAGGAAGGTATCCCTCTGGAATCCACCTCCGTCTCCCGGTCTGGCGTGGAACACATTGATCAGGTTTCCGTCCTCATCCGTCACATAGGAATTATGCCCCGGACCATGATAGATATCCTGTCCCCGGGAAGACAAACCGGTTAATATGGGATAATTTGTCTTCTTCCAGGAAGCCGCATCCAAAAAGTCAACCCCATCGGACAAATCAATCTGCGTCATCCCTACACAATAGGTCTCATCCGTGGCTCCGCCGGAATAGGTAAGATACAATTTATCCTCTGTCATGATCACAAAGGGGCCTTCGTTTACAAATGTATGATTCCTCTCCCAGCCATATTCGCAGGGTACGATCATAACCGGCTTGCTGGTCAGCTGCCCCGGATTCTCTGCTGTCGTCTCACCAATCCACAAATCTGCAGTTCCGCCATTTTTTCCAAAATTCCTCTGGGACCAGACCACGTAATGTCTGCCATTGTATGAAAAATGTGTCATATCGAGAGTGATGCCGCCATACATCGAATTTAATACTTTCCCGTTTTGGTCCAAATAGCGGCTGGGAGCTTCCCAGTCGTCATAGTTCACTGGATCACCGCCTGTACGCAGCTTCATGATCACGCTCTGTACATCCCATCCCGTACCAATATTGGAGGCAAAAAACATATATAATTCGCCATCGATCTCATGCAGTTCGGGAGCCCAGTGCTTATCTTTGGAAACGATATTTCCCTCCGCTCCCTTTGCCTCATCGTACACCAGGTGGTCCACGGCATCATTCAGTCCCGCCACTGTATCGGATTCCCGCATGTAAAGATTCACATTGCCGCTTCCCTCTTCGTTGGTGGCGATAAAATAATATTTACCATTGAATTTTATGACGTTTGGATCCGCTCTGCCTGCAATATAAGGATAATTGCCCGCTTCTGAAATCCGGTCAGAAAGCTGTCTGACTGTTCCCCTGACTTTATAGGTTCCTTCTTTACTAAAGTCAACCTTAGCAAGATCGCCCGCATCCCAGGTCACACTCTTGTCAGCCTCAGACCCATCGGAATAATGCGCCTTCACCTTCACTGCCGATAAGTCCACCGCCTTGCCGGGCTCCGTCTGGATCGTTACATTTTCCACTTCTGTATTCACAACAGGTTTTAATTTTCTCTCAATCTTTTTTGCTTCCTCTGGCGTAACCGGAACCACATTTCCCTCAATGGCATAGGTTATCCCGGAATCCACATCCTCTTTTTTGATGGGAGCGAATTCCTCCTTTTCCTGAACTGTCTCAAAATCCACCGTCCGGTTCACATATCCTGTCCCCGTCTCCCCACTGGTCCATGTAATATAGTAGGTATCAGACACCTTGTCATATACACACGCCGGATCCTGGACAGAATCTTCCTGACTTAATGTAAGAAGCCCCTTTTCTTCATAAGAGATAAGGTCATTAGAGGTAAAAAACAAAACTTTTCCCTTCTGATCACCAGCTTCCCCTGCCTCATCCATCCGGACTGCCAGGACTCCAAAACTCCCATCCTTCCTGCGGAAAATAAATGGCTGTTTCAAAACTTTTGTTTTTTCGCCTTCATTTTTGGCAAACAGAACTCCCGTATTGTGGTTTAATGGTTCAAAAGTCCTGCCATCCCCACTGTATCCCAGATGAAGACTGTCAGTCACTGCCGATTGATACATGCCGTGAACCTTTCCATTTCGTTTCATGGAATCATCTTTTTCCCTGGTATATCCTAAAATATATCCAGATCCCTTCGGAAGCACCTGCACAGAAAAATCCTTTTTCTGTGTGCTGTTATCTGCCAATGTGATCTCCGCTTCCAGATTTACTTCTGTGATGCTCTGTTCCGGAGCTGTGATCTTCCCCGTGGAAACATCTATGATCTCCTGGTCTGCTGTCCAGCGGATCTGTGTATCCCCAAGCTGCATGGGCAGATGATCCTGCTCCGACAAATAATAAGGCAGCAATAGCTGCTCCAGTACCGCCGCCTCCGTTAATCCTTCGCTTCCAGCTGCCTTCATATGGTTCGGAAACATACCCGCCGCCATGGCAATCATCAGGAGAGCCGTCATGATCTGCCTGATTTTCCTGTACATCCTTAGTCTCATTTTACCGCCCCTTTTCATCATTCTACCTCTGTAGTCATTTCTTCATGATCCAGAAATTCTTTTCTTTAATTATAAACGATTGAAAAGTGACATGCCATGATATATAATAAAAGAAAACTTGATATATAATCATATTACGCCAAAACAATGAAAAGGGGGACCCTGCCGTGATCGATATAATATATGTACAATATAATACAACCCATGATAACAATTTTGTCTATTATGAGGATGATCAGGAGCGGGACTGGTGGCTCCTGCTCGTGACACATACTCCCGCCTTTTTTATCATTCATGACAAAAAATACATAATGCCCCCCAAAAGCGCTATCTTATATCCCCCCAGTGTCCCACTACACTACGGCGGCCATGAAAGTTATTTCAAAAATGACTGGATCCGTTTTTATACCGACGAAAATTTCATCTGTGATGGAAATGTCCCTACCTGTATTCCTTTTGAGATCAAAGAGTTTAGTTTTATCCATTATTTATTTAAACAGCTTGCCTCTGAGAACTTTTTCTATAATAAATTTAAAGAGAAAACCATTTTTACCCTGTTTGAACTGATGTTCTCCAAACTTGAAGAATCTCTTTCCTTCCGCTCGGAAAATACCCAGATCAAAAATCTGCTTTCCCTGCGCTTAGACATAAAAAATGATCCAGGTTTTGACTGGACCATTCCTTATATGGCAGATTCCCTTCATATGAGTACGGGATATCTCCACACGCTGTACCGGGACACCTTTGGCATCACCTGCATGGATGATGTTATCCAAATGCGCCTGGCACTGGCAAAAGATTTTCTACAGCACAGCTCTATCTCCATACAGACAATCTCCCAGAACTGCGGTTACAAAAATGTTGAACATTTCAGCCGCCAGTTCAAAAAGCACATCGGCCTTTCACCCAGGGAATACAGAAAACGTTTTTCCTGAAGCAGTGTTGGATGACTATTTCTGGGCCAGCAGATCATTGATATGTTCCGCCATCTGGTTCAGTGCTGCAACCTGCTCATTCATCTCTACAATATCCTTTGAATTGGTTTCTACCATCTCGTTAATATTACAGAACTCGGCATTTTCCTGCCTAATGCTTTCAGCAATGTGTTCATTGATCTCCACAGTATTCCGGATCACCTCGGACTGCTGGTCATGGGCCTGCCCCATAGAATTAATATTATCGATCGATGTATGCAGAACATCAATCATCTCCCGGATCCCGGAAAAAACTTCATTGAAATATTCGCTCTGCTTTTCTAACTTATCCGCATTTTCTGTGACATACATTTTCATATCTGATACATTCTGCTGCACATTTGTGATTACAGTTGCCACCTGCTCCAATGATTCTTTTGTATTATTGGCCAGGTTTCCAACCTGGGTTGCAACAACGGCAAATCCCTTTCCTGCTTCACCGGCTCTTGCCGCCTCTATGGAAGCATTCAACGCCAAAAGATTTGTGGAAGAAGAAATTTCGTCAATGATATTCAGAGTCACCCCTATTTCTTCAACAGCTTCCGATAATTTCATGGCAACATGATTTGTATTGTTCATGGACTCTGAAACATCTGAATTAATCTCTTTTAGGGAGTGCAGACGCTGCTCGTTGACTTTTGACTTCTCCAAGAGCTCCCTGGAACTATTTTCTACCTCTATAACATGTTTACTCACAAGACCTTCCCACTGCTGCAGCTCATTGAGATTGTCAATACTTTCTTCGCTTTTTCTCCTCAAAGCCGTATTGTTGGAAAGCAGCTCTTCACTCGTTGCAGACAATTCTTCCGAGGATGAGCTTTCATTTAATGTTATCGTATGAAGTACATCCACAGCATTCACTAACTGCTCAGAGAGACCGGAAACAGAATGCAGCATATTCTGAACCCGTTCATTATTTTTTTCCATTTCGTCTTTTTTCGCGTTTACCAGAAAAGACTGGGCGAGCCATGTAAGCAGCCATATAAAAAACAAAGACAGCACGACACAGACACATCTGTTTACCATATTAGGCACAAACAGCGCATTTCTTCCCGGAAGCAGTATATCCGACCGTATAATCCAGGAGACGACTAAGGAAAGCGCGATCTCTGCACTTGTAACAACTACCATTCTGCTGTCCAGAAACAGCGCTGTCGCTACCGTAAACAAAAATGCAAAAGCCCAGAACTCCGACGACGGAATCATATAAAGGATGAAGTTAAACTGGGTAAACATAATAATAACAAGATATATTTTACATTGCTTCAATTTCTCTGGTATCACAATTTTCCCATCATATCCAGTCTTAATAAAGAAAATCCCAATGGCAAGATATAATAGACAGGTAATGTCAAATACGATCAGCATCGGCCAGCTTACTGTAGGAAATAAACCAATAAACTTCTCAAAAGAATATAAAATACCTGCCGCCTGACACGCCCCGGGTACTGCCAGAAGAACTATTGTATAAACTTTATTTATGTAAACATCCAATGCTGTCAATCTTTTTGTATCCATTTACCTTAACCTCCTGTTATCCTAAAATTCATATAATTGTACGATGATGGCAAAGCCGGCACCAATGGTACAAAATACAATTTTATTTCCTCCGCGGGCATATGTGTCCCACATACGGTTCAAACATAAGATCGGACAAGTATTCCCTGTATATCCGTACTCCTTGCCCACAAAATGGTATTTATCCTCCCCGGCTCCTAAGATCTCTAACGTCTTCATATTATAATCATCACTCAGCTGGGAAAAAATAAAATAGTCAATATCCTTTACCTGCAGAGAATTCCGTTCCAGAACCACATGAATCTGCTTCGCCCAGTACTCCGGCAAAAAATCCATGGAAAAAGGAGTCCATTCCAGCCTTTTTTCATTGGGCTGAACGGATTTCAGAGGAACTTTTGACATCCCGCATTTCGGATACGTCACATATTGATGATATCCTGCATCTATGTACACTTCCGTGTCAATGAAACCTCTTTTCTTTTCTTCTTCCTCTGCTGAAACCGCCACACATGCCGCTGCATCTGCAAAATTTGCGTAAACTACAGTATCTGACCACAACGTGATGGGAGATATGCAAAAGCAGCCGATCACCAGTGCATTTTTGATATCGCTATTCAGCATATATTTGTGCACGATATCAAGCCCTTGTATCATTCCTGTACAATTAGAATTAATGTCGAAGGCGACTTTTACATTTTTCAATTTTCCGCCATATAAACCTACCAGCTTCAAAGCATTAGAAGGAGAAACATATTCCGGAGTATCCGAACAAAATAATAACATATCAACATTTTCTAAGTCAATATTATTTTTCATGACACAATTATTAATGGCATTTTGCGACATCGTAATTGCATTCTCGCCCTCTGAGATAAAATACCGTTTCCTTCTTCCCAGATGTTCCATCAGATTGTGGGCACTCAGTCCCATTGCCTCAAAGTGTTCATCCAATTCGCTGTTATAAACCTTGTTATCCGGAATATACGCTCCTGTACCTTTCATGATCACATTTCTCATAAGCATCTCTCCTTTGGCATTTACTTGCATGTACTTTCCAATATAATATAACAACGTTGATCCTGTATCTTTTCTTCTATTTTTTCTTTTAAAGATTTTCTTCATTATATTATATTTCTTACATAAAGTATAGATTGGAGAAGGATTTTACCTTGAGAAAATATCGCATTTTTCGACATATTTCGACAAACAGACATCTTACGTCTGCACCATCTGGATTCTTATTCTATTGTAACGGTATACCGTTATTATTTCCTCCCGTTTTTTCGTCTCTATACTATCAGATCCGCTATTATCTCTGGAAACATATCTGATCGCATCAATCCATAATAATTATGTGAATCTACCATCCTTACTTTCATTAGTGGAAGCCACCAACGAGAAAACATTATTTTTTCCTTCCAATCATTTCCTTCCGACTCATTAATAAACTGTTTCTTGATAATATCAAGCAGTTTAGCGTTCTTTCTCTCCCCATCTTCAACAAACATGCAGATAATAATTGGATTAATATTCCCTTTTTCAGAATACTCGTCCAAAAGTTTTTGTTTTTTATCCCTATCCATATATTTTGTAAGCACATAGTAATGCCAGATCTGAAATAAAGTTTCACAGTATTTCATTTCTATCAAAGATGTCTTTTTCTCAAACCTTTTTATATATATTTCTCGTTTATCACCATCTACATTTGCCACTATAGCATCCAGCAAGCGATATACATGACATACTAAATTTACATTCTCAAATGCCAATGTAAACAAGTAACAAAACCAATTTTCTTTTTCTAACCCCAAATCTACAAATTCTTTTTTTATACAAGTCAGCAAACGTGTCATTATTGCTTTTATCTGAACAATATTTCCTTTATCAAGCAACTCAGCAATGTACTCTTTAAAATCATAAAATTCGCTTTCTTTCAAAATTTTACTTGAAGTTGAGTTTAAATATGGTAATCTTGAATACATATTAATAATATTGGATTTATCTCCAAAATACATAGAATTCACATAATATATTGTTTTGGATCCATTGATCCTAAGACGATATTTCCCCAATATCCTTTGAACTTCTGATACCACACTTTCCAAATCCTGTTTATTATCCGAAAAAAATACCATATCATCTACATAGCGGATATAATTCATATTCTTATCTTTAATCTTCTCAGTTATATCATAATCTACACATAACATAAGTAACTCTGCAGCAATATGAGACGAAAAAAGCCCTGCCGGAATTCCTTTTGTCTGGTTATTGTTTATTCTTTGATGAAATAGATCCAAGAAAGAAAAGTATCTTTTATCTAATTCTAATGAAGCATATGGTTCATATTGTGCAATTTTTTCCAAATAATGTGTGTACAAATTAGGAAAAAATGACTCTATATCAATCTTAGCAGAATACAAAAATGTATCCTGGCAGCTATTATACCTTCTTCTATTTTCTTCAAATGACATTCTTTCCTGTACTTTGTTATTCTTAGTGATAAACACCCCTTCTTCAAACTCTTCTTCATTCCCATATCCTGTTGTAAGAACAAAATTTTCTCCCATTACAACATAAGAATTTGAATGTTCAACATATCTATCATTTTCCGGATTTAAATATAGTACTTCAAAAATGGTGTTGAACATAAATAATGAATTGTATATAAATGCACAGTAATGTACCAAATTAGGAATTTGCATCTCCCGAAAAGAGCCATCCTTTTTAAAAGCATAAAATGTAATTGCTTCTACACCTGGTTTTCGTATATAATCTGGTGAATCTACTGATTTAAAATCTTTGATAAATTTATCTCCATCAAATTTATAAAATTTGTACTCTTGATTATTAATTTTTTGAAGAACTTCCTTCATTTTATTTTTTATCCTCTCCCACTCTATAAACTTTGGTAAATCAGCATAGTTCATACCATCAATCAGCACATTTGCATTAAATTCAAAATTTGGTGCCTCAAAATTTATCATTTTTATAATCTCCGTTCCTGTATTTAGTAATTGTGACACTTACTCGTGTCCAAGATTAGTGCTTCCTGCCCTCTTGGTTCTAGTTTTTCCTTATCAAACAAGTGAGAGCTCTTATACCGCTCGATATCCGCAACCTCTATATACCAGAAAGCGAAAACGAATATTATATCTGTACCATCATGAAAGCTACAAAAAAGCCCTGCAAGCACTAAGGTTTACAGGACTTTCTATCATCTTTCACTTATAAAGTGTTCTCACACATTAACTCCCCGAGTTGGGCTCGAACCAACAACCCCACGGTTAACAGCCGTGTGCT
>CAJUAU010000009.1 GCA_910584645.1 uncultured Eubacterium sp.
TATGTGAGGAATTGGGAATTGACAATACCGTTCTTGTATGCGACGACCATACATATGGTTGTAACAAAATAGAACGGTCGATATGGGTTGTTGAATAAACGGAATACTGCCCTTAATTACTTTTTTGCACAATAAGAGATATTCTGATTCATTGTTTAGAATATCTCTTATTGTTGTGTTTGGACTAAATGGGATATCTAATTCAATCCAATTGTTATAATAGATGAACATGTTAATTCGGATATGTTGAAGTTTGACAATTAGGTCTGTTAGTTTGATTTCTTCTTCTTTTCTTTTAGATACTCTTTCAAGACAAGATTCACATATTGTGAAAATGACCTGTCATCCTCTTCAGCCAGTATTTTAATGGCGTCAATTATTTCTGAATCAAGCGTGATACTCACTTTTGTTTTTAATGGTTTCATAACACATCTCCTTTTTATATAAAATATAGCATGGTGTGAATTTTTGTATTGACTAATCGTATAAAGTAGGATAAAGTAGTATCGTAGCAAAAAATAAAGAAAACCAAGACTAAATTTAAGTAGGAGGAACGAGTAATGATGAGAACAAAACGTAAACTGATTGTATGTTTTCTTTCTTTTGCTCTGGTGCTGGGAATCATTCCTGCAACCAGCGTATCAGCGGCTAAAAAGGTCAGCTTGAACAGTAAGAAAATAACAATCGAAAAGGGCAAGAGCAAGACAATCAAGGTAAAGAACACAAAGAAAAAGGTAACATGGAAAATTTTATCCGGCAAAAAGTACATAACCTTGAAGAAAAAAGGAAAAATAGCGGCAACGATCAAAGGTAAGGAAAAAGGTAAGGCAAAGGTACAGGCAAAAATCGGGAAAAAGAAGCTGACTTGTACTGTAACAGTACAAAATGCTAAAAAGACGGAAAAGACGAATACGCCGATACCATCGCCAAGTTCAAAGCCGCCAGTGACTACGCCGCCAACCACTAGCACTAAGCCAACGGTAACATCCACTCCGCCAGTGACTACGCCGCCAACCACTAGCACTAAGCCAACGGTAACATCCACTCCGCCAGTGACTACGCCGCCAACCACTAGCACTAAGCCAACGGTAACATCCACTCCGCCAGTGACTACGCCGCCGACTACTACAACAGAGCCGACAAGCGAACCTGTTGAAAAAAATGAGCATGAGCAGGATGTAGCGGCATTAAAGGCACTGATTGCCGAACAGCGTGGCTGGGGTGCAACAGTAAGTGAAGATATAAATAATGAAGACCAGTATACATGGAAAAATGGCAGGTTAACAGGAATTACATGGACTAATAGCCATTTAACCCAAAAACTAGATACATCTAATTTGAGTGCTTTGACATACTTAGCGTGTTCTGACAACCAACTGACTACTCTGGATGTTTCCCAAAATGTTGATTTGGGAGTCTTATCTTGCGGGAACAACCAACTGACTGCTCTGGATGTTTCCCAAAATGTTGATTTGAGATTCTTATCTTGCGGGAACAACCAACTGACTGCTCTGGATGTCTCCCAAAATGTTAATTTGGAACACTTATCTTGCGGGGTCAACCAACTGACTACTCTGGATATCTCCAAAAATGTTGATTTGAGATCCTTATCTTGCGGGAACAACCAACTGACTACTCTGGATGTCTCCAAAAATATTGATTTGGGAGACTTAAATTGCACTGACAACCAGCTGACTGTTTTGGATGTTTCCCAAAATGTTGATTTGGGAGTCTTATCTTGCGGGAACAACCAACTGACTGCTCTGGATGTTTCCAAAAATATTGATTTGATAAACTTAAATTGCTCTGGCAACCAGCTGACTGTTTTGGATGTCTCCAAAAATATTAATTTGGGAGACTTAAATTGCACTGACAACCAGCTGACTGTTTTGGATGTCTCCAAAAATATTGATTTGGGAAACTTATATTGCTCTGGCAACCAGCTGACTGTTTTGGATGTTTCCAAAAATGTTAATTTGATACACTTAAATTGCTCTGGCAACCAGCTGACTGTTTTGGATGTTTCCAAAAATATTGATTTGAGAAAATTATCTTGCTCTGGCAACCAGCTGACTGTTTTGGATGTTTCCAAAAATGTTAATTTGAGTGAATTTAGTTGTGACGACAATGTTACCATTATTAAAACTAACAATTAACCAACCGTAAAGGAGGAAAAAAATATGTCAAATCATCTTCTTCTGTATACTCAGGCACGGCAAAATTTATCAAATCTTCCCTTGGGAGAGTTTAGATTTGCAAATATATGCGATAATCCCCCGGCACTATTAGGGAGGCGTTTCTATGAAGATGTCATAAATGGTGTTTATCCTAATGTTATACATAAAGGAAGCGATAAAATCTCGGAAATATATGAGAAAATAGAAGCCCCAGAAAAAGAATCGGATAACAAATAGACTTTTCAAAAACCGACAATCCAAAAAGGCACATAAAGGGATACCCTTGTTTTCCGGGGTATCCCTTTCAAATCATTATTTCGAGGCTGTACGAGCCTGCTTATGAAATTTTCGGGTACGAAACTCTATGTATTCATCAATCAGTATTGTAACAGATTTGATAATATTACCCATCTGCATTTCCCCAATATACCGTTTTTCAAAAACATCAAATGTATGCTCTGTAATCATTTCAATAAAGGCATGATAAACATCCTGCTCATCACAACTCGAATCATCATCCCCCAAAAACTGAATCTGCACGATACGTTCCTCCGTAAGATTCGATTCCAGATACTCCTGTATGCTGTTTTGTGTGCCGCCGGATTTTAATTTTTCAAAGGGGAGTTCCCGATATAGGCACTCTTTATACTTTTCTTTTTTCTCTTTTTCTTCATCCAGCGAAAAACTTTCCTTAAAAGATTGATTATAGGCACGTTCCATTTTACCAAGAAGTTCTTTGCTATAAGGATGAAGAAGGTCATTCGAGACAAGCCGGGTAAAAAATAATCGGTCTATTTCCTCACAAATCCCTTTTATTTCGGGACATAGCAGGAAAAAGTTCAGCTTTTCCTGTAAGTTTTCATTGTTTTTAATTGCTTCTATCGTTTCACTCGGCAGTCCGGTTGCTTTATT
This sequence comes from uncultured Eubacterium sp., assembly GCA_910584645.1. Classification (GTDB taxonomy): domain Bacteria; phylum Bacillota; class Clostridia; order Lachnospirales; family Lachnospiraceae; genus Eubacterium_F. The sequence goes on from CAJUAU010000009.1 coordinate 3,090, forward strand.
GATGTCCGTATTTTCTGGTGTTTCGAGTTCATCAATTCCCAGAAGATAATTCAAAGATACACCCAGAGCGAGTGATACAGCAATTAGATTTGTTACACTAACTACACGCATATTAACAGAATTAAAATTGGTAAACTGTGTCAGTGTGTTTCTGGGTAAAGTATAATCAGCAGGAAGAAGTGAATCATCTGTGTTTTTATTTACTCTTTCTGTAACCTCTGATTTCGATATCTTCTGCTTTTTCAGTTGTTCATAAAAACGACATAAAAACTTTTTCTGCCACGGCAGGGAAAATTGTTCTATCGCTTTCATATCTTCGGGTTCTAAATCATCCAGCCACCTTGATAAATTTTTTTCTTCTTTCATTTTGCACGCCCCTTTCTATATTCTAGTTTGAGAACATAACTATATTATAATTCCCAAACACGTGAAAAAGCAAGAACAAAATTTTTTAACGGGATATTTATGATATGCTTATCAGCAGAATATGAATCGAGTGCGCATAGAAACATATTCGCCATACGGATAGAAAATAAATATTTTATGAAGGAGGTAAACCGAATGAAAGTACAGCTATTAGGCGTAATGCCAGTGGACTTCATAAACAACAGTGGCGATACCGTCCGTGGGACAAACATCTTTGTCGGTTTTGAAGACGAAAATGTCAAAGGTATCCGGGCAGAAAAATTCTTCCTCAAAGAAGGACTTGCCCTGCCGAAAGACACAAAGCTGAACGACACCATCAACATTTCTTTTAACTACAAAGGGAAAATAGAAATGATTGAAAAGGTATAATCAGCAAATCTATAACAATCAGTGCCGGACATGGCGGTTTTCTTACCGTCTCCGGCACTCCATTAAAAAATATTATCAATAAAAGGAGGAAAATAATTATGTTTGAATTAAAAGAAATAAAAGACCGCTACAAGCGGAAAAGACAACGGTTAAGAATACGGTTAGGCTTTTTACAGCTTTTCCATAAACCAGTCTGGAATCTGCTCTGGCTGCCTATGGCAGCAGCGTTCCTACTGACTGCATGGGGGCAGAAAATAGCGGCAGGATGTCTTCTGTCCGGCGATACGCTTCCAGAAATGTTACACCCTCTGTTCAGCGTGCTATTGCCGATTACCGCTGTCATGTTTTCAATCCTGCTCATACTAGCCATGCTCGAATGGATAGGGGAACGCACCGCAAGATGGTATGAAGCCTGTCTGGTTGTCGCATTTGACGCAAAACATCTCATACACAAATGCCCTGTCCTCATGGATATATACCGGGTAAAAGGAACAGGCGTTACCGTTCTGATATTTTATTCGCTGATACCATATAAGGCATGGATTGAAAAGAAAGAGGACATAGCGGACGCCATGAATATCCATTTTGTGGAGGAAATACAGTATGGCGGCAACAACAGAAACCGAATCATCCTCAAAACAGCCAGAGGGCTGAAAAACGAAAATCCGGGGGTGCTGTATGACGAGGAACTCTGATATCATACTCGGATATGATTATGACAAATGGCATGGGTACGGATGGAAAGAAACCATCCGTACCGACATATCCACCCACACAAACAGCCATACCCTTATTTGCGGTATGTCGGGGAGCGGAAAAAGCTACCTTACCAATCAGTACTTTGCCCGTCTGTGCAGGGAACACAGTGCTGGAGGGAAAGCCTACTTTGCTGATTTCAAGCAGGACGACCAGTTCGCCCATTTAAGGAACTGCCCACGGTACTATCCTTATGACAGCACAACGGAAGCATTGGATACGGTCTACGGAACATTACATAAAAGGCAGTCCGGGGAAGACACGTCACGTTCCCCCATAACACTGATATGGGATGAATACATGGCAAATATCCTTGCCTTGCAGGGAACAGACAAAAAGAAAGCCGATACCGTCATGAAAAGAGTATCCGAAATACTCATGATCGGGCGCTCCCTTGCTGTAAGGCTTGTCGTATCCTGCCAGCGACCGGACGCTGTCGCATTTCCCACAGGGAGCAGGCTGAATTACGGTGTTGTCATTGTCGTGGGCGCACCCATCCGGAGTATCTATGAAATGCTCCTGCCAAAGGAATACATTGACACCATCGGGGAAAGACCGTTCGGGATTGGCGAAGGAGTGGTACTGCTACAGGGAACGGAACTGCGTTATATCAAAGTACCGTCTGTCAGAAACGAAGAAAAAATGCACCAGATCTGCATGGACGCACTGACACAATAACAGAGCAAAGGCAGGGCGGCGGCGGTGGCGAAGCCACAAGCCGCCAAGCCCCTGCACAAGGCTGGTTAGTATTACCCAGCCTTGCACAAAGTACCGCAAAAGGCGAAACTATGGGAAATCCCGGCTGTGCAGGGCAACTGCACAAAACACACGACACATTATAAACAAAGCAATTCAAGGGGGTGCTGTATGAACGGACAGGCAAAAGACACACAATCCACAAAATACCAGCTTACAATCAACCATCCCGAAGAAAAGGGCATGACGCACAAAAAGATATCGGAAATCTTAAAAAAGAATTTCAAAACACTGGAATACTTCTGTATGGCGGACGAACAAGGCTCGGTTTTTCATACCCATGTATTTATCTGTTTCCTCTCAAGGGTACGGTTCTCCACCGTAAAAAAACAGTTCCCACAGGCACATATCGAAGCGGTCAAGGGAACAGTCAGCCAGAATATTTCCTATATCCGAAAAACGGGCAGGTGGGAGGATACGGACAAAAGGGAGACAGCTATTGAGGGAAGTTTTGAGGAATACGGAAACCGACCGCCGGACAGCAGGGGAAAAAGAAACGATATGACCGAACTGTACCAGATGGTATCAGAGGGGAAAACCAACGCCGAAATACTCGCTGTCAATCAGGACTACATACTGAACATTGACAAGATAGACAAAGTCCGCACCACGGTTTTGACCGAACGGTACAAAAATACATTCCGTGATACCCTCAAAGTTATCTATGTGTATGGCAGAACCGGCACAGGAAAGACAAGCGGCATATTGAAAAAGCATGGCTGTGAAAATGTATACCGGGTTACAGACTATGACCATCCGTTTGACGGATATGGCTGTCAGCCTGTCATATGCTTTGACGAGTTCCGCAATTCCCTGCGGTTGAAAGATATGCTGACATACTGTGATATATACCCGATTGAACTGCCGGCACGCTACAGCAATAAGTTCGCCTGCTACGATACCGTTTACATCCTGTCAAACTGGGAACTGGAACGCCAGTATCTGGAACAGCAGAGGGAGGATACGGAATCATGGAAAGCTTTTCTACGGAGAATCCATGAAGTTCATGTTTATAACGAGAAAAGAGAAGTGACAAGGTATAATTCTGTAGAAATGTATATCAACCGCAATGAAGAATTTTATGAGATTGAAAAGGCAGAACAATCAGAACTGCCCTTTAACAATTAGGAAAAATATTTGTGGACATATTCAAATTATTTTATTCATATAGATGAAACAGAGATTTGAAAGGGAGGTTGCTATGGAAAAACAAAAAATTACATATCGGTTTCACAACCTCGTTTCAGATAAGGCGGTACAAAAAAGGTACATAGAAAATCAGTTGATTGAAAATACTGTTGAACGGATCTTCCAGCAAATGCAAAAAACGAAAAAATATGAATCTACAGAGAATGAAAAGGTGCGGTATTAGTTATATCGCATTTTTTTCTTGCAAGGCAGTTACATCAATGATATAATATAGATGTAACAGAAATGAAGGCGAGGAACGGTAAAGGAGAAATTTTATGGATATAGTTGCTTATTGCAGAGTGTCAACGGATAAACAAGACCAGTTGAATAGTTTAGCCACACAGAAACAATTTTTTGTGGAGTATGCAGAAAAGAATGGACATCATTTAGTGAAAGTATATGCAGATGAGGGCATATCCGGCACAAAGACAAAGAATCGTAAGCAATTTTTACAGTTAATGAGAGACGCAAAACAAAAGTGTTTTGATATGGTGGTAGTAAAGGATATATCACGGTTTGCACGTAATACCGTTGACTTGCTCCAGAATGTCAGACAGTTGAAGGCATTGGGGATAGAAACTACTTTTTTGACTGCGAACATGACCGTGTTAGGGCAGTCGGAATTTGTCTTGACAGTATTTGGGGCGTTGGCACAGGAAGAGAGTGCCAATATGTCTAAGCGGATAAAATTCGGTAAACATGAGAACGCAAAAAAAGGGAAAGTGCCTAATATGGTGTATGGCTATGATAAAATTATTGGCGATTATTTTAACTTAACGATAAATAACAAAGAGTCAGAAGTGGTAAAGCAAATTTATCACTGGTATGTTCATGCTGGTTATGGGGCATTGAAGATTGCGAATATGTTAAATGAGCAGGGGTATATGACGAAACGGAACTGTAAGTTTTCGCAAAATGCGATTTGCAGGATTTTAACGAATCCGATTTATACCGGAAAGCTGATCAATGGCAAACAGGAAGTATCCGATTTCCTCACTGGAAACCGTGTGGACAAGTCCATGGATGAATGGAACGTGTTTGAAAGACCAGAACTTGCAATTATTGACGAAAATACCTTTGAACAGGCACAAAAGATATTAAAATCGAAAAAGAGTGCCTTTAATACGAAACATGAACGGAAAAGCAACCGATATCTATTTAGTACGTTGATTAAGTGTAAGGATTGTGGCTGGTCATTCCGTCGTGTGGTTCGTCATTACAAAAATACTTATATTCGTTGGGTATGTTCCGGGCATAATGGCAGGGGAGCTGACAGCTGCCCGAATGCAGTTTCTTTAGATGAAGATGAACTGATACAGGAGATAGACGCTTATTTGGCAGAGATAATACAAGATGAAAAAGAACTCATGAATCGGGTTAAGAGAGCCTTTGTCAAAAAGTATAAAAGCTATAGTGATAATGAAGAGCATAAACAAGAACTGGAAAACAGGCTTTTCAAATGTAAAAAGACAAGAGAAAAATACATGGATATGTATACAGACGATTTGATATCCAGAGAAGAATTGAATGAAAAGATAGGTGGGATGAAAACGGAGATTGAACGAATTGAAAACAAGTTAAAGTTCGTAAACCAAAATCTGGATAAGGGGGAGCGGTTAGAAAGTATTATTCAAAAAACGCTGAAAGGGATGAAATCAGTCACATCCATTCGGAACATGAGCAACGTACAATTAAGAAATATTATTGACAGAATTGAGGTAGACCATGAGGGTCATGTAGACATTTACCTTAAATTATGTGAGGAATTGGGAATTGACAATACCGTTCTTGTATGCGACGACCATACATAAAGATGTCACAGAGCGGATGATGCAGATCAATCCCGCGCTTGCTTCTCAGGCGAGAAAGATACTTGATATCAATAAGTCGGAACGGCACATCCGGGGAGGGATGGCGACAAAGGAAAAATACCATCAGCTGCATGAACATCAGGCGAATACTGCGATCTGAAAGGATGCCGGGCAGGCAGCTCAAATTCGCGCCATAAGGCTGTGTTGGCGTTAAAAGGAAGGTCTGTGAAGGGGGCGCCCTGCACAAGCCTTCTTTTTATGGGATAGGAAAATCCTCGATCCGCGGAGCAAAAAAATAGTCTTTTACCATTCTTTAGAGGTGCATGTTTCTCGGCCACACCTTTTTTAGTAAACTTTTGGGGAATAAAGGAATTGACTTCGTGATTTCCTTTCTTGTTTTTTGTCGAAAAAAGTGCTATGATAGAAGTTATCAATATATAAATAAATTTAAGAAAATTATAAAGGAGGGGGATTTACTTGGGAAATTCAACCTTTAGAGGGGGAACACATCCATATGAGGGAAAAGAGCTAAGTATGGATCTTCCGATCAAAAGCGTGCTGCCTAAGGAGGAACTCGTTTTTCCAATGAGCCAGCATATCGGAGCCCCTGCAACACCTACGGTATCTGTTGGAGATACGGTGAAGATGGGACAGGTGATCGGTGAGGCCAGCGGATTTATCTCCGCCAATATCGTGAGTTCTGTATCCGGAAAAGTTACTAAGATCGAACCGAGACTGACTGTGTCCGGCGCAAAGACAACCTGTGTCGTCATTGAAAACGATGGCGAATATCAGGGGGTCGACGGATTAGGGGAAGACAGGGATCACACCGCTCTTTCCAAAGAGGAGATCCGTCAGATCATCAAAGATGCCGGTATCGTCGGTATGGGAGGCGCCGGTTTCCCTACCAATGTCAAGGTGACGCCGAAGAATGAGGATGAGATCGAATATGTGATCATCAACGGAGCAGAATGTGAACCGTATCTGACTTCTGACTACCGGCTGATGCTGGAAAAGCCAGAGCAGCTTATCACAGGACTTAAGGTGCTTCTGAGGCTGTTTGACCATGCACAGGGAATCATTGCCATCGAGGACAATAAACCAGAGGCGATCGCCAAACTGGAATATCTGACTCAGGATGATAACCAGATCACGGTAAAAACTCTGAAGACCAAATATCCACAGGGTGCAGAGCGTCAGGTGATCTATGTGACCACAGGAAGAAAGATCTATTCCAAAATGCTTCCAGCGGATGCGGGGTGTGTTGTAGATAACGTGCAGACCGTACTGGCAGTTTATGACGCTGTCTGCAAATGTACGCCGTCTATGAGCCGTGTCATGACATTGACTGGAGACGCCATGGCAGAGCCCCAGAACTATGAAGTGAAGTTTGGAATGAGCCATGCTGAACTTCTGGAGGAGGCTGGCGGACTGGTGGAAGCCGGAGCAGAAAAGATCATCTCTGGCGGCCCGATGATGGGAATGGCGATGTATGACCTGAATGTCCCTATCACAAAGACCAGTTCTTCGATCCTTGCCATGTCAAAGGATGAGGTGGCGGCATGCGAGCCGACTAACTGTATCCGTTGCGGACGCTGTGCCACAGTATGTCCAAGCCATCTGGTGCCGCAGAAAATGGCAGAGGCAGCCGAGCGTTCAGATCTGGCGCTGTTTGAGAAGTTAAATGGTATGGAGTGCTATGAATGTGGAACCTGTACTTATGTGTGCCCGGCAAAGAGGAGACTCACTCAGGCATTTAAGCAGGCGAGACGGGCGGTTATGGATAATGCCCGTAAAAATAAATAGTCTGCGGAGAATGGAGGTAAAGAATGGATAAGTTATTGAATGTATCATCATCTCCTCATGTCCGTGATAAATCTTCGACAAAATCAATCATGAGAGATGTTGTGATCGCCCTTGTACCAGCGACGCTGGTAGGTGTTGCCAACTTTGGTGTGAGAGCGGTACTTGTAATATTGACAACGTGTGTAAGTGCGATACTTGCGGAATACATATGGCAGAGATGTATGAAGCAGCAGGTTACCACCAGTGATTTCAGCGCCCTGCTCACGGGACTGTTACTGGCGCTGAACCTGCCGGCAACCCTTCCGCTCTGGATGTGTGTTCTGGGTGGCGTGTTTGCCATTATCATCGTGAAGCAGCTGTTTGGCGGCCTGGGACAGAACTTTATGAACCCGGCGCTGGGGGCAAGATGTTTTCTGATGCTTTCCTTCAGCAGCGCCATGACAAACAGCTTTGCCATCCCCAAAGGGAATGCAGTCTGGGGTGGATATCAGGCGACACTGGATGCTGCTTCCAGTGCGACACCGCTGATGCAGGTAAAAGAAGCAGCTGGCGGTGCTGATGTGGCGGCAAGTCTCAAGGATATGTTTCTCGGCACCACCTGGGGAACCATTGGTGAGACCTCTGTACTTGCCCTTTTGATCGGCGGTATTTATCTGATCGTAAAGAAGATCATCGACTGGAAGATCCCGGTGATCTATATTGGAACTTTTGTAGTATTTAACTTTATCTATGTTTGTGTGGCAAAAGATGCTTACATGCCGGTATTCTATGAGGTATGTGGCGGCGGTCTCATGCTGGGTGCATTCTTTATGGCGACGGATTATGTGACCAGCCCGATCACGGATAAAGGAAAGATCATATATGCCGTTCTTCTGGGACTTCTGACCGGATTGTTCCGTTTCTTCGGAGAGTCCGCAGAGGGTGTGTCATTTGCGATCATCATCGGCAACCTGTTTGTGCCGTTGATCGAGATGGTCACCATTCCAAAGGCATTTGGAAAGGAGGGCAAAGGAAATGAGTAGTGAAAAGAAAGAGCGTTCATTTGTGGTTGATGCCGTGATCCTTTGTTTAATTACCCTGATACTCGGCGGGATTCTTGCCGGTGTGTACACGGTGACGAAAAAGCCTATTGAGAATGCCCAGGCAAAGACCGATAACGAAGCCTGTGAGGTCGTGTTAAAGGCAGTGGAAAAGGTGGCTGCCGGGATGGAGTTAAAGGTGGCAGATGATGCGGAGGACGCAGCAGAGAAAGCCAATAAATTTCTTCAGGAACATGTGATCGATAAATCTTCAGCAGAAGGAAAAGTCAATGAAGAATCCGGAGATTCCTATTCCAAGCATGTTGTGGTTTCCACGGTGAAAAAGATCCAGGCAGACGGCCAGGATGTGGGGCATGTCTATATCGCAGATGCGAAAAAAGGATATGGCGGAAGCATTTCCTTCGTAATGGGTGTCTGTGGCGGCGTGGTTACAGGCATCGAGATTACAAATCAGTCAGAGACAGCTGGTCTTGGCGCCAACTGCACCAGTGACGAGTTTAAGTCAAAATTTAGTTTTGAAAAGGGGATCCAGTATCCGTCTTCGGATAGTCTGCCCATGTATTTTAAAGCGGGAACGACACCGAAGGATGCTAAAGGGCAGATTGAGGCGATGTCCGGTGCGACGGTAACCTCACGTGCCATCACCAATGCAGTGAAAGGAATTCTCTTATATGATAAAGAAGGGGGTGTTCAGGGATGAGTAAATACACAGAACGGCTTCAGAACGGAATCATCAAAGAAAACCCGACCTTTGTCATGATGCTGGGAATGTGTCCGACACTTGCTGTTACATCCAGTGCAGTAAACGCCATTGGCATGGGATTGTCTACAACTGTAGTGCTTATCCTCTCCAACATGATGATTTCGGCGCTTCGTAAAGTGATTCCGGACCGGGTCCGTATCCCGGCGTTCATCGTAGTGATCGCGTCCTTTGTGACCATCGTGCAGCTGCTTTTGAAGGCATATCTGCCATTTTTGGACAGCGCCCTGGGTGTATACATTCCGCTGATCGTGGTAAACTGTATCATTCTCGGACGTGCAGAGGCTTATGCTTCTAAGAGTCCGGTAATGCTGTCTGCCCTGGATGGAGTGGGAATGGGACTTGGATTTACCCTGGGCCTTACCTGCATCGGTATTTTCCGTGAGATCCTCGGAAGCGGTGCAGTTTTCGGATTTGAATTTATTCCAGATGATTTTCATATAGCAATGTTCGTTATGGCGCCGGGAGCATTTTTCGTACTTGCCGGGCTGACAGCCCTCCAGAACAAGTTGAAGATGCCATGCGCCACCAATACACCGGAAGCAGAAGAGATTTCCTGTACCGGTAACTGTGCAGCCTGTGCAGGAAATGTAGAGACCTGCGGGAAAGCTCCTGAAGAGGCGGCTGCCAGCAGAGAGGAGGATGAAAAAGAATGAGTATATTTACAATTCTCTTTACCGCTGCTCTCGTGAACAACTTCGTGCTCAGCCAGTTTATGGGTATCTGCCCCTTTCTCGGCGTCAGCAAGAAGGTGGAGACAGCGGCAGGAATGGGTGGTGCCGTACTTTTTGTAATCACCATCGCATCCCTTTGTACCAGTCTGTTGTATAATTATCTTCTGGTACCCTTTGAACTGGAATACCTGAATACCATCGTATTTATCCTCGTGATCGCTGCCCTGGTACAGTTTGTGGAGATGGTGCTGAAAAAGAAAATGCCGGCACTGTACAAATCCCTGGGTGTGTACCTTCCTCTGATCACTACGAACTGTGCAGTACTTGGTGTTGCGCTTCTCAGCGTACAGAACGAGTACAATGTGCTGGAGAGTGTGATCAACGGTATCGGCGCCTCGATTGGGTTCCTGATCGCCATTGTTCTGATGGCGGGTATTCGTGAGAAACTTGAAAACAGTAATATTCCTGAGGTCTTCAAAGGCACACCTATCGTTCTGATCACCGCTGGTCTGATGGCGATTGCGTTCTGTGGCTTTGGCGGCGTCGGCTTTTGATAAAAGGAGGGCACTCATATGAATACGATCATAATATCAGTGGTACTCCTTGGAGTGCTTGGCATCGCCATCGGACTTCTTCTGGGCGTGGCTGGAAAGTTTTTCTCAGTAGAAGTGGATGAGCGGGTAGAACAGGTAAGAGAATGTCTTCCGGGCAATAACTGCGGAGGCTGTGGTTTTCCAGGCTGCGATGGTCTGGCAGAGGCGATCGTCGCCGGTACAGCGGAAGTAAACGGCTGTCCTGTAGGCGGAGCCCCGGTGGCAGAAAAGATTGGAACCATCCTCGGTGTTGAGGCGGGAACTGCGGTGAAGATGGTGGCGAAAGTGCGTTGTGCCGGAACCTGCGAGCAGGCTTCCGTGAAGTACAATTACATTGGCGCCCAGGACTGCCGTCAGGCGGTAATGGTACCAGGACGCGGCGACAAATCCTGTACCTACGGCTGCCTTGGACTTGGCTCCTGTGTGGCAGCCTGTCAGTTCGGTGCGCTCTCGATCCAGGACGGCATCGCTGTGGTGGATAAAGAAAAATGTGTGGCCTGCGGAAAATGCGTGGACACCTGTCCGAATTCCGTCATTTCCCTGGAGCCATACGACACCCAATATCAGGTGCAGTGTAATTCCCACGACAAGGGCAAAGACGTGATGAGTGTGTGTAAGTCCGGATGTATCGGCTGCGGACTCTGCGTGAAACAGTGTGAATTCGGAGCTATTACGCTGGAAAACAATCTGGCGTCCATCGATCCGGAGAAATGCCAGAACTGCGGCAAATGTGCTGAGAAATGTCCGAAGAAGATCATTATGTAAAGATATATACAAAATGTTATGCGGAGCAGTTTCAGTTTACTGCTCCGCATGTTATTTGTTATTGATGCCTGCTGATAAAATAAAGGAGAACCTATGAAAACAATAAAGATCTTTGATGAAAAAAATTATGACATATCCTGGAAAAGGACTGAGAGAGAGGCAGTCCGGGCAGTTATTCTGAGGGGAAATAAGATTGCACTGGTTCGTAGCAGAAAAGAGGGTTTTTATAAATTCCCCGGCGGAGGGATCGAGGCGGATGAAACTCACTTTGATGCAGTGATCCGGGAAACGGAAGAAGAAACAGGACTTCAGGTGAAGCCGGGATCGGTTAAGGAACTGGGGATAGTATGGGAAATCAGAAAAGGATTATATGGGGAAGAGATTTTTGATCAGAAATCATACTATTATATGGCAGAAGTGCTGGATGAAGTGAAGGAACAAAAACTGGATAAATATGAGCAGGAGCTGGGGTATGAGCTTGTATGGGAAGACTTGAAAAAGGCATATGAAATAAACATGGAGCTTGGCCAAAAATACGAGACTACATTTATTATCCGGGAATCTTATATGCTTGAATACCTTCTGCAGTAAGCGTCCACTTTACTTGACAAACCCGCCCTCGTCAGAAGGGGCAGTCCCTTTTGGGGAAATCAACGATATTTATGTTTCATACCCGGCAAAGATTTGTTTGAATATAGCCCATCGTTTTACAGAAACAGGTATTTCTTTTTCCCCTACCCATATTTTGCGATAGCGGACTTTATCAATCCAGTCCATATTAACAAGATACGAACGGTGAACTCTAATAAAACCGGCAGCTTGTAATTCTTTTTCTAAATTACTTATTGAGCATCGTATTAATTCAGATTTTCCTGAATTTTGGACTATGTTACAATAGATATGTTCTGCCCTTACATATTTAACACAACGACTGTCTATTTTATTGTTTATAAAGATACGGTTTTTTTGTCGTCTATCATAAAGCTCGATGGCATAAGATAATTTTCGTGGTAATTTTTTCTGTAACTGTATCTTGTCAACAAAACCAATTACATTGTAGCCCAAAGCATCTCTTACAAAATTTTCATATCCAGTTACAAAAATTATTAGAGTATGCCACTCCTGTTGTTCTGCCATATTTTTTATATCGATTCCATTTAATCCAGGCAGCTGAATATCTAATATCAGAATATCTAATTTTTCTTTTTGATCTATTACTGCTTCTCCGTTTTCAAATTCTATTATTTCAAACGAAGACTTTGTTTTTTCTTCTATTATCCGGCAAATCTCAAAAATTTCTTTCCTTACATATTCTATATCATCGCAGATTCCTATTGTCACATTTCCAGCCCCTTTTTCCTATGTTTACTATATGACCTTTTGATCCTGGCATCATTATATTATTTTATAATAACTGCAAAAAAATGGCAAGTCGTCTTTGATATTTAGTATACAGCTTTATGTTTCTTTATATACAAAGGAGAATTCTGTGGTACTTCCTGGTTTTAGCAATACCAGTTTATCTTCTCTTGGATAATAGTCGATTTCCAGCCAATGATATTCATCTACATCATATAGAACACTATAAATTCCATTCCAGCTGTTTAAAATGCGAAATGTCCTATTATTATTTAAGAACATGCTGTTTAAATCTGTCCCCTGTTTGTAATATGTCCCCTTTAAATGTTTGTTTAGATCAAAATCTTTGAACATAATTTTATTCCCTTCGGAGACAATCATGCTTCCCTCGTCTTTTCCCACTAGTTCGTAAACACCTGGTTCTAATTTGACGTGAAAAACAGGAAACAGATTTTTATCATATATATATAAAGAAACTAAGCCCAAAAATATTATAATTAATACGATGAAACCTTTAGGAACCACAATTGAACGTTTCTTTCTTTTTTCTTCCAAATCAAAGCCTCCTCAATGATAAACTCAGTATTGTTACATTAAGTATAATCCAATAGTTATATATTATCAAATGATTTTAGAATGGAAAGTAAACTTGACATTTAGGAGTGTTGCTGTTATACTGGGAATGGAAAGTAAACTTTCCGTAAAAGGGAGGATGTTATGAAAAACCGAATAGAGGAACTGCGAAAGGCGCGTGGCATTAAGCAGGAGGAATTAGCAGCCGTACTTGAAGTTTCCCGACAGACAATTGGTTCATTGGAAAATGGAAGATACAATCCATCTATTTTGCTAGCGTTTAAGATCGCAAGGTTTTTTGAGATGAGCATTGAGGACATATTTATTTATGAGGGGAAAAGTGAATATGAAAAATAAAAATTATATTTGGTATGCAGGTTATATTGTTTCAATGGTATTGGTTCTGCTGTTGTTTTTGACAGAGCTGCCCCATGAGATTGATTTGGTGGTCGGAATACTTTTTGGTGTGATTTTTTCAGTTTCCCATGTACAGTTTTTGCATAATAAAATGCTTCATGAAGACAAGGAGTACAGGATCGAAGTGTGTGACGAGCGTAATATTATCATTAAAGAAAAAGCAGGGAACATAACGAATATGGTAACTTTAGCATTGCTGGACTGCACAACAGCGTTGTTCATCGCTTTGGATTATATCATGCCGGCCGTTATGATTGGTGTAATCATATTTATTCAGCCGATTATTCTATTGTGCATTAGTAATTCTATAGAGAAGAAAATGTAGCGGGGAAGACCTGCCCTCAGCCCTTGAAAACCATAATCACAACTGCTATAATGATACCATGGCAAAGGGAAATGATGAACAACGATTGATAAACGAAAGGAAGTATAACAGATGAAAAAGAAGCTGACCGTGATATTTATACTATTTGTCATACTTGCACTTTTTGCGGCGGTGGGTATGATCGTATTTAAGAAATTTGCACCAAGTTTTACCCAGAGACCGATGAGTGAGCAGTATAAGATCGGAAAAGAAGAAACATTGCTTATTGTAAATGGGAGGCCGGTGGCGGAGAGAGGAAAACTGGTCAGCGGCGTCGTTTATGTTCCGGTGGAGATCGCCGTGGTGTATATGAATGAAAGGATTTACTGGGATGATAAAGAAGATGTTTTGTGTCTGGCGACCTCCGGGGGGCTGATCACGGTAAATATGGCGGACAGCCTTCACTATACCCTGGGAAAAGAGACGAAAGAAATACCCTATCAGGTGTTGTACCAGGACGGTGAGATCACCTATGTGGCGATGGAATTTGTGGCGCAGTATTCCAGGATCAACTATTCTTATATGCAGGAACCGAACCGGATCCTGGTGCAGTCAGATTTTGAGAGCAGCAATACATTTGCTGTACTGGCGGATGACATTAGGCTCCGGGTGGGGCCCAATAAGAAATACGATTATCTGCTGGAACTGAAAAAAGCGAAAGAGGTTCTGGTAGATACTTCAAGTAAGGCTGAGAATGGGTATCAGAAGATTTTCACACTGGAAGGCATCGAGGGATATGTGCCGGAAGAATATCTGACCAAAAAAGAGGATAAGCCATGGACTACAGAGAAACAGGAAGATATTTTCCCGCAGATCAAGATGGACAAGACGATCTGCCTGGGATGGCATCAGATGACGGGGGTAGTGGGAAGCGCGGATCTTCAGCTTAAGACGTCGCAGGCTGCAAGCCTTAATGTAATCTCGCCTACCTGGTTTGCACTCAGTGATAATAAAGGCAACATTTCGTCCCTGGCCAGTACGGATTATGTGACAGCTGCCCACGCAAAAGGAATGAAAGTGTGGGGACTGGTGAATGATTTCGATGAAAAGAAAAACAACATTAATATAAGAAAGATACTGGGTAGGACATCGGTCCGGGCTAACCTGGTCAATAATCTGGTGACCACAGCGATGCGCTATGAACTGGATGGGATCAATGTGGATTTTGAGAAAATAACAGAAAAGACAGCCCCTGCATACCTGGAATTTTTGAGGGAACTGGTTCTCGCCTGCCATGCTAACAATATCGTTGTGTCGGTGGATGACTACCTTCCCACAGAGAGTTCATCTTTCTATGACTGGGCAGAGCAGGGAAAGGTCGTAGATTATGTGATCTTTATGGCATACGATGAACATTATTCCGGAAGCAAGGAGAGTGGTTCTGTTTCCTCACTGCCTTTTGTGAAAAATGGTGTGGAGCTGGGGCTGAAATATATTCCGCCAGAGCGGGTTGTGGTAGCCCTTCCCTTCTATACAAGACTCTGGAAAGAGACAAGGAAAGGTAAACTTGCCAGTCGACCTGAAGTTTACGGCATGAGTTCCGCGGAGAGCCTTCTCCAGTCCCATGGAGTAAATCCGGAATGGGATGAGGACACCGGACAATATTATGCAGAGTATAAGGCAGATAATCATAAGTACCGGATATGGCTGGAGGAAGAGACTTCCCTGGAGAAAAAATTAGAGGTGGTCTGCTCGAACAAGGCGGCCGGTGCAGCGTTCTGGAAACTTGGTTTTGAACGTCCTGTCACATGGACGATGATCGCAAAATATATGCAAAAACAGGAATAGACATTTTGTCCACTCCGTACATTGATAATAAAGATGTATGGAGTGGATTTTTTTATGAAAAAAGAAAAGGGGACATGGAAGGTCTGGGCAGTGACAATCCTTTTATTTGCGGCAGCCATTTTTGCCACCATTCAGGTAAAGGATCAGGCAGTGCTGAATATTACTGGAAAAAATACGAAAGAGCTGGTCATGGTGGATCCCGGACATGGAGGTTTTGATCCCGGAAAAGTGGGAGTGGGAGGAACACTGGAAAAAGATGTAAACCTAAGCATAGCGCTGAAATTAAAACAGGTGCTGGAGGATAGTGGTTATCAGGTGCTGCTCACCAGAGAGGAGGATCAGGCGCTGTGCCATGAAAAGGCATCGGGGAAAAAGCTTTCAGATCTAAAATCCAGGGTAAGCATGATCAATGAGAATAAACCCGCCCTGACCGTGAGCATCCATCAGAACAGCTATTCTGCCGGGACGAAGGGAGCACAGGTATTTTACTACAGTAAGTCAGAAGACAGCCATGCTTTTGCAAAGATACTGCAGGAGACGGTAAAAGAAAAAATAGCGGATGGAAATCACCGGGTGGAGAAGGGAAACGACAGTTATTACATGTTAAAGAAGACAGAAGGTATATTTGCCATCATTGAATGCGGTTTTCTCTCCAATCCCCAGGAGGAGCAGCTTTTGAAATCTGGAGATTATCAACAAAAAATGGCAAATGCCATTGCGGAAGGGATCGAAAATTTCTTGTATAACCACTGATCTTGTGGTAAAATATTCTATATGAATTTATGGATGAAGGCAGACAGAAGGCTATGGATACAAAATGCATTATCTGGAGCCCAGACAGAGGGTATGAGCCCTCTGAACTGGCGGAGGCAAAAAGGATCATAGATCGGGGAGGGCTGGTGGCATTTCCCACGGAGACCGTGTACGGTCTGGGAGGGGATGGGCTTCAAAGAGAGGCTGCACGCAGGATCTATGCAGCAAAAGGACGTCCTTCGGATAATCCTCTAATTCTTCATATCAGCCGGTTTTCCCAATTAAAAGGGATCACCAGACGGATTCCCGAGACAGCAGTGAAGCTGGCGGAGGCTTTCTGGCCAGGGCCGCTGACGATGATATTTGAAAAGGCGGACTGTGTCCCCTGGGAGACAACTGGCGGGCTGGAAACAGTTGCTGTCCGTATGCCGGAGCACCCCGGAGCACTGGAATTCCTGGAGGCAGTATCGGTGCCGGTGGCAGCCCCCAGCGCCAACACATCGGGGCGTCCGAGTCCAACCAGGGCGGAACATGTGAGAGAAGACCTGGAGGGAAAGATCGATATGATCATCGATGGAGGTGAAGTAGGGATTGGATTTGAATCCACCATCGTGGACCTGACTAGTGAAACTCCAGTTATCCTTCGTCCCGGATATATCACCAGGCAGATGGTAGAAGAGGTGGTGGGGGAGGCAGTCATGGATCCAGCCCTTCTCAGTGTGGTGGGAGACGTTACGCCGAAGGCTCCTGGCATGAAATACAGGCATTACGCGCCGAAAGCACAGATGAAAGTATTTTGTGGCGGACAGGCGGCAGTTGTTTCAACCATCAATGAGACAGCGAGACGGATGGTTCATGAAGAGGGAGTTCTTCCGGAGGAAATTGGCATACTTGCCACCGAAGAGACCGTGGCGCAGTACGATGTGGGACAGGTTGTGACAGTGGGTTCCAGGCAGAGAGATGACGTGGGACGCTATCTTTATGGAGCGCTCCGCAGATTTGATGAACTTCATGTAAAGGTGATCTTATCAGAAAGTTTTTATGATTCTGCCAGGGAAGAAGCTGTGATGAACCGCCTGTTAAAAGCAGCTGGGCAGCAGGTGGTTGAGGTAGATGATGGAGATGGAGTCGGGGATGGATTATAATAAAGTGATTTTTGTAAGCAAGGAAAATGTGACATTGGGTCCGATGGCGGAGTGGATGTTCAAAAGTATCCTGATGGACAAGGATAAGGAGATCCTGTCACGGGGACTTGTAGTTTTGTTCCCAGAGCCGCGAAACATGAAGGTGACAGATATTCTAATGAATCATGCAGTGCCCTGTGAGGAACAGGTTTCAAAGGAGTTTCAGCCGGAGGAAGTGACGGAGGATACCTTGATCATCACGATGAATTTTGTTGAAAAGGTGAAGGTGGTTGAGGATTTTGGCATTTCCGACAACGTGTATACCCTCCACGAGTTTGCCGGCGAAGAGGGGGAGGTACTGCCGCCCCACGGAGGAGATGAAACGGTGTATGAGGCAAGCTATGTGGAGATTAAGGACTTGCTTTATAAGATAAAGAAAAAACTGGAATGGAACTGAAAACAAGAAATTCGATGCGCAATAAGGCAAAGGTGGACTGCGTTCACCTCGCGAATGGAGGATAAAGATGATAGCATTGGGAAGTGACCAGGCAGGTTACAATCTGAAACAGGAAATTATTAAATATCTGGAAGAGAAAGGGCTGGAATATAAAGATTATGGATCTTTCAGCGAAGATCCAGTGGATTATCCGGTATACGGAAAAAAAGTGGCCCATGCGGTGGCAGGCGGGGAATGTGATAAAGGAATCCTGATCTGTGGTACCGGCATTGGCATAGCTATTGCGGCGAACAAGGTAAAGGGAATCCGTGCTGCTCATTGTCATGACTGTTTCAGCGCGGAGGCGACCAGACTACATAACGATGCAAATATTGTGGCGATGGGGGCAAGGGTTGTAGGTCCGGGGCTCGCAGTAAAGATCGTGGATACTTTCTTAAATACAGAATTTTCCGGGGCAGAGCGCCATGCGAGGCGGATCGCCATGCTGGAAGATGAATAAAAGTTATGCTGAAAGTTAAAGAGCGAAAAGAAATGGAGAATTCAATATGTTAGGTTTTATCGGCTGCGGCAATATGGCGCAGGCTATGATAAAGGGAATACTGGAGAAGAAGCTGTATGCAGCGGAAGAAATTATAGTATCCCGAAGAAATCAGGAAGCACTTTCCAAACTGAAGGATCAGTTCGCCCTGCAGGTGACGGCAGATAATAAAAAGGTTGCCAGAGAGGCAGAAGTACTTGTTCTGGCAGTGAAGCCCTTTCAGTTTGAGACGGTGATTTCGGAGATCCGGGAGGTGGTCAGAAAGGATGCCTTGGTCATTTCCATTGCTGCCGGACAGACGATGGGGAATATAGAGCGTCTTTTTGGCAAGAATATCAAATTAGTAAGAAGTATGCCGAATACTCCGGCTCTGGTGTTAGAAGGAGCAGCCGGTGTATGTTTTAATGAAAATATAACAGAAGAAGATAAGAAAAAAACGATGGAGATATTTTCCAGCTTTGGCATCGCCCATGAGGTATCTGAAAATATGATCGATACAGTGATCGGCGTGAGCGGAAGCTCTCCGGCTTACGTATTTATGTTTATCGAAGCCATGGCTGATGCGGCGGTGGCTGACGGGATGCCCAGGGCTCAGGCCTATGAGCTGGCAGCCCAGAGTGTCTTGGGGAGCGCCAGAATGGTTCTTGAGACCGGCAGGCATCCGGGAGAATTAAAAGATATGGTTTGCTCTCCCGGGGGTACGACCATAGAAGCTGTAAGAGTTCTGGAAAAAGAAGGCTTCCGGAGCGCTGTGATCGAGGCGATGAAAGCCTGTGTAAAAAAGGCGCGGGAGATGTAAGAACCGCCGGGAGGGATGGCAGAGGACAGTTCGATGAAAAAGAGAGATAAAAAAAGAGAAAATAAAGAGATCCTTCGTGCGCTTGCCATGCTCACCCAGATCGGGCTGGCGATGATAACCTGTATGGGAATCAGCTTTGGTATCGGATATTATATCGACCGCCTGGCGGGCACCCGGTACTGGGTCATGATATTTCTGCTCATCGGGATCCTGGCTTCCATCCGGAGCTTATTTATCCTGACGGGCAGGCTGCAGTCATCGGAAGAGACTGGGAAAAAAGATGCTGCGGCGGAGGCCACGGCCACAGCGAAGGAGGATCCGGATGAAGGAAGCAAAACAGACACTCCATAGGGTGATCGGTATCATCTGGCTTCTGGCAGCTGTCGTTCTGGCAGCAGGGCTGGTGGTCTGGATCTTTCATCCCTTTTCCATACTGCCCTACACGCTGGGTGAGGTGCTGGGAAGCGGAGTATCCACCCTGCTCATGCTGCACCGGTTTTCTACGCTGGATCTGGAACTGGATCTGGAACGCAAGAGTGCTGTAAACCACTCCAAAGTCATGGCGACGCTTCGCTCCATCGCCGCGCTGGCTGCACTGTTTGCCGGATTCCGGTTTCCGTGGCTGTTTCATCCGGCGACTACCTTTGCGGGACTATTTGCCACAAAGGCAGCAGCGTTATTATACCCTGTGATATTCAGGGAAAAAAGCAGTTCCGACAGTTCACTGTCAGAGAATAAATATTAAGGCATTTCAAACTGCCTGGAAAGGAGAAAACATTGGGTGAAAATAAGGTAGACTTTTATATACATGGTTACCAGGAAGTCCATATCGGCGATTTTTCCTTTTGGATCACCACGACCCACGTGTGTCTGGCTATTGTCATGGTGGTACTCATTGTCTTTGCCATCGTGGCTAACCGTGTGATAAAAAAAGCGGATTACCGCAAAGCTCCCACCGGTTTCCTGAATGTATTGGAAATGATGGTGGAGACGCTGGATAAGCTGATCCTTGACAACATGGGAAGAAAGCTGGCGCCGGTATTCAGGAATTATGTCAGCGCACTGTTTTTACTTATTCTTACCTGTAACTTGTCCGGCCTCTTCGGCCTCCGGCCGCCCACAGCGGATTACGGGGTAACGCTCCCGCTGGCGCTGATCACCTTCTTTATGATCCAGTATCAGGGCTTTAAGTGGCAGAAGATGGGCAAGATCAAAGGATTGTTTGAACCATTCTTTCTGTTTTTGCCTGTGAATATCATCAGTGAGTTTGCCACGCCGATCTCCATGTCCCTTCGTCTGTTCGCCAATATCTTATCGGGAACGATGATGATGGCGCTGATCTACGGACTGATGCAGAAGATCGCGATCATCTGGCCGGCGGCACTGCATGCATATCTGGATGTATTTTCCGGATGTCTTCAGGCATATGTATTTGCTATGCTGACGATGGTGTTTATCTCCAATGCAGCCGGAGATGCGGCGCAGGAATAGACCATCCGGCAGTACAAGCATAGTTTTTACTGTAGTTTTATGTATAACATTAAAATAAAATTTTAAGGAGGACTTTATTATGAATTTTTCAGGAGCAGATTTAATTAGCGCAGCTTCAGCAATTGGAGCAGGTTTGGCAGTTATCGCAGGTATCGGACCCGGAGTTGGACAGGGTATCGCAGCGGGTTATGGTGCAAATGCAGTAGGACGTAATCCAGGCGCAAAAGGTGATATCATGTCTACCATGCTTCTTGGCCAGGCGGTAGCCGAGACCACAGGTCTTTATGGTCTGGCGGTTGCTATGATCCTGTTGTTTGCAAACCCATTGATCCATTGATTTAACACAGATTTGTGTGCAAGAAAAGAATGATGCACAGCTATCTGTGCAGGAAAGGTGAGAAGACATGGGTGATAAAATATTTGGACTTGACTCCCAGTTATTAGTGGACACGGGAATTACGTTGATCGCCATGTTGGTTTTGTTTATCCTGCTTTCCTATCTGCTTTTCAATCCAGCTAGAAAGCTGATCCAGAAACGAAAGGATTTTATCCAGGGGCAGCTGGAGGAGGCCGCGAAGGCCCAGGCGGATGCCAAAGAGATGAAGACCCAGTATGACGAGAAGCTTTCCCAGGTGGATGCAGAGACGGCAGAACTTCTTGCAGATGCGAGGCGCAAGGCTCTTGACAAGGAAAAAGAGATTGTGGAAAAGGCATCGGAGGAGGCCCATCAGATCAAAGTGCGTGCCGAGAAGGAAGTAGAGCTTGAGAAAAATAAGGTTCGCGACGAGATGAAACAGGAAATGGTTCAGGTTGCATCTGCCATGGCAGGTAAATTCGTGGAAGCATCCATGGACAAGGATAAACAGGCGCAGCTCATTGACGAGACATTGAAGGAAATGGGTGATGAGACATGGCAAAGTTAGTTTCTAAGGTATACGGAGACGCTTTATTTTCGCTGGCGCTGGAGGAAGGCCGCCTGGATGAGATCTGGGATGAGGTGAAAGGACTTCGCGCCGCACTGGAAGAAAATAAAGAGTTTATGGAAATTATGGCACATCCTGAAATGACGCAGGAAAAGAGCAGGGATCTGGTGGAAAGCGCCTTTCACGGCAAGCTGTCAGAGACCATGATGGGATTTCTTCAGATTCTTGTGAAGAAAGGGCGTTTTGGGGAAATCCTGCCTGTGCTGGATCATTTTCAGAGTGAGGCAAAGGAATATAAAAAGATCGGTGTTGTCTATGTGACGACGCCCACGGAGCTGACCCAGGGCCAGAGATCCGATGTGGAAGAGCGTCTGAGGGCGACTTCCGGATATGACAGCCTGGAGATGAATTATATTGTGGAGCCGAAACTTCTGGGAGGCATCCGTATCCGCATTGGTGACAGGGTTGTGGACAACAGTATTCAGACGAAGTTAGAAGAGATGACTAGAAGTTTAGCGAAGGTCAGAGTCTGACTTCAAGGAAAGAAGGTGTTTGGTAAACATGAATTTAAGACCTGAAGAAATCAGTTCAGTGATCAAGGAAGAAATAAAAAAATATAGTACTGAGTTTGAAGTATCAGATGTGGGAACCGTAATTCAGGTAGCAGATGGAATTGCCCGTATTCATGGCCTGGAAAAGGCGATGCAGGGTGAACTTCTGGAATTTCCGAATGAGATCTACGGGATGGTGCTGAATCTGGAGGAAGATAATGTAGGTGCCGTTCTGTTGGGAGATACATCTAACATTAACGAGGGAGACACTGTGAAGACCACCGGACGCGTGGCGACGGTACCCGTTGGTGACGCCATGCTGGGACGTGTTGTCAATGCACTGGGACAGCCCATCGACGGCAAGGGACCGATCCACACGACGAAGGTCCGCCCGGTAGAGAGAGTGGCAAGTGGTGTTATTTCCCGTAAATCAGTGGATACGCCTCTGCAGACCGGTATCAAGGCGATTGACTCCATGGTACCGATTGGAAGAGGGCAGCGTGAGCTGATCATCGGTGACCGTCAGACAGGAAAGACTGCTATCGCAGTGGATACGATCCTGAACCAGAAAGACCAGGATGTTCTCTGTATTTATGTGGCGATCGGACAGAAAGCCTCGACGGTGGCCAATATTGTGAAGACTTTAGAAGATAATGGAGCCATGGACTATACGACGGTTGTGGCATCTACTGCCAGCGAACTGGCTCCCCTCCAGTACATTGCCCCTTATGCGGGATGTGCCATCGGTGAGGAGTGGATGGAAGCTGGAAAAGACGTGCTGATCGTGTATGACGATCTGACAAAACATGCGGCAGCATATCGTACCCTTGCCCTGCTGCTCCGCCGTCCGCCAGGACGTGAGGCATATCCGGGAGATGTATTCTATCTGCACTCCAGGCTGTTAGAGCGTGCGGCGAAGCTTTCGGATAAATTAGGTGGTGGTTCCCTGACTGCGCTGCCGATCATCGAGACCCAGGCAGGCGACGTTTCTGCGTATATTCCTACGAATGTAATCTCCATTACAGACGGTCAGATCTATCTGGAGACGGAGATGTTCAATTCAGGGTTCCGTCCTGCGGTAAATCCGGGACTCAGCGTGTCGAGAGTAGGTGGTTCGGCGCAGATCAAGGCGATGAAAAAGATCGCCGGACCGATCCGTATCGAGCTTGCCCAGTACCGTGAGCTGGCGGCGTTTTCCCAGTTCGGGTCGGATCTGGATGCCGATACAAAGCAAAAGCTGGATCAGGGAGAACGTATCCGTGAGATTTTGAAACAGGGACAATATGCACCGCTTCCAGTATGGTATCAGGTTATCATCATTTACGCAGCTACGAAGAAATATCTGCTGGATGTAGCCGTTGAAGATATTCTTAACTTCGAGAAGGGACTTTTTGAGTTTATGGATACGAAGTATCCAGAGGTTCCTGCGGCCATCCGTGATGAAAAAGAGATCAGTGATGATACCGAGAGGAAACTGATTCAGGCGATTGAAGAATACAAAAAGCAATGGGCTCATGATGCCTGAATGGAGGGTTGTATATGGCCTCAATGAGAGATATAAAAAGGCGTAGAGAAAGTATACAGAGCACTTCCCAGATCACGAAAGCCATGAAACTGGTGTCCACGGTAAAACTGCAGCATGCCAAGGGGCGTGCCGAGGAGACAAAGCCCTATTTTGAAAAGATGTATGAGACGGTTTCCGGCATGCTGTCCAGATCAGGCAACGTGGACCATCCACTTTTGTCAGAACGGGAAAAGACCGGAAACAAGAAAAAGGGCGTGATCCTGATCAGCTCCAACCGTGGTCTGGC
Organism: uncultured Eubacterium sp.; assembly: GCA_910584645.1. Classification (GTDB taxonomy): domain Bacteria; phylum Bacillota; class Clostridia; order Lachnospirales; family Lachnospiraceae; genus Eubacterium_F. The sequence goes on from CAJUAU010000009.1 coordinate 26,985, forward strand.
GGGGGGATATAATTCCAATATCGTCAAGCTGGTGACCCAGGGAGATTTTCCGGTGGAGGATACAATCGTATTTCCAGTGGGAAGAAAGGGAATGGAGTCGGTGCAGCGTCTGGGATATACATGTCAGGGGGATTATTCCGAAGTTATGAATAATCCACTCTTCGGGGATGCGGTCTCCATTGGAAAAACGGTGTTTTCAGCGCTGGAGAGCGGTGAGATCGACGAGGTGTACCTTGCCTATACCGTATTTAAAAATACCGTGACCCATATTCCAACGCTTATCAAGCTGCTTCCGTTTACCCAGGAGGATATTCAGAATATGGAGGAAGCTGCAGTGAAGCCGGAGGAGTCCGGCGGGGATGACGGGGCAAAAAAAGCCGAGGCGCTTATGAACTATGAGCCGGAGGAATCAGAGACTCTGGGCTACATTATCCCGATGTATATGAACAGCCTTATATTTGGTGCGCTGGTGGAAGCCGTGGCAAGTGAAAATGGTGCCAGAATGCAGGCGATGGATTCGGCTACCAGCAACGCCGAGGAGATGATCGACAAGCTTGGCCTGCTGTATAACCGGGCAAGACAGTCAGCGATCACCCAGGAATTGACAGAGATTGTTGCCGGAGCGTCGGCAATTGAATAGAAATGTCCCGGCAGGGGACAAAAATGTGCAGGAATATGCACAAGGAAAGAAGAAAGGAGTGAAACTATCACAATGGCAGCAAATAAATCGGAAAAGAACGCTGGAGTGATCACTCAGATTATAGGTGCGGTACTTGACATCCGGTTTCAGGAAGGAGAGCTTCCAGAGATCTATGATGCGATAAATATCACGACAAAAGACGGCGAAAAGCTGGTGGTAGAGGTTTCACAGCATCTCGGTGACGATACGGTCCGCTGTATTGCCATGGGTCCCACTGACGGGCTGGTGAGAGGGATGGAAGCAACCGCTACGGGGGCGCCCATCACGGTTCCGGTAGGAGAGGAAACTCTCGGAAGGATGTTTAATGTCCTGGGAGAACCCATTGACGAGAAAGAGCCTCCCAAGGTAAAAGAACACCATCCGATCCACAGAAAAGCGCCAGCCTTTGAGGAGCAGTCCACACAGGCAGAGATGCTGGAGACAGGAATTAAGGTTGTAGACCTTCTCTGTCCTTATCAGAAAGGTGGTAAGATCGGTCTGTTCGGCGGAGCAGGAGTTGGAAAAACGGTGCTGATCCAGGAGCTGATCACAAATATTGCTACGGAACACGGAGGATATTCGGTGTTTACCGGAGTTGGTGAGCGTACCCGTGAGGGAAATGACCTTTATTATGAGATGATCGAATCTGGTGTTATTGATAAAACTACGATGGTATTTGGTCAGATGAATGAGCCGCCGGGAGCAAGAATGCGAGTTGGCCTTACAGGGCTTACCATGGCAGAATATTTCCGTGATAAAGCGGGAAAAGACGTGCTTCTCTTTATCGACAATATTTTCCGTTTCACCCAGGCAGGTTCAGAGGTGTCGGCGCTTCTGGGACGTATGCCCAGTGCGGTGGGATACCAGCCCACCCTCCAGACGGAGATGGGTGCTCTTCAGGAGCGTATTACATCCACGAAGAGCGGATCCATCACTTCGGTACAGGCGGTTTATGTACCTGCGGACGACCTGACAGATCCGGCGCCGGCGACGACCTTCGCCCATTTGGATGCTACAACGGTGCTTGACCGTTCCATCTCAGAGCTGGGTATTTATCCGGCTGTGGATCCACTGGGATCTACTTCCCGTATTCTTGATCCCCGGATCGTGGGAGAAGAGCATTATGAAGTGGCCCGCGGTGTGCAGGAGATTCTGCAGCGTTATAAGGAACTGCAGGATATCATTGCGATCCTCGGTATGGATGAATTGTCAGAGGATGAGAAGATGCTTGTAAACCGTGCCAGAAAAGTACAGCGTTTTCTTTCCCAGCCCTTCTTTGTGGCAGAGCAGTTTACCGGACTGGAAGGTAAGTATGTTCCGATTTCAGAGACGATCCGTGGATTCAAGGAGATTCTGGAGGGCAAACATGATGATATTCCGGAAAGTGCATTTTTGAATGCCGGAACCATCGACGATGTCGTAGCACGTAAGTAATAGCATGCTGCGGCCAATGCTGTATGCCGCGGGACAGAGACGGTACTGCGTTGTGAAGCCGTGGAAAGAAAGGATTGAGATATGGCAGAGTTGAAAAAATTCCGTCTGGAAGTGATTTCACCAGAGAGGGTGTTTTACACCGGAGATGTGGAGATGGTGGAACTCACGACCATAGAAGGAGAGATCGGCGTCTATGCAGATCATATACCCTTGACCTCTATTGTAGCCCCTGGAGTTCTGACGATCACGGAATCATCAGGTGAGAAAGGAATAAAAGAGGCCGCTGTTCTGGAAGGGTTCCTTGAAATCCTGCCGGATAAGGTGACGATTCTTGCCCAGTCCTGTGAATGGCCGGATGAGATCGACATGAACCGGGCGCTGGAGGCAAAGGCAAGGGCAGAAAGAAGAATCAAGAGCACAGATGCAAATATAAATATGACAAGAGCAGAACAGGCGCTGCGTAAATCGCTGGTTCGGATCAACCTGGCAGAGCAGGCGCGGAAGCTGTGATCTGGTGAAGTAATTTCAGATATCTATGTGGTTTACTGCCGCAAAGAATATCTGAAATTACTTTTTTATCTAGTCCATTAGGATCACTGGGCAGATCGTGTCAGCGCTATGGAGCGAAAAATGAGGGGGAATCATACATTATGAAATCGTTTATGATTGGAGAGATTGAGATCGGTGGATCCGGGAGACCGCTTGTGATACCGGAGATTGGGATCAATCACAATGGAAGCCTGGAGACAGCAAAAGAGATGGTACTGTCGGCACATCGCGCCGGAGCCAGGCTTATCAAGCACCAGACTCATATTGTGGCAGATGAGATGGCGGGAGCAGCTAAAAAAGTAGTTCCAGGAAATGCAGATGTCTCAATCTATGAGGTAATGGCGAACTGCGCGCTGAATGAGGAAGAGGAGCAGGAAATGATGCGCTATACTGAGGAGCTGGGAATGGTATTCCTGAGTACGCCATTTTCCCGGGCAGCGGCAGACCGGCTGGAGAAAATGGGTGTGAAGGCATATAAGATCGGCTCCGGAGAGATGAACAATTATCCACTGCTGGAACACGTGGCGTCTTTTGGCAGGCCAATGATCGTTTCTACTGGAATGAATGATCTAAAAAGCATAGATAAAGCCATCAACATCCTGGAAAAACATAATGTGGATCATGCCCTTCTGCACACCACCAATCTGTATCCCACTACACCGGGGCAGGTCAGGTTAGGGGCTATGCAGCAGATGATGAAGGCATATCCCGATATACCAGTGGGGCTTTCCGACCATACGTTAAACAATAATGCCTGTATTTCGGCGATGGCTCTTGGAGCAAAAGTGGTAGAGCGGCATTATACCGACCGGATGGACAGACAGGGACCGGATATTGTCTGTTCCATGGACGAGAAGGCGCTTCATGAGCTTCTGCAGGCAGCTGGGGAGGTACCTGCTATGCTGGGAGGAACGAAAGAAGCTTTGAAGGAAGAACAGGTAACGATCGATTTTGCCTTTGCCACTGCGGTCACCATCGCACCGGTAAAAGAAGGAGAAATATTTACCAGGGAAAATCTCTGGGTGAAGCGGCCGGGGACAGGAGAGATCCCGGCGGAAAAATATGAGTCAGTTCTCGGAAAAAAAGCGCGTATTGATATCGACAGGGATGTACAATTGACCTGGGACATGCTAAAATAAGTTCTAAAGAACTTATTAGTAAGTTGCTTACGCAGCTTGCATGTGCAGAAAACGTGCACAGTAATTATGCTAAAATAAAGAAAAACCGAAAAAACTGGCTTCCGACAGGTGGTGGCACTTGACAAAAGGTGCTGGAATTAATATAATTTTAGTATACATTAAGTGGTTAAAGAGAAGCGATGATACCAAGAGGGGGGATCTTATGACCAGACGGGAAATAGATTTAGAGATCCAAAAAAAGAATTATCAGAAGGAGTTATTGTTGTGCCAAAAGGCCGGCGGTGATATCGACAGGTATCGCCGCCTTTCATTCGACGTACTGCAGCTGGAACAGATCCGAAGAGGTCTGGAAAGCGGTGTAGATGTAGAGGTATATCTTGATCCCCAGAAGAGCTGGTTAGAGATGGAGGAGACCCGTGTTTCCATGGAGACCGGTTTTGATATGCGCAAGTACATAGATCAGGGGTTTGACTGGATGCAGTGCAATGAGATCCGGGCAGGTATACAGGCGGGAGTAAGCGTTGCTAAGTATCTGGATGTCAGTTATCTGGCAGCCCAGATGAAGGAGATCCGGAAGGGGCTGCAGCAGAAACTGGATGTCTCCCAGTATGCTTCCCCCAAATTTGACTGGTTTCAGATGAAGGAGATCCGGCTGGGGCTGGAAAAGAAGATGAATGTGTCTATTTTCGCCAAGCCAGAATATACATATACGACGATGCGTGCCATCCGCCTGGGACTGGCAGATGGGATCAATCTTATACCTTATATTGAAAAAGGTTATACAGGTAGTATTCTCAATGAGATCAGCCGTGGGATCCGTATGAATTATGATATCAGTGAATATCTGAAACAGGGCTATGACGCCGAACAGCTCAAGCAGATCAATAATGCCCATGAATTTGGTGTAAACCTGGTCCCATATCTGCGGAAGGGAATTCATGGTGTACAGCTGCAGGAGATCATTGCCGGTCTGAAAGAAGGACTGGATGTGTCCCGGTATGCAGACATCCGGTTTAACTGGTTCCAGATGCGTGAGATCCGGTATGGCCTGGAGCGGAAGGTGGATGTCTCTGTCTATGCCAGGCCGGAATTTACGGCGAAGCAGATGGAGGTGATCCGGAAAGGGCTTTTTGAAGGGCTGGATGTAGCTAAGTATGCGAAAATATATTTTGAGCCGGAGCAGATGGAAGACATCCGGCAGGAACTGGGTGAATCCAACAATGAGTTTTCCGAAGAGATCGAGCGGCTTCTGCAGGATACTGTAGAGGAGGAAGAGAAGCCGGGGAAACCGGTAGAACAGGCGGAAACAAAACCGGAAGAGACGCCAGACGAAGATTATGTTCTTGACCCCTGCATTGTTGTGTCTGAGGATAAGATGTCGGTTACTATGGATTTCTCCCTGGTAACCGGAGAGATGCAGAAAGTTCTGGACACCCTTACGGTACCAGCCTTGATCCGGCTGCTGAGACATAATGAAGTCAAACAGGGAGTACACAGCGACCGCATAAGGGAGATTGTAGAAAAGAAACAATTTACTATACCTGTCGTTGTGGCAGAAGGGAAAACCGCGGTAAATGGTGAAGATGGAAAATTCACATATTACTTTAGAAAAGAATTAAACCGTAAACCGAGGGTGCTGAAGGACGGATCTGTAGATTATAAAAGCATGGAACTGTTTGAAGTCGTGAAAAAGGATATGCTGCTGGCGGAGTACCAGCCCGCGACCCAGGGTGTGTACGGATATGATGTGACAGGAAGGATGATTGCACCGAAACAGGGAAAAGAACTGCCGCCAATGACTGGTGAGGGCTTTATGATGACAGAGGACAAAAAGCAGTATTATTCCCTGTTAGACGGCATTGTCGAGCTGAATACCCAAAATCATAAGCTGATCATCCGGAACCTGTACACAGTACCCGGAGATGTGGATGCTTCCGTTGGAAATATTGATTTTAACGGCGATATTAATATATTGGGGAATGTGCAGTCTGGATTTACCATCACAGCGACGGGAAGTGTAGTGATCGACGGACACTGCGAGGGCTGTCAGATCCAGGCCGGCAAGGATGTGATCATCCGTAAAGGTTACCAGGGCAAGGGAGTTGGCAAAATTGTTTCCGGCGGTGAGATCATGGGCAAATTTTTTGAGTCAGCGACTCTGGTGGCAGAGGGTGATGTGGAAGCCAGCTATCTTCTGAACTGTGAACTGCGGACCCAGGGCAAACTTCTGGTAGAAGGACGCAGAGGTGTCATCATCGGAGGATATACCTGTGCCAAACAGGGGGTATCCTGTTTTGGGGTAGGTAATATCGCAGAGATCAAGACTGTTGTGGAAGTGGGCATAGATAAAGACGATATGATGGAATACCAGGAACTGGTGAAAATGATCGATAAAGTAGATGCCGAGCTCAAGACCTGTGAAGCGGCGCTGCAGAAACTGATGGAGAAGCCATCAAGGGATGAGAAGTCGACGGAGTTTCTGGCAAGGCTTACCAAGGCAGTTTATACACAAAAGAGACAGAAGAAAGATTTGCTGAAAGAACAGTCAGTGAAGATGGATAAGATGACCAAACAGAGAGGTGCCCGCGTCCGGGTGACAGGAAGAGCTTTTCCAGGAACTTTGTTGTATCTGAATACTGCGCCGTTAGTGTTAAAAGAGGCGTTTTATAATGTGGATTTTGTGGCTCAGGACAATAAAGTGGATATGATATCACGATAAGGAGGTGTAATGGTATGCAGAAAGGAACAGGGTTATTGCTCGAATATCTCATTTCTATGATAGAGAGCAGGGATTTTTTTGCGGAACACCACTGCGAGAAAGTGAGAAAGTTTACAGAGATCATGCTGGTGAAGATCCGCCAGTTCTGTCCGGAATACAAATTATCTGTCAAGGAGTGTGAGAATATTGCCTTTGCTGCCATGATGCACGATCTGGGGAAAATGACGATACCGGATCATATCCTTCATAAGCCTGGGAAGCTTACTTTTGAAGAAAAGCAGATCATGCAGAACCATACAAGGAAAGGCCGCCAGATTTTTGAGCATATACGTCAGACATTAAAGAAAGAAAATGCGGAATACGAATTGTTCCGCTGCTGTGCCGAGGTGTGCATGTACCATCATGAGCGGTTTGACGGGGGAGGTTATCCCCAGGGACTGGCGAAGGATGAGATTCCCATATCTGCGCAGATCGTCGGGCTGGCAGATGCTTATGACTCGCTGATCAGTGAGAGGATATATAAGCCTGCATACGGCAGGGCAGAGGCCTTTGAGATGATCATGAAGGGAGAATGCGGGATCTTTAACCCGCGTCTTATGGAGATCTTTTCCCTGGTGAGAATGGATCTCGAAGATGTTCAGGATGATATCGAAAAGATCTATAGTGTAGAAAATAAATAATGTCAGCCAGGTGGCGGGGATTTGGATAGTATTTCAGATCCCCGCCATTTAGCTAACGCATTTTGACATGTTTATATGACATAAGGACATTCTTTATTTTTGCTTTTTTGATATGATATTGTTATGGAATACATAGAGGATATTGTATTTTATGGACGGAAATTGTGAATGGAGGTAGAGAAATGAAACGAACATTGCGACGTATTTTGACAGGTGTTCTTTCTGCCGCGCTGGTAGTCCCGATGTGCAGTACGGGTACTCCGGGCAGTACAGCCGAGGCGGCAGAGACGTTGAAGCCTGTCTATCAATGGAATTTTGAAAATGTTGAAGGGGAGACGGTGGAAAATGCCGGAACGGCATCCCAGGGCAGTGCATTGTTGAAGGGATCGGCAAAAGTGGATCCTGCAGTGGTTGAGATGGCAGGGAAAAAATATTCTGCCGACACCAATCATGTCCTGAAGCTTTCTGGTGGAGCGAAAGGCAGTTCCTATGTGGAGCTTCCGAATAATTTATATGAGGGAATAAATGAAGAGACAGGACTGACGTGGTCCTTCTGGATGAAACCAGATTCCGGTATAACCAGCTATTCCAGACTGTTTAGCTCTGCGGACAGCCAGAATAAAAATGAATTTGCCTTCACGCCGCATGCTAGTGATAGTGCGTGGAATCTGATTTTTGACGACAATTCAAGTTATAAGCGTATCTTTAATTCTGAGCCAGAAAAAAATGCCTGGAATCTTGTAACCATCACAGTATCTGCAGATGAAGTAAAGTTCTATGTAAACGGAGCTCTGGCAGAGTCCACCTGTGGCGGAGGAGATTCCCAGGTGCTGAGCAGCCGGCTGGGTTCCATCAGCGGCCTTGTGAATAATGCTCTGGGAAAGACCTGCTCCACATGGACCGATGGAGACTGCGCAATACAGCTGGATGATGTAAGCCTGTATGACAAGGCCTTAACTGCTGATCAGGTGAAAGCGGCAGCAGAAGGATATGGAATTGATGTGAGCCAGCAGAAACCTCCGGCAGAAGAGATCGTGCAGGATGACGGTTCTGCCGGAATGACAGAGATAGAAGAACTGGAGACATCTTCGGTGGATGGAAGCAATGTGGTGCGGATCTGGGCAGATTCTTCCCAGAAATATTACTATTCCGCATACCGTAACGGAGAGGTTGTCATGAAATGTGCACCTCTGGGGCTGGTCACAAAAGGGGTAGATCTGTCCAGCAGCCTTGAACTGGATAAAGATTCCATCCGAAAGACAAAGGGAAAAGAAGAGTACGACTGGATCCAGGGAAGTTCCAGCTATGTGTCCAAAGAGTACCAGGAGACAGCTTTTACCCTCAACAGGGAAAGCAGTAAAATCACTATGATCTTCCGTGTATTTGAGGACGGAATGGCATACCGCTACGAAGTAGACGGAGATACTGGCAGCAGCGATGAGGAGACAGAGATAAAAGAAGAGATAAGCTCTTTTGTACTGCCGGATGCAGCTAATATATGGACCATGGGAGTATCGGCAACTTATGAGGCAAGTACTTACACTCCGCGGAAGGTATCCAGCATTAAGAGCGCGAACAGCAGCTATGGACCTCCTATCCTGGGAAAAGTGCCGACAAATAACGGGGATTACTGGGTGCTTCTGGCAGAGGCAAACGTGTATAATGAAGAAGAGCCTTACTGCGCGTCCGGTTTCAAAACGAAGCAAGGCAGTACGGCACTGCAGGTTAATTTTGGAACGTATCTGGTGCAGGAAACAGACGAATCTCTGGATGGGGAGAAATATAATCCTTCTTATAAAGGTATTTCCAGCGTGAAGATGACGGATGTATTCCATACACCCTGGCGTGTGGCTGCTATGACGGACAATCTGGAAGATCTGGTAAACAGTTCCCTGATCTCAGATCTGAATCCGCCGGCAGAGGGAGATTTCAGCTGGGTAGAACCGGGAACTTCTTCCTGGTCCTGGTGGTCCACTACCAGTGATGCGATTGATTATGATACTATGTATGATTATATTGACTATGCCCAGGAGACGGGGCAGAAATACTGCCTTATCGATTTTGGATGGGAAGTGTGGCAGGACTACGAGACCAAGATCCGGGATCTGGCCGCCTATGCAGAGCCCAAAGGGGTCGGTCTGCTTCTGTGGTATGGTGTAAACAAATTCGACCAGGTCCATAAATTTGACCTGGATAATCCGGAGACCATTGAACAGGAATTTGCCTGGTGTGAAGAGCTGGGCGTCAAAGGTGTGAAAGTAGATTATATCAACAGCGACAGCCAGTTTGCCATGAAGGTCATGTATGATCTGGCATCCATTGCTGCCAAACATAAGCTGGTATTGAATTATCATGGATGTACTGATCCCAACGGAGAAAACCGGACATTCCCGAATATCTTATCCAGTGAAGCCGTAATGGGGTCCGAGTATTTTAAGTGGGGATCTGGTTCGCCAGTCCAGTCCCTCCTGATGCTGCCTTACACAAGAAATGTAATTGGCTCTATGGAGTTTACACCAGTGGGAATGAGCGTGAAGAATGTTGCTGCCACCGATGGATTTATGCTGGGAATGACCGTTGTGTATGAATCCGCGGTCCAGACGCTGGCACATTCCGCTTATGTCTATCCGGGATATGGTGGATCTTCACTGCTGGCTGGTCTGCCGAGTTCATGGGATGAGAGCCGGCTGCTGGCAGGTGCTCCGGGAGAGTCTGTGGTCCGGGCGAGAAGAAGCGGGGAAAACTGGTATGTGGGTGCTATGACCAACGAAGCCAGTGACTTTAATATCTCCTTAGATTTCCTGGATCAAGGCGAGACTTATTATGCATATATTTATACCGATAGAGAAGGGGGCGGCATCGATGTGGAAACCCGTCAGGTGACCTCCGATACCGTGATGGATCTCAGTTTGATGAAAGCAGGAGGCTGCGCAATCAAATTCAGCAAGAATGACCCGATCGGATTCACAGTACATGACGGATACAAATATTATGAGGCAGAAGATGCGCAGCTGGGACAGGGGACTTCGATTTCCCAGACAGATTATGTCTCAGGTAAGAAGTTTGTAAATAATGTCGGTGGAAACAACAGCAAAACGGTAACCTTTGAGGTGGAAGCCCTGGAGGCAGGCGAGCATGAGTGCAGGCTCTTCTTAATATCCCCATCTGCAAAGACGTTGTATGTAAAGGTGAACGATGGGGAGCCTATTGAGCTGAGAGATGTAGTTGCTGTGGCTGGCGATGGCAACGCTGTTTCCGCGAAGTCCATCAATGTAAACCTGGAGGCAGGTACCAATACGATCTGTCTGTATAATGACAAAGCTGGAGCGCCGGGCATCGACCGGATTGCTATCTCCAAGGCAGATCTTTCCATGTCGGAGGTGACTTTGTCAAAAGAAGAATATGATTATAGCGGAGAGAGAAATACACCAGCGGTAACTGTTGTAAGAAACGGCGTCACATTGACCGATGGAGAAGACTATCAGGTTTATTATTCCAACTGTAAACAGGCAGGTACTGCCACAGTGACGGTTGTGGGAATTGGTGAGTATGCCGGCAGGGTACAGAAAACGTATGTCATCAAAAAGGCTCCAGAGCCGCCACAGGCGACACCGGCACCTCAGAATCCTTCCGGAAATGGTGCACAGGCAACGCCAGCTCCATCTGTTCCGACACCTTCACCAAAGGCTGGTGTAAAGAAACCAGGAAAGGTACAGGGCGTCAAGGTAAAGAGCAAGAAGAAAAAGGCGATGACAGTGAGCTTTAAGAAGCTAAAAGATGTGTCATCCTATCAGATTTCTTACAGCATGAATAAGAAATGGAAAAAAGCGAAGACCATCGTTGTCAAAAGTTCCGTTTCCCAAAAAATGATCAAGAAACTGAAATCAAAGAAACTTTACTATGTTCGTGTGCGTGCGCTTCGCAAATCAGGTGGGAAAAAGCTGTATGGCGCATGGAGCAAAGTGAAAAAAGTTAAGATCAAATAACAGGATTGTAAGAATAGACGCTCCTGACCTGTCTGGCTGATTTAACATCTTTGCCAGACGAAATAAAAAAGTACTATCAACCGCAGGGGAACCAGCACAGACATATTTTGAAAATGGTTCTCCGGTTGGTAGTACTTTTTCCTTCCGGGTTGACGTGCTGGAAAAGAGGTGTTAGTATAAAGCTAATTGGCATGATGAGGGAGGAAATCATGAAAGAAGAGTGGCAGGTCTGGTGGCTGAATTTCAGTCAATATGAAGATATAAGGCTCTATGAAGCGGGCAGGCAGAAATGTCCCGCGGGCTATGAATTCGGCCCTATTATCCGGGATAAATATATTTTGCATTATGTTTTTAGCGGTGCTGGGACATTATATTTAGATCAAAAAGAGTTTGCGGTAAAAGAGCAGAGTCTTTTTTTGCTGCCCCCTAATACACTGGTTCGCTATCAGGCAGACGAAATAAGACCCTGGCACTATATATGGATCCATATTCATGGATTCAAAGTGGTGGAGCTGCTGCAGAAGGCAGGGCTGACAAGAAAGTCTCCGGTGCTGTGGCTGCCGGAGGTTGGCGCTCAGCTTGGGGCGATTCTGCAGGAAATATGTGACTGTCACGAACAGGAGTATGCCTGTATGGGGAAGTTGTATTATTTTTTTCAGCTTCTGATCGACCATTCTCCGCATAAGCCAGAGGAAGGGGAACAGACGGAACCAGCTCTTCGTTATGTGCAGTGGGTTATTGATTATATCAATCAAAAATATTCAGAGCCGATCTGTGTACAGAGCATCGCCGATTTTTGCGGAATTGACAGGTCTTATCTCAGCAAGGTGTTCAAATATGCCACGGGCTATACCATACAGGAATACTTAATTCAGTTCCGGATCAAGAAGGCGAAGCAGCTTCTCAGTGAAACGGCTATGCCAGTGCAGCACGTCTCTTATTCCGTCGGCTATAATGATCCATTTTCCTTTTCAAAGGTATTCAAAAAACAGACGGGTATGTCTCCGTCAGTATGGAGAAATGCAGGGGGAAATAAAATATGAAGTATATCTCGGTCAGAAAGATTTTGGGCGGCAGGTTTATTCACCGTTATGATATTACCTATGAGACAGAAGAGGGACGGGAAAAGATATACGAGATGATCAGCCGGAACCCAGAAGTGAAGAGACTGGAGGATCTACAGAAGAAAGAAGCAGATGCGGTGGTGCTGATCATGCACGATGAGAGCGGGGAAAAGCTGCTTCTTAACCGGGAGTTCCGTCTGGCGCCCGGGGAGTGGGTGTACAATTTTCCAGCGGGTATGATCGAGCCGGGGGAAACACCGGAGGAGAGTGCCGCCAGGGAATTGAAGGAAGAGACGGGGCTTGAATTGGCAAATATCAGAGAAATCCTGCCCATCAGTTACAGCGCGGTGGGGTTTTCCAATGAGACCAATCTCTGTATCGTTGGTACGGCGAAGGGCAGGATCCGTAAGAGTGACTCACCAGTGGAAGAGATTGAGGCAGGCTGGTACACGAAGAAAGAGGTCCGGTCTCTTCTCCAAAATGAACTTTTTGCCGGCAGGACCCAGGCATACAGTTATTTGTGGAGCAGGGATTAAGGCCCATAAAATAGGTGGAAAATTTTTTTAGATTGTGATAAAATAACGAAAGAAAATCTCAGATAGGGAGGCAGAAAAAATGAAGAATAAAAGTATTGGAATAATTACAATTATTTTAATTGCACAGATCATTGTGATGGCGATCGTGTATTATTTTGTGGATTTTTCTGTGACGGGATCAATGAAAGAAAATGCTGTGAAGACGATGGAAACTGTTTCTCAGGAACGATCACAGATTATCGAGAATTATATTGTTGATACGGAAAACTATCTGACTGCCTACAGCCGTGCAGGGGAGATCAAAACGCTTTTAGAGAACCCTTCGGACCCGGATGCTGTCAGGGAAGCACAGGCATATACGGAGCGGTTCAGCAAAGACAGGGAGTACCTGGAAGGGATCTATACCAGTGACTGGCAGACAAATGTACTGGCCCACACCAATCCTAAAGTGGTGGGTATAACCACGAGAGAGGGCGAGGCGCTGTCGGCGCTGCAGAAACTTCTGCTGGAGTCAGAAAAGGTGTATAATGCGGGAATCATCATTTCGCCTGCCAGTAAAACACAGATCATTTCCATTTACCGGGCATGCTACGATGAGAATAATAATCCTGTTGGCCTGGTGGGAGGCGGTATTTTTACAGAAGGTCTGGTAAATATACTGGACAGTCTGCCGGCAGAGGGAATGAAACAGTTAAATTATTACCTTGTGAATACAAAGACAGGGGAATATATTTTCCATTCGGATAAAGACAAAATAACGAAGGTGGCAGAGGAACAGTACATAAAGGATATTTTACAGCAGATCAAAGATGGCGAAAGTTCCGGTTCACTGACCTTTGATGAAGGGGATACGGAGTATCTGGCATCCTATCAGTTTATGGATGGAAGGGACTGGGCATTTGTTATCACCGATCCCTCTTCAGAAGTCTTTAGCTCCCTGAGGGGGATCCGGTTTACGCTGGTTCTTATCTGTATTGTCGGAGTTGCCATTCTGATGGCATTTACATACAAAATTATAGACCGGCTCATAAAGTCGCTGAAAGAGGTTGTGGAAACTCTGGGATTATGCAGCGGTTCCCTTAATACCAAAACCGATGACCTGAGTAACCACGCCCAGAACCTTGTGGGATGTGTGACAGAAAATACTTCGATCATTGAAGAGCTGACGGCGAGCCAGGTACATACCGATGATATCGTGGAAGATGTGCATGAGAAGGTTACCGATATCGGAAGATGGATGGAAAATACGATGGAACATCTGGGGATGAGCGTAAAGTCCAGTGAGGGGCTGATCCGCCGTTCCAGCGAGATGAATGAACAGGCTCAGGATGCCTATGAGAACAGCCGCAGAACCTTTGAGGAGACCAAAGAGGCGGTTAAGGATGTGATGCAGCGCCTGGAGGAAATTACACGCATCAACAAAATGACAGGGGAGATTGTGGACATTGCTTCCCAGACCAAGCTGCTTTCATTAAATGCTTCCCTTGAGGCTGCAAGAGCCGGGGAGGCTGGAAAAGGATTTGAAGTGGTGGCTGCGGAGATCGGTGAGCTGGCGCAGACGACGACGGCGACGGCAGGTGATATCCAGAGTATATGTGACGATGCTAATACAAGTATCGAGGACGTTAAAAAATGTTTTGATACGATCATACAGTTCTTAGAACAGAACGTTATGGGGCAGTTTGAGATTTTTGCGGAAAACGCCCGTCAGTACAGTATCTCAGCAGACCAGATACGTCATGATATCATGGATCTGAACGAATCGTCGGATGTATTGAGTAATTCGCTTCAGCAGATCACCAGCAGCGTAACTTCAGTGAAGGAAGTTACCCGGGAAAACAGTACCGCTATCGGAATGATTGGACAGAAAAATGGTAATACTTCCCAGATAGCAGATAAGATCCGGCTGCAGTCCGATGATAACAGAAAACTGATCCAGCAGCTAGAAAAATTGATAAAACGTTTTAAGTTTTTTACGTCCTAAAATTGGAGATGAATCATAATGAAACAAATCAGAGAATTATTTCAGGCAACGGATATGACGGTGGGAAGACCATGGGAAAAAATTGTTGCATTTACGCTTCCCATGCTGCTGGGGAATATTGCGCAGCAGCTTTATAATACCGTGGACAGTATCGTCGTGGGAAAATACGTAGGGGATAACGCCCTGGCCGCTGTAGGAAGCGCCGGCCCGATCCTGAACCTTCTGCTGGTGTTATTTATCGGCATTAGTATGGGAGCCAGCATTATGGTGGCTCAGTACTATGGAGCAAAGCAGAGAAAGGATCTTTCCTGTACCATAGGAAACTGTATTCTGCTGACGGCAGCAGCGGTGGCTATCATTATGGTTCTGTCATTGATCGTTGTAAAGCCGCTGCTGGTACTTTTGAAGACGCCGGAAAGTATCATTGGCTGGTGTACTTCGTATCTCATGATCATGTTTATCGGTATCGTGGGATGTGCCTACTACAATATTCTCAGTGGTGTTTTAAGAGGGCTTGGGGACTCCTTTTCCGCATTGTTGTACCTCCTGGTATCTACTGTGCTGAATATTGCCCTTGACCTGCTTTTTGTGGCAAAGCTTGGGATGGGAGTCAGCGGTGTGGCGCTGGCTACGGTGATCGCCCAGGCGGTTTCGGCAGTTCTGTGCTTTTGGCGTCTGGCTAAGATGACTGAAATATTTGACCTGAAGCTCTGTTATATGAAACTTCATAAAAAATACGCGAAAAATATTGTCCGTCTGGGACTTCCTTCCGGTCTGACCCAGGCGATATTTTCCATGGCTATGATCATCGTGCAGTCCCTGACCAATAGTTTTGGCGAGATGTTTATTGCGGCGAATGTAATCGTCATGAGGGTGGATGGCTTTGCGATGCTGCCCAACTTTTCTTTTGGAACTGCCATGACTACATACGCCGGGCAGAATGTGGGAGCGAGAAAACAGGATCGTGTGAGCCAGGGAGCGAAGCAGGGTACCTTGATCGCTGTGCTCACCACATCCGTTATCACAGGAGCCATTCTTATTTTTGGAAAGCAGCTCATGGGGATCTTTACCGACACCGCGGAGCTGGTGGATCTGAGCCGGCGCATGATGGGGATCATCGCATTCGGATATATAGCGATGGCAGTAACCCAGAGCTTATCTGGTGTCATGCGGGGAGCTGGTGATACCATGACGCCGATGTGGATCTCCTTGTTCACTACAGTTGTAGTGCGTGTGCCCGTGGCATATGGCATCGCCTATCTGACCAGAAGTGCAGAACTTCCCAATGGAAGACAGGAATGTATCTTCATTTCCCTGTTATGTTCATGGGTGATCGGCGCTGTGGTGACAGCAGTCTTCTACCGTATGGGAAAATGGAGAGAAAAGGCACTGAGTTAGTTTTTTGAACAGACTGTTGGGCAGGCTTTGGCTGCCCTTCTGTTTTTTAAAGAGCAAATGGAGGATGGAATATATGATTTTAAAAAATAAGATTTATCTGTATGTGACAGAATTTTTTGCGGGAATGTCCGTGATGGCGGTGGAGCTTGGAGCCAGCCGTCTGCTGGCTCCATATTTTAGTTCTTCCCAGATCGTGTGGACGATCATCATAGGTACGATCATGATCGCCATGGCACTGGGAAATATTTATGGAGGAAGGGCTGCCGACAAAAATCCTGATCCGGACAGGCTGTACCGGCGGATGATCGTTGCGGCAGTGTGGATCGCCGCCATTCCCGTAGTGGGAAAATATATCATTCTGGGAATCTCTGCGCTGCTTATATTTTCTGTGAGCAGCAATTTTCTCATCTGGGCCGCCTTTGCCGCCTGCATGGCCATCTTTGTATTTCCTCTGTTTCTCTTGGGAACCGTAACTCCTTCCCTGGTAAAATATACTGTGGACAGTCTGGAGGACAGCGGAAAGACTGTAGGTATGCTGAATGCTTCCAATACCATCGGCAGCATCATCGGAACCTTTGTGCCGACCTTCGTGACGATTCCTGCTTTTGGAACCTCAGTAACATTTTTGGTCTTTGCGGGAATCCTTTTGCTGCTGGCCTTGATCTACTTTATAAGCAAAAAAAGGGGGAGCAGAAGTGTTGTTGTGGGATTGATCCTGTTTGTTTTGTGCTGCGCCGGCGGTTTCTCCGGCCGTTTTGCCTTCTGGGAGAATGGACTGATCTATGAAGGGGAGTCGGTATACAATTATCTGCAGGTCAAAGAGGACCAAAATAATGTGATCCTCTCCACCAATGTTTTGTTTGGCGTGCAGTCCATTCTGCGAAAAGATGCCAGCCTGTCGGGGATGTATTATGATTATATGATGGCGGCCCCGGTCATGGCAGGAGCAAATGAAAAGGAAGATCTGGAGGTGCTGGTCCTTGGCATGGGGACGGGAACTTTTGCCCTCCAGTGTGAGAGATATTTTGATAACATTCATATCGAGGGTGTGGAAATTGATGAGAAGATCACAAAACTTGCGAAGGAGTATTTTCAGCAGCCACAAGATATACCGGTGGCTACTTATGACGGCAGGGCGTATCTGAATGCTGTAGATAAAAAATATGATGTGATCCTGGTGGATGCTTTTCAGGATATTACTATTCCCTTCCAGATGTCCTCCTTTGAATTTTTTACCCTTGTACGAGCTCATTTGAAGGAGGGCGGGGTAATGGCTGTGAATCTGAACATGAAGGGAAGTGAGGAGGGAAATATCAACCAATACCTGTCGGATACCATCGGCAGCGTATTTCAAAATGTATATACGATAGATGTGCCCGGATGTACAAACCGTGCCTTGTATGCTTTTGATTCCGGAGAGACCATGGAGCGCTTCCGAAGAGGGATCACCGCTGAGACCGACGAAGATCTCACAGGACTTATGCAAAAAATACTGGAGGGAATGCGGCCTTATGAGGCTGGAAACCTCATAATGACAGACGATAAGGCGCCAGTGGAGCTCCTGGGGATGCGGGTGATCGACAGCCTGATCCGGGATGAGGTGGAATACTACCGGGGTGTCTATGAAAGAGAAGGTGTGGAGGGGTTACTAAAAGGGTTTTAAGAACCATGTTGTGTCCGCCCAAATGGGCAGTCGCTGGGGTATCAACCAATGGTTGATATGATATCTACGGTTGGTTGCTGTTCCTGCCAGCGGTGGGAAATTATAATGATGTTAATCAGCTAAGAAAAAGGGGGCAGAAAATATGAAACTTGGTGAAAAAATTAGGGAAGCCAGAAAAGTACAAAATCTAAGTCAGGAGAACCTTGCAGAGGAAATTGGCATTTCAGTTCAGGCAGTCAGCAAATGGGAGTGCGGCCAGTCCTGCCCGGACATTATGTATCTTCCGCATATCGCCGATTATCTGGGAGTGAGCCTGGATTATCTGCTGCGGGAAGAGGTGAATGAATTTGCAAGGCCGCAGAAGCTGGAGAAGATAGGGCTTCCAGATGATGGAAAGGTAAGGATTTTCCAGTGTATAGGGAACCGTGTGATCACACAGAACGAGCTGAAAGGAATACTGGAAGAGGAGATACCCATGATCCAGCTTTCCCTTGAGACGCTGCAAATGTCTGAAGGAAATCTCCATATAGAGATCTGGGGATCGGCACAGATCAGAGGATCTATACAAGGCGATGTGTCAGCGGGAACTTCAGTCAGCTGTGAAGGCGTCCAGGGAGATGTAAATGCGGGAGCTTCAGTTTCCTGCGTCTCTGTGGCTGGTAATGCAAATGCGGGCGGGTCAGTTTCCTGTGACACGGTGGCAGGAAATGTATATGCGGGCGGAACTGTGAAGTGTGTCAGTGTTAGTTAGTTCTTATTTCTGTTTTACAGAAAACAGGGCGATAATGACGGAGATGGTATGGCTGCCGATATTCACATAGTAAATAGGGAGTCGATTTAATGACTCCCATTTTTAACACACACACCAAAGCATTACTTGTCGTCCGCTTCACTATCTTGTTCATTCGTACTGATAATATTCATTATTCCCCCCGCTCCTTTCCCCAGAAAAACAGGGCGACAGTACCGGGGCCAGTGTGGCTTCCAATGGTAGTGCCGATATGGTTGATCTCCACTTTTCCCTTCAAGTGAGGAAAGCGGGCTTCTACCAGGGCAGCGACAGCTTTTGCATCATCCAGGCAGGCAGACTGGGAGATGTAGCATTTTCCATCGTAGTCTGTTCCGTTTTCTGCCAATTCTTCCATCTTATCCACAATGGCGCGGATGACTTTTTTCTTTGTCCGTATTTTATACCGGGGGATCAGCTGCCCCAGGTGGTTCATGTCCAGCAGCGGGCAGATATTCAGCAGGCCGCCGACTACGCCGGCGGTTTTAGAGATCCGGCCGCCCTTGATATAAAAAGTCAGGTCAGTGGAGAAAAACCAGTGGTTCACATTCAGACGGCGGGAGACCGCCCAGTCATAAACTTCTTCCAGTGTTTTTCCCTCGTCCCGCAGGTCGGCTAACCGATCCATCAAAAGACCATATCCGGAAGATGCCCCCAGAGAATCCACGATCAATATTTTCCGTTCCGGATATTTTTCCGAAAGATTGCTGCAGGCGATATTGGCAGAGCCGATCACGCCGGAAATACCGGAGGAAAGGGTGACATGAAGAATATCAAGCCCTTCTTTTAAAAATGGCTCAAAATAAGCCTCAAACTCGTCTGCGTTAATTTGGGAAGTTTTTGTATCTGCCCCCTCCAGCATAGACTGGTAAAATTTATCAAAGGGAATGGATTTCCCAAGATCGTCGGGATATTCTTTTCCGTCCAGTTCAAAATGGAAACAAATATAAGAGATCTCTCTTTCTCTAAAGTGTTCTTCGCTTAAGTCTGCCGTCGAACAGCAGCTGATCACATAGTTTCCCATAGTGCCCTCCAAAAAAATTTTTTAAAATTATAATGATTGTAGCATTTATGCTTCAGAATTTCAATGGTTGCTTTTAACAGGAGCAGGGTATATACTTTAGCTAAAAGGAATACGTTAGAGTATGGAGGATATGTCATATGAAAGTTTTATGTTTAAATGGAAGTCCGCGGGAACACAGCTGTACTTATACAGCACTGAGAGAGGTGGCGGACACGCTGGAGAAAAATGGGATTGAAACGGAGTTTGCCTGGGTGGGGAATCAGCCGGTGGCAGGCTGCATTGCCTGTGGCAAATGCGCCGGAAAGGGACGCTGCATTTTCGATGACAAAGTAAATGAGATTCTGGAGCATTTGGATGAATATGATGGGATCCTGGTGGGTTCCCCTGTGTATTATGCGGGACCATCCGGGCAGGTGCAGGCGTTTTTAGACCGTCTCTTTTACTGCGGCGGCTCCCGGATGAAGGGCAAAGTTGGTGCGGCGGTAGTCTCCTGCCGCCGGGGTGGAGCCAGCGCAGCTTTTGACCGCCTGAACAAATATTTTACGATCTGCAGCATGAATGTTATCGGATCCCAGTATTGGAATCAGGTTCATGGTTCCTGCCCGGAAGACGTGAAAAAGGATGAAGAGGGCTTACAGACGATGCGGACGCTGGGAGAAAATATGGCGTGGGCTCTGAAAAACAGAAAAGCGGGAATTGAGGCAGGCATCGGGGCGCCAGAATACGAGGCGAAGATCCAGACCAGTTTTATCCGCTAGTGAAACAGGATTAAGATTTGAAAAGTCCCACGCAGGAGGATTCAGAATACAAATATGAAATATAATAACACGATACACGGAAGCTTCTGCAGCCGGAAAAACCGGTTTGTGGCAGAGGTGATGATCGACGGCAGGCAGGAAACAGTGCATGTGAAAAATACGAGCCGATGCCGGGAGCTTTTGCTGCCCGGCGCCGAAGTGGTATTAGAACGGGCCGCCAACCCTTCCCGCAAGACGAAGTACGACCTGATCAGCGTCTATAAGGAAGGTCTGGGCTGGGTAAATATTGACAGCCAGGCGCCTAATAAGATCGTAAGGGCGTGGCTGGAGGCACAGGATTATGACCTGGTGCGCCCGGAATATACCATCGGAGACTCCCGTATCGACTTTTATATGGAGAAGGGAGAGCAAAAATATCTGATGGAAGTCAAGGGCTGCACGCTGGAGATCGGTGGCATCGGTTATTTCCCGGATGCCCCCACTGAGCGGGGGATCAAACATCTGAGAGAGTTAAAAAAGGCGGCGCAGGAAGGATACCAGTGTTATGCAGCGTTTGTGATCCAGATGGAGGGTATTACGGAGGTGCACCCCAATATAGAAACCCACAAGGAGTTTGGGGAGGCACTGGAAGAGGCGGAAAATGCCGGAGTAAAGGTTTTGTATCTGGGGTGTTCGGTGACGGAGGACACGCTGGAGATCGCGGTGGTAAGGGATAAATAAACCCAGCGTGGATTTCAAACAAGCATTTTTGAAATCCACGCTGGGTTCTTGTTTTATCTTAGCCCGATGGTGCTACCAAGCTAGCTTGGCGGGTTCAAATCCGCGCCACCTGGCTAATATCATTTGAACTTATTTATCCGTGATCTCACTGTGCAGTGTCTGCAGTGACTTTACTTCGCTGCTTTTGTGAGTTTTCACATAGTGGATGCCGTCAGCGGTAGCTTTGGCAGCGGCAATGGTCGTCATATAAGGAATCTTTGCCTTGATGGCTGCCTTTCGCAGATAGCTGTCGTCATGTACGCTTTCCTTGCCCACTGGTGAGTTAATGATCAGCTGGATGTCTCCGTTGGTGATCATATCGAGAATGTTCGGGCGTCCCTCGTAGAGCTTTTTCACCTTTTCCGCAGGAATGCCGGAGGAAGAGATCAAGTCATAGGTGCTTCCTGTGGCAATGATCTTGAAGCCATCTTCGGAGAGGCTTCTAGCTATCTCAGGTACTTCTGGCCGGTCTTTGGCATTGACGGAGATCAGAACCGTTCCCTCCAGAGGAAGTTTGGACTGTACTGCTTCCTGTGCCTTGAAGAAAGCTTCGCCGTAGGAGCGGGACAGACCGAGAACCTCGCCTGTGGAGCGCATTTCTGGTCCGAGAACCGGGTCCACCTCCTGGAACATATTGAATGGGAATGCGGCTTCCTTTACACCATAGTTCGGAATGTTCTGTTCCTTTAATTCCGGAACCGGTGAAGGACGTCCTGTCAGTTCTGCAGTGATGATCTCTGTGGCCAGAGGAACCATACGGATGTTGCAGACTTTGGATACGAGAGGAACAGTACGGGAAGCTCTCGGATTTGCCTCCAGCACATAAACCTTTCCGTTTTCGATGGCATACTGCATATTCATAAGTCCTTTGACATGCATTTCCTCAGCAATTTTCCGCGTATATTCTTTGATGGTTTCCACATTTTCCGGCGTGATGTGGACGGATGGAATAATGCAGGCAGAATCTCCAGAGTGTACACCTGCCAGTTCGATGTGTTCCATAACAGCAGGGACAAAAGCATTTGTTCCATCGCTGATGGCGTCCGCCTCACACTCCAGGGCATGATTTAAGAAGCGGTCGATGAGGATCGGACGGTCTGGTGTGACGCCTACTGCTGCTTTCATGTATTCTGTCATGCTCTCATTATCATATACGACTTCCATGCCCCGCCCGCCGAGTACATAGGAAGGGCGCACCATAACCGGATAACCGATTTTTTCCGCGATGGAGATCGCTTCATCCACCGTGGTTGCCATACCGGACTCCGGCATCGGGATCTCCAGTTTATCCATCATGTCACGGAACAGATCACGGTCTTCGGCCAGATCAATGACGGAAGGAGAGGTTCCAAGGATATGGACACCATTTTTCTCCAGCTCTGCGGCGAGGTTCAGAGGAGTCTGACCGCCAAACTGAGCGATGACACCCAGTGGTTTCTCTTTTTTATAGATTGAAAGCACATCTTCCAGTGTCAGTGGCTCAAAATACAGTTTATCAGAAGTGTCATAGTCTGTGGACACTGTTTCCGGATTACAGTTGACAATGATCGTCTCAAAGCCAAGTTTTTTCAGTGCGATAGCCGCGTGGACACAACAGTAATCAAATTCGATACCCTGGCCGATTCGGTTTGGACCACCGCCCAGGATCATAATCTTCTGTTTGTCTGTGTTTACCGGATTTTTGTCCGGTGCGTTGTAGGTGGAGTAATAATAAGCGTTGTTTTCCGTACTGCTTACATGAACCCCTTCCCAAGCCTCTTCCACACCCAGTTCGATGCGATGGCCGCGGATATCCTCTTCCGGGATCTCCAGCAGCTGGCTTAAGTATTTATCTGAAAAACCATCTTTTTTTGCCTTGATCAGCAGGTCATCCGATGGCAGTTTTCCTTTGGACTTCAGAAGTTCTTCTTCCTCTTCCACAAGTTCTTTCATCTGCTCGATAAAGTAGGTCTTTACTTTTGTGATCTCAAAGATCTCATCCACAGAAGCTCCCTTGCGGAGTGCCTCATACATGATAAAATGGCGCTCGCTGGAAGGGGTGATCAGCAGATGTAGCAGCTGTTCTTTTGTCATAGTATCGAAATTCTTTGCGTGTCCGAGACCATAACGTCCCGTCTCCAGGCTTCGGATAGCCTTCTGGAACGCTTCTTTGTAGGTCTTGCCGATACTCATAACCTCTCCTACCGCGCGCATCTGTGTCCCCAGCTTGTCCTCAACGCCTTTGAATTTTTCAAATGCCCAGCGGGCAAATTTGATCACGACATAATCGCCGTCGGGAACGTATTTGTCCAAAGTACCGTATTTGCCGCAGGGGATATCCTTCAATGTCAGCCCGGATGCCAGCATCGCCGATACAAGGGCAATCGGGAAGCCGGTTGCCTTGGAAGCAAGGGCAGAAGAACGGGAGGTACGGGGATTGATTTCGATAACGATGATACGGTCAGATACGGGATCATGGGCAAATTGCACATTGGTTCCGCCGATGACCTGTACAGATTCTACTATTTTATATGCCTGTTCTTGAAGCCGTTTCTGACATTCCTCAGAGATGGTCAGCATCGGTGCAGAACAGAAGGAATCTCCGGTATGAACACCAAGAGGGTCAATATTCTCGATAAAGCAGACTGTGATAATATTGTTCTCTGCATCCCGGACAACTTCAAGTTCTAGTTCTTCCCAGCCAAGAATGGATTCTTCTACAAGAACCTGTCCTACAAGGCTTGCCTGCAGGCCGCGGGCGCAGACAGTTTTTAATTCTTCTTTATTATAGACAAGACCGCCTCCGGCGCCTCCCATCGTATAAGCGGGACGGAGTACCACCGGATATCCCAGCTTGTCAGCGATGGAGAGTGCCTCATCCACGCTGTAGGCAACCTCGCTGCGCGCCATCTCGATCCCGAGCTTGTCCATAGTCTTCTTAAATTCAATGCGGTCTTCCCCGCGCTCAATGGCATCCACCTGAACACCAATGACTTTAACATTATATTTGTCAAGAATGCCCTTCTTATTTAATTCAGCACACAGGTTTAGTCCAGATTGCCCTCCCAGATTGGGAAGCAGGGCGTCTGGACGCTCCTTTGCGATGATCTGCTCCAGCCGGTCTACGTTCAGCGGTTCAATATATGTAACATCTGCTGTCTCTGGATCAGTCATGATCGTAGCCGGATTGGAATTTACCAATACGATTTCATATCCTAGTTTTTTCAGTGCCTTACATGCTTGAGTTCCGGAATAGTCGAATTCACATGCCTGCCCAATGATGATCGGACCGGAGCCGATAATGAGCACCTTGTGAATATCAGTTCTTTTAGGCATAAGTTGTTTCCTCCTTGTTCTTTATCTCTAACTATATATTATAACGCAAAAACCGAAAACCACAAGAATTTTTTAACCGAAAGGACAAAAAACAATTGACAATCCGGCCCAAGTGTATATAATAAGATATATACAGTATATACAGTATAGCAAAAAGGAAAGAGAAAAATATGAACATTATTTTATCAAACGAGTCAGAACTGCCGATATACCGGCAGATTTTTGACCAGATCCAGGAGCAGATCCTTTCCGGGGCGATCCCGGAGGGAAAGGTTCTGCCGTCCATCCGGAAACTGGCAAAGGAGCTTGGCATCAGTGTGATCACCACCACCAGGGCATACAATGAGCTGGAGAGTGAAGGGTATATTGTTTCGAGACAGGGAAAGGGAAGTATCGTTCTCGGAAAAAATAATTCCGTTGTCAGGGAGCAGTATCAGAAACGCATGGAGGAAGCCTTTGAGGTTATGAAGGTGAATGCGAAGTATCTGGAAATGTCGGAGGAAGAAATTTTAAGATATGTGGAGGAACATTTATAGTATGAATGCGATTGAAGTGAACCATATGAGTAAACATTTTAATGATTTTTCTCTGCAGGACATCTGTTTTACACTGCCCAAAGGGTATATCATGGGGTATGTGGGGCAGAACGGAGCGGGGAAGACCACCAGTATCAATCTGATCACGGGGCTGTATAAGCTGACGGAGGGAAGCGTGCTGGTGGACGGAGTGTCCATGAAGGAGGACCCGGCAGCAGTAAAAGAGAGCATCGGTTATATCGGGGATGAATCCTATTATTATCCGGAGTTCCGCATAAGGGATGTGCGGGGGATCATGAAATCTTTTTATAAGGATTTTGACAGCAGACATTTTGACGAATGCATAAGACGCTGGGAGCTTCCAGAAAATAAGAAAATTGGTGATTTTTCCAGGGGGATGAAGATCAAGCTGATGTTCGCCGGGGTATTATCCCGTAAGACCAGGGTCCTTCTTCTGGATGAGGCCACCAGCGGGCTGGACCCGGTGACCAGGGAAGAGATCATGGAAATACTGCAGAACTATATTGAAGACGGAGAACACAGTGTTTTGTTTTCCACTCATATCATGGAGGACCTGGAGCAGATCGCAGATTATATTTTCTATATCGAAAATGGGAAAAAAGTATTCTGTGAGGCGAAGGATGACCTGTTGGAAAACTATGTGGTGGTAAAAGGCGGAAAAGAAGATGCAAAAAGGGTAAAGGGAAAGGCAGTGATCGGTTTTTCTGAATCGGAATTCGGGTTTTACGGAGTGCTTCCGGTGGATGAGGCGGCGGGGCTGCCAAAAGAGATACTGGTAGAGAAAGCAACAGTGAATCAGATCATTGTGGCGTTTCAAAAAGAGGCAAATAAAAGAAAGGCGGGGATGGCATGAACTGGGTTAAATTTATGAAGACAGATTTTTTATTTTATAAGTATCAGAAAGTATTAATGATAGTTTTTCCAGTATTCGTGGTCTTTATGTCCATATACTCCAAAGTTTCCCAGGATATGATATTTACCATCTCTTATCTTTGTTTTGGGGTGCTCATCGTCTCTACGGCGCCATACTGTCTGGAAAACAAAAGTATGTCTGCGTTTATCCAGATGTTGCCTGGCAGTGACAGGGAACGGGTTGTGGGGCGTTATATGTGTTTTGGGGCGATGCTGCTGGCAGCCGTGGCATATGGCGTCGGTGTGGTGCTGGTAACGGGATGGATCAAAGGGTTTCATGTCACCTATTTCGATATGTATTTTAGTGTTCTGGCGGTGGCATTTAGCATCATTGTGGGTTCTTTGCAGTTTCTTATTTTATACATCGCGGGCAGGGGAAAAAGCAACCAGTTGCTGAATATCATTAGAATGCTGCCGGGTTTTGTCTTTTTCTGGATAATCAATTTTATCGGAGAAAAGGGCAAAGAGGGAAGCCTTCATTTGCTGGAATACTTTTTCATTCATAATAAGTTGATCTGTCTGATCTCCATGGCTGCCGCAGCACTGCTGATCTTTGCCGGATGTATTTTTGCATCGGTTAAAGTGATCCAGCGCCGGGATGCTATATGAGCTGGACGATATATACGGCAAGGATCGCCGCCAGAGCTACGATGACCAGCCCCCTTTTAAAGTAGGCTAAGATTAAGGCAACGGAAGTACCTGCCACAGCGGACAGCACATTTCCCGTGGAGTAAAATATTTCAGGAAAGGTCAGCGCCCCCAGTACCGCATAGGGAGTGTAGTCCAGAAAGGTCCGGATGTAGCGGGAACGGATGCGTCCCCGAAAGATTGTAATGGGCAGTACTCTCGGGAGGTAGGTGACGAGAGCCATGATCAGTATGGCGGTGAGGCAGTATTTGAGACTCATGGGTTTTCCTCCTCTTCTTCTTTAGGAAATAGAAACGCGCCGATGCCTGCGGCTAATATCGTGGCAATGATGACGCGGAAACCGGAGGAAATCTGTCTTAGTACCGGGGTGTATTTGAGCAGGCAGGCGAAGAGGGCTGCCATCAGAACCACCAGAAAGACTTCCTTTTTCTCGCGGGATGCCGGGACGATCAAGGCGATAAACATTGCATACAGACCGATTCCCATGGCGTTCTGCAGGGATAGGGGAAGCAGGGTGGAGACAGAGCCTCCCAGGAAGGTGCCCAGGGACCAGCCCACAAAGGGCAGGGTCATAAGGCCCAGAAGATAGCCGGCGGACAGCGTTCCATTTTCCATGGAAGCCACGACAAAGGTCTCATCGGTGATCCCGAAAGAAAAGATGAGGCGTTTCCAAATAGGAGTCCTGTGGTCTATTTTCTGGGAAAGGGACAAGGACATCAAGGAGTAGCGCAAATTGATCACAAAAGTAGTCAGCGCGATCTCCAGATAGCCTGCCTGGGCGAAGATCAGGTTGGTTCCGGCAAACTGTCCTGCAGAGGTCAGATTCGTCACGGAAATAAAAACGGCCAGCCATACTGGAAGGCCGCCGGACACTGCCATGAACCCAAAGGTAAAGGAGACGGGCAGATATCCTAAAAAGATGGGAATTCCTTTTTGAATTCCATATTTATAGTTCTTCATTTTGAGCCTCTTCGATAGATTCTTCTAATATAAACTCAGAAGTACAGTGGGGGCATCTTGTGGCATTGATGTCGATCTCACTGAAACAGTAAATACATTTTTTTGTGGTCGGCGCCGCCGGCTCTTCTTTCTTTTTTCCCAGGCTTCCCAGGGCATTCATACCCTTTACCAGTAAGAAGATCACAAACACCATGATGATGAAATTGATCACTGCGGTAAGGAAAGCGCCGTATTTTATATCCACGCCGTTTAGGGTGAGGACGAGATAGCTCAGATCCGTCTGCGCCACTAAACCGATCAGCGGGGAAAGAACATCATTTACCAGGGAATTGATGATCGCCTGAAAGGCGGCACCAATGATAACACCTATCGCCAGATCCATAACATTGCCGCGGAGGGCAAATTCTTTAAATTCCTGTAAAAACTTCTTGAAAAATGCCATGTTTATAATCCTCCATTTCTTTTGCAAAAATAAATTTACTTTTTAGATTTTCTTGATTTTAGTTCTTTTATGATGCGTTTCGTTCCAAATAGGATAAGAACAATATCAAAGGCGATCAAAATTAAACCAACGCAAATGGAATAGGACTCCCTGCCTGATATTATTTTCGTACCAAGAAATCCCAATAATGTGATCACTGATATTATAAACAATGACATAACGGCAATTACAGGATACCGGATCCATTTACTGATTTTCCTGTTTTCGGAAATTTCAATACCGCCTTCAAATACAAAGTCAAATACAAAATCAAAAAAGAAATCAACTAAAAATTCCATAATAATCCTCCTTTCTAAGCATTTTACCGTGAAAAACCGCACGAGAGATCTTGAAGAGCCCGTCGGAACAAAGTTATCTGCTTACGAGTGAGAATACCAGCATGGCGCTCGTATTGTAAATTATATTTCATAAAACATTTTAGCACAATTTGTGGAAAAAGAAAAGTTCCAATGGTGCAAAAAGGAAATACCATTCTCTATTTATTAACAGAAAGAGAGAGGGTAATCCCGTAAGCCGCTTTATGACTTTAGGGACGCCCGTCATGATTTTATTTTGATTGGCAGATTCCCAATTTGCAGAGCAAAAGAAACCGCTTCGATGATTCTTAGGAGCTGCGGATAACTGTGCTGTTTGGAAGATTACCACTTGCTGGTGATTGTTAAGTTTATAAGAATATGTTAAAATAAGTCCTGACGGACTTATAAGCAAGTTGCTTCGCAACTTGGGATGCACAAAAACCGTGTGCAAAAATTATGTTAAACTATATAGCAGTTGGCATTATTATTGACTGAAATAAAAGGATAGCTGGCACAAATTGTGCCGTGTTTTGGGGAGAATAACAATGAGCATTGTAGACACAGAACATTTTTCCATTCCTCTTCTTGACTGGTATGACAGAAATAAGCGTGAAATGGTCTGGAGAGACCGGATGAATCCCTATTATACGTGGATCTCGGAGATCATGCTCCAGCAGACTCGCATCGAGGCGGCGACGGGATATTTTATCCGTTTTACCGAAGAGCTGCCGGATATCCAGAGCCTGGCACAGGTTCCGGAGGAACGGCTGATGAAGCTCTGGGAAGGGCTTGGATATTACAACCGGGCGAGAAACCTAAAGAGGACAGCCCAGATCCTGGTGGAACAATATGATGGCAGGCTGCCGGCAGATTATGAGGCGCTTATGACGCTGCCGGGGATCGGTCCCTATACGGCAGGTGCTATCGCCTCTATTTCTTATGGCATCAAGGCGCCGGCAGTAGATGGCAATGTGCTCCGGGTGATGATGCGCTATCTCCAGTGTGGTGATGATATTAGCAAAATGCCGGTGAGGCGTCGGGTGGAACAAATGCTTCTTGATGTGATGCCGGAGAGACCGGGAGATTTTAACCAGGCGGTCATGGAACTTGGCGAGGTGGTCTGCATCCCTAATGGCGCGCCGCTCTGCGAAAAATGCCCGCTGATGGACAGCTGTCAGGCAAGGGCGGCCGGCTGTCAGGAGGAATATCCGAAAAAAACGGAGAAGAAGCCAAGAAGGATGGAAAACAAGACACTGCTGATCTATGAGCTGGATGGCTATATCGGGATCCAGAGGCGGCCCCAGAGCGGACTTCTGGCTGGCTTGTATGAGTTCCCGGCTGTTCCGGAAAAGCTCACCTTGAAAGGGGTCAGGGAACTGCTGGAAAAGCAGGGGATATTAAATGCCAGAGTTAGCTCTATGGGGACGGCAAAACATATTTTTTCCCATGTGGAATGGCATATGAAGGGATTTTACGTGAAGCTGGAAAGGGCATTTGAGAGGCAGAAGCTTCCCCCCAGTGTGATCTTTGTCTCCAGGGATGAGCTGTCGCAAAGCTATGCACTGCCTACGGCATTCCGTTTTTATCTGAAACAGATCATAGAGGGAAAAAATGAAAAGTGAGGGCAATAAAAATGAAGATCATATCATGGAATGTAAATGGGCTGCGTGCCTGTGTGACAAAAGGATTTGTAGAGTTCTTTAAAGAAGTGCAGGCAGATATTTTCTGCGTCCAGGAGACAAAGCTGCAGAGCGGGCAGATCGAACTGGAACTGGAAGGGTATCACCAATATTGGAACTATGCGGACAAAAAAGGATACTCGGGGACGGCGGTATTCACGAAAGAAGAGCCGCTTCAGGTGATGTACGGCATGGGGATTGACGAGCACGATCATGAAGGCAGGCTGATCACATTAGAATTTGAAGATTTTTATCTGATCAATGGTTATATTCCCAATGCCCAGAGCGAGTTGAAACGTATCGATTACCGTATGAAATGGGAAGATGATTTCCGAAACTATATCTGCGGGCTGGACCAGAAGAAGCCGGTTGTTTTCTGCGGGGACCTGAATGTGGCGCACCAGGAGATCGATCTGAAAAATCCCAGGAACAATCGCGGAAACGCTGGATTTTCAGATGAGGAGAGAGGGAAATTCACGGAGCTTCTGGCAGCGGGTTTTGTGGATACATTTCGTTATTTTTATCCGGAACTGGAAGGCGCCTACACCTGGTGGAGTTACCGGTTCCGGGCGAGAGAAAAGGATGCCGGATGGCGCATCGATTACTTTCTTGCTTCGGAGCGGGTAAAAGAAAAGCTGGTGGATGTTAAGATCCATAAGACGGTGATGGGATCGGATCACTGCCCGGTGGAGCTGGAGGTTCGAAGGGGGCTTCAACTATAGCGAAGGGTGCAGCTTATGGAAAGAAAATATATAAGTATAATAAATGGTTTGCAAAATATAATAAGTACAATTGAGGAGAATGAGTGATGAAAGGTTTCTGCCCGATCATAAGCCGAATAACAGTTATATTGACAGGACTTATTTGGGGAGCTATTAGTTTTTTTTGGTTGGGATATAGCGTTTTAACTCTAGGTAATCTTATAGAAGAACCAGGGTCACTTGATTATGAATATGAGGGCGATGCAATGCGTATCTATGGACTAATAGGGCTCATTTTATATGCAATGTTATTTGCCGTGGTATTATTGTTTTTGAGTAGAAAAAAGCGAAACTTATTTATATTTCTATCCTCAATGATCTTGAGCGGAATTATTTTAGGCATATATATTTTTGCGCTGAGGGGATAGAGAGACAAATTTTGGAAAAACGTATTGAAAAAGCATCCCAACGGGTGCTTTTTTTATCTGATAGCTGATAGGAAAGTTCTCAATCCATGGGGGGAGGTGCGTATTTCTCTGGCGCACCTTTTTTACTATTCTGTTTATACGTACAAACAACCGTTTTCACGTATAAACAACACTTGATTTTATTTTTGTCATGTGATAACATAACTATACAAGCAAGTAAACTTCTAATATATCTTTTACCGGGCAGTGTTCAGCTGTCTGTCTTTATAGTCTGGCTTTCTTGCTTATAAAATATCAATGTTCGATTCAAAAAGCAGGGAGGCATTTGAAATGAAAAGAGATTTGTCAACAAAAGCAATGACAAGGTTTAGGGATATATTTTCCGACATCTGCAATGTGAATCTGTTCGCAGATGAAAGATTTCTGGAGCCGGAACAGCTTGAACTCATTCCGTCGGACACAATCTATCACGATGCAGAGGGACAGTTGAGGGAGCACCGCATGGATGTGCGTATGAGACATATCATGTCAGATACGGAGATTGCTATTTTCTGTCTGGAAAATCAAAGTGATGTCTGCCGGACGATGCCAGTTCGGGATATGGGCTACCTGTACTCGAGCTACAGTGAACAGATTCAAAAGATTAAAGAGCAGAATCTTTTAAAGGGAATCTCTTATTATACAAAAGAGATTGGGGACAGCCAAAAGCTGAAACCGGTGATCAGTCTGGTGTTGTATTATGGGACAGATGACTGGGAGGCTCCCAGTACAACGAAAATTAAGTTTTGGATAGTTTGACGCAGAATATTTTTCTGAGAGTGCGGCTTCACAAACGTAGGCGTAGCGGTGGCTACGTCGAGGCTTGGGGAGTCGCGCTATCGGGAAAATAGGCAAGTCAAACTGCCAATTACTTAATTTCCGTTGTACTAGGTCACTCGTCGATTTGTTAGACATACCTGAAGAATGGAGAAAAAGATTAGAACCATTGATCGCAGACCATCCTATCCGGATCGTTCATCTGGCAGCGCAAGATGAAGAGACCCGCAATAAGTACCAGAGTGATTTTCGCCATATTGTAGATTATCTGGCATATGTCCGCAACAAAGAAAGACAAAAGCTGAAAGAATACATGGGAGATAAAAGGAGAAAGGTAGTTCATCCTATGGAATACTGGATTTGATGCATGCCTTTACGAATGACAGCCGATATGAGAAAATAGCAGAGAATTTGCAGGAAAACGGAAAAGAGAGCGAGGGGATCAATATGTGCATTATGCTGGATATGCTGGAAGAGAGTGGTATAGAGAAGGGCAGACGTGAGGAAATGTCACATGGTATCTGTGTGCTGGTAGAAACCTGCCACGAATTTGGTGCTTCTATTTCGGATACCATTAGCAGGGTGGCTGCTAATTTTGAGCTGCCAGTAAAGGAGGCAGAACTCGAAGTGAAAAAATATTGGGAGGCTGGCACAGTTTTAAAATGATCAGAATTGATGAAGAATTTCAACAATTATTTTATGCCCGGCGTCCATAAAATACCTTTACAAATCTTGTGTCACAATTTATAATAAATCCGTAAATCATCATAATTTAAGATGCATATACATGAAGGGTATGTGCCTGTGTACTGCCCTTCAAAAAACTATTATACTTAAAAGAGCCATGGAACGAAAGTTCCCTGCGGAAATGAGGAAAAAATGAAAAAGATCAGAACCAGATTTGCGCCGAGTCCAACGGGGCGTATGCATGTTGGAAATTTGAGAACAGCACTCTATGCATACCTTATTGCAAAGCATGAAGGAGGAGATTTTCTTCTGCGGATCGAGGATACCGATCAGGAACGATTTGTGGAAGGGGCATTGGAACTGATATATAAGACCATGAAAGAAGCTGGGCTGGAACACGATGAGGGACCAGATAAAGACGGCGGTTTTGGTCCTTATGTCCAGAGTGAGCGGATGGAAACAGGGATGTATCTGGAATATGCCAAAGAACTGGTGGAAAAGGGAGAGGCATATTACTGCTTCTGTACGAAAGACCGTCTTGACCAGCTTCATAAAGAGGCAGAGGAACGGGGAGAGTCTGCAGTCAAATATGACAAGCACTGTCTGTCCCTTTCCCGGGAAGAAGTTGAAAAAAGGCTTGCGGCCGGCGAGCCATATGTGATCCGCCAGAACAATCCGTTAGAGGGAGAGACCACCTTTGATGATGTGATCTATGGAAAAATAACAGCTCCCAATGAAGAGCTGGATGATATGGTACTGATCAAGGCAGACGGATATCCCACCTATAATTTTGCCAACGTAGTAGATGATCATCTTATGGAGATCACCCACGTGGTCCGTGGCAATGAGTACCTGTCCAGTGCACCGAAGTACAACCGTCTTTACAAGGCATTCGGCTGGGACATTCCGGTTTATGTACACTGCCCTACCATTACGGATGAAAACCATAAAAAATTATCCAAAAGAAACGGAGCCTCTTCCTTTGAAGATTTAACTGAACTGGGATTTCTGCCGGAGGCGATCGTGAACTTTGTGGCTTTGCTGGGCTGGAGCCCGTCGGACGACCGGGAGATATTCAGCCTTCAGGAGTTGATCGACTCCTTTGATTATACCCGCATCAGTAAATCGCCGGCGGTATTTGACATGGTGAAACTCCGCTGGATGAATGGCGAATACATTAAAGCCATGGAAAATGAAGCCTATTATGAATATGCTCTTCCGGTTATCCGGGAAACTGTGAAGAAAGATCTGGACCTGAAAAAAATTGCAGACCTGGTTAAGACAAGGATTGAAGTGTTCCCGGATATAACAGAGAAGATTGACTTTTTTGAAGAGCTTCCGGAGTATGATACCACCATGTATACTCATAAGAAAATGAAGACCAATTCAGAGAATTCATTGGAAGTATTAAAGGAACTTCTTCCATTGTATGAAGAATTGGAGGACTATTCTATTTCCGCCATTGAGAAGGTGGCGATGGATTATGTGGCGGAAAAAGGCTGCAAAAACGGACAGGCATTGTGGCCGCTGCGTACCGCTGTGTCAGGGAAGCAGATGACGCCAGGGGGCGCCTATGAGATAATGGAGATTATTGGAAAGGATGAATCTCTTCGGAGAATCCGAAAGGGAATAGAGTTACTGAATGGAGCTCAGTGAGGAACAGAAAAAAGCGGTAGAACACGGTGACGGCCCTATGATGGTCCTCGCTGGTCCGGGGGCGGGAAAAACTACGGTGATCACTCACCGGGTAAAATATCTGATCGAAAAACAGGGGGTGAATCCCGCACAGATCCTGGTGGTGACATTTTCAAAGGCTGCATCCCTGGAGATGCGGGAACGGTTTGAAAAAACCACCGGGGGCAGACATCTGCCGGTGCGCTTTGGGACCTTTCATTCCCTGTTTTTCCAAGTACTGAAAGCTGCCTATGGCTATACGGCAAAGGATATACTTTCACCGAGACTGAAGTATCGTTTCATGGAAGAGGCCCTTCTGGAAACAGAGTATGATGATATAGAGGACAAAAAAGAGTTCCTAGAGGAAATTGAAAAGGAGATCAGCCGGATCAAAGGAGAGGGGACGAATATTGAACACTATTATTCCGCCCTCTGCCCGGAAGAGATTTTCCGGCAGATTTACTGTGGATACCAGAGCCGGGTGCAGAAAAACCACTGTCTGGATTTTGATGATATGGTGATGTATACCTATGAGCTGTTTCAGGCGAGACCCGACATACTGCAGAACTGGCAGAAACGGTTCCGCTACATACTGGTCGACGAATTTCAGGATATCAACCGGCTCCAGTATGCCAATATCAAGCTGCTGGCAATGCCGGAAAACAATCTTTTTATTGTAGGGGATGATGACCAGTCTATCTATGGCTTCCGGGGAGCGAGGCCGGACATCATGCTTGCCTTTCCAAAAGAATATAAAGAGTTAAAAAAGGTGGCTGTGGGTGGAAACTACCGCTGTAGCAGCCAGATTTTGACAGCGGCTTCTACGCTGATCGGTAACAACCGAAAGCGTTATACTAAAAAATTAAAAGCACACAAGGGGAAGGGAGACCGGGTGCACGTTACCCGTTACCCCGATATGACAGCCCAGACACAGGGGATCACGGAGAAGATCCAGGAATATATCCGGTTGGGAACGGATGTGGATGAGATCGCTGTTTTGTTCCGCACTGCCAGACAAATGAATGTATTTTCCAGAAAATTTATGGAATACAACATACCTTTTATCATGAAAGACAGTGTGCAGAATCTGTTTGAGCACTGGGTGGCAAAGGATATCATAACCTATCTGCAGCTGGCAAGTGGAGACCGTTCCCGGGGAGCATTTTTAAAGATTGCCAACCGCCCCAGAAGATATCTGAGCCGGGCGGCATTTGATAACGAATCCATTTCTTTTGCAGGCCTGTATGAATATTACCGTGACAAACCCTATATGTGTGAGCGCATCAATACGCTCCAAAACGATCTGTTTGCCATGAAGCAGATGACACCCTACAGTGCCATAGATTATCTGTGTCACAGTGTAGGATACCAGAATTTTCTCAGCGAATATGGGGCGGAGCGGGGAGTCAGTCCAAAGGATTGGGAAGAGATCCTGGATGAACTCAAAGAAGATGCCTCTGGTTATGAGACAGCAGAGGAGTGGTTTGCCCATATCGAGGAATATGGGCGGCAGCTGGAGGAGCGCCAAAAGCGGTCTGGAGGAAGATCTGAGCCGGAGGAAGAAAGACATGGGGTATCGCTCATGACTATGCATGGCTCCAAAGGGCTGGAATTTGATGTGGTATTTATCCCCGATGTGAATGAAGGGATCGTGCCATACCAGAAGGCAGTTGATGGCGGACATGTTGAGGAGGAGCGGCGCCTGATGTATGTAGCGATGACCAGGGCGAGGGATCATCTTCACATTTCCTGCAGCCACCGGCGGTTTCAGAAGGATATAGAGCCGTCCCGTTTTCTGGAGGAGATAATTTCACGTTAAACTGCCATACTTCTTTCAGTGGCAGCACCCAGATGTATAAGAAAATTCCAATGCAGGAATGGTGTGTTTTCATACGCCCGCTTTGCTTTCACAGGAGAAAATTTTGTAAATTTTGCGGATTGTAATATAGGCCGCAATGTACTATAATAAATGAAGATATAGTAATGACAGTGACCGTCGGGTCATTTGTTGAGATTAGGAGGATGTATTTCATGGGAATTGTGAAAACAGAAGCAAAAGCAGCGATTGAAGCAGGAAAAACTGCGCTGGGGATTGAGTTTGGATCCACCCGGATCAAGGCAGTGCTGGTGGGTGAGGACAACGCACCGATCGCATCGGGAAGCCATGACTGGGAAAACCGTCTGGAAAATGGTATCTGGACCTATACACTGGAAGATATCTGGACCGGACTTCAGGACAGCTATACAAAAATGGCTCAGGAAGTAAAAGATCAGTATGATGTGACTCTGACAAAGATCGGGGCTATTGGTTTTAGTGCCATGATGCATGGATATATGGCATTTGACCAGAAAGGTGAGCTGCTTGTACCCTTCCGTACATGGAGAAATACCATTACTGCGGAAGCATCGGAGAAGCTGACAAAATTATTTAACTTTAACATCCCGCAGAGATGGAGTATCTCCCATCTGTATCAGGCGATACTGAAGGGTGAGGATCATGTTAAGGATATTGTATTCCAGACCACTCTTGCCGGATATATCCACTGGAAACTGACAGGAGAAAAGGTATTGGGCATCGGGGAGGCATCTGGAATGTTTCCTATTGACAGCAATACGAAAGATTTTGACCGCGGTATGATACATAAATTCAATGAGACGATAGCGGACAAAGGATTTTCATGGAAACTGGAGGATATTCTTCCGAAGGTGCTCGTGGCAGGAGAAGCGGCGGGAACACTGACAGAAGAAGGTGCCGGGCTTCTGGATGTGTCTGGAAATCTTCAGGCAGGAATTCCTCTCTGCCCGCCGGAAGGTGATGCGGGAACCGGTATGACGGCTACCAATAGTGTTGCGGTGCGAACAGGAAATGTATCTGCCGGAACTTCTGTATTTGCTATGATCGTATTGGAGAAAGCATTGTCCAAGGTATATGAGGAGATCGATCTGGTGACGACACCGACTGGAGAGCCGGTGGGAATGGTGCACTGTAACAACTGTACCTCGGATCTGAATGCCTGGGTGAACATATTCAAAGAATTTGCAGAGGCCTTTGGCATTAAAGCGGATATGGACCAGTTGTTTGGAACCCTTTACAATAAGGCGCTGGAAGGTGATGCTGACGGTGGCGGACTGCTTGCGTACAACTATTTTTCCGGTGAGCACATCACGGGATTTGAGCAGGGGCGTCCGATGATCGTGAGAACACCTGACAGTAAGTTTAATCTGGCGAATTTTATGCGGGTGAACCTCTTTACATCACTGGGTGCGTTGAAGGTCGGTCTGGATATTCTGTTAAAAGAAGAGGGTGTCAGGCTGGACCGTATTCTGGGACACGGCGGTCTCTTTAAGACCGAGGGGGTTGGCCAGAAGATCATGGCGGCAGCGATGAATGCGCCGGTATCTGTTATGGAGACAGCAGGTGAAGGTGGAGCCTGGGGAATTGCCCTTCTGGCATCCTTCATGAAGAACAAAGGTGCAGACGAAACGCTGGACAATTATCTGGCAGAGAAGGTTTTTGCTGGATATGAGGGTGTGGAGATGTCGCCGGATGAAGCAGACGTAAAAGGTTTTGACGAATTTATAGCGAGATATAAAGCTGGTCTGCCGATCGAGCGGGCAGCAGTGGAAAATCTGCAGTAAATAATAGTAGTTTCATAACTTAGCTTGACGGTTCAAGTTCGCGCTGTCAAGCTATAATAAAAAAGGTCAGATGAGGATTTGTCTGACCTTTTTGCTTAGGGTGTGTCTGATAACTCATTCCTATGTTATTCACGAAGAAAACAGTTTTCAGACACACCCTGCAAAGAAGACGGATCGGGGAAAAAGATATGGCAGAGGCGAAGGACAGGAAGAATGAAAAACAAGAATTTTTGCCGGTTTCCAGAGAAGATATGGAAGAAAGAGGATGGGATCAGTGTGATTTCGTCTATGTCACAGGGGATGCCTATGTGGATCACTCTTCCTTTGGCACGGCGATCATAAGCCGGCATCTGGAAGCCCACGGCTACAAGGTTGGAATTATTTCCCAGCCGGATTGGCGGGATGATTCCAGCATTGCCCTTCTTGGGGAACCCAGGCTGGGTTTTTTGGTGAGCAGTGGGAATATGGATTCTATGGTGAACCATTATACTGTAAATAAGAAGAGAAGAAAGCAGGACGCCTATACACCGGGAGGAGTCTCCGGAAAGCGCCCGGATTATGCGGTGGTTGTATATTCCAACCTGATCCGCCGAACCTATAAAAGGACGCCGGTGATCCTTGGCGGCCTCGAGGCAAGCCTGCGCAGGATGGCACATTATGACTACTGGTCGGACAAGCTGAAACGTTCCATCCTGCTGGATTCGGGGGCAGACCTGATCTCTTATGGTATGGGGGAACACAGTATATTGGAGATTGCAGATGCACTGGATAGCGGTATGGATGTGAAGGATATTACCTATGTGGCTGGAACGGTATACCGCAGCAGAGAGGGAGCAGATATTTATGACGGTCAGTATCTTCCCTCCTTTGAGGAAATCTCCGAAGATAAGAGGAAATATGCGGAGAGCTTTATGATACAGTATGAAAATACAGATCCCTTTACTGCAAAACCACTGGTGGAAAGGTATCCTGGGAAAATACTGGTAGTACAGAACCCGCCGGCGGCGCCGCTGACGACCCAGGAACTGGATGATGTATATGCCTATCCCTATGTGGGAACCTATCATCCCTCTTATGAGAAAGCAGGAGGGGTTCCGGCGATACAGGAGATCCGGTTCAGTCTGACCAGCTGCCGGGGATGTTTTGGCGGCTGCAATTTTTGTGCCCTGACCTTTCACCAGGGGCGAATCGTCCAGGCACGAAGCCACGAGTCCATTCTGGCAGAGGCAGAGAAGATGACGCGGGAAAAAGGTTTTAAGGGATATATTCACGATGTGGGAGGCCCCACAGGGAATTTCCGGCAGCCTTCCTGTGACAAACAGATGAAAAAAGGCGTCTGCGTGAAAAAACAATGCCTCTTTCCGAAGCCCTGTCCTAATATGAAGGTGAGCCATAAAGATTACGTGGCTCTTCTGCGAAAACTCCGCAGTCTTCCAAAAGTAAAAAAAGTGTTTGTGAGGTCAGGGATCCGTTTTGACTATGTAATGGCGGATAAAGAGGATACCTTTTTAAAGGAACTGTGCCGCCATCATATCAGCGGTCAGCTCCGGGTGGCACCGGAACATGTGTCGGATGTGGTGCTCCAGGCGATGGGGAAGCCGGAAAACCAGGTCTATGAGGCTTTTTTAAAACGATATGCCAGAGTCAACCGTCTCACAGGAAAGCAGCAGTATGCCGTTCCCTATCTTATGTCCTCCCACCCCGGTTCTACCTTAAAGGAAGCCATAAGACTGGCGGAATATGTGAGAGATCTTGGCTACACACCAGAGCAGGTGCAGGATTTCTACCCCACTCCCGCCACCATTTCAACCTGCATGTATTACACGGGATTGGATCCCAGGACCATGAAAAAGATTTACGTACCCAGATCCCGTCATGAGAAAGAGATGCAGCGTGCTCTGATCCAATACAAACGTCCAGAAAACTATGAACTGGTGAAAGAAGCATTGTGCCGGGCAGGACGCCAGGATCTGATCGGTTTTGGGGAGAAGTGCCTGATTCCGCCCAGAAAATTAAAAAAAAGCAAAAAAAGGCATTGACTGTTACCTTACGTCGTGGTTTATAATGAAGAAAAGATGGAAGAAGTACTCTGTGCAAGGAAGGGATGCTGTGGCGGAACAATTATTTTCCACAGGTGAGTTTGCCAGACGGGCAAACGTAACTGTGAGGACGATTCATTATTATGAGAAAAAGGGCCTGATCCAGCCTGAAAAGATCAGCGAGAATGGCTACCGGTATTATGGGAAGCAGGAATTTGCCAGGTTACAGAGGATCTTGACCCTGAAACTTCTGGGGTTTTCCCTGGAAGAGATTCAGGAATTTTCTTTGAATGAGAATGACAGGGATTTTCTGCAGCGGTCTTTTGCGATGCAGCTCTCCCTGGTACGCAAAAAAATAGAACATCTTAAGGCAGTGGAAGAATCCATCCAGAACGTGTCTGAAATGTTTAGGGAGGATGACGTTCCGGAGTGGGATGAAATCACAAAATTGATCCGGATCATTAATATGGATGGTGATTTGGTGGAACAATACAAGAATGGGAAAAATATTGATGCAAGGATCACACTGCACAGCAGATGCTCCAGCAATCCCCAGAGCTGGTTTTCGTGGATCTATGAACAAATGAAACTGGCGCCTGGAATGAAGGTGCTGGAGCTGGGATGTGGCAGCGGCATGCTCTGGAAAGAAAATGCGAAAAAGATCCCAGATGGATGTCAGTTTCTTCTTACGGACATTTCCCCAGGAATGCTGGAGGACACGAAAAGAAATCTGTCTGGAGCCTGTCCGGGGCAGTTTGCCTATGACATAATGGACTGCTGTGATATACGGGGTACGGATTCTGCCTATGATATTGTGGTGGCGAATTTTCTTTTGTTCTATCTCCGGGATATAAAGAAGGCTGTCGCTGGAATTGCCAGGGCTTTACGGCCAGGGGGAACCTTTATCTGTGCCACCTATGGAGAGAGGCATATGCAGGAAGTGGAGGAATTGGTAAAGGAATTCAATCCAAAGATCCGGCTTTCAGCAGTCAGGCTCTATGAAAATTTTGGTCTGGAAAATGGGGAGGCGGTACTTTCCCGCTGTTTTGACCGGGTGGAGAAGAGAGAATATCCCGATGAACTCCATGTGACAGACATCGATCTGCTGGCGGATTACATCATGTCATGCCATGGAAACCAGAGAGAATACCTGGTTACAGAATACGATGAATTTAAGGCCTTCTTAAAGGGAAAGCTAAAGAAGAGGGGCTATATCCGCATCACAAAACAGGCAGGGCTGTTTATCGCAGCTTCAACAAAGAAGGAAAAATAAGCTTTTGGCGCTTTGGAATGGAGGATAACGATGAAAATATTAGTAACAGGCGGAGCCGGATTTATCGGCGGTAATTTTGTGCATCATATGGTAAATAAGTATCCAGAGCATACAGTGATCAATCTCGATCTGCTGACCTATGCCGGCAATCTGGAGACATTGAAACCGGTAGAAGATAAGCCAAATTATAAATTTGTCCGGGGAGATATCGCGGACCGGGGTTTTATCATGGATCTGTTTGAAAAGGAGAGACCAGACATCGTAGTAAATTTTGCGGCGGAAAGCCATGTAGACCGCTCCATCTCCGATCCGGGTATATTCGTGCAGACAAATGTCATGGGAACCCAGGTGCTTTTAGACACCGCCAAAGAGTTCGGGGTGAAGCGTTATCATCAGGTTTCCACAGATGAGGTCTACGGGGATCTTCCTCTGGACCGCCCGGATCTGTTTTTCCGCGAGGATACGCCGCTGCATACTTCCAGCCCCTATTCTTCCAGTAAGGCCAGTGCAGATCTTTTTGTTCTAGCCTATTACCGGACTTATGGGCTGCCAGTGACTATCTCCCGCTGTTCCAATAATTACGGACCCTACCATTTTCCAGAAAAACTTATTCCCCTGATCATATCCCGGGCTCTGGCAGATGAAAAGCTGCCTGTCTATGGAAAAGGCGAAAATGTGAGGGACTGGCTGCATGTATCGGATCACTGCGATGCCATAGATCTCATTATTCATAAGGGCAGAGTCGGCGAAGTGTACAATGTGGGCGGCCACAATGAGAAGACCAATCTTGAAGTAGTAAAGACGATATTAAAAGCGCTGGGTAAGCCAGAGAGCCTGATCGAATTTGTGACAGACCGGCCAGGGCATGACCTGCGCTATGCCATCGATCCCACGAAGCTGGAGACAGAATTGGGCTGGAAACCAAAGTACACCTTTGAGACAGGGATCAGGCAGACCATTCAGTGGTATCTGGATAACAGGGAGTGGTGGGAGAACATTATCAGCGGCGAGTATGCCAGTTATTTTGATAAAATGTATGGAAAGGATCTGACAAAATGAAGGTATTAGTGACGGGGATCAATGGACAGCTGGGGCATGATGTAATGGGAGAGCTGAAAAAACGGGGATATGAGGCAGTGGGAGTCGATATTGAGGAAATGGATATCACAGATGCCCAATGTGTTAAAAGAGTTATTACACAAGCAGCACCTGAAGCAGTCGTTCACTGCAGCGCCTATACGGCAGTGGACCGGGCAGAAGAAGAGGTAGAGCTGTGCCGGCGGGTGAATGCTGAGGGGACAAAAAATGTGGCAGAGGTATGTGCAGAACTGGATTGTAAGCTTTTGTATCTCAGTACGGACTATATTTTTTCTGGAGAGGGTGAGAGACCATGGGAGCCAGGAGATGAGCCGGATCCCCTCAATGTCTATGGACTGACGAAATATGAGGGGGAACAGGAAATAAAATCAAGGCTTAATAAATACTTTATTGTTCGGATTTCCTGGGTATTTGGCATCAATGGCAATAATTTTATCAAAACCATGCTCCGTCTCGGCAGGGAAAATGGTGCGGTCCGGGTGGTGGATGACCAGATCGGTTCTCCCACCTATACCTATGATCTGGCAGTACTTTTAGTAGATATGATCGAAACAGAGAAATATGGAGAATATCATGCGACAAATGAAGGGATCTGCAGCTGGTATGAATTTGCCAAAGAGATCTTTGCGGCAGCGGGGATGAATGAAGTAGAAGTAACACCAGTGTCAAGTGAAGAGTTTCCAGCAAAGGCAAAACGTCCCAAAAACAGCCGCATGAGCAAAGAAAAGCTTATTAAAAATGGATTTAACAAGCTACCTTCCTGGCAGGATGCGGTAAAGCGGTATGTGACGCTGATACAGTAAATGCCAGCCCGGCGGTGCCAATTTGAACCCGCCGGGCTGAATGCTGATAAGATTGCACTTTGTAAATGCATCATTAATTTAGTATTGATTGTTTTAGTGGCCGGTACAGGTCTCTGATGGTATGCTGCCTTTGGCAAAGTATTCTTTTATTCTTGTGGATGTGTGGGCTCCGTCCGTCACCAGCTTTCCGCACTGGAGGCAGACGTAGGCGGAAACCACCGAATCCGGTTTCTCAAAGTCTGTTTTTTCATAGCGTTTATTTATTTTTTCCATGATCGCTTTCCAGATCATTTTATGATATGTGGTGTTATTTTGTTTCTCGCTGGCGTCAAAGCCGCCCCAGACACCGGCGGTCAGATAAGGTGTGTATCCCACAAACCAGAGATCTTTATTATCAGTAGTGGTGCCGGTCTTTCCCGCCAGCGGCATATCGATCTCTGAAAACTTCAGTG
Source organism: uncultured Eubacterium sp. (assembly GCA_910584645.1). GTDB lineage: Bacteria > Bacillota > Clostridia > Lachnospirales > Lachnospiraceae > Eubacterium_F. The sequence continues at coordinate 70,623 of CAJUAU010000009.1, forward strand.
CCGTTCCGGTGCCGGCGTTGATCACATCTTTCATGGCATCCGTCAGAAGCCATGCAGTGGAATCCTTCATAACCTGCTTGCTGGTAGGTGTTGTGATAACGATATCGGTTTTTTCTTCAGAATCAGAAGTCTTCTTTACTTTCTTGGGCAGATTATCCAGCAGAACATTTCCGTTGTGATCGATGACTTTTGTGTAAAAAGTTGGTCTATTGTAAACGCCATTGTTGGCGATGCTGGCAAAGGCAGAAGTTAATTCCAGATTTGACACTCCTTTGGTCAGGCCGCCCAGCGCCATGGGAAGTGAAATATCGGTAAAAATTTTCCCAGAAGGGTCAGTATAGCTGTCCACAAGCGAGGTAAATCCTAGGTTCAATAGATAATCATAGCCAATCTTAGGCGTGACCTGCTCCAGTGTCTTAACTGCGATTACATTCATGGAGTTGGCAATGGCTTTGCGGATTGTACTGGGACCACGGTATCCGGGATACCAGTTTTTTACAAGACGTTTTGTGCCCGGATAGTAGTATGGCTCGTCTACCTGGACGGTGGCAAGGTTCATGCCGGAAGTGTCCAGTGCCGGCAGGTAGGTAGAAAGGACTTTAAAAGTGGAACCGGGCTGGCGCAGGGATAAAGTGGCGCGGTTCAATGTACGGCTGGCGGTCTTTTTCCCCCGGCCGCCGGCGATGGCTTTGACCTGGCCTGTGTGCTGGTCCATGACTACAAATGAGACCTGGGGCTGAATCACATATTCGATCTTTTCTCCCTCTACATTTTTCCCCTTGCTCATTGCTTTTTTATAGGTTTCTATATACTTTTTGGCGCCCTTTTTATCATTATAATACAGGCTGATCTCCTTCTTTTTCTCCTTGGCAAACCAGTTTTTCATTGTTCCGGCATTATAATTGCGCGCCTTTCCTTTGGAGTCTGTCACTGTGAGCTGGTAATTCAGCTGATAGGTGGAATCTGCCGGGTAATAGGCATTGTTGTTGATCACTTTGTCGCAGATCTTCTGCATGGAAGAATCCTGGGTGGAGTGGATCGTCAGTCCGCCCCGGTAGAGGGCATTGTAGGCCTGGGTTTCGGTGTATCCCAGTTCTTCTTTCATGTCGGCGATCACCTGGTCGATCAGGGAATCAGTAAAATAGGATGTGGGACCGGAGAGAGCTGCAGTTTCTTTGTTCACGGATTTGATCCGGGCATATACTTTGTCCGCCATGGCTTTGTCGTATTCGTCAGAAGTGATGCGCCCCTGTTCCTTCATATAAGAGAGAACTGTAGCACGTTTCTTCGCGTTTTTCTTCGGATGGGTAATAGGATTGTACCCGGAAGGATTCTGGGTGATGCCGGCCAGGACAGCGGATTCGGAGATGGTCAGTTCTGAAACATCTTTATTAAAATACCGTTTTGAGGCGGCCTGCACTCCAAGGGTATTCTGCCCAAGGTTAATTGTGTTCAGGTAATATTCCAGGATCTGGTTTTTTGTCAGCTTATTCTCCAGCTGTATCGCCAGATACTGCTCCTGGATCTTACGCTCAATCTTTTGAACCAGTGTGTGTTCTTCTCCACCGCCGAAAACCTGGTTTTTCAAAAGCTGCTGGGTGAGAGTGCTGGCGCCCTGGCGGAACTCACCGCCGTTGGTCAGCGCGCTGTAGATGGCACGAAAGATTCCCCTTAAGTCAATGCCGTCGTGGGTCCAGAAACGTTCGTCCTCGATCGCTACAAAGGCATCCTGAAGATGAGCCGGAATCTGTTCCAGAGTAGCATATTCCCGGTTTGCTTCCTTTCCCACCAGTGTCTGAACGACTTTACCCTTGGAATTCAGGATCGTGGTGGCATATCCTTCAGGTACTACGTTGATGGATTCGATGCTGGGGGCCGTCTCCATTAGTCCATTAATGATCCCGGCAAGCCCGCTGATCCCTGTGACAGCACAGATCACCAGAAAGATCAGGATCAGTCTGGCGGCCAGTACTTTTAGCTTGTGTATACGGTGGGTGGCAGGCGATTTGAGAGACTTTGCTTTCGCCAGCGCACTTTTTCTGCTATAATTCATAAGATGATCAAACCTTTCTATAGAAATCCAGCCAGGATACCAGGCTGGGATGTTTGACATGTTCTAAGGATAGTATACCAAAAACTCTTGCAAAGGAAAAGAAAAATTAGTAAACTAGTGATATGCTGCTGGGGTAAAAGGATATTTTGCCCCTGAAATTATGATTTTTTGAAGGGAGAGGGCAGGTGCGATATGGAAGGATCCCTGAAAATTGTGGCCGAGGGGGGCACTGGTGAGGTAATAGAAAAAAAATCCCGTTTTATCGCCAGTATATTTCCTGTACAGACAGAGGAGGAGGCGCTGGCATATCTTTCTCAGGTACGGAAAAAATATTATGATGCGAGACACAACTGTTTTGCCTATGTGGTGGGAGAAAAGAATGAGACAGAGCGCTGCAGTGATGACGGGGAACCCTCTGGAACTGCCGGCAGACCGATGATGGATGTATTGACGGGACAGGGGCTGCACAATGTCCTTGTGGTAGTGACCCGCTACTTTGGGGGAACCCTGCTGGGCACCGGGGGACTGGTGCGGGCCTATTCGGCGGCGGTAAAAGCAGGACTGGAAAACTGTGTGATCCGGGAAAAGATCCGTGGCTGTCTGGTGCATTTCGTGACAGATTATAATGGACTGGGAAAGATCCAGCATATTGCGGCGGGGCTTGAACTTCCGGAGAAAGATGCGGTATATGGGGAAAAGGTGGAACTTACCTATCTGGTTCCCGCCCAGAAGGCAGATCAGCTGGAGCGGGAAGTGACGGAAAAGACCGGCGGCAGAACGGGGATAGACAGGGAGGAAGAGACATGGATCTACTGGAATACATGAATGAAAAGAATAAAGAAAAAGAATCCCCCCTTGCTTCCAGGCTCCGTCCCAGGACACTGGATGAAGTGGTGGGGCAGGAGCACATTATCGGGAAGGACAAGCTGCTTTACCGGGCGATCCAGGCGGATAAGCTCAGCTCTATCCTTTTATTTGGCCCGCCGGGGACAGGAAAGACGACGCTGGCAAAGGTGATCGCGGGAACCACAAAGGCTGAATTCCTTCAGATCAATGCCACCTCTGCCGGAAAGAAAGACATGGAAGAGGTTATCCGGAAGGCAAAAGAAAATGCTGGCATGTATGCCAGAAAAACTATTTTGTTTATTGATGAGATCCATCGGTTTAACAAGGGGCAGCAGGACTATCTGCTTCCCTTTGTGGAAGACGGGACGGTGGTTCTGATCGGTGCTACCACAGAAAATCCTTATTTTGAGGTCAATGGGGCGCTGATCTCCCGCTCCATCATTTTTGAACTTCATCCATTGTCGGAGGAAAATATACGGGATCTGATCTGCCGGGCGCTGGAAGACAGAGAACGGGGGCTGGGAAGTTACCAGGCAGAGATTGATGAGGAGGCATTGGATTTTCTTTCCGATATCAGCGGAGGAGATGCCAGGACAGCACTGAACGCCATTGAGCTCGGTGTGCTGACCACGGAGCGGAGCGGAGACGGAAAGATCCATATTACGCCAGAGGTGGCAGAAGAGTGTATTCAGAAGCGTACACTGCGGTATGACAAGACTGGAGATAACCACTACGATACCATCTCGGCATTCATCAAGAGTATGCGGGGATCGGATCCGGATGCGGCGGTGTACTATCTGGCGCGGATGCTCTATGCCGGCGAGGATATCCGTTTTATTGCCCGGAGGATCATGATCTGTGCTTCTGAGGATGTATCCAATGCCGATCCCCAGGCGCTGGTAGTGGCGACTCAGGCGGCTCAGGCAGTGGAGCGGCTGGGAATGCCAGAGGCACGTATCGTGCTGGCCCAGGCGGCAGCTTACGTGGCATGCGCACCGAAGAGCAATTCAGCCATCGTGGCTATTGACGCTGCGATGGAATATGTAGCATCCCATCCTAATTACCGCATCCCCTCCTATCTCCAGGATTCCCATTATAAGGGGGCGGCAAAGCTGGGGCATGGCATTGGATATAAATATGCCCACAGCTACGAGAACCATTATGTAGATCAGCAGTATCTGCCGGACGAGGCGAAAGATGAGAGGTTTTATACACTGTCTGACCAAGGGTATGAGAAAAAATTAAAAGATCATTTAATAAGAATAAAAGGCGGAAAGGAAGCACTGGAACATGAATGAACAGATTAAAGAACAGAAGAAAGAAGAGGGGACTGAACAGGAGATGCCGGCCAGCTCTTATCCCAGAGGAGTCCGTATCACTGCCATGGCGGGCGTGGTGTTACTGGTGCTGCTCTACATTGTTACACTGATTGCGGCGCTGACAACTTCACCCGCATCCGGAGGATTGTTCAAGGCATGTCTGGGGGCATCGATCCTGATCCCGATCATGCTGTGGCTGTATATACGTTTTGCGAAACTTTGGGGAGGAAAGACAGATAAATGAAGCGATTTTCAATAAAAGCCCAGGAGGGGAAGGCGCGCAGTGGAGTGATGAAAACACCTCACGGTGATATCCTGACGCCGGTATTTATGAATGTGGGAACGGCAGCTGCCATCAAAGGGGCAGTGTCCTCGGTGGATCTGAAAGAGATCGGCACCCAGGTAGAACTGTCCAACACCTATCATCTTCATGTGAGGCCGGGAGACGATGTGGTGAGAAAAATGGGCGGGCTTCACCGGTTTATGAACTGGGACCGGCCGATCCTGACGGACTCCGGCGGCTTTCAGGTATTTTCCCTGGCGGGGCTGCGGAAGATCAAAGAAGAGGGGGTTTATTTCAACTCCCATATTGATGGAAGAAAGATATTTATGGGACCGGAGGAAAGCATGCAGATCCAGTCCAATCTTGCTTCCACCATTGCCATGGCATTTGATGAATGCCCGCCCCATCCTGCGTCCAGAGATTATATGGAGGCCTCTGTGGCGAGGACTTCCCGGTGGCTGGAGCGCTGCAAAAAAGAGATGGAGCGGCTGAATGGCAGAGAGGACACGCTGAACCGAGAGCAGCTGCTCTTTGGTATCAATCAGGGCGGTACCTTTGAGGACATCCGTGTCAGTCATGCCCAGCAGATCGGAGAAATGAATCTGGACGGCTATGCAGTGGGAGGCCTGGCAGTGGGAGAGAGCCATGAGGAGATGTACCGCATATTGGATGCAGTGGTGCCGGCGCTTCCCCAGGACAAGCCGGTGTATCTGATGGGCGTGGGGACGCCGGAAAATATACTGGAGGGTGTGGAGAGAGGCATAGACTTCTTTGACTGCGTCTATCCTGCAAGAAACGGCCGTCACGGCCATGCCTATACCAATCTGGGAAAAATGAATCTGATGAATAAGCGGTTTGAACTGGATGAGCGCCCTGTGGAAGAGGGATGCCAGTGTCCGGCTTGCCGCCATTTTTCCAGAAGCTACATCCGGCATCTGCTGAAAGCAAAAGAAATGCTGGGACTTCGATTATTAGTCTTGCATAATCTGTATTTTTATAATACAATGATGAATGAGATTCGCGAAGCGATCGAAAACAACCGTTTTGCAGAATATAAAAAGAAAAAGATAGATTTAATGAGTTCCGAAGGATATTAAATCTGAACAAGTATTCAGGAGGTACAAGAATGGAAACGTATTACATGCTTTTTGCATGGGTGGTTATCATCGCAGTATTTTATTTCTTGATGATCCGTCCCCAGAGAAAAAAAGAGAAGGAGCACGAAGCGATGGTTGCCGCTGTGGCAGTTGGTGACAGTATTCTTACAACCAGCGGTTTCTATGGAGTTGTCATCGACATGACGGATGATGTCGTGATCGTCGAGTTCGGAAGCAACAAAAACTGCCGTATTCCGATGAAAAAGGAAGCGATCGTAGAGGTGGAAAAGGCAGAGTAAAAACTTAATCCAGATCATTATGAAAAAACAGGACTTCATGATCTTCCACTGCTGGTGTAACGGTTTCGTTTTGGCAGGGGCTGGGTATGAAGTTCTTTTTCATTTGGTGCATTAAATTATGGAATGTCGTAAATATGTATCATAAATACTCCAGAATTTTAAGAAACATTGACATATTATGTTGCTTTTAAGAGGTATATTGTAGTATAATATAATAGGAGAGCCAGCTCGACGATGCTGTGCCGGCTGCTGTCGGTCGATGACAAAATCGTTGATCTTTATGTTTAAAATACTAAAGGGGGAAATGACATGCGGAAAAGGGTAATGTTCATGCTGTGGATAGCCGCGGCATGCGGACTACTGTGTTCTTGTCAAAAGGGAGAGCAGAAAGAAACTGTATCTTTAAAATTATGGGGACCGGAGGCAAACCAGAAGATATTGCGCGAGATGTCAGACGAGTTTTGTGAGAATTATAAAGACCAGGCAGAGATTGACATACATATTGGAGTAGAAGATGAAAATGATTTTAAAGGGGATTATCTGAAAAATGTAGAAGGAAGTGCGGATGTTTTTTCTTTTGTGGACGATCAGCTCTATGAGCTGGTTTCCCATAAATCACTCTTACCCATTACCTTTGGAACCGATAAGGTGATCACGGAGAGCGGAGGAGAGGATTCCCCGGCAGTTCAGAGTGCCATGTGCGGAGGACAGCTTTATGCGTGCCCGAAGACTGCTTCCAACGGGTATTTTTTATATTACAACAGCGAGTTTTTTAATGAAAAGGATATAAAGACCTTTGACCAGATCCTGAAAGTGGCAGAGGATGCCGGAAAGAAAGTATATATGGACTGGTCCAGCGGCTGGTACATTTATTCTTTTTTTGGCGGTGCAGGGTTTGAATTGAAGCTGAATTCTGACAGAGTTACAAATCAGTGCAACTGGAACAAAAAAAGCGGGAAGTACGCGGGGACAGACGTGGCAGAGGCGATGCTTCGGATCTCCTCCAGTAAAGCATTTTTCAGCGGCAATAATGATGAGTTTAGAGAAGGGGTAGAAAAAGGAGAGATCATCGCCGGAGTGAGCGGAACCTGGAATGTAGATATCGTGAGCAAAACTTATGGAAACCATTATGCAGCGGCGAAGCTGCCCACCTATACGCTTCTGGGGGATCAGGTACAGATGGCAAGTTTTTCTGGTTATAAGCTGATGGGCGTAAATGCAACGACGAAACATCCAGAGTGGGCACAGAAGCTGGCGATCTGGCTGACTAATGAGCAGAATCAAAAACGCTTTTATGAAGAGACCGGTGAAGGTCCGGCAAATATCAAAGCTGCTCAGTCAGAAAGTGTGCAGAAATCTCCGGCAATAAAGGCTTTGCTGGATCAGAGGCAATTTAGTATTGTTCAGAATGTAGGAGGAAACTTCTGGGATGCTTCCACGGCATTTGGTATGATCATGATTTCAGGAAATAAAGATGATCTGAAACTTCAGGACGTCCTGGATGATCTTGTGGAGGCGGCAGAGGCTCCGCCTAAAGAGGAGTAGTACAACAAATATCCGTTGTACTTATGGTGTATCAGGGAAGTAAGGAGGTGCGTGTAGAGTGAGGGGTATTACAAAGCGTATCTTTTTTGCCGTCATAATTGCGGCGATCATAAGTTTTGGGTGTTTTTTTGTCGTTTTAATGGATATGGAGGATATCACCAACAGATATAACAACCTGATAGACGGTTATATTGAGAATCGCAGGATCTTATCGGAGATCAATCAGCGCATGTACCGCATCCAGGCGCAGGTGGCAAGCCATGTTGTGAACTCTGATGATAGCAGAAATGAGATCTATGAAAAGCAGGTGGAGGAACTTGATAAAGAGATCCGTGAGCTGTTCCGGGGGTTTGAATCCCGGCTGACCAGTGTGGAAGAGAAAGATCTGTTCCGGCAGGTTACTAATAGTTATAATGGTTTTGATACCCAGATTGATATCGCTCTGAAGTTTAGCCGTGATGGTGCCTTTAAATCGGCAGAATATTATGTCTGTACGGTGATGGAAGAGCATTTGGAAGAAGCAAACGATGCTTTTAATATGTATTATGAGCGCACGAAAAAGGTGGTGGATGCGGCAAAGGAGGATATGGAGGAAGAACTGGCCCAGATCAGGATCTGGCGCAATGGAGCGATCGTTGTTATTGTGATTGTCCTTTTGGCCTGCCTGACTATCGTCTACTGGAGTGGCAGGAAGATCGTGAACCGGCAGCTGATGGAAAGCTATGAGAATAATCAGCGGATCATGGATATGCAGTACAAGACCATTGTAGGTATGGCAAATCTTATTGAGAGCCGGGATGGAGAGACCGGAGAGCATGTAAAGCGGACCAGCGCTTATGCCGAAATGATTGCAGAAGAACTTTCCAAGGAAGTTTCTTACAGAGAAGTGATCAACACAGTCTATATGGAGAATCTATGGAAAGCGGCACCACTTCACGATATAGGAAAGATCAAGATATCAGATACCATACTTCAGAAGCCGGGCAAACTGACGGATGAGGAGTTTGAACGAATGAAAATGCATGCTTCTGAGGGAGGAAAGATCATAGATGTTACGATGGGCGCCATTGATGACAGGGAGTATCTGGATATGGCGCACCAGGTGGCGAGATACCATCATGAAAAATGGGATGGCTCGGGTTATCCAGATGGACTCAGGGGAGAAGAGATTCCTCTCTGTGCACGGATCATGGCAGTGGCGGATGTGTTTGATGCTTTGATCTCCAAACGGTGTTATAAAAAGGCCATGTCAGTAGAGAAGGCATATAGCATCATAGAAGAATCCAGCGGCAGTCATTTTGACCCTGTTGTAGCCCAGGCATTTATAAGGATCCGGCCAAGAGTAGAAGCGTATCTGCGGAACGAAGAGACAGAAGAGATCAGATTTTGAAACAGCCTGGAGGCTCGGTTTGAACGCTTTTTCATCCTGTGCCATTGAGTTGATTATTCAGGGAGGCGCTTATGATCTATACCGTTACTCTGAATCCTTCTTTGGATTACATAGTTACTGTTCCTGGTTTTGCCATAGGGGCGACGAACCGCACCCGGGAGGAGCAGATGCTGCCTGGTGGTAAGGGGATCAATGTTTCCCTGGTGTTGAATCAACTGGGAGTAGAAAATACGGCATTTGGTTTTCAGGCAGGATTTGTGGGGGAAGAGATCCGGCGGAGGCTGGAGATCCTCCACTGTTCTGCTGATTTTATCAGGCTTGCCAGCGGCACCAGCCGCATTAATATCAAGTTAAAGAATTATGAGGGAACGGAGATAAATGGCATGGGACCTGAGGTCAGTGCCGGGGAGTGGGAGCAGCTTTTGGAGAAACTAAACAATCTTTTAGCGGGGGATACGCTGGTTCTGGCAGGCAGTATTCCTGTTTCTCTTTCTAATGATATCTACAGGGAGATCATGGATATGCTGGCGGGAAAGGATATTGATGTGGTGGTGGATGCTGCAGGGGAGGCGCTGCTGAGTGTCCTGGAAGTGCATCCTTTTCTTATCAAGCCAAACCGGGATGAGCTGGGGCAGATCTTTGACAGAAAGCTGGCTTCCAGGAAAGATATTATGGAGTGTGCCGGGAAACTGCAGCGCAGAGGCGCCAGAAATGTGCTGGTGTCCATGGCGGGAGACGGGGCGCTTCTTTTGTCCGAGGACGGAAGGATTTATGAGGCACCAGCGCCAGAGGGGGAACTTGTCAATGGCGTAGGCGCCGGGGATTCCATGGTAGCCGGGTTTCTTGCTGGATGGCAGAAAAGCAGCGATCCGTCCTACGCTTTTCGGATGGCTGTAGCTGCCGGCAGTGCCAGTGCATTTTCGGACCACCTTGCAGATGCGGAACAGATCGGGAGATTGATGGGAGAGATCGAAGAGAAGGAGATATCTGGATTTTTTTACTAGGGCGTGCAGGACGTAAGAATGAGTTTTCAGACACGCCCTAAACTATTCTGAACAGATTCCGATATATATAATACAAAGCCATAATGACTAAGGACAGTGTGTTTTCAATGGATTGAAAAAGATTGATTGGAAAGTGCTGTCCTTTTTCCTTTTATGGTAATTTAGAGAAGAAATAAATATGTGGTTGAGAAGAGGGAGGAGCACAATGCAGAATTCGATATTGGCTGAATATGCAGCACACAATAGAAGCCTTGGGATCAGAAAAAAAGAGACAGGAAATGAGACAGATCTGGAAAGCCCGGATGGGTTTAAGGCGCAGATCAAGGCGGCAGCTGCCAAAAAGGATCCAAAGGAGATGACGTTGAAGGAATACAGGGAATACATTCAGGAAAAGATCAGAAAGATGTTTCCTTTTTTGTCAGAATACTCTCTGCTGCTTTCGGTAAATTTCAGCGATCTTGCCCTGGTGGAAATGAAGAGTGATCCGGATTGCGAGAAGATGATCCTGGAGAGCATGCGCTATGAGGTATTAAGGGAAAAAAACAATGCAGGGGCGCAGCTGGAGTTCAGCATACAGAGAGCCAGAGAGCGCCGTAAGGAGCGCAAAGACCAAATGATGAAGATCCTGTTAAGAAAGAAAAAGATGGAGATCTATTACGAAAAACGGGCGTTGCACAGGGAGGCATACACGGAATTCCTGGAGACTGGCAAGCGATATGCAGGACCGTGTCCGGCGGCAGAATTTTTTGCCCTCGGCCAGATGGGAGGAGGAAATATCATTTTTTAAAATTATATTGAAATAAAGACGTTGGGGGCAAAAGATATTTTGCCCCCAGCAAATGCTAAAGATTGTTTTGTCAGTCTAGTGTCCTGGGAGAGGTTCTCCGGATGATACCACAGGCAATCTTTTCTCCAGAGTTACCGGAAGGCTGGCTGTGAAAATCATCTGCCATGGAATGGAGGATGACCACCCTTCCTAGAATTTCTCTTATAGTGAATTTGGTGAGGATGACTGCGCTCCATGCCATGCCCTCATTTACAAAGACGGGCGGCAGATCTCCGGCATGATTTGGGTGTGGGCAGTCATGGGGATTATAGTGGCTGCCCGCATCGGCAAAGGGATCTTCTTTATTGCCGCTGCATGAGCCGCCCTCGTGGATGTGCAGTCCAAGAACCGGATACTGGCAGTAACCGTTGCGGTACGGGATCCCGGAAAGGGAGGTGGAAACTAAAACAGCATTTCCGATATCATAAAAGGCAACTCTTCCTCTCAGGCTTTTTGCCTTTTTGGATCCTGTGATGCTGGCGGCTGCCTGAGGAGAAGCCTGTTGAAGGATTTTTCCAATATATTTACAGTCGTACATGTTAGTCCCCTGTTTTGTCTTTTATTCATATAATATGTAGTTATTTGTCATAGGTGAAGGACAAAAAATGCTATGCAGGTGAGCAGCTCACCGCATAGCATTTTTCTTATCGTTGCGTTTTCATGTCTTATTTGCTGACCTAGCCAATAGAAATTGGTAACTGTGGCATATATGGCACTAAGCTGTCTGCATCCCACAGGAATACAGAAGACTGGTGCACTTCGTTATGCCACTGTGCTGGAATGGATAGTTTTTTGTATTCGTTTGCTCCCAGCTCGATGATCTGTTCTGAGAGATCTACCATGGCGCCAGAAGAATCATAAGCTGTCCAGACTGCCCGGATCTTCTTATTTTGGGCATTGTTTGACAGGTAAAGTCCAATGTGGCTCTTTTCCAATCCGGCATATGCCATAAATGATTCCTCTGTTTCTGATGATCCGGCGGAGTTCGCCGAAACATTGAGGATGATCTCATTAGATACAGCAGTTCCGTCGGATGAGGAAGCAAATATTTTCAGCATCTTCCCTTTTGCACTTTCCGGCACCGTGAATTTTCCTTCTGGAGAAATACTGGCATCCTCCAGATCCTGGTTGTTTATGGCATCTGTTATGTGCCAGGATACAGTGCCTGCCTCTCCGGAAAGGGAAGTATAGTCTGCTGTAAATTCCAGGCTGTCTCCGGCATGGACTCTCTCTTCCGTGTTGGCTGAGGTAGAGATCTGGATCTGATCGCCCAGTGTAAATTCTGCGGTTACAGACTCGTTTTTATTTACATCCAGTAAAACATATGCTTTATCCTGCGGAGTATACTGAGTCACTTGTTTCACCCCATTAATCTTTGCCTCGCTCCAGGCAGGACCGCAGGAAAGGGCAATCTGGTTATTATCCTGATCGGATGTTACAGTGACAGAAACCTTTTTGGCGGCAATATCCCAGGAAATGATGTTTACTTCTGCATTACACCTTGCTCTCAAACCGGTGATGCTTCCACTTTCCATGGAATCCAGCAATGCAGGAAGGACTTCTATTTCCCCGGTGTTTGAGTAGAGCAGGGACTCGTTGACTGCCCCCATGATTCCAAAAGCAGAATCGGTACAATAGGTGGAACTGTGGTTGTCATTGTGGGAAGTCATCATGGAGCTGTACTGATAATTGCTTGTCATCAGATACCGCAGTACAGAATCCAAACCTTCTGAATCCTTCAGACGTGCAGCTACCAGCGCCTTATGGGTAGGACCGTGGGACTCAGAAGCCTCTTTTCCACCGTATGCCGCGGAGCGGAAAGCCATTGCTTTTAATATACCATCACGGAGATTGTCGTCTGTCTGGGACTCATAGCCAGGCCAAGCTGGATAGGCATGGCTTACGTGTCTGTGACGGTGCTTTTCACCGAGGTTTTCTGTTGCCCATTCTTTTAGTTCTCCTGTATCGGCATATAAATATTCTGGAATTCTGCTCTCAAGAGTGTTCCATTTCATTAACTTGTCAGCTGCATCCGAAGGTTTCACCACATCCAGGATCGCTCTTGCCATAAATAAAGTATCGTGTGTGGCTGATATATCCATAGTCGTATTGTAGGTCAGGGCATAGATGGAATTATCAGCGGCTCCTTCCGGAGAATTTTCCGGAGAATATCCAGGTGAGTACAGGTATTTTGCAGCTGTGTCGCCAGCGGCAATGGCATCGGACAATGTTGTTCCGTCATCAAGATGGATACTACCACTTCCGTCCGTATAATAGCGCTCATCCACATACTGGAGCCAGAAGTTCATCGTCTTGTCAAGCATAGGATACAGGATGTCCTCCACCAGCTTCATCTTGCCTGTGCTGCGGATCCTTGCCACATCTTCGTCGGACCAGTCCAGTACATGCTGATTCCTCTCCAGGTCGATATCTTTGCCCAGGGGGATCTCCTGATCTCCATAACACTGCCAATATTCAAAGATTGGGATAATAAGCCAGTCCGTAATACCATTTACATAGAGATGTGGATAACCTTCGATAAAGTGGTAGCTTCCGGCCTGACCGGTTCCGTCTACACGGGGAGGTGCTTTGATAGCATCGGTCATTCCGTAGACGTTTTTTGCATCCGTCTCCCAGTCTGCCACCATGCGGATGATGAAATTGATGTAACCCTCGCCGGCACCCGCCATATTACCTGTATTCATTCCGGAGACCTGGAGGTTTGTGTTGGCATCCAGCGTAAAGTCTCCGCTCCAGTCCGGTTTCCATGCGCCCGTCCAGATGGCACCGAGCCTGGTTGTATGGTATCCGCTGGCACAGATCAGCCCGAAACGGCCATTGTTGTAGATCCTCTCCAGAAATGCTTTGTTGATCTCTGACTTATTGGCATTCTGTTTGTCGATCAATTCCTTATTTGTGAGTTTCCGGTCGGCCTTTTCGTCCTCAGTCTGGCATAGGCTGATACGGACGTTATCAAACATTCCGCCGTGGATCTTTACGTGGGGATCCAATAATTTTTTATAGGAGTCTTCCGTGTTTTTTACTTCATATTTTGCTGTAACGGCATCGATTTCGCTGATCAGCCGGTCATAGAGCTGTTCTTTCACATCCTGTATTGTATTGCAGCTGTCATCCTGGCGGTCTACCTTTGTGATCAGCATAACGGATTTTGTGCCGGTGATGGTGATCTTTGGATCATTGGCATTGGTGATCGTGCCGGAACCAAATCCATTGGTGTTGGTAAGCGTGCGCTTATCTGCTTTATAATCGATGGTTCCGTCTGTGACAATTCTTGTGGCAGAGCCCCAGCCGCCATTGGAGAACAACGTCTTTGTGCGGTTTTTGGAACCTTTTCGGTACTGATCCGGGTATTTGCCCACCATACCCATGGTATAGCCATTGTCATCCTGAGTGACGATATAATCTGAGTCCGGCCTTGGGTTTACTGATCCCTGGTTTCTCATCTCCACCATATGGTCTATGCTCAGTGTGATATCCAGATCCTGATTGTCCGGCGCTTCAATATAGGTGACAATGACGTCGTCGCTGCGGGAAGCAAAGGAACGGCGGTTCCACTCATTTCCCTCCGCATCCTTCCACTGGGCTCCGACTTCACCTGTCTCGTAGTTGGTGTATCGGTTATAGTTGTCTTTGTTTGCTTCGGTAAAGCTGTTGTTTTTGATACGGTACTGGCTCGCCGGCTGATAGGGGCGGGACCACGTGGTTCCCCAGGTAGCTCCAAACACGCTGGCAGCATATTTATTTACAGCGCTGGTCCAGGGAAAATCGTTTGCACTGGAACGGGTGACAGCACCCTTCCTCTGGCTGTCAAGAATATCACTGATATCCGGTGTTTCGTAGATATCTGTTCCATCTGTGACGATCTTGGTATTATTAAAAATAAATACATCTTCATCGGGATCACAGCTCTCAATAAATGCGATCTCACCATTGGCGGTTACAGAGCCTTCCCGCCAGGAATCCTTTTTTGTGCTCTTTTCAATGGCTGCATATGTACTTTCGTTAAAGCCCAGTGCGTCTCCCAGGCCATATTTCCAGTCAGGCGCTTCTGCATGGGCGCCTGTCAAAGGCACAATAGAAGTCGTCAAAAGCGAAAAAGCTCCCAGAACTGCGCCACCTAAAATAAGTTTTGTTATTCGTTTCATACAAATCCTCCATTTCGATTTAAATGAGCTTTCAGCGAACTTTTACTTTTACGATCTTGGAATATTTACCAGCTGTTTTTTTCTTCCCGGTAAGCTGATATGCTCTCACCTTAATGTAATACACTTTGCCGCTCTTCATTTTTTTCAGCGTTGCTTTTTTCTTTGAACCGCCTTTTACAGTCAGTTTCACTTTGTATTTTCCCTTTTTCTTTGTCGCCGCAGCGATCTGATACCCCTTGGCGCCCTTCACTTTTTTCCATGTGACTTTTATTTTCTTTCGGCTTGAAGATTTTGCCTTAACGCTTTTCGGCGCGGGCAGAACTTTCTTTTTTGCTTTAACAGATGTATCCGGAACCGGTGGTTTAGCAGTGCTTCCGCCAGGGCCTGCTGTTTGTCCCGGAGCCGGTTTATCCTCAGGAATAAAGCGGAACTGGCTTGCAGCCTGTCCTTTTTCTGATGAGACAACCAGGGTATATACTCCCGGAACCAGTTGCTTTTTCACCTTAAAGTTAAAAGATAAAGTACCATTGATTGTGTACTGGTTCAAGTATACAATCGCTTCTTTGTTGCCTGCCAGGTCGTTGTAAGCTCCCGATGCTCCCGGTGCGTAGCAGATGACAGAAATTTCCTTTCCCTTTAATTCTGCATCCGAAACAGTAACAGCCACAGTCCCATCTGACTGGCTTGGAGTTACAGTAACGGCGGTACTGGCTGCCTGAGTGCTTTCTGAACACAATAAAGGCATTCCAGACAGAAGCAGCAGAGCAAATAGAACCCATCCCATTTTTCTTTGCATAAGCTATTTTCCTCCTTGTAAAATAAAATATCATAACACAATTTTATCAAAAACAAAAGAAAACATCAATGACGTATCTTGAGCTTTTTAGTGATTTATTGTCAACAAGGGCACCATTTAAAACCAGTTTAAACCGGTTTTAAATGGTGCCCTTGTAAATAATATATATTGTTATGATTGAGAAATGTCTTAGTCTTCCCCATAGCCTTCTGGATTCATGCTCTGCCAGCGCCAGGAATCGGCGCACATATCATCCACATTGTATTTTGCTTCCCATCCCAGCTCTTTTTTTGCTTTGCTGCACTCAGAATAAGATGCGTCTATATCACCGGCGCGTCTTGGTTTGATCTCGTAGGGGATGCTGTGTCCACAGGCCTTCTCATAGGCGTGGAGGATATCCAGAACACTGCAGCCTTTTCCAGTTCCCAGATTGTAGGTCCGTACCTCTGGTTTCTCGGAAAACTTCTCAATACCTTTTACATGTCCGGCAGCCAGATCCATCACGTGGATATAATCTCTGACACCTGTTCCGTCATGGGTGTTGTAATCGTCTCCAAAGACGTTCAGACAGTCTCGTTTTCCGATGGCAACCTGGGCTACATAAGGCACCAGGTTATTGGGGATCCCCTTTGGATCCTCGCCGATCAGGCCGCTTTCATGGGCCCCGATGGGGTTAAAGTAACGGAGGAGAATGACATTCCATTCCGGATCAGAGGTATGAAGATCTGTCAGGATCTGCTCGATCATCCATTTGGTCCAGCCATAAGGATTGGTAGGTGATCCTTTTGGGCATTCCTCGGTGATCGGAACAAATGCCGGATCCCCATAAACGGTGGCAGATGAACTGAAAATAATATTTTTTACTCTATGATCCTTCATGCAGTCCACCAGATTCAGCGTTCCGGTCAGGTTGTTGTGATAGTACTGTATGGGTTTTTCTACCGATTCGCCAACCGCCTTTAATCCGGCAAAATGAATCACGGCATCCGGTTCTTCCTTTGCAAAGACAGAATCCAGGGAAGCTTTGTCTAAAAGATCTACCTTATAAAATACTGGTTTTTTCTGTGTAATGGTTTCAATGCGTTTTACTGCCTTGCTGCTGGAGTTGTAGAGATTGTCCACGATGACGGTCTCATATCCATGGTTCAGCAGTTCGACGCAGGTGTGGCTGCCGATATATCCGGCACCTCCTGTCACTAATATTTTCATATCTGATTCTCCCTTCTTGTTTGTGATGGTGCTAGTATACAACGTTGAGCTAGTGATGAAGTTAGTATACACCGTGACGTGGGGGAACAGTCAAGCAAGATCAGATATTTTTTTTGCACCGCCGCCGATCTCGACTTCATAAAACTCAGGCTGGAGGCCAAAAGCTTCCTGATAGACAGCGGTCAGCTTGCTTTTAAACAAATTACGGTTTCGTTTTTTTACGAGACTTACAGTGCAGCCTCCAAATCCGCCGCCGGTCATGCGGCTTCCAATCACGCCGGGCAATTCCCAGGCTGTTTTCACAAGGAGATCTATTTCATCGCAGGAGGCTTCAAAATCATCCCTAAGGGATAAGTGGGATTTATTCATCAGCCGGCCGAATTCCTGTATGTCGTCAGAACGGAGGGCATCCAGGGCATGTACGGTGCGCCGGTTTTCTGAGACAGCATGCTTCACCCTTTTTTGAAGCGTCTCATCCTGGATCAGTACTTTATATCGTTCAAATTGTTCGTTGTTCAGATCGCCAAGACTGTTGATATCGATCATTTTCTGCAGCAGGTTAAGACCTTTTTCGCATTCTCTTCGGCGGTCGTTGTAGGCGGAGGAAACCAGACTGTGCTTTACTTTGCTGTTTGTGATCATGATAGAAATATTTTTCAGGTAAACTGGTACATGTTCGTATTCCAGTGTGTTGGTATCCAGAAAGAGGGCATGTCCTTCCTTTCCCATAGCGGAGGTGAATTGATCCATGATACCACATTTCATGCCGTTAAAGTGGTTTTCTGAATATTGCCCCAGCAGGGCGATTTCTTCCATGGAGATATCTTTAATGTCAAAAAGATCTTTTAAAACAAGCCCGGTCACTACTTCGATGGCGGCAGAGGAAGATAAGCCTGCGCCGCCAGGAATGTCGCCATAGAAAAGAAGATCCAGGCCGCTTGTTATGGGATACCCTTTTTTGCAGAAAGTCCAGATAACTCCTTTTGGATAATTGGTCCATTCTGCTTCCGTTGAGTATTCAATATCATCCAGCGAAGAATTAAAAACCCCTCTTGAACTGAAATTTTCTGAATAAAGTTTTAGGAGACGGTCTGGCCTCCGGCGCGCCACAGCATATGTACCAAGCGTCAGGGCGCAGGGAAATACGTGCCCTCCGTTGTAATCCGTGTGGTCCCCGATGAGATTGACCCGTCCCGGTGCAAAGTAAATACAGGGTTCATCTCCCTCTCCAAATATTTCTGTAAATTTGCTTTTTAAGTCTTGTATTTTCATGGGATTCCTCCATCTCCGCCCCATTTAAAACAACGATCATGGGCAGTCGTTTATGGTATATTTACATCGCTGATTTCATTATATCGAATCTTGGATAAAAAAGCTATAGCTATTTCGATTTGTTAAAAATGTTAAATTTTGAGATCTGTATAATTTGTGCCTTCAAGCCAATAATATAGTAGACTTTTCCGGGAAAAAATAGTATAATAATGAACCCAGAGATCAAATAATTAAAAGGTATGTGAGGAATTTCAATGATAGAAGGACAGCAGGTGCCAGTATTCATAATCGGGCACAAAAATCCAGACACAGATTCCATCTGTTCCGCCATCGCCTATGAAAATTTAAAAAATACGCTTTTTGGCGGCGGTTATGTGGCGGGAAGAGCGGGCCAGATCAACCAGGAGACGCAATATGTTCTGAAATATTTTCAGACCCCGGCGCCTCTTTATATTGAAGATGTCATGACGGAAGTGCGTGACATCGAGATCCGCAAGACGAAAGGGGTATCTGGGGATATTTCTTTGAAAAAGGCATGGAATATGATGCGGGAGCTGGATGTGGTCACGCTGCCCATCACTTCGGAATCGGGAAAGTTATCCGGGCTGATCACCATTGGAGATATCGCTACGGCTTATATGGACGTGTACGACAACAGTATTCTTTCCACTTCAAAGACT
Source organism: uncultured Eubacterium sp. (assembly GCA_910584645.1). GTDB lineage: Bacteria > Bacillota > Clostridia > Lachnospirales > Lachnospiraceae > Eubacterium_F. The sequence goes on from CAJUAU010000009.1 coordinate 89,408, forward strand.
TCCTATAAGAATATACTTGAGACGTTAGAGGCGGAAATGATCGTGGGGGACCGGGAAGCGGTATTTAATAAAGGTGAAGTGGTCATTGCAGCGGCAAATCCCGATGTGATGGAGGACTATATTCATCAGGGGGATATGGTGATCCTCGGGAACCGCTATGAATCCCAGCTCTGCGCTATTGAGATGGAGGCGGCATGCATCGTGGTGTGCATGGAGGCGAAAGTATCCCAAACCATACAAAAACTGGCGGAAGAGCGGGGGTGCAGCATTATTGTCACACCCTATGATACTTTTACAGCGGCGCGGATGATCAACCAGAGTATGCCCATCGAGTATTTTATGAAGCGAAACCATCTGACTACTTTCCACCTGTCTGACAAGACAGAGGATATTAAGGTGGTGATGGGAAAACTGCGCCACCGCGACTTCCCGGTATTGGATGCCAGAGATAATTATGTAGGAATGATCTCGAGGCGGAATCTTATTAATCTCCGCAAAAAGCAGCTGATCCTGGTAGACCACAATGAGAGCTCCCAGACGGTGGACGGCATTGAGAATGCTCACATTCTGGAGATCATTGACCATCACCGGATAGGCACACTGGAGACGCTGGAACCGGTTCTCTTCCGCAATCAGCCGCTGGGCTGTACAGCCACCATCATCTATCAGATGTACAGGGAAACTAATGTGGAGATTCCTAAAAATATTGCCGGTCTTCTTATGGCAGCCATTATTTCCGACACTTTAATGTTCCGCTCGCCCACCTGTACGGCGGTGGACAAGGAGGCTGCCGGGGAATTGTCAAAGATATGCGGAGTGGAGATCGAAGAGTTTGCGGTGGACATGTTTGGAGCAGGAAGTGATCTCAGCTCCAGGGAGCCGAAAGACATCTATGAACAGGATCTCAAGCGCTTTGAAGTGGGAGATACCCGTTTTACGGTGAGTCAGATCAATTCCATGAACAGCATAGAGCTTCAGGAGATCAAAGAGAAGATTGTTCCTTATCTGGAGGAGATCTTCCCATCCCTGGGTGTCAATATGGCATTTGTGATGCTTACCAATATTGTAAAAGAAAGTACAGAACTTCTCTGTTTCGGTGAAAAGGCAGAGGAGGTCGTCAGGGATTCTTTCCGGCTCCATGGTGATATGGAAAAAGTTATATTGAAAGGACTGGTCTCCCGAAAGAAACAGCTGATTCCAAGTTTGGTATCTATTTTGCAGCAATGAAAGGAAAAAGTTTATGATGAAGAAATATTATTCGCGTTGTATGGCATTCCTGCTGGTTCTGGGCATGCTGCTGCAGCCGGCAGCAGGATCTGCTGCGGAGACAGCCAGAGGAGAATTGCAGAGGGGAACGCTGCAGCTTATCCAGGATGGAAAGCCCGCTGTCGTGCAGACGGGCTCAGAAAGATCCATGGCTCTGCGCGGGGTGTCAGAAGAGGGCAGTGAAGCCAGGAAAAGGATCTATGAAGGGCTGCTTGCAGCAGAGCCTGGTATAGATCTGGAGAGATATGAACTGACGGTGGAAGAGTTCAGAGCTTTGCTCAGTGATATCATCAATTCTTCGCCGGAATTGTTTTATGTAAGCAAAAGATTCAGCTACCAGATTTCGTCAGGCGGACAGAAATATGTTTTGTCCTATACACCTTCCTATCAGTTTGGTGGCGCCGATGTGTCAAAAAAACGCATTGAAGAGATGAAAACTACATTCCAGGACGTATCGGATCAGATTCTTTCCGGGGTAAATCCGGAGTGGAGCGATGTGGAAAAGGCATTGTATATCCACGATCATCTGGCTTCCAGGTATGAATATGACACCAGGGATCCACAATCTGATACGGATCCATGCCGCTACGATGCCTATAGCCTGATCGTGGAAGGACGGGCTGTGTGCGAGGGATATGCGCTGGCATATTTGTATTTTATGAAGCGGCTGGGAATTCCCTGCAGGACATTGCCTAGTGATGCTATGGGACATATGTGGAACCAGATCCAGCTGGAGGGCAGGTGGTATCATGTGGATGTGACCTGGGATGATCCGATTGAGGATATGCCTGGCAGGGCAGAACACAAATATTTTCTGAAAAGCGATTCCGCCTGGGCTGCATCATACATATGGGACAATACATTAAGTGAGCCCTGTGAAGATACATCAAGGGATTCCTTCTTCTGGGGGAGCTCATCCTCTCCGCTGGTAAGTGATGGAGAAAACTGGTTTTATGCGAAGAATAAAGGTTCTTATCCTGGGATTTACCGCTGGGATCCGGAGGCAGATCCTAAAGCGGAAAGGATGGAAAAACTGGTAGATCTCAGCATATATCGCTGGGAAACGGCAATGCCGGGTTATTATTTTACAGATAAGTATACACAGTTGGCTATTCACCAGGGCGTTTTGTACTTTAATACACCGGATGAAGTGCTGCGGGTGTCTGTGGGAACAGAAGGTCTGACCAAAGGAGAGCCGGTGCCTGGTATTAATATGGAAGGAAAGGATACGCTTTATGGGCTGTGGATCCGGGGAAAGGAACTTCAAGTGCTGCCGGCAGCGGTTTCAGCCAAAGAGATAGACGGAGAGAGGGTATCGGTGATCACTGCCCTGGAGCCGGAAACGGTGTGCAGCTTTGAGGTGCCGGAGACTACCTATCCGCCCCTGCCAGCGGTGACAGAACCACCCAGGCAGACAGCTGCACCGGAACCAGCGGCTTCACCGGAGGCTACTATGATGCCAGACACGACAAAGAGCCCAGAGACAACTGTTTCCCCAGAGACAACGAAATCTCCGGAAGGGACGATGCCCCCGGAAGAAAGTGATCTTCCATCAGTATCATCGGCTCCCTCTGGGACATCATCGCCAGAACCCTCTGGTTCCCCTGTCCCCACAGAGATGCCTGCGGGTACAGTTTCTCCATCAGATACAGTACCTCCTTCTGGAATTGTAATACTGAATCCGCCAGCCCCCCAGCAGACAGGAGTGGGAATTGAGAATGTCATACAGGATCCAGAAGCTGGAAACAAAAAAACGGATATTTTATCCCAGATCAGGATTTCGGCTGGCAGAGGAAAGAAAAAGATCGTAGTTACAGTGCCCAAAGCGTCGAAAGTAACGGTGGGGCTCAATAAAAAAATTCTTTTAAATAAGAAGAAACGTTGTAAAAAGCTGTCTTTTTCCTCAAGACAGTCAAAAAGCGGAAAGCTTATCATTAAAACTTCATCTAAATTAAAAAAGAAGATGAAGATCACCGTTACGGTAACGGTATCAGGGAAGAAATACAGAAAAACGAAAAAGATGTAATGACGGAAATGGTTCGTACAAAGTTTTTTTAGAAAATGCTTGCATTTAATGGAAATGTAGTGTATAATAGCCATTGCTGTGACATTGATAGCGAAGAAGCGTGAGGTTGCCATCGCAGCAAACGTTCATGAAGTTTGCGGATGGGTTTTCCGTGGAGCGAATGTCAAGAGACTGCAGAATACATAGTTCAGCAGTCGGTAAACCTGACGGCAAGTCACTGTACGAACCATAGTTTCTGTCTAAGAGCAGATAAACGTGTGTATCAACTGCCCAATAGGGCGGATTTCCGCTGACAAGGCGGAATTTTGTGTGAACCGGCATGACACACACGGATGAGTGTACAGTCACCACTTGTCGTACTAACATTATTTTTCAAGTACGAAAAGGAGGCGGCTTTTTTTATGGCAAGTCAACAGACAATGAGAATCATTTTAAAAGCATACGATCATCAGTTGATCGATTTCGCAGCTGCAAAGCTGATCGAGACAGTAAAGAAAACAGGAGCAAAGGTAAGCGGTCCGGTACCACTTCCTACTAAGAAAGAGGTTATCACGATTCTTCGTGCGGTACACAAGTACAAAGACTCCAGAGAGCAGTTTGAGCAGAGAACTCACAAGAGACTGATCGATGTGCTTAAGCCATCACAGAAGACAGTAGATGCATTATCCCGTTTGGAAATGCCTGCTGGGGTTGCAATTGATATTAAAATGAAATAAATGAATCGAGCTCGCTCGATTCATAGCAAGATTTGCATTCGCAAACTTGCGCAGAGGCGAAGTAAATTTTGAACATATTGTTCATTATTTTATAAAGAAACCTTACAGGGGGGAAGAGACACAGTCCCCTGGTCCTAAAAGTTTACAAGGGTTCTCCGGTTCAGAACATGCGTAACCATCTAGGATGATTGTTTTCCGCTTTCCCAGGATCAGAAGATCTGATACGGATATGAAAGCAATCCGCTGTAGAAATTTAGGAGGTAAATAAAATGAAGAAAGCTATCGTAGCTACAAAAGTTGGAATGACACAGATTTTCAACGAAGACGGTGTATTAACACCAGTTACTGTGCTTGAGGCTGGTCCGGTTTTCGTGACTCAGATCAAAAATGTTGAGACAGACGGATACAGTGCAGTACAGGTTGGGTTTGGCGACATCCGCGAGAAGCTTGTCAACAAGCCGAAACAGGGACACTTTGCAAAAGCAGGCGTAGATAACAAGAGATTTCTCACAGAGTTTAAGTTTGACAATGCAGAGGAGTTTGAATTAGGACAGGAAATTAAAGCAGATATCTTTGAAGCCGGTGACAAGATCGACGTGACAGCGACAAGCAAAGGTAAAGGATTCCAGGGTGCGATCAAGCGTCATGGCCAGTCCAGAGGACCGATGGGTCACGGCTCCAAATTCCATAGACATGCTGGTTCCAATGGTTCTGCATCGGATCCAAGCAAAGTATTCAAAGGCAAGAAAATGCCTGGTCAGATGGGTGCTGTAAAAGTTACCATCCAGAATCTTGAGATCGTGAGGGTGGATGTGGAGAACAATCTTCTTCTGGTTAAAGGAGCAGTGCCGGGACCAAAGAAATCAACCGTTATTATAAAAGAATCCGTAAAGGCATAACTTTCGGAAAGGAGGACGACACAGATGGCAAGCGTATCTGTTTACAATATGGAAGGCAAAGAGACCGGAAAAATGGAATTGAATGATTCGATCTTTGCCGCACCGGTAAATGAACATTTGGTTCACAGGGCAGTTGTATTGCAGCTGGCTAACAAACGTCAGGGAACACAGAAAGCGAAAACTCGCTCTGAAGTTCGCGGCGGAGGAAGAAAACCGTGGAGACAGAAGGGAACCGGACATGCAAGACAGGGTTCGATCCGTGCTCCACAGTGGAAGGGCGGCGGAGTTGTATTTGCTCCTACACCGAGAGATTATTCATTTAAGATGAATAAGAAAGAAAAAGTAATAGCTCTGAAATCCGCATTATCAACAAAGGTAAGCGAGAACAAGCTGATCGTTGTTGACGGAATGGAACTGGACGCTCCTAAGACAAAGACAATGCAGACACTGCTGAATGGTCTTGATATGAAGAAAGCACTGTTTGTAGTTGACGAGGAAGCAAAAAATGTAACACTTTCTGTCCGGAATATTCCGACGGCAAGAGGAGTTTATGCTAACTCTATCAACGTATACGACATTCTGAAGTATGACAATGTGATCCTTACAAAGGATGCTGTGAAAGCAATTGAGGAGGTGTACGCATAATGGCAGATCTGAAATATTATGACATTATCTCCAAACCGGTTATCACGGAAAAATCCATGGCGGGAATGGAGTATAAAAAATATACATTTTATGTACACACAGATGCGACAAAGGCCCAGATCAAGGATGCTGTTGAAAAAATGTTTGCTGGAACAAAAGTAAAGAAGGTAAACACCATGAACTGCGAGGGCAAAAAACGCAGACGTGGAATGACAACAGGCAGGACTGCTAAGAGAAAGAAAGCGATCGTGCAGCTGACAGAAGACAGCGCTGACATTGAGATTTTTGAAGGTCTTTAATGAATTTGAAGATAAATTCTTTTGATACAAAGCAAGTTATTTTTGAAAGGAGTGTAACTCATGGGAATTAAGACATTTAACCCATATACACCTTCTAGAAGACAGATGACAGGTTCTGATTTTGCGGAGATCACAAAGTCTGTTCCTGAGAAATCCTTGACGGTGTCCCTGAAGAAAAATGCAGGACGCAACGCCCAGGGAAAGATCACGGTGAGACACCGTGGAGGCGGTTCTAGAAGAAAATATAGAATTATTGATTTTAAGAGAAATAAAGACGGAATTCCGGCAACAGTAAAGAGCATCGAGTACGATCCGAACCGTACAGCAAACATTGCGCTGATCTGCTATGCAGACGGTGAAAAGGCATACATTCTTGCACCAGCAGGACTGAAAGTCGGACAGCAGGTAATGAATGGTGAGACCGCTGAGGCTAGAGTCGGAAACTGCATGGAGCTCAAAGACATTCCGGTTGGTACACTGGTACACAACATTGAGCTTTATCCGGGACATGGCGGACAGTTTGTTCGTTCCGCAGGAAACAGCGCACAGCTTATGGCAAAGGAAGGAAAATATGCGACACTTCGTATGCCTTCCGGCGAGATGAGAATGGTGCCCATCGTATGCCGCGCAACAATCGGACAGGTGGGAAATGCAGAGCATAACCTGATCAATATCGGTAAAGCAGGTCGTAAACGCCATATGGGTATCCGCCCGACGGTTCGTGGATCTGTTATGAACCCGAATGACCATCCACACGGTGGTGGAGAAGGTAAGACCGGTATCGGACGTCCAGGTCCATGTACGCCTTGGGGCAAGCCTGCACTTGGTCTTAAGACAAGAAAGAAAAATAAGCAGTCTAATAAGATGATTATCCGTAGAAGGGACGGGAAAGCGCTTGCTAAGTAACTGATTTGGCAAGTGGGCGGGGCAAGCGCTTTTAGCCCTTGCCAAATGATCATCAGATTATACAATGTCATGGGTACAGCCATCCGGCTTACCCCTGACCTATGGTTTTCTCAATAAAAGGAGGTAAATGAATTGGCTCGTTCATTAAAAAAAGGACCATTCGCTGATGCGCATCTTTTGAAAAAGATTGATGCCATGAACGAATCTGGCGATAAACAAGTAATAAAAACCTGGTCACGTCGTTCTACTATCTTTCCTAGCATGGTAAGTCATACCATCGCAGTACATGACGGTAGAAAACATGTTCCTGTATATATTACAGAGGATATGGTAGGTCACAAGCTCGGTGAGTTTGTTGCTACCAGAACCTATCGCGGACATGGTAAAGACGAGAAAAAAGGCCGCTAAAAAAAGAATTTTTTCAAAATTCTTGGAAAGTTTCTGCGAAACTTTCGGCAGCATATATTGTTTTCAATTTTGAAAGGAGGTTTCATCCGTGGCTAAAGGACATAGATCACAGATTAAGAAAGAAAGAAACCAGAATAAAGATACAAGACCATCTGCTAAGCTGTCATATGCCAGAATGTCTGCTCAGAAAGCAGGATTTGTACTGGATGCGATCCGTGGCAAGGATGTACAGACAGCACTTGGTATTTTAGCATACAACCCAAGATATGCATCAGCTGTAATTGAGAAGCTTTTGAAATCTGCAATTGCAAATGCTGAGAACAATAATGGAATGAATCCGGAAACTCTCTATGTAGAAGAGTGCTTTGCCAACAAAGCAACGACAATGAAGAGAATTCGACCAAGAGCTCGTGGTATGGCTTACAGAATCGAAAAGAGAATGTGTCATATTACAGTAGTCTTGAATGAGAGATAGTGAAAGGAGAGTAACAATGGGACAAAAAGTTAATCCTCATGGTTTAAGAGTCGGCGTTATTAAAGACTGGGAATCCAGATGGTTCGCAGAGCCGGAAGATTTTGCTGACAGTCTTGTGGAAGATTATAAAATTCGTGAGTTCCTGAAGAAAAAACTGTATCACGCAGGAATTTCCAAGATCGAGATCGAGAGAACAAGCGAGCGGGTAAAAGTTATCGTTTATACAGCAAAGCCAGGTGTAGTGATCGGAAAAGGCGGATCTGAGATCGAGAAGCTGAAAGTGGAACTGGCTAAGTTCTCCGATAAGAAGATCCTTGTGGATATCAAAGAAGTAAAGAGACCGGACAGCGATGCACAGCTGGTGGCTGAGAATATCGCAGCACAGCTGGAAAACCGTATTTCCTTCCGTCGTGCGATGAAGTCCTGCATGGGAAGAGCAATGAAAGCGGGAGCACAGGGTATCAAAACAGCATGTTCCGGACGTCTTGGCGGTGCTGATATGGCTCGTACTGAGTTCTATAGTGAAGGAAATATTCCGCTTCAGACACTTCGTGCAGACATTGACTATGGATTTGCAGAAGCGAACACAACTTATGGTAAGATCGGTGTGAAGGCATGGATCTATCATGGAGAAGTACTTCCAACCAAAGGTGAAAAACCAGCCAAGGCTAGTGCAAAGGAAGGGAGCGATAAATAATGTTAATGCCTAAGAGAGTAAAACGTCGTAAACAGTTTCGTGGTTCTATGAAGGGCAAGGCGCTTCGCGGCAACAAGATCACATATGGTGAATTTGGTATCGTTGCTACTGAGCCGGCCTGGATCAAGTCCAATCAGATAGAGGCAGCCCGTGTTGCCATGACCCGTTATATCAAGCGTGGTGGTAAAGTCTGGATCAAGATTTTCCCTGACAAGCCGGTTACAAAGACTCCTGCCGAGACTCGAATGGGTAAAGGTAAAGGTGCTCTGGAATACTGGGTAGCTGTAGTTAAGCCAGGACGTGTAATGTTTGAGATTGCCGGTGTGCCGGAAGAAGTGGCAAGAGAAGCGCTTCGTCTTGCAACACACAAATTGCCGGTAAAATGTAAGATCGTTTCACGCGCAGACTTAGAAGGAGGTGCGGGCAGTGAAGAGTAAAGAGTTCATGAATAATTTGAAAGATAAATCACTTGCTGAATTAAATGACGAGTTAGTAGCTGCTAAGAAGGAACTTTTCAATTTGAGATTCCAGAACGCAACAAACCAACTTGACAATACAAGCAGAATCAAAGAAGTTAGACGCAATATTGCTCGTATTCAGACAGCGATGTCATTTGAGCAGAAGGCAGCTAACTAAATGGAAAGGAGGATTTTGTTGTGGAAAGAAATCTTAGAAAAACTCGTACAGGTAAAGTTGTAAGCAATAAAATGGATAAGACCATCGTTGTAGCTGTAGTAGACAACGTAAAACATCCGCTTTATGGAAAAATCGTAAAGAGAACTTATAAATTAAAAGCTCATGACGAGCAGAATGAATGTAACATTGGTGACAGAGTAAAGGTTATGGAGACAAGACCGTTGTCCAAGGACAAGAGATGGAGACTTGTTGAGATTATCGAAAAAGCGAAATAAATCCTTTTGCTTCAGCAAAATAATTTCGTTATCAGAATAACCTTGAAAGGAGAGTATTGGAATGGTACAGCAGGAAACAAGACTTAAAGTTGCTGATAACACAGGTGCCAAGGAATTGCTTTGTATCCGTGTTCTTGGCGGTTCTGTTAGAAGATATGCGGCAGTAGGCGATATTATCGTTGCTACGGTCAAAGATGCAACACCAGGTGGAGTTGTTAAAAAAGGAGACGTAGTAAAGGCTGTTGTTGTTCGTACAGTAAAAGAGATCCGTCGTCCGGACGGTTCATATATCCGTTTTGATGAAAATGCGGCAGTCATCATCAAAGATGACAAGACTCCTAGAGGAACCCGTATTTTTGGACCTGTAGCTAGAGAATTAAGAGACAAACAGTTTATGAAGATTGTTTCTTTAGCACCAGAAGTATTATAAGGAGGTGTCCCTGAAGTGGCAACATCAAAGATCAAAAAAGGCGATACCGTTCGTGTGATCGCCGGTGTAGATAAAGGTAAAGAAGGAAAAGTTCTTGAAGTTAAGAATGGAAAAGTGAAGGTTGAAGGCGTCCACATGGTGAAAAAACATGTGAAACCCAACCAGTCAAATGCAAAGGGCGGAATCGTTGAAGAAGAAGCAGCATTTGATGTATCTAATGTAATGTATGTAGTAGATGGAAAGGTGACGAGAATCGGATTTAAGTCTGAGGATGGTAAATCGAAAGTACGTTACGCCAAAGCTACTGGCGCAGTGATTGACTAATGTGAGAGGAGGTACTGTTTAGGTGAGTAGATTAAAAGAGACATACTTGAACGAAATCGTTCCGGGTATGCAGAAAAAGTTTGAATATGCAAATGTTATGCAGGTACCAAAGCTCGACAAGGTTGTTATCAACATGGGCGTTGGTGAAGCAAAAGAGAATTCAAAGGTCCTGGATACAGCGATCAGTGATCTGGAGACGATCACAGGACAGAAAGCTGTTGTGACAAGAGCTAAGAAATCGGTAGCGAACTTTAAACTTCGTGAAGGCCAGCCGATCGGATGTAAGGTAACTCTTCGCGGAGAGAAAATGTATGAATTTGTGGATCGTCTGATTAACCTCGCGCTTCCGCGTGTACGTGACTTCAGAGGTGTGAATCCGAATGCCTTTGATGGCCGTGGAAATTATGCATTGGGAATCAAAGAGCAGTTGATTTTCCCGGAGATCGAGTATGATAAAGTAGATAAGGTAAGAGGTATGGATGTTATCTTTGTTACTACCGCTCATACGGATGAAGAAGCACGTGAATTGCTGGCACAGTTTGGTATGCCATTCAAGAAATAGTTAGGAGGGGTTTTTCATGGCTAAAAAGTCTTTGAAGATTAAGCAGCAGCGTCCGGCTAAATTCTCCACCAGAGAGTACAGCCGTTGTAAGATCTGTGGTCGTCCACATGCTTACCTGAGAAAATATGGAATTTGCCGAATCTGCTTCCGTGAGTTAGCATACAAAGGCCAGATTCCAGGTGTAAAAAAAGCAAGCTGGTAAGAGTAAGTAGTTTCACGAATAAAGTGGACACGTATTAGCAAGTTGATTAAGGAGGAAAATCAAATGACAATGAGCGATCCTATTGCAGATATGCTTACAAGAATCCGTAATGCGAATACGGCAAAGCATGATACAGTAGATATTCCTGCTTCCAAAATGAAGACTGCCATCGCAGAGATTCTTTTGAAAGAAGGGTATATCAAGAAATTTGAAATCATTGAGGTGGATGGATTCAAATCAATCCATATCACTTTGAAATATGGTAAAGACAAGAACGAAAAGATCATCTCTGGTTTGAAGAGAATCTCCAAACCGGGACTTCGTGTGTATGCCAACGCAGCAGAGCTCCCAAAGGTTCTCGGCGGACTTGGTATCGCAATCGTTTCTACAAACAAAGGTGTTCTGACTGACAAAGAGGCCCGTAAGCTGAATGTCGGCGGAGAAGTTTTAGCATTCGTGTGGTAATAGTGAGTCAAGCGTGCGAAGCACGATGAGCAGCTGACAAATGTTTTGTTCAAGCTTGCTTGATAAAAAACATTTTCAGATGCGGATGCGCGTTAGCGCATTTGACGAACGCAACTCCATGAGGCAGTTTTACTGCCGAATGAGATAGCAAGCAACAATCAACCTAGTAAAAATACAGGAGGTACGGCAAGATGTCACGAATTGGAAGATTGCCTATCGCGGTACCTGCAGGCGTAACTGTAGATATTGCAGAAAATAATAAGGTGACAGTAAAAGGACCAAAGGGAACACTTGAGAGGGTATTGCCTGCGGAAATGAAAATTGAGAAGGATGGAGAAGAGATCAAAGTTTCCCGTCCCAATGATCTGAAAAAAATGAAATCCCTGCATGGTTTAACAAGAACTCTGATCAACAACATGATCATTGGTGTAACCGAGGGCTATACAAAAGAGCTTGAAGTAAACGGAGTTGGATACAGAGCTGCAAAACAGGGTAAGAAACTGGTATTATCTCTTGGATACTCACATCCAGTAGAAATGGAAGATCCAGAAGGATTGGAAGTTACTGTGGATGGTCAGAACAAGATTATCGTTAAGGGAATAGATAAAGAAAAAGTTGGCCAGTACGCTGCTGAGATCAGAGAGAAGAGAGCACCGGAGCCGTATAAGGGCAAAGGTATCAAGTATTCTGATGAAGTGATCAGGCGTAAAGTTGGTAAGACTGGTAAGAAATAAGAAAGGAGTAAATAAGAATGGTTAGTAAAGTAAATAGAAGCGACGTTCGCAGAAACAAACATAGAAGATTACGTAGCCGTTTGTCTGGAACTCCTGAGAGACCACGTTTGGCAGTATTCCGTAGCAACAATCATATGTATGCCCAGATCATCGATGATGTGGCAGGCAACACGATTGTTTCTGCATCAACTCTTCAGGGTGATGTAAAGGAAGGCCTTGATAAGACAAATAATGTAGAAGCTGCTACAAAGCTGGGTGCTGTTATCGCAAAAAAAGCACTGGATAATGGTATTAAAGAAGTAGTATTTGACCGTGGCGGTTATATTTATCAGGGTAAAGTAAAAGCGTTAGCAGATGCAGCAAGAGAAGCTGGTCTGGAATTCTAAGCAAGGAGGAAAACTCATGAAACGTGAAATTATTGATGCTAGTCAGTTTGAATTAGAAGATAAAGTAGTATCAATTAAACGTGTAACCAAGGTTGTTAAAGGCGGCCGTAACTTCCGTTTTACTGCTCTTGTAGTAGTTGGCGACGGCAACGGACATGTTGGTGCAGGTTTAGGAAAAGCAACGGAAATTCCGGAAGCAATCCGCAAAGGCAAAGAGGATGCTATGAAAAAATTGGTCAAGGTACCGATTGATGAAAACGGAAGTATTCCACATGACTATATTGGCAAGTTTGGCAGTGCTGAAGTTCTTATGAAGAAGTCCCCAGAAGGTACTGGAATCATCGCAGGTGGCCCTGCCCGTTCCGTACTGGAGCTTGCTGGATTTAAAAATATCCGTACAAAGTCTCTGGGTTCCCGTAACAAGCAGAACGTTGTACTTGCAACGATCGCTGGCTTGAACGAACTTAAGACACCGGAAGAAGTAGCTAAACTCCGCGGACTTTCCGTAGAAGAAGTTTTAGGTTAGGAGGGACTTTTTGATGGCAGATAAATTAAAAATCACGTTAGTAAAGTCTACAATTGGTGCCATTCCAAAACACAGAAAGACAGTGGAGGCCCTGGGGCTCCGGAAACTGAACAAAACAGTTGAGATGCCGGATAATCCAGCTGTCAGAGGAATGATTCAGCAAGTAAGACACTTAGTAAAAGTTGAAGAAATCTAATTAACAAGGAGGTGGCAAACCATGAATTTATCAGAATTGAAGCCTGCAGCTGGTTCCAAGCACAGCAACGAATTCCGTCGCGGACGTGGACACGGTTCAGGAAATGGCAAAACCGCAGGTAAGGGTCATAAGGGACAGAAAGCCCGTTCCGGAGCACCCAGACCAGGTTTTGAAGGTGGTCAGTTACCATTATACAGAAGATTGCCGAAGAGAGGATTTACAAATATAAACAGCAAAGATATTGTTGCCATTGGACTGGACCGTCTGAATGTATTTGAAGACGGAGCTGAGGTAACAGTAGAAACTCTTATGGAAAAAGGCATTGTCAAAAATCCTAAGGATGGAGTTAAAATTCTTGGAAATGGAGAATTAACCAAAAAGCTTGATGTAAAAGTGAATGCATTCAGCAAGAGTGCGGCAGAGAAAATTCAGGCAGTTGGTGGAAAAGCTGAGGTGATTTAATGCTTGAAACGATAAAAAATGCGTTTAAGACGAAAGAAATCCGTAATAAACTCCTGTTTGTTTTTATGGGGCTTATCGTTGTACGTATTGGGTGTAATATTCCGATTCCGGGTGTAAATACTGCTGTTATCCAGAATTTGTTTAACAACAATCAGGCACTCAGTTTCCTGGATGTTATGACGGGTGGTTCTTTTACAAGAATGTCAATTTTTGCACTGAACATTACGCCATATATCACAGCATCCATTATTATCCAGCTTCTTACCATCGCGATCCCCCGCCTGGAGGAGATGCAGAAGGATGGAGAGGATGGAAGGAAGAAGCTCAATGAATACACAAGATATCTTTCCGTCGTGCTGGCAGTTATTGAAGGCGTGGCCATTATCATCGGCTTCCGTAATCAGAAACTTTTTACAGAAGAAGGTTATACGCCAGTTATCATTGCAGTGGTTGCACTGACAGCCGGGGCAGCATTCCTTATGTGGCTGGGAGAGCAGATTACGGAGAAGGGAATTGGAAATGGTATTTCCATTATCCTGCTGATCAATATCGTGGCACGAATTCCAAGTGATCTGATCACTCTGTATAATCAGTTTGTAAAGAACGCAGGTAATATTACGAATGCAGTTCTTGCGGCAGTAATCATTCTTGCGATCATTATAGCGATGTTCCTGTTTATTGTACTGCTTCAGGATGGCGAGAGAAAGATTCCGGTTCAGTATGCCAAGAAAATGCAGGGACGGAAGATGTTTGGCGGACAGTCAAGCCACATTCCATTGAAGGTAAATACAGCGGGAGTTATCCCGGTGATCTTCGCCAGTTCCATGCTTCAGCTTCCAGTTGTTATTGCCAGTTTTGCAGGCATTCAGCCGGCATCCGGTGATGGCGCCAGTTTGATCCAGAAGCTGATCAAGGTATGTAACCAGAGCAGCTGGTGTAATATCACTTCCTGGGGAGAGTTTAAGTATTCATTTGGATTGCTGGTATATATTGCCCTTGTGATCTTCTTTGCATACTTCTACACATCAGTGACCTTTAATCCCCTTGAGATTTCAAACAACATGAAAAAGCAGGGTGGATTTATACCAGGTATCCGGCCGGGCAAACCGACCACCGATTATCTGAACAATGTGCTGAACAGTATCATCTTTATCGGCGCGGTGGCAATGGTTATTGTTTGTGTTCTTCCTATTATATTCTCAGGTGTTTTCGGTGCCAATGTATCCTTTACGGGTACCTCTCTGATCATTATCGTTGGTGTTGTGATTGAGACACTGAAACAGTTGGAATCCCAATTGCTGGTACGAAACTACAAGGGATTTTTGGGGAACTGAGTTTACAAAAATCGACGCGGTATATTTTAAAGGGGGATCGGCCAGCGAAAAATCAGCCATGCTTTTTCGTGAGGCTGTTTACCCCTTTTTATAAAAATGAAAGAAAAAAGAAAGGCAGGTTTCTTTATGAAGATAGTTATGCTTGGAGCTCCTGGTGCCGGAAAAGGTACTCAGGCAAAAAAGATTTCAGAAAAATACGGCATTCCCCATATTTCCACAGGGGATATATTCCGTGCCAATATCAAAGAGAATACTGAGCTTGGCCAGAAGGCGAAAACCTATATGGATCAGGGACTTCTGGTGCCGGATGAACTGGTGGTGGATCTGGTGGTAGACCGCCTGGCTCAGGACGATGCAAAGAAAGGTTATGTTCTTGACGGCTTTCCAAGGACCATTCCACAGGCAGAAGCTTTGACAGAAGCACTTGCAAAGATTGGTGAGAAGATGGACTTTGCTATCAATGTAGAGGTTCCCGATGAAAATATTATCCGTAGAATGTCAGGAAGACGTGCATGTGTAGCATGTGGTGGAACATATCATATTAAGTATAACCCGACCCAGAAAGAAGGTGTCTGCGATGCCTGTGGAGGTGAGCTGATCCTTCGTGACGATGATAAACCAGAGACCGTGAAGCAGCGTCTGGAAGTATATCATGACCAGACTCAGCCTTTGATCGACTATTATAATAAAGAAGGAATTTTGAAAGAAGTAGATGGAACGGTTGACCTTCAGGATGTATTTGACGCCATTGTGAAGATTTTGGAAACGAAGTAATCAGGATAAAGCGAAATGCCGGATATCCAGGAGGTCATGCTTTAGAATGCAGAAATGGAGATTGTCATGGCAATAACGATTAAATCAAAGCGTGAGATTTCACTCATGAGAGAGGCAGGAAAGATTCTTGCTGATGTACACAATAAATTGGCGGAGATCATTGCACCAGGTATTACAACGCTGGACATCGACCGGAAGGGAGAGGAGCTGATCCGTAAGGCGGGCTGTGTTCCTTCTTTCCTGAATTATGAAGGATATCCTGCTTCCATTTGTGTGTCTGTAAATGACGAGGTGGTTCATGGGATTCCTACCGACACCCGGAGGATCGAGGAAGGTGATATCGTCAGTCTGGATGCAGGAGTTATTTATGAAGGATATCATTCAGATGCAGCAAGAACCCACGGTGTGGGAAAGATAAGCAAAGAGTCAGAACAGTTGATAGCGGTTACAAAGCAGAGCTTTTTTGAGGGTATCAAGATGGCGGTGGCGGGTAATCATCTTCATGATATCTCGGCAGCCATCCAGAAATATGCGGAAAGTTATGGTTTTTCCATAGTCAGGGATCTGGTAGGCCATGGAATCGGAACAAGACTGCATGAGGAGCCGCAGATTCCTAATTTTAAGCCGGTGGGACGAGGACCTAAGCTGAGACCGGGAATGACACTGGCAATCGAACCAATGGTAAATGCCGGGGATTGGAAAATTTGGATTCTGGAAGATGACTGGACTGTTGTCACAAGAGATGGCTCGAATTCCGCACATTATGAAAATACAATACTGATCACCGAGGGAGAGCCAGAGATTTTGTCGTTGAACGAAACCGATATATAAGTTTAGATTAGTTTTGTCAAGCCATTGAAAAAGGAGAGTTTTTATGTCAAAAGCAGATGTTATAGAAATTGAGGGAACTGTTGTGGAGAAGCTGCCAAATGCTATGTTTCAGGTAGAACTTGAAAATGGTCACAAGGTATTAGCACATATCAGCGGTAAGCTCAGGATGAATTTCATCCGTATCCTCCCAGGAGATAAGGTGACTCTTGAGTTATCACCCTATGATCTCACGAAGGGACGGATCGTCTGGAGAGACAAGTAAGAGTATATGCTGGAAAATCTAAAAGGCGTGCTGCGGGAGAGCGGTGCGTCTTTTTTAGATGATAGAAAAGTTCTCGATTTGCGGAGCAAAAGAATGGCCGAAGGCAATTCATTAGAGGTGCGCGGTTTTCAGTCGCACCTTTTTTATCGTTTAAGTGTTCTTTACAACTATTTAATAACTTCATGTTACAATATAGGAAAAACAGAATGGAGATCATTATGGCCAAGATTCTTATTGTGGAAGATGAGGAACTTATCAATAACCTCATTAAAGAAAATTTAATATTGGCGGGTCATCAGTGCAAGCAGATTTATGATGGCAGTGAGGCAAGAAAAGCGGTCCAGCATACGCATTTTGACCTGATCCTTTTAGACCTGATGCTGCCGGGATGTTCTGGATATGATATTCTGCCGGAGTGTGGGAACATACCGGTCATTATTCTCACGGCGCGGGACGGTTTGTATGATAAAGTAAAGGGACTGAACCGGGGAGCAGAAGACTATATCGTAAAGCCCTTTGAAATGCTGGAACTGATAGCCAGGGTAAATGTAGTGCTGCGCAGAAATATGACGGACAGGAAAGAGATCTTTACTCTGGGAGAGCTGTGTGTGGACCTGCAGTCCCACCGGGTGATGGCCGGGGAGGAAGAGGTTAGTCTTACATTGAAAGAATACGAGCTTTTAGAATATTTTATCCAGAATCAGAACATAGCCCTGACAAGGGAGCAATTGATAGAGAAAGTATGGGGATATGATTATGAAGGGGATACGAGAACGGTAGACGTCCATGTAGCTATGTTGCGGCGGAAACTGAATCTGGGTTCAAAGTTAAAAACGGTGTATAAGCTCGGATACCGTCTGGAGGTTCTGCAATGAAAATATGGGAAAAAATTTATCTGGTTGTCATCGCACTTTTCCTGCTCGTTTTAAATACCTGCAATATATTGATATTTCGTTCCTCATATGAGAAGAGCGTGGATCTGGTAAAGCAGGCAGCGGAGTCGTCATGGAAATATATGGCTATTTCCATGACAGAAGATTTATCAGAGATAGAAAATGAAAGAACGGCAGAGTGGCAGCTGTTTCAAAGCTATGTCTCAAATTATTGTACACGCCAGTGTGCATTTGAGCTCTGGCGGGGTCAGGAACTTCGTGAACGCTCCGGAATAGCAGACCAGATAACATATTCCTCCAGTGAGGGAACACTGGGATCTGAATTCTGGGCTGATAAAAAAGAGCAGGAAGAAGTTCTGGGATTGGAAGAGGGGAAGGGGAAGATCACAATACTGGAGCGGGAGGGTGAAAAATATTCCTGTACGGCAGGGAGGCTTGGAACAACCGGATATCAGCTTGTAATTTATGAAAATGTGTCGGAAGCCCTCCGCGTATGGGAGAGCCAGATGATTACATTTGTCTGGATGGAGATGGCGGCCTCTCTGCTGATGGCTGTACTTTTATATCATATCATAAGAAGGTTTCTGGAACCAGTGAGCCGGATCTCAAAAATAACAGGAAAAATAGCGGCAGGGGATTATACCTGTCATCTGGAGGTAAAAGGAAATGATGAGTTGTCGGGACTGGCACGGGATATTAACCATATGACAGAACAGGTGAGGGAAACTGTGGAATATAAGGAGGCCCAGGCGAGACAGAAACAGGAGTTCATCTATGCGCTGTCCCATGAGATGCGGACACCGCTTACATCGGTCCGGGGATATGCGGAACTTGTACGGAATACGGATGTCAGTCCGGAAAAACAGTTAGAGTATATGGATTACATTGTCCGCGAATCCGGGCGCATGGTGGAGATCACAGAAACGCTCCGCCAGGTTATGTTACTGCGGCAGGAGGAGATGGAGACGGAGGAAATCCCTCTGGGAGACCTTGCGGGGTGGCTTCAGCAGATGGCGGACAGACAACTGGCGGGAAAAGATATTGTCTGGAAGTTTGAGGCAGGGAAGGGTGCCGTAACAGGCAACCGGATACTGGTGGAGATTTTCTTTTTGAACCTGCTTCGGAACAGCTATCATGCCTGCCGGGATGACGGGATGATCTCTCTTTGCCTGGGAGAAAAAAAGGCAGTAATTGAAGATAATGGAACCGGAATGACAAAAGAGTGCCTGGAGCATATCTACGAGCCATTTTACCGGGAGGATAAATCCAGAAGCCGGAGGCTGGGAGGGAGCGGTCTGGGTATGTACCTGTGTCACTACATTGCAGACAGGCACAACTGGGAAATGAAAATCGGATCCGAAAAAGGCGTTGGGACGATAATTGAAGTATATTTTACAACTATTTAATATGGTCATAAAAACTATCAAAGATCCGGGTGATATGATTTTCTTGTAACAGGAAAATGCAGGCGAAGAAAGGAGAAATGTATATGAAACATTCATGGAAACTTTGTGTTATTTTTCTCAGTATGTTTATTGTTGTTGTAATGGGAGCCTTCCTTATATTAAGTGGAGCGATGGCATCGGCGGAGGAAGAAAAGAAAGAGTTCAGCACCAGTGGGAGTGCCGATGAAAGCGTCGGCAATGGTATCAGCGGCTCTGCCATACAAAAGGAAAAAGATCCAGGGGGCAGTTCTTCCCGTACCGATGTATCCATTGCGCATGAAAAAGAGGAGCTTCCTCTGGGAGAGCAGATAGCGGCTTTTGCGGAATTCTGGAAAGGTGTTCCCTATATGTATGGAGGGGCGACGCTTCCGGAAGTGGAAGCAGTGGGCTGGATAGAAAAGGGAAAGGCACCGGACCCGGAGATCGACCGGGCGGACGGCAGAGGTGTGGATAGTTCCGGGTTTGTGCAGGCGGTTTTAAAATATTATAATATCTCAATGCCACGCTCCTGCAAAGACCAGGAAAGGATCGGGGAAGCTGTCCGGACCAAAGACATAAAAGCGGGGGATATTGTTTTCTACGGCAGTAGTACCCATGAAATCCACCATTGCGGTATCTGCACGGGGGATGGAAGAGTTGTCCATTCTTCTCCAAAAGCGGGGAAGGTAATTATCAGCGACATAAATTACCGTAAGATCGTATCGGTAAGGCGGGTGACAGAGGCGCTTGTGCCGGGTACAAGAGAGTCAGAATAAGGAAGAGCGGGATAGACCTCATTTCATATTTGATTAAAATCTTCTGTTGGG
This sequence comes from uncultured Eubacterium sp., assembly GCA_910584645.1. GTDB lineage: Bacteria > Bacillota > Clostridia > Lachnospirales > Lachnospiraceae > Eubacterium_F. The sequence goes on from CAJUAU010000009.1 coordinate 109,288, forward strand.
GTATAATAACAACAAAATGTATTTTAATTGGTAAAGGAGGATTCTTTTGGCAAAGGATTATTTAACAGAATTTCTTCCCGATCTCGAAGAATTCAAAGAAAAGACAATAAAATTTCATAATAAGGAAATGACTGTTCCGCAATACAAGGGATTTTCCGGCGGATACGGAAGTTATGCAGAGCGGGGAGGGGAAACCCATATGCTCCGGCTCCGCATGGCGGGTGGGCAGGTCACAAAAGAGCGCCTGAAATTTATTACAGAGACCTGTGACAAATACCAGATCAAGAAAATGAAACTTACAACGTGCCAGTCGATACAGCTCCACCACTTAGAGGCGGCAAATTTGTGTGATATGATGGAGGCGGCATGGAAAGCTGGTATGATCTCCCGTGGTGGCGGCGGGGATTTCCCGCGGAATGTTATGGCCTCTCCCCTCTCGGGTGTGCAGAAGGATGAGTATTTTGATGTCCTTCCCTATGCCATCGAAGCCGGCGAATATATGATGGGATTTATCAAGGCGGTAAAGTTCCCCCGCAAGTTAAAGGTAGGTTTTTCTAATTCTCCAGCGAATGAGACCCATGCGACATTCCGGGATCTGGGGTTTGTGGCGAATCCGGACAAGACCTTTGATGTCTATGCAGCCGGCGGGCTTGGAAGCAATCCGAGGCTGGGGGTATGTGTGGCGAAAGGCATCGATCCAGCTAAGACTCTTTATCATATCAAGGCTATGGTAAATACTTTTACAACCTATGGTAATTACGAAAACAGGGGACGTTCCAGAACCCGCTATCTGCTGGATACGCTCGGGGAGGATGGATTTATTAAAGCTTATCAGGAAAAATTAGAAGAAGCCCTCGCCACAGAGCAGCTTGATTTTGAGGTTGAGGTTCCAGTGGTTACCAAAACCGGTTCCGGTTCTGTTACTCCGGACAAGCGTATTATTCCGCAAAAGCAGGAAGGACTTTATGCTGTTTATTACCAGCCGGTGGGCGGGGAGTTCACCCCGGCAAAAGCGAAAGAATTGTATGAACTCATCCGGAATATGGAAGAGGTAGAGATCCGTATCACTGCAGATGAAGGCCTCTATGTCATCAACTGCAATGCGGAAGAGGCAGAGCAGGTACTTGAGCAGACTGTCGATGGCGCTAATACATTGTTTGAGACTTCAGTTGCCTGTATAGGCAGTTCGGTCTGCCAGGTCGGTATTGGGGACTCCCAGAGCCTGCTGCACGCCTGTGTAGATGCGGTCCGAAAGGAGAATTTTGCAGATGGTGTCCTTCCCCGGATCCATATCTCCGGCTGTCCTTCCTCCTGTGGAACACATCAGATTGCTGACATTGGGTTCCGGGGAGCTGTAAAGCAGACGCCAGATGGACCGAAACCAGCCTTTGCCATTTTTAAGGGAGGTTGTGACCAGCAGGGCAGGGAAAAACTTGCCGATACTGGAAAAGCCATCGCGGTAGAGGATATTCCCAAATTCTTTGTAGAGCTGGGAAAGATCATATCTTCAGAGAATACAATTTATAAAAATTGGATTGTGGAAAATCAGGAAAAACTAGATTTCCTGATTGAGAAATATACTGCATAAACGGCCTGTCTTTATAGTAAGAACTTGATACAATGAAATAATTCCAAAAGCTGGAAGGATGTCCCCTAAGTTATAAAGTGACTTGGGGGACATCCTCTTTTTTAAAATTTTAAAAGTATATTGACTAATGAGGAAAGTTATATTATAATTTCTATATCAAAATTTTAATTCAAGTGATTTCTAATACAACTGCAATTGTCGAGAGACATCTCTGTGCAGAAAAATCCAAATGAATCTTAAACTTAAAAGTTGAAAAGACTTTACAAAATGCTGAAAAAGAATTATAATAAGGGGGAAGATGAATGAAAATGGTAAAACGAGATCTTGAGGAACTAAATTTAATGGATGACTTTCTGTTTTTTGAGGCAGTCTCCGGAGAGAAGGGGGAATGGTTTTGTCGATTGCTAATTAAGGCAATTTGCCAGAGGGATGTGAAAAATATTCAAATATATCCACAAAATATAATTCAGGGCAATGATACAATGCGTCATGGGATCCGCATGGATCTGTATGTGGACGAAAGTGGAAGCTGCCTATATGATTTTGAACCGGACAAATACACGGATAAGAAAATGCTGCCAAAACGCAATCGATACTATCGGGCATTGTTGGACGGAAGACTGTTGGAATCGGGAAAAGAGTATGATAAATTGCCGGATATGTGGACAATATTTATTTTGACAAAAGATCCTTTTGGGAAAGACCGAATGTGTTATACAATAAAAAACAAAATTATAGAGGAGCCAGACACTCAATATGAAGATGGGGCTGTTTCATTGTTTCTCTATACGAAGGGTGCCTTGGGTGGGAACAAACAATTGACACAGCTCTTGAATTATCTTTCAGAAAGCAAAGAAGAAAATGCTGTGTCAGAAGAATTGAAAGAATTACATTGTTATGTCACAAGCATCAAACATAGAAAGGAAGTAGGTGTTCGCTATATGAAATCATGGGAACTTGAAAAAATGTGGCGAAAGGAAGCCAGAGAAGAGGGTCTGGCAGAAGGAAGGGAACTAGGAAAAAGAATCGGAATAGAAGAAGGCCGCAAAGAAGGGCGCAAAGAGGGGCGCGAAGAAGGCCGCGAAGAAGGGCGCAAAGAGGGGCGCGAAGAAGGGATTGGACAGGGAAGAGTTGAAACACTGAAAGAAATGATTTTTCTTGTTTTGGCCCAAAAGGGCAAGATGTCTGATGAAATGATTGAAAAGATTCAGCAGCAGAAAGATATGGATGTTTTGGAGAGATGGCTCCATATTGTTCTTGAGACAGATTTGTTGGGAGAGATACAAGAAAAGCTCTGCGATACAGTACATTAGTGTTTATTGCAGATGATTTTGACAAGTTTAAATTGGCTTGTATAGCAGTGTAGCTGACAAAAACTTTTTTGCTATTTTGCCTTTTTTCTTGAAAACCATTCCAAAATCATTTATAATGAATCTGTGTGTGTCTGCGCGGCTGAGATCATGTCCGGTTTGTGCAAGGCAATACATTGGGAAAAGGTTACAATTCATGACAATAAGGAGGAATGGCTATGGTTACAGCAGTTGTTGGTGCCAATTGGGGAGACGAGGGTAAAGGTAAGATTACAGATATGCTGGGCGAAGAGTCTGATATTATCGTGCGTTTCCAGGGGGGAAGTAATGCAGGACATACCATTGTAAATGATTATGGTAAATTTGCACTACATATTCTGCCATCCGGTGTCTTTTATGATCATACAACGAGTATCATTGGAAATGGAGTTGCGCTGAATATTCCAGATCTGTTTCGTGAGATAAATGATATCGTCAAAAAAGGTGTGCCTGAGCCTAAGATCCTTGTTTCTGACCGGGCACAGATCGTGATGCCATATCATATTCTGTTTGACCAGTATGAGGAGGAGAGACTGGCAGGTAAATCTTTTGGCTCTACCAAATCAGGGATTGCGCCATTCTATTCTGACAAATATGCAAAAATCGGAGTGCAGGTATCGGAGCTTTTTGATGCCCCCAGGCTTCGTGAGAAACTGGAAAATATATGTGTACAGAAGAATGTTTTGTTAGAGCATCTTTATCATAAACCAGCTATTGATGTTGATCAGACGATGAAGACACTGAATGAGTACCGGGAAATGGTTGAACCCTATGTCTGTGATGTGTCTGCTTATCTTTACCAGGCAGGAAAAGACGGAAAGAGAATTCTGCTGGAAGGTCAGCTTGGTTCTTTAAAGGATCCCGATCATGGAATTTACCCGATGGTGACTTCATCTTCTACACTGGCTGCTTATGGAGCCATCGGCGCAGGTATTCCGCCTTACGCCATCCAGAGGATCGTAACGGTGGTGAAAGCATATTCCAGTGCAGTGGGAGCCGGAGAATTTGTAAGTGAGATTTTTGGTGAAGAGGCAGATGAACTGAGAAGACGAGGTGGAGATGGTGGAGAATACGGTGCTACCACAGGGCGTCCAAGACGTATGGGATGGTTTGATGCCGTGGCGAGCCGCTATGGCTGCAGGATCCAGGGGGCTACCGAGGTGGCGCTGACAGTTCTGGACGTGCTTGGCTATCTGGATGAACTGCCCATTTGTGTTGGTTATGAGATCGATGGGAAAGTTACAAAAGATTTTCCGACAACGATCGATCTGGCAAAGGCAAAGCCTGTCTATGAGGTTCTTCCTGGCTGGAAAGAAGATATCAGGGGAATAACCCAATACGATAAACTGCCTGAGAACTGCCGTAAATATATTGAATTTATTGAAAAAGAGTTAGAAGTTCCGGTTAAAATGGTTTCAAACGGACCGGGACGTCATGAGATCATATATCGTTGAAGGAAAATATAACTTAAATATAAAAGGATGTTCTGGCTACTGTAGACTGTATCCACAGTTACCGGAACATCCTTTTTTGTGTGCGCGGAAGTTTACAAGCCAGGTTCAAATACTTGCCTTTCATTTTGGCGCCGCTCCCCCTCAATTATTCTAGTATAAATTTTGCGATCTCAACCTTATTCATGCTGTAAAGATGGATGCCGTCTACTCCGTGTTCCAGTAGCTGTTCCATCTGTTTTTTTGTGAATTCCAGGCCTGCTTTTTTTAAGTCCTCTGGTGAATCTTTATAAGTTTCAATCTGTGACATCAGACTGTCTGGCACTTTTGTTCCAGATAATTCAATAATATTTTTAACCTGCCCAGCGGATGTGACGGGCATAAGCCCCGGCAGAATTGGGACTGTGATACCAGCTTTTCTGGCATGATCCACAAAACGGAAAAACGTATCATTGTCATAGAAAAGCTGAGTGATAAGAAAATCTACCCCCGTATCAACCTTAATCTTAAGGTTGGCAATATCTTCTTCCAGCGAAGAGGCTTCCTGATGGATTTCCGGATAGCAGGCCCCGGCCACACTAAATGGAAAAGAGGTCTTGATATCCTGGATCAGATCGGAAGCATGGTTATAGTATCTGGCGGCAAATTGTTCGTCACTCATTCCCCTTGGCTGGTCACCGCGGAGTCCGAGAATGTTGCGGATACCGTTTCGGTACAGGTTAGTGAGAAAATTAGTAAGAAACAGTTTGTCCGGGATGGCAGCACAGGTGAGATGGGTCAGTGCCTCGATCCCGCACTGATTTTGTATATAAGATGCGATGGCAAAAGTATTTTCGGAAGTGGTTCCCCCGGCGCCATAGGTTACGCTGATAAAATTGGGGTGAAGTTCCTTAAATTGATCCAGAGCATCGTAAATTACGGATACATCTGTATCTTTTTTGGGCGGAAATACCTCTAACGAATAAACGGGTCTGTTATTATGAAATAAATCTTTGATCATGCGGGTAGTCCTTTCTACAAAAAAACCTTATAAACAGCCACAATGTGCCATTTATAAGGTAATCACTACAGGGGCACTAGGAATCGAACCCAGCTCTGGAGTTTTGGAGACTCTTATTCTACCGATGAACTATGCCCCTAAATCACTTACTTTCCTATAATACAATATTTTAATAGAAAAGTCAATCTTAAATTACTAAATGACCTGTAAAATTGCAAAACAACTTGTAAATAATTACAAAAGGTTCATGGATCTGAGTATAAAGATCCAGAATGTCAGGCTGACAGAGGAGAACAGAGTTGTCAGTACAATGATACTGCTGGTGAGAACGGTGTCATTTCCGGTGTTTTTTGCCATGATATAGCAGGAGACAGTGGCAGGGGATCCCAGCATGATCAGGATCCCCATGAGTTCCTGGCTGCGGTAGCCAAGGCAGACAGCCACAGGAAGGAACAGGGAACAGATGGCAAAAAGTTTGATCAGGGTGGCCAGTACCGTTAATTTTCGTTTGCGGAAAGGTTTTCTGCCCTCAAATCCGGCACCAATGGATAACAGTGCCAGAGGAGAAGCAGTATCAGCCAGATAATTCAGACTTTTATTAGCAAAAGCAGGGAAATGGATGCCGGAAAATGCAAAGGGAAGCGCCAGAAGTATTCCAATGAGAATAGGGTTTTTAAATATATTTTTAATGGTTGTCCTGACGTCCGGTTTTTGGTCTTTATTCTGACCTTTCAGAGTGAGTATGATTACTGCAAATATGTTAAAAAGGGGGACAGCGCCCAGTATCATCAGAGGGGCCATGCCGGTGCCATCGTACATATTGTCGATAAAAGCCAGTCCGAGGATGGCGGCGCTGCTGCGATAGGATGCCTGGATAAATGCCCCCTTTTCTACTCTGTTTTTCATAAAGAGTTCTGTCAGTCCCCAAATGATGAGAATAGAAGAAAGGGTTGAAAAAAAACAGAACAAAAGATAACCGGCGTCAAAATTTCCACGAAAATCATTTTCTGTCAGATCTTTGAAGACCAGGGCTGGAAGTGCTGCATAAAAAACATATTTATCTACGGATTGGATAAAATCATCTCCGATGATCCTGAACCTGTACAGGAGTTTTCCCAGGATCATGATCAAGAAGATGGGCAGCGTGGCATTGAGACTGTATATAAAGTTATTCATGATGATTTAGTTCCTTTCTGCCGGCACTGCCGGCTTATTTAATCTTCTTCACAATTATAAACAGGAAATGGTTACTATGGCAAGAAAATCTTTTATCAGGATGTAAGTTGAAAGTTATAAAAAAAGAGGAATGCCATAGATTGTAATAAATAGATCAGGGAGTGTTATATGAGTAAAAAAATTAGTTTGTTACTGGTGGCAGTGTTGGCAGTTATGCTTATCGCCGGTTGTGAAAAAGAGACAAAAAGCACTGAGAGAGGTAAGGACTGGGATTATACGGTGGTGGCAGTCAGAGACTGTCCAGAGGATTTTCTTAAGGAACTTGAGGAGAAAAAGGTAAATGCATTTCAGATGACTTATATGGATGGAGAGTATTTATATATCGCTCTTGGATATGGGGAGCAGGCTACCGGGGGGTTCAGTATTGCAGTCCGTGGCCTGTATGAGTCTGGTGATAAGCTCTCTTTTGAGACAGAACTGATGGGGCCCGGAAAAGATGAAGTAGTAAAGGAGAAACCAAGTTATCCCTATGTGATCGTTAAAACAGAAAAAACAGACCGTGAGGTCTTGTTTGACTATTGAAAAAAGTAGAGTTATGAGTTATAATTAATGTACAAAAGAGGGCATGGAGGTGATAAAGTGAATCGTATTGTAAGCCGTATGCAATCTATTTTATACGAATGGCGTCATATGATCGGTATGGTGATATGGGATACGATTATTGGAATTTCTTTTGTCTGTGTGCTATATATTGCTTTAATGAATCTGGATAATTATCTTGCTAAGATCGGCCTGCTTTCATTGGTGGCTGCCGTTATTCTGGCTTCTATCGCTGTTAAGTATGGTTTATTTTACCGGAACAGAGGACGGGATGATGTTACCGGCGGTAAGAATAAAAGAGAATTTGAGAGAGTTGCTTCCCTGCTTCTGAAGGGAGAAGGAGAATTTGTAGTAGTGTATGCCAATATTGACCGGTTTAAGCTGATCAATGACAGTTATGGGGATGATGTTGGCGATATGGTGCTATGTAAAGTACATAAGATAATTGACGAAGAGCTTCTTCGGTGGGACGAGACATCAGGAAGGATTATGGCGGATAATTTTGGCATGTTAATGCGTTATCATTCGCTGGAAAAACTGGATCACCGTTTGTCCAGGATCAATGACCAGCTTTCGCAGATCCTGGATGTGGAGGGACAATCCTATGGAGTAAAGATGTACTTTGGTGTGTATCTTGTAGAGGATAAAAACACATCGGTGTCTGCCATGCTGGAGAGAGCCAATATAGCTTTGAAAAAGGTGGCTGGAGCGGCGCAGCATCTGGTTCATATGGGAGTTTATGATGATGCGGAGAGACAGCTTCTGGGCAGGGAAAAAGAACTTGAGATGAAGATGGAACGGGCTCTTAGAAATGGTGAGTTTGTGCCATATTTACAACCGAAATACGAACTTGAGAATGAGACGATTGGCGGTGCGGAGGCATTGGTTCGCTGGGTAGACCCAGTGGAGGGAATGATTTTTCCGAATGAGTTCATACCTCTCTTTGAAAAAAATGGATTTATTGTGGAACTGGATCTCTATATGTTTGAGCAGGTATGTAAACTGGTGGAAAAATGGCATGCCAGTGGTTATCCGAAGATTCCGGTCTCTGTTAATATGTCCCGTGGACATTTTTCTGTGCCTGGTTTCTTTAAGCGGTATCAGCAGATTCTTGAACGGTATAATATTCCCGAGAATGCCATCGAGATTGAACTTACGGAATCCTTATTCTACAATGAAATGTCTATGTTGAAAGAGCTTATAAACAAGATTCACGATGCCGGCATGCTTTGTTCCATTGATGATTTTGGAAGCGGTTATTCCTCACTAAACATGCTGAAAGATGTGAAAGTGGATGCCCTGAAGCTGGATCGTGTATTTTTTAAGGAGGCGGAGGATGACCAGAGGGGCAAGAGCATCATCAACAGTGTGCTTCATCTGGCGCAGAGCCTCAATCTCCGCACGATCTCCGAGGGAGTAGAGATACGCTCCCAGGTGGATTTTCTGAAGGAGATGGATTGTGATTACATACAGGGCTATGTGTTTGCAAAGCCCATGCCGGTGTCGGATTTTGAGCAGATTGCATTTGCCGAAGGAACTAAATAAAATCCTAGCTCGACGGCACCAATTTGAACCCTGCCTCCGACTTGTGATTACGGATGCAAAAGACTTCACAGATCAAGTCAGCATAGTTCTGACGATGTGTGAAGTCTTTTTTGAGTGCCAATACGACACTGTTAAAACCTAAGATTAATAATACAGGCGTTTCCGGTTTCGATAGCGGTTACGCCGATAGAGAATTTCGTGATACAGAAGTATTTCTACCAGTTCCTGAATATGTTTATTATCCATAGGGAAGGTGTCGGGAGATTTATCATTACATTTTTTTAGTATTTTATGTGCCAGCTGCTGGAGAGATATTTTATCCGGATAGGAGTCAAATATAAAGCTGCCATCATATTCCAGCTGGTCGCATTCATCATCGATCAATTCCTGGATGGGATTGCATATGTCAGGGTACAGGTACTTGAGATAAGAGTAGTCATTTTCCATTTCCCAGAGTTTACCGGCACCGAAGACGGGCTGCATCGAGGGAATGGCAGGCTGTCCGAACCAGTAATCCTGTGGGGGAAGTTCCATATGATTCATAAAGTGTTCCTTTCGTTCACTGTATTAATATTAATATATGCCGGAGAGATCAGATGTGATAAATTTACCAGTGTCCTCTCTTGCCCTGCTGTGTTAACTATGATATGATGTAACATACAGGGATTAGATAATAAGGAGCATAGATTCATATGGTTAAATATTTGTATAAGACGATCGTTCTAATGGTGTTTTTCGCTGCCGCCTTGTTTTTTTTCGGGCAGCGGCTTGAGAGTGATGTGTATGAAGAAGGGATCGTAGTAAACATGGGGAAGGAAAGCCTGCCCTATCTCACGCTGACCTCCCAGAATATAAAGATGAACCGGTTGTATGGCTACAATGGGCCGATTGAGGATAACATTGTAAGGGAATCCATAACGCCTTTGGATACCAGCAAAAAATTAAAGATCAACATCAGCAAGGGTGAAGTAAGGCTGTCTAAACTTCATTATGATGTGGTGGACAAGTCCAATGGTGATGTCTACTATTCAGGAGATGTGAATGCTATCGATGCCGGGATCCGGGAATTGGAGATTTTTCTTGATTATGGTTTTAAGACAAGTACAGAATACATTTTAGCCCTGACTGCTACCACAGATACGGGAAGAAAGGTTCATTATTTTACGAGATTAAAATATTATACAGAAGATTCCAGCCTATCCCAAAAGCTGCAGTTTGCCATGAAATTCCATGAGGATACCTTTAATAAATCCAAAGCAGAAGAGCTTGGACGGTATCTGGAACCAGACGGTACGGCGGCCAATGACTCACTGGCTACGGTGAATATCAAGTCAGACAGCGATCTTGTCACATGGGGGAGATTGTCGCCGAAGAAGATTTCGGAAGCGGTTCCTATAGTAAAAGAGTATAATATGGAGACAGCATGCTTTCAGCTGAATTATTTTGTGGAGGGAAAGACTTCTTCCGGAAAAGAGAGGTTTCGGGTGAATGAATTTTACCGGGTGCGTTATGCTTCCGGCAATAGTTATCTGTTGAATTTCGAGCGGAGTATGGAGGCGGTATTCGATCCTGGATTTACCAGTGTCCAGAAAAACCAGATCAAGATCGGCATAACCAATGAGACTGATATGGGAATTCTGGAACATGAGAAAACACAAACCTTGTACTTTGCCAGGGGCGGTGATCTTTATCAATATGATATGGATAAAAAGAAGAACACCATCACAAAGATCTATTCTTCTTTCAGCCAGAACGCCTCTTATGAATACCAGGAGACAGGAGAGCAGGGAATCCGGCTGTTAAAGACAGATGAAGAAGGTGATCTGTATTTTGCGGTGTATGGATACTTCCCCCGGGGCCAGTACGAGGGCAAGGTGGCTATCGTTCTCTATAAATATGATCTGGGAGAGAACAAATTAAATGAACTGGTCTATCTTCCAATGGATACGACCTATCAGCAGCTGAGACAGGACTTTAACAGCTATGGTTATGTCAGCGAGCGGAATGTTTATTATTTCATGGTGGCAAATGTGGTTTATTCTTATAATATGGAAGCCAGACGGCTCACGAAGATCGCGGAAAATGTAACAGACCAGGGATTTAAGGTGATGCGTCATAGCAACTGTTATGTGTGGTCGGACTCACTGGAAAAGGGGTATGGCGAAGAGATCACGGTCTTCCATCTGGAGACAGAGAAAAAGGTCGTTATTCCGAAAGCAGCAGAGGGAGAATATGTCCGCCTGCTGGGGGTCATCAACGATGATGTGATATATGGTTATGTGAAAAAGAAGGATATTGCAAGTACTAAAGTAGGGGAACCGCTGATACCCTGTTATAAAATGGTGATCGCTGACAACGAGGGAAATGTGTCGAAGTCTTATAGCAGAAAGAACTTGTATGTTACTGATGTCCGGGTGGAGGGGAACGTGATGACCCTGTCGAGGGTAAGGAAGGAAAAAGGCAGTGGTTTCCGTAAGATATCGGATGACAGTATTCTGAATCAGGCAGAAGAAAAAGTTCCAGCCTATTCCCTAAAGACCAGGGTCACTTCAGCCACGCTTACAGAATGGTATATCGGATTTCCGGCCACCTTTGCTATTGACACAGTTCCAGCTTATAAAGTGGCGGAAGAAGAGCTGATAACCGGCGGGCGTTCTGTGCATCTGGATGACTTGAAAGTGCCAAAGTATTATGTATACGCCTTAGGAAAGATCACAGGAGCCTATGAGAATCCAGCAGAGGCAGTTCTTCGTGCAGATGAGCAGATGGGAGTGGTGGTTTCTGGGAGCCACAAGATCATGTGGGAGCGGAGCGGCAGCTTTCTGATGAACAGTATAGCGGGAATAGAGATGTGCCAGATCTCTAATAAGATTTCTAATCTGGCAGCATGTACCTATATGGTATTGAAAGCAAATCATTTTTCCATATCGCCACAGAAACTTTCTGCAAAGAAACAGTCTATTTACCAGATGTTTCAGCAATATATGAGTGAACCGGTGGACCTGAGCGGTGTTACTCTGGAACAGGCATTATATTTTGTGAGCAGTGATAAGTATGTGATTGGGATGACTGGAAACTCTACAGCTGTAGTTATATCTGGTTATGATACGAAGACAGTGACGGTGTATAATCCCCAGAGCGGAAAACGGGAAACTTTTAGCCGGACACAGGCGGAGGAAATGTTTAAGAATGCGGGAAACCGGTTTGTCAGTTATCTGTGATGTTTGTGCAAAAGGGATATTTTATGGCTGATTATAGAAGGAGAAATAATATATGAAGGATGAGAAGGAATTGCTTCACCAGGCGCTGGAAGCCAGGGAGAAGGCATATAGCCCCTATTCCGGTTTTGGCGTGGGGGCAGCACTTTTGACAAAAGATGGGATGGTTTATACGGGCTGCAATATAGAAAACTCTGCCTTTACCCCTACCTGTTGTGCTGAGAGGACCGCCTTTTTTAAGGCGGTCAGTGAGGGTAAGAAGGAGTTTAGCCGCATTGCTGTTGCCGGAGGATATATGGGGAAGCCTTTGGAAAGGATCGTGCCCTGCGGTGTTTGCCTGCAGGTTATGATGGAGTTTTGTGATCCCCAGGGGTTTGAGCTGGTACTGGCAGTCTCTGAAGAGGATTATGAGGTGAGGCGTCTGGCGGAGCTTCTTCCCTATGGTTTTTCACTGGCACCCACATCTTAAGAAAAGGAAGGAGCAGAAGAGTGAAAAATAAATTTTTCGCTCGGCAGGTTTGTGACTACGCGCTGCAAAGCCATAGTATGGCGTGCACAAACGTTGCTTAATGCGCAATAAAGCAAAGGTGAACAGGATTCACCTTGCAGAAATGAGGAGAAAAAATGGAATTGCCGCAGAAGTTTTGTGATGAAATGAAGCTGCTCCTGGGAGATGAGTACCCGGAGTATCTCACTTCCATGGAGGAAAAAAGAAAATATGGACTGCGGGTTAACACGTCAAAGATTTCTGTGGAAGAATTTTTGGAGATCTGCCCCTTTGATGTAACTCCCATTCCTTACATAAATAACGGATTCTATTATGAGGACAAGGTTCAGCCGGCAAAACATCCCTACTATTTTGCCGGACTTTATTATCTGCAGGATCCCAGTGCTATGACACCGGCCTCCAGGCTTCCGGTAGAGCCTGGGGATACGGTGCTTGATCTGTGTGCTGCTCCCGGGGGAAAGGCGACGGAACTGGCGGCAAAACTAAAGGGCAGAGGCCTTCTGGTGGCAAATGACATCAGCAGCAAGAGGGCAAAGGCACTGTTAAAAAACATAGAACTTTTTGGGGTGGAAAACAGCTTTATCGTGACGGAATATCCGGCGAAATTAAGAGAATACTTCACAGGATTTTTCGACAAGATATTGATCGATGCGCCCTGTTCTGGAGAAGGAATGTTCCGGAAAGATCCTTCTATGATACGCGCATGGGAGCAGAACGGCCCTGCATTTTACAGCAGGCTTCAAAGAGAAATTCTGGAACAGGCACTGCCTATGCTGAAAGACGGGGGAATGCTTTTGTATTCCACCTGTACCTTTTCTGTCATGGAGGATGAGGAGAGTGTGGAGTACCTGCTCTCCCTGGACGGAGACCTGAGGCTGGTAGAGATGGAAGGATACCATGGATTTGCCAAAGGCAGGCCGGAGCTGGCGGGAGGAGATCCTGAACTGGAAAAATGTGTCCGCATGTTTCCCCACAAATTGGATGGTGAGGGACATTTTCTTGCCCTGTGCCGGAAAGGGGAAGAGACAGAGAGCGAGAGAAAAAACGGGGAACCTATGCTCGCCGGGATAAAAAGAAGCGGTCTGAGCAGGGGGGACAGGGAGCTTTTTGAGGCGTTTACAGAAAATACCAGTAAAGAATTTGACCTGTCCCGTATCGAAAACAAAAATGGAATGCTCTACTATATGCCGGAAATACTTCCGCAGCTGCGGGGCATTCGTTTTCTGCGGAGCGGGCTCTTTCTGGGAGAGATCAAAAAGAAGCGGTTTGAACCGAGCCAGTCTCTGGCTATGGCGCTGAGAGCAGAGGAATATCTCAAACGGGCGGAGCTCACTGCAGAGGACGAGCGGGTGCTCCGGTATTTGAAAGGGGAAACCCTGAATCTGGAAAAAGAAGACCTGACGCTGGAAGCACAGGAGGGCGGATGGATCCTGGTCTGTGTGGATGGCTATCCTCTCGGCTGGGGAAAGCTCGGGGGCAGTGTGCTGAAAAATAAGTATCATCCGGGCTGGAGGCTGATGTAGGGATCTAAGGTTGACTTTTTAATTTTTGTTTTATAAAATAGGCATATAGGAGGTTTGGTCAGAATGGAATCAAGCGAAGAATGTATAGAGATTGATGTTCAGCTGGACAAAAAGACGTTAAACCATTTCCTGCTCAGAAATAACTTTCTCCGTACTGGTGGAGTGATCGGTCTTCTCATCAGTGCGGCAGCCATTGTAGGACTGGTGGCGTTCTGGAATTATTTTGGCGCGGCCCAGAGGATGATCCTGCTGTTTCTGGCGTTGATGTTTACAGTGATCCAGCCGGTTACACTTTTGATGAAGGGCTGGGAACAGTTAAAAAAAGGAGCTTTTCGAGAACCCTTTCATTACACTTTTACACCGGAAGGGGTTGAGGTCGTGAATATAGCCGGAACAGCCAACGTAGAGTGGGAACAGATCCGTCGTGTTGTGGTCACGAAAGATGCCATGTATATTTATATGAATGCTGTATCGGCGCTGATCATTTCCAGGGAAGAATGTGATGGAAGGTTTACGGAGATCACAAAAATGGTCAGGGAGTATACCAAATGATATATGAAAGCTTTGGAGAAAAGGATACCTTTGAATTTGGCAAAAAGTTTGGTGAACAGGTGAAGTCTGGTGATGTCTGCCTGCTTCACGGAGATCTCGGCGTCGGAAAGACCGTTTTTACCAAAGGGTTTGCCCAGGGGCTCGGCATCATGGAACCGATTACGAGTCCTACATTTACGCTGATCCAGGAATATGAGGAGGGAAGGCTTCCCTTGTATCATTTTGATGTGTACCGGATCGGTGATGTGGAGGAAATGTATGACCTTGGTTTTGAGGACTATTTTTATGGGGAGGGTGTCTGTCTCATCGAGTGGGCGTCGCGCATCAAAGAGATCCTGCCCCCATCCTGTTATGAGATAACGATAGAGAAGGATCTGGAAAAAGGATTTGATTACCGCAGTATTGTGGTGAGTGGACCGGAAAGGGAGATAATGTGAAAATATTAGGCATAGATAGTTCAGGATTAACAGCATCTGTGGCAGTCATTTCGGATGGGATCCTGACAGGAGAATATACGATTCATAATAAGAAAACCCATTCCCAGACGCTTCTGCCGATGATATCCGATATGCTTCAAATGGCAGAGATCAAGCCGGAGGAGCTGGATTGTATTGCTGTGTCAGCGGGGCCGGGATCTTTTACCGGGCTGCGGATCGGGGCGTCTACGGCAAAGGGACTTGCATGGACACTGGGAATACCTGTGGTGCCAGTATCGTCCCTGATGGGACTGGCGGCAAATGTTACCCAGGAGGGGGCGGTGGTATGCCCTATTATGGACGCCCGGAGAAATCAGGTGTATTTTGGGATATACCGGATAACCAGGGGGCTGCCGGAGGTTCTTCTGGAGCCGGCAGCGGCTTCGGTCGAAGAGGCAGTGGCATGTGCCGGCCGAACTGGTGAAGAGGTTATATATATTGGAGACGGTGTCCCAGTATTTGAGGACAGGATCCGCGAATTGTCCCAGGGCGGGAGCCGGTTTATGGAGCCGGTAAACCGTTATCAGAGAGGAGCCAGCGTGGCGGCGGTGGGAACCCTTTTGTTTGAGGAAGATCAATATGTGGAGGCAGGGGAATTTGCCCCGGTGTACCTTCGCAAATCCCAGGCAGAACGGGAGCGGGAGGAAGCGGAAAACCTATCCTAAAAATAGCATTTTTTCATATTTTTACAAGTAGAAAACTAGCATAAAATCCGTTATAATCTTATGTATGATACACTCCGTATAGAGGGGGCGGGGAGATTAACATACAGGGGGAGAAAAGTATTTTGAAAGATGGTGAAAATATGGAAAAAAGAAAAATCATGTGCAATAAATGCGGAAAAGAATTAATGATGAAAAATGGTATATTACACGAAGATGGACTTTTTGTGACCAAGGAATGGGGATATTTCTCAGGAAAGGATCTACAGATTCACCAGTTCTGCCTCTGTGAATCATGTTATGACGAATTTACAGAAAGTTTTTTTATCCCGGTGGAAAATCAGGAAAAAAAAGCGGCGATGGACTGATCCATATTCATACAGTGCAGCATACCATAGATCATGAGGGTGGCCTGGCGGTGCTACCTGTCGAAAAGAAAAAAGAAGAGAGGATGAAATGCAGACACACTTTGTGTCTGTGCCCCGGATGATAAGGCAGACAAACTGCCCTGGGGCTTGGTATGATTTATGCTGGACATATGTTTGCTTGGAACTGGCGGTATGATGCCTCTTCCACACCGGGCACTGACTGCGCTGATGGCGAGATACAATGGAAGCAGCCTGCTGATCGACTGCGGTGAGGGAACACAGGTGAGTATCAGGGAGCAGGGATGGAGTTTCCATCCAATTGACGTGATCTGTATCACTCATTTTCACGGGGACCATATCAGCGGTCTGCCAGGACTTCTGTTATCCATGGGAAATGCAGAGCGGAGCAATCCATTGACAATCATAGGACCGAAGGGACTGAAACGAATCGTTCAGTCCCTGCTTGTGATTGCCCAGGGTCTGCCTTTTGAACTTCGGTTTGTGGAAATAGAGGGGGAGGAGCAGGAATTTTATTTTGCCGGATATCATATTCGGGCTTTCAAGGTGAACCATAATGTGATATGCTATGGATATAGCCTGGAGATAAAACGAAGCGGTAAGTTTGATGTGGAGAAGGCCAGGCAGAATCATGTGCCCATGAAGGCGTGGAGCCCTCTTCAAAAAAGTGACCGGGTGGAACTGGAGGGGAAGGTTTATACTTCCGATATGGTCCTGGGACCAGGGCGAAAAGGGATCAAGGTAACTTATTGTACCGACAGCCGTCCCACGGCGCGGATCGCAGAACAGGCAGCCGGATCTGATCTGTTTATCTGTGAAGGTATGTATGGGGAGAAAGAAAAGGCGGCAAGTGCCAGGGAAAAGAAGCATATGACTTTTTACGAAGCAGCGGAGCTGGCAGCTAAAGCCGGAGTGCCGGAACTATGGCTGACTCATTACAGTCCGTCCCTAATAAGACCGGATATGTATATGGATGATGTGAGGAAAATATTTGCCAACACCATACCTGGCAAAGACCGGATGTTCCGGGAGTTTGTATTTGAAGCAGATTCCTGATGGAGAAAGGAGGATTTGCTATGCAGAGAAGAAATGTACCCACTGGCAATGATAAGCGCAGTCCGGCACAGAAGATGGCAAAGAATATGACAGTATTTGCCTTTGTGACGTGTCTGCTTGTGATCGGAGTAATCTTTGTATTCTATCAGCATAAAAAGGCAGACAAGGCAGAAAGCGGAAGTATACCATCTGCCACAGAGCTGCAGAAACTGACGGAAAAAGATCTGGAGATGGGGTATCCGGAGACACCCACAGAGGTCGTGAAGTTTTTTGCGCGGATCAATCAGTATCTTTATAATTCCGAGGGGCTGGATGATGAAACATTTGATAAGCTTCTTAACCAGCTCAGGGTGTTATACAGCAAGTCATTGCTGGATCAGAATACTCTTGAGGAGCAGAAAGAAAATTTCAAGGCAGAGCTTGCTGAGTTTCAGAAAAAGAAACGAAAGATCGCCAATTATACAGTGGATAAAGATAGCTCATTGAAATATCTGGATTATGACGGACAGAAATGTGCTTATATTCAGATCAGTTTTTTCTTGAGTGAGAATGGAAATTATTCCAAGGTTTTTCAGGATTATATCCTTGTAAAGGAAGAAAAACGCTGGAAGATCCTCGCTTTTAAAAAGAATGTGAGCCCAAATAAGGAAAAGAGTGAAAGCTGAGCCCCGGTACCAGAGCGAAGGGGATGAAGAACGGAATGGAGAATATGGAAAATAGAGATATACGGCTGCTGGCTGTGGAGAGTTCCTGTGATGAGACCGCGGCAGCAGTGGTGTTAAATGGAAGAGAGGTTTTGTCCAATGTGATCGCCTCCCAGATCGATCTGCATAAATTATACGGAGGAGTCGTGCCGGAGATTGCTTCCAGAAAGCATATTGAAAATATCAATCAGGTGATTGAACAGGCCCTGAAGGAAGCTGAACTGACGGTTCATGATGTAGATGGGATCTGCGTGACCTATGGTCCGGGGCTGGTGGGAGCTCTTCTGGTCGGAGTGGGAACAGCGAAAGCGATCAGCTATGCAGCTGACAAACCGCTGATCGGGGTTCATCACATAGAAGGGCATATCTCCGCCAACTACATCTGCCACAAAGATCTGGAACCGCCGTTTTTGTGCCTGGTGGTATCCGGGGGGCACAGTCATCTTGTGATCGTAAGAGATTATGGAACATATGAGATCATTGGAAGGACAAGAGATGATGCTGCGGGAGAAGCCTTTGATAAGGTGGCGCGTTCCATCGGGCTTGGATATCCCGGCGGTCCGAAGATTGATGACCTGTCTGTGCAGGGAGATCCGGAGGCGATAAAATTTCCGCGTGCTTCTGTGGAAGGGGCGCCATATGATTTTAGTTTCAGTGGAGTAAAATCAGCAGTGCTGAATTATATAAATGGTTGTAAAATGAAGGGGATAGAATATTCCCAGGCAGATATTGCCGCCTCTTTCCAGGAGGCTGTGACGGATGTGCTGGTGGACCATACGATGCTGGCTGCAGAGAATTATGGAATCCATAAAGTGGCAATGGCAGGAGGTGTCGCCTGCAATAAAGGGCTGCGCCGGAAGATGGAAGAACAGTGTACCCGGAGAAAGTATCAATTGTACTATCCTGAGCCTGTGTTTTGTACGGACAATGCTGCCATGATCGGAGCAGCAGGTTATTATGATTTTATAAATGGAAAGCGTGACGGCTGGGATCTGAACGCAGTTCCAGGATTAAAGCTGGGTTCAGATTAGCGCTGTCACCGGGCTAATTTTAATTTGTATCATTGAACCGCCCCGGCATTTCTTCTCCCCGGACCTTTTGACGGTAATGGGAGGGCGTTGTGGATGTCAGGCGCCGGAACTGGCGGAAGAAATGCTCTGAACTCTGATATCCACACAATTCTGCAATCTGTGTGATCGTGTACTGGCTGTGGGCGAGGTAGTCCTTGGCCAGTTCTATTCTCTTGTTAAATACATCTTCCATACAGGATACTCCAAAAGTTTTCCGGTAAAGGGACTGCATGTAACCGGGACTGATATTCAGCCGTTTTGCCATATAGGGAACACTCCACTGAAAGCCTGGATTGCTCTGGATCTCCAGATTGAGGGCCAGCAGATTTTCCCTGCTTTGGACGGAAGAACTGTTGTGGCAGGCTTCCGATAGCTTATCAAACAGCAGATGGAATAAATGCCCGATGGACTGCTCTCTGTATTCATAATCAAAATAATTTTCTATCGCCAGCAAGTGAAACAGATGATGAAAAGAATCCGCGCAGCTGATCTGTATGGGTATATTAAAGGGGATTGCTGTCTGTACAATATATTTTTCATCAGTATAAAAAGTCATCCAGTTGTTTTTATAGGGACCATTGCAGGCGCGGTAATCTGCGCTGGCATGTGGAGGGTAAAGGATAATCTGGTTTTCGGGGTAGATCCTCCATTTGCCACTGACAAAAAATTCAGCGGGTGTTAGTGTATGTATCAAAAGCCATTCGTCGGCGGAGGTATCGCGGTGATAGGAGAAATTCTCTGGATGCGGTGCCTGGTATCCTACATATATCGTTTTGATCATAATATCTACACCTCCTAAATCTGACAATTGATCAAATGATTTTTTATCTGTGATTGCAATTTTCATATAAGTATTGTATAATAATGTATTATAACATTTATCGTATGAATAAACAAGAATGGAGGAATATGATGAAACTGAAAGGGAAAAAACTAATCAAAGCTGCTGGTACATTAGTGGCAGCCTGTTTGTCGGTACTGCTGATCTCCGATGTATCGAAAGCAGACAACCCGATCATTCAGAACGTTTACACGGCAGATCCGGCGCCGATGGTTTATGGCGACACCGTGTATGTGTATACTTCACATGATGAGGATAACACGATTGGGAATTTTTATACC
Organism: uncultured Eubacterium sp.; assembly: GCA_910584645.1. Classification (GTDB taxonomy): domain Bacteria; phylum Bacillota; class Clostridia; order Lachnospirales; family Lachnospiraceae; genus Eubacterium_F. The sequence goes on from CAJUAU010000009.1 coordinate 129,274, forward strand.
ATGGATGACTGGAAATGTTACTCCACGAAAGACATGGTGAACTGGACGGATCACGGAACTGTATTATCTTACTCGGATTTTAGCTGGGCAAAGAAAAACTCTGCCTGGGCTGCACAGTGCGTGGAAAGAGATGGAAAATTCTATCTATATGTACCTGTGAATGAGAAAAGCGGTGCCTCTGTGATCGGTGTGGCTGTTGCCGACAGCCCTACGGGACCTTTTACTGATCCTCTCGATAAACCGCTGATCAAAGGCGGCGGTATCGATCCCACTGTATTCGTTGATGAGGATGATCAGGCATATATATACTGGGGAAATCCGGATCTGAACTGTGCAAAACTGAAAGAAAATATGATAGAGACTGACGGCGACACGATTACTTGGAAACTGTCGGGAAAAGACCTTTCGGAAGATAAGATTGCAGATGTGCAGAAGCAGTTTGGTGTGAGAACAGGATCAAAAGATTATCGGTGGACGCTGTTTGAGGAGGCTCCATGGTTTTACAAACGCGGGGATCTCTATTATATGATATACGCTGCAAACGGTATTCCGGAGCGCATCGACTATTCCACCAGCACCAGTCCCACAGGACCATGGACTTACCAGGGAATGATCATGAATAATACATATGATGGTAAAGACAGCGGAAGCTTTACCAATCATCCGGGAATCATAGATTTTAAAGGACATTCATATTTCTTTTATCACACCGGGAAACTGCCGGGGGGAGGTGGATATCGCCGCTCTGTGGCAGTGGAAGAGTTTACCTACAATGAGGACGGAACTATTCCGGAGTTCCGATTTACCGATGCTGGTGTGGAGGCGATTGATCAGCTCAATCCATTCCAGAGGGTAGAGGCTGAGACCCTGGCCTGGGGAAGCGGACTTGAATCCGAAGCTTGCAGCGAGGGTGGAATCAACCTCTGGGGGATTGAAAACGAAGATTACTTGAAGCTTGAAAGTGTAGATTTTGGTCCGGAAGGTGCTGTTGATTTTACTGCAAGCGTTTCCAGTGAACTTGACGATCAGACGGAAGCCGGTACCATCGAGCTGCATCTGGATGAAAAAGATGGACCTCTGCTGGGTGCTCTTACAGTGAAAGGTACTGGAGACCCGGAGGTTTATAAAGAATTTACGACAAATGTGGAAAGTGTTGGCGGAGTGCATGACCTTTACATGGTATTTAAAGGCGGAGAAGGAGAATTGTTTAAATTTGACTACTGGAGATTTACAGAAAAGACGATCCCGGTAGAAAAGCTTTCTCTAAACGTCACCCAGCTTACGATCCTGGCAGGCCAGAGCAGTCAGCTGACAGCGGTTGTCGGTCCGGACAATGCAACGAATAAGGAGCTGGGCTGGACTTCTGCAAACCCGGATGTTGCTGTCGTTGATGCGACAGGAAAGATCACAGCAGTTAAGGCGGGAGAAGCGACGATCATGGTACAGGCTAAGGATGGTTCTGGTATTCAGGCTTCCTGCCATGTGGTAGTGACTGCTCCGGTTGTTCCGCCGGTGATCAATACACCGGTTCCCTCACCAGTGCCGACGACACCTCCGACTGTTTCTGACGATGAGAAGAAGGTGGTGGCAGTTGCAAAAGCGAAGATCAAATCCTTGAAAAAGGGAAAGAAAAAACAGGCGAAATTAGTTATTAAGAAGGTAAAGGACGCAGCCGGATATGAAGTAGTATATGCAAAGAACAAGAAATTCAGTAAAGCCAAAAAGCTTTCCACAAAGAAAACATCTGTTACTTTAAAGAAACTGAAGAAAGGAACCTATTATGTAAAGGTTCGTGCTTATAAAACAGACGCGAAAGGTAAGAAGTGCTATGGTTCTTATAGTTCTGTTAAGAAGGTAAAAATAAAATAACAGAGGGATAGCCTAAGGTGTTTTAAAAACCTCCAGACCGGTATTGCAAAGTTCCAGTCTGGAGGTTTTTTCTTAGTTCAACGGCGCGGATCTGCATCCTGTTTTCACCTGGGCCATTAAGCTATTCGTAAGAAGGTGACAAAGGGATAATTTTATGTTAATATGAAGATAATTATTATAAAAGGGGGAGGAACAAAATGTTTAAAAAGAAAGTTTTGCCGTTATGTATTATTTTTTCAATGATTGCCATCCTGGCAGGTGGGATCTGTCTGCCTCAGGCTAAGAGGTCCAGGGCAGCGAACTCATATCTGCCCCACTGGGAGCATATTCCGGATGGTGAGCCCAGAGTTTTTGAAGATCCGGAAAACCCCGGAAAATATCGTGTGTATATTTATGGTTCCCATGATACCAGGAAAACGGGTTATTGTGGATATGATCTGGTTACCTGGTCCGCGCCAGTAGATGATCTGAATAACTGGCGTTATGAAGGGGTTATTTTTGAATCCATTGTAAATGGAAAAGCCGATGTTTTGTTTGCGCCGGACGTGGTTGAGACGAAGGATGAAAACGGAAATAAAACTTACTATCTATATCCTAATAATCAGTCTTCAGGTTCAGGGCGTACCGGCATGATTGCCAAATCGACAAGTCCCAAAGGACCGTTTGAGGTTTGCAACTGGAAAGATGAAAATCATACCAGTACAGATGGGATCCTTGGTTTTGACCCGGCTGCTTTTGTAGATGACGACGGGAGAGTATACGGATACTGGGGATTTCAGTCCTCCAATATGGCGGAGCTGGATCCGGAAACCATGTGTACGCTAAAAGAGGGAAGTGAAATCCTTACTGAAAAGGATACTGGAATTGATGGGAGCGATGGGGATAATTTCCGTTTTTTTGAGGCGTCGTCCATGCGCAAGGTGAAAGATAAATACGTCTTTATTTACAGCCGCAATACCAAAGAGGGTGAGTTTGGTCTTGGTGCTTCCAATTATACCCTTGCTTACGCATATGGGGATACGCCATTGGGACCGTGGACTTACGGGGGAACACTGGTTGACGGCCGCGCCAGGGAAACGGATCAGAAAGGCAATGTGATCTGTTCCCAGATGTCATATGGCAATACTCATGGAAGTATCCTGGAAGTTAATGGCCAATGGTATCTGTTCTATCATCGATGCATAAATAATGATATGTATTCACGTCAGGCGACGGTGGAGGCAATTGATGTCAACGTAACAGAGGATGGAAAAGTACAGATCACAGAAGCAGAGGTGACATCACAGGGCTTTGAGATCAATGGGTTAAATCCTTTTAAAAAGCAGACCGCCGGCAGTGCGTGTTTTATGACAGGAGGTCCAAATATCAAGGCTCATTATGATACTTCCAATCCGGGCAGTGATGTGGTAAATATAAAAAACGGATCTATTGTAGGCTATAAGTATTTTAATTTTGATCTGGGAAAGGGGACAAGGGATAAAGATATCATGGCGGTAAATCTTATTCCCAAAGGAAAAGACGGAACGCTGACAATCATGTTAGACAGGCCCTGGGAAAGTGACGGAGGCGTAGAAATTGGATCCATAGATATTTCTGCTTCCGATGATCCAGAGGGAGTCCTAAAGACGGCGGAGATCGATTCCTTAAGTACCATAGAGGGAAAGCATGCCCTTTATTTTGTTTTTAAATCAAGTGGAAGCAGTGTGCTCTGTGAACTCAATTCTTTCCAGTTTGGTGATTCAACAGTTACAGATGAAGATGAAGGCCAGGATGACAAACCAGCTCCCGATGTGGAACCAAATGTAACTCCGATGCCAACCCAGACTCCGATTCCCGGAACTACAGCTTCACCGTCGCCATCACCATCACCAGCAGTCCCGCCGGTGGTCGATCAGCCAGAGGATTCATTGGCAGTGGGAAAGGTGTATGAGGTTGGAAAATTTACATATAAAATTACCAAAGCAGATACATCCGGAAAAGGAAGTGTCCTGTTGCTGGGTACAAAGAATAAAAAGATAAGATCTATTCAAGTACCTGACACAATTAAAATAAAAGGAATTAAATTCCGTGTTACTGGTATTGGAAAGGCTGCTTTTAAAGGATGCAATTCGGCGACTAGTGCTGTGATCGGCAAGCATGTTGCCCTGATCGAGAATAATGCCTTTATGTCATGTAAAAAACTGAAAAGCATCAAGCTGAAAACTGCTTCGTTAAAAAAGATCGGGAAAAATGCTTTTAAGGGTATTCATAAAAAAGCCCGGTTTACTGTCCCCAAAAAGCAGTTTAAAAAATACAGAAAGCTTTTTAAATCAGCAAAGGTACTTGTAGAAACCATGAAGATAGGGCGTGTTAAATGATGTGAAAGGTTCAGGGAATATTTTGGACTTTACCGGATAACCTATACTATAAGTGGATCACACGAGGGACGCAAATTGAATATTTGCGTCCCTCGTGGTATAAAGCGCTGTGTATCGTGCCGGTTCAGCGGGACAGGATGAAATGGGGCTGGTATTCCTGCTGTTGTACCAAATTTTAGTTGATTTTACTTTTTAAAATTATAGAAGCTGAAAGCGATACAAAATTGATGGAAAAAAGTCATTGACAAGTTTGTACAATTTTGTTATACTATTCAAGCAGCATTTGGAGAGGTGTCCGAGTGGTTTAAGGAGCCGGTCTTGAAAACCGGTGACTCCGAAAGGGGCCGTGGGTTCGAATCCCACCTTCTCCGCTTAAGTGTAGATGTTATGTGTCTGCACTATAATTTAATAAAAAAATCATTTCAGCATGGAGAAGTACCCAAGTGGCTGAAGGGGCTCCCCTGGAAAGGGAGTAGGTCGTTAATAGCGGCGCGAGGGTTCAAATCCCTCCTTCTCCGTTTATCATCGCTTGCATATGAGAAATATTTTGAGAAAAATAAAAAAAGTGTTGACAAATGCAAAAAGTTTTGATAAAATATTATTTGCTGACGCGCCAAAGAAACTTTTGGAAAAAAGAAAACATATGGTGCCAGGCGAATAACGAACCTTGATAACTGAACAGTAAAACAACCCTGAAAATTCAGACAATTTTCAGAACTATAAAAAGAAGCAGAAAAGC
>CAJUAU010000010.1:0-18937 GCA_910584645.1 uncultured Eubacterium sp.
ACAAAGTCACCCTGAAAGCGGGAAAGACATGGAGGATCAAAGCGAGCGAGATCAAAGAGTCGAAACCGCTTCGGCACCACCGGGAGGTCAGTTACGAATCCAGCCGCCCGAAGGCACTGTCCGTATCTAAAAAAGGAGTCATAAAGGCGAAGAAAAAAGGGAAATATGCGGTCTTTGCCTACGCCCAGAGCGGTGTCTATAAAAAGGTTCTGGTTACGGTAAAATAATAGATTGAAGAAGGTAACCAGAAAATCTCTTGACGTATCTTCGTTTTTATGCTATATTCTTAATGTTGTGAAGCCATTTAGGAAAATGGCGGGAAAATAGATGGTCCTCTGGTGCAGGTACATCGCATTAAGAACATCAAAAAATGTAGGAGGAACAACAAAAATGAACGAGATTATCAGAAAGATCGAAGCTGAGCAGATGAAGGCAGAAATTCCTGAGTTTCATGTTGGAGATACCGTAAGAGTATCTGCAAAAGTTATCGAGGGCAGCCGTGAGAGAACACAGGTATTTGAAGGTGTTGTATTGAAGAGACAGGGCGGAAGCAGCCGTGAGACATTTACAGTCCGCAAGAACTCCAATGGAATTGGTGTAGAAAAGACCTGGCCCCTTCATTCTCCGATCGTAGAGAAGATCGAGATCGTTCGGCTTGGTAAAGTAAGACGTGCTAAACTTAATTATCTGCGTGACCGTGTTGGTAAGGCAGCGAAGGTAAAAGAACTGGTTCGTTAATGCTTAAGAACGATTGACATAGTGTATGTTATAGCAGATGCCATAGCATACACTATGTTTGCTTTACGGGGAATATTTATGAATCTAAATTTTGAAGAAGAAATTAAAAAAAATAATAGAAAAAAGATAGTAAAAGAATGCCTGATCTGGCTGATTGAGATCATCCTTGTTATAGTGGCAGCATATCTGATCGTAAATGTATGTTTCCGGCGGACCAACACAATAGGTTCTGCTATGGAACCAACGCTGTATAATGGTGAAGATGTGATCCTCAATACGAAAGCATATATGATCTTTTCCCCTGAGCGGGAAGATGTGATCGCTTTCTATGATAAGGAGGATGCAGATAGTGATGGCGAGGAACCGCTGCTTACCTTCCGGCGTGTCATAGGGCTTCCCGGAGAAAAGGTACAGATCACGGAAGGAAAGGTCTGGATCGATGGAAAGGAATTGAAAGAAAAATATACGTATCTGCCTATTTCTGCCACTGGAATTGCAGAACAGGAGATTACTCTGGGCGAAGATGAGTATTTTGTCTTATGTGATTCCAGAGCTGATACGAATGACAGCAGGAATGCGGCGTTTGGAAATGTCAAGAAATCTCAGATCCTAGGGAAGGTATCCTTTAAATACAAACCTTTTTCCAGAGTGACAGGCCCGGACAGCAAGGCATACGAAACAGAAAAACCAAAGGAGAAATAAAGAGATGCATTTTCAATGGTATCCAGGTCATATGACAAAGGCAAAACGGGCCATGCAGGAAGATATCCGTCTGATCGATGTGGTAGTGGAACTGGTGGATGCCAGGATTCCCCTTAGCAGCAAAAACCCGGATATTGATACTCTTGCAAATGGAAAATCAAGGATCCTGCTATTAAACAAGGCAGATATGGCTGATGATAAAGTGACACAGAAATGGAAAAACTGCTATGAATCCAAAGGTTATTTTGTCATAGCGGTAAATTCGACAAAAAGAAATGAATTAAAGACTGTCAATCAGCTGATCCAGAAGGCATGCAAGGAAAAAATAGAACGAGACCGCAAAAAAGGAATTCTGAACCGGCCGATCCGGGCGATGATCGTGGGAATTCCCAACGTAGGAAAGTCAACTTTTATCAATAGTTTTGCGGGCAGGGCTTGTGCAAAAACCGGCAACCGGCCGGGAGTGACGAAGGGAAAGCAGTGGATACGCCTGAATAAGCAGGTAGAACTGCTGGATACGCCGGGGATCCTCTGGCCAAAATTTGAGGATCAGATGGTGGGACTTCGTCTGGCATTTATTGGTTCCATAAAAGATGAACTTTTACAGAGAGTGGAGATATCCCTGGATTTTATTGATTTTATGCTGGAAAATTATCCTGGGAAATTGGAAGGATTTTATGGAGTAAAAGAGGAAGGAACCGATGTAGAGATTCTGGAGGGCATTGGGAAGATAAGAAAATGTCTGAAAAAAGGAGAAGAAGTGGATCTGGAAAAGGCAGCGGCACTTCTTCTGGATGATTTTCGTAATGCCAGGCTGGGAAAGATTTCTCTGGAATTTCCGGAAAAGGAAGGATAGATTGGAACTACGGGAGTTGAGAAAATGGATGATAACAGAACACTAAGTGAAGAGATCGAGGAAAGCTTACGGATATGTGAGGAGATCCTGAACCAGAATCCGGATTTTATACCGGAAAAACCTCAATTTTTAAACGAATTGGATGATCTGGAAAAGCCAGAGCCTGTGAAAAAGCTGAAACCGGCGGTATCAGAACCGGTCGTGGAACCGGTCCCCAGAGTTGTATCAGACTCATCCAAAGTAGTGGATGATCTGGAAGAGTCAGAAAAGGCGAGATCAGAGAAAAAACTGGAACCAGCATCAAAGCCGGTACAATATGAGACTGTGCAGCCACTCAGAAGAATGGAGGAATCCAAAAATCAGCCTGTGGCAAAGGTTGTGGAAGAAAAAGGGGAGACGAAAAAACACGGCGTAAGGCGGGCCCTGATCAGTATCCTGGTCTGTGTTGTCATTGCGGTGATTCTCTCTGTCCTGATCTCTGGTTTTGTGGCAAACCATACGACGGTGGAAGGAAGTTCCATGGAACCGGGGCTTTCCAGCGGAGATCAGCTGGTGGTGGAAAAAATCAGTTACCTTACCGGAAAACCACAGCGCTATGATGTGATCGTATTTAAATATAATGAAACGACCAACTATATCAAACGTGTGATCGGACTTCCCGGAGAAAAGGTGCGGATTGATGAGGAGGGAAAAATTTATATAAATGACTGCGCAGTTTTTGATGAATATGGAAGAGGCGTGATGGAGGATGCAGGGATTGCAAAGAAAAATATAAAGCTGAAAGAGGATGAATATTTTGTGCTGGGGGATAACCGCAATGCCAGCAAAGACAGCAGAAGTTCTGAGGTGGGAATGGTAAAAGAAGATCAGATCCTGGGAAAGGCGTGGCTTCGTGTGCTGCCATTGGAAACATTTGGAATGATAGAATGACAGGAGAACAGGATGGAAATAGAAAAAAAGTTTTTAGTATCAGAATTGCCAGAAGATCTGGATCACTGGAAGGCTTCTGAGATCGAGCAGGGATATCTGTGTACAGATCCCGTGGTCAGGATCCGCAGGATGGATGATCAGTATATCCTGACCTATAAGTCTAAGCAGGGCATTCAAAAGGCAGCGGGAGTCTGTATTAATCAGGAGGTGGAATTAGATCTGACCAGGGAATCCTATTATCATTTATTAGGAAAGATCGACGGAGTTTTGATCGAGAAAACCAGGTATGCAATACGTTATCCGTCGGGAAACCAGATCTATAAGATTGAACTGGACATCTTCCATGGGCATTATGAGGGAATGGTACTGGCGGAAGTAGAGTTTCCTTCCAAAGAAGAGGCAGATCAATTTGTTCCTCCGGACTGGTTTTCTGAAAATGTCAGTGATGACTTCCATTATTCAAATGCATTTCTTGCTGCAAATAGTAATGAACTGTCACATCCCAGTGGAAGCAAAGAGACAGAATAGGATGCGTGATGGATCAAATGTTTTTCTATATATATCATTGGGATATGTCAAGTTCTGTTGTATACTAAAAGAAATAATTTGATTTAGCAGCTGTCCAGCATCGGGGTCAGAACATGTCCGCGGGCGCTGGACAGTTGTCAATTAAAAATTAAGAAAACAGGCTGATTACTAAGCAATATGTACTATAAAAAGTCATATTGTACCAGGCCGAAAAAAGGAGATGGAGACATGCTGAATAAGACAAATAAGCGGATCCTTTCCATGACAATGGCATTTGTTATGGCGGGTACCTGCGTTTTGGGGGCACTGGCAGAACCGACAGATTCCCAGGCGGCAAAAAAACCAAAATTAAAAACCAAATCTGTATCTTTGTTGGAAGGAAAGAAAAAGACAATCCAGATCACAGGGAAAAGAAAAAAGGCGAAGTATACCTTTAAGGCTTCCAACAAAAAGATCAAGGTGAGCAAAAAAGGTGTTATTACGGCGGTAAAAAAAGGGACCGCGAAGGTTAAGGTCAGTGAGACCTATAAGAAGAAAAAGAAAACCATTGGAACCGTTAAAGTAACAGTAAAGAAGATGGTGAATCCAAAAAAGACTACAGCACCACAGGTTCCAGCAACACCAGCGGTAAGTGCACCAGCAACACCAGCTGCGAGCGCACCGGCGCAGGTAATACAGTCAGAAGCACCTACAGCGGCACCCACTCCGGTAGTAAGACCGACGATCGAGCCGGCTTACGAGACAAAAACCCTTGATTTTGACGGCAGCACCAGTAAGGTAGTGGAATCAGAGCTTACGGTACCCTTGGAAAAAGCGATGCTTTACGGCGGACTATGTACTGTGACTGCTGAGTTTACCCAGGAGACAGGAAGCGCTCAGGATATCTTTGTTGGTTATGATGGCACATATCTGAGCTTTAAAAAGAATGGCGCATACATAGATAAAAATTCTTTTAAAGATGAAGCTATGTCGGATACAAAGTCCTTCAGCTGCCCCAGCGGGGAGAAGACGAGGCAGGAGTTTACCTTTGAAGTGCCGAAGTATTCAAAAGACTTTAACCTTAAATTCAGTGGGGCAGGAAAGTTCACTGTAGAAAATGTGACGGTAAAAACCCAGCCTTTTGCCAGTGCGGATTACGCCTCCATGGTGGCAAATTCTACTACTTCCACAGGTAACAATGCCAGGATCAAAAAGGCGATTGCAAAAGCTCAGGCGGGCGAGGATGTGACCATTGCTTATCTTGGTGGTTCAATCACTGAGGGATTCGCCGCATCGGAGACAGATAACAGTGACTGCTATGCAGAGACCTCTTACAAGCAGTTCAAGAAGATATTTGGCGCCGGAGACGGAAGCAATGTACATTTTATCAATGCGGGCATGAGCGGCACACCGTCATCTCTTGGTATTGTGAGATATCAGCGTGATGTGCTGGATCAGATGAAGACAGGTGAATATCCGGATATTCTTTTTATCGATTTTGCAGTAAATGACGGTAACGATGCGGATACCTATGAGAGTATCATCCGTACCGCCCTGGAACATGGATCTGCAGTTGTGCTTATGTTTGTACTTTATACAGGCGGATGCGCTCATGAAGCGGAATATACCCAGTATGGAAAATATTATGATCTTGCCATGGTGAGCCCGGCAAAGGGGATGGCTTCCTGTACTAAAGAAGAATTTGACAAGTGGTTCTACTGGATCGAAGGAAATACGGACACATCTTACGGCCATCCTGACGTGGGCGGCCACAGATATATGGCGGATTGTATCACCAATATGTTTTTGACCATTGATCAGGAGGAGGAAGAGGAAGATAATATCACTGACGTCAATGAGCTTGCTCCGAAGAAAAGTAATAAATTCCAGGGAATGAAGACACTGTTATCTTCTACGGATCTTTCCCAGAATCCATCAGTGAAATCTGTTGATCCGGGCAGCTTTTCTGAACTGACAGACAGTGCTCAGTCTACACTGCAGTATATCAAGGATGGAAAGGAAAATATGCAGTGGTTCCCAGACGTGTGGAAGCACTCATCGGGAAGTGAAAGCTTCAAGGCAACGATCAACTGCCGGAGCCTTATTGTGGCATATAAAATGTCTGGCTCTTCCGGAAAGGCAAATTGTTACATCGATGGAAAACTGATCGGTGAGATAGGTGGCGATGGCTGGAATAATGCTGGCCTGCTTCGTGCACTCCAGGAAGATGAAGTGAAAGAACATGAGCTGGAGATCCGTATGAAAGACGGAGATGAAAAGAAACCTTTTACTATATTTGCGATCGGATATTGCGACTAAACTAGAAATTTTAGGTTTTAAATAAAAAATGCTTTCGTGAAGCTGTAGGGCTTTGCGGGAGCATTTTTTTGATTGGTGATTTGCAGGGCATAAATACCCTGTTCCGTCTGCCGACGAAAAAATCCGCTGGTACAGGCATAAAAAAATCTTGTATCTGTGAAAAAATTATTATATAATATTTTTGATATTATTATAAGGAGGAATGACACATGTCATATGTAGATGAGGTATTGGCTCAGCTGATCGAAAAGAATCCTGCCGAGCCGGAGTTCCATCAGGCAGCCAAAGAGGTTCTTGAATCTCTTCGCCCTGTTGTAGAAAAGAATGAAGAAAAGTTTCGTAAAGATGCATTGTTAGAGCGTCTGACCAATCCGGAAAGACAGATCAAGTTCCGGGTGCCATGGGTAGATGATAAGGGTAATGTTCAGGTAAATACCGGTTACCGTGTACAGTTTAACAGTGCCATTGGACCATATAAAGGTGGTCTTCGTTTCCATCCTTCTGTAAATCTTGGAATCATCAAATTTCTCGGATTTGAGCAGATTTTCAAAAATTCCCTCACAGGCCTTCCAATTGGCGGTGGAAAAGGCGGATGTGATTTTGATCCCAAAGGTAAATCCGATAGAGAAGTTATGGCATTCTGCCAGAGCTTTATGACAGAACTGCAGAGACATATTGGTGCAGACACTGACGTACCAGCCGGAGATATTGGTGTAGGTGCAAGAGAGATCGGTTTCATGTACGGACAGTACAAGAGGATCCGTAACTGCTATGAAGGCGTCCTGACAGGAAAGGGACTTACTTTTGGCGGATCTCTGGCCAGAACAGAGGCAACCGGATATGGCCTTCTGTACTATACGGAAGAAATGCTCAAATGCAACGGCATTGATATTGCCGGAAAAACTATTGCAGTCAGCGGTTCTGGTAATGTTGCCATCTATGCAACCCAGAAAGCACAGCAGCTGGGTGCTAAAGTTGTTACGGTTTCCGATTCTACCGGCTGGGTATACGATCCAGAAGGAATCGATGTGGCACTTCTGAAAGAAGTAAAAGAAGTAAATCGTGCAAGACTGACAGAATATGCGGAGAAGAGATCTTCCGCCCAGTATCATGAAGGAAAAGGCGTATGGTCTGTAAAAGTTGATATTGCCCTTCCTTGTGCAACCCAGAATGAGCTTCTGATTGATGATGCCAAAGCACTGGTAGCCAACGGAGTACTGGCTGTGGCAGAGGGCGCAAATATGCCTACCTCCATCGAAGCTACAGAATATCTGCAGGCAAATGGTGTGCTGTTTGCTCCAGGTAAGGCTTCCAATGCTGGTGGTGTGGCTACATCCGCTCTGGAAATGTCCCAGAACAGTGAGAGACTGAGCTGGACATTTGAAGAAGTTGACAGCAAATTAAAGGATATCATGGTAAATATTTTCCATGCCTGTGATGATGCTTCCAAGAAATATGGTTTTGAGAAGAACTATGTGGCAGGAGCAAACATTGCCGGTTTTGAGAAAGTGGCAGAGGCAATGACCGCCCAGGGAATTGTCTGATTAGGGAAGCATGGAGCGTATTTGGGCGAATATTATAGGGAATTAATAAAACACATTCAGGATCCTCACAGAGAGTACTTTCTGTGAGGATTTTTTCGCTCAGGCCGCATTTCACATCCATGAAACGGCATTTCAGAACCTGTCGGTTGCCTGGGCGGAAAGAAAGTGGTAAAATATTATGTTCCAGGGGGTGATCATGTGATTCGCATTGGGATCTGTGATGATGAAGGATATATGTCAGATTCGGTACGGACAATGGTGTCTGGTTTTTTCCGGGAAAAAAATATAGAGATTATCATTTTGCAGTTTTCTAGTGGAGAGGAATTGCTGAAATATGATAAGCAGATCGATATTTTGTTTTTGGATATCCAGATGAAGGGGATCGACGGCATGGAGACAGCAAGGAAGCTGCGCCGCCGCAAGTTTAAAGGGATTCTGATCTTTATAACGGTTTTGAAGGAAATGGTATTTCAGTCCTTTGAGGTACAGCCCTATGACTATCTGGTAAAGCCGATCGAAGAACAGTATTTTGAAAAGATGATGGAGCGGCTTCTGGGTTCCATGAAAGATGCCAGTGAGGAAAATTTGCTTGTTCAAAAGGGATATGAGAGCCGTATTATTCCTATCGTGGATATTGTTTTTTGTGAGATCATCGACAGAAAGATCTATCTGCATTTGGTATCTTCTGAGGTGGTTGATTATTATGACCGGATCGAAAATCTGGAAAAAAAGCTGAACCATGGTTTTTTTCGCTGTCATAGGAGTTACCTGATCCATTTGAAGTATCTGAAGAGTTATAAAAATGGAACTGCATACATGGAAAATGGCAGGGAGATACCTGTGTCACGCCTGCGGGGCAAAGAATTTTCCAATGTGATCCTGCAATATATGAAATGTGAAAATGAATAGTGGAATGGTATGTTATGCTTGAAAAAGTGTTCCGGGCTGGAGGTGTGGGATGTCGGATTGTATGGATTTTTTTAATATATATGTGATGGGAAGTGTTCAGATCCTTTTGGGGTTTTATTTTCTTGTCCGGTTTTTGAAAAAGAAAGTAAAATGCCTGCATTTTCTCTTGTTTGCTGCCGCCGGATTTGCCGTGATTTGTATAATTCCTTCCGGCAGCATTGTTGATTTTGCGGTTTATGGTCTACTGCTGGTCACTGGTGGGATTTTTATATGCCACGGGGACCGGGAATCCGTTATATTATATGCGGCACTGACAGCTGAGATCATGCAGTTGAGTTTCGGAATGATAAATTCTCTTCTGACTATTTTATACCCCTGGGTGTTCTCTTTTGATCAAAAATGGTCAGGTATCGTATTTATGGTATCTGGGAATTTTGCCTCCTGTTTTCTGGCAATTATCTGTAATTACATTGTGCTGCGGTATTTCTCCGTTTATGAAACCACAAAAAAGAAATATGTACTTCCAGTCTTAACACCTATTGTCATGATTTTTTTCATGGAGCAGTATATTAGTTCTGTAATCTATGGGAACGTAAATATTTCAGATGGAAATGGGGCTGCATGGTATAAAAATCATATTCAGCTTTTTGTCATACAGTTCCTTGGAATGGTAAGCCTGTTCTGTATTATGTTTGCCTATAAGAAACTGTTGGAGAATTTTCATCTGAGCACAGAATTATCCCTGCTGGAACAGCAGGAACATTCTCTGAACCAGTATGTGGAGGAAGTAAAGGCCCGGTATGAAAAAACAAAGTCTTTTCGCCACGATATAAAGAACCATATTTCTGTGGTTAAGGAGCTTTTACAGAAAGGAAGATCAGAACAGGCGCTGGGTTATATAGGAGATATGGAGAGCATGACAGTGGAATTGTCATTTTCATGCAGCACGAATAATCCGGTAGTGGATATGCTGGTGGGAAATAAACTGGGAATTGCTGGCGCTTTAGGGATTGATGTCCATTGTTCCCTGATCCTTCCTTATCCTTGTCCGGTACGTGATATTGACTTCTGTGTGATCCTGTCAAATGCCCTGGACAATGCCATCCACGCCTGCCAGCGTATGGATCATGGAGAAGAAAGGTATATCTGGGTGACGGATCGCATACAGGGAGATTTTATCTTACTGGAGGTTGAAAACAGCTTTCAAGGAGAGAATCCATCCCAAAGGGGGACGGGGCTTTCCAATATAAAAGCGGTGGCAGAAAAATACCATGGCGCCATGAGTATAAAGACACGGGAATCCGTATTTATACTCAGTGTACTGCTGATCATTCCACAGCATTTAGAAAACAGCTCACAGCAAACCGATTCATTTGACAGGACAGACCGCCGAAGAAAATATTGAAGGGCAGAACATCTTGTGTGAATACGCCCTATCATATAAATTCAAGGAGGCAGGCTTATGTCAATGAAAGTGAGTGGAAACTATAGTGATTCCAAAACCAGTTATGCAGAGCGGCTGAAAGCAGAACAGTCCCTTGACCAGGCAGAAAAGGCAGGGAAAACAAATAAGGCGCAGAAAGATCCAGAGGCAGTGGATAAAATACCGGTTCCACGTGATGAATATACCAGCAGCGAAAGTTCCGGGGAGAAACCAAGCGGTATGTATCATCTGGGACAGAATAAGGACGGAAGCCGGAAGATTGTCTTTGATGATCCGAAAAAATCCGGGGAAAAGTGTGTCGGCAATACGGATCAGGTGGACAGGGAGATCAAAAGGCTGAAAGAGAAACAACAGCAGCTGGAACAGCAGATCCAGTCAGCAGCCGGGGACGAACAGAAAGTCAGGGAACTGGAGAAAAAACTGGCGCAGGTAGAGGGGGAATTGAGACAGAAAGATAATGATACATACCGGCGCCAGAATTCTTCATTTTCATTGTAGAACAAACAGAACTGTTGCGAAAGTAGTATGGAAATAAAAACTACTGTAGCAGCAGTTTTTTTCTTAGTTAAATCCACGAAAACAAAAGAAAACTCCCAGTTGTGACGGAAAACTCCCTTATATGATCGTTGCAGACAAGAAAAAATTCTGTTAGAATTAGTGCATAGGAAATTCTTCATTTCACCTATTTCTGAAAATCTAAAATCAAATTTTTCCAGACTCAAAAAAGTGAAAAAAGGGGGTGCTTTTATCATCGAAGAATCTCTATAAAGATAAGCGAAAGGATGATAGAATGGAGTTAAAAGATTTTGCGGCGTTGATAGCCGTGGGAGCACAGGGACAACTAGGGGATCAATATGAAATATCGGATACGGTTACGATGAAAAATAATTCTACAGAGTATATCGGTATCATGTTTCAGAAAAAAACAGAAAATATAGCACCGACGATTTATATTGAAGATTTGTATGAAAGTTACAAAGTTCAGGAAGTAACTATACAGGATGCCATAAAAGAAGTGATCGGGCGCTATGAAAAAAGCATAATGGGACTGCAGCGCATCAGCGGAATGAGTGTTGACTATGCCAGCTGTCAGGACAGGATCATATACCGGCTGGTCTCCAGAGAAAGAAATTCATTTATGCTGAAAGACATGCCCTATATTCCTTTTCTGGATATGGCAATTACTTTTCATCTGGTGGTGTCCATCAATGATTCATGCATGCAGTCATTAAAGATTACCAGGGAACTGCAGCAGAGGTGGGGGATCTCTGTGGAGCAGCTGTTAAAGCTGGCGAAAAAGAACACGCCAGAACTGCTTCCGGCGCGGGTATGTGAACTGAGCCAGCTGATAGAGCGTTATATGGATCCGGGAGAATGGAAGCTTAAACTGGAAGAAGATTTGACAAATGAAGAAAAAATAGATATGATAGTAGTCTCGAATGAACTTGGTATAAACGGTGCCTCGGTAGTTCTCTACGATGGTGTGATCGAAGAGATCGCCAATGAATATGATTCGGATCTGTACCTGCTTCCCAGCAGTATTCACGAAATGATCGTAGTTCCCGTCGGGAAGGATGATCTTCATAGAACGTTTTCTTCTATGGTAAATAATATTAATCAAAGATATGTAGATGAGGATGAAGTTCTTTCAGACCGGGTATATATCTATCGCAGAGGGGAAAAGAAATTCGAGTGATCCAGGGCATGAAAAAAATGCACCAGGAGGGACTCGAACCCCCAACCAACGGCTTCGGAAGCCGCTACTCTATCCATTGAGCCACTGATGCATCTCTCTTATTATATACAACATTCGTTAAAAAGTAAAGAAGTTTTTTATTCAGGAGGAAATTTTATGAGTGATTATATGATTCGGGCGGTAGCAGCAAAAGAACAGATCCGGTGTTTTGCCATAACTTCCAGGGAGCTTGTAAAGAAGTTTTTTATCCAGGAGGAAATTTTATGAGTGATTATATGATTCGGGCGGTAGCAGCAAAAGAACAGATCCGGTGTTTTGCCATAACTTCCAGGGAGCTTGTAGAAGAAGCCAGGCGTCGTCACAATACCAGTCCGGTGATCACGGCCGCACTGGGCAGGCTGCTGTCTGGAGGAGCGATGATGGGAGCGATGATGAAGGGGGAGAAAGATCTCTTGACCGTAAAGATTGATTGTTCCGGACCTGTAAAAGGAATCACCGTAACTGCAGATGCCAGAGGAAATGTCAAAGGCTTTCCTCTGGTTCCCCAGGTCCTGCTTCCGGCAAGCAGCGCCGGAAAACTGGATGTGGGACGGGCCGTGGATCTGGGAGTCCTGACAGTGATCCGGGATATGGGCTTAAAAGAGCCTTATAGTGGAAGCATAAATCTTGTTTCCGGAGAAATTGCTGAAGATCTCACCTATTATTATGCTGTCTCAGAACAGACACCATCATCTGTAGCTCTGGGAGTTTTGATGAACAAAGACAATACGGTGCGGGAAAGCGGCGGCTATATGATACAGCTTATGCCGGATGCTTCGGAAGAAGTGATCTCAGCATTGGAAGAACGTCTCAAAAACATTGAGCCGGTGACTACGATGTACACAAAAGGACATACCCCTGAATCCATGCTGGAATATATTCTGGATGGATTTGATCTGGAGATCACTGAAAAAATTCCGGCCCGGTTTCATTGTGGGTGCTCTAAAGAGCGGGTGAGAAAAGCTCTTGCTGCCATAGGAAAAAAGGAATTGGAATCGCTGATCGAGGAGGGAAAGCCTGTTGAGATGAACTGTCATTTCTGTAATTCAGATTATTCTTTTGAGGCAGAGGAACTCATCGAGATAAAAAACTCCTTAAAATGATGGACAAATACGGGATAAATTGATATAATTTGTTTGGCACGATATCTTTACAGTTTACTATAAAAGGATAAGAAGGTTGATTCTATGAAATTAAAATATAAAAAACTGATCATTGTTATTTCCATTGGAGCATTACTCCTTAGTTTTTTAATCCTGACATTGATTCCTACTGGGGGAGAGAGCTCAAATCCCATTCAGGATGCCGCTCTTCCAAAATGTACGGATGAAAATATTATAAATCTGATCAACAGTTATTTTCAAGCGAAACGGGATGTCAATATGGAGATGATGGAGCCGTTGGTAAGTGACATCAACCAGATTGATCAGGAAAAGCTTATTACCCAGGCAGAATATGTGGAAGATTATCGAAATATCGTATGCTATTCCCTGAAAAATGAGGAAAACGGGGCATTGCGTGTCTACATCCGCTATGACATGAAATTGAAGAATATTGAAACTCTGGCGCCCTGTCTGAGTGGTGTATATGTTACGGTAGGCTCTGATGGAAAAAATCTGATCTATCTGAGTGCACTGGAAGAGCATGAGGAAGAGTTTATTCTGGCGGCGGATAAGAACTCACATGTGGTAGAGCTCCAGGCGGAAGTTGCCAATAAGCTGCAGGAGGCAATCAATGCAGACGAGGTATTTAAACAGTTTTATCAGACGATGGATCAGGAGATTGCAGCTTTTGCCAGCAGTAATGAACAGCCGACAGCGGATCCAAATGCAGCTGCTTCACCAGTGCCGGATCCAAATGCAGCGGGTCAGCCTACACCGGATCCGAATGCGGCGGGTCAGCCCACACCAGATCCGAATGCAGCGGCGCCCAGTGCAGCACCAGCTCAGTAGGGACAAGGGTACTTGATATGGTTAAAATATTTAATAAGTTATTTCAACATGCTGAGATATAGGAGAACATGATATACATGTTTGATGACACCAGATTGAACTTGGTTTTATCTAATGTCGTCGAGCGGAGATAAGAGCCTGACACGGGGCGGTCTGGTACTTTTACCGGGCAGGAGTACCGGCAGGCTCTTTTGAGAATAAGGAGTTTTTGATTTGGAGGAACAAATTAGACTGAATAAATATCTGAGTACCTGCGGTTATTGTTCCAGGCGGGAGGCAGACCGTCTTTTGGGACTTGGAAGGGTGAGCGTTGATGGCAGACCGGCAGGACTTGGAGATAAAGTGATGTCAGGACAATGCGTCTGTGTGGACGGTGAACCGGTTGTTAAGAAAACCGGCCGGGTGGTGATCGCTTTTCATAAACCGGCAGGTGTTGTCTGTACCAGCAGCAAAAAAGACAAAGACAATATTGTCGACTATATCGGATTTAAGCAGAGGATTTATCCCGTAGGAAGACTGGATAAGGATTCTACTGGTCTGATTCTTCTTACAAATGACGGGGAACTGACTGACCGGATCTTACGGGGAAGGAACGGACATGAGAAGGAGTACGTTGTCAAGGTAGATCGTCCGGTCAGGGGGAAAGTACTAGAGGCGATGCGGCAGGGAGTGCCGATTCTTGATACAATGACCAGGCCATGCCAGGTGGAGAAGATGGATGAACGGACCTTTCGGATCGTTCTTACCCAGGGATTGAACCGACAGATACGAAGAATGTGTGAATATTTCGGATACCGGGTGGTCAGCCTTAAGCGGATCCGTATTATGAACATTTATCTTGATCTTCTTCCAGAAGGAAAGTGGCGTTATCTGACAGAGGAAGAGTTACAGGTATTGGAACAATCATTGAAAGGAAAGAAATTTTATAATGAGTGATATTGAAAGAATGAAGGAGCTGGTAGCTGCTCTCAATCATGCTGCCCGGGTTTACTACCAGGGGCAGGATGAGATCATGACAAATTTTGAATACGATAAGGGATATGATGAACTTTGTGCCCTGGAGAAAAAAACAGGGATCGTTATGGCAAACAGTCCGACCATAAACGTAGGATATGAAACCCTCAGCGAGCTGCCTAAGGAAGCACATGTGGCTCCCATGCTCTCACTGGGAAAGACGAAAGATACGGAGGAATTGGCAGAATGGCTAGGTGACAGAAAAGGACTTTTGTCTTTAAAACTGGACGGGCTCAGTGTGATCCTGACCTATCGCGAAGGAGTTCTTGTCAAAGCCCTGACCCGCGGAAATGGCGAGGTTGGTGAGGTAATAACAAATAATGCGAAAACTTTCAAGAATATACCTTCAAAGATTCGTTATGATGGAGAACTTATAATCCGGGGAGAAGCATTGATCCGATATTCTGATTTTGAAGTGCTGAACCGTTCTTTTACAGATATTCAGGAAAAATATAAGAATCCCAGGAATCTGTGCAGCGGAACCGTCAGGCAGCTGAATAATAAGATCACAGCAGAGAGAAATGTTCATTTTTATGTCTATAATCAGATTGAAACGGATGGAAAAGAACCTGCGTTTAAAAGTAAAGAAGAGATACTTCATTTTTTGGAGAATCTTGGATTTGATGTGGTACCTTATAAAGTGGTAACCGCAGAAAATATCAGAGAAGAAGTTGCTGGATTTTCCGAAGAGATCGCTGGAGGAATGGATCTGCCAAGTGATGGGCTGGTGCTGACCTATGACGATATTGATTATAGCCGCAGCCTGGGGAGGACAGCTAAATTCCCCAGGGATTCTATTGCATTTAAATGGCAGGATGAGTTAGCTGAGACGGAGCTGTTAGAGGTGGAGTGGAGTGCTTCAAGAACCGGCCTGATCAATCCTGTGGCAATTTTTGAACCCGTGGAGCTGGAAGGGACGACTGTAAGCCGTGCCAGTGTTCACAATATCAGTATTTTGAAAGAACTGAAGCTGGGGATCGGAGATCATATCACCGTATATAAGGCAAATATGATCATCCCACAAATTCATGAAAATCTGACAGGGAGTGATGATCTGCCAATTCCAGACCGATGTCCGGTCTGTCAGCAGAAGACGGAACGTATTCAGGAAAATGGATCTGAATTCTTGTTTTGTGTAAATCCGGAATGCTATGCAAAGAAGATTAAAGGGTTTACTCATTTTGTCAGCCGGGATGCTTTGAATATAGATGGTCTTTCAGAGGCCACCCTGGAAAAATTTATTGCCAGGGGCTGGCTCCAGAATCTTAACGATATTTTTTCTCTGGAGCAGTATAAAAAAGAGATTGAGACAATGGAGGGATTTGGAGAGAAATCTTTTCAGAATCTCATCGAAGCGATTGAGGAAGCTAAAACAGTGACGCTGGAACGGGTTGTGTATGCTCTTGGGATCAAAGGTTTTGGTCTCAGCATGGCTAAGCTTGTGTGCCATACCTATCCGATGGGACTGACGGAGTTTCACAGTCTCACAGAAGAACAGCTGACTGCCATTGATGGAATCGGGGAAAAACTTGCCAGATCATTTGTGGAGTATTTTTCCCAGGAGGCAAATCATGATCTGCTGCAGAAACTGGAGAATATCCTAAACATATCCATGCCGGAAAGATCTTCTTCTCCTGGCGGTTTGGAGGGAAAGACTTTCGTTATCACCGGAAGTTTGGAACATTTTTCAAACCGTAGTGAATGCAAAGAGAGGATTGAACAGTCTGGTGGAAAAGTAAGTGGTTCTGTCAGTAAGAATACAGACTATCTTGTAAACAACGATAGTGCTTCCACATCTTCCAAAAATAAAAAAGCAAAAGAACTCGGCATACCAATCATTACAGAACAGGAGTTATTAGAGCTCCTATGAAAAGTCCCGTCGGCTGATCAGCCCCAGGGCGTGAAAGATATAGAAGGAGACAAAAAAGGCAGGTACAATGGATATTAGCAAAAATATGTCTTTTTCGATATGAAGAGAAAGGCATATTTTTTGTGCCATCAGCCGGAACAGGTAGATCGAAGAAGTAAATAATGCTGCCGGCAGGATAAGCCATTTTCCTAGATCGATCTGGGTATATTTGTTCCGTATCAGGTATACACTGTCCAGGATGCTGATGATCATCTGACTGAGAAGGAGCCCCAGCAGATAACCGTATACCCCGTATTTGGGGGTTACAAAAATTAGAAACAGGATTCGCACCAGAAGCCCGGATACGGTATTGCGAAAGGTAATGTGTGTTCTGGACAAGCCGTTGATGATACTTGCCAGAGTTGTTGATACATAGATAAAAGGACAGATAACAGCTAAAAGTGTCAGGAGCCGGCCTGCATTTTCACTGTGAAAAAATAAGGTCCCGATGCTCGTTCCATAATTTAGGAACACTGCAGTAGCCATACAGCCAAGCAGCAGAGAGTATTTGATGGTGATCCGGGTAGTGTGCTGTATTTTATCCCGGTTATTTTCATTATCGGCTTTGGATATTTCTGGAAGAAGCAGGACGGACAGGGAGTTGGTTATGGTTCCGGGAAAAAGTATAAAAGGCAGTACGATACCTGTGATCACACCATAAAGAGCCAGGGAGCTGTCGTGAGAGAGTCCGTATTTCATGAACATAATCGGAATAAGCACAGATTCCAGACTGGCCAGCAGGGAGATGACCAGTTTCGTGCCACTTAGTGGAACAGCTTGTTTTACAATGGCACTGGCAATCTTTGCCGTGGAAAGTTTTAAGACCCCGGTTTCTTTCTGACGGGTTCTCTTGAGACTAACCAGATTATATAAGTTGGAACATAGTTCGCCGGCAATGAGGCCAGCTACGGCTACTTTACTGGAAAATTCACAAATATGGGAGGCGTAGATCAAAAATACGAATCCTACCCGGAAAAGCTGTTCTACCATCTGGGTAATGGCGGGGACTTTTGCTTCCCGCAGACCATAAAAATATCCATTGATCATGCTGGTAATACCGCAGAAAGGGAAGATCAATGCCAATATTCTAAGTAATGGCGCTGTTTTAGGGGCGAACAGAAAACGCAGGCTGATATAATCGGAAAAAACAAACACCAGTCCGGAAAGGGACACAGAGACACACAGTGAAAGCAAGATCCCTGTTTTTATGACTTTTTTTGAATATTTATAATGCGGATTGGAAATCAATTGTGATACGGCAGTCTGAAGTCCGGCAGCATACAGGGTAAAGCAGATCGAGTACACAGGAAATACCAGCTGGTAGATGCCGAGTTCTGTTTCGCCCAGCGTGTTTGCCAGAAAGATACGATATAAAAATCCGATAATTCTTGTCAGGATCCCGGCTGCTGTCAGAAAAATTGTTCCCTTCAATATTTTTTCCTTCATTCCACAACTCCGTTCCAAAACAGGGATTATTAAAATTTATGTATGGGAACAGAATGTATGAATTTTTTTTCATATTGTTTTTTTACATTATTTGTAGTAGAATATATATAACTGTATGTGCGATAAAATGTATTGAAATAAAGGGGTTGATTTGATATGGGAAAAGGAAAAATCGATCT
Organism: uncultured Eubacterium sp.; assembly: GCA_910584645.1. GTDB lineage: Bacteria > Bacillota > Clostridia > Lachnospirales > Lachnospiraceae > Eubacterium_F. The sequence continues at coordinate 18,185 of CAJUAU010000010.1, forward strand.
GGGGATATCTACAGAAGAAAAACCGGAATGGACCATTTCTCTGGACTTTGATGCCAATAATGTGGTGAAGGATGATCTGGAGGAACAATCCGTAGGACAGGACAAACCAAAGGGATCGGGGTCAATTTTTAACGATGCTCTGGATTCCGATTTTTTATCAGATGATCGATCTTTTTTTTCAGATGCACAGAATTCCGGCAGGAATAGTACCGGCATAGCCGGAGGACTGGATGAAACCATTCAGAGCCCTGGTGCGGAAAGTTCTTTTGGAAATACTGGAAGCAGCGACAGTATTTTAGGGGCTGTAGATGGTTCCATACCGATAGGGGCAGACGATTCGCTGACTACAATTTCAACTGGAGCAGATACCAGTTTTGAAAATGAAGTGTTTATTGGTTCCCAGGAAAGAAGTGAAGAAAAAAAAGAACCATCTTCATCCAAAGTTTATGTAGATCAATCTGCCAAAGTTGTACAGGAAGTAGTGGATCAATTTTCAGCTTCTATGCAGGCTGTTGTAGAACAGCTGTCAGCATCTGTTCATGCAGAACAGTCCATTAAAGAACCAGAGCAGCCACTGGATCATTTGTCCCAGATGCAAGAGGAGAAAGAGGAATCGGCTGGCATTATAGAGGAACCGGCTGTGGAACCAGAGCAGCCACTGGATCATTTGTCCCAGATGCAAGAGGAGAAAGAGGAACCGGCTGGCATTATAGAGGAACCGGCTGTGGAACCAGAGCAGCCACTGGATCATTT
>CAJUAU010000010.1:19037-19872 GCA_910584645.1 uncultured Eubacterium sp.
CAAGAGGAGAAAGAGGAACCGGCTGGCATTATAGAGGAACCGGCTGTGGAACCAGTTCTTGAGGTGATAAATGAGCATAAAGAGGAAATCCCAGGCCGGGAGCGGGATGAGGTAGAAGAACAGCTGACTCATCTGGCGAATTCCGTGGATCCATGGGAACAATCTGAAAATGCGCTAAGTGAAGCAGCTGCTATGTTATCGAAGGAAGGAAAGAATCTGGCAGTTGGTGTCAATTCTGAGGAAAAGGAATTAAAGGATTTGTTTGAACGTCTTGATATCTCAGAAAATCTGGACCGTATGAACGCAGTTGCCCAGGAAGATATGGCAGATGTAATTGAACAGACACAAAAAGACAATGAGCTGGTAGAGGCCATCGATGTAAGGACAATAGGGCAGGCTGATACCATTAGTGAGGAACCAAAACCTGAACCTGAGGCCGAGCCCATTGCAGCTCCTCAGCCACAAAAAGAAGAGACCATTTCTCCTGGGGAGATGGAGATCACAAATGATATGTTTGATATGGGATATGATTTATCCGATGAGGAAGAAAATTATTCCGATGAAAATATAGATTTGGATTCCTTTAAGGGCAGCATCGAAGATGCGGATGAATTTTCATCTTCGGAAAACAGTCTTGATCTGGATGAAGCTGAACATACCGGGCAAAACGGTGCGGAACTGGATATGTCCAACCTGGTGGCGGCAGCTATGTCCGGTCTCAATGGCAGCTATGGAGATGTAAATATACAGGAACCGGAAGAAAGTGTATTGTCAGAAGCTGAGTTTGTCTCCGAAGAAGACACCGGAAATACTCTGGATTTTGCCATGCCGGAAG
>CAJUAU010000010.1:19972-118798 GCA_910584645.1 uncultured Eubacterium sp.
CCGGAAATACTCTGGATTTTGCCATGCCGGAAGAAAACAGTGCTCTGTCAGAAGCAGAGTTTGTCTCCGAAGAAGACTCCGGAAATACTCTGGATTTTGCCATGCCGGAAGAAAACAGTGTTCTGTCAGAAACAGAGTTTATCTCCGAAGAAGACGCCGGAAATACTCTGGATCTTGCCATGCCGGAAGAAAACAGTGCTCTGTCAGAAACAGAGTTTATTTCTGGAGGGGAAGAGAGCGCACTGCAGGAGACTCCTGCAGAGTACCGGGATGAACTACCTTCTTTGGAAGAGGAGCCTGTAGAAGAGGAAGCGGCGCCCGAAGAAATCAAACTGGAATTTGAGCCAGTATATCCGGAGGGACAGGGTCCGGATCTCACCGGTATCCTGGATGATACGGAATATGGGGATGTGGCTTCCATGATCATTGAGGACTACAGTGAAGTACCGACGGTTTCGGATATTGAGACAAAACTGAAAAAGAAGGAAAAGGAAAAGAAAAAAAATAAGAGTAAGGAAAGCCAGCAAAATAAGACCGATGGCTTTGCCTATTCCCTGGATGACATTAACACAAAAACAGTGGAAGATATAGAACCGCCTGAAGAGAAAACACTGGTTGGAAGAGCAGCGGTAGAGGCTGCATTGGAAGTGGCAGCAGAGACTGCCGCCGCGGCAGGGGAAGTGCCAAGGTATGTAGAATCCTCCGAAGAATTTACCGCTTCTGTTTATGCCAGACATGTTGTTCATAAAGAAGGTAAAATTAAGCGTTCTTATTATAGTTTGTTCTATAAATAGCTCAACGGCACAGGAGGAAGCGGGGGCAGGTATACACCGTCGAACAAATGGAATAGTGGATAAAAGTTTCTTTGTTTTCTATGAGAGGCAGGGAAGCTTTTATTTTTGTGGAATGAAAATATTTGACAAGGACTTTTGAAGGGAAAAGTATTGACAAAAATTTTTTTCCAGCGTATAATTGTTTTAATCCCGATTAAATTAATAGGAATTAAAATAGTTGGAAATGTTTTAGTATGGTTTTTTGGAGGTGTTTTGATGAAAATTTCCACAAAGGGCAGATATGGGCTCAGAGCAGTTATTGACATTGCCATTTATGGAGATGATGAGCCGGTTTCTTTGAGTGATATAGCCATCCGTCAGGACATATCCATCAGCTATCTTGAACAGCTGATCGCCAAACTGAAGAAGGCAGAGATTGTTACCAGTGTCCGTGGTGCCAGAGGCGGATATTCTCTGGCGGCGTCAAAGGATCAGATTTCTGTAGGGGACATCCTCCGGGCTCTGGAAGGTGACCTCTCACCAGTAAACTGCGCCGAGGTAACAGAACACGGTGATCCCTGTAAGGAATCTGGACAATGTATCACAAAAATTGTATGGAAGCGGATCAGTGAAAGCATTAATGACGCAGTAGACAGCCTGATGTTGTCGGATTTACTGGAAGAATCAGATATTCAGGATAGCAGAGGGTGCTGATCATAGATTGACGGTGTCATATAGTTGCATAGTGCTGTCGAGCTAAAAAGATATGAGAGGAGAAATATTGATATGAGTCGATTTGTTTATCTGGATAATGCAGCTACTACATCAACCAGAAAAGAAGTAGTAGATGCCATGTTACCCTATTTTACAGAAAATTTTGGAAATCCATCCAGTGTGTACGATTTTGCGGCAAAAAACAAAAAAGCCGTGAATGACAGCAGGCAGACCATCGCGGATGCCCTGAATGCAGATGTCAGGGATATATATTTTACGGCAGGTGGAAGTGAAGCGGATAACTGGGCGTTGATTGCGACAGCAGAAGCTTATGAAGAAAAGGGAAAACATATTATTACTTCTAAGATTGAACACCATGCCATATTACACACCTGTGATTATCTGGAAAAGCGTGGGTTTGAAATAACATATATTGATGTGGATGAAAATGGTATCATAAAACTGGATCAGCTGAAAAAGGCGGTACGTCCTGATACTATTCTGATCTCAGTTATGTTTGCCAACAATGAGATCGGAACGGTCCAGCCGGTGAAAGAGATCGGTGCCATAGCAAAAGAGCATGGGATTCCTTTCCACACCGATGCGGTACAGGCATTTGGCCACCTTCCTATTGACGTAGATGAGATGAATATTGACATGCTCAGTGCCAGTGGACATAAACTGCATGGTCCTAAAGGAATAGGTTTTCTTTATATCCGCAAAGGCTTGAAGCTTCGCTCCTTTATTCATGGTGGAGGACAGGAGAGAAAGCGAAGGGCAGGTACAGAAAATGTGCCAGGTATCGTCGGTCTTGGAAAGGCGGTATCCATGGCGGTGTCCACGATGAATGAACGGGTAGGTAAAGAAAAAGAGGTCAGAGATTATCTGATCGAAAAGATTGAGAAGACAATCCCTTACTGCCGCTTAAATGGTGACCGGACAAAGCGTCTTCCCAATAATGTGAATTTTAGTTTTCAGTTTATCGAGGGTGAGTCCCTGCTTATTATGCTGGATATGGAGGGAATCTGTGCTTCCAGCGGTTCTGCATGTACATCCGGTTCCCTGGATCCCTCCCATGTTCTTCTTGCCATCGGGCTGCCTCATGAAATTGCCCACGGTTCGTTAAGGCTTACCCTTAGTGAGGATACCACGTTAGAAGATGCAGATTATGTGGTGGATAAGATTGCTGGAATTGTTGATAAGCTGAGAAGCATGTCACCTCTCTATGAAGATTTCGTAAGAAAAAACAGTCACCAATAATAGAAAAATGTTCAGGAAAGGATGGTTTTTATAAATGTATAGTGAAAAGGTAATGGATCATTTCAGTAATCCGAGAAATGTTGGAGAGATTGAGGATGCCAGCGGTGTAGGTACGGTGGGAAATGCAAAATGTGGAGATATCATGAGAATCTATCTGGATATTGACGACGAAGGTATTATCAATGATTGTAAGTTTAAGACCTTTGGCTGTGGTGCTGCTGTTGCCACCAGCAGTATGGCCACGGAGCTGGTAAAAGGGAAAACGGTCCAGGAGGCAATGCAGGTCACCAATAAAGCGGTGATGGAAGCGCTGGACGGTCTTCCGCCTGTGAAAGTGCACTGTTCGCTTCTGGCAGAGGAGGCGATCCATGCTGCCCTCTGGGATTATGCAGAGAAGAATGGTATTGTGATCGAGGGACTGGAAAAACCAAAATCCGATGTGCATGAAGGAGAAGAGGAGGAAGAAGAAGAGTATTAAAAGAATAAAGAATACAACGAGGGTATCCCCCAAGCCATGAAATGACTTGGGGGATACCCTCGTTTCATATTATACGTTCAGCGGGCTAAAACGTGTGAACCACAGGAGTGCGCTGTACAAAAGTTAAATAGGAGTCAAACCCGACAGAGACAGCAAGTTTTTCCGCTTTGTCGAAATCTGCTGACAATCGGTCTGCTGTGTGGGCATCCGAACCAAAGGTGATCCATTTTCCGCCCATGTCCCTGTAACGCCGAATGATCTCCTCTCCTGGATTTGGCATCGTTCCGCCTTCTTTGTAACCGGAAGTATTGATCTCCAGGCTGATATTTCTCTCAATAAGCTTAGCTAAGATGGCATCGATCACATCGGCAAACATACGGTAAGAATAGAGCCGGTATCCGGAAGGTGAATAGCGCACGATATAGTCAAGATGTCCCAGGGAATCTACCTGAAGTTCCTTTAACTGCTCCAGGTTTTTCAAAGTGGTTTCAAAATAGAGGAGAAGTGCTTTTTTTTCCTCATAGGATTCCCAGTATTCGGGATAATAAGGATCCATATCATTTACCAGATGGATAGATCCGATCACATAATCCAGCGCCGGATCCTGGCTGAGTTTCCAGTTGGATTCCCAGGCATCCTCCTTCAGTCCCATTTCTACGCCACAATAGATTTTGAGGCGGTCAGAATAAAGATCCCTCAATTCATTGATCCGAGACAGGTATTCCCCAAAATCAAAGGAAAAAGGCGCTTTGCCTGTTTCGTCTTTTACATATTTTAAAGGAAAATGATAATCCATATGGTCGGTAAAAGTGATTCCTGCCATATGTTTTTGAATTCCCATTAGGATCATTTCTTCCATCGTTGTATCGCTGTCGGTGGAAAAGGAAGAGTGCACATGTGCGTCATATCGTATCATAAGGATACCTCCTGCTGTTTATCTGCATTTATTCTGCTTCTTGAATATTAGTAATATCCGGTGCCGCCATCATGGAATAATTGGTATAGTACACCACAAAACCAGGCTTACCTCCATTCGGTTTCTTTACATGTTTTTTCTGGATGTAATCGATCTCTACCTTGTCTGCATTTTTATTTGCGGAATAAAATGCTGCCAGGCTGGCTGCCTCCTCAAAGGTTTTGACCGGCGGCTCTTCGTTATTGCATTTGATGATCACATGGGAACCGGGAGCCTGCTTCGCATGAAACCACCAGTCATTGCCTGTGGCGACTTTAAAGGTGAGCTGGTCATTCTGGTAATTGTTTTTACCAACATAAATATCGTAGCCGTCCGATGAAATATAGTGAAGCGGGCTGCTCTTTGGCATAGAACGTCCCCCTTTCCGGTTGTTTTTTCCGTGGCTGCGCATATACCCGCTGTCGATGAGCTCCTGCTTGATCAGCACCAGATCTTCCTCCTGTCTAGCGATATCCAGGGCGGTGAGGATCGTCTCCAGATGCTGGATCAGCTCATTGGTTTCTTCAATCTGCCGGGACACAGCCTCGAAAGTGCGTTTAAGCTTATTGTACCGGTTAAAATATTTATTGGCATTTTCAGCCGCTGTCAGAGTTGGATCGATGGTGATCGTCACCTCTTTGTTGTCATAATAATTTATACAGGTAAGAGAGGTATCTTCTGACGTCAGCTGGTATCCATAAGTATTGATCAGTTCCCCATATATCTTATAGCGGTCCCGTTTTTCTGTATCTCTGAGCTGCTTTTCCTGAATGCCTCTTTTCTTTCGGTTCCGCTCCAGAAGAGTGGTAACATTCTTTCTGAGATCTGTAGATTTCTGGCGGATCCGCTGAATCGTCTCTTTTTCCCTGTAAAAAGTCTCCACTGCGGCACTCATGGAATCCTGTGTCCGGTGTTCCAGTGTGTTATACATGGTGAGGGGAAAAGCGGCGAATTCCATAGGTTCTGTGCCCTGAAAAACAATCTCCGGGGCAAAGAGTCCCTTTTTTGAATCATCCAATAGTTCCCGCAATTTATTCAAAAGATCTGAGAGCTGGTTACCCGTCAGGGAAGCAAAGGGAGCATCTCCATCGATCTGGCACCGGAAAGCAGTTTCGTGGGCAAGAGTGTAACTGAAACCAGTGAAATAATTACAAAGCCCTTTGGCAACACTGACGGGCTGCCGCACCACCTCCTGCATCCACTGTTCTGTGGTCAATTCATAGGGATTATGCTTGTCCTTTGTATTTGGGATAAAATAATCCCTCCCAGGAAGAACCTCTCTTACTGAGCTGACCAGGGAAGAGACATGTTTGATGCTGTCTATGATCTGGCCGGATTCATCCAGAAAAATGATGTTACTGTGTTTTCCCATGATCTCTACCACCAGGGATTTGTTCACCAGATCCCCCAGTTCGTTGAGATTTTCCAGTTCAATCTTCATGACGCGCTCCAGTCCATATTGGGAAATGCTGGTGATCCGGGCTCCATTCAGATGTTTTCTAAGAAGCATGCAGAAATTTGGTGCGGTCAATGGGGAAGTTTTCGGCTCCTCTGTCAAATAGATCAAGGGAAGAGACGGACTTGCGGATAACACAAGCCGGAAATTGGTCCGGTTATTCTTTATTGTGAGCAGCAGCTCGTCGGGTTCCGGCTGCGCAATTTTTTGAAGCCTGCCCTCTGTCAGTCTGTCGGAGAGCTCTTTTGTAAGAGCTGCCATAGTAAAACCATCAAATGCCATATCCTGTTTCCTCCCAAAGAAATTCATTCTGCGGATCATTTCGGTTATCACAAAATCATCATAATAGTTAGATTATACTACATTATGGGAAAAATACAATAGAATTCTTGACTTATGCCAGTAAGTAATTTATAATAATACGGAATGCATAAATGAAGTTTTTTGTATGCTTGTAAAAAGATGGAAGAACAAGCGGCAGAATTTTTATTTGGGAATGAGGGCAGATATGGTAAGAAGCATGACTGGTTATGGCAGATTTGAAGCTGAAAATGAAGACTCCCGGCTGACCGTAGAGATCAAATCGGTAAATCACAGATATTGTGATATATCGATCCGGCTTCCCAAAAAACTGAATGCATTTGAGAACGATATCCGCAGGCAGGTAAAGGAAAGCGTCAGCAGGGGAAAGATTGACGTATACATAACATATGAAAGCAGTGGCCAGGGAGAATCTCTTGTGACTTACAACCCGGAAATGGCCAGATCTTATGTGGATCTTTTAAAGAAGATCTCAGATGATTTCCAGATACCGGATACCGTAGATGCAGCCACGCTTTCCAGATACCCAGAGGTTTTTACCCTGGATGAAGTACATGTAGATGAAGAAAAACTTCAGGAACTGCTGCACCGTACGGTGGCAGGAGCTCTGGATCATTTTATCCAGGCCAGAGAAACAGAAGGAAAACTTTTAAAGGCAGACCTGATCCAGAAACTGGATGTACTGGGAGCTGTTGCAGAAGAGATAAGCAAACGCTCTCCGGAGGTCTTTGAGGAATACAAAGAGCGTCTGCGAGCAAAAATAAAGGAAACGCTGGGGGATACAAAGCTGGATGAGAGTGTAGTGGCGACGGAACTTGTGGTATACTCTGATAAGATCTGTGTGGACGAAGAGCTGGTTCGCTTAAAAAGCCATATTCAGCATATGAAGGAGACGCTGGAAAAGGAAGATAATGTTGGAAGAAAACTGGATTTTATCGCCCAGGAGTTGAACCGGGAGGCCAATACAACTCTTTCTAAGGCAAATGACATAATGATATCCAATCAGGGCATTATGATGAAGACAGAGATTGAAAAGATCCGGGAACAGATTCAGAATCTTGAATAGGTTGGCCGGTTGATAAGGAGTCTGGCATGGCATTTGTAAATATTGGTTACGGAAATGTAGTCAACAGTGAAAAGGTGATCAGCATTGTGAGTCCGGAGGCGGCCCCGGTCAAGCGGATGATTCAGGGGGCGAAAGATGATGGAAAGGCCATCGATGCTACCTGTGGGAAAAAGACCAAGGCAGTTCTTGTCATGGAAAATGATTCCCTGGTTCTTTCCGCCCTTCTGCCGGATACGATCGCGAGCCGCTTTAATCATAAAGGAACCGGAATGGAGAACATGTAAGAAAAATACAAAAGGATCGGAGGCTGGGTATGAATAAAGGTATACTGGTAGTTATTTCAGGATTTTCAGGTGCCGGAAAGGGAACGATCATGAAAGAACTGGTAAAACGGTACGATTATCATCTTTCCATATCGGCGACCACAAGGAAAGCGAGAACCGGTGAGGTTCATGGAAAAGATTATTACTTCCATACCAGAGAAGAATTTCAGCAAATGATCGAACAGAGCGAATTAATAGAGTGGGCGGAATATGTAGGAAATTATTACGGCACTCCGAAAAAATATGTCCAGCAGCAGCTGGATGCCGGCAGGGATGTTCTGCTGGAGATCGAGATGCAGGGCGGTATGCAGGTAAAAGAAAAATTTCCGGATGCCCTTTTGATATTTATTTCCCCGCCTTCTGCGAAAGTATTGAAAGAGCGCCTGACCGGCAGGGGGACAGAAACTCCCCAGGAGATTGAAAAACGGCTTCTGCGGGCGGTAGAAGAAGTTCAGTATATGAAAGATTATGACTACATCATTGTAAATGATAATTTAGAAGAAGCGGTGGAAAAAGTAAATAACCTGATCACATACGATCATTACAAATCTTGTAACAGCGTATTGCTCATTGAAAAAATGGCATCGGAGCTCAGTGGATTTGCCGCGAAAGGAGTATAAGGCTGAAAAAATCTTTCAACCTATGAAGTTTGTGCTTGGGCGTACAAACTTGTGTGAGACGCGAAAGGAGTATAGAGATGAATGATATGGAAGTAGAAGAAGTTTCAACTAAAAAAGAACTTAAAAAAGAGCCGAAAAAACGTTCTGTGGTCAGTTACATTTTAGAATTTGCGGTATATATCGCTTTGATCCTTCTATGTATATTCTGGGTTCCGGAACACGTCGTACAGCGAACGGTGGTAAGTGGAGAATCTATGGAGAATACACTCCACGACGGTGAAAGCCTTCTCGTAAATAAGATTGCCTATGAGCCCTCAAGATACGATATTGTTGTATTTTATCCACTGGGAAGAGAAGAAGATGAATATTATGTAAAACGAATTTACGGCATGCCTGGGGAGACCGTTCAGATCAAGGGCAACGATATCTATATCAATAATGAGATCATTGAAGATAAATATGCCAAAAACGTGATGGATGATTCCGGAATTGCCGAGGAGCCGCTTAAGCTGGGCAAGGACGAATATTTTGTTCTCGGAGATAACCGCCAGGTTAGTAAAGACAGCCGTGATTCAGAGGTAGGACCGGTGAAAAAGGAAAATATCGCAGGCCATGTAGTCCTTCGCATATGGCCGCTGTCAAAATTCGGCACACCATGATTCTACAGCGTACTGCACACTGCATGGCGGCCCCGCTGCCGGCAGATCATATATAAATTTTTGTTGTGATTTGAAAGGAGTTAAGATATGTTACACCCATCTTATAATGATTTAATGAATGTTGCAAACAGTGATGTGGAGCCAGGGGAACATCCGGTAGTAAACAGCCGCTATTCCATCGTTCTGGCTACAGCCAAAAGAGCAAGACAGCTGATCGACGGTTCTGTGCCGCTGGTGGATGGAAATTATCCAAAACCGCTCAGTGTGGCGATCGAGGAGTTGTCTACATCTGCCATCAAGATTAATTCAGAAGAGGATGAAACAGAAGATGAATTGACGACTCTGAATGCGGCTTCAGAAGAGAAGCCAAAGGAAGTTTCAGAAATATAAAATGACTGCGGTCTGCATGTATTTGCAGACCAATTTTTTTACAGAGAAGGGACATTAGGGATGAATATAAGAAGCACTTTTTTCAGTCTGCTCTTCCCAGAGGGAAGAACAGAATTTGAAAGCCAGCAGCCGGTGTTTTTCGGAGATCTCCAGATGGAAGGGATTTTGAAGGCTATTTTATCCCGATACAGTGAATTTGATCTTCGTAAATATTTTTACACCATACCAGGATCAGTCAATACCATATATTATCGTCAGAATATTTACCGGGATCTGGAAAAGAACGATTTTCTGATTCTGATCTTCAAAAAGTTTTCTGACAGGATGGCACAGAGTGAAAAATGTTTTCAATACTATCGCCAGACAGAAGATGAGATTAAAAAAGGAAGTTATCTTCTCCTGGCATGCCGGCATTATCTGGCGGCACTCAGCCTTCTGCGGGATTCTTTGAAGCAGGGTGATATTACATCACAGGGCTTTCAGACATTGCTGGAAATTCTGGATGAGATGAATACAGAGAAAGGGTTTATAGAATTTTCCGAAAGGGTAGAGAACGTTTATTCTTATATGAATGAATTAAAGCTGACTTTGCTCATAAGCAAAAAGGAAATCCGGATATTAGAGGAAGAAAACATGGAAGGCGCCGGAGTAGTGGACAGGATTCATGAATTTATGGAAGCATTTGAAATTCCTGTGCAGAAAACGGTACCGTCGGTGGTAGAAAATATATTTCCCTCCCCTCTTGAGACCAGCAGCCTGGAAACAGCAGTGGTAGATATACTGCGCAGGAGCAATCCGGAGGTATTCCGTAAATTAAAGCAGTTTGCAGAGGTCTCCTTTACACTGGAGGGTAATATTTTTCTGAAGATAAAAAACGAAATTGTATTTTATATCAGTTTTTATGAATTTGAAAGACAGCTTGAGAATGCAGGATATCAACTAAATTACCCGGAAATCCATGAGGAAATCGGCGGCTCCCTGGATTCTGGCGGCGGTCTGGAAATAACTCAGGTCTATGATATGGCGTTGGCATGGAAAAACCGTTTTTCTGGTGAAAAAGTAGTAAAAAACGATATCTGCTATGGAGAGGGTAAACGTTTTCTGGTGATCACCGGACCGAATCAGGGTGGCAAGACTACCCTGGCCCGGGCAGTGGGACAGTGTGTTTATTTGATGCTCATGGGATTAAAAGCGCCTTGCCAGAGCATGAAAAGCCGTTTTTTTGAACGTATTATGACACACTTTGAAGTGGAGGAGAGTGTTGAGACCGGTGCCGGTAAACTGAAAGAAGAACTACGGCGCCTGAAACCTATGATGCAGGATCTGAGCGGAAACCAGAAAAACAGCTTTGTTATTCTGAATGAATTGTTTACGACTGCTACTACTTACGATGCCCGTATCATGGCACAGAAGGTAATGGAACATTTTCAAAACAGCGGTTGTCTGGGGATTTATGTCACCCATATCCAGGAACTGGCGGATGAGAAAAACCAGCCGGGAGTGCAGAGCATGGTAGCACAGGTGGATCAGGAAGATTCAGGAAGACGGACGTTTGTGATCCTGCCGATGGAGGCACAGGGACTGGGATATTCCGATTCCATTGCCAGGAAATATGAACTGGATTATGAACAGATAACAAAACGAGTAGCGGCTTTAGATGATTGTCCCGGAAATGGGGCGTCAGATGAAAAAGCAGCACAGAAATGAGGATTATTATGAATTCATATTTATTATATCCGGACAAGGACGGAACAGAAGAGGCCGTCTATCCTTCTTTTCATGATATTTATAAAGATCTGAACCTGAATATAGTGTTGAAGACCATGGCTCAGGAGGATGTGTTCATGATGGAGCAGATACGGAATGTGATGATGGTTCCATTGTGCAGGGCTTCGGAGGTGGAATACCGTCATGAGATCATAAGGGATTTCCAGCGTAACCCGGAGCTGGCAGGGGAGCTTTATTCCATCGGTGTCAGGGGGCATAAACTGGCAGGGCAGTACAAGGAGGAAATGGAGCAGAACCGGCGAAAAGCTACTGCAAAAACCAGTTCCATTATAGCCTCCCTTAATTTTATCGAGGATTCCATGGGACTGATACGCAGGCTGAGGGATCTTTTGCTGAGAAAGGAAATTCGCCTGGAATCAAAAGGCATGACCGCACTGGTTCAGCGGCTTTCAAAGTATCCGCTGGATGAGTTTCTGGATTTCCATAAAAATTTTCTTTTTTATACTACCGGAGGGGAAGGCATCTTTTCCATACGGATCAGCGGCGGGCTTAAATTATCGGAGAGCCGTATGAAAAAATGCCAGAATTATCACTATAATGCATTAAAAGGCACCTCTCTTACCTTTATGAAACTGTACTACAAACTGGCAAAAAAGGACAGCTTGCTTATTGAAAAAGAACAGCTGGAAAAGGATATCGGCGTGTTTGTGGAGAGCCATATGCATCAGGTCATGACAGCGTACCAGCCTCTGATCGACGACTGCATGAAATTTTTATTTCAGTTTGCCAGAGAGATCGCTTTTTACCAGGGAATTTATACGATGCAGTGCCGCATGCAGGAACTATATCTGCCCCTGTGTTATGGGAGTGTAAGTGAAGATACCTGTCACCGGCATATCGAAGATCTGTATGAGCTTTCCCTGGCGCTTTACACCCAGACCTATCCGGTTCCGAACTCCATTCATACAAAGGGAAAGATCCTGACGGTGATCACAGGGGCGAATCAGGGCGGGAAGTCTACCTTTTTACGCAGTTTTGGCATCGCACAGATACTTCTGCAATGTGGAATGCCGGTGCCGGCAAAGGAGTTTAGCTCCAGATTATTTTCCCGGATCCACACACATTTTACGAGAAAAGAGGATGCTATGCTTTCCAGGGGGCGTCTGGAAGAAGAACTGCGCCGGATGAGTGATATCATATCCAGGATCTCGCCGGACAGTCTGCTTCTGCTGAATGAATCCTTTGCCAGCACGACAGAGAAGGAAGGTTCGCAGATTGCTTATAACGTGATCCTGCCCCTCTATGAAAAAGGTATTCATGTTATGATGGTCACACATCTCCATGAGTTTGCCCTCAGGCTATATGAGGAAAATCGTGAAGGGACAGAATTTCTCGTGGCAGAGCGGAAAGAAAATGGTGAGAGAACATTTCACATGTTATCAGGAAAACCCCATTATTCCAGTTATGGAACAGATTTATATGAGTATATGATAGGAAGTTTATAAAAAATCGAAAATATGTTTGACAAACGCCTGTTTGCATGCTATGATATACGAAACGAATGTTCGTATCAAGCGTTCGTATTATATGTTCTGTTTTATAAAATGCAGGGAGGTATTTGTTATGGATAAAAAACATGTAAAAAAAGCATTTCTTCTGGTTATGCTTCCGGTATTTGTTCTGGTTTGCTGTATTTCAGCCTGTCAGTCATCCGAGGCACAAAGTACGGGGGAAAGAACCAATGAAATAGTGGCATACGATTCTGTTCTGATCTGCAGGGGCGATACGCTCTGGACAATTGCCGAGGCCAGCCTAAACCAGCCAACAGAGGCGGAGATTCACGAATTTGTCAAAGAAATCGCAGAGCTGAATGATATTTCACCAGCCCGTATCCATGCCGGAAATTATCTTTTGATCCCCAGGTACCGGTATAAGATGTGAGAGGATATAAAGGTGCGGCATGCCAAAGAAACCGCAGTGCCGAATGACATTTCACCAACATGAGTGAATCTGTTTACATACATATAGGAAAACCCTCTGACTATACCGGATAAAATGCACTTTTTCTGCCAGAATCATGACATAATTGTGCCAAGAAACACTGTTACAATCATCATTGTTAACATTTACACGTACTATGGCTGTTTCGCAGTCGGTAATAGTTTGATAAGAGACGAGGGATTTATCTATGTTTACATCAGGAAAAAGAACAATATTACGGCTACTTGTATTTATGGCGGTTCTTGCTGCCGGTGTATTCGCAGCAGGGGGGAGCCGTTCCCATGCGGCAACACTAAAGATTAAAATGAATGGGAAGACTTCAAATTACAGGGGGAAGCAGACGACTGTAAAATATAATAAAAAGAGGATTTCCAATACAAAATATAAGGGACTGACGATTAAAAAAACCCGGATGGCAGCTTACGATGATGTCTTTCGGAAGGGGCTTAAAGTTAAGACTAAATATTATTCTTCCTCAAAAAAGCTTGTTATGTCTAAAAATGGCATCAAAGTAACCTTTAAGCTGGGAAGTAAATACGCTTATGTAAATGGTGTTAAACGCAAATTGACCGCGGCACCAGTGAAAGTCAGGTATGTCAGAAAAAAGAAAAATAAAATTCTTGTACCGATAAAATTTCTATGCGAACAGCTTGGTTTTAATTATAAAGCTTCTGGTTCTGTAGTAACGATCACCAATGCCATTATGGTTGAATATGACGATATGGTGAAACGTTCTACTGTTGTAGGAAAAGTTTCCTATAACGGGAAAGAGAATAATCTTTCCAGTATGCCGGTGATCAAACTGGGAAGTACGGTCTATATACCAGCGGAAGAGGTGTTTAAGAAGCTGGCGGGAATTGAATATGAGTATGATGCTGGGAGTGAAGTACTTACTTTAAAAAATGAGGCTACGAAAAAAACGGTGGTTTTGACATTAAATGAAAATTCATATATGGAGAATGATACCGTCAAAGATCTTTCTACTCCGATGTATATGGTGAAGAGGAAAGATACCAATAAAACCGTATTATGTCTTCCTGCAAAGGTTGTCTGCCGGAGTCTCGGATATTCATATAATTGGAATAAAACGAAATCACTGGTGAGCATCCACGATCTCATTTATTTTGACTGGAAAACGGACAAGACAGTAAATGCCGGTGATGGTAAAAACTATATTACAGAGGCAAAGGCGATTTATAATCCTTCCGTTGATTGTATTTCCTTTACGATCAAAGGGACAGATACCGCCCTTATGGAACAGGTTTCTGTTTTAAGAGATGACAGGGTGATCACAGTAACGATTCCTGCAGATTCCAGATATCTTCTGGATGATTATTCTTTCACCAAATTTGTAAATATGCTGGAGAAGTATGAAGTAACCGCAGACGATACTGGAAATGTTGTAATCAATATTACTGGATACAATCCGGCAGATTTCGCCTACTCCGTTATGGACGGCGTTCTCACCATTAATGTGATGGGGCAGTATATGGGAAGTGCTGCATTAAAGATCATGAAGCCTGCGGGAATTACCATCAATGATGTAACCAACGAAGATTATTATAATAGCAATAAATTTAAAATTAGTATCCGCGGAGATCATATTGACTTTATCAATAGTAATCCGATTGTCATCAGCAGCGACGTTATTACCGATGTTACGACGGAACTGTCTCCGGAAGGCAATACTGTGGTTACGGTAACTACATCCAAATTACAGGGCTATAAAATATACGAAAAGTCCGATTCTTTCCAAGTAAATATAGGCAATCCGAGAAATATCTATAAAAATATTGTTGTTCTCGATGCTGGCCATGGGGGATACGATGCGGGAGCCTCCCATAAGGGGACAAAGGAAAAGGATCTGAATTATAAGATTCTCTATACGTTACTAAAAGGGTATTATACCTCTAATGCTCCGGACACCAAGATTTATTGGACACGTACTACAGATACCTTTATAACACTGGCAAATCGCGCCTCTTTTGCCAGCAAAGTCGGTGCGGACCTGTTTATCAGCCTTCATATGAATTCAGTCAACAATTCAAGCGTGAACGGTACAGAGGTATATTATTCTACCAATAATAACGGCTCCAGATTTTCCGGAATTACAAGTAAAACCGTGGCAACTCTTTTCAAGAACAATCTGGTTGCAAAACTGGGAACAAAGAGTAGAGGTGTTAAGACCGCTGGATATTATGTTATAAAACATAATACCGTGCCCGCTGTATTAATAGAGCTCGCCTTTTTGTCAGGTAATTCTGACTATTATAAACTCACAGATCTGACATTTCAGAAAAATTCTGCGAAGGTGATCTATGATACGATCAACCAGATCTTTATCAATTATCCGACGGGACGATAAATCAATATATGCCATCATTTTTGAATATCCCTTGTAATATTCAAAAATGATGGCATTGTTTATGTAAAAGCAGTCTTTTTGTGAGGGGGGCTGCCCTTTAAATTTGTTCTATTCTTTTCTCAGTGTGACAGCAGATGCAGCCTGCCGTTTACGATCCTCTCCAAGCGCTGCATAGTGCTTTCTGGTGGTGTTTACATCATTGTGCCCTAAGACCTCAGCAACCAGATAAATATCTCTGGTTTCACGGTATAATGAGGTTCCATAAGTACTTCTGAGTTTATGCGGGGTAATGTGTTTGATAGTCGTTACTTCCTTTGCGCAGTCTGTGACCAGATTTTCCACAGACTTCACACATATTCTCCGACGCTGGGAAGAGAGAAAGAGAGCATGTTCATGTCCCTCTTTTGTAACAATATGTTCCCGTACCTGGAGATAGCCAGAGAGTGCCTCCGCCACCTCATCACCAAAGTAGACGAAGTCTTCCTTTCCTCCCTTGCGAAGGATCTTGATACGGTTATTCTTGAAATCTATATCTTCGATGTCCAGCCCAACACATTCAGAAACACGAATGCCTGTTCCCAATAGAAGAGTAAATAGTGCAAGATTTCTTTCTTTGTTTTTTTCAAAATAAACTTTTTTCATTCCAGTTAATTTTTCTCCACCATGTTCCACGTAGTCCAATAATTCGGCAACCTCGTCATAGTCCAGGCGAATGATCTCTTTTTTATGTAATTTGGGCATGTCCACAATAACCGTAGGATTATTGCTTATACGTTCACGTTTATAAAAATAGGCGTAAAAACTCCGCAATGCAGCCAGCTTTCTATGAAGTCCCTGTTCATTATTTGTGTGGGTTTTTCCCTCTGGATCAGTGTACAGCTTCAAATATTCAAGATATTCTTCGATATCAACAGCCTGCAGTTTTTCCAGATCCTCCAGCCGTATGTCTGTAATTTCTTTATCCCGGAATAACGGATTGGTGGCCTTGAGAAAAGTAAAGAAGACCCGGATATCATATACATAAGATATTCTTGTTTTTGCTGATGTATTGGGTTCGATGGCCCGAAAATAATCTTTACTGAAGGCTGGCATCGTCGTCAGTACTTCACGAAGTTTTAAAGTATTTGATCGTGTGTTTTCTTCATGATATGTGATTTTTTTATCCAAATAGATCACGTCCTTTAATGTTTTTTCTTGATCCTCAGGTGATTTTCTTATAGTATAACATATTATGGGAAGTTTGCATAGCTCTTTTTGAAAAACTGGAGTTTGTCGAAAAGAGCTATAGAGCATTACACGATCTCTTTTCATCACGACAATCAAAGTTGGGATGTAAACCACAGATTTCAAGGTATCAACATTATTTTTTAAACCTATACCACAAATAAATAAAAAACCTAAAGATTCCTAATATGATACCTAACATGATAAGTATAATAGTTGCCCTAGCAAAAAATTTTACAAAATGATCTGTAAAACCAAGCATCAAGCATAAGAAAGCAACTAAAAATGATTCAATACACCAAAATGATACTTTGTCTTTATATGGAGCGCATTTATATAATTGAAATATATTGGGTTCCAAATAGCCTAATCTTTTACGGAGATATGAATTCATGCTACATACATTATTAGCAAATTTCTGATAAGCAGACATTTCTTCTGCTCTTGTATTGCACTCACATAATATTATAAAAGTCTTGATCGTTGAAAAATCTATGTACTTATCGTATTTGTCAAAATAGAACTTTAATGCCTTTTTTGTTTCTTCCATATCATTATCATTAATATTTTGATCTTTATTATTTCTAATATATCTATACAAGGGATAATAAACTCTATTATAAGCAAATTCCATTTTTTCTAATGGTGTATTTTTATTATATGTATATTTTGCAACAAAAAAAGAAAACAAACCTGCAATAACCACCGGTAATATATTTTTTAATATTTCAAATATGGTTTCTGTATTCATAATAACAAACTCCTTTTTTGTTTCCATTATACAACTATAGGAATAATTTTAAAAGATAAAATCTTCCATTTCAATCAAACCACAAAAAAAGAAGCACAAATTCCTGACCGAATGTTCTGCTTCTTTACCATCTTTTCTATTCATTTTTATAAAATACGTATTCTCTTATTACATTATGTAAGCTAAATAACTTAGTTGCAGCTGCTGACTACTTTTTTTAATTCCAGAACCTCTTCTGTAGATAAAGCTCTGCCGTCAAAATAATCATGAATAAAGGTTGCCACGGAACCGTTATAAAGATTTTTGATCAGTACGCTGGTTTCTATCTCCTGAACCTGTTTTTTGGAAATCGCTGCCCGGCATAAAAATCCGGGATCTTCTCTGGTAATGGCGCCCTTATCGATCAGGCGCTTAATATAGGTATAGGTGGTGTTTTTTTCCCAGCCAATATATTCTTTAATGATCTTGGAAATGTCTTTGGCCGCAAGTACTTTATTACTCCAAAGCAGCTCCATGACATTTAACTCACCTTCATGGAGACGGATCTCCTTTTTTTGCGCACTCATTCTTCTCTACATACCTCCTCATATACCGTATTCTTCCAATGTAGAATTTGTAAAAACCCCATTCTCGCGCTGTAGTATACAGAAAATATCTTTAACATTAACAAAGAATTTTCTATATTATATTATTCAAGAATCTCCCCAGGATCCTTTCACAGCTACCGAGAGAAATTATCTATATTCTACTACAATAGAACTGCGAAGTCAAGGGGATTTTTGCACAATTTATTTTAGATTTTTTAGTAGTTTTTTAAAATAGTCTGGAAGAGGCGCCACAAACTCCATGTATTCGTCAGTTGTAGGGTGAACAAAACCAATGGTCCCTGCATGGAGGGTCTGACCCTGTAACGTTTTAAATTTGACGTTACTGGGGCCATAGACCATATCTCCCAGCAGAGGGTGTCCGATATGCGCCATGTGAACCCGGATCTGATGGGTTCGGCCGGTTTCCAGGCGGCATTCAATATGGTTGAATTGATGGTTCAGATGATCTATTACCGTGTAATGTGTCACTGCTCTCTTACTGTTTTTATCCGTTACTGTTCGTTTTTTTCGGTCTGTGGGATGTCTTCCGATGGGAAGATCAATGGTTCCACTGTCCTCGGAAAAATTGTGATAGACGATAGCCTGATAGGCTCTGGTGATACTGTGGGCTTTTAACTGCTCTGATATACATTTGTGTGAACGGTCATTTTTACACACGATCAGAGCCCCTGTGGTATCCTTGTCAATGCGGTGTACGATACCTGGACGCAGAACACCGTTGATGCCGGACAGGTTGTCCCTGCAGTGAAACATAACCGCATTTACCAGAGTATCAGAGTAATGCCCCGGTGCAGGATGAACCACCATTCCCTTAGGCTTATTTACGACCAGGACATCCTGGTCTTCATATAAGATGTCCAGTGGAATATCCTGGGGAGTAATCGTGAGGTTTTCCGGCTCCGGCAGATGTATAGTGATCAGATCGCTGGTGGAGACGGCGGTTTTTGATTTGACGCTGAAGTTCCCATTAACCTCAACGCGATGGTCTTTGATCAGCTTCTGAATATAAGAGCGGGACAGATCCAGACCGCTGGATGCTACAAAGGCATCCAGACGTTTACCGGCATCGCCCTCTTCCACAATTAGGTTTATTTGGTGTTCCATAACGTTTAACGTCCTTCTTTTGATAACTTTAATTCCTCATCCTTATACCGGAATAAAAGGCAGTATAGGATAAGAACTGCGGAGATACAGACAAAACAGTCTGCAACATTAAATACGGGGAAATCGATCAGACGGAAATAGATAAAATCAATGACATAATGATTCATCAAACGATCTATCAGATTGCCAAGTGCGCCAGCAGCGAGAAGCACAATACAAAAACGCAGTAAATGAAACCGCTTCGTAGCGGGCAGTTTAAAATAGCTCATAAGAAGAAAGACCAGGACCAGAATCGTAATGGTGACCAGCAGCCATCTCTGGTTCTGCAAGATGCCCCATGCGGCGCCTCTGTTTTCCAGATAGTGAAATTCCAAAACACCGGGGATCAGCTCAATATCTCCCTCTGCCAGAAAATGCTGTGCTGCATATTTTGTGATCCGGTCAATAAAAGTAAGTAAAACAAACATTATAAAAAATATAATGTTTGTTTTACTGGTCAATTTATGAAAGGTGTGTGATTTTGTATTCATATCTTTGTAAATCCTTATACAACAAATGGGTTAGAAATCATCGACGGATCCAAGAAATTCAAAGGGATCATCGGATTTCTGATTTTTTTTGTTATTGAAATTCAAGTCCTGCAGCAGTGAATCCAGCGTTGGTACCGTATCGTTTCCCTTGTCGGCAACCGGTTCGATCCGCTCTGGTTTTTCCTCCCTGCCGGCAGATAATTCATCTTCAAAAACCACATCCATAGGTTCAATCGTTTTGGCAGCGACCGGCTCAAGAATGGCTGCATTTTTTACTTCTGCCGCTTTGGGTGGTTCTATCCGGTCAAGAGGCTCTGGTTGTTTAACGGGAGCGGTAACCGGTTCTGGAGCAGGCTCCTTTATTTCAACAAAATCGGCTTCTGTTTTCACGGCATCTAATGTGGTCCGAAGATCAATGGTATCCGCATTAAGAATTTCTTCTCTGGTAGTGTCCAGTGTAGTTTTCTCCTTTGCAGCGGCTGCAGCCGGTGAAGGGGCGGCAGCTTCCCTTTTGATCCTTTGTTCTGCTTCACGAACAGGTGGTTTTTCTTTCACTGGAGGTTTTGTTACATTGGCAGAGACGTCTTCGGAAACTGTTTCGTGTAATGGTTTTTCCAGATCATCTGGTTTGGAGATATCAAATTCATCTCCTTCTACCAGCTGAAGCTGCGCGCTGGCTGCTTCTTTGAGCTGAAGTTTATATTGATTAAACTGCTGAACCAGACGGATGCTTTTGTTACGGATCTTATTGTACTCTTCTTCTGCATTGTGGACAATATGGTCGGCGCGTTTGTGAGCCTCTTTTTCAATGGATTCAGCTTTAAGGATCGCCGCATCTTTTGTCTCCTTGGAAGTTTTCTCTGCCAGGATCAACGCCTTCTGAAGCGTGGTCTCGATGGATCGGTAATATTGTACGCCATCGCTCAGGGTTTTGATCTTTTTATTCAGCTCAGCTTTTTCCGCTTCTAATTTTTTATTTTCTTCCAGAAGATTTTTATAATTATCGAAAACCAGATCGAGATATGTATCCATCTCGTACTGTTCGTATTTTTTCCGTTTTGCCTCTACTTTCTTATTCTGTAATTCAATAAGTGATAACATGTGATGTTCCTCCCTTAATATGATTCTCATTCAAAGTATAACACAACAATTCTAATAGATTAGAATTCCCTGCTTATCGTAGGCATGGTAACGGTTCCGTCTCCCAAAGACAGAGAATCACCGCTGATATCCACATTCTCAGGAGTAAAAATAAAGATGTATTTGGAAATCTGGTGATATTTTCCATTGATGGCATAAATACAGCCGGAGATAAAATCCATGATACGCTGGGCATCATCGGGATCAAATCCCTCCAGATTTACAACGACTGGTTTTGAAGCCAGAAGGGTATTACAGATCTCCTGGGAATCCTCGAAAGAGGTGGGCTGAATGATCTTTACCTCCATCATGGAACGATTGAGGGATACTACTTTGGGCTTAGAGTTCCGGAAACCGCTTCTTGTCTTGGATGTATCCTCATAAGACTCGTTGGCTGCAGCGCTTTTGCGGGATGAAGCCGGTTTGGCTGCCGGTGTCTCTTCCTCGTAGTCGTCGTATTCATAATCATCATATTCGTCGTCAATTCCATCTAATTTAAAAAAGTTTAACAGTGAATTTAATCCCATTATTTTTACCCTTTCTTCCCTTTACTTATCGTATTCTCTGCTCCCAAAAATGCCTGTGCCTACCCGGATACAGGTTGCACCTTCTTCGATGGCAACTTCATAGTCTCCAGTCATCCCCATAGAAAGCTCATCCATACTAATATTATCAATGTTTTTGCCATTAATGTCAACTAGTAATTTTCGTAAATTCTGGAAATGTACCCTGTTTTCCTCTGGATCTTCTACATAGGGGGCAATGGTCATAAGGCCGCACACATGAATGTTTGGCATAACCGCGATCTTTCGGATGGTTTCCTCAGTCTCTTCCGGCATTAGCCCAAATTTAGACTCCTCCCTGGCAACATTGACCTCGATTAGAATATTTGCTGTCTGTTGGATCTTTTCATATTCCTTCTGGATCTGTTCAGCCAGCCTCAGGGAATCCACAGAATGTATCCTCGCTGTCTTCCCGGCGATCTGGCGCACCTTGTTGCGCTGAAGATGTCCAATGAGGTGCCAGTCAATATCCTTTGGGAGAACTGCTTCTTTTTTCAGTATCTCCTGGACTTTATTTTCGCCAAAGACACGGATCCCCGCCGCCATCGCTTCCTCCATCATCTCAATGGGCTTGGTCTTGCTGACCGCGATCAGTGTTACCTCTTCTCTTTTTCTTCCGCTTCGCTCGCAGGCCTGGCAGATTTTTTCTTCCACAAGTCTGAGATTTTCTGTAACCATTCTTGGCTGCCTCCTTTATTCCACAAAGTCATTTTCATTGATTTTTTCCGGATTTACTACAATATGGTCATAGTTTGAGATCCCGCCCCTGGTATCCGGAGAAATAATCGTGTATTCGTTGTTTTCATATTTCTTTTCTATTTTTTTAAACTGGCAGTAGCCAGTATTTACACAGTAAACCCCCTCCACTTTTGCTGCGCTCTGCAGGGTGTAGGACTGATTAGTAGAAGGATCACTGATGGTATCTCCTGGTTTTAAAACTGATTGATCTACAAAATAACTGCCGTCAGAGACGGAAAAATCTTTTAGGGAAACAAATTTCTTGGCGGAGGAGCCGTCTTTTTTATAGGTGAGCAGCAGAACTCCTTTTTCTGCGTCATCCCCTCCGGCAGAAACCAGATTTTCTGGAACCAGCGTCATCTCCTTGGAGACAATGGATGAATTCGGGATCTTAAAACCACTTGCAGCATTCAGGTTCAGCTCAATATCGATAAAACGGTCATTCAGATACCGCCCCATAAAACGGCTGGTAGAAAGGATAGCGAATTCGGTGCCGCCATTATTCTGGATCTCAAGGGCCGTATTAAATGAAACGTTATCTTTTTTGACCGTGACCCGTACGGTAGTGGTATCCCGCAGCTTGGCAGATAAACCTTCTGAAAGTGGAAGGACGATCTTCCAGTCCTCATTTGTCACCAGCTTGCACACAGGAACCTTTTTCTCAATATGTTCTGAAGAACTAAGTTGTTTACGTTCTACAGAAGCTGCATTCTGAAATAATTCCGTAGTTACCATATCCAGTGTCGTCTCTTCAAAACCATCGATGGAATAGGAAATGATACCAGAAGTCCGGGCCCGGAATTTGCTGAAATCACTTTTGATGTTATTTTCAGACATCTGCTTTTTCAGATCGCTGTATAAATTATCCCGGCTCTGTTCAAATATGGTGTTTTCCACATTGTAATGAAAATCTTTTACATCATAATAAGTGGAAGGATTGAAATTGGTATAAAAATCTTCAATAACCTCCCGCATCTTTGCAATGTCATCTTTTGTTGTACGGGTCTCTGTTTCCACATCATCCAGTAGTTCACTGACAGATCCATTGTCATCAATGGTATAGATAACCTCATTTTTTCCCACCTTACTCTGATCTGCATGATAAAAATTCACGTACCCGCTTTCTTCCGAATAGACTACCTTTTCGTCACGGAGAATAAAACCAGTAATGGTACTGTCGTCGGCAATGCTCGTCTCATTGACTTCATAAATACTGATGTGTTCCTTTTTGATATAATTCCACGCGATGACAGCGACATATACAATGATGATCAATAAGATCATCGTGGCTACCTTTGGCTGAAAAGGTTTTTTATATTTCACGATTTTATTATTACTCAAAACAAACGCTTCCTTTCCTGCAAAGTAATCACCTTATCTATGAATAATACGGATAAAAACCGTTCATAATCATATTATCAAATGAAGAATAAGGAGGAAAAACCATGAAAGCACTTGATTATACAGCACTTATCATCGTTATCATCGGAGCCATTAACTGGGGCCTCATCGGTTTTCTTGGATTTGATCTGGTTGCTTTTTTATTTGGTTCTATGTCGCTCTTTTCAAGAATTGTATATGGACTCGTGGGGATCTGCGGCCTGTATGCCATCAGTTTTTTCGGAAGACTGCGCAATAACTAGCAGACGAAAGTGTCACCAGTAGGAATTTTAATCACCGGTGACATTACATAATCATCATTGACGGACCAGTTCCCGCCAGTCTAAATCTCCCCGTTCCAGAGCCTTTATAAGAAGTTCCGCCGTTGCAACATTTGTCGCCAGTGGAATATTGTGAACATCACAGAGCTGGAACAACGTCGTGGTTTCCGGCTCATGAGACTTCGGCGTCAGTGGATCCCGGAGGAAGATCACCAGATCGATGTCATTGTTTTCAATCTGTGCACCGAGCTGTTTTTCGCCTCCAAGATGCCCGGCGAGATATTTGTGAATACTGAGATTTGTGACCTCTTCTACCAAACGGCCGGTGGTAGCTGTGGCAAATATGTCATGTTTGCTGAGAATTCCCCGGTATGCGATACAAAAATTCTGCATCAATATTTTTTTTGAGTCGTGAGCAATTAACCCAATATTCATACAAAAAACCTCCTTAAGGCGTTAGTCAAAGGCTTTCGGCAAAACTGGAGCTGCTTCCCCGGTTTGGCTGTATTCTTATATTGATCAGTATGCCGATCGCCATCATATTACTTAAAAGAGAGGACAATCCGTTACTCAGAAACGGGAGGGGCAGCCCTGTATTCGGTAAGATGGACGTCGCCACGCCGATATTGAAAAAGATCTGTATACAGAACATAGACCCGATGCCGATGGCAATCATCATCCCCATATAATCCCGGGCGCGTTTGGCTGTAATAAAACATTTTATAATGATGACAGAGAGCAGGGCCAGAACGACCATACAGCCGATAAATCCAAATTCCTCACTGATCGGTGTCCATATAAAATCACTTTCCCTTACATCTACGGTATTATAATTACGGCTCTCTGATGCACCTTCCATAAGGCGTTTGCCATATAGTTTGCCGGAGGCGATAGAAAGTACAGAGTTATTCTGCTGGTACATAATACCCAGGGCCTCTGATTCCGGATTGAGAAAACCTGTAATACGCTCCAGCTGATAGGGTTTCAGTAGTTTCTGAAAGGGTTGCTGGATGTACCAGATCAAAAAACCACTGACAGGTATCAGTACTGCGACCACCGGCCCGAATATTTTCCGCCCCATGCCGGATGAGATAAGCATAATCACCAGAAGTACCATGATAACTACGCTGGAAGACAGGTCTGACTGTACGAGTATAAATGCTGTCGGCAACAAGGCGATCAGACAGGCGAGAAAAAAGGTTTTAAAATTGTTGAGCCTGTCCCGATGCTGCATAAGAAATGCCGCAAGAGATAAAATGATCACAATCTTGCACAATTCAGATGGCTGAAACATGATCACTTTAAAATCAAGCCACCGGTACGAATCGGTCACACCCTTTGATCCTAATGGGGAAAATCTGGTACAGGCTACCATGATGGTTGAAATAATGTATAGAATTGGCACATACATACAGATCGTATGGTAGTCGATCAGCGAAAAGACCGCAATGATAAACAAGCCCGCTATGATAGAAACGAGCTGACGCTTAAAAGAACCCACATTGGGAATTCCTAATAAAGATAATACATATGAACTAATAAGAGATAATGTCAGGACGACGACAAGGAGTCCTATATCATAATTTCTCCAGTTATATCTCTTCGATGTCAGCCAGTGCTGGATCTTTTCTTTTATATTTACCATAATCTCACTACTCAGTCCCTAAATTTATTTTGTCTGTTTCATACTTACAATTGGAATGTTTGCAAAAAGGGCAGGAACAGATCCGTTGTTTCCTTCGGATTCTGTCTGCTCAATCTTTATGTCCAACCCCTCTTTATCAATCTCCACATATTTTGACAGCACATTTATAATGTCATTCTTGATCTGCTCCATCAGATCAGGAGAACAGTTCGCACGATCCGAAACAAGAACAAGCTTTAAGCGATCCTTTGCGACATTTCCTGATGATTTTTTACGGAAAAAATCTGCAAGTCCCATAATACTCATCTCCTTCTTTAGTTGTTTTTAAACTTGTTTCGTATCTTGGACAGAAATCCACTGTTTTTTGACAGATCCAACAGGGGAACTTCCTCTCCCATAATTCGCTTACAGATATTTTCAAATGCTTGTCCAGCCATGGTTTTTGTTCCTACCAGCGGCTCTCCCTGGTTGGTGGATACAACGATATTCTCATCATCCGGTACCACACCCAGCAGATCCACAGCGAGGATCTCTACTACATCCTCACTGGACATCATATCCCCTCTTTTCACCATATCGGCACGTAGACGGTTTACCACAAGTTCTGTCTTTTTCACATCGTTGGCATTGAGAAGCCCGATGATGCGGTCTGCATCCCGGACAGCCGAAACTTCCGGTGTTGTTACAACGATGGCGCGGTTTGCTCCCGCGATGGCATTCTGAAAGCCCTGCTCGATGCCCGCCGGGCAGTCTAACAGTATGTAATCAAATTCTTCTTTAAGTTCATCTGCGAGTTTTGCCATCTGTTCCGGTGACACAGCTGTCTTATCGCGGGTCTGGGCAGAGGGAAGCAGATAAAGATTGGGATATCTTTTATCTTTGATCAATGCTTGTTTGATCCGGCAGTTTCCTTCTATTACGTCAACAAGGTTATAGACGATACGGTTTTCAAGTCCCATGACAACATCCAGGTTACGAAGCCCTATATCTGTATCGATCAAAACTACCTTTTTTCCTTCTTTTGCCAGCCCGGTACCTACATTGGCTGTGGTGGTGGTCTTTCCTACGCCACCTTTACCGGATGTGATAACAATTACTTCACTCATATTTGTTTACCTGTCCTTTCATTCTCCAAATCTTTATAGGAAAGCCGATGATCAGCATTCCTTATCCCTATCATTTATAATACTTGAATGATAGTAAAAAAGCAATTTTTTTTTAAAGGGAAATATCATTCAGAACATCCCGGTCCAGGGGTTCGATATAAATATTTCCATTCTGGGAAAAGGCGATCTTGGTCTCCACCTTTGTCTTTTGTTTTTCATCCGGGCTTCTGGCGATCACATCGCCGATCCGGATCTGTGTCGGATTCATCTGCAGTGCTACCACAAAAGAATTATGCCTTCCGGAAGCTCCGGCATATACATTCCCCAGAAGTTTTCCGAGGACGATGACATTTCCAGTGGAAACGATCTGGGCTCCGGCATTCACATCTCCTAAAATAACGACGCTGGTATCGAATTCGATAACCTGGCCGGAGCGAAGGGTTCCTTTATAGAACTGCCCGGTATTTGAATCCATAGCCATCAGCTTCTCTTCCAGTGTACGGCTGAAATACGCCTCCCGCTCTGCATTGTCGTCAATGACACAGACGATGTCAAGATTTGAATTTTCTGTGATGCAGTCCACCAGTTCCAGCTGTTCTTCGTCGCTGAGTTTTCTGCCCTCAAAAGACAGGGCGATCTGGGCATCTCCCAGAAAATCAGCGGAGGACTTAAATTTTTCACAGACTTTTTCTTTTAATTCCTCAAAGGGCAGCCCCTCCTTTAGATGAACAATGATGCCGGATTTGGTTCCTTTGATGATAACAGGATGATTCATACGCATTTCTCCGTTTCCATAACTATGTATTAATCGGTCACACCACCAGAATTGCTTACTGGTGCAGTGGCAGTATTCTTTAAAAGTTTCTTTCTTGAATCTTTGTCATAATAATAACGGTAGATCGTGCTCGCCAGTGTCGCTGCATTGCTGGATGTAAAAGCATTTGGAATGACAACGGTTACGGCAATCTCAGGAGATTCATAAGGGGCAAAGGATACAAACAGTGCATGGTTTGGTTCATTGTCGCTGATCTGCGCCGTTCCGGTTTTTCCTGCCACCTTCACAGGAACATCCTTAAATACTGTTTTAAGGCTTCCGTTGTTGACTACCATGTACATTCCCTTTTTTATAGCAGTCATGGTGGAATCATGGACCTCCAGTTTATTGTGAACCTTAGCTTTATTCGTTTTTTTCTTGTCCGTTACTACATTCACCGTCTTGTCCACCAGCGTCAGATCATAACAGGTGCCGTTGTTGGCGATGGTAGAAACATAACGGGATAGCTGAACCGGTGTGTAACTGTTGTTACCCTGTCCGATGGCAGAACGCACCGCATCCAAAGTGGATACACTGGGCTCTGCTTCTGACAATTCAATACCGGATTTGTCCGTCAAGCCATATATTTTCGCATATTGCTCCAGTTTTTTCAGCCCGCGTTCGTTATTTACCACACCACTGGTTAATCCACTGAGACGATATCCCATTTCATAAAAGAAATAGTTGCAGGAATGCTGGATCGCCTGGGATACGTTGATGGTTCCGTGGCTGGATCTGGACCAGCATTTGGGTGGATTGGGAGCAATCTTTTCAAATACATGTTTGTCTGTGACTGTGGAATAGGGATCGATTATACCCTCTTCCAAAGCTGCGGTGGCAGATACCATTTTATAGGTGGATCCGGGAGCTGTCTTCTGCTGTGTTGCGCGGTTGAGCATCGGCGAAGCAGAATTGGTGTTGATCTTGGAAAAATACTCCGTATCTACAGAGTTGGCAAATTTATTGTTATCATAACTGGGATAAGATACCAGTGCTTTGATCTTTCCTGTGTTTGGATCCGTCACCACGACAGAAGCGGCACAGGGGGTAAGTCCCAGCTCGCCGGGAGAGATCTCCAGGGATTTGATCTTGGATTTTAGAAATCCATAAGGCGAGACACTCCCTCCGCGGAGTTTGGCGGTCATCTCCTTATCTTTTTTCAGATAGCCCTGTTCATATAAGAGCAGGCAGATTTCTCTTCCGCTGATGATATCATCGTAGATCAGTGTGTGATATACTTTTTTATCAAACTGTGTATCATCCGCCAGAGTTTCCCATATATAGTCCAAAATCTTCTGATAGATTTCTTCTGTGCTGTAATAATCATCACCTACGTTCAGCGCTTCCAGATTGATCCAGTTATTGGATATGGCATAGATCAGAAAGCGGCTGAGGCTTAATTTCCCATTGGCGTATTTATTGTAAGTATCATCGGTCTTATCCAGTTTTTCCGTGGGAATGACCTCTTCCGAGCGCAGCAGGGTATAAATGTAATCCAGATAATCTTCTGAAGTTTCAGAAAGATCATCCCCCGCCACGCCATAATTATATTTAAGATGGCGTTTTAAATCTTTTAACGTATTTTTTTTCTGGGAAGTGAACTTGTTATATATTCTTTTTTCCAGATCCGAGGCTTCTGAGGTGTTGAATCTTGTGATGTCCACCAGGCTGTTTTCAATAATAGCACAGTACACATCATAGATCGGAACCCGGATATCATCTGCTTTTTTTCCTTTGGAGCCTGCGCTTTTGCTGTCATTTAACTTAGAGATCAAAACACCTGCTACCGTTCTCTCCGTCAGTTTGTATGCCGCCTTTTGAAGATCGGCGTCGATGGTCAGATAAATATCATTTCCTGCCACCGCATCTTTGTGGTCCTTTGTCTCCACCACACGGGAACTGCTGTCGATCACCAGGGTCTCGCTGCCCTTCTTTCCTCGAAGCTGATCTTCATAGGTGCGTTCAATGCCTGTTTTTCCAATCTGGTCAGCGGCGGTGTAGGTGTTGTCTTCCTTCTCTTTCATGGTAGCAAGGGTATCCGATGAGATCAGTCCTGTATAACCGATCACATGGGAAAAATAATAGCTGTCATAATAAACCCGTTTGGTGTCCTCGCTGACTTCCACCCCGGTCATATCTGCCGAGTTTTCTTTGATGGCTGCTACTGTTTCAGGGGAAACATCGGAAGCGATCGTGACCGGCTCATACTTCTGATAGGTATTCATCATCAATGCATACCGGACTTTCATGATCTTTAAAGCAGTGGCATCGTCATAATCCTGTTCTTTTTTTTCTATCTGTTCCTGGGTTTTTTCTTCCCCGGTCAGAGGATCAAAAAAATGAATGAAGTTGGTCTTTGTAGATGTCCGGATATAACGGAAACATTCTTCTGCGCTCATTTTCTTCTGCTCTTCGGTAAGGTCGTCCACCGTCTTATGAAAATAGATCTCCCTTTTAAAGCGCAGCTGGGCTTTTTTATCTACTGTAAAACGAAAACGTCCTTTTTTCGTGAT
Organism: uncultured Eubacterium sp.; assembly: GCA_910584645.1. Classification (GTDB taxonomy): domain Bacteria; phylum Bacillota; class Clostridia; order Lachnospirales; family Lachnospiraceae; genus Eubacterium_F. The sequence goes on from CAJUAU010000010.1 coordinate 49,479, forward strand.
CTCTATAGGAAATTCTACAGAGAGTTTATCTCCGTGTTTTTCGATGAGAGAAATGCATTTAAGGATCATTTCGTTGGTGGTCTTATTATCCTTTAACTCCCCGGTATCTTCTATGGTTATGGAATAACTCTGCTCATTGGAGGCAAGAACCTTTCCATTGCAGTCGTAAATCTTTCCCCGGGAGCTTTTCAGTGTCTTTACTTTCGTGTTTTTTATGGTTGCTTTCTGGTCATATTCCTCTCCCTGAACGATCTGAAGGTAAAATAATCTGCCCACCAGGATACTGAAAAGAACAATATATACAAGGATCAGGGAAAAAATTCGCGATTTCACCAGTGTTTTAAAATAATCGATTATCGCAGTAACCACAGATTATACCTCCTCTTTTTTTTCTGTTAAAAACTTCTCAAGCATATTGAGAAGCCGGAACACGAGTACGGAGACGATCAGAGTATAAATGATCTCCGGAAGAATGACAGATGTAAACGCAAAGCCAAAATACAGCCGCCCCCTTACCAGAAACTCTGTAACGTAGTAGTAAATGCCATAAACCAGATCGCTGATGCCGACGAGTACACACGGAAGTATGTAATTGTCTGTAAAATAAATCTTCTGGCAGTAACCACACAAAAAACCAATGGTCATAAAAACAAAGGCATAAAGCCCGATCACATTGCCGAACTGCATGTCCAGAAGCAGACCGCATAGAAAACCGGTCAGCAGACCGGAAGTTCTCCCCCGCATATAGGAGTAGCAGACGGTAAGTATAAGCAGTATATTCGGTACCACATCTGCCAGTTCAATGGCATGCAGGGCGGTAGTCTGGAGTATAAATCCAATGAATATGATCACTATCGTGGAAATCCGTCGTTTAATCATAGTTTTTTATATCCTCAATTTCCGAATCATCCTTCAGCGCTGTAATGATCAGTACGGTTTCCAGTTTGTCAAAGGATACCACTGGAGTAAGCTGGGCATACTTGGAGAGCCCGTCGGTCTCATCATGGATATTGGAGATGTATCCGACTAAAAGCCCCGGAAGAAATTTATCACTGATCCGGGAAGTCACCACGGCATCTCCGTCCTTTGCCTCCGCTGTATTGCTGATCATGGTAACATCAATAAATCCCTTGTAGATACTTTGCATATTTCCCTTTACCATACAGGTTTCTCCTGTGTTTTCAAACATGGAGCTGACATTGCTTTTGTCGTCTATGATACTGCGGACTTTCGCGTAGTGTTTCCCCGCCTCGGAGACAATCCCCACAAGCCCGTTTCCGGCGATGACATTCATGTCCACATCCACGCCGTCTTCTTTCCCCTTGTCAATGGTAAAAAGATTGAACCAGTTGTTGCCGTCCCTGCCGATGACAGTGGCAGCTACCTTCGGATAATCCGGATACTGCTGATCCAGTTTATAAAGTTCCCGGTATTTATCCAGATCGCTGTTTTCTCCTGCCAGGATCTTATTGTCATAGCTGAGGGCGTCCAGTTTCTGTTTCAGCTCTTTATTTTCTTCGAGAAGTTTTTCCTTTGTGTCAAGCAGATCCATTTTCCCGTAGATCCATTTTCCCACGGCATTGATCCCGCTCTGCATGGGGGTCACCACATCCCCCAGAGTTGTTTTAAAGGTACGGAACTGATCGGAGAATCGGAAACTCAAAACGACCAGAAAAGCACAGAGGATACTCAGGGATATATAGATATACTTTGGATGAATGGAAAATCTCTTTCTTCTTCTTTTTTTCTTCATGCTTTTCCTCCATTTGCGCATGCCTTTTGCGCATTACAAGTTTGTGTGTGTACGCACAAACTTGCAGCACAAATGTAGTTTGTGTTGTGAAACAATTTATTTTTCATACTTTTCCCATATCTGTATTAACTGTATTAAAGAGCAAGCTTGGCAAGCTCCGGATCCTCGATCACAGCACCCAGTCCCATAATAACCGTACTTTCCGGCTCATCACAGAGATTTACCTTCAGACCAAGTTCTTCGTAAATAAACTTGCCCAGGTCTTTGATGCGGCTGGACCCTCCAGTCAGATAGAGGCCGGATTTATAAATGTCAGAAGAGATTTCTGGCGGTGTTCTCTCCAGAATGATCTTTATGGAATCAACAATGTTCTGGAACAGCTCAGCCAGGGCGTCGTGGATATCAGCTCCAGTCACCGTGATCTCGCTGGGAAGACCGGTCACCAGATTGCGCCCGCAGATGTCCATGGTTTCATCTGTCACGTAAGCGGAGGCAATATTTTTTTTGATCAGCTCGGCGCTCTTTTCACCGATGACAAAATTCATATCTTTTTTGATCTTATTGATGATCACTTCGTCAAAACGGTTTCCCCCTACCGGGATGAGCCGGCTCAACACAATACCGCCCAGGGAAAGAACCGAGATCTCAGCGGTATTTGCCCCGATGTCCACCACCAGGGTTCCCGTGGACTTTGTGATATCCAGATTCATGCCAAGAGCATCCGCGATGGGCTTCTCTACCACATGGATCTTCTTTGATTTGAGATTCATGTTGGCGATCAAGTCAAAATATGCTCTCTTTTCTACCTCTGTGATATCTGTGGGGACGGCAATATAATATTCTGCCCCCTTAAATCTTTTTTTGCCATTCAGCTCTGTAAAGAAATAATCGATCATGGACTGCATATTTCCAATGTCAGCGATCACTCCATTTTTTATGGGATAGGATACATCCAGATTTTCCGGCGCTTTTTCATACATCTCAAAAGCTTCATCCCCCACCGCAAATACGTGATTTTTCTTATATATGGCAATTACACTTTTCTGGTGAAGGATCACGCCTTCCCCGTTCTTATAAATTTTTATAGAGCTTGTTCCAAAATCAATTCCTATCGCTTTTCCCAGCATTTTGTTCATCCTCTCTAACAATATATTCTCATATGTGTCCTCGTTCTCTCAGACTGACATACTGACAATCACCCAGAATAATATGATCCAGAAGCCGGATGCCGACGAGTTCCCCGGCAGTTTTCAACTGTTCCGACAACTTAATATCCGCCGTGCTTGGTGTCGGATCCCCGCTTGGATGATTATGTAGCATGATAAAACATGATGCATCATACTGCAGTGCTTTTTTTAATATTTCCCTTGGATTTGCCATACTGGCTGATACCGACCCCACAAACAGGAGTTCATACCGGATCAGCCGGCAGCGGTTGTCCAGAAAGACAATCAAAGTATGTTCTGTCTCTTTTGTCCGCATCTCTTCCATAAAAAATCCGGCAACCGTTCCCGGAGAGTCAAACCGCTCTCCTTCCTGCTTGCGCTGTCTGGTCATCCGGTTGGATATTTCCGCAGCGCACAACAGCTGCGCGGCCTTGACCCTGCCGATGCCGTCAATCTTCATGAGTTCCTGACTGGACAGATAATGCAGTCCCATCAGCCCTTTGTGTACCGGATGGAGATTCAGGATCTCCGTAGCGAGAGTCACGCTGTTTTTGTGATGACTGCCATTCCGGATCAGAACAGCGATCAGCTCTGCATCGGATAAACTGGCTGTCCCGTATTTTTCCAGCTTTTCATAAGGCCGTTCCGACTCGGGAAGATCTTTCATCGTATAATATTTTTGGCTCATTTTTACTCCATTCCCTATCACTGCCAATCATACATGGTCTATTCTACCATAATTTTTATAAAAAGTATAGCTGGATCAAAAGTTTTTTCAGTGACTTTTCGTCAAATGTCACGGTAGATCGACTAAATTTTTATCCAGCATCCGCTGAAGCGACATTAAAATCCCATATTTTCCGTGCTGCCAGGTCAGGCCCCCCTGAAAATAAACGCTGTAAGGCGGTTCGATAGGGGCGTCGGCACTGAGTTCGATGGAGGATCCCTGAATGAAATTGCCTGCCGCCATGATCACATCACTGTGGTATCCCGGCATTGCGTAGGGTTCCGGCGCCACATAGCTGTCTACCGGAGAACCGGCTTGAATTCCCTCACAAAAGGCAATGATCCGTTCCGGGGATCCCAGTGCCACAGCCTGGATGATGTCATGGCGCTCTTCTGCCGCGCCGGGACTGGTAGTGAAACCAAGCCCTTCGTAGAGATGGGCCGCAAAAATAGCGGATTTTAATGCGCTGGCTACCACCGTCGGCGCAAAAAAAAGTCCCTGATAAAAAGAGGGATTGGTTCCCAGGGATGCGCCAACCTCTTTTCCGAGGCCTGGCGCCGTCAGACGGTTTGCCGCCAATTCAATCAGATCTTTCCTCCCGGCGAGATAGCCCCCCATCGGCGCTATACCGCCGCCAAGGTTTTTGATCAGGGAACCCACCACAAGATCAGCCCCAACTTCCGATGGTTCTATCGGTTCCACAAATTCTCCATAACAGTTATCCACCATACAGATCACATGAGGGGCGTGTTTTTTAATAAAGGTTATCAGTTCTCCGATCTGTTTTACGGAGAGGGTTTTTCTCATGGCATAGCCCTTGGAGCGCTGGATCGTCACCAGTTTGGTCCGGTCAGTTAGTGCATTTTTTATGGCCTCGTAATCAAAACTGCTGTCTTCCTTGAGATCTGCCTGGGCATAGGTGATGCCGAATTCCCTCAGTGAACCGGGTTCATTTTTGCCGTGGATACCGATGATGCCCTCCAGGGTATCATAGGGTTTCCCCACCGGAGACAACAATTCGTCTCCCGGCCGGAGGATTGCTGAGAGGGCAAGAGTCAGTGCATGGGTGCCGCAGGTGATCTGGGAGCGGACGAGGGCGTCCTCGCAGCGGAATATGTGGGCATACACCCGCTCCAGTGTGTCCCTTCCGTCATCGTTATAACCGTAGCCGGTGCTTCCGTTCATGTGTTCTGCGCTGACCCGGTTTTCCTGAAATGCCTGCAGGACTTTGAGCTGATTGTATTCGGCGGTCTCGTCGATGGTGCGGAAGCGTTCTTCCAGTGTGTTGCAGATCTGCCCGGCATAGTCCAGGACCGGTTTGCTGATGCCGCTTTTCTGATACATGTCATATAATAAATTATTGTCATTCCTCATGGTTTATAATCCCCTTTTTTTCTGCCAGATGAAGAATTTCACGAACCACTTCTTCCTCATCTCCGAATTGATCTTTATCCAGAAAGATCACGTCCCGTTCCCTGCGAAACCAGGTGAGCTGCCGCTTGGCGAAATGCCTGGTGTCTTTCTGGATCTGTTCCATCGCCTCTTCCCTGGATATCTTCCCCTCAAAGTATGGGAATAATTCTTTGTATCCGATGGCCTGCATAGAAGTCATTTTACTGGTGCAGCCCTGCCGGATCAATGCCTCTGCCTCTTCCAACAGCCCCTGTTCAAACATCTGCTCCACTCTTTTGTTGATCCTTGCATAGAGCTTCTGGCGGTCCATGGTCAGTACGATATAGATAAAATCATAGGGAGAGTTCTTTGCCCGCTGCTGCTGGTTGTGGGCTGAGATCGGCGTCCCCGTCTCATGGTAATATTCCAGTGCCCGGATAACCCGCTTAACATTGTTGGGATGAATGCATTCCGCCGAAAGGGGATCGATGCTTCGCAGCTGGTCATGCAGATACTCCGCTCCCTTTACCCTCGCAAGCTCTTCCAGATCCGCCCGGTAGGAGTGATGATTTTCCTCCGGATTAAAATCAATGTCATAGAGAAGTGCCTGAATGTAAAAACCGGTGCCTCCTGCGACCACCGGTATATGCCCGCGCCCCCAGATCCCGCGCATGGCCTCTTCCGCCATCTTTTTAAATTCATAGACGTGAAAAGGAGTATCCGGCGGGATCTCATCCACCAGATGATGGGGAATGCCCTGCATTTCCTCCGGGGTGATCTTTGCCGTTCCGATATTCATCTGCCGGTAGATCTGCATGGAATCGGCAGAGATGATCTCTCCTCCTACTGCTTTCGCCAGCTGGATGGAGGCAGCAGTCTTTCCCACCGCTGTGGGGCCGGTGAGAATGATGAGTGGTTTTTTATTCATGATTAGACGATCCTTTTAAACTTTTTCTCAAATTCTTTTTTAGTCATGGATATGGTAGTTGGCCTCCCATGGGGACAGTGATAAGGTTCTTCCGCTTTCAGCATTTTTTCTATAAGTTTTTCCGCTTCAGAAAAAGAAAGGGTGTGATTGCCTTTTACCGCCGCCTTACAGGAAATCGTAGCACAGCGGTCTGTGATCAGCTCTGTATTCCCCCTCTGTGGATTTTCCAGAAGTTCATCTAAAATACTGTAAAACAACTCCCTGGAAGCAAGATGCAGAAAATGGGAGGGCACCGCCTTCACAGCATATTCATCGCCCCCAAATTCTTCAATCTCAAAACCGAGATTTGTAAAAGCTTCCTGATAGGAGGCCAGCACTTCCTTTTCCCGGTGAGTCAGGGTGAGCACCACCGGAGCCAGCAGATTCTGGCTGTAAACATGATTTTCTGATAGTTCTTTCATCAGTTCTTCGTACAAAACTTTTTCATGGGCGGCATGCTGGTCAATGATCAGCAGCTCATCTTTGTATTCGATAAGCCAGAAGGTACCAAATACTTGTCCGATCAGCCGGAAAGGAACCGCGTCTTCTTCATGAAGCAGCTGTTTCTGAAATAAGGACTGCTGTTCGTATTTTATTTCCGGGAGCTGTGTATTTTTCAGCGGCGCTTTCGCGGCCATGGAGTCTGTGGCAGCCGGTGTCTGGATGATCCTCTTCGTCTCAAATGGTTCTGGCGTTTTTGGTATATCCGGTGTCTTCCCTGGAGTTCTTACCGTCCTTTTTTCTGCCCTCTTTGCCGGTTCTTCTTTGCCCAGGGAAACTTCCGGGATCAAAGCCGCCTGCTTTAATATTCCATGCAGTCCGGAACGGAACAGTTCATATACTTCTTCCTGATTGGTAAACCGTACTTCCATTTTTGAGGGGTGGACATTTACATCCAGACAGGAACTGTCAATCTTCAGAAATAATGCAGTGAAAGGGAAACGGTTTGTCATGGAAAAGCCCTGATAGGCAGCCTCGATCCCCTTCTGGATCACCGGGCTTTTAATATGCCTTCCATTGATATAATAATTCATAAAAGAACGGGTCCCTCTGGAAAGTTCCGGCTTGCCGATAAAGCCCGTCAGCGTCATGCCATTCTGGCTGACTTCCACTGGCAGCAGTGCTTTTGTAATGTCCGGCCCGTACTGATTGTAAATATTGTCCTTTACATTCCCATTTCCGGAGGTCTGGATCTTTATTTTTCCGTCCCAGATAAATTTGAAGCGGACTTCCGGATGGGACAATATGAAATGGAGTACTACATCACTGATATAGCCGCCTTCTGTCATATTGGTCTTTAAGAACTTTCCCCTCGCCGGTGTATTGTAAAATAAATTTCTCATAATAAAGGTGGTTCCGTCAGGACAGCCGATCTCTTCTTTTGTGATCTCCCTTCCCCCGTGGATCTCATAGCGGCAGCCAATGATGGAATCGGCATCTTTGGTGATCAGTTCCACCTGGGATACCGCGGCGATGCTCGAAAGCGCCTCTCCCCGGAATCCAAGACTTTTTACCTGGAGCAGATCTTCGATGGTGGATATTTTGCTGGTAGCATGGCGCTGAAAGGCCAGGGGGATCTGATCTTTGGGAATGCCGCAGCCATTGTCTGTGATCCGGATGAAGGAAATACCACCCTGCTTGATCTCGATGGTGATGGCATTTGCCCCGGAATCTATCGCATTTTCAACAAGTTCTTTTACAACTGCCGCCGGTCGTTCGATTACTTCACCGGCGGCAATCTTATCTATCGTATTCTGGTCTAAAAGATGAATCATAGGAATCCTCCATTCCCGGAATGGCTATTTCTCACCATTTATCTTTCAATTTATTCTGCCATTTGTAAACCAGGTTCATGGCATCCATTGGGGTGACATGGGACAGGTCGATATCCCGGAGTTCAAATAATATGTCCTCATAGCTGAAAGAGGTCACTGCATCAAAGATAGATAACTGCGTCATCTCTCCTGGAACGGCGGCTTCTTTTTCTGGAGAACGATAACCGGCACCAGTTCCTTCTATAGCAGCAATAGGGCTGATCTCCTCTGCCTCCAGCTGGGCAGCGATCTCATTGGCGCGGTTCAGTACACTTTCCGGGACACCGGCGAGCTTTGCCACCTGGATCCCATAGCTCTTATCGGCGCCGCCTTTTACGATCTTACGCAGGAATACTATATCTTCACCGTCTTCTTTTACTGCGATACAGCAGTTCTGCACGCCCTCTAATTTGCCCTCCAGTTCCGTAAGTTCATGATAATGGGTAGCAAAAAGAGTTTTTGCCCCAATGTTCTTCTTTCCCACGATGTGTTCCACCACCGCCCATGCAATACTGAGCCCGTCAAAGGTAGAAGTTCCCCTTCCAATTTCATCCAGTATGATAAGACTGTTTTTCGTTGCATTGTGCAGGATATTTGCCACCTCTGTCATCTCCACCATGAAGGTACTCTGGCCGCTGGCCAGGTCATCGGAGGCGCCCACTCTGGTGAAGATCCGGTCTGCTAAGGAAATATCCGCCGATGCCGCCGGGACAAAGGAACCGATCTGAGCCATCAGTACAATAAGGGCTGTCTGGCGCATGTAAGTAGATTTCCCTGCCATATTGGGGCCTGTGATGATCATAAGCTGGTGGGAATCTTCATCCAGATAGGTGTCATTGGCAATAAACATATCATGATCGATCATCTGCTCGATCACCGGATGTCTTCCTTCTTTTATATTCAGTATTCCCCGGTCGTTAAGCACAGGGCGCACATAATTATTCTTTTCTGCCACATAGGCAAGGGAGGTGATCATATCGATCATGGCGACAGCTTTTGCCGTCTGCTGGATACGGTCCACCTGTGTAAAAATGTGATCCCGGATCTGGCAGAACAGCTGATACTCCAGATTGTACAGCTTCTCTTCCGCGCCCAGTACGATATCTTCTAACTCTTTGAGTTTTTCCGTAGTATACCGTTCAGAGTTCGTCAGGGTCTGCTTCCGGATCCAGTTGTCGGGAACCAGATCTTTGTAGGAGTTGGTTACCTCCAGATAATAGCCAAATACACGGTTATATTTCACTTTCAGGTTTTTGATCCCAGTATGCTCCCGCTCTTCTGCTTCGAGAGAAGCCAGCCAGGTTTTCCCCTCAGATTTTGCCCGCCGCAGCTGGTCCACCTGGGAATCATACCCTTCTTTTATGATGCCGCCATCGTGAAGAGCCAGAGGCGGTTCCTCGTTGATGGCAGAAGAGATCAGGGCACACAGGTCTTCCAGAGGGTCCAGTTCACAGCTCAGCTCATGAAAAAGCTGGCTGTTGAAATTTTCACATAAAAATAAAATATGAGGAAGCATCTGAAGGGAACTGAGCAGGGCGATCAAATCTCTTGGATTGGCAGATTTATAGCTGATCTTGCTGAGAAGGCGTTCCAGGTCATAGATCGGATTCAGGTATTCCCGAAGCTCCTCTCTGGTGATCATGTTCTGGTTTAATTCATCAATAGCATCGTATCTGCGCAGGATGGTTTCCTTATCGATCAGAGGCTGTTCCAGACTGGCCCGAAGCTTCCTTGCCCCCATTGCCGTCCTGGTCTTATCCAGAACCCAGAGCAGGGAACCTCTTTTTTGTTTTTCCCGCAGGGTCTCTACCAGTTCCAGGTTTCGTCTCGTATTACGGTCCAGCAGCATATATTTTCCGGAACTATACGGGACAAGGGACAAAATATGTGCCAGGGAGGTCTTCTGGGTTTCCACCAGGTATTGCATGACCGCTCCGGCAGCAATGATCCCGGTAAAATAATCCGACAAGCCCATTCCGTCCAGTGAGGCAATGGAAAAATGACGGCACAAAGTTTTTTTGCATAGCTCTTCATCAAAATAATGGGGAGCCAGAGCTGAGATGGAGATTCCCAGCCTGCCTTTTAATTCTTCCACGTCAATACCACATATGTAGAATGCGTCGTTGCATATGATCTCTGAGGGCATGAACTTATTGATCTCATCCAAAAGTTTTCCCGGGGTATCTACTTCTGTCAGAAGGTATTCTCCCGTGGAAACATCCACAACAGATACGCCAAACCCGTTTCCTGTGGACACGATTCCCATAAGATAATTATTTTTACTCTCATCCAGTGCTTCCGGGCTGCAGTTGGTGCCGGGAGTGACAACCCGGATCACTTCCCTTTTCACCAGTCCCTTTGCAAGTTTAGGATCTTCTACCTGTTCACAGATAGCCACTTTGTATCCCTTGGATACCAGGCGGGTGATATAACCTTCCGCAGAATGAAAGGGGACACCACACATGGGTGCCCTTTCTTTTAATCCACAGCTCTTTCCTGTGAGAGTAAGTTCCAGTTCTTTCGAGACGCATTTGGCATCTTCAAAAAACATCTCATAAAAATCCCCCAGGCGGTAAAACAGGATACAATCTTTATATTCGTTCTTTGTCTCCAGATACTTTTGCATCATGGGTGTAAGCTGATCTTCCATTATGTTCATCCATTTCTAAATCTTGTTATATGCATTAGGGGGTAACTTCTGATCCCAAAGATGCTATTATTCTTCTGCTGTCTGATCCGGGGTTGACTGAGGCGGATCCGTCGGAGCCTGTGTCGGTTTTGGTGGATCCGTCGGAGCCGGTGTTGGTTTCGGCGGCTCCGTTGGAACTGTTGTCGGCTCAGGTGGATCCGTAGGTTCCTGTGTCCTGACCGGTTTTTGTGTTTTGACTGGTTTCTTTGGTTTTTTTGTTTGCTTTGGTTTCGGCGTTTTTGTTGCTTTCGGCGCCACAGTCGGTTTTGGTGTCATTGTAGTTACTTTTGGAGTCGTCGTCGGCTCAGATACCGGCTTACTTGTACTCAGGTAAATCGTGCTGATATAACCTTCTTTTCCATCATAAGATACTTTGGTCCACTCCTTGCCGTATTCGAGAATATCCACCTCTTCACCGGCAGCTACTTTGGCGATGACGGAAGCTGTAAGGGAAGGTTCACTTCTCAGATTAACAACTGTAGTAGCATAAGCTGTTTTCGCTGATTTGAGTCCTTCTGTTTCTTCATCATCTTCATCGTCATCAAAGTCTTCTTCATTGCCATTGATAATAGCTTTATCATATGGCGGATCTGTCTTTTCCGGCTCAACGGCCTGTTCGGTCACAACCGCCGGTGTTTCGTCAGCAACCTCATCACTGTCAATACTTTTATCACTAAAGAAATAGATCTTTGCAACAAATATCAGCGCTATCAGCAGTGTGCAGGCGATCAAACCAGACCAGATCCCCACTATAAATTCAAAACGAAATTTTTTATCTGTTTTTAATTTTTCTGTAAACTTTTGTTTATTTTCTGCACTCATTCGTTTGTCATCTCCTTACAAAAAGCTTTTCCTTCATAATTATAACCATTATACGAAAATTTGTCCACAAAAATTTAAAGAAAATGCAGGAAACACAGAACAAACGTTTGACAAAATAAAAAATATGTGTTATATTATGAATACAAACAGTTGTTTGCATTAAAAAAGCAGGAGGTAGCAGAACATGGGTAATGGTCGAATTTCTGCCAAACAGAGTGAAATATTAGAGTATATAAAGGAACAGATTCTTACAAAAGGATATCCCCCGGCTGTAAGGGAGATTTGTAATGCTGTAAATTTAAAATCCACTTCATCGGTTCACTCCCATCTTGAGACATTGGAAAAGAACGGATACATAAGACGGGACCCAACAAAACCGCGCGCCATTGAGATCGTAGATGATAGTTTTAACTTAACCAGAAAGGAAATGCGCAATATTCCAATCCTGGGAACGGTGGCGGCAGGCCAGCCAATCTTTGCAGAAGAAAATATCAGCGGCTATTTTCCTCTTCTTGCAGATGAACTCCCTTCTGGAGATCTGTTTATTTTAAATGTCCGGGGCGAAAGCATGATCAATATAGGTATTTATGACGGCGATAAGGTTATCGTACGTCAGAGCCCCACTGCCAGAAATGGTGAAATTGTCGTAGCACTGGTAGAGGATTCAGCAACGGTTAAGACCTATTATAAAGAAGATGGACGTTACCGTCTTCAGCCTGAAAATGATACGATGGAGCCGATTTATGTAGATCAGGTTGTGATCCTGGGCATTGTCGTCGGACTTTTCCGCTTAATGTAGCAGGCACTTTTTAACAGAACATCAAACAAATAAGCAGGGAACGGTTTTCCCTGGGTTCCCTGCTTATTGTCTATAGATGCGGTCAATTCAGCTCTTCGCGCTCTACGGTTCTTCCGTCTCTCCAGATACGTTCCAGATCATAAAAAAGCCGGTCTTCCGGTGAAAAAATATGCACGATCACATCACGGTAGTCCATCAGGATCCATGTAGAATTTTTATTTCCCTCGATCCGTTTGCTGTCGATGCCATTTTCATGCATTTTAAGTTCCACATTATCTAACATTGCGGTGATCTGAGGACCATTATTCCCGTTGGCAATGATCAGGTAATCTGCAATAACGGAGATTTCATCAATCTTTATGATCCGGATATCCTTTCCCAGTTTTTCATCCAGAGCATCGTATGCTATTCTTGCCATTTCTTTTGAATTCAGCATGTCCTTTCCTCCATTTAAAAATATTCTATATCAATTCTGTTTTCAGTCCATTTTTTTTTCGATAGTATTTGTAAGTTTCGATTGTCTGCGGATCAATGGGAGCGCCTGATTTTTCCAGGTACTTTACACAGCACTCCAATACCATGAACAGAGCCCTGTCAAGATTTTTAAAACTTGTCCTGCGGATCTGCGCCAGCGAATACGGTTTACAGTTCATTGCTCTGCCAGGCTCCATATAATCCGCCAGATAAATGATTTTCTCTAAAAGCGTCATTTTGGGTTTTCCCGTTGTGTGCCAGGTGATGGCAGATAAAATCTCTCTGTCCTGGATCCCATATCTGGTCTTAGCAATATAAGCGCCCAGTTTGCCATGGATCAAGGCTGTATTTTCCATTTCTACTTTCGTCAGTGAAATGTCTGCTTCCTGACAAGCCGCAATCTGTTCTTTTCCGGTCAGATATTTAGCGCAGTCGTGAAGCAGCCCGGCGGTGTATGCCTGGGTGCAGTCACAGCCGTGTACTGCCGCCAGATTGGCTGCCGTCATTGCCACCCCCAGTGTATGAATATAGCGTTTGGGTTTGAGACAGGCAGAGAGGCAGGCATACATATCAGATACCTTCATCGGAAGTTCCGTTTTTTCCTGTAACAGCCGGTCACAGCCATACAGGCCATGAAACTGTATATATTGTGTTACTGGTACAGGGCAGTAAGTACTTACGTCACAGCCCGATGCCAGTTTATTCCGGATCATTTCAGAGGAAATCCTTTGTGGCGGCATCTGAATCTCCGATATTCGTGCTCCATATTTTTCCTGATAATATTGGATCCACTCTGTTATTTTATTTTCTGAGATATCGCCCCGGCTGGCAGCCAGAATGTGACATCGGCTGAATATATACGCCGGTTCCTTCCAGCTTTCCAACGAAGCCAGAGAGTCTCCGCCAAGTATAAAATAGAATTGGTCTCCGGGACATGTCTCTGTGAGATATGCCAGGGTGTCTCTGGTGAAGGTGATACCTTCTCTCTTTAATTCAAGATCAGAAAAAGTAAAATGAGGATGATCCTGAATGGCATGCTGAATCATCCGTTTCCGGTGAGAATCCGATGCAATTCCCTGCTTATTCTTATGGGGCGGATTTTTGGATGGCATAAAACGGACCTCATCCAGCTGATACTGGGTTCTGGCCTCTTCTGCCATACTTAGATGAACGTTGTGGATGGGGTTAAAGGTCCCCCCCATGAGTCCTATTTTAGCCATAGATCATAATCACCATCTCTACATTATTTTCTGCACACGGTTTATGTGCATTCCCGGTTGCGAAGCAGCTTGCCAATAAACTCGTCAGAGTTTATTTTATCACAAATTCTATTTGGGCAGCTCAATCTGGTTTTTGTCTTTCGACTCCCGGTATAATACGATCTTTTTCCCGATCACCTGAACCACTTCGGCATGCGTCCTCTCTGCAATGGTCTCTGCTATTCCTCTGGGATCATCAAAGCAGTTTTTCAGTACATGTATTTTAATGAGCTCTCTTGCTTCCAACGCTTCATCTACAGCTATGGTAAATTCCGGCGTAATAGAAGATTTACCAATCTGCAGGATCGGATTGATCTTCATGGCAAGTCCTTTTAGATATGCTCTTTGTTTGCTAGTCATAGGATTATCCTTTCTTTTATCAAATATTAGATGCCTGGACAGCGAAATGTAAGTTACTGATATATCCGCTCAGGATAATTGGTTTAGCCGCTTTAGCGGAAATATTCAAAACTCCATCCATAAATCTCGACAGTATCACCGTCCTCTATGCCGAGTGCTTCAAGCTCTTCCAGCATGCCATTGTTTTTAATAAATTTCTGGAAAAATTCAAACCCTTTTTCCGAATCCAGATTGGTATAGCCAAGCATCCGTTCCACCCGAGGTCCTTCGATGTGATAAATGCCCTCCTCATCCTGAAATACCGAATAGGGCTCATCCCGGAAATCTGGTTCCTGGATCAGATACTCTTTTTCAAAGACGATCTTTTCTTCCTTGATCTCATCCAGCATGTTTTTGACATGGTATAATAGTTCCTTTACCCCGCTGCCCGTAACCGCCGAAATGGGAAATACTTTAACCCCCTGAGGTTCAAATTCTTCCTTCAGCAGTGTCAGTACAGTCTCCTCTTCGTCCCCATAAAAACAATCAATCTTGTTAGCGGCGATCACCTGGGGACGGGAAGCAACCTCTTCACTGTAGACACGAAGTTCCTCATTGATGAGCTTGATGTCCTGGATGGGATCACGCCCCTCTGTGGAGGCTGCGTCCACCATGTGGATCATCACTCTTGTCCTCTCAATGTGTTTGAGGAACTGATGTCCCAGGCCAATCCCTTCAGAAGCGCCCTCGATCAATCCTGGAATATCCGCAATGACAAAACCATCTGTCCCTTCCAGGTCTACGACGCCCAGATTCGGATTTAAGGTTGTAAAGTGATAGTTGGCGATCTTAGGGCGGGCATTGGTCACGCGGGATAGAAACGTTGATTTTCCTACATTGGGGAAGCCTACCAGTCCCACATCAGCGATAGTTTTTAATTCCAGTATTACTTCCAGTTCCATAGCTGGCCTGCCTGGCTGGGCATATTTGGGTGCCTGCATCGTCGGCGTCGCATAGTGCTGGTTTCCTTTGCCGCCTCTTCCGCCTTTTAAAATGACCTCCCTTGTATTTTCATAGGACATATCTGTGATGACCTGGCCGGAACCTGCTTCTTTTACAATGGTGCCAGCGGGAACTTTAACGATCAGGTCTTTGCCATCTCTGCCGTGGCAGCGCTTTTTGCCGCCAGGTTCTCCGTCTTCTGCACAATATTTTCTTATATGTCTAAATTCATTTAATGTATTGAGGCCGGGATCCACCTCAAAGATCAGGTCTCCGCCTCTTCCTCCGTCGCCGCCGTCCGGTCCTCCTGCCGGAACATATAATTCCCGGCGGAAACTTACATGACCGTCGCCGCCTTTGCCGGATCGAATGTATATCTTTGCCTGGTCTGCAAACATGTCTGCCTCCTTTTTCTAAACCACGAAAATATTTCTTTAGTTTCGCGAATCAAGAACTTTCCCATAGCTCGACGGTGCCAATTTGAACCTTGTTTCGTTCTGCGCTAGCAGAAATCTTCGACCTCCGCTTGTGATTTTCCAATTTACAAGGAAACGGAATGAAACGTACTGGAGGTACGTTGATTGACGTTGACGCAGCAAATTGGAAAATCACAAGTCGGAGGCAGGGTTCAAATCAGCACCATCGAGCTAAGATAAAAAGGCTGCCAAATACATGACAGCCCTAAGTCTTACTTAAAACAACTTATTTAGTCTCTACTGGATAAACACTTGCCTGTTTTTTGTCTCTTCCTTTTCTTTCAAAACGAAGAATACCATCAACCAATGCATACAGTGTATCATCTCCACCTTTTCCAACGTTTATACCTGGATGGATCTTTGTACCACGCTGTCTGTAAAGAATATTCCCAGCTAAAACGAACTGTCCGTCTGCTCTTTTCGCACCCAGTCTCTTGGACTCGGAGTCACGACCGTTCTTTGTAGAACCCATTCCCTTTTTGTGAGCAAATAACTGAAGGTTCATTTTCATCATGATATTTCCCTCCTAACATTCAATCATTCATGTAAAGCAACATATTCATTTCCATAGGTATTTTCAATCTCTCTTATACCAAAAATCATAGAACGGATCAATAACATTGCCTTGTCATCTACTGGCGTTTTACAGGTAAAATCAATAACCCCGGCGCTTTCGTTCTGACTTAGGTCAAATCGGGTATCGGTAAACTGTTCCACAGAATTGATACAGTTTATCACCAGCGCGGAAACCCCTGCACACACCACATCTGTTCCATGTGGAGAAAATCCGGCATGGCCGGATACATGAAAACCAATTATGTTACCATGTTCTGACTTCTTAATATGAATCTGTATCATAAGATACACCCTCTTTTAAGTTAAGAATTTACTTAAAGATTATGCAATTTCAACGAATTAGCAACTGATCTTTTCAATCTTAACCTGGGTAAATGGCTGTCTGTGACCATTTTTCTTATGGTATCCGGTTTTTCTTTTATACCTGTAGACAATTACTTTTTTTGCTTTTCCTTCTGAAACTACAGTTGCAGTTACAGAAGCTCCTGCTACAGTCGGTGTACCAACCTTGGTCTCTTTGTCACTGACAACAAGTACCTGATCAAAAGTAACGGTTTCTCCGGCTTCCACACCAAGTTTTTCCACCTTGATCACGTCGCCTTCTTCAACTTTATACTGTTTACCACCGGTTGCTATAATTGCGTACATATAGCACCTCCTTCATTTTACTCGCCAACTATGGTGCCTGTCTCCTTTCCTGAAAATGGACAGAACTATACCTCGTTGTGCGGCATACCATTGAAGTATAACATGGAATACTATGTTATGTCAACCGTTATTTTCCTGCTGTTTATCATGCTGTTAATCATGTTTTCAGTATACCATAAAGACACTTCGTTTACAATCGTCTTATTTACAGAGCTGCCCTATAGAAAAGCCCATTACGCACTTTGAGGGTGTCCTCAAAGTCATAAAGTGACTTTGAAGGATCACCCTCTTAAAAATGATTTTATACCGGTTGGATCCGGTCTATGGGTATCGCAGTCAGAGATACCATCTCTGCCGCATCCGGCCCCATGATCAGATGCAGCCATATTGCAGTGCTTTCCTCCAGGGACGTTTTATCCCCGTATACACCTATAGCCCCCATTTTATGGTGAGACACCATTAAGGAATAAAGTTTAGGAAGGCAGATCGCATATTCCTGTCCGCCTTTTTGTCCACCTTCTTTCCCACAACCGGCAGCAACCCCTGCTGCTCTGCCTTCCGCCCCAAAAACAAAGGGTTGATATTGCTCTATACAACGCGATGGATATTTCCAATAAAAAACAAAGTCTGGCGCAGATAACTTCATGATCTCCCCCACCCGTTTTTTCGCATATTCGAGAACCGTCTCTCCCGAAGAAAGTTCAAAAGATGGAACAAAACCACCAGCTTTCTTGATATCAAACCAGGTTCTGGTATCTCCCCGGTATACCGGGAAACCTTCTGGCACGATTCCGCCTCCCATGGTAAGTTTTTTCAAAAATGCTGTTCTTTGATCCAGAACAGGTACTTCTACTGTCTGTTCTTCTCTTATTTGATGTATTGTTATCATAATCTCACTCCCTTTGATGAATCGTCTGTTATTTAGGATCTGGTGTAGCTTTTTGGTTTAATGTTGTTCCGCTGATACTGATGGTTCTCTTGTCCACCAGTGGGAATGTGCGATCGATGGATGTACGCCATTTCTCCCAGATCAGTCCGGTTGCCCCCTGCGCTTTTACATGTATATTTCTGGCATTTGCCGGCAGAGTTATGACGTCGGAATAAGGAGCTGTTACATTTCTTCCGTTATGTTCCCAGGTATGGCTTTTTACCACTTCTTCACCCTTGTCATCGTAGGTAAATTCATCCCAGGATACATCAAATTTTGCCACGTATGCTCCAGTATGTTTCAGATGCAGTTCACCAGAAGTATATTCTACGGATTTGCTCGTGATATATTCTGTCTTTCCCTGAATGCTGGCGATCTTGTTATCCTTCAGGAACGCCACGGTGTAGCACAATGGAAATGCCGGGTTCTCGGCAGACAACACTACATTTTCACAGATGAGGTCATTTAACTGCTGGATCAGCTTTTCATTTTCCATGCTGCCGTTGAGCATAACTGGTTTGCCGCCCATGGTTATGATCGTGCAGCTGATGCGTTTATTTGCATTTTTTACTGTTGCATCAGCCTTCAGATCAACGCTTCCATCTGTAATCTTCATATTGGCATTGATATGTGCCTCCAATTCAGCAGAACTCATATCTGACTGAAGAAGCATGTAAACTTCTCTTCCATACTGAACGTTCTGCACATAACATGGCGGGTTGTTATGATCCATTTTGTTTTTCAGCTTGTCCCAGGTGACAGAGTCGTCAAAGACATCTGCCGGCGCGGAGGGTAGTTCAGCCGATACGGTATAATAGATCTGCTTAAACTGGATCAGGTAAGCAGATGTTTCCTGTTCTGTGATCGAACTAAAATCGATGCCAAGTTTGCTCTCCATGTACTCCACATCACAGCCAAATTTCAGCTGCATTGATTTTTTGTCGTACAAAATACTTTTTTTGTACTGCATATTTGCCGCAATGGCATATTTCTTGGATTTGGTCTCCAGCCAGTTATCCAGCAGTTCGTTGATCCCCTCTGTCACTCCGGTGTAGTCGTTGTGTTCCACGGTTACATGGTTATCTTTTGTCAGCCCGGGAAGATCAATAGTCAGATTCATCGGCCGCCGTTTTACCACAAGAGGATCCGGAACACCTTCGATCAACTTTTGGTTTGCGACAAGAAGTGCTCCCGGATATGTGATATCTTTTCTCGCATTTGGGACGGCGATATCATACTGTCCGCTCATGTTATGCTTTGTTTTCGTCGTTACAATAAATTTTTCCGCGACACTCTTACCTGTCTTTGGCACGAAACTTGTCACGTTTTCTCCTGAAAATGCCATCACTTCCTCTGGACGGTATGTCAGGCTGCGGATCTCCTCGTTGATCTGTTCCGCATTTTGACTCTCATTACACATCTGCTGTTTCATCATTGTAATACCTCCTAAATTTTTTTAATTCAGATCTGCTCTCTGAACCATACAGACATATTACAATATTGTGTGTAGTGAGGATTTTGGGAAAATAACGGTTATACTGGCTAAACTCTGCTTGATAATGCGATATCAGACAAAAAAGGGAACGAAAAAATAGATTTTTTTCTTGACAGCGTGCTCATAATATTGTATTGTGTCAATTCTTACGCTCTGGGATTTGTGGTAGAATAAAGGGCTGAAAACCAAATATTAACTGCAGTAGAAAAAACGGCAGAGCTAACGCTGCGCCGTTTTTAACTCAGCCTATTTTCGGGTTAAATCCGCACCATCGAACCAGGTCCGTGGTAAGTTATCTTCCTAAAACCTTCCCTTGTCAATTCATAGACCGTATCACAGACTTCTGCAATATATTTTCTGTCGTGGGAAACACTGATGATGGCACCATCAAAGTCCTTTAACAGCTGACGGATCACAGGATTGGACAAGGGGGAAAGGTTTCTGGTTGGTTCATCTAAGACCAGGACATTTGCCCCACTCATGCTAAGATGTAGTAAAAACAGTTTTGCTTTCTGTCCGCCAGAAAGTTCGCGGATCGGACGGTTCATTTCCTCTGCGGTAAACTTGAGGCTGCCAAGAAATGTATGGATCCTGGTCAGCTCTTCCTTATCTCCGGTCTGGGACAGAAAATCAGAAGGAGTACTGTCAAAGTCCATCCGGTCCCTGTAATCCTGCGGCATGTAAGCGGCGTGAATGCTGTCCTGTTCCGATAGTTTTTCTGCAATGATCTTTAGAAGAGTGGTCTTTCCCACACCATTTTTACCGGTCAGGCAGACCTTCTCCCTTCCCTTTACCCAGAGTTCTATATTTTCTGCCAGCAATTTTTCTCCTGCCCGGAGCTCCTTTAGATTTAGCTGTAAAATGGTCTTTCCATTGGGGATTTTTTCCCTGCCATGAAATTTGAGAAAAATAGCCTCTTCTGTATCCGGTATTTCCGTCATTTCCTCCGCTTCTTTCTCAAACCGGTGTGCCATCGATCTGACAGCCTTCATCTTCTTTTTTAACAGCCTCGCACCGTGGGGGTCCTGCCTGGAAATCGTATTCTGCTGATGGGCTACTTTTTGCTCGATACGACGAAGCCGATCCTGCTGTGCCTTGTATTCACTCCTCTCATTTTTTGCCAACTGTACCTGTTTTGCCAGCTGCTGCTCTCTGGAACTGACGTATTCCCCATATCCAGTATTACAGATGGTATGTTTTGCTTCTTTCTTTTTCTTGAGCAGCTCCAGATGGAGGATCCGGTCTGCCGTCCTCTCCAGCAGGGTTTCATCATGGGAAATGAACAGAATAGCTCCTTCCCAGTGAAGGATAAACTGCTCCAGCCATTCCAGCGTTTTCAGATCGATATCATTCGAGGGCTCATCCAGCAGAAGTATATCCGGTCTTTTACACAGGAGACGGATCATCTGCAGTTTTACCTTTTCTCCACCGGACAGGGTATCAACCTCTTGGCAGGAATATAACAGATCCGGCGGGATCCCCACACGATTTGCCATACCAGCCAGTTCTTTTCCCTCCATTTCATAGAATCCAGCTTCCTGTGTCATAAATTCATAGATGGTCATTTCTTTGTCTGACTGCTCCAGTTCCTGCTGGAGATATCCTATTACACTGTTATTCCGCAAGATCTCTCCAGAGTATTCCACATAATCTTCCACCAGTTTCTCATCATAGAGCAGTTTTATCAAAGTAGATTTACCGTTCCCTTCTTCTCCAATGATGGCTGCCTTATCCCCCGGATTCAGCACGAAAGACAATCCGGAGATCAATTTACGCAAGTCTTTTTTGTAAGTAATAGTAAGTTCTTTTATTTGTAACATATGCTCGCCTCATTTCTTTTTGGCAGCCACCGGCTGCCTTCACATAAAAAAATCTGCCCCGGAAAATACCGAAAGCAGATATCATTCACCTATATGAGTACCAAAATCCGTACAACGAAAATATCAAAGATAAGATTTTCGCCGTACCTGCATATGTCATCAAGACGGGAATATAAATAACCTACAATCGGCATCACAATAACACCCTTAGTTTCCGGGCACTGATCGTGTCTGCTGTTTTTTGTAAATTATTTATTAAACATTCCGCACCTCCACATTTTTTTACATTATAATATGTAAAGAATGGATTGTCAATCGTTTATTTGATACCACCCCTCCCTGCTGATGCAGCTAACATGTTCCGTCCGGATATCATCCATCAACTTCCAATAAATATCCTTATTGGTATGATGATAAGTAAAGCCGCATTTTTCCTGCACACGTTTGGATTTAGTATTTCCTTCAAAATATCCGCACCAGATCTTATCCAGTTTCAAGTCCTCAAATCCATGACGAAGCAATTCTTTTACAGCCTCTGGAATGAGTCCTTGTCCCCAATAGGGAACTCCGATCCAGTAACCGATCTCCCCCTCCGTATCAGGCAGGTTTAGATTGCTGGCAGTCCCTTTCATCAGCCCGATACTGCCAACTGCTTTCCCATTTTCTTTCAGGCACACAGCATAGGTCTCCTCTGCTGACAAAACTTCCCGGATGATCTCCCGGCTGTTATCCACGCTGGTGTGAACCGGCCAGCCGGCAATGGGTCCTACTTTCGGATCTTTCGCATATTTATATAAACTTTCTGCATCTGATTCCTGCCATGGGCGCAGAATCAGTCTCTCAGTTATCAGTTCCATGATTTCCTCCATTTTTATCCTTCTAATTCTTTTTTCACATCACACCGAAACGTTGCTTTTATATTTGAAACTGCCATATACAAATCCTCCAATTGCTTCTTCTGTTAAAAGCACATCACGATAGCCGGATTTACATTTATCTCACCTCTCCGGCCTTAGTTATCTTATTAAGTATAAAAAACCACTTCATAGTACCAGTTAGCTCTAAACTCTTTTCCAAGTGCTGATATCTCTTCACCATACTGAGCAGCATATTTATCCTTTTCAGGACAATATTGTGCGATTGCCTCTCCTACATAACCTTGGTCAACTGCAATGATGGGAAATATTATTCGGACACACTTTACATCACCATCTTTTAAGTTAAAAACTTTCTCACATCCCAGATCACGAAAAAATTTTGTTAATCTTGTTTTTTCATCTTCCGTTATTTTTCCCTTTTCTACCTTTATACTCTCATTTTCATTCACTATTTCAAGTTCTTCGGTTTTTTCATATAGTTCCTCCAACAAAGTAAGTGTTTCTGTGTGTTTTAACAAATTACTAAGCCTTTCATCCTGCCTGGGTTCTGAGACAACATTATTTTTAAAATAAATCAAACACAAAACGATAACTACCAAAAGAAAACTCAAGATCCCAAGCACTATTTTTCTTATTGACTTTACTCTCATCTTTGCAAACATGCCATCTTCCCTTCCTTTTTGACCTCTTCTAATACCCATTGTTGCAAAAAAAAGAACAATATCCATAGGTGCATACGTCCCTTTTCAAATTTCATTTCTTCAAAAACACGTATTTCTGCGTATCTTCTTTGTTTTCTTTGACTTCAATCCCCTTTATATCCTGTACAAACTTGAGAAAGGTTGAGTAACCAAACTTTTTTGCTGTAAAGTTTGGCGTATATTTATACAATTCGTCTGCCAGCTTGCTCAAAAGGATCCCTTTCTGATTCTTTGGCCTTGAAAGGATTTTAAATACATGGTCTTTGATCTCACTGATATCATTTCGGATCAGTACTTTTATGGATGTTTTGTTCTGAACCAGCTCAAATTGTTCCATGCTCTCAATAAACTTGGAGAGGGAATTGTATCCATAATTCCGGACGTCAAAATCGGAATACCGTTTTGTCAGAGAGGACCCGATCTCTCCTAACCCTGTCTCTTTTCCCTTGTTTTCATTGGTGGTGATGATCTCAA
Organism: uncultured Eubacterium sp.; assembly: GCA_910584645.1. Lineage (GTDB taxonomy): Bacteria > Bacillota > Clostridia > Lachnospirales > Lachnospiraceae > Eubacterium_F. The sequence goes on from CAJUAU010000010.1 coordinate 72,678, forward strand.
GAATATCTTCAATGATCTTACTGATCTTACGGGAGCCGGCAACGGTATCATCTTCTGCTGACGCCTGGGAAGCGCCGGACAGGATATTGAGATATTTAAATTCATTGCAGGCATTACGAAAAGCCGCCGGGGTTTTCTTCTCTCCCATGCCGATCACAAATTTACCCGCCTCTCTCAATCGGCTTGCCAGCTTGGTAAAATCGCTGTCGGAGGAGACCAGACAGAAGCCCTGGACATTTCCAGTATATAAAATATCCATGGCATCTATGATAAGGGCAGAGTCTGTGGCGTTTTTGCCCGTCGTATTCTGAAACTGCTGGATCGGCGTCAAAGAGTATTCCGATACGACTTTTTTCCATTTGTTCATCTGGGAACTCGTAAAATCCCCATACATTCTTCGATATGTGATGGAACCGTAATTGTTGATCTCATCTATGATATATGGGATATGCTGGGCAGATATATTATCGGAATCGATAAGTATCGCAAATGTTTTTTCCAAGGATTGTTCCTCCTGTTATCCTAGCTCGACATCGGTGTCAAATTGACGCCGTCGAGTTATCTTTTCTTCTATCTTACTATTCTTCCAGAAAAGATACAAGGAAAATCTGACAGGAAGATATTTTTCTTAGCTGAAAACACGAACAGACAGCCTTATCACGCAAGCATGATAAAGCTGTCTGGCCTTTTGACCCTGGGATCAAATTATTTATTGTCTGGCGTATGCCATACCCAGTCGCGTACTTCCGGAAGGTCAATGCCTTCTTCGTGGATGTACTGCTTGTGGGCAACGAGCATATCGTTCATCTTCTGGATCAGGAAGGAACCTTTGTTTCCTAACTGTGGAAGATTCTGTACAACTGACTTAGTCAGGTTGAAGCGGTCGATCTTATTCTGGACTCTCATGTCAAATGGAGTGGTGATCGTACCCTCTTCCTGGTAACCGAATACATGAAGGTTACGGTTTGTTCTATAGTAAGTCAGCTCGTGGATCATCGTCGGATAACCGTGGAATGCAAAGATGATCGGCTTATCTTTTGTAAAGATGGAATCATACTCGGCATCCGTCATTCCGTGAGGATGCTTAAAGCTGGACTCAAGCTTCATAAGGTCAACTACGTTGACAAAACGGATCTTAAGGTCCGGAATGTTGTCACGAAGGATCGTAACGGCAGCCAGTGCCTCCTTTGTCGGTGTATCACCGCAGCATGCAAGTACGACATCCGGCTCTTCGCCCTGGTCATTACTAGCCCACTCCCAGATACCGATACCCTGGGTACAGTGTTTTACAGCCTGCTCCATCGTCAGCCACTGATGGCTTGGGTGCTTGGAAGCTACGATCACGTTCACGTAGTTCTTGCTTCGGATACAGTGGTCGAAGCAGGAAAGCAGACAGTTCGCATCCGGCGGCAGATACATGCGGACAACATCTGCCTTTTTATTAGCGATATGATCTAAGAAACCTGGATCCTGATGGGTAAATCCGTTGTGGTCCTGCTGCCATACGTTGGAGGTGAGAAGAAGGTTCAAGGAAGCAATCTTCTGTCTCCACGGAAGCTCGGAAGTAACTTTCAGCCATTTTGCGTGCTGTGCTGCCATGGAATCTACGACACGGATAAATGCCTCATAGCTGGCGAAGAATCCGTGGCGTCCTGTAAGAAGATAACCTTCCAGCCATCCCTCGCACATATGCTCACTGAGCATGGAGTCCATGATGCGTCCATCGTTGGCAAGGAATTCATCATCATCATATTTAATACCGTTCCAGTCTCGGTTTGTTGCCTCAAATGCGTGATACAGACGGTTGGACATCGTCTCGTCTGGTCCGAAGATACGGAAATTCTTTGTCTCTTCGTTCAGGTTAAAGATATCACGGACAAAGGCACCCAGCTCGATCATATCCTGTTTTTCTACCGCACCAGGACTTGGTACATCCACGCCATACTCACGGAAATCAGGGAGACGAAGGTCTCTCAGAAGCAGGCCGCCGTTGGCATGTGGGTTGGCACTGATCCTTGCGTCGCCGTCCGGCGTCAGAGCTTTCAGTTCCGGGATGAGCTGTGCATTTTCATCAAAGAGCTCCTCCGGTTTGTAGCTTAAGAGCCACTCTTTGAGCTGATCCAGATGCTCCGGCTTCTCCATGGTGATCGGCACCTGATGGGCGCGGAAAGAATCTTCGATCTTGTTTCCATTGTCGTCGAACTTCGGTCCCGTCCATCCCTTTGGTGTGCGGAGTACGATCATCGGCCACATCGGACGCTCTTTGTTTCCGTTTTCACGGGCATCTTTCTGGATCCCTTTGATCTTTTCGATGGCGGTATCCAGTGCTGCTGCCATCTTTTTGTGCATATTCATTATGTAATCCGGGCTGCTCATTTCATCCTCAACGAAGATCGGCTCCCAGCCGCAGCCACGGAAGAAGTTCTCCACTTCATCGTGGGAAATACGTGCAAAAATAGTCGGGTTACTGATCTTGTATCCATTCAGGTGAAGGATCGGAAGAACGGCTCCGTCAGTAACCGGATTCAGGAATTTATTACAATGCCATGCGGTGGCAAGAGGACCTGTCTCAGCTTCACCGTCTCCTACGATGGTTGCTGTGATCAGTTCCGGATTGTCAAATACAGAACCGAATGCGTGAGCAATGGAATAACCAAGCTCTCCACCTTCGTTGATGGAACCCGGAGTCTCTGGTGCTACGTGGCTGGAAATTCCGCCAGGGAAAGAGAACTGCTTGCAGAGTCTCTTCATACCTTCAATATCTTCACTTACGTTCGGATAAATTTCACTATAGTGACCTTCGAGATAAGAGTTCGCCACAAAGAAGTTTCCGCCATGACCAGGACCTGAGATTAAGATCATGTCTAAGTCATATTTTTTGATCGCTCTGTTTAAGTGAGTATAAACAAAGTTCTGACCAGGGACTGTTCCCCAGTGGCCTACAATTTTTTTCTTTACCTGCTCTCTTGTAAGAGGTTCACGTAAAAGTGGGTTGTCAAGCATGTAAAGCTGTGCTGCTGCCAGATAGTTAGCGGCACGCCAATAAGCATTCATTTTCTCTAAATAATCATTTGTCAGCGGCTGCTTTTCCGGACAATCATTCATGTTTGCCATTTTCATTTGCTCCTTCCAAATTCGATTCATTTTCTAAATCTATTCCGAACCTATTATAACATAATAAAAATCTGGGGCAAGTACTTTTTGTTTTTATTTTAACAATCTTTGGATTTTCGTCATCCTGCCCAGAAAAACAATTATTCATAAGAATCCTTTATGCAAAACGCTGATAAGGGTTTACGCACTTTCATCCGGGTGATCTCAACCAGACCAAGACGGGTAATATCTACAACTGTAGTCTTAACCTGGTCATTCAAGAAGGCATTCTCAAGTTCCTGAAGCAATGCTTTGATCTTTGATTTTTCTTTCATATCAATAAAATCAATCAGTATTATGCCGGAGATATTCCGGATCCGTATCTGCCTGGCGGCTTCTCTTGCTGCTTCCATATTCACTTTAAAAAAAGTTGTCTCACTGTTTCGCCTGCCAGCCACCGCCTTCTGGGTGTTTACATCTATGACAGTAAGCGCCTCCGTAGGTTCGATCACGAGGGAACCTCCGCTTTTGAGCCAGACATGTTTTTTTTGTGCTTTCGCTAACTTGCTGCTGATGCCAAGAAGCTTGTCCAGAGAATAAGAAGGGTCCTCATAAAACTGGAGTTGTTCCGGTTCCAGCCCAGGATAGCTCTCTAAGCGGCGGAATACTTCCGGCACATCGGTTATGATCCGGCGGAAAGATCCGGCTTCTGAATCCAGGAATTTGATAAATTCCGGCTGAGAGCGGTAGAGCCTGGTAGTATAGGTGCGGTTCCCTGCTTTTTGAAGGACGTCCTGAGCTTCCTGGATCAATTGACGGCTCTCGGACAGGATCTGCTCTCTGTCAGCCCTGGAACAGCTGGTCCGCAAAATAATACCCACACCGGCTTCCTGGCATTCTGTCCCTAGTTCCTCTAAGATACCCTCCAGCCGCTGCCGCTCCTTTGGATCACTGATCTTAGATGAAATGCTCTGTGATAGATTTTCTGTGGTCACCACGGCAAATCTGCCCGCAAATTCAAGTTTTCTTGATACCACCGCCTGTTTGGACTTAACTGCCGCTTTTTTTACCTGGACGGCAAATTCCATCCCCTGTACTATTTTCTCCGAAGCTCCCCTATTTTTCTCCATGGGAAGATAACACATGACATCTTTCTGAACTTCCACAAAAGCGGCATTGATGTTCTGAACAATGTGGCTCACCCGGCAGACGTAGATATCTCCTGCCAAAAGGGAGTCCTCACTGGTCTCTTCCACGATCACGTTATCCAGCTGCTGGTCTTCCAGAACAGCGGATATATAACAATGGTCTTTTTCTATGACTGCTAACTGCTTCATACCGGCGCCCTCACCTTTCATTAAAGTACATCTGAATCCGGTGGATCTGACAGGAGTATGGCTTTAAGCTGAGGTTCATGTAGTTCATAAAAGCCTCCAGTACCAGCTCCGGCTTGATGTTTGTCACACTGCCGGAAACCAGCTTTAAGTAAAGCTCTTCTTCGCTGTCATATTCGTTGTTCAATTCCTCTGGCATCCCAGGACAGACCCTTTCAAATTCTTCCCTGGAAAAAGCATAGGAAAGGATCAGCGGCTTTAAGTCAATCTCAGCTTCACTTTTTTTGGTTTTCTTAAGGATAAGGATCTGCTCCTGTTCCATAAATTCCGTAAAGCTTTCCCGAAGGGAAAATTCTGCTTCCGGTACAGTATTGGAAGAAAATGTTCTGCCGTCTTTTAACTGGATCACATAATCGCAGGCATTCAGCAATGCCATAGAAGTCTTCACGTTATCTTCCAGCAGCTGGATCTCCGTCACAAAAAGCTCCTCCGTCATGAACTGGCTGAGGGTTTTGGCAAGTTCATCCAAAGGCATGTCCGGCAGGGAATTGAACTCAATGTCAATATATTCTCCGTCACTGGTCAGTCCCACACTCAGGGGAGAGGCAAAACTCATGATCTGATGAGGGTTAAACCCCTGGGAATATGCCACATCCAGCTTGGCGCGGCGGATGGCTTTCTGAAAAAAGCGCATACAGTCCAGATGTCCGATAAATTTGAGGGAACCTGTCTTTGTGAATCGCATTCTTGTCTTCAATAGCTATTACGACCTTTCTCGCATATTATGATGTCTGTTCCAGACAGACTCCGGCCCCAAAGCGCATCGCCCCGCAGCCGCTGCACTTCTGCCTGCAGTTTGGCGTGACCTGTTCTTTTCTGGAATTTTCGTATTCCCGCCACAGGAACTCTTTGGTAACCCCGATATCAATAAAATCCCAGGGGAGGATCTCATCTTTTTCCCTCTCCCTGTAATTGTAAAAATCTCTGGACACATGATTCTTTTCCAGCACCTGTTCCCAGACCTCTTCCTGGAAATAATCGGTCCAGGCGTCGAAAATACAGCCCTGACGATAAGCGTCTTCAATCACTTTTGCCAGTTTTCTGTCACCTCTGGCAAAAAGCCCTTCGAGCTCCGAGGTCACGGCATCGTGGCAGTTATAGCGGATGGAGCGCTGGTTGATCTGTTCTTTTACCTTTCCCAGCAGGAAACGTCTTTTGTTCTCAAAATTTTCCGCCGTATCCATAGGTGCCCACTGGAACGGGGTAAAGGGTTTGGGGACAAAGAAGGAGGAACTTGCCACGATCTCCGGTCTGCCATGCCGCTCTTCTTTCGGAAGCTCAAAGTATTTTGCCGCGATCTTATTTGCCAGCACTGCGATCTCTTCGATATCCTCCAGCCGCTCCCCCGGAAGCCCTAACATGAAATAAAGCTTCACCCGGTTCCAGCCACCCTGAAATGCTTCCCAGGCACCTTCTAAGATCACTTCCTCCGTCAGCCCTTTGTTGATCACGTCCCGCATCCGCTGGGAACCTGCTTCCGGTGCAAAGGTCAGGCTGCTCTTCCTCACATCCTGAACCCGGCTCATCACGTCCAGCGAAAAGGCATCGATGCGCAGGGAAGGCAGGGATATATTGATCTTCCGCTCCTGGCACTCTTCGATCAGAAAATATACCAGCTCTGCCAGTTCTTTATAGTCACTGGAACTTAAAGAACTTAATGTAATCTCTTCATAGCCGGTATTGTCCAACATTTTTACCGCCATTTCCTTTAAGTATTCTAGATCTCTTGGCCGGATGGGACGGTAGATCATTCCCGCCTGGCAGAATCGGCAGCCCCGGATGCAGCCCCGCTGGATCTCCAGCACTACCCGGTCCTGGGTCGCCTTTATATAAGGTACAAGAGGCTTCTCCGGATAATAAGTGTGGGTTAAGTCTGTCACCACCTGTTTTTTCACTTTAGCAGGCGCCTCCGGACTGTTTGGGACCACTGCCTTTATAGTGCCGTCGGTATGGTACTCAATATCGTAAAGGGAGGGGACATAAATTCCCTCCACACCTGCTGCGGCCTCCAGAAATTCCCGCCGGTCACCGCCCCTTTCTTTCCATTCTTTATAGCAATCCAGAAGCTCCCGGTAAGAGGTCTCCCCCTCTCCGATGTATACCAGGTCAAAAAAATCCGCCACCGGCTCCGGATTGTAGGTACAGGGTCCGCCGCAGACCACAAAGGGATCCTCTGCTGTTCTTTCTTTTGTATAAAGAGGGATTCCTGAAAGTTCAAGTATCTGTAGGATATTGGTATAGCACATTTCGTATTGGAGAGTGATCCCGAGAAAATCAAAATCCCGAATGGGTTCCTGGCTCTCCAGGGCAAAAAGCGGAATTTCCTGCTCCCGCATGATCTGGTCCAGATCCGGCCAGGGGGAGTATACCCTCTCACAATAGGTATCCTCCCATTTGTTAAACATATCGTACAGGATCTGGATTCCCAGGTGGGACATACCGATCTCATATACATCTGGAAAACACATACAAAACCGCACCTGGACAGACCGGGGATCCTTCTTTACCATGTTTATTTCATTGCCAGTATATCTCGCCGGTTTCTCAATACTCAAAAGAATCTCGTCCGGCAGCGCCAGCTTTCGTTTATGCTTAAATGCCATAGTGCACCTCTTCCTTGTTAGTCATTACAACAGTATACCATTCCTCCTATACCACGACAAGAAAAAAATTGCTTTTTTGCCTGCTCTATGCTACTATTAATACATCTTAAATTGTATATACGAAAGGAGATACATCTTATTATGTGGTGCCCAAAATGCAGAAATGAATATATCGACGGAGTTTCTACCTGTGTAGACTGTGGTTGTGAACTGGTGGAGGAACTCCCGGTTGAAATTGATAAAGATGCGCCTCAGGTGATTGGCTCTGTCACCGATGAGGCTGTCGGCAACAAATTTATCCGCTTTTTCCGCTTTTCCGGTCTGCAGACCTGTGGCCTGATCCCCCGGGAGGAAAACGACGGTTTTGACCTTGTCGTATCCTATCCAGAACTGGACCGTGCTCTGGAGATCATCCGTGGTTTTGCCGACCTGGAGGAAACTGACGAGATCGATCTGGATAAACTGATGCCATTGCTGGACGAACAGCTGGAGGATATCCAGAAAGAAGAAGCCAATGAACTGCTCTCCGACCTTCGGACTGAGGCGAGTACCGTATACGTCAATAAAAAAGATGCCTATTCCGATTTAAAATTCAGCGGCTATTCTTTTATCGGGTTTGCCATCCTCGGCTATCTGTTTGCCGGACTGAATCTGGCTGGAGTGATCTCACTGTTTACGAACTTTTCGATGATCATTCTCGTCGTCGTATTCACTGTATTTTTATTGATCGGCATCTCTTCGTTCCGAAAAGCATCCAGGATCAAAAACCTTGTGTCGGAAGAAGAAAGTGCAGTGGAAAAGGTTCAGCAGTACATCAATGAACATTTTACAGATGAGTATCTCTCCTCTCTTGATGATGATACTTTATCCGAAGAAGAAAATTTCTTCCATGTAACGGAAGTTTTGAAAACTGAGGTGTCACAGCAGTTCCCGCTTTTCAGCAAAGGCTATATCGACCAGTTGGTGGATGAGAAGTACGGGGAATACTGCGATAGCAGGGAGAGTTGATGACGTGGCTGAATGATTGTATTGGTGCTGTTTCTGCACCTTTTGGTATTATATTTATTTAAGAGAAGGAAAAGTAATCACTATGAGAAATGAGCAGAGAATAGTAGATTTGAATGCATATATCGAAAATATGAATTGCGAAATTAAGGATGTTCAGAATGGTAAACAATTGATATTTTCTTTTAAAAATGTTGGCCCAGAAATAATTACTGCGATAAAATTGAAATGTTTTTGCTTTGATAGTTTTGATGACAAGGTTATATTTGATGGTGTGGATTATTTAGAAGTAAAAAAGGCATCCTTAAATATCAATCCTACAGAAAAAACCAGCTTTGTAGTAAATATGAAGCAGTGTGATCTACAAAAAACAAAAGTTGAACTTCTTCAAATTGTGTATGGTAATGGGGAAAAGGTTGATCCTATAGAAGAGGATATTGTCTCATATGATATTAGTGTTTTAAGTTCATCACGTTCGGTAGATGACCATATTGAAAGTGATATGTTGTCATATATGAAGGAAAAAAATGACAAAGCAATTTGCCTTCCGAAAGAACATTCTGCTGGATGGATTTGTTCATGCGGCAGATTGAATAAACATAACAGGGATCAGTGCGCAGGTTGCGGCTATGGTAAAAATAGTAATTTTGAGGACTTTAGTAAAGAAAATATTGAGCGTAGATTGAATGAACGTGATATACAAAAAAAGGCTGAGGAAGAAAAGAAAGAAGCCGAATTAAGAACCAAAGAGGAAAAAGAAATAAAAAGAACAAAACTTATAACAATTTCTGTTATAAGTGCGGTAGTATTGGTGGTGATCTTTGCTAGTATATCGACCGTTATCCATAATGCCACCTATAGTTTATCAGAAAAAGAAGAAGCACAATATTTAATAGCGGATAAAAATTACAGAGAAATTAAAATGTTTATACTACGATTAAGTAATGAATATTCGAGTATGGCACATAAATATACCGATAATGATTCATATAAAGATTATTTATCTGTTGCAGAAAAAAATGCCGATTATTTACATTCTCGGGGAATCTTCCTGCTTTCTTCTATGCTGTATGATACGATAAAAGAACAATATCCGGAAAAATATCATAAGGCATATGATCAACTCGTGAGTCTGCAGAAAGGAAAGATATACAACGACTATTTGATCACCGAAACACGGAATGTAAAAAATCAGAATTCTTCCAAAATGCGTGACATGGCAAAAGGTTTAGATGAAGCTATTGAGACTATGGAAGATTATATGAAGGATGAAAAATTAAATCCATCAAAGGTGGAGCTGGCAAATGCAGAGATGCCTCAACCAGAGTATTCAAAGGTATATGGAATTAATCTGGGAATTTTGTTCTATGATGATGGAAGCCTTCATTATATAGGTGAAGTGAAAGATGGAAAAGCAAATGGCTATGGAACTGCCTGGTATCCTTCTGAAAAAGATAATGGTACTTGTTGTATCGGACAATTTGCCGACGGAAAATTTAATAGCGGGGATTCCTTCGGCGTTGATGGAGACAATATCAGTGTAAGTGAATTAAAGGACGTTTCATTTGAAGGGGAGTTTGAAATGGTACAAGCACCATCCACCAGTTCAAAATCAAGTGAAGAAGCTGCGAAACAGGCTGACGATGATAAAGGGATCGATAACATAAAAGCTCGTAAGGCTGTTGAAGCATATTTGGACATTTTACGCGAGAAACAAAGTTCCATAAAGAAAGTTATATGGGCCAAAGTTCCAGAAGTTAGTGGGGACAATTATTATTTTTCTTGTACGGTTGAATACTCTGGTTTAGTAAGAAAAGGAACGATAACTGTGAAAAAAGACAGTAATGGAACATTTAAAGCCACCGGTTTACATTATGATGATTAATTCATGGAGGTTCTTAATATATGATCAGAATACTTTTTGTGTGCCACGGCAATATCTTGAAGACTCCCGAAAAAGACTATAAAATAAATGATTTCACGTCGAGGAAAGGTGCTTACTACACCACTACTACACCATTTTTGAAAGAGCCTTGATGCGACCGGAAAAGAAAGTTAAAATATATTTATTATGGAAAATTGAGGTGACATGATGAAAAATCATTTGACGCCATACCAATCAGTTATTACAGAAATTAAAAGTATTATTTCTTCTGGACAAGAAGCAGCCTATAGCGCCTCTAATAAGGCAATGCTGCTTACTTATTGGAATATCGGAAAACGAATCGTAGAACAGCAAATGGGTGGCCGTGAACGTGCAGAGTATGGTAAAAGTTTAATTTCTGCATTGGCAGAAGATTTGACAAAGGAGTTTGGCAAAAATTATTCCATAAGAAATCTGCATTATTATATCAAATTTTATCAGTGTTTTCCTGATGAGCAGATTGTGAACGCATGCGTTCACAATCTTAACTGGACACATATTAGGAGCCTTCTTCGTGTTGCGGATGAAAATGCACGCTATTGGTATATGAAGGAGGCCATTGACGAGAATTGGAGTTCAAGAACCTTAGACCGTAATATCAGTACACAATATTATCATAGGCTGCTTCAGGCACCAAAAAAAGAGGCTTTAGTTGAAGAAATGAAGCAGAAAACTGCGAAATTTCAAAAAAATCAATTAAATCAATTTGAACTTATCAAAAGTCCAGTGATTGCAGAATTTCTTGGTTTTAAAAATGAGGATACCTATTTGGAAGGAGATTTAGAATCTGCCATTCTTTCACATATTAGAGATTTTTTGATGGAATTGGGTAGAGGATTTGCATTCGTGGCTCGTCAGCAACATATTGTAACGGAAACTTCGGACTACTATTTAGATCTTGTTTTTTATAATATTGAACTTAAGTGTTACGTACTAATCGATTTGAAGATGGGCAGAATTACTCATCAGGATGTGGGACAGATTGATATGTATGTGCGCATGTATGATGATTTAAAGCGAGGGCAGGGAGATAACCCCACCATTGGGATTCTGCTGTGTTCAGAAACAGATGAGGATATTGCCAGATATTCGGTACTTCATGATAATGACCGATTGTTTATGTCAAAATATCTGACTTATTTGCCTACGAAAGAGCAGTTGAAAGCAGAGATTGAGCGTCAGAAAGAAATTTTTTCTATGCAGCATCCAGTATTACAAATGAATAAAAAGGAAATAGATGAGTAGATATTGAATCGATATTACTAGAAGGGAACAAAAAGAATTGCGTGCGATAAATTTGTATACTATTTCAAGAAAGATACATAAAGAGTTAAGGCCACTATATGAAAAAGCATTATCAGGTAGGGATAAAGAGACAAAATTACGCGAAGAGGAAATAGATTTGATTGCTACTCTTGTCAATAATTTTATGTTACACAAGGCAAAAAGATATTGTGTTGTAGATTGGTTTTATTCTTTTGAGATACCCCAAATTGGAAAAGAGTTTGATTTATTAAAAATTAGCGATGAAAAAAATGTAATAATTAATATTGAATTAAAGAGTCAGGAGGTAAGTTTTGAAAAAATAGAAAAGCAGTTAGTTCAAAACAGATATTATTTATCTCATGTAGCAAGTGAAATTTTCAGTTTTACGTATATGAGGTGTAATGACAATACAGTGAGAGTCTATAAATATGATAAAGACTCATTACAAGAATCTTCCATGGACGAGTTGATAAAGTGTGTGGTTCAAATTAAGACTGCAAAAAAAGACAAAATTGAAGAGTTGTTTAGACCAAAAGATTATCTCATATCACCACTGAATACTCCGGAAAAATTTTTAGAAGGTAAATATTATCTAAATAAACAACAGGATGAAATAAAAAGAAATGTGTTAGTATTGTTTAAAAATGGAAACCATCTATGGGGGATAAGAGGGGCTGCTGGAACGGGGAAAACACTTTTATTGTATGATATTGCGAAGAACCTTTCTAAAAATTATCAAGTGTGTATTGTTCATTGTGGACTTTTAAATGATGGTCATAGATATATTGATTCGCATTTGAAAAATGTTTCTGTCATTGATGCAAAATCCTTATCGTCAGATCAAATAAGTTGCTTTGATATTATTTGTGTGGATGAGACGCAACGATTATATAAAAGCAGTTTGGATAAAATTTTATTAGCATATGATGAAAGAATATTAAAAGGCTGCATTTTTTCCTATGATTCGGCGCAGGCATTATCTAAAACAGAGGTGCAAAGAAATAATCCTGAAAGACTAATTGGAATAGCTGGGTTTTGTGAGAAAAGACTGACAGGGCGAATTAGAACAAATACAGAAATATATTCGTTTATTAGAAATATGATGCGTTTAAATGATAAGCCCAAAGAAAGAATAGGGTATGAAAATATAGATATATTGTATGCGAATAATATTAATGAGTCTGATAAAATCATAAAATTTTACACAAAAAATGGATATAAATTTATTACATTTACGCCATCACAATATATATCAAATAACATTGATCATTATTCTGGATTTGTCAACTCACATCAAGTTATAGGACAAGAATTTGATAATGTAATGATTGTGATTGATAATAATTTTAGATATAGTAGTAAAGGAGAACTTGAAGCAAAAGAACATCCAAATCCAGACTATTTGTTTCCACGATTGTTTTATCAAAACATATCTAGAACAAGAGAAAAGCTTTGTATAGTTGTACTTGAAAACGAATTGATCTTTGAACAACTTCTTAAAATTAAAATGAATTGTTTAGATTTTAATATTCAATCATAGGTCGGCATCTAAAAATCAGGACACTCCTAAATATCTATTTATATTCAAAAGAATATTTAGGATAGAATAAAGGAATGTTTTATTACTCACTCCTGAATTATGTTTTTTCATCCTTTGTAGCAAGTGAAAAGGGTTACTGTGAACAGTTATATGTTTACTATACCATTTGCCCGTGAATTTGCGTAGATTTATATAGATTTGCGTGAGTTTGGAGTAAAAAATAAAAAATGAAAAAAGCGCCAGAAAGCCAGTAATATCAAGGTTTGAAGGCTTATGAAGGGATATAGACAAGATGATTAAAGTACTTTTTATTTGCCACGGAAATATCTGCCGCTCCCCTATGGCAGAATATATCTTCCGTGACAAGATCGAAAAACTGGGATTGGGGGATCAGTTCCATATTGCCTCTGCCGCAACCAGTACCGAAGAGCTTGGAAACCCGCCCCATCACGGGACACAGAAAATATTGTCCCACCTGGGGATCAGCTGTTATGGAAAACGTGCCGTACAGATTCGGAAGAAAGACTATGAATCCTATGACTATATTCTTGCCATGGATGACCGCAATCTCAAAAATATGAGGCGCATCTTTGGTGAGGATAAGGATCACAAAATCCACAAATTCCTTGATTTCTCCCAGGAACCACGCAATATCGCCGATCCCTGGTATACAGGGAATTTTGACAGAACCTATGAAGATATCTTAGAGGCATGTGACAGCTTTCTTAACTTTTTAGAGAAAAAGGGGTATCTGAAAGGATAATGGACGAAATATTTCTTCATTAGCAATGAAACATATTCAAATTAACCTATTTCAAGATTAAGAGGACACAGTGTATCGGCAGATCCGTCACGGTGTCCTCTTTTATCATGATATTTATTGTGAATAAATCATGCGGTACTGGCGGAGTAGACAGTGCAATTTGAACCACCCTCTCCTGGGCTCACTTGAGGATGATCCGAGAGCAAGCCAGCTGGTATCGCTGATCCCCAATACCAGCACTATGTATCAGCTTTGTACCGAACGCTTATCCCCGCCGAACCCATTTCCCGAAAATGGTTTTCTTGTAGTGCAGAAGTTCCTCTTTGGCCTTATCAAAGTTTCCAGCCTTTTGCAGATATGTACACCCTTTTTTGATATCTTGCGGCACACCGCCCAATCCCCTGGCATAGATGAAGCCCCGCATATAGTCCGCCTCTGGATTCTCGAAGGTCATTTTGTTCATGAACTCCATGGCTTTGCCATAGTCCTGAGGGGTTCCCCAGCCGTTGAAGCTGCACTTTGCCAAGTAGAACACACCCCAGGTACTGCCCTGTTTGTAGTAAGCGGTGGAAATGTAATGGTACGCCTTGGCGTAGTCCAACGGAACACCCTGTCCAAAGAGATACGCTTTGCCCAGCAGATTACAAGACCCTTCGTGGATGGGATTTTGAGCCAGCTCCTTCTCAAAACACTGCACAGCGTAAGCGTCATCCTGTGCTACGCCCTCGCCGGTGAAATAGCAGCGTCCCACATCGTACCACGCCCCCGGATGGCCTCCTTCAGCGGCCTCCTTGTACCAGCGAAGAGCCTCTTCCTTCCGCCCCTCCTCGGTCAGATTATCAGCGTAGATCGCCTGCATGATGGGATGTCCGGCCTCCGCACCGATCTTATAAAGATCCCTGGCCTTCTCCGGCTGGGGGGCGATGATGTCCTCATCGCCTTCATTATAATACTTGTTCAGATTGTTGGCGGCAAAATACATACCGCCCCGAAGAGCTTTCCAGAACCAGTCCTCACATTTGGAGATATTCTCCTTTAGATATGCCTTGAAGTCAGCATGATTAGAAAAAGAGTCTTTGCCCTTGTTCTGGATGCGCAGGAAATCCCACCAGAAGTAGGAGTTTGCCACTACATACTGGGAAAAGGCATCGCCTCCTTCTGCCAGCTCCACCGCCGTGTCCAGAGCCTCCTGCAAGTTTGCGAAAGGCATCCTTTTCTGCACAGATGGCGTCAGCTCCCCGGAACGCAGAGCCACCAGAACTCCCAGTGCACTGCCTTGCTCCACAGACAGATGGAGCAGTTGTATGGCTTTGTTGTCATCTTCCGGAAAATGGTGGCCTGCCCACACATACTGCCGCCCGCAGTAGCACCGGGCCAGGACGCAGGTAGCGTCCCCGTCCCCGGCCTGAGAGGCTCTCTCCAGAAGAGCAAGGGCTTCTTTGCCCCGGCCAGTTCGCTCGTTGTAGTAGATGTCCTGAAGCGCCTGTTTTACTTCATTGCTCAAAACCGTTGCCATAATACTTATTCTCCTTATATAAAGTTTATTTTTTGACTCTCTTCCAATCCCTGCCCCCAGGCAGGAACCTTCCGTAGGGATAGCCTGTTAACCAATCCGCAGCCTCACTTGGCGGCAGTTTCGCTTTGTAAAACTCCAACTTTTCTCCGCCTGGTTTTGTGGCTTCTACAGTACAGCGCATATCCATCTTATCTCCTGCTGTAACCCGAATCCACAGATAGCCCACAGAGTGAGTCAGATCCACCAACTGATATGTACCATCCACGATGCCCTCTGCCGCTATCTGGACATCTTCTTTAGTAAAAGTGGTGTGATTTTCGGCGGCACCGCTGGCGTAGACCAGGGAGAGCCTTGTGTGGGACTGCTGGACCTGAGTAGTACCCTGCAGGCTGTCAGGGGGATCGAGTCGCCTCTGCTCCCAGGAGACAGTATCCGGTGCTTCCCGGCGGAACCAGCCAGATAGTATTCTCAGGACCTCCTTTTCGTCCAGTACTTTAGCCGGACCATAGCCCGGCTGGTTTTGGAGCTCCATCAGAAGCCAGATCCTCCCTTCCGAAACGGAGACATGCAGTGCCTGGAACGTATCTGCCTCCGCCTCCACCGGGCGGTTTGGTATCAGGATAAAGCGCCCCCCGCCCTGCTCCAGGCATGACTGAAGCTGCTCTTTTACCAGGGACTCGGTCACGCGGGAAGTCACCTGACCATCTATCTGATGTAGGATCATATCCTGAGGACCGCTATCCAGCGCCTCCCGCTGGATCCTCTCCGAGGCGCGCCGGTTTCGCTTCTGGCGAAATTCTCTTTCAAAATCCGCCCTGGCGGTCTCGTCCATGGTCCAAAAGTCCAGGTTTGCGCTATTGACGCCACGCAAAGCCTCCGGGACACGGAGAGCCAGGCAGTCTGCCGCCGCCTGTAGATCCTTCAGGTTATTGAAACTGGTGACGGTCCGCTGCCAGCGGTCGTCAATCAGCACCAGTTCCATATTCCGGCTGGTGCGGATACCGGTTTGTGTGTGGTGTTGGTGGATTTCATTGACCACAAAGATGCCCCGGATTCGGTCGATCTTGTTCGCCCCGTCTCCCAATACCCATTCCTGGCCAATGCCCACGGAACCAAACCACTGGGCATTTTCCATTAAGTCCTTATCCACCATAGCAAAAAGTTCATCCACTGACGGGGACTCGTCCGGATAAGGCAGCTGATTCCGGATGGATTGGGCCAGGGCGCTTTTCGCTGGAAAAAATGTGTCCCGGACAGCGGTATAACCCAGGTAGAGTCCACCGATCAGCAGCAACGGACCACCAACGCCGCAGACAGCCAGCTTCACATAGTCCATGGTCTCCCAATAAGTCTTGTCCTGCTCCAGCCACACCTTGAACAAACAAAACAGAGATACAGACACCACAAGGAGCAGAAATGCCCAAATCAGCTCGGTTAGTCGTTTCCGGGTGCGGCTGAGACAGTATCCCTCCGATATGCCGTGGGGATTGTTCTTCCGCTGAACCCACATCAAGATTAAAATGACAGGGATTGCAAAGATGCGCAGCAACAGTGCCAGCAACACATAGATCACCACATTCCAGGGCCAGCGCAGGAAGCGGCCTTTTTTCTCTTCCATCACTTTAATACACCTCCACTGCATATTTTATATTTTACTACCTAGCTATAGCTTTCATAGGCTCATTGCTTTTAATAAATAATATAAGGGGCTGTCTTATTTCTTGGCAGCCCCCCAATATTATTCAACTTTATCCTTAATCTTCGCGATATCGGATGCACTCATTTTATCCCAGTTACCGTAAGGCTCAAAAATGCCGCTAACGCCAAATATTTGCATATCTACCACTGACAAATAACACGACAGCGATTCATCACTAGCCGGTGTTATATAAAAAGTTTCACCCCTTTTGTCAACAATATACAAAACTTTATCGGTTCCCGATTCAGACATATATTCAATGTACACTCTATATACATAATCTATTGTTGAATCATCACCCTTATCTTCAGAAGTATATATTGCTTTAATAGTTGGTAATCCATTCTTTTCGTTGGATAATTCTTTGCAAGCCTCCACAACATAAGATGTCCCCTTGTTAGCATTTATCAGGACAGCAGCACCCACAATAACCGCAATTAAAACCGCAGCGCAAAGAACAATCGTAATAATCTTTTTCTTTTTTCTTGATTTCCCCTTTGCAATTTTCACAGGATCATATCCACAATTTTTGCATATATTTTGGACTGGATCAATTTCACTGCCACACTCAGGACATATTACTGCTTTTACTTCAGCAGGAGCGATTTCGACTCCGCAATTTGGGCATACAGCCGCCTTATCGCTTACCTCTTTTCCACATTCAGGACATTTTATTAACGCCATTTTTTTCTCCTTTGCATATTAGTTATGGAACGAATTTATTCTTAC
This sequence comes from uncultured Eubacterium sp., assembly GCA_910584645.1. Lineage (GTDB taxonomy): Bacteria > Bacillota > Clostridia > Lachnospirales > Lachnospiraceae > Eubacterium_F. Next base: position 90,210 of record CAJUAU010000010.1, read on the forward strand.
CCAATACTTTCCTTTTTCATCCGCATGAATTGAACACGAAATCCATCTCGGAAAGCTTTTCTTCCACGTATAATCATAAATCGGTTTACCTTTATGATCATCTTCTTCGTAATCATAATCATCACCGTATTGCTTAACTAAATCTGCCACAAGTGCTTTGTAATCCTTTTCAGTCCAAATAGAAGCTGTACTTAAATATAATCTTTCAAAAGTTCCATCTTCCTTATAAGAAATATCCACCATGGAATATGTCTTTCCATCTATTTCAATTTCTTTATATTCATCAGCAGTAGAATTAATGGAATCATAAGTCTTATGCTCGAAACCATCTCCTAAATCATTTTTTATCTGATCTGGAGAAGTATATTCTAGTAATTGCATTAACTTAGGGTTTTGCATGGTATGTGGCAAAAGCGATTTCCCTTTTGTTAAAACAAAGATGATCCCTAAAGTTACTACAATTGCAATACAGATTAAGATCATTATTTTTTTATGTGTTTTTATCCAATTCTTTTTTTTAGGCTTTTCAATCGGAAAACCACAATGTATACATTTCTCACTTGTATTCGATATGTCTTTTCCACATTCAGGACATTTTATAAGTGCCATAATAAATTTTCTCCTCCTATACACTACTTTTCCTGGCGCGATACCTAATACATCAATTTCATATCCCAGAAATTTAATTAATGCCAAAAGTAAATCATTAGAATTATATTACTTTTAGGAAGGATTGTCAATAAATAATATTACATATACCACTTATTTCTACACGATGATTCGGCATACTCCCACCTTTGATCCCCCCTTCTAAAACCCTGTATCAATATTGATCCGGCTCCCCTCCCTGGTCTTTTCGATCTTGATCTGCTGGGGAATATTTTCCATCAATTCCTCGCGGTGGCTGATGATCCCCACCAGCTTATTGGCTCCCGACAGACGGACCAGGGTATCCATGGCATTTTCAATGGATTTTTTATCCAGGGTTCCAAAGCCCTCATCGACAAAGAGAGCGTCCATCTGCACCCCGCCAAGATGGGAGGATACCGTATCCGAAAGTCCGAGGGCCAGGCTGAGGGAGGCTTTAAAGCTCTCGCCGCCGGAGAGGCTTCCCACCGGTCTTCTGTGGCCGGTAAAATTGTCCTGTACCTCAAGGTTCAAGATCGTCTTACTCCGTTTGTTATCTGAATCATCCTTTCGGAACAGTTCATACTGACCGTCGCTCATAGGCAGGAGACGCCGGTTGGCCGCAGCGATGATATGATCAAAACCAGCAGCCTGTATATACTGTTCAAAGGTGATCTTTGCCCGGTTGGATATGTTCCCTGTGATAAGGTCGTAAAGCCGGCTACACCGGTTATATTCCTCCTGGGATTTTTCCAATGAACACCTCTGAGCGGATATCTTTTCCTTTATCCTCTTATTCTTGTCAAGCCGGTTCTCGATCTGTGTACACCGCTTCCTGAGCGTTTCGATCAGGAGATCCTGCTCTTCAGATTCCTTCTTTAGCTGCTCCTCTGCCATCTCCTTTTTCCCTCTGGCATCTGCCTTTGCCTGCTCTAACTGCTGGCTGTTAGTCTGAACCTCCCGTCTGTATTCATGGATCTTTTCCTCATTTTCCTCGATCTCATCCTCACCGGCCAGAAATTCCAGGAATGCCTCTTCCGTTGCAAAATTCTCTTCCTTTAAAAGGTTCTCAAAATTACTGCGGGATTCTTTCGCCAGCTCTCTCTGGGATTGAAATCTTGTCTCCAGAACACCGAGAGCGGCTTCTGCCTCCGCCTTCTTAGTGTCTGCTTTCTGTTTCGCAGTGTTGGCTTTTTCGATGGCCTCATAAAGACCGGCCGCCACCTTTTCTGCTTTTTCCTGCTCTTTCACTGCCGTCTCAAGATCCGGATATGCCAGCTTGTCATATTCCTTTAAGGCGGTTTTCGTCTCTACAAAGGCAGTCTGGTTCTTCTCTTTTCTTGCAGCAAAGTTTTCCTTTCGCGCCGTAAGGTCTTCGGTTTCTTTCCCTCTGGCGGTCTCGATATCCTGTACCGCCTTCTCATAGGTTCCACAGTCCTCTGCCAGTCGGTTTTCCTCCTTTTCATTGGCCAGGATCTGTTCCTTAACCACGTCCCATGCGGAAGAAATCTTTTCAAAAAAAAGCTCTATGGAATCATTCTCAGGAAGATCAGCATTATGATCTGCCTGTTTCATCAAGGTTAAGATCTGGTTTCTTAATTGTTCTTCATCGGATTCCAGCGCCGTCTTTGCTTTCTCTGCCTTTATACAGGAGCTGTCTTTTGCCTTCTTGGCCTTTTCCTCCTTCTCCTGCAGTTCTTTCAGTTCCTCTTCGGATGCCGTCTCCTCCGGCAGTACTGCTGGCTCCGGATGGTGGGTGGATCCGCAGACCGGACACTTTTTCCCTTTCTCTAAGTGCTGCGCCAATATGCCTGCCCGGCAGTTCTCCAGAATACGTTCACATTGCCTGCGCTCTTTGGATATTTTCTCAAATTGTTCCTGAGTCAGCCGGAAGGCATCCTGTTTCACATTAAGTTCCAGTTTCTTTTCCTTATATTCCGGGATGGCATGTTCCAGAATATCCTTTATCCCTGCTTCCAGTGTCTGTAACTCTTTTCCCCGGTTCTGCACTTCCACCCGTTTCGGTGCACATCCCTCAAGCTCTTTGATCACCGATGCCAGATGATCGGTCTTATACTTTAACTTCTCTTCCTCCTCACGTAATGTCTGTTCTTCCTTATCCAGACCTTCCTCTTTCTTTTTCAGCGCTTCTATCTCCGAGATCAGCACATCCCTTTTTTCATATTTGGGAATATCCTCTTTCAGCCTTTCAGCAGTTTTTTTCTGCTCTTGCGCCCTTGCTTCATCTTCCAGACTTTTTTTCAATGCCTCTTCCGCCAGGTGGACTTCCTTCTTAATCCCTGCCAGTTCCTCTTTTTTGCTGTTAATCTCTTCCTCTGTGTCTGACGACTCCCGCTCCTCCTTTTTCCAGGTTTCATACATCGGTTTGATTTTGCGGACCGCCGTCTTTTGGCGCTCTGTGAGAAGCTCCAGTTCCCTGATCCCAGTTTCTCTGGCATCCAGCTTGTCCTTTTCTTCGGTAAATTTGCTAAGCCTTTGAAGAAATTCATTATTAGTATGTGCGTTGTGAAGCGCCTTCTTCTTCTCCTCCCCTGTCTGTTTCTCAGTATGTAGTTCTTTCTGGGCATTCTCCAATGCAGCAGCATCCGCCGAAAGCATATCCGTTAACACGCGGAGCATTTCCTCCAGGTTCCAGGCGCTGCCGCTGGAATCTGACTCTTTCTGCATAGTCAGCAGTACCTCTCCCAGACTGCTGTCTTTTGGCGCCTCTGCATCTTTAAAATACTGGACAATGCTCCTCTCTGCCTTCTTTTTCTCTGAAAAACTGGTATCTTTTCTTTCTTTTAATTTATACTGCATTCTTTCATAGCCAGAGGTCATAAAAATAGTCCGGAGAATCTTCGTCCTGTCATCTGTGGATGCATTCAGTAAATCCCAGAATTCCCCCTGGGCGATCATGGCGATCTGCTTAAACTGCTTAAAGTCAATCTTCAGCAGTTCTATTATTGCATGATTCACCTGCGTCGTGCCCTCGACGGGCGCTTTATCTTCGCAGTAAAACTCCGCCCGTCCCTTCTCCGTGATCATGCCCTCCCCCCGCTGTTTCGGTCTGTCATAGGAGGGCTTCCTGTACACACGATACTCTTTTCCCTGATGGGTAAAGGAAAAATCCACAAAGCTCCTGGCAGAGGGACTGGCGTATTCACTGCGGAGATTTTTCGTATCCCGGAAAGAGCCACTGGTCTCTCCATACAAAGCGAAGCAGATCGCATCAAAAATCGTGGTCTTCCCCGCCCCGGTATCTCCGCAGATCAGGAACAGGCCTTTCTTTTCAAAAGGTTCAAAATTTATCTCAGGCATTTCATCTGCATAGGGGCCAAATGCACTGATCTTCAGTTTAACCGGCTTCATTTATCACACCTGCCTCTTCTGCAATCTCTTTCATGACCTTCATCTCATCCTCACTGATCTCACAGCCATACATCATATGGTAAAAATCCGAGATCCGTTCCGGGAAATCCTTTTCTGCCGCCTTGGAGACAACGACCTGCTCCGTCTCTCTAGTATGGGCATTGTCATACATGATCTTCATGGTATTTTTGTAATGTTGTTGAAAAATGGACATCGCATCGGGAATGGGCTCTTCATCGGTCAATGTCACATAGACATAATCCTCCGGAGAAATAATATGCTCCGGGGCCAGAAGCTGCTCCATCTTTCCCTTTAAATGCCGCATATCCCTTCTCGGCCTGAGCTCAGCCAGTTCGACGGATACCTCCCCTTTTTTACCGAAAGCCACCACCGGCGCCGATTTCGGATTGCTGGCTTCACTCTGGGAATATTTCAGAATGGAACCGGAATAACGGAGGGTTTCCCTGCCTATTTTCTGTGGCGAATGGATATGTCCCAGGGCGACGTAATCAAAATCATCAAAACAGTCCGCCCCGATCTTTTCAATGGCGCCGACATTTAACACCGCCGCGCCCTCGGAACCCCCGGTTTTTGGATCCGCACTCTTTCCCGCCACAAATTGGTGTGCCACTAAAATGTTTCTCTCGGAAGTATCGATATCTGTGTGAGCCAGGGCAGTCCTCACCGCATCTTCATAGGATTCGATCTTTTCCTCTGGATAAAAAAATTTTACCTGGGACGCTTTTACAAAAGGAAGCAGATAAATATTTATCCTTCCAAATTCATCCCGGCACTCTTTCTTATAAATGGTTCCATCGTATTTTGCGCAAATAAAAACATGGTTTGTTTCAAATAGACGGCTCCCAAAGTGCAGCCGCTCCTCCGAATCGTGATTTCCACTTATGATAAAAGTATCCACGCCGATTTCCGACAGCCGGCACAAAAAATGATCCAGCAGCTGAACTGCCTCCTCGCTGGGAACTGATCTGTCATAAATATCTCCCGCGAGAAGAAGGGCATCGATGCCCTGGTCCTGGATCATAGCAAGAATCTGCTCCAATATATACCGCTGGTCATCAATCATATTAAAATCGTTTACGGATCTACCCAGATGCAGATCCCCTAAATGCATTATCTTCATGCTTTTTCCACTTCCCTCCGTTACGTTTCCGAATATTTCCTCTCTGTATCTAATAATTTCCCCCGGATCATCTCGATTTCCTCTGGCAGCACTCCGATAGAGCGCATATAGGTTTCGGCGTCACCATACTTTTCCCGGAAAAACTGTAAAAACCGGAGGATAAATTCTTCTCTCGGAATGATGATGTTGATATCCAGACCCGGGTGATTCTGGCGCACCAGGGCAAAACGTTTCACATTACATTCTTTCGTCATCATATAATTTTCGATAATGTCCTTATCCCTTACATCTGCCAGTAAAAGCAGGATGGCGGAGACGACTCCCGACCGGTCTTTTCCCGCCGAACAATGAAACAACACTCCCTGGGGTGCCTGGGCGATGCACTGGTATACCTGTCTCATATTGGCACTGCCCGCTATTTTCATATAGCTGACGGGAACGGCCTCCATGGATTCCGGTACACCGCTTCCCTCCTCAATGGGAATGTTATGATAAGCAAAAGCTGTCCTATTTGCAAAAGGGCTTGGCAGATGGGATGTAACTTTCTTTGTCCTCATATCAATGATAGTGGTGATCTGTCTCTCTGATAAATAGGCGATATCTCCACTGCTTAGCTGTTTTTGCTCATCGCTTCGGAGCAGCCTATGAAACTTCGTCATGTTTCCCTGCCTTGTTCTGTACCCCCCCAGCTCCCTGGTATTTAACGTAGTTTCCAACAGGCTCCCCGCCTTTTTCTTCCATGCCCAGTCATAGGCATCCACAAAGCAGTTTCCTTTACTCCATGCTTCCAGCTCTTTATGGCAAATCTCACATGCCCTTTGTATAAAGGAATACGCCATTTCTTTTGTAAAGAAAAAAATGCTGCCGTCGGAATAATTCGTAAAATCGGACTTTAGATCATCATATAGATGACGCAGCTCAAAAGCATACAGGACATTTATTGGTTCTTTTTCAAAATCACTGGGTATGGTCAATTCATTTCGCAGCCCATATTTTTCTATTATATATGAGTTGATCAGACGGTAATCGTTGTGCAGCCGTTCAATATTTCCGATGGCAGCTGGATCCCAGTGATGTTCGTTATACACAAAGTCCCGATATACCAGGTCCTGTACCAGATGCAGATAATATCCAAGATATAAGCTGTCTTCCTCCATCAGCTTCCCATATCTTTCTTTGAAACTTGTAAGATCATAAGTTATCCAGCCGCCACCACGGATCTGCATTTTCATATGGCTGTTATGTGATGAGCCGCCCTCAATATAAACATCCGGTAACACTGCTCCAAAGAGCAGCCGGTTCCTGTCTTTGATTTCCCATTTTTCAGAAAGCATTTTGGTAACTGCCATGTGCATGATCCTGGAAGCCATCTTTTTCACCGTCCTATTTTTATGTATATATTGAAGCTATCATAGCGTACGTATTAACGTACGTCAAGGTTTTTTATGATTTTTTATAGTTTTTTCCAAATTCCTTTCTCCAAATTACTTGAATTTTTCTCTGTTTTGTTTTAAGATATGTTATGTACATAATTTGACAAATCATTGTACGAAATAAAAAAAAAGGAGAACACTATGAGAAAACTTGCATTAGTATTGGCATGTACTTTTTTGTGCCTGGCTGGCTGTGCTTCCGAACAGCCATCTACCCCGGTGAAATCAACCACTGAAAATAATGCCGGAGACAGTAACAGCAGTGCGGCAGCGGAGACTCCTGCCCCGACAGAAACACCAGCTCCAGTAGCGGAGACGCTGGCCCTGGGAAAGAAAGCAACCATTGGTGACTGGAATATCTGTGCGAAAAAGGCTGAGGTCAAAAATAAGATCATGACAAGCAAATACCTTTACGTCAAGCCCCAAAAGGGAAATACTCTTGTGATCGTTACCTTATCTGCGAAAAATAATGGCGGTAAAGCGGAAACTCTTCTTCCTAAAGTCGGTTTGCAGAATACAATGATCACTGCCACTCTTTCCAATAAGGATGGGGAAGAATATAAACCTTCTGATCTTATGGGGTATGATAAGGATCTGATGGGCGATACCATCAAAGCTGGGGCTTCCAAAACAGGAGTTATCGCTTTTCAAGTACCGAAAAAGTCTGCAAAGAACAAAAAAGACCTGACTTTAAAGATCGGTACAGTGGATGAGAATGTTACATATGCACTGAAATAAAGTCCGGCCGAGACCGCGGACATCTAAAGGAATTCTTGAGACAGTTTCTGCTCCGCAAAGAGTGGAAATCCCTAATACTAAAAACAAAACGGGGTAATGCTGGCAATCCAGCACGACTCCGTTTTGTTTTTCCTAAAAGCAGCTTGAAGATAACATCAGGTTAATGTTAAGTTAATCTACCGAAATATTCTCGCCCTTCAGACCGTTAAAAGCACCCGCGATGCCTGCCTCTTCGTGACCGATGAGCCATTTATTTCTTGCCACCAGAAGTTTGTCTTCTTTCGCTCCCTCCGGTTTAACTTCAAGGTCAAGGTTAGTGTCTTTAGGAAGGACAACAACACAGCGGAACTCCTGTCCATCCACGCTGCAGGGTGCATAGTGAAGCGTGGTGGCATATACTTCGATCATGGTTCCCTTTGGTACCAGAAATGCCTCGATGTTCTTTGTGTCATAAGTAAAATCAGCCTCGATGTCCTGCTGCATGCCGATGAGAAGGATAAGATCCGTAGCTGCTACATTTACCTCTGAGGAACGATGATACTCAACTGCATTCAGCAGACGGTTGTGTCCGTTGCAGTATCCGATCTGGATCGGAAGTCCGCCGTACAGACTGTCAGTAAAGGATTTCATGACCGGAAGTGCTTCCAGCTCCGCCACCGATGGTTCATAAACCACATCTGCCGGACAGGGCATCTCCTGCATTTTGTCAATCAGTTCTGCCACATCGTAGTCCGCGGTAAGAATCCGTCCATACTTCTGAAAAGATGGATCTGTTACGTTTTGAATCTTGATACTCATAAAAAATACCCTCCTGAACATTTTATGTACCAGCAGCCGACTCTTAAATGGCTGCCGTTTAAACTTAATTTTATTATATACCGAAACCGGCCTTTGTACAAGCGCAATATAACTTCTGCCCTACCAGTTTTTCATGATCCATTTTCCAGATTTGGACAGGTCTCCCTTTTTGATATTTCCGGTCTTCTGGCAGCTGCTCTTGATCAGGGCAGAAGTCTCATTTTTATTGGAAATATTCCAGGCAATGCGGCCGATCTTATGCTTTTTCAGAAGTTTCATCCACTTCCCTGCCTCTTTCGTATCCAGAGCACCATTCCCGGAGGCATCGCAGATGGAGAATTCAGTGACCAGGATCGGAAGACCTGACTGATTCGCCTTTTTAAGCTTATCCCGGATCCAGTCCTTATGGGTTGCCGCATAAAAATGCAGGGCATACATGATATTTTTCTGATTCTTGATGGGATTCTGCGCCACGATATCCACATCCTGGGACCAGGTCGGCGTTCCCACGATGATAATGGCTCTTTTGTCATATTTACGGATCAGGGAGATCATCTTGGTGGCATAGGGTTTGATATCCTTTTCCCAGGTGACGTTTCCGTTGGGCTCATTGCAGATCTCGTACAGGATATTGGTCTGTCCCGCATACTTTTTGGAGAAATGGGTAAAGAAATCTTTCGCCTTCTTTTGATTGGTCTTTGGATTTCCGTCGGATAAAATATGCCAGTCGATCACCACATACATTCCAAGATCAGTTGCAGCCTCAATCCCCTCTTCTACCTTCTTGTAAAGAGATTTGCTGTAGCCGGCGGCGTCATCGCTGTAAAAAGCGAGACGGACCGTATTGGCTCCCATCTTCTTAAAACTCTGAAAGCAGGACTTGTTCACATACTGGGGATACCAGGCGATGCCATGGGTGCTCACACCTTTTAAGGTTACAGTCTTGCCTGAAGCATTCACGATCCGGGTTCCCTTGACCTGCAGGGGCGAAGGTTTTGCCGCCTGGCTGACAGCTGCCCGGAGACCCAGGGCACCAGTCAGCACCATGGCAGTAAATACACTAAATAATATAATCTTTTTCTTCATGGGCAGTCCCTCTATTCTTTAAAATTATTTATTCTACAACTATAGTCTTACCTGCAGGCAGCTTTATAAGATGTTTCCGGTCAATCTCAACCCACAGATCCGTAGCAGTGGGATTATAAATCCGGGTGGCATCCGCGGAAAATACAAGATTCTGGTAGGCGGTATGATAATCGTAAAGTTCTCCGTTGGTGGCATACCAGATCTCATCCTTTCCAGATACACTCTGGAACAGCTCTTCGATCAGATGCCAGTTATCCTGCTGGTCAAATTCAAAAGTATGTCCCCACACATAAAACATATAGGGCTGCTCTTCTACACTGTCTTTCAAAAATTGTTCCGTCAGTTCCGGCAGGCGTTCATCCGCCTGATGGCAGGTGGGATGAAGTTCCAGCCAGTTATCCGGCAAAGAAAAATTGTAGGTGCTGTGTACAGTCCGGGCATAGGTGATCCCTGCCTCTTCTAACAGCTTCATCAGATCTTCATCATACCATCCATAGGGATAGGCAAATCCGGTGATGATCCGCTGGTACATCTGCTCCAGCTTCCGGCGGCATTTAACCAGGTCCTCCATCTGCTGGATCTGTGGAGTACAGGTCATTTTGGTGTGGTTAAACCCATGGTTTGCCACCTCGATCAGCTCATGATCATAGAGTTCCAGCGCTTTTTCCTCTGTGACATTGATATAGGTCTCCCCCTCTGGAAACACAGCATCTTCTGACGCAAACCAGTTCGGAATGATATTAAAAGTTCCTTTGATGTTATACTGTTTCATAAGCCCGATCAGTCTCTCGTCCTGGGTGGTATTGTCATCATAGCTGATAGTAAATGCTTTTTTCCTGCCCTCAGGAAAACGTAAATATATTTCATTCATGATGTCTTCTCCTCTTCATATATCTCTGCAAGTTTGTGCGTGTGCGTACAAACTTGCGGCACAAACAATTTGTGAGTAAAAACACCGGGCTGGTCTCATCTCCGATTCGGTCCGTGCTTAACAAGCGCCACTGGCGCTTAGCACCGCTGCTACGCAGCTTTACCAGCCCTCCACCATTCGGAACTCTCGCACTGCTTATCGCATTGCTCCGTTCCTCATGATGGACGTTCGCACAATCATGAGAAATATTCATGCAAGCATGATATTTCCCATGCCTATGCTCACTGTTTTAGTCATTTTTCCGCAGTGACTGGACAGCATCCAGAAATGGCGCCTGATTCATATAGATAAACAGGGAGCGGGAATAAGAATAATTTTCCACGCATTTCCAGTCCTCTTCGTCCAGGATCACATTATTTTCTGAGTCAATATACAAGGCATCCCGTTCTCCCCCCGCCACATGCATCACATAGTCACAGAGCCGGAATACCACATCTGCCTGTTCCTGGTTTTCACAGACTTCCATGGACGGATTCAGGGAACAGAGAAAATGTTCTGTCTGTGCTGCCTGCTCCTGATTCCCATCTGGAATGATATAAAAGGATTTTTTATCTTTGAGAAAATCCTTTAGTTTATCATCATTAGCATCATTTTCCATTATTTTCCCATCAGCGGCCTTCCCTCTCACTCCCCGGATGGCATCGTAAAAGGCATAGGAAATGGTCTGCATGACATTGTGCTCTTCCCTGTACATACTCTCATACAGGGAGTCAAACACGGCACTGAGGATCCGGTAACTCATAGTCTCCAGCTTTTCCTCTGGTGTGTAGCGCATAAAGAAATTCAGACGGTTCCGCCACATATAATAGTTGATAAAAGTATTGGCTGGTCTTGTGTTGGACCCCATCTTATGTAACACCACACTGTTTTTGACAGTAACCGCCCGGAATCCAGCCAGAGTAAACCGGTAGATCCATTCCATGTCATCCCAGTAGATAAAATTGTCCTCCGGCATGATGCCGATATCTGTATTTTTGATGTAGCTGGTGCGGAGCATCACACTGCAGGTGGCGATGGTGTCACAAACCTTAGTCTCAGGAATGGTTCCATCATCCAGAAAATCCGCAAAATGGGTGATGGCCGTATAATTTTCAAAATCGATATCCAGACCATACTGCTGTACATATTCCGGGTAATCCATATGGTACACGATGGAGCCTGCCGCTCCGGTATCCGGGTGGCTGTCCAGGTACTCCGCCAGAGCCCCCACCGCATTTTCATCCACCAGCACATCATTATCCAGACAGTACAGATATTCGTAATCCCCCTCCAGAACTTTTCGGATGCCGGTATTAAAGCCTCCGGAGCCCCCCAGGTTTTCTGAGTTCACCAGCAGCGTCACCTGATCCCCATACTGTTCCCGGACAGCTTCCACAGAACCATCCGTGGAGGCATTGTCAACTACATAGATATCAAAATCATCCGTTTTTGACTCCAGAACGCTCTGAATACAGTTGACCACATACTCCTTTTTATTAAAATTACATATTACGATGCCGATCTTCTTCATCCCGGTATCCTCCTTTGAAATGTTAGGGCTAACAAAAAAGGGTGCCCTGGAACTAAGGCTGGCAGTCAAGCTGTCATAAGTTCTGTGGACACCCTTCAATCACTGATTTGATTATTTCTTGATCTCTGTCTTAAGCATCTCTGTCAGCTGTGGAACGATCTTATTCAGATCACCTACGATACCATAGTCAGCTACATCAAAGATCGGAGCATCCTCGTCTTTATTGATGGCAACGATGATATCTGCCTCTTCCATACCAGCTGTATGCTGGATGGCACCAGAAATACCGATGGCAAAGTATACGTTCGGACGAACGGTTTTTCCGGTCTGTCCAACCTGACGGTCTGCCGGAAGCCACTCATTCTCCACAACAGCACGGGAACAGCTTACGGTTCCGCCAATCACCTCTGCCAGATCCTCCAGAAGCTTGAAGTTCTCTTTTGAACCGACACCACGTCCACCAGATACAAGAATCTTTGCATCCATAATGTCCACAGTATCTTTCACTTCTTTTACTACATTGAGGATCTCAACATATTTGTCGTTGGGAGTAAATCCTGGGTTATAATTGATCACTTCTGCCTTGGCACCTGCTTTTGGCTCAATCTTCTGCATAACACCTGGACGTACCGTAGCCATCTGAGGACGGTTATCCGGACATGCGATGGTAGCGATGGTATTTCCGCCAAATGCAGGACGGGTCATAAGAAGCTGGTTGTGTTTCTGCTCGTTCTCTTTTCCAGGAACTGCATTGATCGGGAAATCACCGATCTCAAGAACGGTACAGTCTGCGGTAAGACCAGTTGCCACACGGGCGGACACACGGGGACCGAGGTCACGGCCGATAGCTGTCGCACCTACCAGCATGATGTCCGGTTTGTACTCGTTGATCACAGAAGCAAGGGCATGAGTATATGGCTCTGTCCGGTAATCTTTCAGTTCCGGATCATCCACAACGATCACCTTGTCGGCACCATACTCAGCTAATGTATCTACAAGACCGGAAACACCGGAACCAACCAGAACGGCTGTCACGTCGGTATTTAAGTCTTTGGCAAGCTCATTTGCTTTTCCAAGCAATTCCAGAGCGATTCCACTTATTTCATTGTCTACCTGCTGTGCATAGACAAATACACCTTTATATTCTTCTAAATTCATGATTGCCTCCTTGTTTACTTAGATTACATGTTTCTCTTTTAATTTCTCAACAATATAACTTGCACCCTCTGCGCCGTCCAGAGCCACTTTTTCACCAGCGCCCTTACGAACTTTGTCAGAAGCCTTTGCAATCTTTGTCGGAGAACCTTTCAGACCCAGGTTGGAATCATCCACATCCTTTAAGTCTGCCCTTCCCCAAACCGTAATCTCTTTGTCATAGGCATCAAAGATTCCGCCAGGAGTCATGTAACGCGGCTCATTTAATTCAGAAAGAGCAGTGATCAGACAAGGCATTTTTGCCTTCAGTTCATGACTTCTGTCATCATACTGACGCTGTACGATCACATAGTCACCATCGATCTTAATATCCTTAGCATAGGAAATAACCGGAATATCAAGATGCTCGGAGATCTGAGGTCCTACCTGTGCGGTATCACCGTCGATCGCCTGGCGTCCTGTGATGATCAGGTCATAGTCGATATTGCGAAGAGCACCTGCGATCGTTGTGGAGGTCGCCCATGTATCTGCACCACCAAGCACACGGTCTGTCACAAGGATTCCCTTGTCAGCGCCCATTGCCATTGCTTCACGAAGAACTTCTTCTGCTTTTGGAAGTCCCATGGTAAGAACGGTAACCTCTGCACCGTTCTGCTCTTTGATGCGAAGTGCTGCTTCCAGACCAGCTTTATCATCCGGGTTCATAATTGTAAGCATTGCACCTCTGTCAAGTGTACCATCCGGATTGAATTTTACTCCGCCTGCTGTGTCAGGTACCTGTTTTATACAAACTACTATTTTCACGATATGAACCTCCTTATTTCAATAAGTTTCCAGAGATAACCATACGCTGAACTTCTGATGTTCCTTCGTAAATCTCTGTGATCTTCGCATCACGCATCATACGCTCTACATCGTACTCACGGATGTAACCATAACCACCGTGTAACTGAACTGCTTTTGTTGTCACTTCCATGGCAACCTCTGCAGCATATAATTTTGCCATTGCAGCTTCCACACTGTAAACTTTCTGTGTCTCTTTTGCCTTAGCTGCTTTGTATACAAGATGTTTGGCAGCCTCAACTTTTGTCGCCATGTCAGCCAGCTGGAACTGTGTGTTCTGCTGTGCAGCGATGGAACGGCCAAACTGTTTTCTTTCTTTAACATACGCTACTGTAGTCTCCAGCGCGCCCTCTGCGATACCAAGCGCCTGAGCAGCGATACCGATACGTCCGCCATCCAGTGTGTGCATGGCGATCGGGAATCCTCTTCCCTCTGGTCCAAGGAGATTTTCTTTCGGGATACGGCAGTCCTCAAAGATCAGTTCATATGTAGCTGAACCGCGGATACCCATTTTCTTTTCTTTTGTACCAAATGAGAAGCCAGGAGTTCCTTTTTCTACAATGAATGCCGAGAAATTCTTTTTCTTTCTGCCACGTTTGTCTTCAGTCACGCTGGTGATAGCGATCACGATGTAAACATCTGCCACTTTACCGTTGGTAATGAAGCATTTGGAGCCGTTGAGGATCCACTCGCCGCCATCTAAAACCGCTTTTGTCTGGCAGCCCTGGGCATCGGTTCCGGCACCTGGCTCTGTCAGTGCAAAAGCTCCCAGTTTTTCACCTTTTGCCAGCGGTGTGAGATATTTCTGTTTCTGCTCTTCCGTACCATAAGTCATGATCGGATCACAGCAGAGGGAGGTATGGGCAGATACGATTACACCTGTCGTACCACATACTTTAGAGAGCTCCTCCACGCACATAACGTAAGTCAGAGGATCGCAGCCCTGTCCGCCGTACTCCTTTGGTATCGGAATTCCCATGAAACCATATTTCTGCATTTTTTCCACTGTCGCCATCGGGAATTTTTCTGTTTCGTCGGTTTCCTGAGCGAGTGGTTTCGCTTCATTTTCAGCAAATTCTTTAAACAAAGATCTTGCCATTTCATGTTTCTGATCTAAAGTAAAATCCATTGTTAATGAACTCCTTTCTAATTATTTGCTGTAGTCAAAAAATCCCTTGCCAGTCTTGCATCCCAGTTTTCCGGCACGAACCATTTTTCTGAGAAGTGGTGATGGTCTGTATTTGGAATCACCTGTTTCTGCATAGATGACTTCCATAATGGCAAGGCAGATATCGAGACCAATGTAATCGCCAAGATGAAGAGGTCCCATCGGATGATTACATCCAAGGATCATAGCAGTATCAATATCCTCTGCGCTGGCAACACCTGCTTCAAGAACACAGATTGCTTCATTGATCATCGGGATCAGTATACGGTTTACGGCAAATCCAGCAGCCTCATTAACCTGTACTGGTGTTTTTCCGATCTGTTTTGAGATCTCAATGATCTTGTCATTCATCTCATCTGGTGTGTTCTCACCGCGGATAACTTCTACCAGCTTCATTCTGTCAGCTGGGTTAAAGAAATGCATTCCGATCATCGGACGGTCCAGGCCAGCTCCCATCTCTGTGATAGAAAGAGAGGAAGTATTGGAAGCAAACATACAGTCAGCGGGAACGATATCCATCAGTTCTTTGAATGTTGCTTTCTTGATATCCATATTCTCCGGAGCAACTTCTACGATAAGATTACAGTCTGTACAAATATCTTTCAGACCAGTCTTGATCTTGCCAAGAATCTCCGTTGCCTTTTCCTGTGTGATCTTTTCTTTTTTCACAAGGAAATTCAGGTTTTTCTCAATCTTTGCTTTTCCGCCATCTGCAAATTCCTGCTTAATGTCGCAAAGACGAACTTCCATACCATCTGTCATTGCAAATGCCTGAGCAATTCCGGAACCCATCGTTCCAGCACCAATAATACCTACTATCATGTTACCTTCCTCCTAAATATATATTTTTCTTTATTCCACCGGTTTGCACCGATCGATTTCAAACGAGAGACTGCCCCTGCTTATTTATTCTGAAAAGGAACTACTTTTAATTTTTTCTCTTTGTCCTTCTCTAAGAAATTGCCCATTCCGGCTTTCTGATCTTCTGTCTCAAAGCAGTCGCCAAAAAGTTTCTCTTCGATAACAATCGCCTGATCCATATCTACCTGCAGACCGTCGTTAATAGCTTTTTTACAGTTGCGGACAGCGATCGGAGCCTGCATAGCGATTCCAGCTGCCATCTTCTTTGCTGCCGGCATCAGTTCTTCCTGAGAATAAACAGCATTTACAAGCCCAACACGATATGCCTCATCTGCTTTGATATTTCTCGCCGTATAGATCAGCTGTTTTGCCATGCCAACAGGAATCACACGCGCCAGTCTCTGGGTGCCGCCAAATCCTGGTGTGATGCCAAGACCTACCTCCGGCTGTCCAAATACCGCATTGTCAGAACAGATACGTATGTCACAGCTCATGGAAATCTCACAGCCACCACCGAGAGCAAAACCATTTACTGCTGCGATAACCGGGATCGGGAATGTCTCCAGCTTGCGGAATACATCATTTCCTTTCTTGCCGAATGCCTCTCCCTCTGCTTTCGTCAGTGTGCTCATCTCGCCGATATCAGCGCCTGCCACAAAAGATTTGTCGCCTGCCCCGGTCAGGATCAGACAGCGGATCACATCCAGATCTACCGCATCCAGGGCCGCTTCCAGTTCATCCAGAACGGTGCTGTTCAATGCGTTCAATGCTTTGGGACGGTTGATGGTGATAATACCAACTTTGTCCTCTACGTCATAAGTAATGAATTCCATATCGGGAACTCTCCTTTCCATTCATTATGTTTGCATAAAGTGCCCGGTTCATGCCGCCGGACCGCCATATAAACAGTCCATATGCCAGAGGCTGTTTCCCTCTGGCATAGAACCTGAATACGTTTTATCAGTCGCGCTCAACGATGGTAGCACAACCCATTCCACCGCCGATACAAAGGGTTGCAAGACCTTTCTTTGCATCGCGTTTCTGCATCTCATGAAGAAGTGTTACAAGAATACGGCATCCGGATGCTCCTACCGGATGTCCAAGAGCGATCGCGCCACCATTGACATTCAGTTTCTCAAGATCAAAGCCCAGGTCTCTTCCCACAGCGATGGACTGTGCTGCAAATGCCTCATTTGCCTCGATCAGATCCATATCTGCCACGCTGAGTCCTGTCTTGTTCATCACTTTCTGTGTAGCAGCAACTGGTCCGATACCCATGATCTTCGGATCTACACCAGCCAGGGCGCCGGCAACAAAAGTAGCCATTGGCTTCACACCGAGCTCTTTTGCCTTTTCCTCGCTCATAACAACAACGGCTGCTGCACCATCATTGATTCCGGAAGCGTTACCAGCGGTAACAAAACCGTCTTTGTTGATCGGACGAAGTTTGGAAAGACCTTCCATGGAAGTGCCAGGACGTGGTCCTTCATCTTTGTCAAATACAACGGTCTGTTTTCTCTGTTTTACTTCTACCGGAACGATCTCATCATCAAATTTTCCTGCTTCCTGAGCTGCAACTGCCTTTGTCTGGCTGTTTACTGCAAACTCATCCAGCTCTTCACGGGTCAGTTTCCATCTGTCGTCAGCACAGATATTGTCTGCCGTCTGGATCATATGATAGTCATTGAATGCATCCCAGAGAGCGTCATTCACCATCGTATCTACAATGGTATTGTTGTTCATTCTGTAACCGAAACGTGCCTGTTTCAGAGCATATGGAGCCATGGACATGTTCTCCATACCGCCTGCCACAACAATATCTGCATCCCCTGTCTGGATCATCTGGGCAGCCATATTGACACAGTTCAGACCAGAACCACACACAACGTTCACCGTCACAGCGGGTGTCTCAATCGGAAGACCAGCATTGATGGAAGCCTGGCGCGCTACGTTCTGGCCTAAACCAGCCTGGATCACACAGCCCATGTATACATGGTCGACCTTCTCCTTTGGAACACCAGCTCTCTTAAGAGCCTCTTCGATCACGATAGAACCCAGCTTCTGTGCCGGAGTCGTACTGAGTGTTCCCCCCATTGTTCCGATGGCAGTACGGCAAGCGCCTGCTAAAACTACTTTCTTTGACATGATAAATATATCCTCCTTAATAAAATAATTATTTTATATGCGCCGGAAATATTTCCGGTTTTATACCGTGAGCTTTATCAGGCATGACTGCCCCTTTCGATTCCTGAATCCAACATGAGAGATACCGTCATCCGG
This sequence comes from uncultured Eubacterium sp., assembly GCA_910584645.1. Lineage (GTDB taxonomy): Bacteria > Bacillota > Clostridia > Lachnospirales > Lachnospiraceae > Eubacterium_F. The sequence goes on from CAJUAU010000010.1 coordinate 108,153, forward strand.
CATATTTTTTTCTCAACATCTTTTCTACAGCTTCCGGCACCATATTGGACACATCGGAACCATAGGAAGCCACCTCTCTCACAATCGTAGAACTCAGAAAAGCATATTCGAGACTTGTCGTAAAAAACATCGTATCGATATCCGGATCCAGGCTGTGGTTTGTCTGGGCGATCTGCATCTCCGACTCAAAGTCCGAAACCGCACGGAGTCCACGGATCATAACCTTTGCTCCCACACTCCTGGCAAAATCCACCGTAAGCCCGTCAAAAGTCTGTATTTTGACATTGGGAAATTCTTCTGTCGTATCCTCAAGCATACGAACCCTTTCCTCCAAAGTAAAGAGAGGATTTTTGCTGTTGTTTTTTAAAATGGCTACAATGACCTCGTCTACTACTTTCGCTGCTCTCTTGATAATATCAAGATGCCCATAGGTAACAGGATCAAAGCTGCCGGGATATACTGCTTTTATCATACGAATCTCCCTTTTCAGGCTTCCCACCGGGTTACTTTGTTAATTTTTTCACAATACATTGTCCCACCACTCACATTACCTATCATAACATTCCTGTTTGAAGTTGTCAAATCATTATCAATCTAAAATCCACATATTTTTTTAACCTGATCTTAAGTTAGCGGAAAGGCTCAGATTTCCGCTGGCTCAATGACACCATTGAGCTATTTTACCGTAATCTGAACCTTCCTGTAGACGCCGCTCTGGGCATAGGCAAAGACTGTATATTTTCCTTTTTTCTTCGCCTTTATGACTCCTTTTTTGGATACAGACAGTGCCTTGGGGTGGCTGGATTCGTAGCTGACCTCCCGGTGGTGACGCAGTGGCTTGGATTCCTTGATCTCTTTTGCCTTAATGCGCCATGTCTTACCCACCTTTAAGATAACTTTGTTTTTGTTCACTTTCACGGACTTTGCATTTCCGTTCTTTCCGCCGTTTGTGGTGACGTGGATCGTCCTGGCAGCGGCGATGGTCACCTTCTTCCCATCAATGATCTTATAGGCCCGGACGATGTATTTGTAATAGGTGCCCTTTTTGCATTTCCGGTCAATGTAGGATTTTTTGCTTCCCTTTTTTATAGTCTTCATCAGCTTATATTTGTAGTGCCGTTTTTTGGTGTTGCAGCGGCTGCCGTACACCTCGTAGCCGTCTGCCCCCTTCACCCGGTTCCAGGTCAGTTTAACGTTCATCTCCGTAATCTGGGAAACCCTTGCCTGGATCCTGGCAAAATATGCCCCTTTTATGTCCTCATCGTTCTTCTGGGACTGTATGAACTGTTCCGTCACAAGGACCGTATCTATGGAAACGTCCAGTTCCTTCGCCGCCGCCTGGATCTTCACCGCCGTATCCGGGGAGACTCCCAGGCCGTCCCGGATATCAGAGAGGTCTTTCTCCGGAAAGGACGACGGGGAAGCTTTTGGTGTCGGTTTCGGGGATCTTACCGGCGACGGGGATGGCTTCGGCTCCGGTGTCATTGCCGGGGGCAATGGGGAAGCCGATATGACCGGTTCCTCTGTGGGAACAGGCGTCTCTGTCGGCATCGGTGTCTGCGTCGGGCCGGGCGGCTCCGGGGTCTCTGCCGGAGGCAATGGGGAAGCCGATATGACCGGTTCCTCTGTGGGAACAGGCGTCTCTGTCGGCATCGGTGTCTGCGTCGGGCCGGGCGGCTCCGGGGTCTCTGCCAGAGGCGGCGTGACAACAGGAGTGGGGGCTGGGGTAGATCCCGCAAAGGTTACCACCACAGTATGGCTGCTCTGGACGTCTGGTATCCTATAGATATTTTCTTCTGCCTGTCCTTTCTCTCCATCAATGGTAAAGGTATAGGGAGCAGATCCATCTTCCGGCTGAAAGGTAAGCTGGACGTCTTCGCCGCTTTTAATTTTCATATCAATGGAGGCGCTGCCGTCGGTGGTTATGACTGTCTTGGATATCTGCAGGGCCACTGACCCGTTCCCACTTAATTTTAATCTGAGATCATAAGTTTTCTGGGAGACAGGGGTCGTTCCCGGCTGTGCTGTCGCAGATGGGTTCTGGGAAGCTCCCGGTGCTGCCGTCGGTGTTGCGCTTATCTGCGGGGCGGGAAGGATCTCCTCCCCTTCCCCTTCCGAGGTCACGGTACCAGCGGCTGACCATCTTACAGATGACAGATTTAGATGCAAAGCCGGCCGGACAGCACTATCACCGGTGCTGACACCATGCCCAAAGATATCGACATTCCCATTGCTTCCCATATAGGAAGCATAAGAACTGCCACGGCCTGGCGAACGGAGCCACCAGTAACCATTCCCCGCGTAGGTCTCAGATTCTGTTGTAAATGCTCCCCGCCCATTCACAAAATCGGTGTTCAAGGCACTTCTGCTCTTTAAGGAGCTAAACCCATATGCCGAATTTGCCACCTCATCGATAGACAGAAGATATACAGCGTCCCTGGTATTACTGCCTCCCGTTGTATTATAAGACGGGTTCTTACTATTTACTACATCTGTAGTCTGCACTGCCTCCCGTTCTTCCGCAGTAAAAGCTTCATCCATAAAATTTTCTGAGCTGTAATCTTTGCTGCATATATTCTGGTCTGCCCCGTACCCATTCAGCCAGCTGCGCAGCGTACAGGTTCCCCAGGTGACACTTTTATACGTGAGATTATACTTCTGGCAGTCCAGGCTCTTATCCGCCACCAGAAAGGCATCGTCTCCCTCCACTGACAGCACACGCCACTTGATAGGGGTCTTTTCGTCATTTTTGTTGGTTTTTCCATCCCCGTCAGTATCCTCCTGCCAGTAGTTTCCGAACCAGATGCAGTCCCAGGTGGTAATGCTGTGTTCTATCCTCGGGTTACAGAGGCCATAGTCTGCCGCCTGCACCGGCGGTGTGCCGGGTACCGGCAGAATTCCTGCCAGCAGGGCGGCAACCAGCAAAAGGGCTGCCCGTCTTTTTATATCCAATCTTCTTTGCCTGCTCATACCTTTTATCCCCTTTCCTGTACATATATTGCTGAAATCCGTCAATCCGGTGGTATGAATCCCCGTCATCTCACCGTAATCCGGACCTTCTTATAGACACCGCTCTGGGCATAGGCAAAGACCGTATATTTTCCTTTTTTCTTCGCCTTTATAACTCCTTTTTTGGATACAGACAGTGCCTGGGGGCGGCTGGATTCGTAGCTGACCTCCCGGTGGTGCCGCAGCGGCTTTGCCTCCTGGATCTCGCTGGCATTGATCTTCCATGTCTTTCCCACCTTCAAGGTAACTTTATTTTTGTCTACCTTCACAGACTTTGCATTTCCGTTCTTTCCGCCATTTGTGGTGACGTGGATCGTCTTGGAAACAGCGATGGTTACCTTCTTCCCATCGATGATCTTATAGGCCCGGACGATATATTTGTAATAAGTGCCTTTTTTACACTTTGGGTCGGTATAGGATTTTTGGCTGCCATTCTTTATGGTCTTCTTCCGCTTGTATTCATAGATCCACTTTCTGGTGTTGCAGCGGTTGCCGTACACCTCGTAGCCGTCTGCCCCTTTCACCCGGTTCCAGGTCAGTTTAATCTTCCCCTCTGTGATCTGGGAGACTCTTGCCTGGATTTTGGCAAGGTATGCCCCCTTTATGTCCTTATCGTTCTTCTGAGACTGTATGGTCTTTTTCGTCACGAGGATCGTATCCATGGAGACATCCAGTTCTTCTGCCACTTCTTGAATCTTAACCGCTGTATCCGGGGACACTCCCAGTCCATCCTGGATGACAGAGGGGTCATTTCCGGGAAGGGGCGATGAGGATACTTCTGGTACTGGTGTCGGAGATGATGACGGACCCGTGGATGGCTTCGGTTCCGACGTAGCAGTTGCTGCCGGCGTCTTTGTGGGCCGCGGTGCTTCAGATGGTGCCGGTGTTCCTGTCGCTGCCGGCGTCTTTGTGGGCCGCGGTGCTTCAGATGGTACCGGTGTTCCTGTCGCTACCGGAGGCGGCGTGGTGGCAGGCGTGGCAGTCGGTTCCGGCGTGGCAGTTACTACCGGCGTCTTTGTGGGCCGCGGTGCTTCAGATGGTGCCGGTGTTCCTGTCGCTGCCGGCGGCGTGATGGCAGGCGTGGCAGTCGGCGTTGGCTGGGGCGGGTCAGAAAAGGTTACCACCACCGTATGGCTGCTCTGGATATCCGGTATCTTGTAGATATTTTCCTCTGCCTTTCCTTCTTCTCCGTCGATGGTAAAGGTATAGGGAGCAGATCCTTCTTCCGGCTGGAAGGTAAGCTGGATGTCTTCGCCGGCCTCTGCTGTTGTCACGATGGACGTATTTCCGCCCACTGTTATACTGTTTCTCAATGTTTTCAGATCCACCGCCCCATTCCCCTTTGTTTTTATCCTGAGGTCATAGTCTTGGGGATCAGGGGTAGGTTCTGGTGTGGGTTCCGGGGTCGGGTCCGGCGTCGGTTCCGGTGTGGGTTTCCGTGTCGGGTCCGGTTCTGGTGTGGGTCTCGGTGTCCGTGACGGAGGGGGGATCTCGGTCCCCCCTCCATTCTCGTTTACGGTACCGGCGGCTGACCATCTTGAGACAGATGACAGATTTATATGTAGGACTGGTCGGACGCCGACACCATCATTGTCAATGTTAATGCCAGGTCCTCCGGTCACCCCTACTGATTCCACCTCAATTGAGCGATTACTACCCTTGCCCGGCGACCGGGTCCACCAAGACGCAGTTCCTTTATTCGTAAAAGCAGTCCCCCTGCCTATTCTGTTCTTTGCGCGTTCATCCGCATTTGAAGAGAATCCATATGCCGAATTCACAGTCTCCTGGTAGGACAACAGATATACCTTATCCTTTGTCCCATTTCCTGCTGATATGCTAGGATGTAATGTACTCTTATTCACTACATTCGTAGTCTTTATTGCCTCCTGCTCCTCCGCAGTAAAGGCGTTATCTATAAAATTTCCAGAGCTGTAATCCTTCTTGCATATGTTCTTGTCTGCTCCGTACCCATTCAGCCAGCTGCGCAGCGTGCAGTTCTCCCAGGTGACACTCGTCCTTGTATCATTATACCTCCGTATGACCGGGAACTTGTCCGCCAGCAGAAAAGCATCGTCGCCCTGCACCGACAGCACCCGCCATTTGATGGGGGTCTTCTTATCGCTTGTATTGGCTTTGCCATCCCCATTGGTATCCTTCTGCCAGTAGTTACCGAACCAGATACAGTCCCAGGTCATGACACCGCTTACTTTCCTTGGATTATTGATGCCATAACCTGCCGCCCGAACCGGCGGTGTACCGGTCACCGGCAGGATCCCTGCCAGCAGGGCGGCGATCAGCCACAAAACTGTCTGTCTTTTTAATTCGGATTTCTTCTGTTTACTCATACCTCTTATCCCCTTTCCAGATACATATGATCGCTGAGATCTTCAAGACAGCCTGGTGGTCGAATCCCCATATCGATCCCTGGCTGCTGTCCATGAATTTATAGTTCGGAAACCACAGCTAAAAACCGGCCCATTGCAGTCGGTTCCTGGTGGCCTGAGACTGCTTCCGTTATTCTTTATTGGTATTATATAACAGTCTCATAAATTATACAAGTCTATTTGTACCTGTTATGTAAATTTATGGGATATAAAAATAATAAAGTGATGATAAATCATAAATTCAGCATACCACAGCAAAAAACAGCCACATCCTCCTGAACATAGCTGTTTTTACGGGTTGTGACTGTCATCCCATCTCATACACTTTCGATTTACTCCACCTATCATTCCCTATAGACATACTCCCCATCATATAATGCAAACTGGATATCGTACATCTTTCCTTTTTGCTTTTATGGTAACTTTTTTGAATCCCATCAAATTCGCGCCGTCAAGCTACTTCACCCTGATCTGAACCTTCCTGTAGACGCCGCTCTGGGCATAGGCAAAGACTGTATATTTTCCTTTTTTCTTCGCCTTTATGACTCCTTTTTTGGATACAGACAGTGCCTTGGGGTGGCTGGATTCGTAGCTGACCTCCCGGTGGTGACGCAGTGGCTTGGATTCCTTGATCTCTTTTGCCTTAATGCGCCATGTCTTACCCACCTTTAAGATAACTTTGTTTTTGTTCACCTTCAGGGACTTTGCATTTCCGTTCTTCCCTCCCTTTGTGGTGACGTGGATCGTCTTGGAGGCGGCAATGGTCACTTTCTTCCCATCAATGATCTTATAGGCCCGGACGATGTATTTGAAATAGGTACCCTTTTTGCATTTCCGGTCGATGTAGGATTTTTTATCCCCGTTCTTTATGTTCTTCTTTAGTTTGTATTCATAGATCCATTTTTTTGTGTTGCAGCGGTTGCCGTACACCTCGTAGCCGTCTGCCCCCTTCACCCGGTTCCAGGACAGTTTGATGTTTTTCTCCGTGATCTGGGAGGCCCTTGCCTGGATCCTGGCAAAATATGCCCCCTTTATGTCCTCATCGGTCTTCTGGGACTGTATGGTCTGTTCCGTCACCAGGACCGTATCCATGGGGATATCCAGTTCTTTTGCTGCCGCCTGGATCTTCACCGCCGTATCCGGGGAGACTCCCAGACCGTCCTGGATGGCGGAGAGGTCTTTCTCCGGAAGGGGTGACGGGGAGGCTTGGGGTGCTGGAGACGGGGACGGCTTCTGTCCCGGGGTGACCGATGGTACCGGGGTCTTTGTGGGCGACGGGAAAGCCGATGGCACTGGTGTTCCTGTCGGTTCCGGCGTTTCCGTCGGCTTAGGTGGTCCCATGGTGGGAATGGGGATAGGGATCGGCGTAGGGGTCGGTTCCAGCGTTGGTGTCGGTACTGGCGTTGGCTGGGGGGATCCTGTAAAAGTTACCACAATCGTATGACTACTCTGGATATCAGGAATCCTGTAGGTGTTTCCCTCTGCCTGTTTTTCTTCTCCGTCGATGGTAAAGGTATAGGAGCCGGACTCTTCTGCTGGCTGGAAGGTAAGCAGGATGTCTTCGCCGGCGTTTACTTTCATATCTATGGAAGCGTTGCCTTCGGTGGTTACTGTGGTTTCTGATATTTTTAGGGTTACTGAGCCGTTTCCTGTTGTTTTTACTTTAAGGTCATAGGTGATCTGTGGAGCAGATGTTATTTCCGGCTCTTCTGTCATCTGCGGTGTCGGTGTTGGTGTTTCCGGCTCTTTTGTCTTCTGTGGCGTCGGCGTCGGAGTAACTGGTTCTTCTTTTTTCCCATCGGAAGTCACGGTACCAGCATATGACCAGTTGGAGACAGATGACAGATTTAGATGCAAAGCTGGGCGGATGGTGAGATTAATGTCGTGCACACTGTTGCCATGCATATAGACATTCCCCCTGTAAAACATGTAGGAGGCCTTATAGTTGAAACGGCCCGGGGACCGGAGCCACCAGTACCCATTTCCCACATATTCTTCTGACGTATATGCTCCCTGTCCCTTTGTAAAAGCAGTATTCAAAGCTCTTCTGCTTTCTGCGTAGTCTTCTATTGAAGAACTGAATCCGTATGCTGGATTCGTTGCCTCCTCGATGGACAGTGGATACACTTGATCCGAAGTATTATTTCCTCCATTGGTTCCATATTCTAAATTGTTTTTGTTCACTAGATCTGCAGTTTGAATCGCTGCCTGCTCTTTGGCAGTAAAAGCGTACTCCATAAAATTTTCAGAACGATAGTCCTTCTTACATACATTTTCCTCTTCCCCATACCCATTCAGCCAGCTGCGCAGCGTACAGGTCTCCCAGGTGACGTCTTCATATGTATCATTATATCTCTGGCAGTCCAGGTTTTTGTCTGCCACCAAAAAAGCATCGTCACCCTCTACCGATAATACCCGCCACTTAATGGAGGTCCTGGCATCGTTTTTATCCGCCCTGCCGTCCCTGTTGGTGTCCTCCTGCCAGTAGTTCCCGAACCAGATGCAGTCCCAGGTGGTAATACCGCTGCTGTCGATCCTTGGATCACTGACGCCGTAACCTGCCGCCCGGGCCGGCGATGAACCAGGCACAGGCAGGATGCCTGCCAGCAGGGCGGCAATCAATAAAAAAGCTGCCTGTTTTTTACGATTGAATTTTCTTAGCATTTTCGTATATCTCTATATCCTTTCCTTAAACAACTTTTGAAAACTTTCGAGCTAGTTCGACGGCGCTACTCCACCTTAACCTGAACCTTCCTGTAGACGCCGCTCTGGGCATAGGCAAAGACTGTATATTTTCCTTTTTTCTTCGCCTTTATGACTCCTTTTCTGGATACAGACAGTGCCTTCGGGCGGCTGGATTCGTAGCTGACCTCCCGGTGGTGCCGTAATGGTTTTGATTCTTTGATTTCTTTTGCCTTGATCCTCCATGTCTTTCCCGCTTTCAGGGTGATTTTGTTCTTGTTCACTTTCACCGATTTTGCATTTCCGTTCTTTCCTCCTTTTGTGGTGACATGGATGGTCTTGGAGGCAGCGATGGTCACCTTCTTCCCATCAATGATCTTATAGGCCCGGACGATGTATTTGAAATAAGTGCCCTTCTTGCATTTCCGGTCGATGTAGGATTTTTTATCCCCATTCTTTATGTTCTTCTTAAGTTTATATTCATAGATCCATTTTTTGGTGTTGCAGCGGTTGCCGTACACCTCGTAGCCGTCTGCCCCCTTCACCCGGTTCCAGGTGAGTTTGATGTTCTTCTCCGTGATCTGGGATGCCCTTGCCTGGATCCTGGCAAAATATGCCCCCTTTATGTCCTCATCTGTCTTCTGGGACTGTATGGTCTGTTCCGTCACCAGGACCGTATCCAGGGAGACGTCCAGTTCCTTTGCCGCCGCCTGGATCTTTGCCGCCGTATCCGGGGACACTCCCAGGCCATCCTGGATGGCAGAGAGGTCTTTCTCCGGAAGTGGGGATGATGAAACTTGGGGGGCTGGTGTCAAAGATGGCGCCGGCTCCGGGGATCGTGCTGGTTCCGGGGTGGCAGAAGCTGCCGGGGACACAGCCGGCGATGGGACCGCTGTTGGCACTGGCGTTCCTGCCGGTTCCGGAGTTTCCGTCGGTTTAGGTGGTCCCATGGTGGGAATGGGGGTAGGGACCGGAGTGGGGGTCAGCTCCAGCGTCGGCGTCGGTACTGGCGTTGGCCAAGGGGGGCCTGTAAAAGTTACCACCACCGTATGGCTGCTCTGGATACTGGGAATCCTATAAATATTTTCCTCAGCCTGTCCTTCCTCTCCGTCGATGGTAAAGGTATAGGAGCCGGACTCTTCTGCCGGCTGGAAGGTAAACTGGACATCTTCACCGCTGTTTACTTTCATATTTATGGAAGCATTCCCATCGGTAGTTACTGTAGTTTTTGATGTCTTCACAGTCACTGCCCCGGCTCCGATTGCATTAACCTTAAGGTCATATGTGATCTGTGGAACAGATGTTATTTCCGGTTCTACTGTCATCTGCGGCGTCGGTGTTGGTGTTTCTGGCTCTTTTGTCTTCTGCGGCGTCGGCGTCGGTGTTGGCGTGGCCGGTTCTTCTTTTTTTCCATCGGAAGTCACGGTACCAGCATATGACCAGTTGGAGACAGATGACAGATTTAGATGCAAAGCTGGGCGGATGGTGAGATTAATGTCGTGCACACTGTTACCATGCATATAGACATTCCCCCTGTAAAACATGTAGGACGCCTTATAGTTGTAGCTGCCCGGCGACCGGAGCCACCAGTAACCATTTCCCACATATTCTTCTGATGTATATGCCCCCTGCCCTTTCGTAAAAGCAGTATTTAAAGCCCTTCTGCTTTCTGCGTAATCTTCTATTGAAGAGCTGAATCCATATGCCTGATTCGTTGCCTCCTCGATGGACAGCGGATACACCTGATCCGAAGTAATATTTCCTCCATCGGTTCCATATTCTAAATTGTCGTTGTTCACCAGATCTGTAGTTTGAATCGCTGCCCGCTCTTCAGCAGTAAAAGCGTACTCCATAAAATTTTCAGAACGATAGTCCTTCTTACATACATTTTCCTCTTCCCCATACCCATTCAGCCAGCTGCGCAGCGTACAGGTCTCCCAGGTGACGTCTTCATATGTATCATTATATCTCTGGCAGTCCAGGTTTTTGTCTGCCACCAGAAGGGCATCATCGCCCTCTACCGATAATACCCGCCACTTAATGGAAGTCCTGGCATCATTTTTATCCGCCCTGCCGTCCCTGTTGGTGTCCTCCTGCCAGTAGTTTCCGAACCAGATGCAGTCCCAGGTGGTAATACCGCTGCTGTCGATCCTTGGACTGCTGACGCCGTAGCCTGCCGCCCGGGCTGGCGATGAACCAGGCATGGGCAGGATGCCTGCCAGCAGGGTGGCAATTAATAAAAAAGCCGCCTGTTTTTTTAAATTGGATTTTTTATGCATTTCCGTATATCTATCCTTTCCTGCTTAAATAACTTTTCGGAAGCTTTTGAGTTAGCTCGAAGGCGCTACTTCACCCTGACTTGAACCTTCTTATAGACGCCGCTCTGGGCATAGGCATAGACCGTATATTTCCCTTTTTTCTTCGCCTTTATGACTCCTTTTCTGGAGACGGACAGTGCCTTGGGGCGGCTGGATTCGTAGCTGACCTCCCGGTGGTGACGCAATGGTTTTGACTCCTTGATCTCGCTCGCTTTGATCCTCCATGTCTTTCCCGCTTTCAGGGTGACTTTGT
>CAJUAU010000011.1 GCA_910584645.1 uncultured Eubacterium sp.
TGCGCTGTTTTCTGTTCTTTACCGCGTCAGCGAATATTATCTTATCAAATATATTCCACATTGTCAACACTTTTTTCAATTTTTTTTCGACTTTTTTTTAAAAAGCACTACAAATACCGAAAAATGGTTTGTTTCCCCTGTTTTTTCATGCCAGGTTTCTTGAGAATCATAAAAATTTTTCTATTCATCCAGGTGTATTCCTTTTAACAAACCAGCCAGCGAAGTCATAGCTTCTTCCTCATCCTTATACTCCATCGCAGCTCCGCCAGAAGACCTTTCATCATCTGCTTTGCGAACTCTTTCTTCGCATCCCTGAAGTTTGCCTCTGGCAAACTTCCAATGGCTCGCCTCTGGCGAGACTATTTCATCTTCTTTCTCTAATTCAGGTGCAATATCTTCTGCTTCCTTCATGCTGAGCCGGATCTTTCCTTCCTCCACAGCCAGCACTTTTACTTTTACCTTCATCCCCAGCTTTACAACTTCTTTGGGAGATTTCAGAAATTTATTACAGATCTGGGAAATGTGCACAAGTCCTGTCAGCCCATCCCCAAATTCCACAAAACAACCATAAGACTCGATCCTCGTAATCCTCCCCTCGGTAATATATCCTTTCTGGAGAGCATTTAATTTGTCCTCGTGAATTCTGGCCGCCTCTTCCTTTGCTACCTCTTTGGCGGAAAGTACCAGCTTCTGTTTTTCTTCATCCACTGTGATCACACGGACTTTCAGTATCTGCCCCGTATATTGATCCAGATCCCCTTCTTCTACATAGGTCAGAGCCAGCTGGGAGGCCGGAATAAATCCCCGGATGCCTTCCACATAGGCAACGACACCGCAAGGTACTGTATTTTTCACCCGCACCTCATAAATTCTCCGGTCTTCATAAGCGTTTTTAAGAGTCTCCCAGCTGTCTGCTTCTCTTGCCTGCTTGAGAGACAAAACCGTTCTCCCCTGTTCATCCTCATAGAGCACGATAGCACCCAACGAATCTCCCACCCTGATCTCATCCATGGCATGAAAATCCGGATCATCGCTGTACTCTGACTGCGGGATCACTCCTTGGGAAAATGAATGGAGATCCAGCAGGATTTCTTCTTCCTCCACAGATACAACAGTTCCATTTATCCTGTCACCTTCCCGGAATTTTACAAAAGAGGCGTTGATCTCCTCTTCAAAATCCGCCATTGTTTCCATCTTTTCTTCCATTTCCTTCTCCATATCCATTTATCTTCCTTTCTATCTGACATAATGATGCAATCTGAATTTTATTTTGTCCGGCGACGCCGGACTTGATCCATGATGTCTAGCTAACTCCTCATCTCACCCAATACATCTGCCAGCCTGGCAAACTCCTGAAGTTTCAGCTTTTCCCCCCGGATACCAGCATCAAACCCTGCCCTGCTGACCGCCTCCGCTGCCTGTGCCTTGGAAAAAGGCAGCTCTGCACTGTTGGCAATCCCATTCTGCAGAGTCTTTCTTCTCTGGTTAAAGGAGGCACGGATCAGCTGAAACAGCAGCTTCTCATCTTTTACCTCCACTGGCGTTTTTGCCAGACAGTCCAGCCGGATGACGGCACTTCCCACATTCGGACGGGGAATAAAACAATTGGGGGGAACAAAGGCAGCGATACAGGGCAGCGCATAATACTGCACCGCCAGAGAAAGAGCCCCATAGTCCTTGCTTCCGGGCTCTGCCTTCATCCGGTCTGCCACCTCTTTTTGTACCATCACAGTCACATTGGCGAGAGGTACATGACTCTCAAAGAGCTGCATAATGATGGGAGTGGTGATGTAATAGGGCAGATTGGCAACCACTTTGATCGGTTTTCCGTCATTATAGGTATCAGCGATCTGCTGAATATCCTGTTTTAGTATATCGCCCTGGATAATATGAGCATTCCCATAAGGAGACAGCGTCTCTTTCAAAATCGGAATCAGGTTCTTGTCAATCTCTACTGCCAATACCTGCCTGGCATGCTCACATAGATACTGGGTCAGGGTGCCAATGCCCGGACCGATCTCTAACACAAAGTCCTCCGGTGTAATCTGTGCCGCTTCTACGATCTTATCCAGAACATGGGGATCTATGAGAAAATTCTGTCCAAACTTTTTTTTAAAATTAAATTTATGTTTCTGCAGAACCTGTATTGTCTGCTGGGGGCTGCTAAGCTTTTCTTTTCCTGATAATTCCATTCTCTCCTCTTTTCTCTTAGCTCGATGGCGCTAATTTGAACCCTGCCTCCGACTTGTGATTTTCCAATTTGCTACGTCAACGTCAATCAACGTACCTCCAGTACGTTTCATTCCGTTTCCTTGTAAATTGGATAATCACAAGCGGAGGTAGAAGATTTCGGATTGTGATAGCAGCAAAACGAAACAGGGTTCAAATTGGCACCGTCGAGCTAGCTCAGATGATAAAGCCTTCTGGCATTCTTTTCCGTAATCTCTATAACCTCATCCCGGTCCATCTGCTTTAAATCAGCTATCGCCTCCACTACATAAGCCAAATTGGAGGAATCATTCCGTTTTCCCCGGTTTGGCTCCGGTGAGAGATAGGGACAGTCCGTCTCCAGCACAATATTTTCCAACGGAACCGCCTGCACCGTCTCCTTGAGTCTTCTCGCGTTTTTAAAGGTAACGACTCCGCCCACTCCGATAAAGAATCCCATTTTCACATATTCCTGTGCCATTTCCCGCGAATAGGAATAACAGTGGATCACTCCGCCGCACTCCCATGCCCTGGTCTGGCGAATGATCTTCATTGTATCCTCCGCCGCCTCCCGGCTGTGATAGATCACCGGCAGTCCGGTCTCCCTCGCCAGCCCGATCTGGCGCTCAAACCACTTTCTCTGTATCTCAGGGGATGGTTCATTCCAGTGATAATCCAAACCGATCTCACCGAGGGCCACCACTTTTTCATCCCGGGCGTGGCAGCGCAGCCAGTCCATATCTGTTTCCGACAATTGTCCCGTCTCCGTAGGATGCACACCAATGGCAGCATATACATCTGCATATTTGGAAGCCAGCTCAAGAGCCGCCTGGCTGGTGCAGATATCCGCTCCAACAGAAACAACCGTGCCCACCCCTTTCGCGGCGAGCCCGGTCAGTAATTCTTCTCTATCTTTATCAAATGCTTCATCGTCATAGTGACTATGGGTGTCAAAAATCATAGGAACAGCTCCTCTCCTGCCAGTACAGTGAAATGATTTTGCCTTTCTGGCGCTAACAGATCTCTGCTCCCGCCGGCATATCTTTTTCCGGAGTCAGCAGGGCAAGATTACCATCTGCATCCTCGGCACAAAGAAGCATTCCCTCAGAAAGAACTCCGGCAAGTTTGGCAGGTTTGAGATTCACCAGGACCATCACCTTTTTGCCCAACATCTCCTCCGCCGTATAATGGGCTTTGATCCCGGATACGATCTGCTTCACCTCGCTTCCAATACGGACTTTCGAGCACAGGAGTTTCCTTGAATTTTTAACTTCTTCGCAGGAAATGATCTCACCTACCTGGAACTGCATTTTCATAAAATCATCAAAAGTAATTTCTTCTTTCTGTTCGATGTCTATAATATCTTCTGGCAGGGATAGCGGTATATTGTCCTCTGGCCTGCTGTTTTTTTCTTTTATTTTTTTCATAAATTCCTCTATATCAATCCGTGCAAATAGAATCTCTGGTTTCTCTGCCACCCTGGTCCCCGACCGGTAACCACCAGTCTGAAGTTCCTCCAGCCCGCATTTTTCAGAGGCGATCTGATTCAGGATCTTTTCTGAAGTCTCAGGCATAAAGGATTCCAAAAGTACAGCTCCCACACGAATACCGTCCATCAGATTATATAGCACAGCAGAAAGACGCGGTTTGGCCGCTTCATCTTTCGCCAGCGCCCAGGGCATCGTCTCATCAATATATTTATTACATCTCTTAAACAGTGCAAAGATTTCTGTAATGGCATCTGCCACACGCAGTCCGTCCATTTTCTCACTGACTTTCTTTGATGTCTCGTTGATCACCGCTTTCAGCTCATCATCTACGGGCTCCGCCACTCCGGTATCCTCCACAATACCGCCAAAGTATTTGTTGGACATGGAGATCGTTCGGTTTACAAGATTTCCCAGGGTGTTGGCAAGCTCAGAATTTACACGCTCCGCCACCAGTTCCCATGTGATGACACCGTCATTCTCAAAAGGCATTTCATGGAGAAGAAAATATCTCACAGCATCCACGCCAAACTCTTCTACCATCTCGTCCGCATAGATCACATTTCCTTTGCTCTTACTCATCTTTCCGTCTCCCTGCAGCAGCCACGGATGCCCGAAGATCTGCTTTGGCAGAGGCAGGTCAAGGGCCATCAGCATAATGGGCCAGTAAATCGTATGGAAACGGAGAATATCTTTACCGATCAGATGGAGGTCGGCGGGCCAGAATGTGTCAAACAGCTCTTCACCGTTCCCGTCCGCATCATATCCCAGTCCGGTTATATAGTTGCTGAGGGCATCCACCCAGACATATACCACATGATCCGGATCAAAATCCACGGGGATCCCCCACTTAAAACTTGTCCGGGATACACACAGATCCTGAAGTCCCGGCAGGAGGAAATTATTCATCATCTCATTTTTCCTGGATTCCGGCTGTATAAATTCCGGATGGGTGTTGATATGCTCGATCAGCCGGTCCTGATATTTGCTGAGCTTCAGAAAATATGCTTCCTCTTTTGCCGGCTGGCACTCCCTTCCACAGTCCGGGCACTTTCCGTCCGTGAGCTGGGACGCAGTAAAAAAGGATTCACAGGGGGTACAATACATTCCCTCGTAGGTTCCTTTGTAGATGTCGCCCTGGTCATAGAGTTTTTTAAATATTTTCTGCACCTGCTTTTCGTGGTCTTCATCGGTGGTGCGGATAAATTTATCATAGGATGTATTCATCAAATCCCAGTTTCTCTTTAATTCATCAGAAACCGAATCCACAAACTCTTTCGGCGTTACTCCCATCTCTCCCGCCTTTAACTCCACTTTCTGTCCATGCTCATCTGAGCCTGTCTGGAACCGCACGTCATAACCCTGGTTTCTCCTGAAACGTACAATGGCATCGGCAAGGACAATCTCATAGACATTGCCAATATGCGGCTTGCCGGATGTATATGCTATGGCGGTCGTCAGATAATAAGGTTTCTTTGCCATGATTTTCATTTCCTCCGTTCTTTTTTCGATTACCCCTTATTTTAGTGGGAAATGAAAGAATTGTCAACATATCCCGGACAAAATAACCAAAATATGATTGTGCTTTCCACGTATTTTTGATACAATGCAATATATAATATAGAAAGGAGGCAGCATGTGACAGGATATTCTATCGCAATTTTTGCTCATGCTTTTTGCACATCCCAAGTTTTGCAAAAATTCGTAATAAGTTCGATAGAACTTGTTTTATCCCGATCATGCGACGTAGCCATGAAAAAGAAACTACATAAGGCATCGGCAGTCGTTTTATCTTTTGCCCTGCTGGCCTCAGCGTTTACCATCGCACCAAGTGCAGACGCTGCGCCAAAGGCCAAAAATATCACTTTAAGTGCAAAGAAAAAAACATTGACTGTCGGAAGTAAATTTAAACTTAAGGTTAAAAAGGTTAAACCAGCAAAAGCAAACAAGAAAGTAACCTGGAAATCAAGCAGAAAGAAAGTTGCCACCGTGAGCAAAACCGGTGTTGTAACTGCAAAAAAAGCCGGTTCTGCAAAGATCACTGCAACTTCTAAAAGCAACAAAAAAGTAAAAGCGGTATGTAAGATCACAGTGAAACCAGCTAAAAAAATAACACCGACTCCAACTGTGACACCGGTTCCGACCAGTGCACCGACAGGCACTCCGGGAGGTCCCACAACATCCAAACAGCCTGACGGACCAACTCCTACCCCGGTGCCGACCCCAACGATCACTCTTCCCGCAGATGCTTTAAAAGATCACGCAGATTTTAATGTGGGAACTGTAGTAAACTATGACAAGACAAAAGATGTAAACTTCTCTTATCTGGCACAGCAGCAGTTTGATATCGTTTCCTTTGAAAATGAGATGAAGGGATATTCTCTGCTGGATACAGAGGCTTCCCAGGCAGGAGACGGTACTCCGGTCTGTCGGTTTGAGAAAGCAGATGAGATGGTGGAATGGGCGATCTCAAACGGTCTTAAGATCCGTGGCCACGTTCTGATCTGGGAAAACAGTATGGCAAATTCTTTCTTCCATATCGATTATGATGAAGATAAAGGGCTGGTAGACAAGGAAACTCTCTTAATGCGTATGCAGAGTTATTCCATGCAGGTTATCACCCACTTTGAATCCAAATATCCAGGAACTGTGATCGCATGGGATGTTATCAATGAGGCTATTGATCAGCAGGCTTCTAAGGAGGACCCAACTACTGGTCTCCGCCTCTATACCTCAGGTAACTTCTACAAGATCATCGGTGGAGATTATATCAAATACGCATTCCAGTATGCAAAAGAAGCGGTAAAGGCTACAGGAGCAGATATCAAACTGTATTACAATGATTTTAACTGCTTCCAGAACCCTAAAACCGGTTATATCGTAAAACTGATCGAGTATTTAAATGAAGATCCTGAAAACCCCCTTCTCGACTGCATGGGAATGGAAGGCTATGTCCTTACCTACTGGCCAAGTGCCGTAGAAGTAAAGAATGCCATGAACAAATTTGCCAGCTGCGGTGTTCCGGTAGGCATCAACGAGCTGACTGTCCGCTTAAGCCAAAAAGAATCAGCCAACAAAAAAGAAGTTACCGAAGCAGATGTGGCTGCCCACGCACAGAAATACAAGGATATTTTCACTGCTTATTGTGACTTTGAAGCTGAAAATCCCGGCATGCTCACAAATGTAAGCATCTGGGGACTGCTGGATCGTCCAGACCTGGACGCTGAATTTGAAAAGCCAGAAAATGAACGTCACTATGATTACAACATTTATGGAACACGTTCTGGACTTTTCACAGCTGAGTTTGGTGCGAAAGATGCATTTTTCAATGTCATTGATGTATTAAAAGAATATTACTGATCCTGACATGTGATCTTAAAAAGCCCTTTCCGGTGTAAGGTGATTTAAACCTGCCTGAAAGGGCTTTTTTCTATTCTGGTTTGGCGGCATTTTGAAACCGCTCAATCTCTTCTTTATACGGCGCTGTCGATTTTTTATCATCCGGGTTCTCTTTGATCCAGGGCGTCTCCAGAATCTTGGGGACATTCCTGAACCGCTCATCCGAGACAAACCGCAGCAGAGTCTCAAATCCAATATGCCCTTTCCCCACATTCTCATGCCGGTCTTTTTGGGCTCCGAGAGGGTTTTTGCTGTCATTGATATGAATCGCAGCAATCTGATCCAATCCAAGCACTTCATCAAAGTGTGCTAACACTCCCTCATAATCCTTTACAATATCATACCCTGCGTCGTGAATATGACAGGTATCCAGGCAGACCCGCAAATGTTCGGGATAACGTACACCGTCATAGATCGCTTTTAATTCTTCAAACGTTTTGCCGATCTCACTTCCTTTTCCCGCCATGGTCTCCAGTGCAATATGAACTGGCATATCCGCCGACATTACCTTGTCCAGCCCCTCGATGATGCGGGCGATGCCAGCCTCCTCCCCAGCTCCCACATGTGCTCCGGGATGAAGCACCAGAATTTTTGACCCCATCGCCGCCGTCCGTTCCAACTCGATGCCCAGAAATTCCACAGCGATCTCAAAGGTCTCCGGTTTTACTGTATTGGCAAGGTTAATGATATAGGGCGCATGAACGATAAAGTTCTGTATGCCATTTTCCGCCATGCACTGTCCTGCCTCTTCAATCCTCAGTTCTTCCAGCTTCTTACGTCTTGTATTCTGCGGTGCTCCGGTATAGATCATAAAAGTATTGGCACCATATGAGAGTGCTTCCTTCACAGAACCGAGCATCATTTCTTTTCCACTCATCCCTACATGGGATCCCAGTAAATACATCCTCTTATCCTCCAGTTTTATACGTATGATCTTTTCACAGATCCCCTAATTCTGCCATCTTACCTGCTGTCCCTTGATCACCGGATAAAGGAGCACCCGGTTCCCCCGCAGGTTTTCCCGGTACATATTGACGGCAGAGATCTGATTGTTTTCGTAGGTTGTATAGTAATATATTCCTTTATCTATATTGCAGCAGGAGCTATAGATCGTGATCTCATCCGATCCATCCCCCATCCGCACACATCCCCGCTGAACCGCCACAGAATTCAAGATATGAAAAAACTGGCTGATGCTCTCTGATTCGGTATCTCCGGAGACGGCATTGCAGCTGGTAAACGCTGCCCTGATAAACCGTGATATAGAAGTAAGGTCTCCAGGAAGTCCAAAAGATCCCATTCCCCGGCTGTAACAGTCCAGTTTCAGCCGCTGGGAAAAGGTATCCTGCGGTACTTCACAGGACAATCCCATATATTGATTCAGGTTAAAAAGCTGAAAATCAAAGGTAGGATCGTTGGTCAGGACTCCCACTGGATTGTCATATACTTTTAATCCTTCTTTCAATGGTTCCACCACGATGGTGCTCTCTCTGTCTGAAAACATCCAGTGCATTGGCGACAGAGGAAGACTTTCATTAAACCGGATGTCGGCTATATTGATCGTCTTCAGCTTTTCCTTTACTTCCGCAATATCGGCGCATTGTCCCAGAATCCAAGCCACAAATTCATAGGGGGCAATGTTATCTTTTCCCGGCACTTCAGGAATGTAAGCTGCATTTCCCGCAAACAAAAGCCCCGCCACACTCAGTCCTTTCTCATTGGTTGCATCATAATACAATGGATAACCGTCGGTGAAATTTCCCATTCCAATCATTGCATAGTGCGTCTTCATGTCCGGCACATTCCGGAAGGGCAGGGGAACATTTCTCGGCGTCACCATTACCGTTTCCCCATAGGATAATTCATAGTCCATATTTCTTCCAAAATAGTGATCTTTCGTCTTATAGGTTACTGCAGTACACATTTCTACCTCCATCCGCCAACATTATTCGGCATTAAAATATTCTTTTATAAACATTTCCAGCGCCACCTGGTCCCGGACCGCCATCAGTTCACGGGCAGAATGCATGGCAAGAACCGGCGCCCCCATATCCACCATTTTCATCGGCAGATACCGGGAGGCAATAGCTCCCAGCGTGCCTCCCTGGGATACATCGGAACGCCCCGCATATTTCTGATACGGAATATCCCCATTCTCCATCAGCATCATGATGGTTCCAATGGCTCCGCTATCTGTCACATAATTCTGGGAGCTGGAACGCTTGATCACCACGCCCCCTCCCAGGGGATTCTCATTGGTTGGATCTGATTTTTCTGGTTTATTGGGATGAAAACCATGAGCCACATCCAGAGAGAGGCCAAATCCATTGATAAGCGCCGTATCTGCCACTGCCTGTGACACTCCAAGGGCTGCATATAATTTCTCAAGGACCATGGATAATAGTACTGAGTCCGCTCCCTGTCTGGTCCGGCTTCCGATCTCTTCGTTATCAAATAAAACAATACCGTTTATTCCTTTTTCTCTTTTGCTCTGGCAGATCCCCTGCAGGCAGGCTTCCACAGAGGTGATATTATCCAGCCGCGGAGCCGATATTAATTCCTCGCTCAGCCCAAGGACATCCCCGGCATCGCAGTTGTACAGGTAAACTTCATAATCCAGGATCTCAGAGACGGATACTCCCAGCTTCCGCGCCAGCAGCAGCATGAAAAATTCTTCCTCCATCCCCTCACCGGGTAATCCTGCCAAGGGCGCCATATCGGTCTGCCGGTTCAGTTCGGTTCCCTTATTGACATCCCGATTCAGATGTACTGCCAGATTCGGGATCGTGAACAAAGGTTTTTTCATATCAAAGATCTGTACTTCCGGCTGAAAGGAATGTTCTGATTTGATGACTACCTTTCCCGCCGCGGAGAGAGGGCGGTCAAGCCAGGTATTGAGGATCGGCCCTCCATATATTTCTACATTCAATTTCCCATAACCGTGGGAACTGATCTCCGGCCTGCTCTTGACATAGAGACATGGATGGTCGGTATGGGCTGCCGCCAGCCGGAACATCTGCTCCGGTTCTGCTGCCCTGCCGGGCTCAAACTGACTCCCCACGGCAAAAGCATATACCGTGGAACCATTCACATTAACAAAATATCTGCCTCCCGGACTCACTGACCATCCGGTGTCAGATAGGAATAATTCTTCAAATCCATCCTCTCCCAGTGTCTTTAGCGCCCCGTCAGCAGCAGTAAAACTACATGTGCTGACAGAGATCCGGTTTAAAAGCCGGTCCGCTGTATCAACACATTCTCTGTTCTGCATATTAGTATTCATTCATTACCGTTCCTCTCTTTAAAGGATACTCATATTATACCGCATTATGCAAAAATTACAAATAGAAGGCGGTCATTAAAAATTTTTTTAAGATTTTGTGTATAAAAAAAGAAGAGAGGTCAATACTGTATTTATACGAATGATAAAGTAAAATACTTATCCTCCCCCTTATAAGCCGCAAAAGCGGCAAACCCCAGTTCCGGCGGCAAAGGCGCCGCCGGAACTGGGGTTTTTTGCTATGATCACAACAGTGTATCTTCCCACTCCTTCTCACGAAAACCTATAAGCACAGCCTCCTCTGTGACCACGAGAGGGCGTTTCACCAGCATACCGTCAGAAGCCAAAAGTTCATACTGTTCTTCATCACTCATGGCTGGTAATTTTTCCTTTAAATTCATCTGCCTGTAAAGCATTCCACTCGTATTGAAAAATCGTTTCAAAGGAAGCCCGCTTTTCACCTGCCATTCCTTCAGCTCCGCTGCCGTTGGATTTTCTTCCTTGATCGGACGGTCCGTATACGAAATCCCATGCTCCTCCAGCCATTTTTTCGCCTTTTTACACGTACTGCATTTTTCATATTGGATAAACAGCATTCAGATATTCCTCCTTACATATTTTCATCTTTTTTTGAATGCGCTTATTATACTATTTCGCCATGAGGGTGTCAACTGGTCTGTTCACCCAGGGATTCTGTTTCTCAATTCAGATATGCTGGTTGCTCATGTACAATATACATGTTATACTTTTTATAGTAAATTAACAAAAAAATCATGAATCAAAGGGGGATTTCATATGAAAAAATTATGTATAATACCAGCACTTATTTTATGTCTTGTAATACTTGTTCCATGTTTTCCAGCCAGCGCCGAAGAGACGAAATATTATAGATCCGGCATCTACACCTATACGATCCTGAACGAACAGGAAAAACAGATTTCCATCTGTGAGATCGCCTCCCAGGACAAAAAAATAACCATCCCCTCCGAACTGGATGGTTATCAGGTCTATGCCCTGGGCTATGAGAGCCATTTCCACAATGATGATTCCGTGATAAAAGAAATTGGCGGAGGGGCAAAAGAAACGCTGGAGGAATTAGAGATACCCTCTTCCGTGAAATATGTATATGCCTTTGCATTCAGCCACTATGAAAAGCTGAAAAAGGTCTCTCTTCCAGAGGGCATCACTCTTTGCAAGGGAAGTTTTTCTGAATGCAGCAGCTGGAAGGATATCCTGCTGCCGCAAAATACCACCTGCGAAGATGGTTCTATTCCATATTATTTGAACACTTTGGAAATCAGCAGCCCGCTCCCGGCATATGATGTGCTTAATGGGACGATCCAAAAATTGATCTTATCGGAAAAAGGAGACGGTATCTGGCATCTTGGAACCTCCTGGGTAACGGTTAAGATCAAACAGCTTTTTTCCCCGGAAAACGCAAAAAAACTGGTATTTAATTACGCTGAAGAAAACAGCCATGTAGAAAAACTTTATGTGAATGGGGCAGATACTGCCATTGAAGCCAAACATATAGAACGCTATGGAGACGTCACTTTCGGAGATATTTATACTGTAGATCATGCCAAAGCCATCTCCTTCGCCAAAAAAAACAAAATTAATTATCATGTCAAGCAGGCTGGGAAAGTCAAAAAAGTTTCCAGTAAGAAGAAGGCAAAGACTTATCAGCACCAATGGAAAAAGGCAAAAACCATAACCACTTCATATCGTTACAATAAGAAAACAAAAAAGTGGACTACTCATAAGAAAACACTGCCCACGATCTATAATATTTATGGAAAGAAAACAAAAAATGGAACCTATAAGCGGATTGCTTCCACAAAATCCAATAAGATCAAAACGAACTACAGATATGTGAAAATAAAAACCAGTCAGATCTGGGAGACAGGAAAGGACAACCCACAATGAAATCATCATGCCGCTATCTTGTAACTTTCTTTACTGCCATTCTGTTTTTATGCATTTTGAACCTGGCACTGCCTCCGGCAGTGTCCCAGGCAAAAAGCAAACGGATCACACTTTTTCTCAGTGAGACAAAACAGATCTCCAAAAAGAAGGTCGTCTCCTACAAAAGCATGGATCCCTCCATCGCCACCATATCCAAAGATGGGATCATACATGCGGTAAAAGCAGGCACCGCCAGGATCGTTGCCAAAACAAACAAAGAAAGCCGGAACTATCGGATCGTTGTAAAAAAACAGGGAATGGTCTATCCTGAATTTTCCATGATGGCAGGGGAACATCTGGATCTGCAGTTCAGCCGGAAGCCGGACAGCAAAGTCACCTGGAGTTCTACCCATCCTTCAGTAGCACAGGTCAGTAAAGAGGGGATAGTCCGCGCAAAAAAAGCGGGTTCCACATGGATCCTTGGCAGCTCTGGCCACCGCACTTACCGCTGCTGTCTCCAGGTAGCTCCCGCAAAAAAGAGCATTATCTATCTTACTTTTGACGATGGCCCCAACCGCTATTCCACACCGAAAATCCTGAATATCCTGAAAAAACAAAAAGTACAGGCGACCTTTTTTGAATTAAAACCAGCGGCAGCTGACTTTGACCTTACCCGGCGAGTTTTGAAAGAAGGGCATTCTCTTGCCCTGCACGGCTATCAGCATAAATATGATGTGATTTACCGTTCTGAGAAAATATACAAAGATAACCTGGATAAACTCCGGGATCTGTTCTTCCAGAAATTTGGTGTCTGGTGCACTGTCACCCGGTTCCCCGGCGGCAGTTCCAACCAGGTAAGCCGCTACAACCATGGGATCATGACAAAACTGACAGCCATACTCCATAACTGGGGCTACCACTATTTTGACTGGAACGTATCTTCTGGTGATGCAGGAGATGTCCATACCTCCGCCGCTGTCTACAAAAATGTGACGAAGGGGTTAAAAAAAGGGAAAAGCAATGTTGTCCTGATGCATGATTTCGGCGGAAACGATAAAACTATAAATGCCCTTGAAAAAATCATAAAATTCGGGAAGAAGCAGGGTTATACTTTTCTTCCCATCACAGCCAGTACTCCAGAGATCCATCATACGGTACTGAATAATTAACATGACACTATATTAGGGATCCGGAATGCCGGATACGGACCGAAGGCGGCCATTTCTTCCAGGTCGTCCCGGTTGCAGTATGAGATGTAGCAGTCACATTCCCTTCTGTCACATATGCGGTCATCTACTGAAATATGGCTTAAAGCCTCCCCCGGATCCTCTGTATATAGATTACCTGATCTGTGGCGGCAGCGGTTACAGGCATATACATCTCCCTTTGGATCACAAAACAGAGCGCTCCCACAATGGGCTGCATCCGCCCTGTAATGCCGCAGTTCCAGCGGAAAATACCGATCCAGGGCAGAGAATGCCCGAATCTCCTCCCGGGTGTATTTCCTGCCCAGCCCATCCATCTTATTGATCCAGAAATACACCTCTGGATCCAGTTCCATTCTAATCCTCTGCAGCCGGGATAAGTTTTCTGGTACCCCAACGGCGCCGGCGCAGAACAAAATTCCGGCTTCTTTTAACTGATGGCATACCCTCAAAAAATCCTGCTCCGACACCATCTCCGGATGAAAAGTTCCCCAAAGCCGGAGCTTTTCCCTCTTTCCCCCGGCCTTTTCAAATTCTTCCAGCATCCGCTCTACAGAAAAGCTGAAATTACTCTGGACGCCTACTGCCTCAATCTGCGGCAGCTGGCTGAGTTTCCCCAGCGCCCTCCAGTAGTACCGATGGATCAGCGCCTCTCCGTAGGGGACGATCTGAACAGCCCCCAGGAATTCCAGCTCCCCGATCCGCTCCACAAACCGGAACAACGCCCTCTCATCCTCTTCCAGCTGCCGCTGGCTCTCTTTCTCTTTGGAAAATGGACAATAACTGCAGGAATAGTTGCAAAATCTCAGGCTTCCCCGGTAATAGATCTGACGGATCATTTCACACATTCCCCCATCTTTTGTCGTAATGCCATTTTTTCATTCTCTCCCTGACCTCCTCTGAAATCAGTGCCGATCCGAGAAGATCAGACAGCGAGATCCCTCTCTCTGTCAGACAGATCTTCGCAGAATCTGCCGCCGCCATACCGCTCTGGATCCACTCTGCCAGCAGTGGATAATCCCCTTCCGCCTCACTGTCAAACCGGCTGCGGTACTCTTCTCTGTCGATGCCGCAGCAGAATAAAATATTTTTTATGACATAGCGTCTGCGCATCTCTTCTTCTGGGAGAAGGTAACCATGAGTGGCTTCCAGAAAATCTTTCTTTTTTATATACTGCTGTAAGATGTCCATGCAGCCCCTCTGCCCCACGGCAAAAGGCGTTGAAAAATGCAGATTCTCGATATAACTGCGTCCGCCGCAGCCGATGGATATGGTGTTCTCAAATCCGCAGCTTCTCTGATCCAGGAGATCGGGATCTTTCACAAACCGACGCATGGAAAGCTGTTTATAACCTCTCTCTTTTAGAAAATCCCTCAGCTCCTGATACATCTCATAAAGGGTTTCGGGATGGATCGTCATCTTCTGCGCCAGAAATGTACCTTTTTTTATATACAGCGGATAGACAAACATTTCCTCCGGCTCGTATGCCGCCGCCTGCCCTGCGGAGTCCAGCAGGCTTTTCACCGTCTGTCCCGGAATCCCATAGATAAGATCCAGATTCATACAGGGAAAATTACTCTTTTTCAGGATATGGGCTGCCCGGTGCACCTGCTCCACCCGATGCCTGCGGTTCAATGCCCGCAATTCCTCATCATGAAAACTCTGCACTCCCATACTCACCCGGGTGACACCATTTTCCTTCAATAGTGCCGCCTTTTCCACCGTGGTCTGAGACGGGGATGTCTCCACGATAACCGTTTTTCCATTAAATCCCATCCTGTCCCTGGCTATGGAAAAAACCCTTTCAAGCTGTTTTTCTGATAGCAGCAGCGGCGTCCCGCCTCCCAGTGTCAGATCCGAAAAATCTGCCCCCTCCGGAAGAATAGACCTCAGCTGCTCCGCCTGCCTCTCCATGGCATCTACATAGGAAGACATAAAATCTTCAGACTGCCCTGTCACGGAGAACAGGTTGCAGTAGCCACATTTACTCTGGCAGAATGGAATATGAAAATAAAGGCTGTTCTGTCCTCCTGCCAGCCTTTGTATGTAATCTTCCAGACAGATCCCCGACAGCGGTCCATAGGCTGTTTTGTGGGGGTAACTGTACATGTATTGAACATATGGATTATCCATGTATCTTCTCCTATAAAATGATGTTGGGTCCCAAAATGTTGACCATAAAATCACAAAATAAAATGTTTATAGGGCACCGTATTGACGATGGGATGGTTAAAACCATGATACAGATATCCATCCTCGCCATAGCAGGTTCCATGATCCGAACAGCAGATGACGAAGGTGTCTCCTTTTTCATGAAAAGCGTAAAACAACCGTTCTAACTGTGCATCCACATAGCGCAGCGCCGCCCCGTGGCTTTCCACGCTGTCTTTTTTCGCGCCCTCCACATAAAAATAATTGGGATAATGGATCGCTGAAATATTGATATACATCATCATCAGCTGTTCCTCTGGCACCCCGCTTATCTTTTTTACCGCGAGATCGATCTGGTTTTTTGCAGATTCCCTGACCTTCGGTCCAAAGGAAGGATTCCAGAAACTGTGCATGAAATAGGAGGGCATCACCTTTCCGATATCCGTTCGCTGGTCAAAAAAACTCAGGCCCCCGATGCAGAAGGTCTCATAACCTTCCTTTTCCAGTCCCTCCACAAAAGTGGCACCACGAAAACAAAACGCCCCTTCTGGCGCCTTTCTCCCCATCCCGATATCCTCGGAAAAAAACAGTTTTTCCCTCTGTTTCATATTTTTAATGCCGACATCGATGGGAAGAAATCCGGCAAACATGGCCTGATGGGAGGGATAGGTAAAATTCCCCGGCGCCTCACATCGGCGCCATCTGCCATACCGGTTCAAAACCGGCGTCCCTCCCCGGTTCTGTTCTTCCTCTGCCACATCATAGCGAAGGGAGTCAATACAGACAAATAAAATATTGTATGCTCCCACGATCTTATTCATATCCATAATTCTTCTCACCCGTCCCTGTCAGCTGCCCTCTGTGCCATCCATTCCACCTGCCGCCGGTAGATCCGGTTCTCATGAAAAATATCCTGATACATCAGATCTCCCTGGCCGTTCATCTCGATGATCTTTGGTCTCAGGGATCCCCGTTCCAGAAGCACATCAATTCCCGCCATCCTCAGTTCCGGAAAACAGGACATCGCCTTTTCGCATAAGGCATTGATCTCGCAGACCACCTTATCCGAGAGCCCCAGATCCGAAAATGCCAGAGGGGAATTATTCAGATGAAGATTTGTCACCGGACCGGAAGAACACCTTGCCACCACAAATTCACATCTCCCAAACTGCCAGACCACCCGGAGGTCATAGCTTTTCCCTCCAAAGGAAGATTTTGGGTGCCAGCGCTCCACCACCGCTCCCAGAGACAGTACTGCATCCAGAAGCCGGAAAATCTCCTGAGCATTTTCCATACGCCGGAGCTTCTTTGTATTCACCAGCTCTTCCCTTTGAAGGATACAGGAAGTATACGCCGTCATCCTGCCTCTCCCCGGCGCCAGACGGAATGCGGTAACTCCCGCAGCACCAGAACTATTAACAGGCTTAATAAACACAGAATAAATTCTATGATGCCTCATGGCATCCATAAGCTGTTCTGTGTTTTCAATCTTTTCTCTCAGCAGCTCCGTCACCGGAACCTGATTTTCAACCAATATTTCCTTACACTGCCTTTTATCCAGCAGACGGAGGATCTCACAGGGAGGGTTCAAAAAAAAGCCCCCTGCTTTCCCGAACCCTTTCATCTGCTGTTGAAAGGATGCCAGATGATCCTTCATTTGAAAAAGATCACTGCTCTTATAAGAGGGAGGATCCAGCTTCACCACATCCCCGTGAAACTCCATCCCCCCTGCTGTCTGCCAGTCCACAAACCGGACCGGCTTATGTAATTCCCCGGCGGCCCGGAGAAAATATTCTGTCCGTCTTGTCCCCGGTTCTCCGACCAATACAATCCCCATAGATCTCACCAGAATTATTCGGTAAGCATCGGATAGCGGTAGATCTCTCCGTCGTACTCATCGTCCTCCTGCTGGTCGCTTACATCCACCTTGGCAGACAGCCCTTCCAGCTTTTCCATCATAGCCTCCGACATATAATGATACTCCAGATTCACCTCTTTGACATTATCATAAGCAGGCAGCTTCTTTAACAGTATCTCACCGCCCTGATCCGTCAATGTCCCCTTGGAAAGATCCAGGGTGTCGATCTGTTTCATGTATTTGCTGTCACAGACAAGTTCTGCCACCTCGTCCTGAATTTCACTGTCCATGATACCAAGAGAACGAAGTTTCGGAAAATCTGACTTTTCCAACAGGTTTTTTACGTCTTCCACTCCGCCGTCAAAACCATAGTCCTCCACACCAAGATACAGCGCCAGTTCTTCCAGTTCCGGCAGTTCCGCCTCCGCGATGCTGGCCAGCACTTCTTTGGGAAGACCGCCGCAGATGATCTCCAGACGCTTTAACTTCGGATGATGGATCTTTCCAAGGCTCAGATTTGTCCCTCCCTTGACCGTCAGGGTTTCCAGTCCCGGAAGCGCCTCCCAGAGTGCGGAATAGTCTGCCTGCTCGATCCAGGACACCTCACACTCCTCAAAATCCATATCCCCCACAAACAGACTCTTGATCCCCTTAAATTTTTCTTTATTTGCCACGATACTGTCGATGATGGGCTGGGCGCCATTATCCCAGGATTCTCCCCAGCACCCTATGATGATCTCTTCCAGTTCCGGCAGCTGCGGATCTGCCAGGATCTCTTCTGCCATAGTCTGTGCATTCTTTTTTCCATCTTCGTAATCTTCCCACTCATATACATACTTTTTACTCTTTTCTGCCATAAAATAAGACCTCCATTCCTTTTCCCGGCTTCACTCGACGACACGGATCTGAATTCATCTCCGAACCGCAATCTCACCAGGGATAACATAATATAAATCTATTTTAACACAATCCCCCTGGGCTGTCATCTATTACCTTTTTATAAACTTTTCTCTCCAGTTGATATCAAATCTTACCTTATTCACTTCAAATAGCTGGTGAACTTCCCTCCTAATAGTTTACAATTAAAATTTCCCGTGTCACTGATTTTCTATTTTTCCTCTGATAGTTTGCATTATGGTACGCATACTCCAGATCGATCTGTCTGTAATCTGCCCTGTCTTTTATCCATGTTTCCAATATTTCGTTTCTTCTCCCTTTGGATTCGATGACATTTGATAACGCAAACCGGATATGCCGGCGGGATAAAGCATCCAGCAGTTCCAGCAGATCCCTTTCGTCCTCTTCCCTCCAGCCTCCGTTCTCATTATAGGCGGCACAGGTAATAAGATAGGGGGGGTCTGCATAAACAAAATCCCCAGGTTTAAGGCGGTCCAGATCCATATCTTTAAAATTCAGATTGGTAAACACCGCTTTCTGTGTATGCAGCAGATTGAGAAAAGCAGATAATTTACCATACATGTTCTGATTGAAGTCCCTCTTTCCCGGCGGCAGATTGAAACCGCCCTTCTGGTTAAAGCGGATCTGATTATTAAAGGCATAGATGATCAGTGTATATAATTTTATGTAATAGTCATCATCCTGAACCTCTGCCTGGTTGACATCCTGACGCAGCTTCATATAAGGTTCCCGGTTATAGGCACTCAATCCGTCACTGCTGCTGCAGCCATAATATTTATATCCCTTTGTTTTTACGTCGGACAAACCATAAATCCGGATGACATCTTCAAGCCGGTTTATGAATTCCCAGCTGTCAAGCCTCTGCATGACAGAGTACAGATTTATCAACGGCGTGCAGCTGTCATTGTAAATGTGCGCCTTTGCCGCCACGTTGATCCCTACATTACATCCTCCACAAAACAGATCTACAAAAGTTCCTATCTGCCCTGGAAACAGCGGCAATATCTGGGGTAAAAGCCTGTACTTTCCCCCGGTATAATTTAATGGTGACTGTATCATAGTTTCCCTCATTCTTACTTCCTTTGGTCACAGATGCAAAGAAATAACCGTTCCTGATTGTCGGCTATATCTGACTTGCCCGTTGTAAAAGCTTTATAATTTTCCGAAAATACTTTTACTTCCCCTTTATTGTTTAATATTCTAAAAATATCCTCATCTGAAATCTTCGCGTTGGAACGATCATTTCCCTTTGCAGCCATATTATTATAAGAAAGCAGGATATACCGGCAGTCAAGATTTTGAATCAGGTCTTCAAATGCCTCCGCCGCACTTTTCGTACAATACCTGCTCTTTAAGTGGCTCCGGTCCATCTTCCTGGCAACACCAAACACCTCAGGCTTTTCCCACCGCGCCACATTTTCCAGCAAATGATAGGCATCACAGTACTGTCTGGAATTATAAGGCGGATCTATGTAAACCAGGTCTGCTGATATCTCCCTGGCAAGACAATTGGAATCCACATTAAAGCATTGATTCTTCGGATGATTCCCTTCGCTTACATCCGGCAGGGACAGTTCAAGATGTGCATCGAATTCAACACCTCGTCGATATGCGTCATAATGTCCGCAGGTTTTGGCTATTTTATCCATGGCGTAAAGCAAGGAAGTGATCAAGATCGCCCGTTCCCTGAAATTAATTCTGCCCTGCTCATATTTGACCTCTATGTCCTCCCGGATAAAACCTATCCTGGAACAATCCTCCAAACTAAAATAAGTATTGGCAAAATTCTGTGTCATATAATTTTCTTCCGTTCCCTGCCCAGCATTGTAAGCGTCGATCATAGTTTCCAATAGATCTTTATGATAGGGCTCGGCGGAAAACCAGGCATAATTAGAGATATAATTACTGTATAAAATATCGTTTGTGATCAGCTGTTTTTCCTGGAATGCAGATGCCACCGCCCCCGTTCCCGCAAAAATATCCACAACAGTTTTTACATTTTCACACTCATCTTCCACCACTTTCTGGATGAACGGAAGCAGGCGGTATTTATTTCCCAGATACCGTCTATTGTTGATTTTAGTGGTTTTAGCCATTTGTATTTCCTCTTACTATGTTCTTTCTTAACCCCTCATGCAGACATGGTGCATTCTTATTCTCCCGGCTCTGCTTTTACATTAAAGTATACCACATCTGCCCCCCGTTCTCAATTGTTGTTTCCTGCCACGTCTTTTCAGATTTGATTCCCGGAGGTTTTTCTGTTATACTTAGCTCGACACTAAACCAGAACCGGTCGGAACGGAGAATAACCAATGAATCTGAAAAAATCCTGCTTTACCGCATTTATGTCCTGCATCAGCTTTATCCTGTCAACCTTTGTATCTTTTCCTTTTGTCGTACCCTTTCAGCACTGCTGTAACGTGATCTGCGCGGTGATCCTCGGTCCGGTCTATGGATTCGTCTCCGCACTGATCACAGGGTGTATGAGGATGCTTCTGACTGGCAGGCCTGTTACCGCCATAATCGGAGCTGTCATAGGCGCTCTGTTATCAGGACTTTTTTACACTTTTTCAAAGAAAATGATCCTGGCAGTAGCCGGGGAGATCATCGGCACCGGACTGATCAGTGCCCTTTTGAGTTATTATGTCATGAAATATGGCTTTGGCGTAACCCTCTCCACCCCTCTCTACTATATTCCGCTGTTTATGCCCGCCTGTATCACGGGGGCGTTTCTGGGGTATGCCATACTAGTCCTTCTTAAGAGATCCGGTTCATTATCGAAAATACGGGAGATGTTAAAATGATAGGGGAAGATTTGATCATAAAAAATATTAATAAAATGGAACCAAAAATCCACTCCATAACAAATACCATCACCATCAACGACTGCGCCAATATCCTTTTGGCAGCCGGTGGGCATGCCACCATGGCATCCGATGTGGCGGAAGCAGCTGAGATGACCTCCCACTGCGATGGTCTTGTACTGAATCTGGGAGCAGTTTCCTCTCTGGAAGCAATGCTGGCAGCGGGGAAGGAGGCCAACCGTCTGGGACATCCTGTCGTCCTGGATCCGGTGGCTGCCGGTGCCACTTCCCTCCGGAAAAATGCCTGTCAGCGTCTTTTATCAGAACTACACTTTTCCGCTATCCGGGGCAATGCCTCTGAGATCCAGACTCTTTCCGATCTCCTCACGAATCCCGGAGACACCACAGAATCCTTTGTGGATACCCCAGAAGCGGAGATCATGCAGCAGAAAAATCTGGAGATCTGCCGTGAGAACGCCCGCTGTCTATCCCAGTATACGGATGCCCTTGTCGTGGTATCCGGAAAAGAGGATCTGGTGGTGTACCAGGATCAATGTGAAATGATACAGGGCGGCTCTCCCCTCTCCGCCCGGATCACTGGCAGTGGCTGTATGCTCACCGAACTCATCTGCCTGTGTATGGCTGCAAACCCCGAAGATCACTGGGGTGCAGTCTGTACCGCAGTCCGTCAGATGAATCTTGCCGCAGAAAAAGCAGCCCGGAAAACCCAGGCTGCCGAAGGGGGGACAATGTCCTTCCGAATGTATCTCATCGATGAGATCAGCAGACAGTTTACAGGTGGAGTACCCGGTCTCTGATCTCCTGGGTGCGTCCCTGGTTCCAGAACTGGGTTCCAATATATCCACAGGTACGTCTCGCCACAAAAAGTTTTGTCTGGTCGTGACAGCCACAGTTGGGGCACTGCCACATAAGCTTGCCAGAATCATCTTCTTTGATCACCACTTCACCGGAGTAGCCGCATTCATCACAAAAATCGCTCTTTGTATTCAGTTCCGCATACATGATATTATCATAAATATGGCGCATAACTGAGAGGACCGCCGGAATATTATCCTGCATATTCGGCACCTCTACATAGCTGATCGCCCCTCCCGGCGACAGCTTCTGAAACTCAGATTCAAAACTGAGCTTACGGAAGGCATCGATTTCTTCTGTCACATGAATATGATAACTGTTGGTGATATAATTCTTATCGGTTACGCCCTGGATCACGCCAAAACGTTTCTGCAGGCATTTGGCAAACTTATAAGTGGTAGATTCCATCGGTGTTCCGTATACAGAATAGCTTATATGCTCCTGTACTTTCCATTCCCCACATTTGTCATTCAGCCGCTTCATCACCGCCAGGGCAAAATCTCTCGCTTCTGGATCCGTGTGGGATTTTCCCGTCATCCGCACACACATCTCATACAGTCCCGCATAGCCAAGGGAGATGGTAGAATATCCGTCATACAGCAGTTTATCGATCTTTTCTCCCTTATCCAGCCTTGCCAGTGCCCCATGCTGCCACAAGATCGGAGCCACATCCGATACGGTTCCTTTGAGTCTTTCATGGCGGCAGCGCAGCGCCCGGTGGCACAGCTCCAGCCTCTCATCTAATATTTTCCAGAACTTGTCCATGTCTCCATAGGAAGAACATGCCACATCCACTAGATTTATCGTCACGACTCCCTGGTTGAACCGTCCATAATATTTATGGCTTCCGTCCGGATTTCTCTGTCCGTCTTCTACCGTGAGGAAGGAACGGCAGCCCATACAGGTATACACATCCCCCTGCTTTAGCTGACGCATCACTTTGGCAGATATATAATCCGGTACCATTCTTTTTGCCGTACACTTCGCCGCTAATTTCGTCAAATACCAGAACTCAGAATCTTCTTCCATATTATCCTCATCCAGTACATAGATCAGTTTCGGAAATGCCGGTGTGATCCACACCCCTTTTTCATTTTTTACTCCCTGGATCCGCTGTCCCAGTACCTCTTCGATCAACAGCGCCAGATCATGGCGGGTCTGTCCCTCCACTTCGTCCAGATACATAAACATCGTGACAAAAGGCGCCTGTCCATTACAGGTCATCAACGTGATCAACTGATACTGGATCGTCTGGATCCCCCGCTTGATCTCGTCGGCAAGCCTCTTTTTCACAATCTCTTCCAGCTTCGTGTCATTGGAAGAAAGACCCAGGGAAGCAAATTCCTCCTGAACTTCCTTTCTGAGCTTTCTACGGCTGATATCCACAAAAGGAGCCAGATGAGCCAGGGAAAAAGATTGTCCGCCGTACTGGTTGCTCGCCACCTGCGCCACGATCTGAGTGGTCACATTACATGCCGTATAAAAGGAATGTGGTTTTTCAATCAAAGTATCGCTGATCACTGTACCATTCTGAAGCATATCCTCCAGATTGATCAGATCACAGTTATGCTCTTTCTGGGCATAATAATCCGAATCATGAAAATGAATGATCCCTTCCTTATGGGCGTCCACGATCTCCTTCGGCAGCAGGAGACGCATCGTCAGATCCTTACTGACCTGCCCCGCCATATAATCCCGCTGTGTGGAATTGATGCTGGCATCTTTATTGGAATTTTCCTGATTGACCTCTTCGTTATTGCACTCTATGAGTGACAGGATCTCGCTGTCTGTGGTATTGGCTTTTCTGGCAATCTCACGCTGGTAACGGTAACGCACATACTTCTGCGCGATCTCATAACCGCCCTCCTGCATAATGCCGACCTCAACCATATCCTGTATACTTTCCACATTGACAGCGTGGGAAGCACTTTCAATCCGGTCGGATACCCGGTTCGTCACATCTGCGATCTGAAGCAGCGACAGGCTTTTGTGTTCCTCCACCTCTTTATTTGCTTTCTGGATCGCATTACTGATCTTCTCTGGATCAAACTCTACCTCTTCCCCGTTACGCTTGATTACCCTTGTCCTACTCATGATTATAATTTCTCCAATCCGTCTTAACAACTGAATATAGTATTTTTTTATCCCTCATACACAAGATGTTGTGTTCTATCATATCACTCCCCGGATTAGATGTAAAGGGTAAATTATGAAAAAAAAAAAACCATTTTTTCCCTACAAAATTCCCACCTTTTTCAGTAAGAATTCTCCATTTGTTGTCTTTGCCACTCCTTCCTGAAGCGTATAGGCAAAATACATCTCACCATCACGATATTCTTCACAAAAACTGTAATTTTTAATTCCCACCGTTTCTTTTTGCTGTTCACAGATCTCAAGATCATGGGTTGTAATAATACCGCAGCACCCCAGCTGGCAAAGCTTTCGTATAACGCCCTCAGCCCCCTTCCTGCGGTCCACGGAATTCGTCCCGCGAAAAATCTCATCAATCAGAAAATATACCGGTTCTGCTTCGCCCGCCGCATCAATGATCCGGCGGATCCTGAGCAGTTCAGAATAAAATGTAGAGATTCCCTCCGTGGTGCGGTCCACGATCCGCATCGATGTCATGATCCGGGGACAGCCGCAGCTCATTGCTTCTGCACACACCCAGCTTCCCGCCCCCGCAAGAACCATATTGATGCCCACGGTGCGCATAAACGTACTCTTTCCAGACATATTTGAACCGGAAAGGATCACAATGCCCTCCTCCATCTCAAAGTCATTGCATACCCGTTCTTTATTAGATAACAGCGGATGTCCCAGCCGTACCCCATAAAAACCTTTATTTTCCTTGGACACTTCCGGCGCACACATTTTGTCGCAGCTTCGCAGCAAACTGGCAAAACTTAGAAAACACTCCATCTCACCCAGAGCTCCAAACCAGGCCTCCACCTTTTTTCCATAGACTTTTTTCCATCTCTGCAGAGCAAAAGCATTCTTATAATTCCATAAGAAGATCACATTCAGCAAAAAATCTGAAAGCAGATTGTAACACCAGCCCACATTACGGGAAATATGTGCCAGTTCATCCATACCCTTCTGCCCCTCCGCCAGAATCTCCTGCAGTTCCTTTCCCCTCACCGCAGAAAACTTCCTAAAGAGCACCTCCCTGACTGCAAGATTATAAGGCATGATCTTCCGGGAGGCCCTGCGCAGCTGTTCCAGATAACGCCGGGTTCTATATTCCCCCAGCCTCCACAGGCAGAATTGGATCAGGAGAAGAGTCCCCAGCAGGGCAAATGCTGTATTTGTACGAAAGCCGAATAGATAAACGCAGGCAGCTATTGTCAGCCCCTGCATCACCTTCACCAGTACAGATAACCATCTGCTGCCGGAAAAGGGCTCACGAGCCTTCAGCTGCTCTAAAAGTGCAGAAATTTCTTCCCCAGTATCAATCCGGGAAAAAATGTATTCCATGTGAGCTGCCCTTTCATAGTCCTCACCGACCTCATGGATCATCTGCTGTCTTTTTTTTATCTCTCCAATGGAATACTCTGGTGAGAGAAGATCTTCCGCCAGTTTCCTGCGCCCGTGAAAGGTGTGGGTACAGTTTATATACTGAAACAAAGAGCGTTTACCGATGATATCCAGATCCCAGGCATAGGGATGCTCTTCCCCTGCCAGGTCTCCCCCATCGTCTTCCCCCTCCTGCCACTCTCCCAGAAACCGTTTTTTGTCCCTTTGTACAATGCCCCTTAACCCCCGCAGGCGCTGAATCTCCTCCAGAACCCGGTTGTGCCATATCAAGGCAAAGACAAACAGCACCAGCTGTGCCGCCGCCACAATGCCCCACCCCAAGTAGTTAGAAGTGAAACATATCCTGACGCCGGTAAACACCAGTGCTGCAAATAATACTAGTTTTACGATCCCCAGTATATTACTTTTTTTATTTTTTCTCTCTATCCCGTCTTTATAACAGCCGATCATCTCATTGAATCTCTGTTCCATATATCCTCCCCGCCAATCGCAAACAATTTCATGACTAAGAACATCAGGCTGGTCTCAGTTCCAATGTCTTGGTCACAGCTTTAATAAAAGACTGCCATGCGGCGGAATCTCTTTCTTTTCTTTTAGAGAAAGCACCTCCCCTTCCCAGAGATCTTCTGCCGTCCCAGATACATGACTAATATATTCCTCCGGTGCCACAGCCACCTTGTCCTCACTGATATTAAATATTGCCAAATATTTGGAGGAATCCTCTGTGCTCTCGGACTGCCATAGGATCACCTGCTCATCCCGGAAGATCTCCCTGGCCCCTTTCGATCCATCCAGAAGCCCCAGCACCTTGTCATTGCACAGCAGGGATAATGTCCAGTCATCCAGTTTAGGAAGTTCAGCGCCCAGCATAAGCGGTGAACGGAACATACACCAGAGCGTCATCATTGTTCTCTGCTCTGTCCTGGAAAAATTGGTCTGTCTTTCATCTTCAAAACCTTTTCCCAGCCAGCCCAGGGGCAGCATATCACAGTCCGGATATCCTCCGTCCCTGACCTGCTCCTGCCAGCTTCTACAACGGTCGAACATATCCCTCAGAGAATCCCAGTGATCCCAGAAATCATCGGTGATCCGCCACATATTGGCATTTTTATGATAATGTTCTGCCCATTCTAACAGTGCCGGTCCCGGCGACAGGCTGAGAACGATATCCCTGCCGCAACGTTCAATGGCTCTGTGGAGCATCGCGATCTCTTCTTTGGCAGACTCCGCATCTCCGCGGCAGATGTCATCACATTTTACAAAATCCACTCCCCACTGGGCATACAACGCCATCAGGGAATCATAATACTCCTGTGCCCCTTCCTCTCCAGGGATCACCCCATACATATCTGGGTTCCAGGGGCAGATGGAATAGGGGCTGGCAATCTCATTTGCCGTGCGCTCCGTCCCAAGAATTCTGGAATGGTTGTGGGCTGCGATACGGGGAATCCCCCTCATGATATGAATGCCAAATTTAAGTCCCAGCCCATGAACATATTCTGCCAGGGGGGCAAAACCCCGTCCTCCGGCAGAAGAGGGAAAGCGCTGGGGGCAGGGAAGGAGTCTGGAGTACTCATCCATCTCTACCTTCCAGAATGGGATATACTGGTGTTTGTCCCGCTGGCTTCCAGCATCGTAGGAATACCACTCGATGTCCACCACCACATACTCCCAGCCATGGGATTTGAGGTGTTCTGCCATATAATCTGCATTTGCCTTTACCTGGTCTTCCGTCACTGTCGTATCATAATAATCGTAGCTGTTCCAGCCCATCGGCGGTTTATTTAAGTCCAACATTCTTCCATTTCCTTTCATTCAAATCCTTGGTTTTAGCTCGACGGTACCAATTTAAACCCTGTTTCGTTCTGTGCCAGCCTAACGGCATCGTCAGGCTATGCATGCCGGATATCCGTATTTTCTGAAATCTCCCGGCTCACTGTCACCAGATCTTCCACACTCAGATCATGCACCGATGCATGCCCGGTGATCCTGGCAAATGTTTTCAGTTCCGCCAGCGATACGTTGAGATAATTTGCCACTCTCTGTGCCGACGCTTCCACCTTCACCCGCTCCCTGAGCTTAGGATCCTGGGTGGCAATGCCCACCGGACAGTTTCCCGAACCACAGATCCGGTACTGCTGGCATGCTGCAGCGATCAGCCCCGCACTGGCTACTGCCACGGCATCCGCTCCCATGGCCAGAGCCTTGGCAAAATCTGCAGATACCCTCAGTCCCCCAGTGATCACCAGGGAAATATCTGAGTGCACCGAATCCAGATATTTTCTGGCACGATGCAGGGCGTAGACCGTCGGAACACTCGTTGCCTCCCGGAGGAAAAACGGACTGGATCCGGTAGCTCCTCCTCTTCCGTCAATCGTTATAAAATCCGGCTCTGCAAATACACAGTACTCCAGATCCCGCTCAATGCGTCCTGCTGAAATCTTTATGCCAATGGGACGGCCATCGGAACGGTTTCTAAGCATATCCACCATCTCTTTCAGATCTTCCTTTGTGTTCAGCTCTGGAAACTTACTTGGGCTCTGAACATCTTCACCCTGCTTTTTTCCCCGGAGTTCAGCAATCTCAGCTGTCACTTTTTCTCCTGGGAGATGTCCCCCCATCCCCGGTTTGGTTCCCTGACCGATCTTGATCTCGATGGCATCGGAAGTTCTTAGATTTTCATCTGTCACACTATATTTGTTTGGAACATATTCAAATATGTATTTATAGGCAGCTCTCTTTTCTTCTGGAAGGATCCCTCCCTCTCCGCTGCACATCGCCGTCCTGGCAAGGGCAGATCCTTTTGCCAGAGCTACCTTGATCTCCCTGGACATTGCCCCAAAAGACATGTGGGAAATGTACACAGGATTCTCAAGGATCATCGGGCGTTTAGCATGCTTTCCAATGATCGTCATGGTCGTCACCGGAGCATCCTCATCCAGTGGCGGCGGATTCAGCTGGGCACCGAGAATCAGAATATCATCCCAGTCAGGCATCTTCATCTTTGTCGCCATGGAGCTGCTCACTGACCTGCCGCTCACCGCCATCTGATGGATCTCTTCCATATACCGGTTGGATTCGTCCACCCGGTAAAATTGTGGGTCATAATCCAGATTCACATCGCAAACTTTTTCTTGTTTTTCCAGTTCGTCTGTTTGAACAGACTTTTTCTCTGGTTGTTTCTTCTCCTCCAGCGCCCCAGTCCCTGCTTCCTCGCGGAACTTAGCAGATGGCTGATGGCATACCGGACACTCCTCCGGCGGATTTTCCCCTTCGTGCACATAACCGCACACAGTACATACGAATCTCTTCATCTATTTCTCCTTCTTCTGCTTAATTATATCACAGTTAATACGCCCAGGGATTTCAGCAGTAAAATGATAAGCAGCAGTGGCGCGATCACCTTTATCATAACGATGTACAGAGTCTTTCTTCCAAATTTCGCTCCTCCCTTTTCCACCTCGTCGATGATCGTCTTAGGCTTAATGATCCAGCCCACCAGAATACATGTCCCGATAGCCACCACCGGCATTAGACAGTTATTGCTGATGTAATCCATCACATCCAGGATCTGCGCTCTTGCCCCATTGGGAAGTCCAATATCAAAGTATAATTTATTGTATCCCAGACATACGATAACTCCTGCTGCAAGGGCAATGGCTGTCTCGATCACCACGGCCTTTTTCCTGCTCATATGGAACTGGTCCATAATACTCGCCACCACAGCCTCCATGACGGAAACCGCGCTGGTCAGTGCTGCAAACAAAACCATGGCAAAAAACAGGGCGCCGATCACATGCCCCATCTTGCCCATCGCCGCAAATACTTTCGGAAGAGAGACAAACATCAAACTTGGTCCTGACGCTTCCATTCCCTCTGTTCCCATAAACGTAAACACCGCCGGTATGATCATGACACCTGCCAGAAAAGCTACCACTGTATCAAAAATCTCGATCTGATTAATGGATCTAACCAGGTTTGAATCATCCTTCACATAAGAACCATAAGCCACCATGATCCCCATCGCCACGCTGAGGCTGAAAAACAGCTGTCCCATAGCATCCACCAGCACAGTAAAAAATCCTTTGACAGTGAGATTTTCAAAATTCGGAATAATATATACAAGAAATCCCTGCATTCCGGTACGTGTCGCACCATCCTCCCCGGTGCTCTGGATCGTCAGGGAAAATACCGCGATAAATACGACAAGCAGAAGCAAAAGAGGCATGATCACTTTGGAAAAAGACTCAATTCCCTTATCCACACCCCTAAATACCACAACTGCTACCAGCAGCAAAAACAAAACCATAAGAATGACCGGCTGCGCCGTACTTGTAATATATCCGGTAAAATATCCATCCTCTGCCGCCGCCATTCCGTCGCCGGTCACAAATGCAAGAAAATACTTGAGCACCCAGCCGCCGATCACACAGTAATAGGGCATGATAATAACTGGAACAAGGCTCGCCGCAATTCCCAATGGCTTCCATCCCTTGCTCAGCTTTCCATAGGCGGTAAGCGGACTCTGTTTGGTCTTTCTGCCAATGGCGATCTCCGTCGTCAGCAGTGTAAACCCAAAGGTCACTGCCAGGATCAGATAGACCACCAGAAACAATCCACCGCCATCCTTCGCCGCCAGATACGGAAACCTCCATATATTTCCCAGACCTACAGCGCTTCCCGCTGCTGCCAGCACAAAACCAAGTGATCCCGAAAAGGAATTTCTCTTCGCTGTCTTTTTCATCTCTCTGTCCCCTTTAAAGTTTTCCAATATTATATCATTTTTCCTTCCATGGGACAACTATAAAAATATTTCTACTTCACAGCCTCATTATGTTCCTGCACATATGCCAGCCTTTTTTCCTGTAAGTTTCAATCGCTATAAACTGAACATACTGAAGAATAAAATCTGCATAATCCATATTTACTAATTCTGCAAACTATACAGAATCGAAAATCAATTTGTCATAAAAGAAAGAATATGATAGAATTGCAAAGAGGAGCAATCGTGTTGCAGGGTGGCGTTGACCTCTATTCTATATAGAATGGGGGTGATGCTATGAAAAATCAGAATAACTTTGATTTTAAGGATTTATTGACTTTCGGTATTTTCCTTTTAGCATTGCTTACATTCGTTTTCACGTTTTGTAAGTAGCTATACATAGAAAAACCACCCCAAAACTTTGACCGAGTGGCAGGGTGGAATTTCTACTTTACTATTAGGTCAACCCACCTTGTGGGCGGTTGTTCCTTCTTGTAACTCCAATATAGCACATCTAAATTACCTTTTCAAGTGTAACTTAGCATTGCAATAAAATATAAAGCGGTACTTGAAAAAAAACCCTTGAAAATACTGAACTTTCAAGGGTTTTACTAATCTCTTTAATTGTCTTGTAATTATCGCTTACTGAACTTCACACCGCATAAAATAAGGCTTTACAGACTATTTGTGTGCTACAAGTGTGTTACGAAAAACCATTTTTACCTATTTTTGAACACCTACAGACACTTTCTTTTTCTCTGTTCAAGCATAATTTCTACCTGTCTTTTATGCTTTTCATACTCTGCCTGTAATTCTGCCCTGCGTAAAGCGATATACTCCACCGTAGAAGTAAACCCATGCTCATTGAATTTATTCATACTGTTTCTGTATGCCCTAGCTTCCACAATATCAAATTTTTCCAATAATTCACGCTTTGCCTTGCCTATCCGTAACCGCCGTAGTCCTTTTTCCTTTATCTGGCGTATTCTGTCTATGGTTATGCCCTGTTCTCTGGCTACTGCTGCCATTGTCCGATTATTTATGAATATCTCTTTTATTATGCTGTTCTCTCTGTCGGTTGTGTAACGCTCCACAATGCCCCATAATCGGCTTTTAGAGTGTTCGGCATATATTTTATCTATTGTTTCATCTTCAAGGCTAAAATCGGATTGTATGGTATCGGCAAGTGTCAAACTGTTATCATCTGCTAAAGGGGTGTCTAAACTGGCTACCCCCTGCATCTGTATTTTCAATTCCGGCAGCAGTCTTACAGATACACGCATTTTATCAGCTATTTCATTGTCTGTCGGCGCTCTGCCTAATTCCTGCTCCAACTCCTGTACGGTTTTCTTGTAACGTGCTATTTTCTGCCTTGTGTGGCTCGGTATCCGCACCGTAGAGCCGCATTTTTCAAGATACCGCTGTACTGACTGCTTTATCCAGTATTCCGCATAAGTCATAAACCGCACATTTGCAGACGTTTCATAATGCTGTACCGCTTCCCACAATCCAAAATA
Organism: uncultured Eubacterium sp.; assembly: GCA_910584645.1. GTDB lineage: Bacteria > Bacillota > Clostridia > Lachnospirales > Lachnospiraceae > Eubacterium_F. The sequence goes on from CAJUAU010000011.1 coordinate 31,908, forward strand.
GGATTCTTGCAATAAGTCCTCCATAGGCTCATAGGCGGCATATGGCTTTATGAATTTCTTAATCAATGGCAGATTGCCTTCATACAGTAATTGCATATAATCCGTTACAGAATAACCGTTCCTAATTTCAGAAACAATTTGCTCATTCGTCATTGCAATGCACCTACCCCTTTGCTATAATTTGAGTAAATGCAGGATATAAAGAGAAGTCAGCCCACAGAAGCAACGACTTCTCTTTTATTTTATCACAAAACCGCCTTTTTGCATATTTTAAAAATATTTCAGAATGGCAGCAGGACTAAGCCTTTTTGAAAATGCCCGGCAATTTGACACGCTTACTACCTCTATGCGGCGTTTCCCTATAAAACCCCCACGGCATGATATTTAGAACAAAAATAAAAGGCAGCAGTCCATTATGAACCCTGCCTAAACAATCCTTACTCTGCTTTCAATTCTCTCTTATATTTATAGAATGTATTTCTTGCAAGCCCTATCAGTTTCATGCAATCCACATCTGACAATGTACCATTAAAATCCTTGCTATGTTTCTGTATCTGTTTCTTCGCTTCAATAGATTTCTTTGTTGTCAGCTTTACCCCCTGCTTCTGTCCGATCTGCTTACCGTTCAATCTTGCTGTTTCAATTCCCTCTTTCGTTCTCTGGTGCAAGTCCTGTACTTCCTTCTCCGACTGCTCAAAAGCAAGCCTTATCTGTTCCTTTGCAAGCGACATAAGGTACTTATTCACACCCTCTAAGATAAAGTCAACATTTGTTCCAGTCATTGATATATTGCTCTCTAATGCTTTCTTATATGTGCTTGTGTTGATATGCGGCTCTTTCAAAAAGACAAGCTCTATACCCTTATTATATAATTCTTCATACAGACAAAAGCCCTCGTCTGCATTCCTACTCATTCGTGATACACTATCAAAGATAATCGTATCTCCTGCTTTGGCTTTCTTATACAGCTTATTCCATTCTGGTCTATCCTGCTTTGTTCCTGTATATATTTCCTGTATTATCACAGCCTTATCATAACTGCCCTTAATATTTCTAATCTGCCTGTCAATGCTCTGCTGTTTTGTACTTATCCGGCAATATCCATACATACACATAAGCAACGCCCTCTCTTTCAGTATCATTTCTATTGTTCGTCTGTTTTGATACTATCATTGTACCTCTTATTATTGTTGTTGTCAATAACTTTTGATACTATTTTTATATGCATTACTTTTAATACTTAATGTCAAAATGTGATTGATGAATAGACGGACTTATGATATACTTTGTGACATGGGAAACCAGAGAGCCAAAGGCGGCATTACCCCTCTTATTCTTCGGAGGGTATAAAAGCCCTCCAGACGAAAGAAAGGAGGGCGATACAATGATTACATATCAGGATTTCTTTTTGTTCTGTACGTTCATTGTTGCCCTTATCAGTCTGCTTTATCAGATTTTTAAGGACAAAAGAAAATAGCCGCCAACTACTCGCAATAGTTGACGGCTGTTACTTTATAACACGCTAATGTTATTGTGAGGGGTAGCCGCTTCTCTGGCTTTCCCTCTGTTTAATCATAATATAGCATATCTCCCGGATAAATTCAAGAATAAATTCCGTTAATGCAAACCGTTAGGAAAGTAATAGACTGTTGCTCTCTGTGGCTCTATGGGCTTGAAATACTCGTCCGGGTTTTCTCCGGCTTCTATCAATTCCTGTCTGCATTGCTCTATCCTCTGTAAAAGTTCTTCCCGGCTCTCCCCGGTTATCGCCATCACATCATCTAAAGAGAAATACTCATGCTCATTAAATGCAGATGCAAGGCTCATTCTCAAACCGCTATAGATAGCTTCTAATGATAAATCATAGTTCTGTATGCCATCATCTATAATCGGTTCTAATTCTGCTCTGGTAACGCCGTATTTGCCATAATTCGTAAGCAAATTGTTTATAAGTGTGTCCTTATCCATAACACGCCCCCCTATATCGCTATGCTTCGCCCATCAGCAGGAATAAAAACCTCTGGTGTCCGTCCGATCAGCTTTATAGTATGGCTTGTCTTGCTTGTCCGTACCACTTGCAAATCTACATACTGCCCTATTTCGTATTCTTCCGGCATTGATACCATTAACCGCCCCTGCTCGTCACTGTTCAGCCATAATTGAAAAATTAGGTGCTTATCTTCAATACCTAAAATCCGATATGCTTTGATTCCGTTATTATTGCGTAAAGCCGCTGTTGTCTGAATATGTTTGTATTCCATGATGTTTTATACCTCCTTTGCGGTCAGATTGCCGCCATACTGTAAATAATAAGATACTGGATCATTCGCCTTTAGCTGTTCCTTTTTCATGCGTTCCTGATAACTGTCGTAAAGTTCGGGGCAACGCCTGTGTAATTCTGCCAACTGCTGATAATGCTTTGTTTTGCCCCACGCTTGTTTGAATTGCTCAAAACTTCTGATTTTCTTTTCTGTGTCCATTCTTTATACCTCATTCTTTCTTTATGAAAAATTTAATAGTAACCTTAAAATTACTTATCCGGCAGATATACAATCGGATAGCCTTTCACTTTCAATCCGTAAAATTGTTTTAAATCGTCAGACATACGCCTTTTTTGTAACGCCATTTCGGGATAAATTCTTCTAAGCGTTGCACGCACTATGTATAAGTGAAGATTATATTTTTCACATACCATAGTGCAAATTTCAGTTTCAAGAACATATCCCTGCTGCCTAACCACGCTTAAAACCTCATTTTGCAAGATTTCTTCAACATATGCTTTAAAACTCATTTTCTCCCTCCCCATCATCTGACTTTATACCTAATTGTGGTAGCTTTTCCCTTTCTTTTTGCTCCAATAGTTCCGGCAGACTTGGTATATTATCTTTGTCTTTCAAGAATAGATTTGGTAATTCATCAGCAGACAAAACCCTTCTTTCTGGCTGTTCGACTGTTCCAAACTTAAATTCCTGCTCATTGCTCCAACGTGTATTTTCTTTGTTGTTCAGCCAAAAGATAGTTCCGGCATTATTTCGGTTATCGCCTAATTTTTGCTCGTAAAAATCTTCAATAAGAATATAGGCTTTTCTGATAAGGTCAAAATCCGCTGTAGCAATTTTTTGTCTGCCTTTGTTTTCTCCCTCTCTCTTGTAAATATTTCCCCTACGGTCAGAGCCTTTCACATAATCAACTACCGTCTGCGGAGATACACCCAATGCCAACGCTAAACCGCTTTTTGTCGGATTCCGTTTCCACACATAATTAAATTCTTGCGTGTCTTCGTCCTCTGATAATGTCAAGCAACTCTGAAAATATACAGATATTCTGTTTTTCACTTCCTCCCTTGTCAGCACTATATCATCACGCTCCTCTAAAATAGCTTGTATCTGCTCTGGGGAATAGGAAAGCCCTCCTGCTTTCTTGGCTTCTTCCCATGCCCGAACCATGTATTGACCTCTACCGTCTGTTTTTTCTTCATTTTTCATATAAATCGGCTCCTTTTTTATAAATTGTGTATATGCGTGGTGCTTAGATTTTCACGCTCTTCTGCGGTTATAGTAAGCGTGTATCTTCTTATGGCACGAACCGCAAAGAGTACAAAGGTCTGTCAGCACATTCTCATTGCCTAATCTGGCATAAGTGATATGATGCACCTGTACGCTCCTAATCCTGCTTATCGGTCTGCCGCACATCACGCAACCGCCATCTATGGCTATTCGCTCCTGTTTCTTGGCTTCCCATTCATCACTACGCATATAATCCTTATACTGCTGTGTCTGCATTTTTCATCATCTCCTTATAAATCCGTTCCAGTTCATCAATGACCGCCAATAATAACGCAATCGCAAATTTGTGGTTATCATACTTTTTTGCTATCTGTCCGCTTTCATCAACTACCGCTTCCCAGTACGCATCATCTGTCTGCACCTTTGAATATTTCTTGTGGAAATTCCACACATCTTTATATAAATTCCAATAATCCATAATGCACCTGCTTTCTAATATACCGTTACAAAAACCGTAAAATTACTTACATTCATTTTGCGCACTTCAATTCGCTAAAGTGCTTGAAACCGTTGATTTTACTGGATTTGTGCAAAATGTGCATTTCATATGTGACATTCTAAAGTTAAACCTTATAGGGAATTTACATTTACTTTGCACAAATTGCACATTTCCAGTTTTTCTTTAGTCAAAAGGTAACGGCTCTTGCCCCTCGTACTCAATAAAATCTGTTTCCACCGTATAGCCCTTTACGATATTTTTAACGGTCTTGCCCTCCACCGTTCCGCTGTTCGCAAATAAGCCCTTAGTTTTAAGTTCTGCAAAGAAGTTTGACTTGTTTTCTACTCCGAAGCCGTTTTCCTCGCACCACTTTGAATAAACCTCGTAAATATCTTTCGCCTTGCTGTTTTTATCCGTTTTCGTCAGACATTCATTGATAAAATTGCCTATCTTGTCGCTGTCCGTCCTGTAAGTGTCCGTAGCGGTCTGTACTGCTGCCGGGGGCTTCAATCCCTCTTTGCGGTATAGCCGCAATCCCTCGATGCACCAATTCAAGATGCCGGATAGTTCCCGTTTATTTCTCAATCGGTTCTTTAGGTCTTTGTCCTGCTCCTGCGGCTCAAAATGTCGGTCAAAACTAATAACATTTATTCTGCCGGAACTGAAAACCGTATCATCTGTAATCGTTGGCAGATAATTTGTATTTATCACAAGTTTAAACTTAGGGATAAAGCTAAATTCTCTCTGGTGTAAATGCCTTGCTGTAATGCTATCCCTGCCTAACAGTGATTTTAATAAAGCTGTATCAAATAACATTCGCTTTGGCGGCTCACTGGCATTACAGAACCTACACCCTGCCAATCGTGCTATATCTCCGCTTGCTTGTCTGCTGTCAAGATTTTGCTTTACAGCCAAACTCTCCGGCTTCATTGTCAAAGCATAATCGCCCAACAAATGTATAAGTGTTTCGCAAAACGTAGATTTTCCGTTTCGTGTGGTACTTCCATAAAGGATAAAGCAAGTTTCTTGCTCTGTGTTCCCTGTCAATGAAAGCCCTGCTATCTTTTGGAGATACAATATTTTTTCCTTATCATTCTGCATGATTTCCATTAAAAATTTCTTCCATTCTCTGCAATCGGCAGCAGGATCATATTCAGCACTACATATCTTTGAAAGAAGCATATCGGGGCTATGGCTCAAAAATACAGGCTCATTCCCGGACAAATCCAGTGTACCGTTCTGCACATTCAAAAGATAATCGTTCACATCTAACTGCTCATTGCAAAAGAAGTACACGTCCTTGCTGTCCTGTAGCATATTATTTCGATTTCTAATATTGCACAATGTAGCCACTGCCTTTAGGTATTTACCCTCTGTATCAACATTTACCGCATATCGGACAAGTGCATCTGATAAAACCTTTGCTGACGCTCTCGCACTCAAACCCTCAATATCATCAACCCACCGTTTACCGTCATACCGCATAAAATCTTTTCGTGATGGGTTATATCTGTGCTTGTTCTTAAAAACATCTGCAAATAGCCGTCCAAAGCCTTTATCGCTTGTTTCATACCGCTCTGCGTGTAAATCCTTTAATACCTGTTCTAAGTGGCTATCTTGCCGTTTCTGCGACTCTATAGGGGTACTGTGAACCGCCGCACACTTCCTCACGGTTTCCTTAACGGTATTCTGCTCCTGCTCTAGCATCTGCTCAAACTCCTGCTTACTATGTCCTGCTGCAAAATAATCTGATACATCAGCTTTAGGCGTATCCGGCATGGGCACAATGATTTTACTGCTCTTTGCAACCGCCTTAATGTCATTCTGGATAGTTTCAGCAACACGCTTTCCGGCTTCGTCATTGTCCGCAAGAATATAGACATCTGCTCCCTGCACCAATGTAGCAAAATCCGATTGCCAATCATTCACGCCGCCATAAGCAAAAGCTGTGTAACCCTGCTTTATCAGCGTATCAGCGTCTTTCTCGCCCTCTGGTATGAATATAGGCTTGCCCTCTGCAATCGCCTTATTTATGGCTTGTAGGCTTCCATATATAGCTTTATAACTCTTTCTTGGCGTATCTCTTGGCAATCCATATATAAAGCGTTCATTCTCCATTCTGCCATACAAGATTTTCTTGCCCTCACATCGAATTTTTGTAAAGGCATAAGCACCGTTAATAGAAACGTAATTGTAAACCGATTCAATCCGGCGTCGTTCTCTACCCTCTACATAGGCTCGCCAGTTCGGGCTTCTCGGCTCTGTATCATAAAATAAATCTCTCATCTGCATCCCCATTGCTTGCACAATATCCTCTTTACAACAACCGGCATGGTCATATATCAATGTACATTTCCTACCCATTGTCATTGTTAGAGAGGCATGTTTGTCATTATGGCATGGACAAAAGGCTTGTACTTTATTCCCATGTCTGGATTTAACCTTAACTCGTGATACATGGTCATTAAACTGTTCCTCCCTCGTCATTTCTCCCACCGCCCCTCCAAAATCCCCCGGATATGCTCGGCTTGCTCGTCAAGGGCATCCATTTCTTTCTGTGTGCATCTGTAAAAATATTCATCATCACTGTGTTCTGTCTGCAAACGCTCATATATCTCACGCTTTTGCATTAACGCCTTTTGTTGCTTCCTCAATCGGTATCTTTTCAAAATATTCACTCTGATGTACCCCCTTTGTAAAGGAAGCCCGTTTCCTCATAAAACTTCTTAGGATAAATCAGATAAGAATACTGTCGGCTCTTTGGTGTCCTATGATATGCACATCCCCAATTTACAACCTCACTTTGTAGGAGTAATCGCACTGTTTGAGCATCTACCTTTAAGGCTTTAGCGGCAACAGCTACAGGAATGTTTGCACATTCAAAAATAGGTTCGCTCATATCATCACCGCCTTACTGCCCTGTTGCCAGTTCATCTGCAATCGCCTTGATTTGAGATTTCTTTTCTTCTGAAATTTCATACCGAAGCATACGACTGAATGAACTATCAGCAATTCCCAAACGCTCTGCTACTCTCCACATGGGAACATTTCTTGATTTGATATATTCTTTTATTTCCTTATTACGCATTTCGTTTACCTCCAATAATTTTTATGTTTTTGTTGACTTTATAATTCCACGTGGTATAATGTCTACATAAACATTAACAAAATTTTGAGACATAGTAAATGAACACCTAATAATTTTGTTTTTGCTAAAAATTCAAAGTCCACATTTTGGAGGGTAATATGAAAAAACATTATGACATGTGGAATATTCCATGGTCGGAAGATATAGACGAAATAAACTTAGTTATTAAAGATGATTTTTATATAAATGAAATTGACAATGAAAGCATCTTCTATAAAGATATTGAATATGAAAAAGTCAATATAGGTCAAATTATTCTTGAAATAGGAAATCTTTTATACATCGGAAAAGAGAAATTTTTTGCCCTATTTAAGAAATACAAAGTTTCTTATGATGTGCCAACATTAGAATTTGTTAAAGAATATTTTTTTGATTTAATAGATTTGGGATTTTGTCAACTTTTAGCCCATTCATTAGTTGATTATATTATTTTGAGTTTTGAAAAAGATGATACTTTCAAAAACGCATATATAGAAAACTCCACAAACATAGAGGAATGGATGGATTATCCTGTAAATAAAATGATTGTTTTTTTGTTTGGGCAGCTTAATCCCATTCACATTATGAGTAAAGAATATAAACCTTTTAATTCAATCTTTAAAACACATATTACAGAAATTGATAATGAATTATTATCCGTATGTACGGAAGTAGATTTATGGTCATTGATAAATCTGGATGCGTTATATTCAAGGAAAAACAAAATCAAAGTCTTGCAATGCAAATACTGTAGAACATTTTTTATAAAAACGCATGGCAATAATACAGCACAATGCAAAAAGTGCGCTGATATTGAATATAGTCAAAAAAAAGATGTGTTTTATCAGCTATATAGAAAAAGCCAAAAAACAATGTTACAACGCTCTTATCGCCATCCAATTATAGAAAGTTGGCAATATCAAGAACGCTATACCACTCCATGGGAAAAGGATATAACAAGTGTGATTGATACTTTTAGAGAAAACAATGATTATTCTGGATTTGAAAAATATATAAGAAAATCCATGGATAAATATAAACCCAAAAGAAAGGACTGATAAAAATGAAACTACCTAATGGCTTTGGCTCTGTCTACAAGCTATCTGGCAACCGCAGAAAGCCTTATAGAGCGATTGTGACGGAGCGTTGGCTGATAGACACAGAAACAGGCAAATGGAAGCAGAAACGCAAAACCATAGGATATTATGAAAGCAAAAAAGAAGCCCTACAAGCATTGGCAGACTATAATAAATCTCCATATGATGTAGATGCTTCTAAGGTCACATTTCAAGAAGTTTTTGAGCGTTGGAGTGAAGAACACTTCCCCACCGTATCAGAAAGCAATGCAAAAGGCTACCGGGCAGCTTATTTATTATGTGAGCCTATCGCAAATAAACGCATGGTAGATGTGAAACTGGATGATTTACAGTATATTGCCGATACCTCCGGCAAGAATACGCCTACCCTACGCAAATACAAGGTTCTTGTAGGCTCGATGTTCAAATATGCGGTTATCCATGACATAATACCGCCCGACATGAACAAAACACAATATATAGACATAAAGAAAGCAGGAAACCCCAACGCATACAACAGAGAGCCATTCAGTAAGGCAGAGATAGAAAAAGTTTGGAAATGGAAAGATACGAACGGTTACTTTAACGTGATTTTAATGCTGATATATTCCGGCTGTAGAATATCTGAATTACTGGATTTAAAAAAAGAAAACGTTAATATAAAAGAGCGTTGGTTTGATGTGACTGCTGCCAAAACAGAAGCAGGAATACGGAAAGTGCCAATTTCTGATAAAGTGCTACCGTTCTTTGAATATTGGTACAATCTGAATGATTGCGAATACCTTTTAAGTACACCAGAGGGCAAGCACTTTGAATACAGAAATTATTATGACAGCTACTGGAAACCGTTAATAGAACAGTTAGGAATGAGCCACCGCCCACACGATACAAGGCATACTTGCATTTCATTACTTGCTGAAGCCGGGGTTGATGATAGGCTTGTCAAAAAAATTGTAGGTCACAAAGGGCAGGGGGTGACACAACAGGTATATACTCATTTTGAGATACAAGCCCTTTTAGAAGCCATAAACAAAATCTAAGAAAGGAGTTGATGCAGATTGATTGTAGCAATTAAAAAGGCTCTACAGTACCGCAAATACCATAGAGCCGCTACCCAGTAACCGCCTATCAAAACAATTAAAGGGAGTATGTTCATTGTAGCATACTTCCCAACCAAAAGAAAGGAAGATTTTACAATGAAGAAAATTAAAAACATGAATTTTAAAGAAGCAAAAGAAGCCTTTTCCAAATGGGAAGCAAAGCACCCTCGGCTTGATGATTTTGACATGGGCGGCTTGACGCTGACACAATGCGGAGAAATTACAAGGGCAGCAGACCGGGAAGCTATCGCTACAATGCTTTATGACCTTTTCAATTATGGATTTATGGCTGGATATAAGCAAGCAGAATCCGAACAGAAAGCAAAGATTGATAAGCGTGTAAAAAACGATATGCACCGTAAACTTTTAGAAATGGTTTATTTTCTGCCTTTAGGTATTCATGCAAATTTTTTCTACACTTTTATGGTTCGCTATATCGGAAAAGAGGAATTAGAATATCTTTTTCCGAAGAAAATAGCTAAACCAGCACTTGAAATTATTGCAGCAGATGAAGCCGAAGAAGCAAAGGAAAAGACAGAGCATGAGGAACGCCAAAAAGTCATTGATGAAGCCTTGAAGCAGTATGAACAGCAGAAAGGTGGTGTATCTGCATGAAAGAACATCTGATAAGGCAAGTTATGGAGATTATGAAACAAATTGACGATACCGTAATTCTCACAAAGATTTATATAGTGGCAAAGACACATCTTGAAATTTTTCAGGAGAAAAAGGGTGTTGCTAATGAATAGAACCAACATAGCAAAGGAATAATCAAAAATTTTAAAAAGTAGGTGGACAAAGCAAATGATTATGGAAGAAAAATGGTTTGGGCGAATTTGGACAAAGGAAGAAGAAACACTAATAAATTCTGTTGAAAAAAATTCAGAATTATTTGAGGATATGTTATTTTCTAAAGATACTATAAGTCATTCATATATAGCCGTTAAATCAAGCTGTAACAACGATGACACATGGGTAGATGATGAGATTGCCATACCAGAGCAGTTAGAGTATTTTTCTTATACCTTTTTTGATTTCCATGTGCAAAAAATAGATAATGGGTCTATGGGATGTTTTAACATGAAAAAACAATCTATTACTATAGATCCAGATTATTTACATGATGAACCAACAATCCTCCACGAAATGATACATTTACATGAATATGTACTCAATGAACTGCCCCTGTTTTATCATGATGTATATTTCTATTGCTTATATAAATCGCTACAATCAAAAATTGTAGATTTAGATGAACGTATTGAAGCACACGGACATCTCCTAAACGAACAACAGTTATATAGTCATGGTGGCTTACATGATATTTTATTTCTATTAAAAAGTTTTGATCTGGATTTAAAAATGGGATATAAACTAGGCACAGTAATGGGATATGGTTACAAATAACCGTTACATAAAACCGTATTAAAGGGTGTCTGTAAAATGCAGATGCCCTTTATTCATTCCAAAAAGAAACCGCTACCCTCATTTTGGATAACGGTTTCTCTTAGCTAACGGCTTTCACATCACTTTTTAACTAAAATTTTTACACTTAACAAAACATTTACTATCAGGGATACTAAAAACACCATAGATAAAAATCTTTGCTTTTTCAAAACTGTGTGAAGAATTTCAGTCGCTAAATTTTCTTGCTTTTTCATCATCTTTCACCACCTTTCTTTATTGATATTGAAATTATCTCATGAAAAAAGAATTTATTAAAGTCCGTTATTGGCTCAATAATGGACGCATAAAGGGTACATAAAGGACACTTTATGTTATTTCTTAATCATCTAGAAAATTACCGCTTATGTGTTTTCCCGATAATCCGCCTTACTTCTGATGTTTTCATGCAATGTATGTTCCTGCTGCCTGTCACGTCATTTACATAGCCCTTTTTCAGATAGATAAAATATCCCTCGTCTTTGGTATAGGACAAATCTTCTATCATTTCATAATATTTTCTTGGTACTTGCCACTTTTCAAGCATCCGTTCCTGTTCTGCATTAAAGCCCTGCTTTTTCTCTGCCATTCTGCTTGTACCGTCCACAAGGTCATTACACACAAGCATATAAAGGTATTCATTAACACTTGCCCCTATTTCAGAACATATTTTCTTTATCCTGTCCTTTTCGCCTTTGGGAATAACAAGGTTTATTCTGTCGTAATGCTCTTTGATATGCCGGTTCTTATACGCTGTTCTATCCATGAAAACACCGCCTTTTTCTGATAACCGCATTATACAAAAGTCTTACGCAAGACACAAGATTTTTATGCCCTCGTTTGTGTGCTACTTGTGTGCTATGTGTGTGCTACGCTTCAAAATTCTGCACTTTTTACCACAATTTCAGAAAACACATATATAAAGAAAACCCTTGAAAATACTGGACTTTCAAAGGTTTTACTAATTCATTATTCTGCTTGTAATTATCTCTTACTAAACTGTGGAGCTCTACGTGCCTTCTTGAGACCGTATTTCTTACGCTCTTTCATACGAGGATCACGAGTGAGGAACCCAGCTTTCTTCAAAGTAGGTCTCAGGTCAAGATCATATTTGTTCAACGCTCTTGCGATACCGTGGCGGATCGCGCCAGCCTGGCCTGTAAAACCACCGCCCTTGACATTTACAAGTACATCGAACTTGTCTGCCATGTTGGTAGCTTCCAGTGGCTGACGAACGATGATCTTCAATGTCTCAAGACCAAAATAATCATCCATATCCTTTTTATTGATCGTAACTTTGCCGCTTCCTGGCATCAGGTAAACGCGGGCAACACTTGATTTTCTTCTTCCTGTTCCGTAATATCTTTCACTAGCCAATGTTATTTCCTCCTTTCAACCATTAAATATCCAGTGCTTCTGGCTTCTGTGCAGCATGCTTGTGCTCCGGTCCTGCATAGACAAACAGCTTTTTGAGCATCTGTCTTCCCAAAGGTCCCTTGGGCAGCATTCCCTTTACTGCATGAGTCATAACATACTCTGGCTTTTTAGCTAACATATCTTTTAATGTAGTCTCTTTCATTCCGCCTACATATTCTGAATGATGATAGTAGATCTTCTGATTCAGCTTCTTTCCAGTCGTAACAACCTTTTCAGCATTTACCACGATCACATAATCACCTGTATCAATGTGCGGTGTATAGATAGGTTTTTTCTTCCCTCTTAAAACATTTGCAATCTCAGATGCGAGACGGCCCAGGGTCTTTCCCTCAGCGTCTACGACATACCATTTTCTTTCCACATCGGATGGACTTGCCATATAACTTTTCATCCTGGAAACCTCCTAAAATATTCATTTACTCTCTTTGTATCAGATAAACTGTTAAAAATGTGCTTTTTTATGAAGATCCCTCTGCAATGTCCGGAACAGATGATCCCACTGAAAAATACCCATTCACGCTGTATGCCGGGGCAGGCACCCAGAGAAGGCTTATGTATTTTTCATGCCACAGTATCATATTATATTATAATTTCAGCCCAATGTCAACAGTTTTCTGGCATTCTCTCCCAGGATCTGCGTCTTTTCCCCGGGGTTCAGGCTGCACTTCCGGATCCACTCCAGATTTTCCCTCTGGCTGCTCCAGGGCGTGTCAGATCCAAACAGAACCCGATCCACCCCGTGAAGACGCACCAGCTCTGTAAACTGGACGTCATCCAGCATCTTCCCATAGACACCGCAGTTCTCTACACTCACAGTACCAGTAAGGGAAAATGCAGTATCCATGTATACCGGCGCGCCGCAGATATATTTCTTTACATCTCCCCACATCTGCCATCCCCCCATATGGGCAAGGATCAGATGGCTGCATTCCACCTCTCCCAGCACATGCAGGATCCTCTTCACATCACAATGCACATGATCCGGATAAACCTCATCCATCCCCGCATGTACCAGCACCAGAAGTCCTTCCTCTGCCGCCGCATCCAGGATCCTCAGATAGCGGATATCGTCAAAATATGTCTCCTGATAATCCGGGTGAATCTTGATTCCCCTGAGACCGCTGTTCCGGATCCCCCGCAGCACCATCTTAAGTTCTGGGGTATCCGGATGAACCGCCGCAAAAGATACCAGTCCCCGGCTTCCATATTCCTCCATCCAGCGGACCGCCTGGGCATTAAGCTTCCCTACCTGGCCGGGATTGGTAGCCACTGGAAGAAAAACCGAATGGTCCACTCCGTTTTCTTTCATCTCCGCCACAAGAGCTTCCGGGGTTCCCAGGTTCTCCACCCGGCTCCCCGCCACACGTTCCATCCGCTCTTTTACCTTTTTTGCTATCCTCTCTGGATATGCATGTGCATGAATGTCAATGATCATCCCCATACTCCTGCCTGTTCTCCTCATATTCAATCTGCAGCAGCCTCAATCCCCGCGCCGGCGCCGTGGGGCCTGCCATGTTCCGGTCTGCATAGTGGAGTGCCTGGCATACCGTCTCCGGCTCCCGCCGTCCCATTCCGATCTCGATCAGTGTTCCCGCAATGATGCGCACCATATTGTACAAAAAACCGTTTCCGGTAATCTGGATGCGGATATCTTCGCCCTCCTGAAAGATCTGCAGATCATAGATGCTTCTCACCGTACTCCTGACCTGGCTGCCCGCAGAACAAAATGCACCGAAATCATGCTCGCCGAGAAAATATTGTGCTGTCTCTTTCATCCTTTCCACATCTAGGGGAATATATACAAAATAAGAATACAGCCTTTTGACGGGCTGCTGTATTTCTGCGTTGGTGATCCAGTATTCATAGGTTTTCCTGCTGACGCAGTACCGTGGATGAAAAGACCGGGACACCTCTTCTGAGCGCATTACCCGTATATCCTCAGGAAGACGCTGGTTGACCGCCAAGGCGATCTTTTCTGCAGGAATTCTGGTATTTGTATCGAAGACTGCCACATTTCCCAGGGCATGTACCCCCGCATCTGTCCTGCTGGCTCCTGTCAGTTCGATCTCCTCTCCCAGCAGTTCCCGAAGCGCCCCCGCCAGCACCTCTTCCACAGACAGTGCGTTGTTCTGAATCTGCCACCCGTGATAATTCGTTCCATCATAGGCCACGGTCAATTTTACTCTCATACCTTCCTCCGTTCGATCAAAATGGCACAAAATGATCTACTGTAAGCAGGACTGCCACATACAGGACACAGAGCACATAGGCCACAACATCCCTGCGCTGGCAGGCCAGCGGCTTCATTTTGGTCCTTCCCTCCCCGCCCCGGTAGCATCTTGCCTCCATGGCCAGCGCCAGATCATAGGCGCGCCTTGTAGAGGAAACCAGCAGGGGCACAAGGATCGACACCATGGCCCGGAGTCTCTGAAATAAAGACCCCTCTTCAAAATCTGCCCCCCTGGCACTCTGTGCCCGGATGATGCGGTTTGCCTCTTCCAAAAGGATGGGTATGAAGCGCAGGGCAAGAGACATCATCATTGCCAGATCATGGACCGGCACCCCAAGTTTCCCCAATGGCTTTAAAAGGCTCTCGATGCCATCCGTCAGCTTATTTGGCGTCGTGGTGTAGGTCAGCAGAGAAGAGCCAATGACCAGATATATAAGCCGGAGCACCATAAAGACACCCTTCCGCAGCCCCTGCCATGAGATCATTAAAAATTTCCATTCAAATAAAACATCTCCAGGGGTAAAAAAAACATTAAAAAATGCAGTAAAACAGATGAGGAACAAAACTGGTTTGAGCCCCTTCATCATAAATGAGAAAGGCACCCTGCTCGTGACCACTGCTGCCACGATAAACACCGTGGCCACAAGATAGCCGGCAAAACCGCGAAACAAAAATAAGGAAATGAGATAAACAAAAACAGCCACGATCTTTACCCGTGGGTCCAGCGTATGTATTTTTGACTCTACCGGATAATATTGTCCGATGGTAATATCTCTCAGCATAATCCCAGACTAATTCCTTTCTTTTCTACTTCTGTAGGCTTTACATATGGCATCCACAGCCTGGCTCACATTGATGGCGTTGTGAGGAAGTTTTATTCCCTTTGCTGCCAGCCCCTCCATCACATAGGTCACCTGGGGCGCCCGCAATCCGATGCGCTCCAGCTCTTTATAATGAGAAAAGACTTCTTCCGGAGTTCCGTCATAAGCCACCGTCCCTCCATTCATCACCACCAGCCGCTTTGCATATTTTCCCATGTCCTCCATGCTGTGGGACACGACGATCACCGTGATCTTCCGCTCTTCGTGCAGTCTTCGGATCAGTTCCAGAATCTCATCTCTCCCTTTCGGATCCAGCCCCGCTGTGGGCTCGTCCAGGATCAATACCTCCGGCTGCATGGCAAGGACACCGGCGATGGCCACTCTCCGTTTCTGTCCGCCAGAAAGCTCCAGGGGCGATACATCCAGAAGTTCATCGGGTATTCCCACCTGTTTTAGTGCTTCAAAGGCATTCATATCCACTTCCAATGGCTCCATCCCGATGTTTTTCGGTCCGAAACGGACATCTTCAATGACGGAACTCTCAAACAGCTGCTGCTCCGGATATTGAAATACAATAGAAACCTTAGATCGCAGCTTCTTTTTTGAAAAATCCTTGTCGTTGATATCCTCTCCATTATAGTACACCCCGCCGGAGACAGGTTTCAGGAGACCATTCAGGTGCTGGATAAGCGTAGATTTGCCGGATCCTGTATGCCCAATGAGTCCGATAAATTCTCCATCCCCGATCTTTAGAGTGACATTGTATAAGGCCACCTTTTCAAATGCAGTTCCTCTTCCATAGATGTATTCTACCTCATTAAGTAAAATAGACATAATTTCCTCATTTCCAATCCGCGCCCAGGATACACCGCGCTGCCGCTTCCACAAATTCTTCTACGTTGATCACATCCGCTGGTATATCCATCCCCCGCTTCCTCAGTTCCGCCGCCAGTTCTGTCACCTGGGGCACATCCAGATGCCATTTCTTCAGCTGGTCTGCCCGGGCAAATACCTCCCTGGGAGTTCCCTCCATCACCAGCTTCCCCTCATTCATTACGAGAATGCGGTCCGCCTGGGCTGCTTCATCCATATAGTGGGTGATCCACAGGATCGTGATCCCTTCTTTCTCGTTTAATTCCCGGACTGCCTCCAATACCTCCCTGCGTCCCACCGGATCTAACATTGCCGTAGACTCGTCGAATACGATACACTTTGGCTTCATGGCAAGCACACCGGCAATGGCTACCTTCTGTTTTTGTCCGCCAGACAGATTATTGGGAGATTCCTTCCGGCTTTTTAACATTCCCACTTTTTTAAGAGAACCTTCTACCCGCTCCCAGATCTCCTCTGTGGGTACTCCAAGATTCTCCGGTCCAAAACCAACATCTTCTTCTACCACATTGTGCACGATCTGATTGTCCGGATTCTGAAATACCATCCCCGCCCGCTGTCGGATCTCCCACAGCATGTTCTTCTCGGAGGTGTCAATGCCGTCTACATAAACTACTCCCTCCCCGGGAAGCAGAATGGCATTGATATGCTTTGCCAGTGTGGATTTACCAGAACCATTATGTCCCAGCACCGCCACAAAATCTCCCTTATTCACCTGGAATGACAGATGATCCACCGCCATCTCCACGCCGATGACTTCGTCTTTTTCATCCCTGCGTATATATTCAAATACAAGATCCTTCACTTTTATCAAAACGGCACCATCCTATCTGTTTGCCTATATATTTTACTGTGTTCTGTTTATCGAACAGATATGGTTATTATATCATTTATCGGGACAGGATACAAGGACACCTGAGTGGCTTTAAAGCGGAAACATGACTTCCGTGGCAAAAACCCCTGGTTCATTTTTACGATTAAGATAACCATCATATTTATGGACAATGTTATCAATCCTTCGCAGGCCATGGCCATGATTTCCTCTCTTTCCGCTGATGAATTCTCTGTTTTTCCTGCGCACCGATTCTTTTGTAGTATTGGATACAGAGATATAGAGCTGCTGCTTAAAAATGCCGATATAGATCCTTATAAACTTGTCTTCCCGGTCTCCCACTTTTTCACAGGATTCCATGGCATTATCTATAAGATTTCCGATGACTACACAGAGATCAATCTCCTTTACCTGCAGCTGTCCGGGTACAGTTGCTTTACAGTTAACTTTGATGTCTTTTTTCACCGCCAGGGACACCTTACTGCTGAGAATCGCATCCACACCATAATTTCCCGTTTTTATAGAAATGTCTACCGCATCCAGATCCTCTTCCAGCTGGTTCAGATAGTCCGTCAGATCCTCGATCTGCCCCAGGGCAAGATGAGCTTTTATCTTCTGCATATGGTTGTGATAGTCATGACGCCAGCCTCTCATTGTCCTGTAAATGTTCTCTACCTCTTCCCGCTGCATCGCGAGAATCCGGTCCTGATATTTTCCCAGCTGCTCTTCCTCCCGTTTCTTCACAACAACAGATGTAATCCATGCAGAGAGAAACACTGCTGCTGCCACTGCTAATACCAGAACTCCCCAATGGATCATTTACTCTTTCTCCTCCCCTCCAAAATATTGGATAAATGCTTCATTTACACTTTTGTAACGGCTCCTGCTGATAGGAATCTGCTCACCATTGTCCAGTTCACACTGTGTTCTTCCCACTTTTGAAATCTTTCTGATATTTACAAGTATCCCCCGGCTGCAGAGGACAAATCCCTTCTCCTCAAATTCCCGCTGGATCTTCCCAAACCCGGCTTTCCACATCAAAGGCTCGGTTCCATGCAGGATCTCCACATAATGCCCCTGTGCCATAACATGCCATATCTCATCATAGGGGATTCTCAACAATTCTCCTGCCTGTTTTAATATAAAATATTCTTTCTTCTTTGGAACTTTCTGATTCAACATCTCTTCCAGCACAGAAAACAGCTCTTCTTCCTTCACCGGTTTCAGAAGATAGCGAAATGCCCCTACTTCATATCCCTCCAGCGCATACTCCTTACATCCGGTAAGAAATATGATAACGGATTCCTGATCCCCTTCCCGGATCTTTCTGGCAAGCTCCATGCCACTCATCTCTCCCATCTGGATATCCAGCAGATAAAGTTTATACGGCAGATCCGCATCAAAAGAATATAACAGCTGCTCCGCACTGATATAGCAGTCCACCAGGCTGGTCTGTCCCTTTTCCCCCGCCCAGCGTTCTACAAGCGTCTCCATATAATCCAGCTGCGTCTGATCATCCTCACAGATGGCAATTCTCAGATTATCATTCATAAATCTATCCTTTTTAAACAGCTCAAAGATATCGAGTTGGTCTGGTACTAAAAAGCACCAAATAAATTGGCGCTTTTTAATAAACATATATCAATGATGCCGGGGGCAAAAGGTATATGTCCCCACAGCAAATGTACGGATTTCTTAGAAATCAAACTCTTTGTGTACCGCATTCATCGCTTTATTGGTATCTTCTTCGTCGATCAATACTGTGACGCGGATCTCCGATGTTGAGATCTGCTGAATGTTGACATTGGCATCATAGAGCGCCTCAAACATCTGGGCAGCAACACCGGGGTTGGTCTGCATTCCCGCACCTACAATGGATACTTTAGATACATTTTTGTTTACCTTCACATCCTGGCACTTGAGACTGCCGCTGCGGTGTCTCTCAACGGTCTCCACCGCCACATCTGCCATGTCCTCCGTCACGGTAAAACTGATGTCTTTTGTATTATCGCGCCCGATAGACTGCAGGATCATATCTACATTTACATTGTGGTTGGCAAGGTGGCGGAACAGCTTAAATGCCACTCCTGGCTGGTCCTCCAGACCAACAACTGCTATTCTGGCTACATTTTTATCACTTGCCACACCGCTGATAAGCATTTTCTCCATTTTTACTTCCTCCTTCACTATAGTACCTTCTGTTGTATTCAGACTTGAACGAACTACCAGCTGTACACCATACTTTTTCGCCATTTCCACAGAACGGTTGTGAAGAACCCCTGCCCCAAAGCTGGCGAGCTCAAGCATTTCATCATAGGTGATCTGGTCAAGTTTCTTAGCTCCCTCTACAATGCGCGGATCTGCGGTGTAGACGCCATCCACATCCGTATAGATCTCACAGGCATCCGCATGCAGCGTCGCCGCCAGAGCCACTGCTGTCGTATCAGAACCGCCGCGTCCCAGTGTCGTATAGTCGTCATATTTGCTGATACCCTGAAATCCTGTCACAATTACGATCTTCCTCTGTTCCAGTTCATGACGGATACGCTCCTTATCGATCTTGATCAGCTTCGCATTTCCCGCTACAGATGTGGTGTGCATCGCCACCTGGAAAGCATTCAGGGAGATGGACGGCACACCCAGGGAGTGCATTGCCATCGCCATAAGCGCCACCGAGGTCTGTTCACCCGTGGTCAGCAGCATATCCAGCTCACGCTTCGGCGCGTTGGGATTGATATCATTTGCCATATCCAGCAGCACATCCGTCTGCTTTCCCATAGCAGAAAGGACTACAACTACGTCATGCCCTTTTTTATAATCCTCAATACAACGGTTCGCCACATTGAAAATCCTCTCTTTGTCAGCTACCGAAGTACCACCAAATTTCTTTACGATCAACATGTTCTTTTCTCCTCCTGTCATTCTGAAACAGATCCTAATAATTCATTCATAAGCTGATACCCGTTTTCCTGGTAATTTCCACTCTCTTCAGCCTCTTTCTCATTATAACTCCATGTGTGCCCCTCTTCTGCGGTACTGTCATACAGCAGATATGGAACTGGATCGCTGGAATGGGTGCGGATACAGATCGGGGTTGGATGATCCGGCATGACCAGCATCCGGAAATCTTCTCCCAGCTCCTTCATTCTGTTGTACACGGGGCCAATAATTCTTTGATCCAGATATTCTATGGCCCTGACCTTTTTCTCCACACTGCCCTGGTGTCCCATCTCATCAGGAGCTTCCACATGGATGTAGACAAAATCACTGCCATTCTCAGTCACTGCCTTTACCGCAGCCTCTGCTTTTCCTTCGTAATTGGTCTCCAGGGTTCCATCCGCCCCTTCTACCTCTATATTATTCATACCGGCGCCCACTGCGATTCCTTTTAAAAGGTCCACCGCTGAGATCATAGCGCCCTTTTTCCCAAATTTCTCTTCAAAATCATCTAGTTCCGGCTTTGTACCTGCTCCCCAGAACCAGATAGAATTTGCCTTGTTCAACCCCTTCTTGGCTCTCTCCACATTCAAGGGATGCTGGTTCAATATATCATAACTCTTTTTCATCATCCCGCGGAGTTTGTCATCTGCCGGAAGATATTCTCCAATCTTTTTTCCGAGAATATCATGAGGCGGGGTGAGCTCGGATACCTGTCCATGTTTCCAGATCGTACAGTGGCGATAGCTGGTTCCCGTATAAAACTGGTAGACATCGTCCTCTATCTCCGATCTGAGAGCCTCTAAGAGCACATTTGCATCTTCTGTGGAAATCTCACCGCTGCTGTGGTCGAGAATCGTCTTCTCCTCATACGGAAGATCATCTTCCGAAAGCGTCACAATATTACAGCGGATGGCAATATCCCCCTCTTTCATATCTACACCGATGCTCAGCGCCTCCAGCGGAGAACGTCCGGTATAATACTGCCTGGGATCATATCCTAAAACAGCAAGATTGGCTGTGTCACTCCCCGGCTTCATTCCGTCAGGGATGGTTTTTGCCAGTCCGATCTTTGCTTTCTTTGAGATCCTATCCATATTGGGTGTATCAGCATATTCCAACGGCGTCCTGCCATCCAGCTCTTCTAAAGGCTGGTCTGCCATTCCGTCACCCAGAACAACAATGTATTTCATTGTCTTTCCGTCCTTTCTTCTATCAGTCTTAAACCCAAATCTATTATTTCACCTTATGCAGACACCCGAATACGTGTGATGAGCGTGGTGAAGTTCTCTGCCTTTGCTGCAAAGTCCTTTTCCTTCAGAGGTGCAGTAATAAATCCACATTCTCCCGCGATTCCGGCGTCGATCATCTGGACCCCGCCAAATACTTCTGATACCTTCTCTTTCTCAGATTCCCCTACCCGGACAAAAAACCGGTTTTCCATCTCATCCACTGGCGTGATCTCAAGCTTTTGTGCACTCCAGGTAATGGAAACATTTTCTCCCTGGTGTTTCACCGCCGCCACCACATCTGCCACCACAGCACTTGCGGTAGGAAGCTTGCCGGCTCCGGCGCCATAAAACATCACATCTCCCAGCATATTTCCTGTGACAGATATGCCGTTGAATACGTCATTTACACTGTAAAGCGGATGGGTGCTGTCCACCATCTGCGGCGCCACCATCGCATACACCCGATCTCCCACTTTTTTACTTGTACCAAAGATTTTGATCGCCGAATTTATCTTCTTTGCATATTTAAAATCTTCTGCAGTAATCTTCGTGATGCCTTCGGTATAAATGTCCTCATAATCCACCTGTTTTCCATAGGCAAGAGAGGTGAGGATCGCAATCTTGCGGCAGGCATCGTAGCCTTCCACATCTGCCGTGGGATCTTTTTCCGCATACCCTAGTTCCTGTGCCTTTTTCAATACCTCGGCAAAGTCAGCGCCCTCATCTGCCATCTTCGTCAGGATAAAGTTTGTCGTACCATTCAGGATTCCATTGATCTCCTGAATCTCATCGGCAGTAATGCACTGGTTGAGGGGACGGATGATCGGAATTCCCCCTCCCACACTCGCCTCGAAGAAAAAGTTTACATTCTTGTCTTTGGCGATCTGAATCAATTCAGCTCCGTGGGCCGCTACCAGTTCTTTGTTGGAAGAGCAGACGCTTTTTCCTTTCAACAGGGCAGTTTTTACAAAATCATAGGCAGGTTTTGTACCGCCCATGGTCTCAACGATAACGCCTATTTCTTCATCTTCTGCGATCACATTATAATCATGAACAAGAATTTCCTGCACCGGATCCCCTGGGAAATCCCTAAGATCCAGGACATATTTTACTTCAACCTCTTCTCCCGCACGTGCCGCGATACTTTCTGCATTGGTATGGACAACCTCCACAACTCCGGAACCAATGGTTCCGTAACCTAATACTGCGATTTTCATTGTCTCCTCTTCCTTTCTATATGTAAATATCCCAGTAAAGCGCAGGCAGGATTACTCCTGCTTCTCTTCCTGAGACAGATCCAGCTCATTGATCCGATCGAAATCCTCTTCTGATATCAGTGCATCGGGATTTATCACTACGATCAGCTGATTATCTCTTCTGGCGATAAAATCAATATAATCGGTCCCCTCCGTCTGCGCCTCTTTCGGGAAGGTCTGAATATTATCTCCTTCTGCCTGAAACACCTTATCCACGCTGTCCACCATACAGGCAATGCCTCTCTTACTTGTCCGGAGAAGCAATATCTTGGTATCCTTCGTCATCCCGGCAGCGGGAAGATTTAACTTTGCCCGGATATCAAAGACCGGATACACCTCATCCCGTACCACGATGGTTCCCAGAATACAGTCTGGTGCTTCCGACAAAGGCTGGATCTCCTGATAACTTTCCAGACTCTGCATTCCGCTGATCTCAATCCCATATTCTCTGCCACTGATAAAAAATGTAACAATTTCCTTCATAAGCCCCTCCATTCCGGGCAGCATTTTCCTGTCTCTGCCTCTTATCCTCTACCTCAGTAATTTCCTATAATTTCAACTATTGATCCATTTTAAATACCCATTAATAAACACATCCAGATCGCCATCCAGGACAGCTCCGACATTGCCGGACTCCACATTGGTCCTGTGGTCTTTTACCATAGTATAGGGCTGCATTACATAAGAACGGATCTGGTTTCCCCAGCCGATTTCCTTCTGTTCTCCGCGGATGTCGGACTCTTTTTCCAGATTCTCCTGCTGTTTCAGCAGATACAGCTTTGCCTTCAGCATCTGCATCGCCTTGTCTTTATTCATATGCTGGGAGCGCTCGTTCTGACACTGCACCACGATCCCTGTGGGGAAATGGGTGATACGGATCGCCGAGGAGGTCTTATTGATGTGCTGGCCTCCGGCGCCGCTGGAACGGTACGTATCGATACGGATATCATCATCTGCGATCTCAATATCCAGGTCCTGCTCAATATCCGGCATTACATCACAGGAAACAAAAGACGTCTGACGTTTACCCGCCGCATTAAAGGGAGAAATACGCACCAGACGATGTACACCGTGTTCACTTTTCAGATATCCATAGGCATTGGTTCCGTTGATCTGCAGGGTAACGGACTTAAGCCCCGCCTCGTCGCCATCCAGAAAATCCAGCATCTCTACCGAATATCCTTTTTTTTCTGCCCATCTCTGATACATCCGGCACAGCATGCTGGCCCAGTCACAGCTCTCGGTTCCCCCGGCTCCCGCGTGCAGGGTAAGGATAGCATTACTCTCGTCATATTCGCCTTTCAGCATCGTGGTGATGCGAAGATCATCGAAATCTTTCACAAACTCTTCCAGTTCCTCCTTGATCTCCGCCGCCAGTTCATCATCCTCTTCCTCATATGCCATCTCGATCAGCGTCATGATATCTTCATACTTTCCGCTGAGACCGTCGGCACGGCTAACGATATCTTTAAGTTCCTTTACCTCTTTCATGGACTCGCTCGCCTTCTCTGCGTCCTCCCAGAAATCCGGAGCCTCCATATTTTTCTCCAGCTCCTCGATACGAAACTGCTTCTCGCCAAGATTCAGGGAGTCCCTGACCTCAGCGAGAGGCTTTTCATAGGAGGAGAGTTCGACTTTATAATTATCTAACTCGACCATTTTTCAACCCTCTGATTCACCTTATCTGCCACAGCAGTATTTATATTTCTTTCCGGACCCGCAGGGACACGGAGCATTACGGCTGATCTTTTCTGATTTCCTTGTGACCGGCGCATTGGCAGAATCATCCTTGTTGGTTCCTGTCTCCTTTGCTACCTGTTCACGTTCTACCTTCTGCTCAATACGGACATGCATCAATGCCTTTACTGTCTCCTCCCGGATGGACTCTGTCATCTCCGCAAACATATCATAACTCTGGAAACGGTACTCTGTCACCGGATCTCTCTGTCCATATGCCTGCAGTCCGATCCCCTGACGCAGCTGATCCATATCATCAATATGGTTCATCCAGTGCTGGTCTGTGACCTTCAGAAGAATGACACGCTCGATCTCCCGGATCTGCTCTGCCTCCGGGAACTCTGCTTCCTTCATCTCATAGAGATGGAGGGCTTCTTCTTTTAATTTCTGGATCAGTTCATTTTTATTGATGCTCTTATCCCTCTCTGGATCAAAGGTGATCGGCTCAAAGGGAATGATGGGCAGCAGGTTCATATTCAGCTCATCCAGATCCCATTCCTCTGGAATCTGATCGTCCCCGATGGTTCTGCCCACATACTTTTCTATCACTTCATCCATCATACCGTAAATGGTATCACGCATGCTTTCTCCATCCAGAACTTTTCGTCTCTCAGCATAGATGAGCTCCCTCTGCTGGTTGTTGATGATATCATACTCCAGCAGGTTTTTACGGATTCCATAGTTGTTGCCCTCGATCTTCATCTGGGCGCGCTCAATGGCTTTGTTCAGCATCCGGTGCTGGATCTGTTCACCTTCCGGCATCCCGAGGGAATTAAATATATTCATCAGGTTCTGGGAACCAAACAGACGCATCAGGTCATCCTCAAGGGAAATATAAAACTTGGATTCACCGGGATCTCCCTGACGTCCGGAACGTCCCCGCAGCTGGTTATCGATACGTCTGGACTCATGCCGCTCCGTACCAATGATCCTCAGTCCTCCCAGTTCCTGGACTCCTTCTCCCAGCTTGATATCCGTACCACGGCCCGCCATATTGGTGGCGATGGTCACAGCTCCGGCGATACCTGCGTCTGCAACAATCTCTGCCTCCATCTCATGGTATTTGGCGTTCAGTACTTTATGCTTAATGCCCCGTCTCCGAAGCAGATCACTGAGCTCCTCCGATGCCTCAATGGTGATCGTACCCACTAACACCGGCTGTTTTCTCTCATAGCAGTCCGCAATATCTTCTACGATAGCATTCAATTTTTCTTTTTTCGTCTTATACACGGAATCGTTGTGATCAATACGCGCCACCGGTTTATTGGTGGGAACTTCCACAACATCCATGCCATAGATCTCGCGGAACTCTTTTTCTTCGGTAAGGGCGGTACCGGTCATACCACATTTTTTCGCGTATTTATTGAAGAAATTCTGGAAGGTGATCGTCGCCAGCGTCTTGCTCTCACGCTTAACCTTCACATGTTCCTTCGCCTCAATGGCCTGATGGAGTCCGTCGGAATAACGGCGTCCCGGCATGATACGTCCCGTAAATTCATCGACGATCAGCACCTCGTCATCCTTTACCACATAATCTTTGTCTAAAAACATTAGATTGTGAGCCCGCAGGGCAAGGTTGATACAGTGCTGGATCTCCAGATGCTCCGGATCTGCCAGATTCTCGATATGGAAAAAGCGCTCCACCTTTGCCACACCCTGGGCGGTAAGGTTCACCGTCTTTTCCTTTTCATCCACAACGAAATCACCAGTCTCATTGTCATCTTCTTTCATGATGATATCCATCTTAGACAATTCTTTTGCAGTACCACGCTTAAGCTGCTTTGCCAGGTTATCACATGCCTCATAGATCTTGGTGGATTTCCCACTGCTTCCAGAGATGATCAGCGGTGTTCTCGCCTCGTCGATAAGTACCGAGTCCACCTCGTCCACGATGGCATAGTGAAGCTCTCTCTGTACCAGCTGCTCTTTATAAATAACCATGTTATCACGGAGATAGTCAAATCCAAGCTCGTTATTCGTAGCGTAGGTAATATCACAGTTATAGGCTTCTCTTCTCTCATCATTGTCCATGCTGTTCAGGATACAGCCCACTGTCAGCCCAAGAAACTCATGGATCTGCCCCATCCACTCCGCATCACGCTTCGCCAGATAGTCATTGACTGTAACGATATGCACACCCTTGCCCTCTAAAGCATTCAGATACGCTGGAAGCGTGGACACCAGCGTCTTACCTTCACCGGTACGCATCTCTGTGATACGTCCCTGATGCAGGATCACACCGCCGATCAGCTGCACGCGGTAATGGCGCATTCCGATGGTCCTCTTGGATGCTTCTCTGACAACCGCATATGCCTCCGGCAGAATGTCATCCAGTGATTCCCCTTCTGACAACCGGTTCTTGAATTCTCTTGTTTTATCTTTTAACTGCTCGTCTGATAATTTCTCATAATCAGGCTCCAGTTTTTCAATCTTGTCCACGATAGGAAGCACTCTCTTTACTTCCCTTTCACTGTGGGTTCCAACTACCTTACTTAATAATCCCATACGTTCACTCTCCATAATAATCAAAGTTTTATCCCAGATTATTTTATCACTAGATGTTCTGTCTTTCAATGATTTTTTTGATTTTAGATTGTTTTTTACAAACCGTTCATAATCTTTTAACTTCTTTTACATCGCTGAAAAACCATGCGTGAATATTAATCTCCACCACCGGACTTCCGCAGTATTCGCATACTTTGGCGCCAAGAGAAGAAAGCGGCGCCCCACAGTTGGGGCAGTTGATGCCCAGCGCCTGGGCCCTCTGGTCTTCCACTAATTCCCTGTCCTGTATGTAGATCAGATCCGTATTGTATTTGGTCTGATACTTTGTGTCTTTTGCCCCTGCTAACAGTTTCCCCTCGCGGTCCGTCACATAATGAAAACATTCCAACGCCGACTGGAATGTAATGATACAGCGTCCCTCACTTTTCCGGTACTGGCTGATCTCGGTCCGGTGGATATGAATCTGTTCAAAATGCTCCCTCTGCCCGGCTTCTTCCAGCATCGCGATATGGGCTGCCAGTTCTTCTTTTAACTCTGTGCTGCCATCCTTTGGCATCTCCTTCCCAGCAGAACCGATCGCCCTCAGATAGTCCACTAATATATTATCCGCCCTCTCTTTCATTTCATCGTACTCAAAATCCGGAAAATCCTGGACGATCTTTGGCAGAAGAAGTTTCGTCATGGCAGAAACCGATTTTGGTGTTGATGCCATCTCCTCACGCATCATCTCCGCCCCCTGCCTGAGATCACTGGTCCCAAAAAGTTCTCTCGATACCTGCTGTGCCTTTCTTTTTAATGAAGCAACTCCGATATATACCGCAATAATTATGATCAGGATCAATACCAAAACAATGATCAAGCCTGTGTAATTCCCCATATTTCCTCCTTAGATCAATTCAATGGCGCCAATTACAAATAACAATAATCGGCGCCATCAAACAAATTCATTCTATCTACATTCCTATTCTTTTTTATTCAATATCATTTTCGTCAAATATATCACCACATTCCGGACAGAATTTCGGCGGATGATGTGGATCTTCCGGCCTCCAGCCACACTTGTCACAACGATACAGCGGGGCTCCCTCCGGCTTCTTTGTTCCACACTCCATACAGAATTTTCCCTGATTTACTGCCCCGCAGCTACAGGTCCATCCCTCCTGGGAAGCTGGTTTTGCTTTTCCACATTCTACACAGAATTTTCCAGTATTGGCTGTTCCACAGCTGCAGGTCCAGGAATCTGCCTGTTTTGCGGCATTCCCTCCACCTGCTGCATTTGCCGCCGAATTTTCAGACGCCTGTGTTCCATTCTGAACTCCGCCCTGCCGGTCCATGGCAAACAGCGCATTGGCATCCATTCCCCCTGCCTGGGAGGCCATATTCATCCCGGCAAATGCCATCATCGGTCCCGTGGAGGTATTTGCCGCCGCCGATTTCATTGCCTGGGCCTGGGCCTCGGTCAGAGTTGCCGCCGCCATCCCCGGATTCCGGAGTACTGCTGTCTTCTGCAGTTCTTTGATCATCGCCTCGTCATCTTCTGATGCCTTGATGGCATTTACTCCAAATGATACAATACGGATCCCTCTCAAGCCGCTCCATTTTTCAGACAATTCAGCATTCAGGGCATCTGCCACTTCCATCGTATGAGCCGGCACCGCACTGTAGCGGATGCCCATAGCTGAGATTCTTGCAAATGCCGGCTGCAGTGCTGTCATCAGCTCCGTCTTCAGCTGGCTGTCAATGGTGTCGCGACGGTATTCATCCACTACATTTCCACATACATTTGTATAAAAAAGCAGAGGGTCAAAGATCTGGTAAGAATATTCTCCATTACAGCGGACGGATATGTCCACATCCAGTCCGATATTGGTGTCCACCACGCGGAAGGGAACCGGTGTGGCAGTCCCATATTTATTTCCCATAATTTCTTTTGTGTTGAAGAAATAAACTCTCTGATCCTTTCCCGTATCTCCTCCAAAAGTAAAACGTCTTCCCACCGCCGCAAAGGTTTTCTTGATATTATCACCAAGATCACCATAGAGCAGACTGGGTTCTGTAGAGGTATCATACAAAAATTCTCCAGCCTCCGCACAGAATTCCACAACTTTTCCCTGGTCTACAATGATCATGCACTGTCCCTCATTTACAGCCACTACAGAACCATTCGTGATAAGATTTTCATTGCCATTGTTTTTGCTGCCAAACCTGCTGCTGGTCCGCTTCTGCCCCTTGGTCACAAGAACATCTGATTCCAGTGCATCGCAATAAAAATACTCCTTCCACTGGTCTGCCATCTCGCCACGGATCGCGCCGCCGATCGCTTTAATTAATCCCATATTATCCTCCATTCTGAAACATTATGTTTCTTTGTAAAAATGGTAAAGTGTCCTTCTGGACTAAACCAAATGGTTCCATCCAGGAGGACACATCTTTTTTCTCAGTCCATATATTTATGAAAACTGCTTAATGGACACCCATATATTCTTAATACTCCGGCTCGATCAGTCCATATGTATTTCCTTTTCTCTTGTAAACAACATTTACCTCCTCCGTCTCGGAATTCCGGAATACAAAGAAGTTATGCCCCAGAAGCTCCATCTGTACACATGCTTCTTCTGGATCCATGGGCTTCATGGCGAATTTCTTAGAACGGATAATGTTGATCTCTTCCTCATCCTCCATATCTTCATCAATAAATTCCTGGTTTAAATGCGCCGCATTCTGTGCTTTATCAATCAATTTATTTTTGTATTTCCTCAATTGTCTCTCAATCACTTCTTCTACCAGATCAATGGAAACATACATATCCGAACTTACTT
This sequence comes from uncultured Eubacterium sp., assembly GCA_910584645.1. Lineage (GTDB taxonomy): Bacteria > Bacillota > Clostridia > Lachnospirales > Lachnospiraceae > Eubacterium_F. The sequence goes on from CAJUAU010000011.1 coordinate 61,356, forward strand.
CTTCCGCACGAATGATACTTCCTTTCATCGGAATGGTGATCTCAATCTTCTGTCTGTTTTTCTCAGTGCTCAACGTCACGTGAACCTCGGTACTGTCATTGAAATATCTCTCCAGTTTGGCAATCTTTTCTTCGATCGCCGAACGTAATCCCTCCGTTATATCTAAATTTTTGCCGCTAATTACTAAATTCATAATGATCAGCTCCTTTGCCCATAATATTCGGGACGGAAACCTGTCTGCCGACTTTGTCAGCCGGAACCTGTCCCGTATGTTTATTATATACCAAAACCATATAATGAGCAACATATATTTTGGATTTATGTAGCTGTTTTTTTGCTTTCACCTTAAATTGTCACACAACTTCATGAGTTGTCAAATCAGTGCATTTTTGCTACAAAAGTCTACATTTTTTGTGGATAATGTGGATAACTTTGTGTACAACTAGTAAATATCGCAAAGCCGTCGCTTTATTTGTGGATAACTTTGTCAGTTTCTCATACTACATTTGTCTGCGTACCTTTGTTCTAAAACAAGTTGTCACACACTTTTAATTATGTCCTCTCATATCTTCCACTGGCACCACAGGGAAGGATCAAACCGTTTGAACTTACAGGAAGACCAATCTCATCTGCAGTCACTGTACCTCCAAATTCTTTCCGGATCGTCAGCTCCATCATATAGGCCAGCACCGCCGGCTGCAGGCCTGTAGTATAGGAATTCACCAGGAAAAACAGGGGCTCTCTGGATAATACTTTTGTACAAAGGTTAAGCAGAGGAAATATCTTTTCCTCGATCTTCCATACCTCTCCTTTGGGTCCTCTTCCATAAGATGGCGGATCCATTATAATACCGTCATAATGGTTTCCCCGGCGTATCTCACGTTCCACAAACTTAACACAGTCATCTACCAGATAACGGATTGGAGCGTCGGCAAGACCGGAAGCAGCGGCATTTTCCTTCGCCCATGATACCATTCCCTTCGAGGCGTCTACATGCGTCACCGCTGCCCCCGCCCTGGCACATGCCACTGTAGCACCTCCAGTATAAGCAAACAGATTCAGTACCTTGATCTGCCTTCCGGCATTTTGGATCAGTTTCGATGCCCAGTCCCAGTTCACCGCCTGTTCTGGAAATAAACCCGTGTGTTTAAAACTGAAGGGTTTCAGATGAAAGGTCAGATCCCGGTAAGAGATCTTCCACTGCTGTGGAAGATTGATAAATTCCCACTGTCCCCCACCCTTACTGCTTCTGTGATAGTGGGCATTTTTCCGCTTCCACTGAGGAGCTTCATGAGGTGTATCCCAGATCACCTGGGGATCCGGCCGCACCAGAATATATTCCCCCCACCGCTCCAGTTTTTCTCCCATCGAAGTGTCGATCACTTCATAATCTTTCCAGCCATCTGCCAGCCACATATTCGTTATTCCTTTCCATGAGGGGCTGTTAAAAGTAATTTCTTAACAGTCCCTTAGTTATTTTTCCAGTTTGATCAGAACCGCCCGCCTCCGCTGGAGTGGCTGTGTCCGCCTCCTCCGCCTCTGCCGCCGCTGCTACTGCTGGATTTCCTTGTTCGCACGTAAGTGGTATGGGTATAGATATCCCGGCGCCCGATCAGCTCAGAAAAACTCTTATTCATATAAGTTCTTCCATTGGTCGTCATTTTACCGCCAGAATTTTTTAGCAAAATGAGTACTACGATCGCTCCTGCCAGAAGGCCCAGCCCCAGATGGAACCACCAGGCCAGAAAGAAAAAAGGAGTACGCATCTCAAGATCACTCTGAGTGATAAACTCATCCATCATCTGGCTATACTGGGACTGGGCATCCCCCGTCCCGCTCTGGGCTTCTTTCACATAACCCTGCAGATTTTTTGCCAGCCGGTCCGCTTCACTATCTGTAATCTTATACTCTGCCGAACCATAGCCAAGTACATAGAGCGAACGGTTACTCCGGCAGACATTCAGCCAGAGAACAACTGTGCTTTTATGGGAACTCGGATTAAGAAAAAATTTAACCGCTCTTTCCGGCGCCGACTGCTCACTGCTTTCCCACTCATTGTTATCAATCACAAAGGCCACCACATTGCAGTCATACTCCTCCCGCATCTTCCGCAGCTTTTCCTCAAAAGAAGCAATCTGCTCCTGGGTATAAATGCCAGCAAAATCGTTTACAGCACTCTCCCGCTTAAGACTGTTCCCATTTCCCTCCAAATAGAAGTCTTCTGGCGCTATCGCCATCGCATTCTTCCCTGATATACAGGGTGCTGCTAATAAAACCAACATTATTATAACAAATAATATGTAATAACGCTTTTTTTTCATCATCCGATACCACCTCCCAGTAAAAATATAGTGATCAGACGCAGAATAAGAAATAACCCTCCGCCGACACCAAACAGCCATGCCATCACTTTGGCTTTACTGATAGGCGGTTTACCTACGATCTTTCCTGTATCTCCATTCATGGCAAAGACATACTGCCCATCCCGGTAATCATAGTTGATCATCCACACGGGAAGCAGCGCATAATCCGCTTTCTTTTTTAAAATGTTATAATCCCGCTCCGTGATGCGGACTGAAGCATAATTTTTCATCGTCCCCTTTACATATTCGTCCATAAATTTCTCCACCCGCTTCTGCACTCTGGGCATCAGATCATCATCGGTGTAATTATATCCTTCCGCCACATATCCAGGAAGATACATGGAAGAATAGTCTTTGATATCTTCATAATAAAAAGGCTCCAGCTTATCCATCAGGTCATCCCGCATCCGCTCAGAAGCATCTACCGGAATGCAGTCGTAATCCAGGTCTACTTTTCTCCACACCTTATAGTGTTTTGTTGCCGTCACATTATAATTTCCGCTGGAATAATGTGACACCCGGGTACAGTCCGCATGGATCTCTCCCTGCCCGGCCATGTCGTACAGCCAAAATGGCACATAAATTCCCGCGATATCATCGATACGGTCTGGCGTCATGAAATCATTTGGCGTGATCAACCCCTTCTTACACCATTTTTTAAATGCAGTGACAGCGTCTTCTTTGCTCACCCGGAAGGGAATAACCTTCACCGGCGCCCTCTTCCCCTGCATCCGGTCCGACAGAATCATGGGCGAACCGCAAAAACTGCACTTAGTAGCTGTCGTATCCTCTGTTACCACCAGCTCCGCGCCACAATTATCGCAGCAGTATCTCACAACCGATTCATCAAAGAAATTATCTGTCTTTTCCTCATGCACTTCACGGAAATCCCCAGTTTCCTCATCCACATTTTCTTTGGCAGCCTCTGCTTCATATTCACCGCCATTTTCCTCTGCAAAGTCCTGAATATTCAGGCTGTTTCCACAGAATGCACAGCTGAGCCGGCCGCTTTTCGCATCAAACTCCATGTTTGCCGCACATTTCGGGCATTTGTACTGTATCATTTTGTATCATCCTCCTCCATTCGTGTACCTTTAGTATATCCTAAGTCAAGCCTGGAACGCAATTATTTTTTATAAAAAATCATAAGGAAAACAAATGGATTAAATGGTAACTTGACAGCGCCTTCGGGCTAAATACCATACTCCTTCATAAACCTTTTCTGGAGCGCCTCATCCTTTGATGCTTTTTTAACATCCTCAAAACGCCCTTCTTGTATCAATCGGATATTTAATAGATTGATGCTTTCCATTCCTTTCTTTATACCGCGTTCTTCCACCATATCCATCATAATACACATATTTGTCTCCCCCTTACTTCCTTGTTTATTAAATTCATCTGCTATAGTCATATATTTTTTATCCCCTGTAATAGCATTCATCATATGCAGATATTCCTGTGGATGTATAATTTTTCTGGTTGTATCTTTAGTCATCTCTCTTAGCTTCCTGGCATCTTTTCGTTTTGCAAAGAAAAGATAATCCACAATATGCCGAAAATCACTTTTATACCCTTTACGTTTTTCATCACTTTGTCCTGCCAGATATACCAGCTTGATCCTGTGATTCTCGATCAATGGCTCTAACTCTGCCTGCCATTCCTTTGAAATGTCCAACATCTCTTTTAAGTTTTTAGGCCCGGTCCATTCATTTACTCCATAATATAAAACCAAACTGATCACAGGTGTCAATTTCTGATTATCACCTATCACTTTGGTATAATATCTCATACCTGCAAGCTCATTTTCATTTTTAATTTTTCGTATTTGTTCATTATAGCCCGAATACAGATAGCCCATATCCCGAACCGGCATTATATTGGATACTTCTGACTGATTCTCCAGACAATATAATGCAATTTCTGCATTAGAAACTTTATGCTTCATTCTTACATCCATGCGATGTTCCCGAAACACTCCTGCCATATCCCGGTATACAACATTGGATTCTGCCACTTCCAGATCCTCAGGACGAATCACTTTCCGACTGCCAAAAAGATTCACATTGCATATATCCGAAAATACATCCTTACATTTCGTCATCACTTTTGTAGTTAAGTCTCTTTTCATTTACCTTCCTCCCCGCCTACTTTTTTTAATAATGAGTTGTAAGCAAGAAAGATCAGAATATAAGAATTTTAGAATTTACAACAGATATTTACTTGCTTGTATAGTATAATAACATAAATAGTAAATGAAATCAATGATTATTTCCCACTTTTATTCGACGGAAAAAAAGCGGCGGCTGAGGATCGCGCCGCTCCAAAGAATTTCCTTCGGCTATTCTTTTGCTCCTCGGATGGAGAACTTTCCTACACGAAAAAAACTGCTAAACAAAGTCCAGGACTTTATTTAGCAGTTTTTACCGTGGGTTAGAGGATTCGAACCCCCGACCTTTTGGTCCGTAGCCAAACGCTCTATCCAGCTGAGCTAAACCCACATCTAAGCATGTATTTGCCAACACGCAAAATATATGCTATCACAAACAAATATGTTTGTCAATAGTTTTTTCCATTTTTGTCCCTTTTACCCAGTTCAAAGGGTTGCCGCCGGACTATGCGCCTTATTCATATGGTTTCTCAGATTCTGTAAGATCTTTTTTTCCATGCGGCTTACCTGAACCTGGCTGATCCCAAGGCACTCTGCCACTTCCCTCTGGGGTTTGTCGTCGTAATACCGCATCTGTATCAGTTTTTTCTCTTTGTCATTTAAAAGCAGCATCAGCTGGTCTACCAGCATTCGGTTCAGCAGCTGCTCATTCCAGTCACTTTTTTCTGGAATTTTATCCTCCAGGGATACCTCTTTTCCATCAGCAAAAGAAACCGGTTTGTGGATGGATTCCACTTCCAGATTTGCCTCCAGCGCAAGAACAATATCCTCCACAGCAATCTCTGTCGCCGCTGCCAGCTCCTCGATCGAGGGTTCCCTGTCCAGTTTCTGGGAAAGGGTATCCGCCGCTTTACGGATCTTCCAGCCATTTTCCTTGATGCTGCGGCTCACCTTGACCATTCCGTCATCCCGGAGAAATCTCTTGATCTCACCGCTGATCATGGGTACGGCATAAGTAGAAAATTTTACATCAAAACGCATATCAAATTTGTCCACGGCTTTGATCAGGCCAATGGCTCCTATCTGGCTGAGCTCCTCTGTGTCGTATCCCCTCCCCACATACCGGCTTACGATGCTGTATACCAGCCCCATATTCTTTTGTATCACCTGGTCTCGTGCCATTTTATCCCCAGAACGTGCTAATTTTATCAGTTCTATGGTTTCCATTGACCAGTCCCTCTCTATGAAAGATTCATTGCGCTATATATGACTTTTTTCATCTTGATAACCGTCCCTTTCCCCGGCTCTGATTCCACCTGAAGCTCGTCCATAAATGCCTCCATAAACGCAAATCCCATACCAGACCTGTCCAGTTCCGGCTTGGATGTATACAACGGTTCCATCGCCTTAGTGATATCGCTGATCCCCTCCCCTGTATCGGAAATCTCCAGATAGATCGTATTTCCCTCGATTCTTCCGTATATGGCCACCTTTCCAGGATTTTTCTCGTAACCGTGGATGATCGCATTAGTCACCGCCTCCGATACAGCAGTCTTTACATCTGCCAGTTCCTCCAGTGTCGGATCCATTCTGGCAATAAAAGCGCTTACCACTGTGCGGGCAAAACTTTCATTCTCCGAATGGCTGCTAAATTCCAGTTTCATTTCATTGTATGTATTCATCTTATCCTCCAATTCTGCGCTGTTTCCGCACATTTACATTTCTGCATATGGCATGATGCTTTGATTTCTTCAAACCCTCTGAATGATCTTATAGAGTCCGGACATAGAAAAAATCCGGTCAATGCCGGCACCTACTCCAGTCACATAAACATTTCCACCAAAATATTGTATTTTCCGGTATCTCCCCATGACCATGCCGATGCCTGAACTGTCCATAAAAGTCATCCCTTCAAAATCAAATACAATATTTTTTACGTTTCCCTTCTCGATCAGAACATCAATGGTTCTGCTGATCTGGGCTGCTGTATGGTGATCCAGATCCTCGCTGATGTGCAGGATCAGATTGGCCCCGTTTCTTTCCAGTGAAAAATTATCCATCTTCTTCCTCCCCTTTTATATCAATTTCTTCTTCCCATCAAAAAAAGAACTACAGAATGATGCGGACAGCTTGTCCAGCTTTTTCTCCGTAGTCCTTTTTATCTTTTTCTCATGTAAATCCAGTTCCGGCCAGAAGATCTTCTGCACCAAAACTGTCTATCCATTCCATAAATCAGTTCACACCCAGCTGCCTCAGGCGGGATTTCGCCTCAGCTGCCCGGCTGGAAGCCTCATCGATCTCAATGACCTTCTCGTAGTATTCTATGGCCTTTTTCTTCTTCCCTCTCTGATGATACACCCGGCCCATAAAATACAATGCATCCAGATTCTCGGCCTCGACAGAAAGCACCTGGTTTAACAATTTTTCTGCTTCGTCATATTTCCCTCTGTTAAACTCAGCTCTTCCCTGTTCAAAGAGAGTTTTTATATCTTCCTGGGTGATTTTTTTAGAAACCATTTTATACAGTTCCTTCAACTCTTCTTTCTCAAAATCCGATTCCTTGTACTGGCTCACTGTACTGGCAGCGAGAAGCCTGTCCCCATCATTATAATATTTGACAGCCAGAAGAAGATTGTTGCTCAGTTCCAGCTTTGCAGTGCTGGCATCTTCTCCCTCATCCAGTTTTTTCTGCAGTTCTGCCACATCCTGTTCCAGCTTTTCTTTTTGTTTCTGCATAGATGACAGCTGGGCTTCTTTCACGGATAACTGCTGATTGTTTTCTGCAATACTGTCAGAATTATTTACCAGGTTGTTTCCCAGAAGGGTCGGACGGATCAGCACAAAACTGACAACAAGACCTATGATCACTCCGATGATCACGTTGATCACCGGCATCCAGTGCCGCTTTTCTTCTTTATATGCACCTACCGGCTGCACATTTGCCAGAGGATCCTTTTTGGGCTGCTGGCGGTATGCCCTGGCAGAATCTTCCCTGCCCTTCCCGCCGTTTTCACTGAATTTGTCTCCGATCTCCTGCATATAACGCAGGGTTGTCGTATTATTATAATCAATCCGCCTCGCACGTTTGAGGCATTTGGCAGCTTTAGAATACTCTTTGGACTTCATATATAGCAATGCCAGAAGCTGCAGGGCGCGGACAAATTTGGGATTCAGACTGACTACTTTTTTCAATTGGATCACCGCCAGATCTTCGTTGCCTCCCTTGGCCGCATTCAGTGCAGAATTATACTTTTTTATCGTCTGGTTTACCGCATCCAACGCTGTCTGGTTCTTCTGAATGACATTAATATAATACTGGGCCCGGTTATCTTCCGGCTGAAGATACCGGCTGAGCACCCATTCGCTCAATGCCGCCACAGTCTCCCCCAGCTCGTTGTACACAAGCCCCAGAAGATTGCGGGCATTGGTATTGTATTTATCAAACTGCAGACTCTTTTTCAATACCATGACTGCCCCTGAGAGATCGCGCACCTGCGCTTTCTCCAGTCCCATATTGTAGTATGCATTTGAAATTCTTCTTACATGATATATGATCGACAGATCCTGTCCACAAAATCTGCAAATATCCATCTCATCGTTTATGTTTGCATCACATCTTGGACATCTCATTGAAATCCTCCTAATCCTTTCCTGTGCTTCACACCGTTGACCTGGTTTCTGAAATCAACTCTCTCACAATATCTGTCACATCCGTAAGATTATTATTATTCACCACATTTTCCACCTGTTCAACATCCAGGCTTGGCTCATATTTTTCTAGTTCTTCCTCAAAATTTATCATCTTCTGACCTCCTTTTAAGCTTAATGGCCATCGTCAATCATCGTCATCTGGCAAATGCCCTATGAAACATAATAACTATTTTTATGGAAAAAAGCAAGGGGAAAAACGTCTTTTTTGGCAAAAGCCATCGCAATTTTTGACAAAAGCAAAACATCATTCTTTTAGCTCTTTCAATTTCCGGTAAAATGTGGATCTGGACACAATTCCCAGGCGCTGCATCGCCTCTGCTTCAGATATTTTTTTTGCATGAAACAGGTCAGATATTTTTTGAAGCCTCCCAGGTTCGATCTGCAGCGGCCGGCGTCCCCGGTAAGCCCCTCTGCCTTTTGCCCCTTCTACTCCCCGGCGGTGCTTGAGCATCTGCAAAGTTTTTCCCGCATAATATTGTCTCTGTAGAATAGATAATACAATACTCCTTACCCTTTTATCTATTACCATTTTTTCCTTTTTAAACCTTATCACTGCTCCTGCTGCCACCATGCGGAGCAGATGCTCTGTGTAGACCAGGGGATTATTAGAAACTGCACTCTGACTGCTGATCAGAACCTGATCCCCGTATTGCAGCTGGCACAGCAGAGTATCCAGTCCATTATAATCAAACTCCTTGATCTCCTCCCGGTATGGTTCCAGGATCAGATTATCACAACCACTTTGCCTCGGTGTTTTTATCAGCCACTCTAACCGGTCATAGGAGTCCATGCCTGCTTCCTCCAGAAGTTCTGCCAGATCCGCTCTGCTTTCTGACGGGCTTCTCATGGATATAAATACCGGCTGTCTGTTCACACGGTAGTAGTGTTTTCTCCGGAGTTCCATGGCGATGCCCGGAATCCCCTGAAACCCTTCTTCCCCCAGTCCATCCACCACATCCCAGTATGGGGAGATCACATACTGATAACCAGCTTCTGAAAATAACTGGTATTCAATTTTCCCCACACTGTATTTTTCTCCATAACAGCCTACTGCTTTGATCACACCAGTACTGGTGCTGACCAGCCCGCCGGACAACGGGGCTGTAGACGCATTCCATGGCTGGCTGTTTTCCCGCATAACCTTCACACATCCCTTTCCTGATCGTTTTACATCCTCTTCTCAAAGGGTTTCAGCAGGAGGTTCTTATATCGTTCTTCCAATATCCTCATAAGAAATTTCTTTCTGGTGCTGCTGGTAAATGCCACACTCTCCACAAGATAATTCACCGCCGCAAAATCCATCTTCTGGATAATCCTCCACAATGCCTTGTCACAGTCACTGAAATAATGTCCTGAGATGATGTCATAATAGGAATGTACTCTTCCTTTATATAGAAGCTTTGGTACCGGCATATCAAAGATCCTGCGCTCCATCTCTTCCTCAGAGGCCAGTATTTCCCGGCACTGCTCGTCTGTAACAACCTCTGGGAAAAGACAGGAATCATTTCCCAGCACAGGCGCCGGCGAGTACTGGTCCCCCTTCTTCAAAATCCCCCAGCTGCTTCCGTCCCGTTCTCCGTTTGCCAGGAAAGCATCGATGACAACCATATCCCAAAAAGTGTTTATTATTACTTTTGCTGCGGAGATACCAAGAACCCTGGTCAACACTTCTATGATCTGATCGTATTCGTACAGAACCATTCTTCCTGTGAGATCCAGAAAATATTCCCCCAGTTGGTCAAAGGAAAAGAATCTTGCCGCCTCGGAAGAAAAATCTTTACAAAGAACCACTTCCTCCCCCTGGCATGTTCCCAGCCAGGTATCCTGGGTGGAAGCTCCCAGCATGTCGAAGATATGGCTTCCCAGATATTCAGACACATGATCGCATACCGCTCCTTCCGGTGAATGTCTCCGGTATTTTATCACATAGTTTTCACCACTGATAAGTATACCAGCCTTCTTTCTCCTGCCTGTATAAAAACGTCTGTTCTTCTGGTATCTGGACAATTCTCGCATATTTTATATCCCCTGCTCAATAAAATGCCAGAATCCAACAATGAATTCTGGCATTCTTCAGTTAAAACATTCCATGTTCTGACAGCGCTGCCGAACTAAACGGATGGACCATGATTTTTACATCAGCTGGGCAAGACGTTCCTTTACCTGATCCATCATACTCTGGTATTTTTCCAGTTTCGCCCTCTCTTCTTCTATTTTTTTGGCTGGCGCCTTATTTACAAAGTTAGGGTTGCCAAGCATTCCTTCGGAGCGTTTGAGTTCTCCCATCAGTTTTTTCTCTTCCTTCTGAAGCCGCTCAATCTCCTTCGCCACATCCACAAGCTCTGCAAAGGGCATATAAATCGTTCCTTTGTCGATCACTACAGATACAGCATCCTGATCGATTCCGGATTTATCGCTCTGGATCACCACCTCACTGGCAAGACCAAGGGTGGCAAAAAATACCTTATTGGTCTCGAATATTTCTTGCACCGCTACTTCCTCTGTTACAACGATCACCTTTGCTTTTTTACTCGGCGGGACATTCATCTCACCGCGGACATTTCGTATTCCCTTTACCGCTTCTTTGATACGCTCTACCGCTTCCATATCTGCTGCAAAAGCATTCGTTTCCTCCGAATATTCCGGCCAGTCAGAAACCATGATGGAAGCCTCTTCATCTTCCATAAGCGTGCAGTAAATCTCCTCGGTGATAAAGGGCATATAGGGGTGGAGAAGTTTCAACGCATCGATCAGCACATTCTTAAGGGTGTAAAGGGCAGCCGCCTTGGTTTCATCCTCTTCATTGTACAGACGTGGCTTTACCATCTCAATATACCAGTCACAGAACTCTTCCCATATAAAGTCATAAATCTTCTGCACAGCGATTCCCAGATCAAAGGTCTCCATCAGTGCGGTGACGTCTTTCGCCAGCCGGCTGCACTTTGCAAGGATCCATTTATCTGCCTGGGTAAACTGGGAGGGTTCTGCTTCTTTGTCTGCCAGCCCTTCATTCTGGGCGAAATTCATCATAATAAAGCGGGAGGCATTCCACACCTTATTGGCAAAATTACGGCTTGCTTCCACCCGTTCCCAGTAAAACCGCATATCATTTCCCGGCGCATTTCCTGTCACCAGCGTCAGACGCAGGGCATCCGCACCATATTTTTCAATGACCTCAAGAGGATCGATACCGTTCCCCAGGGATTTACTCATCTTGCGCCCCTGGGAATCCCTCACCAGACCATGGATCAGCACAGTGTCAAAGGGCACCTGTCCCGTCTGCTCGATACCGCTGAACATCATTCGCATAACCCAGAAGGGAATAATATCATATCCGGTCACAAGGGTATTAGTGGGATAAAAATATTTCATCTCTTCTGTTTCATCCGGCCATCCCAGAGTAGAAAAGGGCCACAGTGCAGAACTGAACCAGGTATCCAGGGTATCGGGATCCTGACGCATTTTTTTGCCGCATTTTGGACAAACTGCTTCATTTTCCTTCGTAACCACTAGTTCACCGCAGTCGTCACAGTAAAAGGCAGGGATCTGATGTCCCCACCAGAGCTGGCGGGATATACACCAGTCGCGGATATTCTCCAGCCAGTGAAAATAAGTCTTATTAAAATGATCGGGAACAAAACGGGTTTCTCCCTTTTTTACAGCATCGATCGCCGGTCCCGCCAAAGGTTTCATTTTTACAAACCACTGTTTGCTCACCTTGGGCTCTACTGTAGTCCCACATCGGTAGCAGGTTCCTACATTATGATCATGGTCCTCCACTTTGACAAGGGCTCCCTCTGCCTCCAGATCTTTCACGATCTCTTTTCTCGCCTCATAACGATCCATGCCGGCATATTTTTCATACTCATCCACGATCTTCGCATCATCTGTCATCACATTGATCACAGGAAGATCGTGACGCAGACCAACTTCAAAATCATTGGGATCGTGGGCCGGTGTGATCTTTACCACTCCGGTCCCGAACTCCATATCCACATAGTCATCTGCGATCAGTGGAATCTCACGATGTACGATAGGAAGAACCAGCTTTTTCCCCACCATATCTTTATACCGGTCATCTTTCGGATTTACCGCCACTGCAGTATCCCCCAGCAGGGTCTCCGGTCTGGTAGTCGCCAGATTGATATATCCGCTGCCATCGGCAAAAGGATAGCGCAAATGCCAGAAATGACCTTTCTGGTCTTCGTATTCTACCTCTGCATCCGAGATGGAAGTGAGACAGTGGGGACACCAGTTGATGATACGCTCTCCCCGGTAGATCAGCCCCTTATCATACAGTTTTACGAACACTTCCCTAACCGCCTTGTTACAGCCTTCATCCATGGTAAAGCGCTCTCTGTCCCAGTCGCAGGAAGAGCCCATCTTTTTCAGCTGGGATACGATCCGTCCACCATACTGTTTCTTCCAGTCCCAGGCTCTCTCTAAAAATTTCTCCCTTCCAATGTCTTCTTTGGAAAGCCCCTCTTCTCTCATAGATTCCACGATCTTTGCCTCAGTGGCAATGGAAGCGTGGTCCGTCCCCGGAAGCCACAGAGCCTCATAGCCCTGCATTCTCTTGAAGCGGATGATGATGTCCTGCAGTGTATTATCCAGGGCATGTCCCATGTGAAGCTGCCCTGTGATGTTCGGCGGCGGAATCACGATCGTGTATGGTTTTTTATCCGGATTTACCTCTGCATGGAAATATTTTTTGTTCACCCATTTGGTATAGAGACGGTCTTCGATATCTTTAGGGCTGTAATTCTTTTCTAGTTCTTTTTTCATTTTTACCTTTCCTTTCTTACTTCACCACAAGCCGCAGGCTCATCGTTGAGGCTGGCGCCATTATTAACTTTGCACCTTTCTCCTGCGCCGCGCACACTCTTCGCCTGCTCCGCAGGCTCATCGTTGAGGCTGGCGCCTCATAGTTCCAGAAGGGCAGACACATTTTCGTGCAAGCACGAATGTGCCTGCCCTTCCGGAACTGCGCGGCTTGTAGCGTACAAAAAACAGCTTCGGGCTGGTATCAGCCCGAAGCTGTAAATCTTCCGATTTATCTGGTACCATCCCATTTATAAGGGCGAGCTGGTTCAGTCTCGCGGTACCACCTTATTTCAAATAAAGAGTTCACTTTATTCCTCATTCTGCCGATAACGGGGCAAACCGTTATTTCCTACTAAGTGCCATATCATGTCACTGTTCAAAAATCCTGCTCAGAAGCTACCTTCCATCATAAGGCTGCCCGAATGTCTTTCAGCCGGTGAACACTCTCTCTTTTGGGACCTTTTTGATGTACTCCTCTTCGTCGCCGCATTTATAAATATCTTTATCTTTTATAATAAATAATATTCTGATACCTGTCAAGTCAAAATTGAAAGTCTCCTGACTTGCATGTATGGGCTGATTCTTTCATCTTACTAATAAGTAAACTCGCTCAAAAGTTGTTCCAGCTTGGATATCTTCTCCCCGCTCTGATCCACAAGCTCCTGGGCACGGGCGGCAGCGCCTGCCAGGTGATTTGTTTTATCTGCGATTTCCGAAACGCCTCCTGCCGACTCTCCTACGGTCTGACCGATACGATCCAGGGATTGGACAATCTCTTCCATCGCCCTGGTCAGATCTTCCACCAGACCATGAACCGATACCATAAATTCTTCAAAAGTAGCAGCATCCGAGTGATATGCAGCTCCCACCTCGCTAAACTGCTGATAATCCCCCATAACTGTTTTCTCCAGAAAATCTGTGGATGTACTGATACAGGAACCCATATTTTTTACAGCACTTTCCACCTCATAAACCATTTTCTTGATATCATCTGCTGACACCTGGGTCTGCCCTGCCAGACTTCCGATCTCCGATGCCACCACTGCAAATCCCTTGCCTGCCTCCCCGGCTCTGGCTGCCTCAATGGAAGCGTTCAGTGCCAGGAGATTAGTCTGGGAGGAGATATCACTGATGGCCTGGATCAATTCATGGATCTTATCCACAGCCTTCGCCTGTTGAAGTGCCGACTCCGTATTTACCCTCAATTCCTCATAAACCTCTTTGGTCCTTTCATTGGCAGTCCTGGTATGGTCTTCCAATTCCTCAGCCCTCTGTTTGACCTCTCTGGATATATCACGTCCCCGGACGGATACCTCATTGATCTCCTGAACATTTCCGTTTACATTTTCTACATTTCTCAATATGATATCCATCGTTGAAGCGGATTCTTCCATACCCGCAGACATCTCCTCCATTGTGGCTGAGTTGTCCTGGCAGAGATCATTTGTAGTCTTCATAACCTCATCCAGAGAAATTACCCCTTCTTTTACCACCGTACAGGAATCACTGATCTCCGATGTCATATTCCCAAATTCATTCTGCATCAGCTCCACTGCCCTGGACATCCGGCCAATTTCATCTTTCCTGCGGGACAGGGTATGAATGCCGGGATCTTTCTTGAGATTCAGTTTGGCGATCTGATCCACCAGGTCAGTGATCCGGGAGATCGGCTTAGAGATCCTTCCGCTGATAAACCACCCACAAATACAGGAGCAGATCAAACCACACAGAAGGAATACCGCCATGATCTTCAATAAAGATATAGATTTTGCCTGTATATCCGATTCAGGAGCTGTCAATATGTACTTCATTCCGTTTGCCAGAGTCAGATATGCCATCAATTTACTCTGCCCTTTATATTGATAAGAGTTTACCTGATCCTCTTTTCCGGTATCGGTTATGATCTTTTCTGCTTCCGGAGCCATATCCTTTAAGCTGTCCCCCAGCTTAAAATCTTTATGGGCCACAATATTATGATTTGTATCCACCAGGCAGGAATAACCGTTTTCGTAAATGGAAGCTTCCGAGATCATATTCTCAATGGTCTCCAGGCTGATATCCATTCCGATGATCCCCACGGATTCATCTTCCATGTAAACAGGCACCACATAAGAGATCATGCTGACATTGATATTCTGATTGAGATAGGGATTCATCCAGGTCGGCTTTTTATTCTCTACCGGGATATAATACCATCCCACATGCTCCAGATCATCTTTTTCAAATGTGCTGAAATCCGTAGGTTCAATACTCTCAAATCCGTCTTCCGTAGAGTTTCTGGTGAGGAAAAGTCCTGAAGTGGGTTCTGTAAAATCTGGATTATACCGGATATAAGCCGTCAGCGCCCCATCGGTCTTTTCAGCAAAATGGAGCAGTGTATTTTCCAGCCCCTTCGTATATGCTTCTACATATTTCGGATCCGTTTTAAATTTCTGAAAATCTGTAAGATCACCCACCGCAATATCCGTCAGCGTGTCTACTGACTGCTGGATCTTTGTCAGGATCCCATCAAACTGTGTCTTTCTCTCCTCAGCCCTGGCCAGCATATAGTCCTTGGAATCGCTGTCAGCCATATCGCTGGAAAACAGAAAACTGAGAATCCCCAGACTCAGTCCCATGATCAGTGAGCATACCACTGCGATCGTCGCTATTTTTCTTCTTATTGTATTCATCATTATCATCTCCTCCGATTTATTTTGGCAGCCCAACGACACCATTGAGCTGACGTGTTACTCCTGTAATTTTAAATGGAAGTCCATTCGTAAAAACAGCCCTTTTCCTTAAGTTTTGGAAGTGCATATTTTTTCACCTCTGGCACACTATCTTTCCAGCCCAGAAAATACGCCGTGACCCGGCTGATGTCATTTGTGATCTTGTACTTTAGCATACGCCCTTTCCGGTCATAGGTAGAGTACATGATCTCTTTTGGAAACTTCTTTTCGATATGCCGGACAAGGGAAGCAGTGATTCCATCTGCCAGCGACCTCTCGTACAGATCCCTGGCCCCAAAAAGATGAAGGATCTCATGGGCATAGGTAGAAGCCCCTTCCGCCTGTTTTCCATATTTTGAAAATAACGTGGCACACTCATAAAAAAATTCAGTGCCCTCTTCTGCATAATGAACCAGCGTGGAACTGGTTCCCGATTTATTCAGATGAAAAAGAAAACCGATACTATCTGTATTATACCGGGAACGGAGCCCGTTAATATCAATGTTCTTTCGCACATATTTCATAACTTTCTGATACAGCTTATCCTGGCTTCTGATGCTGTCACTGACTTTATTATTCACCCGGAAAGAATAGCTGATATCCTTGTATTTTTCTGTGTCTGCTACTAAGGAAACGTTCTTTCCATACTTTTTTGCCTGTCTGCGGATATAAGATGCCGCGGAGCGGACTTTTCTGTTTGCTTCCTTTTTTGCCTTCTTGGTCCATTTGCTGACTTTATCATTCACAAAAATACTGATCAGCACAGACCGCCCTTCCAGTACCCCGGCGCTTCCTGTGGGCAGTTTTTTCCACTCACTTTCTGATATCCTCTCCGGCACTACCTCTGCCCGGGCATTCCCTGGTCCGGCATACATAAGACCACAGAGCAGGGCAGACACCATGAACAGGATCAAAAGCCCCTTTCTATTCCATAACCTCATTACGCTTCATCCCTTCTTTTAGCCAGCAGCTGCCGACAAATTAACGTTCTCTTTTATTTTACCTTTTTTTCCTCAAAGAGACAACTGTTAACTTTTGAAAATTGAAAAAAAACTTGAAAATATGAAATAATCTGTTTATAATAGTGAAGTTGAAAAGAGTTTTATGCATATATTTACACTTAGGAGGTTCACCATGGAAAATTACAGTCAGCAGAGCAGGGAAGATCTGCTTGCTCTGAAATCAGAATTGGAAGCTAAATTTGAGGAAAAAAAGGCATACGGCCTTCAGCTGGATATGTCAAGAGGAAAACCAAGCACTTCCCAGCTGGATATATCTCTGGGACTTCTGGATGCCCTTACCTCAAAATCCGGTTTTCTGGCAAGCGATGGCTTAGACTGTCGTAACTACGGTGGTCTTGATGGAATCCCGGAGGCAAAACAGCTTATGGCAGAGATGATGGGAACGGCTCCGGAACATGTTATCGTATTTGGAAATGCCAGTCTGTCTATTATGTATGATTCGATATCCAGATCCTATACCCACGGTGTTCTCGGAAACACTCCCTGGTGTAAACTAGATAAAATTAAATTCCTATGTCCGGTACCTGGCTACGACAGGCACTTTGCCATCACCGAACGCTTTGGCATCGAGATGATCAATATTCCGATGACACAGGATGGTCCTGATATGGATCTGGTGGAGAACCTTGTAAACCACGACGAAACAGTAAAAGGGATCTGGTGTGTCCCCAAATACTCCAATCCCCAGGGCATCAACTACAGCGACGATACCGTCAGACGTTTTGCCAATCTGAAACCGGCAGCAAAAGATTTCCGTATCTACTGGGACAATGCCTATGTGATCCATCATCTCTATGAAGACCATCAGGCAGAAATATTAGATATCATCAGTGAATGCGAGAAGGCTGGCAGCCCAGATATCGTATATGAGTTTGCCTCCACTTCCAAAGTAAGCTTTTCTGGTGCCGGCATCGCTGCCCTTGCCGCCTCAAAAGCAAACCTGGATGATATAAAAAAGCAGCTGACGATCCAGACCATCGGCTATGACAAAATAAACCAGCTGAGGCATGTGACTTATTTTAAAAACTTAGAAGGTCTCAAAGAACATATGAAAAAACATGCCAACGAGATGAGGCCAAAATTTGAAGCTGTTTTGGATGTTCTGGAAGAAGAACTGGCTGATACGGGCATAGCCAGCTGGGAAAAACCCTATGGCGGCTATTTTATCTCTTTTGAAGCCATGGAAGGCTGTGCAAAGAAGATTGTTGCCAAATGTAAAGAGGCAGGTGTGACTTTGACCGGCGCCGGCGCCACCTATCCTTATGGTAAAGATCCAAAAGACAGCAATATCCGTCTCGCTCCTTCATTCCCAACACTGGAGGAACTGGCTCAGGCAACAGATCTGTTTGTGCTCTGTGTAAAGCTGGTAAGTATAGAAAAAATACTGGAAACAAAATGATGAAAAACACTCTTTGCAGTCAGATATGAAGATAAAAACAGGGATCTGGTACACCAACCAGGTCCCTGTTTATATGTCTTCTTATTAATTTCTGAAATATATATTCTGCCCCTAACAGTCCCTCTATGCCAGAGCAGCCGTAATGATCGCCATGGAATAAACCTCACTGGCATTACAGCCTCGGGAGAGATCATTGATCGGTGCATTTAATCCAAGAAGGATCGGACCATATGCCTCAAAGTTTCCAAGTCTCTGAGCGATCTTATAACCGATATTACCGGCGCTGATATCCGGGAAAATAAAGGTATTGGCATGTCCCGCCACCTCTGACTCCGGACATTTGGTACGGGCAACCCTCGGAGAAACCGCTGCATCAAACTGAAGCTCTCCCTCGATGGGCAGATTTGGCGCCGCTTTCTTTGTCTTCTCCGCTGCATTTCTCATCTTGTCCACATCTTCGCCGGCGCCGGAACCCAGAGTGGAATAGCTCAGGAATGCCAGCTGTGGATCGATGCCGAATATTCTCGCACACTCTGCGGACTCCAGCGCGATCTCTACCAGCTCGTCCTCTGTGGGCTTAATGTTGATAGCACAGTCGCTCATGGCGAGCACTTCATTTTCACCGGTTGCCGACGGACGCACCAGAATAAAGCAGGATGATACGATGGAATTCTGAGGCTTGGTCTTGATGATCTGCAGTGCCGGACGCACCGTATCTGCTGTAGAATACGTAGCGCCTCCGAGAAGAGCATCCGCCTTTCCCATCTTCACCAGCATCGTTCCAAAATAATTTGCCTGGGACAGGATATCCCGTGCCCTTTCCTCTGTCATGCCTTTATTTTTACGAATCTCACAGAGAAGCTGCACCATCTCGTCCATCTCTTCATAATTTAACGGATCGATGATCTCAGCCCCGCGGATATTGAAACCACTTTCCTCTGCCGCCTCTGCGATCTCCTTCGGATCCCCTACAAGCACTGGTGAAAGAAAGGTACTGGCAAGCAGACGGGAGGACGCCTCCAGGATACGCGGATCGCTTCCCTCTGTGAATACGATCTTCTTTGGATTTTTTTTCAAAATACTAATCAGCTGACCAAACATAAATATAGCCTCCTAAAGTTATTATGAGAAGCAACTGCATAGGAAACAATTGCCATCTACTATCTATCATAACAACTTTTATCCAAAAAACAAGTCCTAATTTACCTTTTATGAATTATTTTTCTCACTTCTCATTAATTATTTTTTTCACTTCGCAGTCCCCGGAGAGCATTCGTGAGCTTGATAGGATTGCCATAACGCAAAGTGGAGTTTCGGAAGATCTTCGCACCCACAAATCCCATCGCTGCCACAGAAACATATAAGATGACTGCAGAAACCACGATCTCCCACACAGCCACGGTTCCCATGGCGATACGGATAAACATAGCGCTGTAGGAACTTACCGGAAGATAGGAAAGGATGCGGATCACGATCCCATCCGGCTCCTGCATCTGGAACAGCACAAGAAAATATATAACCATAACAAGCATCTGGGCGGTTCCGGCGCTCTTGTTGAGGTCCTCGATCTTCGATACCAGCGCCCCCAGGGCTCCGTACATGAATGCATAGATCAAAAATCCTCCCAGCCCAAATACCGCGAAAGTCACAAGCACTTCCGCAGGAATATCAAAGAACATATCCAGCATCCCATCAAGACTGTCTGCATTGAGCCTATAGCCGCCCAGTATGCTCGCAAAGATCAGCCCCATCTGAAAAATAATGGCCGTGGCGGCGGCGAACACCTTACCGAACAACAGACTGGAGGAACTGGTGCTGGTGACAAGGATCTCCACGGTACGGTTGCTTTTCTCGTTTGCCACGCTGGTAGCGATCATCATACCATACATAACTATGATCATAAAGACGAGGATCACAAGAACATAGCTGTACCAGTAGTTTTGCCCGGAATCCTTGCCCAGTACCTTTTCATTGCAGACAATGTTCCCCGCATCCAGTTTCATCAGTTCTTCATAATTTACATTCTGATCCTGACAGTATTTCTTCTTCGCCGACGTGCTCATCAGCTCTTTGAATAACTCCCCGGCAGAATCAGAAAGGGATTTGTTAAATACGTAATAGTCAAATTCCGTGGCGCTTTTAATGACAAAACCGATCTCAGCTTTCTCCGCCTTTACCGCCTCCTGGACCTGTTTATCATCCTCCATCCTCTGGATCTCTGCCTTACCATAAGAAAGGATCAGATCATCCTGGATCATCCCCTGGGGATCACAGATCGCGATGGTTTGTGACATCTGATTTTCTTCACCGTCAGAACCGTCTCCGCCGGACAAACTGTCGATGATCCCTGGTATGCTCATCGCCACGATCGCTGCCACACAGATCAGCACAGTGGAGATCACGAAAGATTTGCTCTTAAAGTAATTTCCTAACTCAAAACAGTATACGTGAAATAATTTTTTCATGATCAGTCCTTCCCCCCTTCTTCCTGCGCATCTTCTGGGACCTCGTCCCCCACGCAGGATACAAAAATATCATTGAGGGACGGTTCATAAGAACCATACTGATCAATCTCTATCCCCTCTTCTTTCATGCGTTCCAATATGTTCCACTGGCTGGCGCCTTCGGTCAGGCGAAGAATCAGATTATGCTTGCCGCGGCTCTCCACCTCCAGCACATCCGACAACTTCTCCCTGCACAGCCGCCCCAGCTCTTCCAGGGAATAATTCAAGGCAGAGAGAATCTTTCTGCCTCTTCCATATTCCTCCTTGATCTCATCAAGACTTCCTGCCAACACGATCTCACCTTGATTGACAATGGCAATATCCTCACAAAACTCTTCTACATAGCTCATCTGATGACTGGAAAAGATAACGATCTTTCCCTCCGAGATCAGTTCCCGGATCACATCCTTCAATATCTGGGAATTTACCGGGTCAAGTCCCGAAAATGGTTCATCCAGTACCACGATATCCGGATCGCACACCAGGGTGGCTGCCAGCTGAACTTTCTGCTGGTTTCCTTTGGACAGAGTATCCATCTTGCGTTTTTCATATTCATTGACCTTCAGACGAGACAGCCATTTCTGAGCGTTTTTTACCGCTGAAGCCCGGTCAAGTCCCCGGAGTTTCGCAAAATAAACCATCTGCTCGATCACCGTTTTTTTCGGGTACATTCCCCTCTCTTCTGGCAGATATCCCACCTGGTTTCTGGCAGGGTCAAAGGGCGTGCCATCCAGCAGCACCTCTCCCTCATCTGCCCGGAAGATATCCATGATAATTCGTATTGTCGTCGTCTTTCCTGCGCCGTTTCTTCCCAAAAGTCCCAGGGCTCTTCCGCTCACTACGGAAAAATCAATCCCTTTCAGAACTTCTTTTCCCTCAAACTTTTTCCGAATTTCTTTTATTTCCAGTTTCATCTTTACTCCTTTCGTACACGCCTTTTGCTGTCAGCGTTTCATGCTCCGGAGCATTTCCTTATCCTCCCTGCTGACACGAAGTGATTCCATCATTTTCTGTACACTCTTATTATACGTGAAATCCTCCAGATTGCAAGAGTTGAGATAATCCAGGGTAATATCCCGGTATTTTACATAACAGATAGAAATCCCCCACGCCACCGCCATTTTTACATAATATCCTTGGTGCCGGATACCATCGTATATTTTTAATACATCCTTAATATAATTATCCGTCACAAAATACTGCAGGAGGATCACGATAGCAAACCGCACCTCATATTCCTTCTGCGATTCCAGGTAAGGCATGATAAACTCATACATCCTCTCCTGGTTATCTTTCACAGCTTTCAGATCTCCGCAGACGATGTCACACACCGCCCAGTTATTAATGGAGGGAATAAATTTTTCCACATATTCCAGCTTTTCCTCAAAATCGCACTTCGCCAGGGCACATACCATGCCGCAGAGCATATTGAGTTCATAGACGGAAGAGTCCTTGGTCAGCTCCACGAATCCCCGCCAGTCCTCTTTTGCCAGCTGCCTGGCAAGTTTACGGAGAGCCGGAACCCGCACCCCATAAAAAACTGTCTCCACCCCGGGGATCAGCCTGCGGTGAAATTCCCGGTACTTTTCATCTGCCATTTCCTGCAGACGATCATCTACTTTTTTTAAATCTTCCCTGGTAAATCCCATCTGTCTCCTCCTTCACATAACAAACACCGGTCCGCTGCCACGGACCGGCTTTATAACACTAATCCAGCTCCACCGCTCCAGTGTAGAGCTGATAATATCTTCCTTTCATATCCAGCAGCTGCTTATGGGTTCCCCGTTCTATGATCTCACCCTGTTCCAGCACCATGATGCAGTCTGCATTCCGCACAGTTGAAAGCCGGTGGGCGATCACAAAGGTAGTGCGGTCCTTCATCAGGCGCTCCATGCCGTGGTCGATGTGCATCTCCGTTCTGGTATCCACCGAGCTGGTGGCTTCATCCAGCACAAGGATCGGCGCCTTGGATACCGCCGCCCTGGCAATATTCAGCAGCTGTCTCTGCCCCTGGCTGAGATTGATGCCATCCCCTTCAAGCATCGTATCGTATCCGTCCTCCAGACGCATTATGAAAGAATGGGCACTGGCGGTTCTGGCTGCCTGCTCCACCTCCTCATCTGTGGCATCCGGGCGGCCATAACGGATATTTTCCCGCACCGTTCCGGTGAAAAGATGGGTATCCTGAAGCACCATGGCGATATGGCTTCGCAGGCTTTTTCTCTCATAGTCTTTAATATCCCTGCCGTCAATGGTGATCTTTCCCTCCTGAATATCATAGAAACGGTTTAACAGATTGGTGACCGTCGTCTTGCCGGCACCGGTAGATCCCACAAATGCCACTTTCTGGCCGGCGTGGGCATACAGGTCAATGTGCTTCAGAATGGTCTTATCCGGATCATAACCAAAGGTTACATCTTCCATGACCACCTCTCCCCGGATATCATCCATCGGCACAGCCTCTGTCCCATCTGCCTCCTCTGGAGATTCATCCAGTACCTTAAATACCCGCTCTGCTCCGGCAAGCGCCGAAAAGATCGTATTTACCTGCATGGAGATCTCATTGATGGGCCGGCTGAACTGCCTGGAATAGTTTACAAACACACTGAGGTTTCCCACAGACAATTTGCCAGCGATACAGAACAGACCGCCTACGCAGGCAGTGATGCCATAACTGACCTGGCTTATATTTCCCATGACCGGCCCCATGATCCCGCCAAAAAACTGGGCTTTGATCTGCTTCTTCTTCAGATCCTCATTTAAATCTGTAAATTCCTGGATCGCTTTTTCCTCATGGCAGAACACCTTTACCACCTTCTGCCCCGTCACGGTTTCTTCAATATATCCGTTCAATTTTCCAAGGGCGGACTGCTGGGAACGATAATACTTGGAACTTCTTTTGGCGATGGATCCACCTGACTTGATCATCAGCGGAACAAGTAAGATCGTCAGCAGTGCCAGCCACACATTCATAATGATCATGATGGTAACTGTGCCCAGTATACTCAACGCGCCGGATATAAGCTGAATGATCGTGTTGTTCAACATCTCTCCGATCACATCTACATCATTGGTAAACCGGCTCATGATATCACCGGTAGCGTTGGTATCAAAATACCTCACCGGCAGCGTCTGGATATGGTCAAAAAGTTCTTTGCGGATCGCTTTCAAGGCGCGCTGCGACACCCCGATCATGATCCTCTGCTGAAGGTAGGTCGTAGCCACGCCGATCATATACACACAGAGCATCAGCAGAACACCGAGCATAAGTGCTTTGGTTCCCTCACTGATGATGCGTTCTACGTCTGCCCCCGTAACTCTTGTCTCCTTCCATGTCTCCGCCACCCCGTCGATGATCGGTGATAGCAGATAGGAGCCAGCCAGTGTCGCTGCACTGGTTAAAATGGCACAGCACACTGCCACGATCACCCACACCTTATCTTTCCCCAGATAGGTAAGAAGACGCCGAATGGTTTCTCCTGTGTTTTCCGGTTTTCCTCCCATCATTCCTCTGCCATGATGTCCTGGGCCTCTCCCCGGTCCTCCCATCGGAGGTCCGCCCTGAGTCCTTTTTTTTGTCTCACTCATGCCGATACCTCCTTTTCCTTATCCCTCTGGGAATAATATATTTCCTGGTATTCTTCACAATCTTTTAAAAGCTCTTCATGGGTTCCCTGGCCCACGATCTCTCCCTCATCCAGCACAAGGATCCGGTCGGCGCCCTCCACCGAAGAAATCCTCTGGGCGATGATCAGTTTCGTCGTATCTTTCAGGGAGGTGGAAAAGCTTTTGCGGATCTCTGCTTCCGTAGCCGTATCCACGGCACTGGTACTGTCATCCAGAATAAGGATCTTCGGCTTCTTCAGCAGCGCCCTGGCGATACACAAACGCTGTTTCTGGCCGCCGGAGACGTTGACGCCGCCCTGGCCCAGCTCTGTATCATATCCCTCGGTGAAAGATCTGACAAAACCGTCTGCCTGGGCGCACTGCGCCATCTCGAACACCTGCTCATCTTCCGCGCTCTCATCTCCCCACCGGAGGTTATCCATGATGGTGCCGGAAAATAACGTATTTTTCTGGAGAACCATCGCCACGCCATCCCGCAGATGTTTCAATGAATAATCCCTGACATCAACGCCGTCCACCAGCACCTGCCCTTCGTCGGCATCGTAAAGCCTTGGAATCAGCTGTACCAGAGAACTCTTTCCAGAACCGGTGGAACCGATGATCCCGATGGTCTCTCCCGGTTCTGCAGAGAATGAAATATGTTTCAGCACGTTATTCTTATGTTTTTTATAGTAACGGAATCCCACATCCCGGAATTCGATAGCACCCTTTTCCACCGCCAGATCTTTTCTGGCTGCATTTTCGTCGTTCAGGTCGATCTCCGCCTGAAGCACTTCTTTGATACGTTTAGAAGAGGCCAGGGCGCGGGAGCCCTGGATCATGATCATGGCTACCATCATCAGGGACATAAGGATCTGAATGATGTAGGTGGTAAAGGCCGTCAGATCTCCTACTGGCATATCTCCCACGATGATCTGCTTTCCACCAAACCACACAACCGCCATCGTGGTAATATTCATGGCAAGGGTCATAATAGGCATGGTAAAAATAACGATCTTTATGGCGCTCAGGCTCTTCTCCATCAATTCATCGTTGGCTTCATTAAAGGTTTCCTTTTCAAAATCATCCCGCACAAAAGATTTGACCACCCGAACATTGGTTATATTTTCCTGGATCCTGGAATTCAATTTGTCGATCCTCGACTGCATGATATCAAATCTCGGAAATGCGATCCGTATCACAATGACCAGCGCCACCAGCAGCAGCGGGATAACGACTCCAAGGATGATCGCCAGTCTGGCATTCATCAGCACCGCCATGATCAGTCCTCCGATCAGCATGCCCGGGGCACGCAGCATCATGCGCAGTGCCATCATGATCACATTCTGCATATTTGTAATATCGTTTGTCAGCCGTGTCACAAGGGAGCCAGTGGAAAATTTCTCAATATTGGCAAAGGAAAACTGCTGTACCTTTGTAAATACATCCTTTCTCAGACTGGCGGCAAAATTGACGGCGGCCTTAACCGCAAAATATGCGCCGAGCACCCCGCCCAGCATCATACACAATGCCAGCAGCACCATCAAAATTCCTTTTGTGACCACATAACCGTTCCCGGCACCACCCTGGATTCCCTCATTGATGATCATAGACATAAGTTTAGGCATAAGAACTTCACCGATCACCTCTACGATCATAAATATGGGTCCCAAAATAAATGCAGAAAGATACGGCATAACGTATTTCTTATAAATTCCCATCTGCTTACTACCTCCCTTTTACTCGATTTCTTTTACATTGTCATACATCTGCTTCAGAAATTTCCGCAGGGTAACCAGCTCTTCCTCCGAAAACCCCTGGATCACGCTTTGATCCATATAGGTAAATATTTCCCTGCTCCTCGCCACTACGTCCTCTCCTTTTTCGGTCAGACTGACGAACTTGGCGCGGGAATCATCTTTTTTTGTTGTTTTTTGAATGTATCCGTCCCTCTCCAGTTTTTTCAGGGATACCGCCACTGTTGCTGTGGATATTTCCAGGACTGCCGCCAGCTCAGCCTGAGATTCAAACTCTCCCTCTGACAATGTCATCAGCAGCCTGTGCTGTGCCCGGTGCAGCCCTGTGCCCTCCAGCAGACGTTCCATCTTTTTCCGATGCAGCTGATTGATAAAAATCATGATCATCATCGGATTGGCCGTATTCAAAAAATCTTTCTCGCTCATCTCCCAGCATCCTATGGGTTTGATCTTTCCCAACTGAGACTACCTCCTTTTCTCCACAAGAAAATAGTTAGCAAGCTAATAATTAACTTGCTAACTATCTATTATACTCATATTTTTTTGTTTGTCAACATCATACTTACTAATTTTCTTTAATCTTATATTTCTCGATCTGTGCCATCACATTTTCCGTATAGCCTAACAGTTCCTCGGAAAGTGCCGAACTTTCCTGGGCAGCCGCAGTATTCTGATCGATCACTGCCGCGATCTCATTGGCGCTGTCCAGCATATTTTTCAGGGAATCATCCTGTTTTCTGCTGGTATCCGTGATCTGGGTAATATTCTGGGAAATCTCGGAAGAGATCTTCGAGATACCTTCTAACATCTCCACGGTCTCCCCTGTGATCGTCACCCCGTTATTTACGGCAGCGATGCTTTTCTGTATCAGTTCTGTGATGTTCTGGGAAGCCTCCGCACTGGAACCAGCCAGTCCGCCGATCTCGCTTGCCACCACAGCGAAGCCCTTTCCATGTTCTCCAGCTCTCGCCGCCTCAATGGAAGCGTTCAAAGCAAGAAGATTCGTCTGAGCCGCAATTCCGGTGATCACCTCAATGATGCTGGCAATCTCATTAGATTCCATCCGGATCTGATCCATCGCCTGGGACAACTCATCCATTTTCTTCTCTCCCTCTGCCATTCTTTCCATGGAGTCCTTGGAGAGCCTTTCTACATCCTGTGCCGCCATCGTATTATTATGAACAGATTCTGATACCTCACCGATCTGATCTACCATTCCTTTAATATGTACAGACTGCTGCTCTGCCCCATCCGCCATAGACTGTGCGGTCGCCGCAAGAGAATCTGCGCCATCTCTTACCTGCATAAAAGAGGCACGCATCTCATAAAGGGTTACATTCAGGCTGTCAATAATACTAAGCATAGATGTACGGATCTCAGCGAAATCCCCAATATACTCCTGATCAACGGTAACATCCATATTCCGATCTTCCATCTCATGCAGTGTATCGGTAATATTGTCTATGTATTTTTTCAGCTCGTTTACAGCGCTTCCGGCATTGGACACCATATTACTAAATTCGTCCTCCATATCATAAGAGAAATCGTCCTCTAATTTTCCCTTTGCCAGATTACTCATCACCTCATCCATGATCTGCACCGGCTCCCCAATCCTCTGCAGTATCTTCTTCACAACCCGGCTCAGCACTTTGTCGATCATCACTATGATCCCGACCACCACCACACTGACCAACGCAATAGTCAGGGTGATCTGAAGCCCCTGGCTGGTGTTATATTTTGCTGCTTCATACTGTGTCAGTTTGATCCCCTCAAAAGCAGCAAAAGCCCCCAGCAGCACCAGAGCTATACCGACGATAAACCCAAGTTTGATAAACTGTATGTGCATATACTTATAAATCGTCAGCTGCTTTACTACTTTTTCTTTGCGGTTTTTCAACTCACTGCGCACTGAATTTGTTTCCACGCTCACTACCTTTGTTCCTCCTTTCAATTGATCACAACTTTATTATGTT
The DNA here is from genome assembly GCA_910584645.1 of uncultured Eubacterium sp. GTDB lineage: Bacteria > Bacillota > Clostridia > Lachnospirales > Lachnospiraceae > Eubacterium_F. Next base: position 89,333 of record CAJUAU010000011.1, read on the forward strand.
AATTTTATCATATTTTTTAAACCGATACAATATGTTTCTGTATACCCGGTTCATCTATAACCTGTTTCAGTGGCCGCGCCAAAAGGTTTCGATTACAGCAGGCAAACGGCAAACTCCACAATTTTGTTACAGAACGTTCACATATTTTAGTTAATTTGAACATGATTTATTCACATTTCTGATTTATACTTAGTTCATAAGTTAAGCAAGACAACAACTTATTTTATTATAATTTATGGCATTTTTCTTATTTTTGATATTTTTTCATAAAACTCCTCTTTCAGATAAAGGACTGCTTCCGCAGTCCTTTATCACGTTTTCAGTCCAGCCCAATTACACAAATTAGAATTCGCACCATGGGGCTAAGACTTCTTTATGATCAGATAATTCTTTTTCTTCAATGCTTCTTCAATGAGATCCAGCGTCTCTTCCGAATCTGCAGATACCGTATGATAATGGTAATCCGAAGTGATATTTTTCAACGGCGTGGATTTCCCGCTGCGTATTCCTTTTATAAACTCCGTCACATCCCGGCTGGAACGGATATTCAGATCCACCTGAACCCTTCCATATACTTTGTGGTTCACAAAATCGTTTTCTACCACACCGCCGTAATACACGATGGTCCGCAGCTCATCTTCCGTCTGCTCATCGGTATTGCACATCTTGAAGATCCGTGTTGCGCCTGTCTCCATATCGTTCTGAAGCATATACCCCCGGTTCGTGGACAATATGTTCATATGGGCAGCACGAAGTATTGCAATATCCTGAACGATCACCTGACGGCTGACATGAAATTCGCTGGCAAGCCTGGTCCCCGACACGGGAACCTTCGTCTCACGCAATTCACGCAAGATCAAATCCCTACGTTCCTTACCGCTCATCTTCTACCATACCTTTCCTCTGTTCTTACACGTTACTAGTATATCCTTTCAGCAGACTTTCTATATATAACCCTAATCTACCGGATGAAGATTTTTCAATGAAATATCCAGGATAGGAGCGGAGTGGGTCAATGCCCCGCTGGATATGTAATCCACTCCTATATCCACAAGGCGCTCCACATTTTCCCGGGTGACGTTGCCGGAACACTCCGTCTCAGCCCTTCCATCGATAATGCGGACAGCCTCTTTCATCTCTTCCGGCGACATATTGTCCAGCATAATAATGTCTGCCCCGGCATCTGCAGCCTCCCTGACCATGTCAAGGTTTTCTACCTCCACCTCGATCTTGCGTACAAAGGGTGCATATTCCTTAGCCATCTGCACCGCCTGCCTCACTCCGCCGGCAGCGCCGATATGATTGTCCTTCAGGAGTACACCATCCGACAGATTATAACGGTGATTATAACCACCGCCCACTTTCACCGCATATTTTTCAAATACCCGCATGTTAGGAGTTGTTTTGCGGGTATCAAGAAGCTTTGTTTTTGAACCCTCTAAAAGCCTGGCGATGGAAGCAGTATAAGTAGCGATGCCGCTCATCCGCTGGAGATAGTTTAATGCCACACGTTCACCGGAAAGCAGAACCCGGATATCTCCTGTCAGAACGGCCATGATCTGCCCTTCCTTTACCATATCCCCATCCTGGCATTTCAGTTCGATCTCTACGGTGTCATCCAGCAGCTGAAATACTCTGGAAAATATCCCCATCCCCGCAATGATACCATCCTGTTTACAGATCAGCTGAACCTCTCCTTTTCTGGCCCTGGGCATCACCGCATTGGTGGTGATATCCTCGCTGGTAATGTCCTCCTGAAGCGCCATCTGTATCAATTTATCTGCATTTAACTGCATCGTAATCTCATTCATGTTCTTTCTGTTCCTTTCTTGCCAGTTTTTTTCTCTCGATCTCCGCCAATACCAAGTCCCCATATTCTTTCCAGAGATGTTCCAGATCGTCGTACTGCCCGGTATCCACTGATGGGTCGTGGGAAATATGGGTATAACTCTTCATGATCCGGTTCGCCGCCCGTTTGGCAAATACCAGGCTTTCCAGCAGGGAATTGCTGGCGAGGCGGTTTGCCCCGTGTACTCCGTTGCAGCTGGTCTCGCCGATGGCATAGAGCTGGTTCATGGAAGTCCTGCTGTCACTATCCACCCAGATCCCTCCCATAAAATAGTGCTGCGCCGGTACTACTGGCACCGGTTCCCTGGTCACATCGTAACCCTCTTCCAGACAGCGTTTATAAATATTGGGAAAATGCCCTTTGATCTCCTCCTCGGAAATAGGCGCCAGGCTCAGACGCACATAGGGCATCTGATCCCGTTCCATCTGTTCATATACTTTCTCTGTCAATACGTCCCGCGGCAGCAGCTCGTCCACAAACCGCTGTCCATCTTTATTCAGAAGTACAGCCCCTTCCCCTCTCACCGATTCTGAGATGAGAAATCTCCTTCCCGGCTTCTGTGAATAAAGGGTGGTAGGATGGATCTGGATATAGTCAATATTCTCCAGTTCTATCCCATGCTTCAGGGCAATGGCCAGCGCATCTCCTGTCATATGGCGGAAATTGGTAGAATGTTCATACAATCCTCCGAGACCGCCGCAGGCAAGTACGGTGTAATCTGCCCGGATCGTCATAAGCCCGCCATGCTCATCAGTAACTACCGCTCCGAAGCAGGTATTTTTTTCTGTCACCAGATCGATCATCGCCGTATGTTCATATATTTTTACATTATCCAGTTTCTGGACAGCCGTCAGAAGCTTACCAGTGATCTCTTTGCCAGTAATGTCCTCATGGAACAGGATCCTTGGAGTGGAATGTCCTCCCTCCCTGGTAAAAACAAGGGAACCGTGGTCGTTTTTAAAGTCCACGCCGTGGAGGATCAGATCATCAATGATATTCCTTGAGGAACGGATCATGATATCCACGGACTCCCTGCGGTTCTCGTGATGTCCCGCCCGCATCGTATCCTCATAATAGCTGTCATAATCCTCCTCTGACTTTAGAACACAGATCCCGCCCTGAGCCAGATATGAATCGCTGTTCTCCACCGCATCTTTAGTGATCACGATGATCTTTTTATCCCTGGGAAAATTCAATGCACAGTACAGCCCTGCCGCTCCGCTTCCCACAATTAAAATATCTGCTTTTTTCTTCATACTGCCGCCTTTGCCGTATCATTTGCCGAGTTTCAGCATGTTTGTTAAAGGTACATTAGCACCTTTTCTCAGTTCTTCACTCACAAACACTTCATTTTTTCCATGTTCCAGAACATCCGCCACCTTTTCAAGAGTGATCATTTTCATATCCTCACACACCTGATGTTCCATAACCGGGTAAAAGGATTTGCCCGGATTGTTCTTCACCAGTTCGTAAAAAACACCGGTCTCGGTGCACACAATAAATTCTTTCCTGCTGCTCTTCCCTGCATGATCAATGATCCCGGAGGTACTTCCGATATAATCAGACAGTTCCAGCACCTCTTCTATACATTCCGGGTGGGAGAGAACTTCTGCCTGAGGATGCTGCTCCCTGGCTTCTCTCACTGCTGCCGCTGTCATCTTCGCATGAACCGGACAATAACCGTCATTTAATATCACATTTTTTTCTGGTACCTGCTGCGCCACAAACCGTCCCAGATTCCCATCTGGAATAAAGAATATATTTTTATTCGGAAGCGCCTTGACGATCTTCACCGCATTGGAAGAAGTCACACAGACATCCGAAAGCTCCTTGAGTTCCGCAGTTGAATTAATATAACATACCACCGCCAGATCTCCATATTTCTCCCTCATGTTCTGGATCTTTTCCTTCTGTGCCATATGTGCCATGGGACAGTCCGCTGCTGCCTCCGGCATAAGAACAGTCTTTCCGGGACTGAGAATCTTGGCGCTTTCTCCCATAAAAGACACGCCGCAGAACACAATGGTGTTTTCCTCAGCTTTTTCCGCGATCTGACTCAGGTAAAAAGAATCCCCTATGTAATCCGCCACATCCTGAACCTCATCATTCACGTAGTAATGCGCCAGGATCACCGCATTTTTTTCTTTCTTCAACCGGTTAATCTTGTCTTTCAGTTCTTTCACAATCTTCCTCGTTTCTGCGCCGTTTTCCGGCACACATGATTGGGTAGGGCCATCGCCCGCCAGTTATTATTTATCCCCTATCTTAACACAAAACTTTACAGCTGACAAGACAGTAAAAATTCTTTTGGTGATCAATATTTCTCCTGCGCCGCCTCCAGTATACTGTCATAACAGGGCTTCTTTTCCATCTCTCCCTCAAATAACAGCGGATAACTGGTCTCCCCCTTGAAATTAGTCAGCCATGATTCCTCATCGGTGATGCCCCAGAAGGTAACATTCGTAATATTAGCTTTTCCTGTCCGGTCTGCCCTGAGTATCGTCTGGAAAAATTGTTTATATCGGTCTGCCTGGGCCTTCAGCCCCTCCTCGGAATCATCGGTGTTGTGCATGTCGATCTCTGTCAGCTGGATCTCCAGCCCCTGAATCTCCCCATATTTTTCCAGGGCCGCGTCGATAAGATCTGTGGTGGGATAATCCATATCCCAGTGGCTCTGCATGCCGACGCCATCCAGAACGCCTTTTTCTTTTAATTTCTTCACCGTAGCCGTGATCATGCCCCTCTTTGCCGGCATATACTCATTGTAATCATTATAAAATAGTTTCACTTCCGGATCTGCGTATTTTCTTGCGAAGGTAAAGGCGTCCTCAATATAGCTCTCATCGCCATAGATCTCATACCAGTGGCTTTTAGTCCGGTAGCCCCCCTCGTCTGCCATCGCCTCGTTCACAACATCCCAGGCATATACCACTCCTGGATAATTCTCCTGGCTGTACGTCAGTACTTTTTTAATGTATGCCTCCATTCTTTTCCGCATCTCATCTTTGTCTGCCAGCCCCTTGGATGGCTCATAATCTTTTGAAAAGAACCAATCCGGAGTCTGGTTATGCCACACCAGGGTATGCCCCCGCAGCGGAATATTGTTTTCTTTTGCCCTGCTTAAGATCTGATCCAATTTTTTCGTATTGATCTCCGGCATCCCGTCACTGCTCTTTTCCGAAGCCGCCCCGTCCAGCAGGCTATCCGGCTTCATCTCATTTTCCATCGTGATGCTGCTAAAATGGCTGCAGACAGACTTCATCCTGTCCGAATCGTTTAATGTCCCCATATTGACTGCAACGCCTACAGTAAAGTCCCCTTCAAATGCTTCTTTTAATATCCTGCTTCTTTTTTCCTCCACCGCCGCCGGTGACACCGGAGGATTCTCCTTATTTTTTACTTCCTTTCCTGTGCCGCATCCAGCCGCTGCAAACGCTGTCAACATAGTGATCCCTCCTATAATCATCCATTTTTTCAATTTCATTTCTATAATCCGCCTTTCCGCTTCGCGAAAGCCACCAATGGGGTTATGA
>CAJUAU010000012.1:0-8615 GCA_910584645.1 uncultured Eubacterium sp.
TCATTCAAAAAATTCTTCATTTTAGACTTGACTTTTAATAGTTAGTCTTTCGTTTTTTATGTTTTTTGTTATAGTATAGCATAGAAAAGCTGACACCCTGTGTCATGATAAAAAAATTCAAATACTATTTTTTTCGTATATTGCTTTTGCTTTATCTGCAAGTACCTTTTTAAGGTGCAGGGGTTCGATAATTTCCACCTGGGTGCCAAAGGATAATAAATATCCAATGAGCCAATCATCCTGGGGCATATCAGCAGTTACGAGCAAGTCCCCGTTTTCTGTTAATTGTATCTGGTTCATATCAAATTCATCATAGACCCGATAGGATACCACGCCGGGAAATAATAGTCTTGTGATGTCATTTGCGGGTTGGCTTGTGTCCTGTATATCAGGAAAGATCCTGGGTACAAAACATTCATTTAAAAGTTCCCATTCCAGAATGCGGTTTAATTTGAAGAGCCGAAAATCCTGTTTCTGAGTGCAAAAGGCTTTCAAGTACCAGTCTTTGGATTTGTAGGACAGTTTAAGGGGCTGTATCACCCTGTCGTTTACAGGCTTGTACGAAGCGGCATATTTAATTTTCAAACATTTGTGCTGGATAATTGCATTTTTTAATGTCTCAAATTTATGATTGTCCCGTGGCTTCTCTCCCCATCTGGAAAAGTCCACCTCCAGCCAGTTGACCGCTTCAATCTGGAATAGTGCCGAAAGTTTTTGAAGCGTATCCGGTTCGTTCCCGTCATTTAAAACTGCCAGACCCTGCAGTGCAGATAATATTTTCTCTTTTTCGGCTCTGGATATAATAGCTTTATTTAAAACAAAGTGATCAAGCAGATGAATCCCGCCATTGCGCCCAGCTTCCGCATAGACCGGAATGCCGGCGCTGCTTAAGGCGTTCATATCCCTGTAAATTGTTCTTGTGGATACTTCAAACCTTTCTGCCAGTTCTGGAGCAGTCGCAGATCCCTTATCAAGCAGATAATATATGATTTTAAATAAACGGCTTTCCTGCATCGGTAATTCCTCCTGTAATATATGATTAGAATGTATATGAGTATCATTTTGCTTTATATCAGCTTGTATGTTCCCTTCCCCAGTTTTTTTACGAATCCGGCGGTTTCACTTTGATTTAGAATTCTTTGGAGCTGTCTGGCACTGCAGTGAAGATGAAAAGCAGCCTGTTCTATTCCCTTTAAGGTCTCATCTTCGCATTTATACTTCATATAGGACATAACCCGTTCTGTAAGGGATGCAGGGGCGGCATCAATGGTAGTCATTGCTCCGATTTTGGCTGAAAGACTATGGCAAATAAGTAACAGAAACTTGTTGTTGGAGAGCAGCATCTCCCTGTGTTTATCAATAGAAAATGAAATACAGGTCAGGTTTTCGGCTGCTTCCGCATAAATGCTGCCGCTTTTGGGATAAAAAATATCCATGTCTCCGAGAAAATAACCTGCAGTTCCGTTTGACAAGGAATAGCGTGTACCATCATCACGAATGAAGTAGATGTTTATAGAACCTTGTTCCACGATCTGGAATAAAGATTCCTTTTGAAAAGGTGAACTCACTAATTCGCCTTTTTCATATTTTATTAAATAAAAATCTATATCCAATAAGTCTAGAACTGCATGGTATTTACTTTTAGCGATACAAGCTGCGATTTTCTTTTTATCATATATTCTTTCCATGAAACTTTCCTCCAACAGGACATATGTCTTGTTTTTTTCCTTTATTTTAAAATAAAATGAAATATATTTCAAGGGAGGAAAAGATAATATGACATCGGTTTTTGAAGAAAAAAATATTTCCAAAGCAATAATGAGAGTTGGACTACCTGCTATGCTGGGACAGCTTACAACACTTATTTATAATATTGCTGATACCTTTTTTGTTTCTTTGACAAAGGAACCCGCAACGATTGCAGCAGTAACATTGTGTGCGCCGATCTTGCTGATCATTATGTCCATTGCCTGTATTTTTGGAATGGGAGGCAGCAGTGTAATTGCAAGATTATTGGGAGAAGAAAAGAAAGAAGAATCTGGCACAACCATGAATTTTTGTGTATATGCCATGGCAATTGCAGGCGTTATAACGCTTGTCCTGGGACTGGCATTTTTGCAGCCATTGGCTAAAATATCTGGAGCAGATGCAGATAATATTGCTTATACCTGTGATTATCTAAAATGGATCTTTATAGGCGCTCCTTTTATTATGCTGGCAAATGGATTTGTTCATTTATTCCGATCAGTTGGTCTCATCAAAGAGAGTACCATCGGACTGGTGCTTGGAAATGTAATAAATATGGTATTGGATTATGTTTTTATCGTTATCTTTGGATGGGGAACAGAAGGAGCTGCCCTTGCAACATCATTAGGATTTGTATGTGCGACGATATATTATATTGTCTGCATGATCCGTGAAGAATATAAAGGAAATCAATTGGTGCCATTGAATCCGAAACGTTTTTCACCAAAGGCAGAGATCGTTCGTAATGTCGTAAGTATCGGTATTCCTGGCGCTCTCATTACAGTGCTTATGAGTGTTTCCAATATTGTGCTTAACAACTATATAAGTATTTACGGATCGGATGCAGTAGCTTCTTATGGAATCGCATATAAACTTAATATGATTCCGATTTTGCTGTCAGTGGGATTATCGCAGGGCGTTGCCCCTTTAGTGGGATATTACTATGGAGGAAACAGGAAAAAGCAAATGTCTGATATAGTGAAATATACTGCGCTGTATGGAGCTCTCATGGGCGCAGTATTTACTGCAGTCTTTGTGCTTTTTGGCAAGCCGCTTGCCACTATGTTCCTACAGGATGGTGCTTTGATTGAACAAACGGGATACTTTTTGAAGATCCTATGCCTGTCAGCTCCCATGCTTGGTGTTATCAATATGATGACCAGTTATTTTCAGGCATTAGGAAAAGCAATAAAATCTCTGATCATTACAGTTCTTAGAAATGCGGTACTGTTTATTCCGGGATTGATCATTTTGAATTATTTTTGGAAACTAAATGGTGTGATCGCGGCTCAGCCCGTGGTTGAAACAATTTTAACGATAATCTGCATATTTATGTATATCAAAGATATAAGATCAGACAACAATGAATAGTGAAAGGTAAAGGGCTTTGGAGAAATCTGAAGCCCTTTTTCTGCAAAGAGACGAGCCTGCAGTCCACAGAAAAACAACATTATGACGGGAAAAAGAAATGACAAAAAAGACATCTGCTTTATAATGAGAGTGTAGCATGCAGGAGAATTTTGTTAGTGACTGCTCATTGAAAATGTGCTATACTAATGAAAACCAATATAAATTACACCAGGAGGATAAAGGAAATGGCGTTGATCAAGTGTCCAGAATGCAGAAAACCAATATCGGATAAGGCTATGAGGTGTCCGGCTTGTGGTTTCCAAATGAAACAAGTGGGTGAAAGAAACCATAAGGTCATAAATCCAAAACGTAAAAAGTTAATTATTCGCAGTATACTTGGCGTGCTGGCGATTGCAGCAGCGGTAAGTATAGCAGTATTGGCAAAGGATGTAGTCATTCCTTCTTTAAAATATAAAAGAGCCAATGATCTTATGAATGATAAACAATATGAATCTGCCATTCAGTCATTTCAAGGTTTAAACGGATACAAAGAATCGGGCGAGAAATTAAAAAAATGTCAATATCTTAATGCAAAGCAAAAGGCTGAAAAAGGTGAGTATCAAAATGCGATAGAGATCCTTAACGGATTGGATGATTATTTAGATTCATCAGAACTCATTAATGAGTATAAGGATGCAATATTATATGATCATGCTGTTGGATTGTTGGGTGAAGGAAAATATGAAGATGCAATTGATATGTTTAGGAAAGTCAGATATAAGGACTCGCAGGAACAGGAACGGCTGGCATATGAGGGGCTGGGAGATTCTGCATTTGAAAAGAAAGATTATCATTCAGCCATTCGTACATATGAAAAAGGCGGGATTATAAGTGATAATTATTATCAATGTTGTTATAAAGTTGCCTCAGGCTATATGAACGATGGGAATTATTCTGATGCCATGACATATTTTAATAAATGTTTACAGTATTCAGATGCAAAAGAAAAATATGCTAAATGTATTGATTTAAAGGAAAAAATGACTGGCTTTTTTTATAAGAAAATTCATGGCGGATATTATATGGTCTCCATTGAGTACAATATGACGGATGAACTGATGGTGTTTGCAGGTTATAATTCATCTGAAACTCCATTGCGTTCTGCATATTCCCAAAGATTTTCTTATAGGGAATCATTGGGAACTGAAAAGCTAAAAAGTATTGGTGGAGGGAAATACACATTTGAAGATTTTACAGGGTATAAAATCAAAATGAAGTATAAAGGCGATGGGATAACGGTTTTATCGGGGACAATACAAGGTATGGATAACTCCACTGGATATTTTAAAAGATATTAAATCTCTTCTGTGCAGGCACCAGAGTGGATAAAACAAACGTTGGACTTTTTCTGTAATATATAGTATAATAAAAAACGAAATAATACTACAAAAGAGGAAAGGGAGAATATATTATGGCATTAATTAATTGCCCGGAATGTGGGGAACAAATATCGGAAAAGGCAACAGAATGCGTTCATTGTGGTGCAATTTTAAAAGAAGAGCCTATGATCGAAAAGAGCTGTCCGGAATGTGGAGCAGCGCTAGCAGATACGGATACAAGCTGCCCTAATTGCGGATGTCCGGTTGAAGGCAGTGAAAAGGAAGAAGAGCCACAAAAAGTTGAACTTACCAATGTGAAGTTTTCAATTAATAAGAGAAAAAGAAATATAATTTTTGTAGTTATTGCTGTATTAGTAGTTGGTTGTGTGGCAGGTTTTTTCATTAAACAAAAACAAGCAGAGAAAATTTCTGCTACTTATCGTCATAATTTGAGCAATGCGGTTTACACAATGTTTGAAGGGGCGGCAAAGGCTGAATCTGCCGGAAATTTGATTCATAGTGTTTGGAGCAATGCCATTTATAAAAAAGAAGACCCAGAGACGAATGAATATACAAAGGAAAAAGGAGTGTATTCTGATAAGAAGTATTTTGTGGATGATTTTAATACTGCACTCAAAAATCTTTTTGCCGATGGGAAATTTGCAAGTGACAGATTGGAGATCATAAACAACCAGGAACAAGTACAGATATTAATGAAAGAATTGAAGGATCCGCCAGAGGAGTACAAAGACGCATATAGTGCCTTAAAAGAATTTTATGATGCGTATACAAAATTAGTGAGCTGTGCTTTGGATCCAACTGGAAGTTTGACGTCTTATACTACTACATTCAATGAGGCAGATACAAACACGATGAATACCTATAAGGCAATGTCGCTTTATATTGAGGACTAGACTATTGAAAATATCTGATGCGAAGGTAAAGGGCTTTGGAGAAATCCGAAGCCCTTTTTCTGCAAAGAGACAAGCCTGCAGTCCGCAGAAAACACCATTATGACGGGAAAAAGAAATGACAAAAAAAGACATCTGCTGTATAATGAGAGTGTAGCATGAGTACAGAGGGAGGTTGCGAGAATGAAATATAGATTCTTAAAAATATGGATATGCGTACTGGCACTTTTTATAATGGGATGTCAAGGCAGCGGTAACAGTGCAAAAGAGCCGGCGGAGACAGCCGCGGATCTTTCTCCGGCCGCGGCAGAAATAGAAGAACCGCAGGGACCGGATGGTGGGCAGACGAACTATAATAATCCCATCGATGAATATTTTTTGCCCAAAATACAATCCAGGGATAAGTCCGAGGCAGAGATCCGAGGACTTCAAGATGACTATAAACATGTGTGGAAAGAAGAGTTTGAAAACCTGACGAAGTGGTTACGTAAAAAATGTATTTATAAAGAGGATAAAGAAAATATCAGTTCTATGGAAAAAAGCGTCTTAGAATACATAGACAGATCAAAGGCTGTGATAGCCACAGAACTAACGGATACATATGAGGTGAATCCGAACCCGGAGAAAGGGAAGGATATGGTATCGAGAAATTCTTACTGGGGGAATGGAACCCGCAGTGCATTGAATCAGATCGAGGGGGAGATCTACCGGGACACATGTATGAGGATCCTAAGTTTGTATGGTGCCGAGACAGAATATAAATTCCGACAGGTGGATTATTCGGAAGCAAAAGAATAATATGAGGTCATAAGAGCCACAGGAAGAAGTACAGAGGGAGGACGGGAATATGATCGCAGAACTGGCAGAGGTCCCTTTTTCTGAACCGCTGATAGAAGCAGCTGGTAAGTTTATAAAGAAAAAATACAAGACTGCTGAATTTATACATAGCGTCAGGGAACTGGAAGAGGAACATAAACAAAATGTGTTTGAAAATCTTTCCCGGCAGGAAGAATTTGACTGGGCCGGACTGATAGAGTACATCGACAAGAATCTTCTGGGCAGGATAGCAGCTGCTTTTCTATCACCCAACAGAGACCTTCGGGAGGCTGGGCAGAAGCAGGCATATATCCGCGCATATTGCAGTGCTAAAGCCGATACGGTGGCAAGTCAGCGTCAGGTAGACAGGCTTATGGACAAAATATTCATTCAGACAAGGGATTTTTTGTGCGGGCTGCAGGATGATTCTGACTGGCTGCCCTTCAATCAGGTCACCGATCAAATATGCGTCCGGCTGGATACCTGGGAACATGATGTAAAAGAAATGATTGAAGATCAGACACAGACTTTTACAGGGCAATATGAAAAAATTCTTGCCTCCTTGGAATACCAAAATTCTTTTGCCAGGATTGTGGATCAAATGCGTTTACCTCAGCCCATAAAATCGTTATTTAGTTATCGTGATCCGAAGATCGGATTTTACGGAAGAGAGAAAGAAACCGCATTTTTAGACGGATTTTTAGATCGTGAGGAACCTGTACTTTTTACTGCTGTCAATGGGCCCGCGGGTGCCGGAAAAAGCAAATTTCTCTACGAGTATGTGAAAGGTTTGTCTGCTAATCCCAACTGGAAATGCCTGTATATCCAGAACAGAAAGATCCTGGAAAAATTTACCGGGCTTTGTGAGTGGAGATATCCGGCTAATCTGCTGGTAGTTATAGATTATGCCGGTGACTATGCCGGCCTGATCGGAGAGTGGCTTGTTTCGCTTACGACCGGAGAATGCCCTCCTAAAATGCGTATCGTATTGTTGGAGCGGGAGGGGGTTGGAAAAAATAGGGGCGCTGACGGTATTCAGGAAAAGACCGTGATAAATCCCATGTGGTATGAGCAGCTGCTGGCGGTTCACTCCAATGACGATATCAGATCCATACTCTATACTCAGGATAAAGACTCTGTCTTTTTGGAGCTGCCAGTATTGCCGGATGAGGCTTTAAAACAGATTATCAGAGACTTTGCAAAGGAGAAACAGAAAGTATTGTCAGAAGACGACCAGGAGCAGATCCTGGAATACTTAAAAAAAATCGAAAGGAACGATAAGGGGGTCTGCCGCCCCCGTCCCCTGATCCTGCTCTTTACCGTAGATGCCTGGGATCCAAAGGACAAACATCACAGATGGGATATACAGGAATTGCTTTTAAAGATCATCCACAGATATAAAAAGCACTGGCAAACCGTTCTTTGTGAGGGGAATAAAAAGGTATATAGGTCAGTGGAAAGGCTGCTGGTTTACGCTACAGCCACCGGAGGATGGAAGATCAAGGATCCCCTGCCGGAGTATTTACAGAAGGATTTGACAGTTGTAAAAGAATTCTGCAGGACGCGGGAGAAGCTGGATCAGCTATTCCAGAGTGTCAATGAAAAATTTGAATGGGATGGCATCCTCTCACCGTTGGAACCCGATCTGATCGGGGAGCTGTTTGTCCTGGAATATCTGCAAAATGCCTTTGAAGCTGAAAAGATGATTGAGGTTTTTCATACAAGTAAAAAGTATCTGTTATTTCTATTTCGGAGCATTGAGGATTATGCAGATGTGGATAAATACGCACATTTGTTTTCGGATGGATTAAAAGTATTGTTAAATGAGAGCTTGATAAGGGAGATACCAGAGCTTTATGCAGGGTTATTAGTAAATTTAACAGCTATGCAGAAGGAAAAATATGCGGAAGCAGCATTAGAGCATCTGGAAAAGCTGGCATTAGACAGCCAATACGTAGGGAATGAAGAAATTGTGCTAATGTATGCGTTTGGTCTGCTTAATCTTGTAGTGAAGCAGAAAGCAAGGGAAGCGGAGAAAACAGTGGAAAAACTGGAGGAATTGGCAGGAGACAGCCAATATGCAGGGAATGAGAAAATCGTGCTTGAGTATGCGAAAAGTCTGGTTAATCTCGCAGCGGATCAGGAAGCAAAGGAAGCGGAGAATACAGTGAAAAAGCTGGAGGAATTGGCAAGAGACAGCCGGTATGCCGGGAATGAAGAAATCGTGCTTGTATGTGCGAAAGGTCTGGTTAATCTCGCAGGGAAGCAGGTAGTAGGGGAAGCGGAGAATACAGTAGAAAAGCTGGAGAAACTGGCAGGAGACAGCAGGTATGCAGGGAATGAAGAAATCGTGCTTTGGTATGCGAAAGGTCTGTTTAATCTCGCAGCGGATCAGGAAGCAAAGGAAGCGGAG
>CAJUAU010000012.1:8715-78151 GCA_910584645.1 uncultured Eubacterium sp.
GAGGTCTGGTTGCTTTTGTACTAAAGCAGGAAACAAAGGAAGCGGAGAATACAGTAGAAAAGCTGGAGAAACTGGCAGGAGACAGCCGGTATGCAGGGAATGAAGAGATCGTGTTTACATATGCGGAGGGTCTGTTTAATCTTGTATTGAAACAGGAAGCAAAGAGAGCGGAGAATACAGTGAAAAAGCTGGAGGAACTGGCAGGAGACAGCCGATATGCAAAGAATGAAGAAATCGTGCTTGCGTATGCGAAAGGTCTGTTTAATCTTGCAGCGAAGCAGGAGGCTATGGAAGCGGAGAACACAGTGGAAAAGCTGGAGAAACTGGCAGGAGACAGCCGATATGCGGGTAATAAAGAGATTGTGTATGAGTATGCGAAAGGTTTGGTTAATCTTGGTTTTGATTATTATTTGCAACATGATTATGAACAAGCAGAAAAGAGATTTGCCCAGGCGCATCAGCTGCATTGTGCGAATGGAAGTACAAATCTAGGTTATATGATCCGGCGCCGTGAGACAAAAACCCATTCATTGGGTGAGTTTAATGAAATAATGCTGTCAGTATGGGAAGACAAGGATGCTTTCGCGGTCATAAATATGGCGCTGTACCTTGCGGAATATGAAGATGACTGGAAGGGTGCGGACGATCTTATCTCCAGTCTTGCAGAGACGGAAGATTTCAGCGGGGTTATAGACTGGTGGTCACATCTGGATGAGTCGGAAGGTCTTTTGGTGATGGTCTGGCTGGAACGAAACAAATTATGTGATCCCTGTTATATACTGGAAGGTGGAAATATACTGAAATCACTTCGTAAAAAATATCCAGGTATTCCAGACTGGATGATAGAGACCAGGAAAGAAGAATAGTTGGATTTGACGTTTTGGCAACGGGCGTTACTTTGACTGAAATTGGAATATAGGTTAGTATGGAGTGCATAGGAGCATAAACCAAAAGAAAGACGAATTTTAGCTCTGTTTATAGAGGTAACTATTTAAAGAAAAGCCTGTAAAATCATTGATAAAGGGCTTGACATTATAGGAAGAGGTGTTCAGAAATGGGGCGAAAAGTAGCAGGATTCGTATTTTTACTCTTATGTATGTGTCTGGTAAAAGGAACAGCCAGTTCAGCTGCCACGCAAGTGGCGGCTGGTTCCTGTGGTGAAAATGCCACATGGACACTGGATGATGAAAATGTCCTTACGATACGCGGGACGGGACGAATCAGTGACAGTCCGTGGGAAAAGTTCATGCAGTGGAAGCAGATTGAGGAGTATCCGTCCCCTTGTGATTACGATTATGATATTGGGGATGATGACCCGCATTTCGTCACGGTTGTGATCGAAAAGGGGATTACTGGGATCGGTGTGCAGAGCTTTTCCAGTCCCTATATTAAAAAAGTCATCATACCGGATAGTGTGACTGAGATTCAGACGTCGGCGTTTGAATATTCTTCAATAAAAAGCTTGGACATACCGGATTCGGTAGTTGAAATCGGCGGCGGGGCATTTGCCCACTGCCGACAGTTGACAGGGGTGCATTTGCCGGAAAGTTTAACAAGGATAAACGATCACATGTTCAGTGGGTGCATAGCACTGAAGGACGTGACGATACCAGACAGTGTGACGGAGATTGAAACAACGGCATTTGAAGGGACGAGAAACTTGGAGAAAATTACGTTTGGAAAAAGTCTCACGACCATTCCGGACCAGCTTTTTGCCGGGTCACTTCGGCTGCGAAAGATTGTCAATCATTCCAGTACCCGTTTTTCATTGTCCTGGATCGGTGCAGAGACGGAACTTGTCACATGGCATGAAAAAGATGCGATTATTTGGGAAGAAAATGACTTTATTAACAGAGAAGCCTATGAAGAATATCTGAAAAACCGGGCGGACTACGGAGTGGACATTACAGATATTCCGCCAGGAAAGACAGTAGTTGGATATGGAAAAGAGTATAAGATCCATTATGTGACGATGAAAGGGGTGAAGGTAAAGGGAACCCTTCCTAAAAGTTTCCGGTATGGGAAGTCCGTAAAACTTCCCAGTACAGTTACCAAAAAAGGTTATCTTTTTGTCGGATGGAATATCTCTGATGGCTATGGCGGGTGGGATACACTGCGTACTGATTCAAACGGAGAGATTTTTTTTGATGGACTTGTGGAGTGTGCGAAGGACACGGAACGGAGATATATTTGTAAAATTACTCCGGGTTTTGTAAAAGTTAAAGTCCAGAAAAAGCCGAAGAAAACGATCGTTCAGGTAGATTGCCGGAAACTGCCGAAAAAGGGGATGTCCTCGGCCCATGTTGCCATCCGGTATGCAGATAACAAAAAGATGAAGAAATTCAAAGTCGCTTGTAAGTCAAAATACGTGAAGAAAATGAAGTTTGTACTCCCCAGATCATTCCGGAATCGTAAGTGTTATATGCAGTTTGCGATGGTGAATGATAACTGTAATTATTTTGTGAATTTTTACAAGAAGGCAGGCTGGGAGATTGTCGGGCGGTCGAACTCGTGGATCTGGAGCAAAACCGTGGTGAGTAAGGGAAAGTGACATGAATACCATTCTGTAATGATTTTTCAACGATGTGTATAAGGAGGTCCTTGAGCAAGCATAGAATTTAAAAAAGTACGTAAAATAAGATAAATATTATCATGAAGAACGAGGGGGGTAGAACGATGGCAGACGACAGAATCTATATAGCGATCGACCTGAAATCATTTTACGCCTCCGTGGAGTGCCGGGAAAGAAACCGTGATCCATTGACTACAAATCTTGTGGTGGCAGACAAAAGCCGGACGGAGAAAACGATCTGTCTCGCCGTCTCCCCCTCACTCAAGTCTTATGGAATACCCGGACGTCCCCGGCTCTTTGAAGTGGTACAAAAGGTAAATGAAGCAAACAATGCCCGTAAATGGAAGATTCCGGGCGGAGAATTTTCCGGAACATCCGATGACAGTGAGAAGTTGAAAGAAAATCCCGCGCTGGCGGTAGATTATATCGTTGCTCCTCCCCGCATGGCTTACTATATGGAATACAGTACAAGGATTTATCATATTTATCTGAAATATATCGCACCGGAGGACATTCACATTTACTCCATAGATGAGGTGTTTATGGATGTAACGCACTATCTTTCTGCTTACAAGATGACTGCCAGGGAACTTGCAATGACGATCATACGGGATGTTTTGAAATCGACCGGAATAACCGCCACAGCGGGGATCGGCACAAATTTGTATCTTTGCAAGATTGCGATGGATATAGTGGCAAAGCACATTCAGCCGGACAAGAATGGAGTACGAATTGCCAGGCTTGATGAGATGTCTTACCGGAGATTGCTGTGGAGTCACAGACCTCTTACTGATTTTTGGCGGGTTGGGCGCGGATACATGAAGAAATTGGAGGAACATGGGCTTTTCACGATGGGTGATATTGCCAGATGTTCCATCGGAAAGTCAAATGAATATCATAATGAGGAACTTTTGTACAGGCTTTTTGGGATCAATGCCGAGCTTCTGATCGATCATGCATGGGGGTATGAGCCCTGTACGATGGAGCAGATTAAAGCCTATAAGCCGGAAACGAACAGTGTATGTTCTGGCCAGGTACTGAAAAGTCCATACGATTTTGATAAGGCAAAGCTGGTCGTGAAAGAAATGACGGACCTTATGGTGCTTGATTTGGTGGATAAAAGGCTCGTGACTGATCAGATCGTGCTGACGATCGGGTATGATATTGAAAATTTGTCCGATCCGTACCGGAGTAAAAACTACAGGGGAGCTGTTACAACGGACCGCTACGGCCGTAAAGTTCCTAAACACGCTCAGGGAACTACAAACCTGAAAAAGCAGACCTCGTCTACGAAAATGATTGTGGATGCGGTGATGGAGCTGTATGATAAGATCGTAGATAAAAACCTGCTTGTCAGGCGGATTACCGTTGCTGCCAATAAGCTTGTGGACGAGTCCGGTGTAAAACAGACGGGTCAGTGCCAGCAGCTTGAACTATTTACTGACTATGAGGCATTGGAGCGGAAGCAGGCGGAAGAGAAAGCGGTGTTAGAACGGGAAAGGCGCATGCAGATTGCGATGCTTGACATCAAAAAGAAGTTTGGGAAAAATGCCATTCTAAAAGGGATGAATCTTCAGGAAGGAGCGACAGCAAAAGAGCGCAATGCACAGATTGGTGGGCATAAGGCATAGCAGATCGGGATTGGAGGGACAGCTTATGTTAAAAAATTTGAATAATCACCAATATGACGATATAATCAATCTGCCAAATCCTACTTCTAAGACGCACCTGCGTATGCCACTTTACAATCGTGCGGCTCAGTTTTCTCCTTTTGCTGCTCTTACCGGACATGATGCCGCTGTGAAAGAAACTGCCCGACTGACGGAAGAAAAACAGGAACTTAGTGAAGACGAAATGGCCCGGCTCAATGAGAAACTGAACATCATGGTCAAAAATATTGGTACAGAGAAGATGGTTACAATAACCTACTTTGTGCCGGATCATAGAAAATCCGGTGGGGCGTATATTTCCTGTTCCGGTATCATAAAGAGAGTTGATGAATATGAACATACCATTGTTTTGACAGATAATACAGTTATACCCATTGCACAGATCAGCAGAATACAAGGTGAAATGTTTGGGGATACAGGATTGTACGATTAGTATAGAAAGTCTTTTGGTAATGACCTGGCTGGAACGAAATGTTTGAAAAGATGGGAGATGAAAAGTAAGGGTGTTGTGATGGGCGAATTTACAAATTATCCCAGCATTCTCCTTATGATATCTTCGCCGTTTTCTTTCAGCCAAATCTTGCTATTCCTATAGTCTGGCATGATTTTTGCCACCTCTGACCAGAATTTGGGGGAGTGGTTCATTTCTTTCCGGTGGCATAATTCGTGAATTACAACATAATCCTGAACATCTTCCGGCGTCAGCATCAACAGGCAGTTAAAATTCAGATTTCCCTTCGCGCTGCAGCTTCCCCACCTGGTTTTCTGGTTGCGGATGGTGACCCGTCCATAATCCACACCGATCTTTTCGGCATAAAAACGCACTCTGTCTGGAATTACTTTCATTGCCTGATCTGCCAGAGCACGGATGTCTTGAGGACTTAGCTGTTGTACCGGGGGTTCCTGGGCTTTCTTTTGCTGTCTCTCTTTTATCCGGGTTTGGTGTCTGGCGATCCATTCAGATTTCTTATTTAGAAAATCTGCGATCGCTGCATCTGTCATATAATGAGGAGCGCGTACCTGGAGGTGTCCGTCGGTACATATTTTTAGTTCTATCGTTCTGCGGTTACTCTTTATAATTTCTGCATCCATTTTTCTTCCTTCATTTATCAAAGCCGATTGCTGGTATAATAATGTTACAAATACTATATCACTTTTTATTGCGGATGGCAATCTTGATACCATTTTATTTATGATACCTAAAAGATATATCCTTGATAAACGTACCGTTGGTATGATAGTATTGGTATATGCTGACAGTAAAAATATAAATGTTTTTTACCGCATAAATAAAACAACGGGGGATTATTACATGGATCAAAAACTATTTTCAAAAGATTTTACACTTGTACTCATTGGGCAGATCATCTCGTTGTTTGGCAACGCCACATTAAGATTTGCGCTGCCGCTATATCTGCTGAATCTGACGGGTTCATCGGCGCTTTACGGAACGGTTACGGCGTGTGCTTTTATTCCAGCCATTCTGCTGTCGCCTGTGGGAGGTATCGTTGCGGACAGGGTGAATAAGAGGAATATCATGGTGATACTGGACTTTTTTACTGCGGCGGTCATCTTAGCATGTTCCCTGCTCATGAACGGGGTTAATGTCATCGTCCTGCTGACGGTTACGCTGATGCTTTTGTATGGCATAGCCAGTGCATACCAGCCTTCCGTGCAGGCAAGTATACCGGCATTGGTAGCCCAGGATCATTTTATGGTGGCAAATTCCCTGATCAATACCATAACCTCTTTTGCCTCCTTGCTCGGTCCCGTCCTGGGAGGTGTCTTGTACAGTGCATATGGGTTGAAGCCTGTATTGTGGGTATGTGTGGTGTGTTTCATCAGCTCAGCAGTGATGGAACTTTTTATCAGGATCCCCTTCCAAAGGCAGGCTTCGGATGGGAGCATATGGAGGACAGTCAGAGATGATTTTGGGGAAAGTGTCCGGTTTATCAGGAAAGATAAGCCTGTGATCGGAAAGACTCTAGTGATGATCTGTGGAATTAACATGTTTCTTTCCGCTATGATCCTTGTGGCATTGCCCTATCTGGTGACGGAGGTATTGGATTTAGAGGCAGGGCAGGCAAACAGGCTGTATGGTTTTGCCCAGGGGGCGCTGGGGGCGGGAGGACTGGCTGGGGGAATCTGTGCAGGTATTTTTGCAAAGAAACTATCGATTCAAAAATCCGGCAATCTCATTATGGTATGTGCCATATGTGTGTTTCCCATTGGGGCTGCATTGATGCTGTTTTCATCTGGAATCATAAATTATGTAGTGATTACCTTATGCTGTTTTAGCATTATGGTGTGTTCAACAATTCTGACGGTGCAGATGATGTCTTTTATCCAGGCGGAAACCCCGCAAAATTTAATTGGTAAAGTGATTGCTGTCATTCTTACTGTTTCCATGTGTGCCCAGCCTCTGGGCAATGCACTCTATGGTATCCTGTTTCAGATCTGCAGAGGATTTGAGTATGTGGTTGTTTTATTTTCCGGCGGGGTGTCCCTAATGATCTCCGTGGGAGCCAGAAAGATTTTTGGAAGAATAGAGCAGGAGTAAAAAGTAGAATTGATCATATTTGCATTATCTTAGCATCCGTCATTATTTTTGAGTGTATCGGTCATTGTTCACAAAATGCTTCTTTGTTATAA
Organism: uncultured Eubacterium sp.; assembly: GCA_910584645.1. GTDB lineage: Bacteria > Bacillota > Clostridia > Lachnospirales > Lachnospiraceae > Eubacterium_F. Next base: position 15,610 of record CAJUAU010000012.1, read on the forward strand.
TATTATTAATCATTTTAGGAACAAGGAGGTAATGTGAATGAGAAGGTACTTGAAAAGAATGCTGGCGGTTTCACTTGCTGTCTGTATGGGAACGTTATGCAGCATGCCTGACAGCATCTATGTAAAGGCGGAAAATCCTATTGTGCAGACTATGTATACGGCGGATCCTTCCCCCATCGTAGTTGGGGATACACTGTATGTATATACCACAAGGGATGAGCATCGGGAATCTGCCACTGAGGAATGGAGCCTTATGAACGAATGGCGCTGTTTCTCTACGAAAGATATGGTGAACTGGACCGACCATGGACAGATCGCCCATGCGGAGACTTTTAACGGGACAAAGAACTGGCGTGCCTGGGCACAGCACGTTGTGACCAAGCCTGTTTTTGAGGATGGAGAGTGGAAAAACAAATATTATCTTTTCGCTCCTTTTAATGGAACGAAGATCGATGTGGCTGTGTCGGATAACCCCTGGGGGCCTTTTGAGGATGCGACACCTGGCAAGTATCTGATCGACGGCGGATGGGGAGGGGGAAATATCGATCCCACCGTGCTGGTAGAGGATCATGGGAACCCGGAAGATGTAGAAAATTATGATTACTATCTGTATTGGGGCAATCCCTATCTGCGTTACTGCAAGCTTACCGATGACCTGCTGGATGTAGATCCGGACACAGACGGAGATGGTGTGATATCCGAGGAAGAGAATACCATTGATTCCCGCTTCAGTAAAGAGGACAATACGATTCTCGGCGAGGTGCGTCCGGGAATTCACAGTTTCCAGACTTATGGAGATGAGGGATATGCTTCTTTTGGAGAACCAACTCAGGGTAAAAACCAAACTGGAAAGTTCCCGACGGAGCCCAGTGGCAGCGAGCAGAAGCGCTCGGCGTTTGAAGAGGGTCCCTGGGTGATCAAACACGACGATGGCAAAGAAGGCACCGACGATTATTTTATGTTTTTTGTGGGTGGACGAATTCCGGGAGAGACAGTGGAATACTCCACAGCTCCGACACCCCTCGGGCCATGGACCTACCGCGGGCTGGTGATGGACCGTGAGTTTGGCTACTCCTGTATTCATCCGGGTGTGATCGAATTTAAGGGTCGTAACTATTTATTTTATCTGAATGAGATGCTGGTGGGTGGAAACGGATCGGACCGCTCTGTCTGCGTCAAAGAATTTTCTTATGATGAGAACAACCTGATCGTTAAGGAGACGGGAGATAATGTGGCGGCTCTTCTTGAACAGGGGATCAAAGACCCCACAAAGGGAACACCATTTTTCAGTGTGGATCCTGTTGGCACTCTGAATCCTTATGAACTGAATCAGGCAGAGACAATCTGCTGGGCCTCTAATCTGGATGGTGTGACCGGCGGATTTAACGGTACGGGGAAAGGCGTTAAGACGAAAGCGAAAGCAGCCTGTACGGATATTGATCCAGTTACCGGAAAAGAAGCATTCTGGAAGTCCGCAGCCCTGTTTGGCGTCGTTGTATGCGATATTGATAATAATGACTATATCAAGGTGGCAAACGTAGATTTTGGGGATACCAGGGCGGAGACTTTCAAGGTATCCGCTGCCTGCGGTGAGGGGCTTCCGGCCACGGATCTCACCGAGGACAGCAAAGGAAATGTGATATTCAATCCGGATTGTGACACGGTTTCCGGAAGCATAGAGCTGTGGCTGGACTATGGCACCGAGGATGAGAGGCAGATTGGCACAGTAGAGATCACGGACACTGGAAGTACGAATACCTACCAGGATTTTACAACCGAACTGAGTGAAGAGGTCACCGGGGTTCATGACCTGTACTTTATCTTCCGGGGAGAGGAAAATGCTAAGCTGTTTAATCTGGACACATGGCAGTTTACGAGAAAAGAAGTTCCAAAGCCTGAGAATCCGGAGCCTGCCCCGCCGGTTCAGAGCCCGGCACCCTCTGTGACACCAGCTCCTTCTGTTCCAGTTCCCACGCCTTCAGTGCCTGATGAGAGTTCAAAACCTTCTGTGGCGAAACCTGGAAAGGCAAAGATCGCCAGTGTGAAGAAGCAAGGAAAAAGCAAATGTACTGTCAAGCTGAAAAAGGTAAAAGGTGCATCTGGCTACCAGGTTGTATGTGCAACGGATAAGTCCTTTAAGAAAAATGTGAAGAAGATCACGACAAAGAAATTATCCTGTACGTTCAAGAAGCTCCGTAAGGGGAAGACATATTATTTCCGCGCGCGGGCCTTTGCGAAATCTTCGGGCAAAACCATTTATGGGGCTTACAGCAGTAAGAAGACAAAGAAAATAGGGTAGTACAATGAAAACAGGTTATTGCCGGTATCCGCTGAGGAAACCGGCAATTTTTTTTGCGGCCTGCTCTAAAACTTCTACCCGGGGAAGATAGACAACACGGAAATGATCCGGCTGTTTCCAGTTAAAGCCCCCGCCGTGGATGATCAGAATGTGTTTTTCCCTTAAAAGGTCCAGTGCAAATTTCTCATCATCCATAATATTGAACTTTTTGACATCCAGCTTTGGGAAGATATAAAATGCCGCTTTGGGTTTTACCGCGGTGATGCCCGGGATATCCGTCAGGGCCTTGTAGATGTACTCTCTCTGCTCGTAAATCCGCCCGCCGGGTATGATGTAATCCCTTACGCTCTGATAACCTCCCAGAGCCGTTTGAACGATGGACTGGGCTGGAACGTTGGAACAGAGCCTCATATTTGAGAGCATATTGATTCCTTCGATATAATCCTTTGCCATCGCCTTATTGCCGCTGAGGACCATCCAGCCGATGCGGAATCCGGCGATCATATGGGATTTTGACAATCCGCTGAAGGTGACACAGAACAGGTCCGGCGCCAGGGAGGCGATGGAGACATGCTCTTCTTCGTCCATGACCAGACGGTCATAGATCTCATCAGAAAAAATGATCAGCTGATGTTCTCTTGCGATCTCTACGATCTGCTGCAGTATCTCCCTGGGGTACAGGGCACCCGTTGGATTGTTTGGATTGATGATAACGATGGCTTTTGTCCGGCTGTTGATTTTTTTCTTTATATCTTCCAGATCCGGATACCAGTCCGATTGTTCGTCGCAGAGATAGTGTACGACCTTTCCGCCGGCAAGGGTGGCACATGCTGTCCACAGCGGGTAGTCCGGGGAGGGGATCAGGATTTCGTCCCCATTATCGAGCAGGGCGGACATGCAGAGATTGATCAATTCACTAACGCCGTTTCCTGTATATACATCTTCGATGGATACATTGGGGATCTGTTTGAGCTGTGCGTACTGCATGATTGCCTTTCTGGCTGAAAAAGAGCCTTTGGCTGTGGAATATCCCTCGCACTCTGTCAGCTGCTGGCGCATATCATAGATGATCTCGTCAGGAGTACGGAAACCGAAAGGGGCGGGATTTCCAATGTTCAATTTCAATACATTTGTGCCCGTATTTTCCATCCGGGTAGCTTCCTCAACCACCGGGCCCCTGACATCATATAAAACATGGTCCAATTTAGATGATTTTTTAAATTCGCGCATTTTTGTTTCTCCTTCCGTTTCCAGTGTGAGATCGTTTCCATTAAGCCAGTCCGGGGTTACCTGCAGCGCTCCGGCCAGAAACTGAACCATATCGGCCCTGGGAACAGTTTTTCCGCTTACGTACTGGCTGATATGGCTTTTGCCGAGTTTCACACCCTGTTCCTGGGCATACCGGATCAGATCCACCTGTTTGATGCCCTTTTCGTTCATTGCTGTTTTCAATCGGTCTGCAAAAGATTCTCTTGCCATATTCAGAGTGCCCCCTTTTAAAACAAAGTTCAATTTATAAAACCGGTTCAAGGGTGATTATAGCATGGTTTTAAAAAAAGTTCAATAATAAGTTCAAAGATGATGTGATGCAGACGAAATAAAAACCCCTTACATCCCGGCAGACGTAAAGGGTTTAATTGTTGTTTTCCCTGACATTATAATATCAGGGAAAGGTTTAGCAGCAGGGGTCGTCATCTCCGCAGGAAATCTGTTCCTCCCCCACACAGGCGATCACATTGAACTCTACAGGGATCTTAATGAGAATCTTCTGGGTGACCGTGATCTCGCAGGAGTTTCCGGTGTAATTTTCTTTGCAGTACACCGAAGGTTCACCGCAGCACTCAGATTCGATACAGCCGATGGTTGCGTTTGGCTTCAGTTCAATGGGAACGCTGATATCGGCGTACTGATAGCCGATCTTTTTGCATACCTCTTTGCATGGCGGGTCAAAGGATTCACAAAGGATTTCCGGTGAGCTTTCATGATTTTCAGGCATAATTAAAAGTCCCCCTTTTTATAATTGGTTTTCTGGTGTTTTAATATAACATATGCATGGCGGGATAAAAGGTTCCTGGTGGGAAATATAGAATGAAGAGATAAAAAACGTGCAGTCCGTGGTGGACTGCACGCAGTTTAATAATGTGAATTTGATCCGTTCTATACGGCATCAGTCATAGATCTTATAATAGTCAAAATCTACATATCCGCCAGCTTCTTTTGTTGCGTAGTTGAACAGCCAGGTTCTGGTTCCCATAAATGTGGTACCTGTATCAAAGCTCAATTTCTGTTCTGTACCCAATTTGGTCCAGTTGGTGCCATCCAGGCTGTAGAAGAAGTTTGCCTTGTCATTGTTGGCATTTGTGGAAAAACTATACTCGATCTTCAGGTACACTTCGGCATCGTCGGAAAGCTTTTCTGGTGCCTGGGCATTTATTTTGGTCTCTGTGCCAGTGCCTTTAGGGAATGGCGAGGAAGCCTGGGTGATATATTTGTCGCCGTTATCATCGCACATTACGCCGATCATAGCTGGTGCATTTGATACGGAAGCCAGGCCCGCGAAATCGCCCGGTTTCATCTGACCGATAGAGATCTTGGTCTCAGATTTACAGGAAGGACCGTAGGTACGCTGGGTCAGTGAGTTGTGGGCATACATGATGTTATCTACCACTCTATCCGTTGTCAGGCGCAGATAACCTGGATTGTCAGTTACGGACCAGAAATCGTTCTGTGGGTTGTGGTTCCACTGCCATACCAGTTTCAGCTTCTCTCCCTCTGCGTAAGTAAAGTCGTCGCTGTCAACAAAATAATTTTCCAGACCGCTGTCATTCAGGTTGATCTGAACGGAATCCTCCGCCATGCTCGGTGTGAAGTTCCCGTCTGCATCGTAGGTACCCATCATTGGCCAGTCCTCATAGCTGTTGCCGTCGCTGTCGGTATAATTCCAGTTTACGGATATGATGGAAGGGATACGTCCGCATCCGCCGTGATCCTGGAAGAGGAAACCATACCAGTCTCCGTACTGGGTATCAACGATCCCGCCCTGGGCGAGACCAGCGCCGTTGCCGCCGCAGCCGCCCTGATAGATGATCTGTTCTTCCCAGTCGCCGGCTTCCAGCGTCTTGGAACGGTAGCATACTTCGGTGCGCATCCACCCGCTCTGTGGAGAAGCAATGATGAACAGATAATAGTAATCCCCGACTTTGTAGGCATGTGCTCCTTCCCACAGACTCCATTTCTTATCGTCTTTGGTAAAGAGTTTTACGGAACTTCCCACTGGTTTGACAGCATTGCTGGACTCATCCAGTTCAAGCTGCTGCAGTGTGCTTCCGGAGAAGACATACATCTTACCTTCATCGAAAAACAGCGCTGGATCATGGTATTTATTTTTCGTGGAATATTTTGTCCAGGTTCCTTTTTCGATATCTGTGGTGGTATATATGTAAAATCCGTGGTCGTTGCTGTTGAAAGCGACATAGTATTTGCCCTCTGCTTCGTTGTATTTGAGAGAAGCTGCCCAGGAACCATGTCTATACATGTCTTTGCCATTGTTCAGATTTGCAATATCATCATTTTCAAAGGTATCGTACACATAATTTACGATCTGCCAGTGCGCCAGGTCAGTTGACTTCATAATCGGTACTCCCGGGCACATGTTCATCGTTGTACTTACCATATAATAGGCGTCCCCGCTGCGGATGATGTCGAGGTCCGGAATATCGGAATACAGAGTAGGATAATCTACTGTAGCCAGGTTGTTTGGATCCAGAGTAGGCATTGGAGTTGGTCCTTCTGGCGTAGACACTGGTGTCTCGGTGGCAGGTGTCTGGCCGCCGGGTGCCTGTGATGGCGCCGGCGCCGGTGAACCGGTTGTATTTGGTGTAGGTGCCGGCGGAGCTGCACTAGTGGTAGCGGGTGGAACCGGAGTCGGAGTTGATTTGGATGTCACCGTTACGGAAACTGTGCCCAGTTTCTTTTTGGCTGCTTTTCCCTTTTTGTAGTAAACAACAACTTTAGTACGTCCTTTTTTTACTCCGGTTACTTTTCCCTTGGAAGAAACCTTTGCAATTTTTTTGTTTTTGGATTGGAAGGAAATCTTGAACTTCCCCTTTTTTGCAATTTTAATAGTTTTGCTCTTCTTAACCAAAACAGAAATCTTTTTTGTTTTCAGTTTTGGCTTTGCCGCTGCGTCCGCTGTTCCGCCAGCTGCGAGGGCAGACAGTGCGACAGCTGCGGAAAGGCAGACTGCTATGATTTTTCGCCTCATAAAAAATACCTCCTGTGAATAAAATTTACAACTAAATTCATTATACGCGCTATTTCGTAAAAAATCAAGATATTTTACAAGTATGGATTTGGAAAAGATGGAAGAAGAGGAGGTGTTCTTTTAGAATTTTATTAGGTTTTGAAAAAAACAAATGGGAAACATGTGTGTTCTTGGATAAATCAATTTTCTTCTTAATAAATCAAAAGATAAAATTTCCGGGGGTTCGTGATCTGTCACCAGAAGCAACTGCGAACCGAAAAGAAATGTGTCCCACTTGACGTTTTAAAAAACAGGGAGTATGATAAAAAATTAAGAAGGAGAGATGCATATGAATAGCAGACAATTAGCTTTTACGATTATTTCTTTCCTGCAGAAAGAAATAATCGGAGCAAACATTATGTACCTTGACGGTGGAAATGCATATACCCGGACACAGGCAAGAGCACATGATATTATTCATGATTATCTTACCCTTGTAAAATGTGATTCCGTAGATGCCTTAATCGCTGCCAAGAAATTTGTTAATTCGGAGTACTCTGAATTAATAGTCATAGATTCGATCTATGAATCAGGCCTTTCTAAAAACATGAGCAGTAATGAAATATCCGATTTCTTAAAAAGTATTCTGAAGGATGCCAAGAAGTCAAAGGTTCCTGTATTGATCATTTGATTTGCTGGTGCCCTGGATTTAAGAGGGAATGGGATTGTATCATTTATGATTTTGTGGTACAATGGAAATAATTTATGATGCCTGGGTACAGAATAATTTTTGTTCCTGGCATTGATGCTTTAAGTATGTTTCAGATGGAAGGCGGTGTTAGAAAATGGAAATTCTTACAGGCAGTGTAGCGCTGGTTATCATTGCGGTGGTTGTAGTGGTGGCAGCCGTTACAGCGGTTGTGGCTGGTGTGAAGGATACGTTAAAGGATGAGGGGATGGATGTGTAAATGAACCTTCACGGAAAGAAAATGATCGCCCCAGTAGTGATCGCGGTTCTATCTGTGATCTATTATGCTGGTCTGGCGGTAGTGCTGGCGTTGGTCAGCGGCATACCCGGTCTGGTGAAGGGGCTTCTTATCTTTGTGCCTCTTGCCCTGGCAGGAGTGATGATCGGCGTAACGGTGAGCAGAATAAAAGAGATAAGGAGCGGTGAAGAGGATGATCTTAGTCAATACTGAAACAATCAGTGGAAAAGAGCTGGAGATGCTTGGGCTGGTAAAGGGAAGTACGATCCAGTCAAAAAATGTAGGGCGGGATATTACCCAGAGTTTTAAAACCCTTGTGGGAGGAGAGCTGAAAGCATATACCGATATGATGAATGATGCAAGAGCTCTCGCTACGAAGAGAATGGTAGCGGAAGCGGAGAGCCTGGGGGCGGATGCCATCGTGAATGTCAGGTATGCCTCAGCGGCAGTTATGCAGGGGGCAGCAGAAGTCATGGCATATGGAACTGCTGTGAAGTTTAAGTAAATGGCACTTATTCGCGCCATTGTGTTAAGTAGGTCTTTCCTATCACATAAAAAAGATGGCAGAGCTTTCGCTCTGCCATCTTTTATCGGGGTAACAGGATTTGAACCTGCGGCCTCATCGTCCCGAACGATGCGCTCTAGCCAAACTGAGCCATACCCCGAAAAAACTTCCGACAACTATAATATCACGTCAGGCTGAGAAAATCAAGTCTTTTTTTCAGAATCTTTTTCTTTGATTGGAGCCGGGCAAGGAGGATAAGATGATCGAGTCGGTAAAAAATTTAAACAAATTTGAGAAGGTTCTCTGGATGGTTTCCGTGATCCTGGTAGCAGGTTCTTTTATTCTGTCGGGAAATGGTGCATGGCTGACGCTGGCGGCATCTCTCGTCGGCGTCACGGCATTGATCTTTGTGGCGAAGGGAGATGTGCTGGGGCAGATCCTTACCATCGGATTCAGCATTTTGTATGCACTCATTTCCTTTCAGTTCCGATACTGGGGGGAGATGATCACATATCTTGGAATGACAGCGCCCATCGCGCTGCTGTCAGTAGTCACCTGGCTGAAAAATCCCTATGACGATAAGGAGGTAAAGGTAGAACACTTGAAGCCGGGGGCCTGGCTGGTTTTGAGTGCTGCCACGATCCTTGTGACGCTGCTGTTATATTTTGTGCTGGATTGGTTTGAAACGCCTAATCTATTATTTAGTACCATTTCCATCGCCACCAGTTTTCTTGCCTCCAGCCTGATGATGCTGAGAAGTCCCTGGTATGCTGTGGCTTATGGGGCAAATGATGTAGTTCTTATTATTTTATGGGTGATGGCAACACTGTCGGAATTGAGATATCTGCCAATGATCCTGTGTTTTGTTATATTTCTGGTCAATGACGCTTATGGATTCTATAGCTGGAAAAGGAGAAAAAAGAAACAGAGTGGTCTTGTTTAATTGTTTTGTTTGTTGTAAGATAGAGAGAAAGATTTGACTTTTGAAAGGAAAAGGTATAAGTTAGAAGATGATGGCAAAAAGAGACTGGTGCAGGATTTTTACAGTGACGGCGGTGGTTTTTACGGCAACGCTGGTCTGGATGGCAGAACCCTGTATTGCAAAGGACGGAAAATATACTTATAAGAAGGGATTTACTTCCCGGAAGATCGATCAGGAGATAAAAAAAAGGATCCAGGGCAGGTCCTATAAGAAGGGGGCTAAGATTTCCCTGGACACTCTGCGCTATCTGCAGGTCCGTTATATTGATTTTGATGGAAATGTGCAGGAAGGTGAGATGATCGTAAATAAAAAGATCGCCCGCCGGACATTGAAGGTGTTCTACCAGCTTTATAAACTCAGGTATCCTATAGAAAAGATGAAACTGGTGGATGAATACGGAGCAGAGGATGAGGCGTCGATGGCAGATAATAATACATCGGCATTTAATTACCGTAAAGTGGCAAATTCCAATAAGCTGTCCAAGCACAGCCAGGGTCTTGCCATAGATATCAACCCCAGGATCAATCCTTATATTACGTCATATGGGATCGCTCCGGCAAACAGCGGGGCATATAAAGTCCGGGAGACCTCCAAATGTAAAGGAAAATACAAGGACTATATGATCCATCGGGGGGATAAGGTGTATAAGATCTTTAAAAAATACGGATTTTCCTGGGGAGGAGACTGGAAGCATTCCAAAGATTATCAGCATTTTGAAGCGGTGTGAACCGGGTGAAGAAATTAAAGAAGGAGAAAGAAGAAAATGACAAAGATTGATATTGTATCCGGCTTTCTCGGAGCCGGAAAAACGACTTTGATCAAGAAACTGATCAAGGAAGCATTTGAGGGAGAGAAGCTGGTGCTGATCGAAAATGAATTTGGTGAGATCGGCATCGACGGCGGTTTTTTGAAAGATTCAGGCATTAATATCACGGAGATGAACTCTGGCTGTATCTGTTGTTCGCTTGTAGGGGATTTTGGGACTGCCCTGGGTGAAGTGCTGGAGAAATATTCTCCTGACCGCATCATCATCGAGCCCTCTGGCGTGGGGAAACTTTCAGACGTGATCAAGGCAGTTCTCGGAGTGAAGGAAAAGCTGCCGGAAGAGACCGTGAAGCTCAACAGTTCTGTGACGGTGGCAGATGCCGCCAAATGTAAAATGTATATGAAAAATTTTGGCGAGTTTTATAATAACCAGATCGAACATGCCGGCACCATCGTACTCAGCCGTACCGGAGCGATGAAGGAAGACAAACTCCAGACATGCCTGGAGTTGATCCGGGAGCATAATGAGGAGGCGCCGGTCATTACAACGCCCTGGGAAGAGATTGACGGAAAACAGATCCTGGCTGCCATGGAAAAGGAGAACAGTCTGGAAAAGGAACTTCTGCAGGAGGCAGAGGTTTGTCCGGAGTGCGGCCATGTTCACCACCATGATCACGACGGAGAATGCTGTCACGATCACGAAGAGCATGGGCATCATCACCACGACGGAGAATGCTGTCATGACCACCATCATGAAGAGCATGAGCATCACCACCACGGGGAGGAGTGCAGCTGTGGGTGTGGGCACGGCCATGATCATGACCACCATCACCATCATGCCGATGATGTATTTACCAGTATCGGTATGGAAACCGCCCACAAATATTCGGAGGCGGAACTGAAAGATATATTAGAAAAGATTGCGGATGAAGAGGTGAAGCTGGGAACAATCCTCCGGGCAAAGGGAATCGTCCCGGCGGAGGAAGGCGAGTGGTTCCACTTTGATCTGGTGCCCGGGGAATATGAGATCCGCCGGGGAAGCGCAGATTATACAGGAAGGATCTGTGTGATCGGTTCCGGTCTGGAGGAAGCCGGTCTGAGAGCACTGTTTACCGGAAAGTAAGGCGGATCAAAAATTCAGAAAGGCGGAAGGGTTCATGTTTGGTAATAAAGAGATACCGGTATATCTGTTTACTGGTTTTTTGGAGAGTGGAAAGACCACCTGTATTCAGGAAGTGATCGAGGAGGGAAATTTCTCTGATGGATCCAAAACTCTGCTGATCCTCTGTGAGGAGGGAGAGCATGAGATTGAGGATGAACTGCTTATGCAGAACCGCATTTCCTGTGTGGTCATCGAGGAGGAAGAGGAGTTTACAGAGGAAGTCTGCAGGAAACTCCAGGAAAAATACAAGCCAAACCGGGTGGTCATCGAATACAATGGAATGTGGGATATAGAGCAGCTTTTTGGAGAGGTTCTGCCAGAAAACTGGATCGTGGTGCAGACCTTTACGACGGTGAATGCCCTTACTTATGAGGTTTACAGCAGCAATATGAAACCGCTTTTGATGGCGCATTTCCAGATGGCGGACCTGGTGATCTTCAACCGCTGTACCGATGCCATGAACAAACCCACAGCCAGGCGGAGTGTAAAGGCGATCAACCGGAGGGCGCAGGTTCTGTTTGAAGCAGAGGACGGAACGGTGGAGAGCAATATTGCAGAGGAACTTCCCTATGATATCAACCAGGATTTTATTGCGCTGGAGGATGATGATTTTGGTCTTTGGTATCTGGATATCAGCGAACATCCGGAAAAATATGCAGGAAAGACCATTCAGTTCAAAGGACAGGTCTATCGGAACCGCTCGTTCCCCAAGGATGCTTTTGTTCCTTCTAGACAGGCAATGACCTGCTGTGAGGATGACATTGCAAAAATTGGTTTTATGTGCCATTTTTCTGAGGCTTCCGAACTTGCTGCCAATTCATGGGTGACGGTAACAGTAAAGGTAAAGACCCAGAGGAGCCGTAAGCACGATATGGATTTTCCGGTTCTGTACGCAGAAAAGGTAGAGCCAGCAGAAGCGCCGGAAGAGGAATTGGTTTACTTTGGTTAGCCCGGCGGCGCAAATTTAACCCGCCGTGGAGCTGCTTTTATGTGAATAGGAAAGTTCTTCATTCGTGGAGAAGGTGCGCGTTTTTGGCAATGCCCCATAAGGATGTTTTTTAAGCAGGGTACGGTGTGACTTGGTAAAATGGGTTACACCGTATTTTTTTTACCATTATGCCATGATCGTCTATGGGTTCGGGTGGAATTACATATACTTCTAGCCCTGGTATTTTATAGTATATTTTTGTGTAACCTATAAATAGAAGAACTGGAACAGCAGATTGCGGAACTGCCGGTGGGTTATATTTCTAAAAAGAAAATTCATGGAAAAGATCGTTTTTACCATCAGTGGACGGAAGATGGCAGGGTCAGGAGTAAATACCTGCGGGAGGGAGAAAAAGAGCCATTAGAGGAACAGATTCTAAAGCGGAGAAAGCTGCAGGCACAGTTAAAAGAACTGAAGGCAAAAATGCCAAAAGCCAGAAAGAATACCAAAGGAATTCACCTAGAGCAGGTTTCCTTTGAATGTAACGTAACTTGAGGAAGTGCGTGGCCGGATGATGGAGGACATTGTGCTGTTAGAAACCATGAAAGCAGCCGGACAGAACTGCCGTGTGTTTAAGCTGCAGTTTGCAGCAGGCGAGTTTGACATGGTGGTATATGACACAGAGGAAAACTGCTGTGATATCTGTGAAATCAAGCATAGTGAGAAAGCCCTCCCCAATCAGTACCGCCATCTGATCGATAAAGAAAAGTGCCAGCAGACAGAGAGAAGATTCGGAAATATCCGGGGACGCTATGTTTTGTACCGTGGCAGAGATGCAGAGACCGGAGCCGGAGTTACGTATCAAAATGTAGAGAACTATTTAAAATCGCTTTCGGAAGGTATTTCTGTAACAAATGAGAAATAAATGAAAAGGGGATTCTTACCATAAATGAAGGTTTTGTACTTTTTTTACGATATATAATATAGCGGTATGCAGATCAGGCTTTTCGGGTCAGGAGGTGAAACAGCAGGAGGAAAATGAAATGTGACCGTGCAGCTGCTGTAAAAGTTTAAACAATATAAAATAATGAAAAAGCTCGGCCCGGTTTATGGAGAGCTTGGCAATTCTGAATGCCAGAGGAATTGCAGAAAGGAGATCATATGGGTTTAGTAAATGCAGCAGGCAGTAGTGAAAGAAGTATTATGGATATATTGTCGGCCGACAGGGGAGACAAAGAGAAGGAATCATTGAAAGACACTTTTTCACAACTGCTGCAGGATAAAAAAGCAGACTATATCCAAAGAATCAAGAGTGGTGATACGGAAAAGAGTTACCAGATTGGAGCGGGTTCTTATACAGAGACAGAATGGAAGAAGCTATTAAAAGGTTACGACGATGCTGAAGAACAACTGCGTCAGGCGGCAGAGGAGGCGCAGGAGGAAGTTCAGGAAACGAGCGGGGTTGTGGCTTCTGTCGAAGAGGATGAAGCCAGAAGACATTCTGAGGCTGAATTATCAGCAATATGGGATAAGGAACGCGCCGAACTTTTGAAAAACATACTGTGTCACTGACATAGCCCGGCGCTGAGTTCAGATCAGCGCCATCAAGCCAATATACATAATGAGCACCAGTGTTTTATAAGGATCTGGGACACTGGTGCTTTGTTGTATTTACTTTTATAAAGAAGAGGGGGGAGATCGGAGAAAGCACCATCCTTAATTCAAAAAACTATAGATTTTTCTGCTGTTTTGTATTACAATATAAAAAAAGGAAGGCAGGGGATACCTATGAAATGCAGAAGAATTGAGATGGAAGCCGACGTGGTAAAATACGAACCGGGCAAAGGGCTTGAAGACGGTTTTGAGCTGTGGGCAGATGTGGTCACGAAAGTCTGGATCGTCACAGATACCCTGGTTAAGGTAAAGAATGAGGACGGTTTTTTCGTATGTCCATATATTACGCACCGGAGGGGACGCACCTTTATTCATGAGAAGGATTACATAATTATAGATGCGGATGGAACCAAACATGTATGTGGTGAAGATAAGGTGTTTGAGCGGTATGAAAAGATCGAATAAAAAAGTGCTGCGTATGTTATGCTGGAAGAGCAGGCAAAGATATCTACAGCCATGGCTTGGTTACAAAAGGTTCCATTATATCTATATTGGGAATTAAAGAAATAGTGAAAGGATTATAATGCAAATGGATCAATGTGGGCGCGATAAGATTTTTTATGCTATATGCGACAAAAAGGATAATGCATTAGAGCTGTTGGATAATATTGAAAATGTTGATTTCCAAGATAAAGCGGGCTATTCTTATCTTCACATAGCCGTTCAATCAAATTTTCTTGAAGCAGTTAAACAATTGTTAAAGCTAAATTGCAGCATTGATATAAAGGACAAGTACGGTAGAACGCCGCTTATGATTGCCCTTTCTTCATGGGATGGGGAAGATGATGATGTGATACAGGTATTACTGGCGGCAGGGGCTAATGTCAATGAAACGGCTGATTCAGGTGTATCTTGTATGGAACTGGCTAAAATGAAAGGATATTCGTTGTACTAGTACTCTGATGTATTCCCCCCCAATTTCAAGCTCCCAAATCATCTGCACCTCTGATTCTGTATGTACTTCTAACCATTTTGCTACTCCATCAGTAGTATTACTTCTAATGATTCCCGTAGAAATTTTCAATTCTGTTCCCGACATCGAAATTTCGATTTTTCTCTTGGAATGTTTTCATAATAGAAACTATCAGTATTTTTAAGGTTTATTTAAAGTTGGTGCATTATTCTATATGAAACAGTTATCATATCAAGGGAGGACGAATGGATGAAAGGAAAGAAACACATATTTTCTCTGTTTATGGTGGCGGCTTTGCTGTTGACCACCGTATTTCAGATGCCAGACTGTGTAGCGGCGAAAGGAAATGCGAAAAAGAAAAAGTATTATACCATATCCAAAAAGGCAGGAACTTACGCCTCCGCTATTAAGGTAAAAGTAAAGGCAGGACAAGGATATAAGGTATTTTATAAAACATCAGGAACGTATAAGAAAAGTAAAGTCATTAAAAGTGGGAAAAGTAAGACTTTCAAAATTAAAAAAACGACAGTTCTGTCACTTTGTGCCGTAAAAAAATCAGTAAAGGCCACAAACCAGAAATTAAATAAGCAGTTCAGACAGAAGAAAAAGGCGTATTATGCAGACTATAAATACACCATTGCCAGAAATGCTGATACGCCAGTGCTGGAGGAGACAGACCGTTCTGAGGCTGTGGCGGGGGTGTCGGCAGCACCGGATTCCACAGAACCTGCAGCCAAACCTGTAGAAACAATAACTGTGCCAGTGCAGACGCCGCCAGCAGGCAGTGTTCCCAGTGTTTCAGAGAAACCAGAGGAGACGCCGCCGGCAGGAGTGGTGACGCCGGCAGGAAGCACACCTCCGGGAAATCCCCCTTCTGCCGGAACGGCTACGGCTGATCCGGAAGGGAAAAGTGCAGTACAGCAGAAATTGAATGATGCGGAGAGCCTGCTTGCGGTGAATATAGATACGCCAGTTATCAAAACGCCTTCTTTGATAGGAGATGATACGCCTGTTATCACCTTGACAGCAGACGGTATGGAGGCTGAAAACTTAGGTGAGGACGCGGCTGATTATTCCCAGGAGGGAAATTTGAAAACCCTTACGATCCATAAGGCGGGAACTTACGTGCTGACGGGAGGAACGCTTTCGGAACCCGTGACGGATACGGAGATCATGGTGGACGGAAATATCTCCGAAGAGGTAAATCTGATCTGGGATCATCTTGTCATTGATAATCGTGCATTGGGAACAAAGGCAGGAGAAGATGTTCCCGTATTTTACATCGGTAAATCCACTTCGGAGGTACATGTGACATTGAAGGGAAGTTCTCTTTTGACGGGGAACGGTGCATACACAGAAAGCCCGGCGGCAGCGGTTGTTTGTGCAGACGATGCGGGAACCACGCTGACTTTTTCCGCATATGAAGGAGATTCTGGGGCAAGCCTGACCGTTGTGGATGGAATGGATGCAGATACGGATTTTGGAGAGAATGATCCTACGGATGGAATTTACTGTAAAGGTATGCTTGTCATGAACAGTGGAACCTATTCTGTCACCGTGAATGGAGACTGCCTAAAAGGAACTGGTAAGAAGGGAGAGGGAGGAATCTGGATCAATGATGGCAGGTATACTCTGCATTCTGGCAACAGTAATGCGCTGAAATCCAAAAACGGAAATATTGTGGTTCAGGCGGGAACGATCCAGAGTACCTATACTGCCGGGGACAGCATCAATGCAAAAAATTACAGCGTCATCATTACAGGAGGAAGGATAGAGATCGACCAGTGTTATGGTGATGGGATCCAGGGGGAAGATGTAAATATTTCCGGAGAGGATACGGTTATCAATATTAAGACTTATTTTGAAAATGCGGGTGTCAATTATTACAATTCTGCATTGGGAAGTGGAAATTATAATACCATGACCAGTACCAATAGTTCTAAGACGGAAGTGGTCAATGTGGACACCGGAAGCCATAAGGGGATCAAGGGTGGTACGAAGGCATGTTCTTATCGTTATGAATCCGTGGAGGAGGGCAGCG
Source organism: uncultured Eubacterium sp. (assembly GCA_910584645.1). Lineage (GTDB taxonomy): Bacteria > Bacillota > Clostridia > Lachnospirales > Lachnospiraceae > Eubacterium_F. Next base: position 32,108 of record CAJUAU010000012.1, read on the forward strand.
ATCATGAAGCAGGGACAGTCTATACAAAGGAGGCCTCCGGCGGAATTGTGATATCCGGGGGGACGATAACAATTGACACCACCAATGCGGGAATTAAATACAATGGTAGCGGCGGTGGAATGTTTCCCGGCGGCAGACCGGGAAGCGGAACTTCTTCCGGCGGCAATCTGTCTGCGGCAAATTCCGACGGACAGTATATCATTGGCTCACCGGATGATGGGATCCACAGCAATAATACATGTGTGATCGCAGGTGGGACATTGAAAATCTCCTCTTCTGATGATGGAATTACTGCACCAGTAGAAGTCATTCTCATGAATGGCTGCGACGTTGTGATTGACAAGTGCTATGAGGGGATTGAAGGCGGAGAGATCCTGATTGGTTCTTCCGGGGGAGCAGCCGGCGAGCCGGCCATCCGGATCTACTCCGATGATGACGGCGTCAATGCCGCCTCCAAGACAAATATAAACTATGTGTATAAAGATGAAACCGAGGAAAAATACACGAAAACACAGGCAGCATCCAGGGATAATACATTACAGGTATTAAGCGGTTATCTGAATATCATGATTGCAGATGATGAAACCCACAATTTCTCGCTGTCTAATGCGGATGGAACAAAGACAACCGGCAGCTATACATCGGATGGAGATGGAATTGACTGCAATGGAACTTTTTATGCATATGGAGGTACCATTGTGGTGTACGGACCGGATTCTGATGGGAATTCAGCCATTGATACAGATGACGGGTATTATATTGGAAATGGTGTGACATTGCTGGCAGTTGGGAAAAGCGGCATGGCGGAATCACCCTCCAGTAAAGAACAGCCGGTGATAGTATATGGCGGTTCCAGAGGCGGTTTCGGAGGAATGCGGCCCGGACAGGGCGGTAATCCGGGAGGAAGTTCAACAATCAGTGCAGGTACAGCATTTGCCATTATGAAGGATCAGGATATGCTCCTTGCTATTAAGCCGGCAAAGAATTATAATTATGTTCTGTATACGTCACCGGAGCTGGAAGCGGGTTCCTCCTACACGATTTATCGTGACGGCAGCGTCGGCGGTTCGCTGGTTCAGGCGGACAGCAGCGCGTATGACTACCGTTATACGGAATATGATGTTTCCGGGGCAGCGGTATTAAGTACGGTGACGGCATAAAAATCAGGAACTGTCAAGTTAGTCATTGGCCTTCCTAAGTAAAGGAGCATATTTATGCGGTTATTACTGGCAGAAGATGAGAAGGAGCTCTCCAAAGCACTTGTGGCAATTTTTAAGCATAATAATTATTCTGTCGATGCAGTTTACGATGGAGAAGAGGCGTTAGCGTATTTGGAAGGGGGAAATTATGACGGTGTGATCCTGGATATCATGATGCCGAAGATGGATGGAATTACTGTGTTGAAAAAGATAAGGCAGCAGGGAAACCCGGTACCGGTACTCATGCTCACGGCAAAATCGGAGATTGATGACCGGGTGCTGGGACTGGACAGCGGAGCAGATGATTATCTCAGTAAACCTTTTGATACAAAAGAACTGCTGGCGAGGATCCGTTCCATTACCCGGAGGAAGACGGAGTCCACCAGCGCTCTTCTGCAGATCGGGAATATTTCTCTGAATTGTACAAATTTTGAGCTGAGTACTCCGAAGGGAAGTATCCGGCTTTCCAATAAGGAATTTCAAATGCTGGAGATGATGATCGCAAACCGGGGACAGCTTATTTCGACGGAGCGGTTTATGGAAAAAATCTGGGGGTACGACAGCGATACCGAAATCAATGTTGTGTGGGTGTATATGTCTTACCTCAGAAAAAAACTGGCTTCCCTGGGGGCGGATCTTCAGATTAAGGCAACCCGTAATCAGGGATATTCTCTGGAGGGTGGAAATGATTAAAAATCTGAGGAAAAAATTTACCCTTGTGGCGATGGGGTCTATGTTCCTCGTGCTTGCTACGATCATGGTTATTTTCAATCTTCTGAATTACATCCGGTTTGTGAGGGAGGCAGACCGCACCCTCCATATGATCGCAGAAAATGACGGAAGATTTCCCATGCCGGCCTTTCAGGAAAATGAGCCTGGATCAAAGCCGGCAGATGGACATGGGCTGCAAAGGGAAAAGCGGGATCTTCCCAAAGATGAACGGGACAGAATGTCGCCAGAGGCACCCTACCGGACAAGATATTTTTCTGCGGAGATGGATGAAACGGGAAGTGTATTATTTTTGGATCTACAGCATATTGCCGCTGTCTCAGAAGAAGAGGCGAAACAATATGCACGGGAGATCTTTCGTGACCGGGATACCGCAGGGTTTCTGGATCATTACCGTTACATGACCAAACAGGAAGATAACCGCAGGATAGTTATTTTTCTCGATAGAAGCGAAGAAATAAAAGAGTTCCGCACCAACCTGCTGACCAGCCTGCTGGTATCGGGGGGCGGTCTGCTGGCGGTGTTTGTATTAGTCCTGGTTTTTTCAGGGATTGTATTCCGGCCGGTGGCAGAGGGCTATGAGAAGCAGAAGCGTTTTATCACGGATGCCAGCCATGAGATCAAGACACCATTGACGATCATTGACGCGAATATGGAAGTGATTGAGATGGAGCGCGGAGAAGATGAGTGGACAAAAAGCACCCGCAAACAGGTCCGGCGGCTTGCTGATCTTACGCGGCAGCTGATCACCTTGACAAAGTTAGAGGAAGGGGAAATATGGAAAAAAAAGAGTGAGATCTCTCTTTCAAAAGTGGTCACGGAAAGCGTGCAGTCATTTGAATCTGTTGCAAAAACCTGTGGAAAGACAGTGCAGATGGATGTGCAGGAGCAGATCACAATAATGGGAAATGAAAAATCGATCCAGCAGCTATGCGGCATTTTAATGGATAATGCCTTGAAATACTCACTGGCGGGAAGTACCATCCGGGTGTCCCTGATGAGAAAGGGAAAGCGAATACATTTTGAGGTGTATAATGAAACGGTAGCAGTTCCAAAAGGAAATCTGGATATTTTATTTGAACGGTTCTATCGGCTGGACGTTTCCCGGAATTCAGAAACAGGCGGTTCCGGAATTGGCCTCTCTGTCGCCCAGGCAATCGTAAAGGAATACCATGGCAGAATCAGGGCGAGGAGCGAAGACGGGAAAAGTATATGCGTTGTAGTGGAATTACTATTTGATTGTAGAAATTAATGCCGGGGCCAAAAGGTATTTTGTCTCCGGCACATTTTCTGCGCCTTCAGCCGTCTGTGTCAATATCGAGAAAACAGCCGTAACTGCTTATATCGAGACTGCTATAACCATCGTCTTTCCCGCCTGATCTGAGATCACCAACGCTGTAAACAGACCGATCTGCCATCTCCAGCTGAATACCGATCGTCCGGTGGGAATTTCTTTCATTCGCATAATAAGTCGTAAGTTTTTTGCCCGGTGCCTCCAGATTCCACTGTTTTTGGAGGGTATACCCCATCGTTTCAAGAGACCCTTCGGTCAGGGAGAAGGACTGGAAATCCCCATAGGGAGATCCATATAAAAATCCAATTTTTTTTGAATCATAATCAATAAAAACCATATTGGTTTTGTACCCGGTGTCCATAAGGCCGGGATCGCTATGTATCACACTGGTATTATATGGCAACGCGGCATCTTTGGCCGAGAGCATTTCAGCAAGCCCGTCTTCGGCCTCATTTTGTTCCTGTTCATATTCCGATTCATGCTGCAAGTTCTCCCAAATCCCCCTGCCATGATTAATGGCGGGATAGATTATTAACAAAAATACCGTGCAGAAGACAACGATTTTGTACACCCTCGGGGATGCCTTCCTTTTCACCGCGCCCAGGACAGCTATGACGATTGTAATAAAGGAAAAAATGACAGCGTTATATATGGCGAAGATACTTTCCATCACCCCTGTAAAATCCATAAAGCCGGAACGCTGGGATTTTGTGCTGGCTAAAAAACCGATCACGGTACATGCGATCAATAGATTGAAACACAGGGTGAGACCGATCTGGGCGAGTACATTTTTTATGGAAGACAATTCAATAGAAAAGACTTTGATGGAAATCCCATAATAGACCAGTACTGAAATAGTAAAAACGATAGAACATATGGCCATGGCAACAAGAGTAATAGCCGCACTTAAAAAAAGGGAAATGAGCCCGGCAGGGCGTATAAGTGTAGTGAAAGGATTCGCAAACAGCATAAACAAAAGCCATATTACACACTGGTAAATAAAAATAGAAAGTGTCCGTTTCATTAGTAGTCCTCCATTCTAAAACTGAAGCATTTTGCCTAATACCAGTATACCACAAATAACGGTAAATGTGTAGATTTTTCAACATATGGGTTAATGAAAGCGTCAATGATCATTAATGGTTAATGATCATTGACCGATATATAAATTGAATTCATAAAATGAAAGGAAAGAAGCGGTATGGCGAAGGAAGAGATTACACCGAGTGAGTGGCAGATCATGGAAATTCTTTGGGCGTGCAGGGAGCCTCTGACTTCATCTGAGGTCTACAAAAGGATACAGGGGGCTGCAGATATGTCGCAGAGGATGGTGCGGGTTCTGATGAACCGCCTGAATCAGAAAAACATCCTCGGCTATACGGTGGATGAGCGCGATTCGAGGGTTTACCACTATTTTGTGCAGAAGTCAAGGGAGGAATGTGTGAAAGAGAAAAGCAGGAAGTTTGTGGACAGCTATTTTTCTGGCAATGGGACAAATGCGATGGTGGCGCTTCTGCAGAGTTTTGCCCCGACGGATGATCAGATTAAGGAATTGGAGGAGATTCTGGAGAAAAAAAGGGAGCGCGGCAAGGGATCCCCGGATAAAGAGGGTGGGGTTCATGCCTGACTGGTCACGGATTGGCAGTCTCATGGATTTTTGTGCATCATATTATACGACCCAGCTTGTGCGGTGTGCAGTTTTTTCCTTTGTGTTGATCGGGCTTGTAATGCTGCTTAGGAAAGTGCTTTTTTCAAAACGAACTTTCATGAGAGGGCTGTTATGGTCATCGTTCCTGCTCCTTCCCTTTCTTGGAAACCGGTTCAGTATACGGTAAAAGACACCGGAGAAGTGCAGAAAGTGTCTGTAACCGACAGGAGAACACCAAAACCGAAAGTGCCACAGACAGGCGGAAGTACACCGCTTGTGGCAGCAGTTATGCTAATGGTTGTTTTGGGTAGTGGTGTCATTTTCTGCAGGAAAAGGATGCGTGCAAAATGAAGCAGAAGATAAAGCAGAAGAATGGGAAAAAACGGATCAAGAGGATATTATGCCTCTTTTTTTTGTTGGCATTTATGGTGACAGGGTATTTTGTATACCGTTATTACCAGAATGACAAACATCAGGAAGACCGTTTTGACCAGCTGGAGGAAATCGAGGAGGAGCGGGATGAAAATCCCGTCTCCCCGGTTTTACCAGAGGAAGTAAATAACTCGGACTGGATTGGCTGGCTGAAGATAAAAGGTACCGGTATTTCTTGTCCGGTCATGCAGAGGGAAAACGACAGCGAGTTTTACCTGCACCGGGATTTCGATGGGAACTATAGTTTTTATGGCACCCCGTTTCTGGATGCCAGATGCACGGTTGACAGTGATAACTGCATTATTTATGGCCACAATATCAACGGCGGCAGGATGTTCGGGGCGCTTCATGCGTATTCCAGTGAGAGTTATTATAAAGAATAATTCTTTCACCGATGTCGGGAACTGGGATGAGTATGGGGAATATGTGAGTAAAATAGTATCCGGGAGTCTGTACCAGACTGAGATGGGAAAGAAGATTAGAGAGGAACTTGAGAAGGATACACCAGAGGAGTTCTTTCGCAAATATCAGTTTCTCACGTTGTCTACCTGTTGTAGCTGGGTGGGACGGGATGCGAGACTGCTGGTGATTTCGGTAAGGCAGTCTAAGGATTATATAAATATCGGGGCAACGCAGAGTGAAGTAGAAGCACTCCAAAGTTATATGGAATTAAAATCCGATATGCAGACCCGTATTGAGCGGGAGCACTATTTCGGGGGTACAGGGACTGTATCCTGCTATTAATCCGCAGTGGAACATTAGGAACAAATGTTGAAAGAAGTTAGAATATTACCGGCAATAGAGGGAAACTGATTGTGGACAGTTTTCCTCTATTTTCAAGTGTTTTGCGTATGCCTGATAATATCACCTGGTGTGCAGTCCGGGACATGGCAGATTTGGTACAAAAATTCATATCGAAAATAGTATGTATATATGTTAAAATAAATTATAGATGTACATAGAACAAAGGAGTCAGGGCAGGTGAGATACGATGGGTTTGAAATTAAATATAGCTATTTGCGATGATGAACCGTATTACAGAGACCAAATTGAATTCCTGGTCAGAGAATATCTGTCTGGGAAAGATGTGCTGTTTTGTATCGAACAGTTTAAAAGCGGAAGGGAATTTTGTGAGGAGCCTGAAAACGCCCGGAGATTTCATATTATTTTTCTGGATATAGAAATGGAAGGCATGAACGGAATGGAGACGGCATATTTCATTCGTGAAAGAAACAGTGAAATAGATATTGTCTTTATTACAGTTGTTTCGGATTATGTTTTTGAGGGATACCGGGTGAATGCAGTACGGTATATCATGAAAAACGACATGGAGAAACTGATTCCGGAATGTCTGGCGGATATACTGAAAAGACGCAGGTACCATGGGCATAAAATGGTATTTTCATTTGTAGGCGGTGAAAGGACGGTCTTTTTGGATGATATACTGTATATTGAAAGCCAGTCCCATAAACTGCAGTTTAAGACAAAGGAAGGGATTTTGGTTATGTACGACCGGATCAATGAGATGGAATCCAGACTGGAGAAGTACTGTTTTCTCCGGTGTCACCAGAGTTTTCTGGTTAATATGGGGCATATTGAGAAGATCCTCAATTACCAGGCTTACCTGTCTGACGGTTCGGAGGTTCCGGTTGCACGTCCCAGATATTCAGAGGTAAAGCGGGATTTTTTACGGTATAAAGAGATATGATGATGGAGGAAGTACATATGTTGGAAGAATTTTTGAAAAGTATCAGCATTGTATTCTATGAGGCTCTCTGCTGCAGGATTTTTCTTGACATTTTTCTGAGGCAGAGGTTTATGAATAAGTGGAATAACAGTTTGTTTGTTATTTTGTTGGCAGGGTTTATCTGGGGTTGGGGATGCGTTACGCAATTTCAGGATATGTATGTGTACCGGACTTTGGGAATTGTTGTCGGAATCTTTTTGCTGGGGACGGTGTTTTATTTTGGGAAGTGGTATAAGAAAATATTTTTGTGCGGGGCCTTTTACACATTATTGTATTGTGTGGATTACTTTTCGTTTGTGATGTTAAGCACGGTGGTCGATCACCGGTATTTGGAAAACAGTGTAATTCAGACCATTCTTGTTTTATTGTGCAAAACGATTCTGTTTGTTGTAGTACTGGGAATCAGGAATGTTTGGAACAAGGGGAGGGAAGTACAGATGAAGGGGCCGGCATGGGTTTTGATGATAAGTTTTCCCGTGCTGTCCATGATAATCATGCTCGTTATGCTGTTTTCCTTTCTGGGAAAGAAAAGTACGGCCGGCTATCTCACGGTTTCATTCGTGATTATGGTTATGAACGTAATCATGTTTGAGTGGCTGCAGTTTGTCTCAGAGAGGGACAGGCGCTGGAACCAGATCCGGCTGCTGCAGGAACGTAATGAGGAACGGATGCAGATTTATCATGAAATGAGCGTGAACTATGAGGAACAAAAGAGAATGCTGCATGATTATTGCAATCAGATCGGCTGTGTGCAGGGACTGTTGAAAAAACGACAGTATAAGGAAGCCGAAGCATATGCGGAAAAATTGTCGGTTCTGATCCCCGGCTATATTCAGGGCGTGGATGTGAACCATCCGATTCTCAATGTCGTGCTCAACCAGAAATACCGCCTGGCCAGGTCAAGAAATATTTCCGTACTCTTTTATGTGAATGACCTGTCAGATCTGTGGCTGGAGGAACAGGATGCAGTCAGCCTGCTGGCGAACCTTCTGGATAATGCGATAGAGGCATGTGAGAAACAGGAAGATGAACGGAAAATATGGATTAAACTGGTCATGGAAAAAAGGCAGTTTGTGCTTTCCATCCGGAACACGGTATCTGAACTGGTAATCATTGAAAATAATGAGATCCCCACGAGCAAGGAGGATCAGGGGAAGCATGGGTTCGGTTTAAGGAATGTCCAAATGATACTGGATAAGTACGAGGGGATGGGAATGATGAACTATGAGGAGGGATGTTTTTCATATACGGCTGTGATGCCGGAGATCAATAACTAAATAAGTCAATCTTTTATACAGGGCAATGGTGTGCATGACCCTGATTTTTTTGTTTCAAAGTATTCTGAAAATTAGAAGGGAACTAAAATTCTAAAAGTAATCTGAATAAAGGTGCTAAAGTTCCTTCAAATATCTTAAAAACCAGCAATTTTTGCAATTTTCCTACCGTTTTTGCAACTGCTATTGATTTTATGTGGAATGATATGGTATTTCTTTAGTCAGAAGGAGATGGCATGTCATGGTAGCAGGTTATGTGGATTTCCTGATCCGGAATAACGCCCTGGAAGAAGAATACAGGGAAGATGCCGTTTATGGCATGACACTGGCTGTGGAAAAGGTAAAGGTATTTCTGTAAAACTGTCTGGGCATAAGACATTTAAAGTTAATAATTCAATTTTTACAATGGCGGGAGGGGAAAATGGAATAGTAAAAACACTGGAAGATTACAAAATAAATATACAGGCACCGTCAAATGATCTTTATGAAAAAATGAAAAGTAAGAGTAAAATTGCAGTCCCAAAAAAAATTTCGTGGCAGAAAATTGCAGAACAATTGTATATCTCGGGGTATGGTTGCATGGTTTGCAAGATTGCTGGGCACATGGGACGGAGAAAGAGAGGGAGAAATATAAATTTAAACATAATGACTTGACAGATGATTTTAGGTATGATCATAAATGGAGTAAGAAAAATAATTATAAAAAAGTAAAAGTCCGTTATAAATATAAAAAACGAAAAAACATGAAAAATAAGGAAGCTAAGAATATACTTAAGAAGAATAAGCGGTTATGGAGTACAATACGGGACACGGTAAAGTATATTACAAACATACGTAAAAGTTTGGAAAAACAGGATATTGCTTTCTTCAGACAAAACAAGGGGAACGCTGTATACAAGGATATAATAAAGGAAGAGAAAAACTGTCTTTATTCGGAATTGTTTTTGAATTGACATAAATCATCAGATTATGGGCGTACTTTAATAAGCTCATAAAAGAAATATGACAATTGAATACTTTTTCAAACAATTAAAGATTTCAAACTTCGGATGTATTGTGGACAATTCATGCTGTGGGCAACAATGATGGTAAGCTGACTTGCAATTCCGGCAAGAAAAACATCTGCTTTTGTGGTGGTGTGGTTTCTGGATTTTCTTCTGGCAACACACATGTTGATTTTCAGGTGGTCAATGGCACGTTCTACAATGGTTCTGATTTTGTGAAAGGAATCCCATTCTTTGGAATCTCTCTGAATGCCGGGGAACATGCGGAAATCCAGATTTTTATATGTATAGGTGGTACGTCCTTTGGTGGCGGTAGAGCAGGGTGTGTCACAATCGCAGATATATTGGCCTTTTATCATATGAACTTTGGGGCAAATCCATTTGATGCGGTCATCACGTCCCTTTTCGTGAGTAATACTGCAATACTTCATGGCAAGGGAAGGGTCATTTGGACAGGTGGGATAACCGTATTCATTGTACCCAACTTTTTTGAGAGTGCTTTCATTTCTGGAATTGTAAGGAATCAGTGCCTTTGAAAAATAAAAGTATTTATCTTCATCGGGAGAATCCGATTTCTTTTCTAAATTTATTTCGAGATGTTCAGTTTTAAAGTTATCATCTAGAAAAGCGATGTGGCGGATGATACCAAGTCCGTTGGTGAGGATTCTATTATACCATGAGTGGAGAGAAAATCTATATATAAACAACAATAAAAACCAAGCAAAATAAAAGGAGAAAATTATGATCAAAAAAATTAAAATATTCGTTCTCGTTGCAGCCATGTTGCTGGTGTATCCGGACGAATGCGTATATGCAAAAAAATATGAGTCAAGATATAAAGCAGACCGGCCACAGGGATATTACAACATTGATGAGAATGAGGAGCTGGTTGTATCGGATGAAACATTGTATGTTACCCGAAAAAAAATTGGCCTTCTTGCGACGGGGGTAGAAGATTTTAAAGTTGCACAAGATACTTTGCTTTTTGTGGGAAAAGATAAAAAGAATACAGTATATCATATTGATCTTTTAAAGAAGACAAAGAATAAGAAAATCTGTTATAAGGCGTATAAGGTTACAGACCAGGCGAAAGAGTTTTATCCCATTGATGAAACTGCTATGTTTTACCGGAATAAAAAGGATGAGATTTGTTACACCGGTGTAGGTACCTGCCACCTGATGTTTCCGCATAAAAGTGAGAAGATGTGTAAAAAGGAGTCCGGACATCAAGTAAGGGATCGGGTGGTTCTGAAGGATGTGACAAAATGCTGGAGTGGCAAAGAAATGTTTGCCTATGTTAAAAATAATAATCTTTACATCACAGGCCGGGCACTGACATTTGATGCCAGAGATAGTCAGAATTCGCAGGAGTGTTACCAGAGGGAAAATATAAAATGCTTTTTTGAAGGAAAGGGAGATCAGGTAAAACAGGTCGTATGCAGGCAGGACACGGATTATATGATATTTGTCCTGTTAAAAGACGGAAGTGTGTGGGGGATCGGTGATAATAGCAGGCGTCTGATTACGGACACCGATACCAAAACCCATATGGAATTTGTAAAGGTTGAAGTAGATCGAGTAAAACAGGTTGAGGCACAGGGAAATAATGTGGTATTCCTGAAAAAAGACAATACGCTCTGGGTGAAGGGGAGAGGATTTCGTAAAAACCAGAAGTTTTCATGTGAGTTACGGAGGATTGATACGGGTGTGAAAGAAGTGTGTGTGCCCCGTAAGGATAGGATTCTCTATGTAAAAAAAGATGGTGTGGCATACGGAATGGGCAAGAGTGAGGCAGTTTCGTATGAGTTTACGGACAGTTACAGCAAGCGGTACAGGAATGTATGGATCAATAAGCCAGTAAAATTGATGAAGAATGTAAAACATGTGTATGGCAGTTATAAAAAGACCATTTTTATGACGAAAGATAATAAATTGTACTGGACGGGAAAACAAGGGATAACATATCCATACTGGTGGTAAAAGGTACAGAGGAAATGACTGAATTATTCCGCCTGAAAGCGATGAAAAAACAGACAGGTAGTGCGGGGCTTATCTCCGTATACAGGTCAGAATACCTACTGAACTGGAAGAAATCGAAAGAAGGTGAACCTAAATAAGAGTATTTCCACCTTAATAAAAGAGAAAGAGGTGTACCTGCACATCAATAACAAGTGTGTGGGTGCATCTGACATTGATGTTGGGAATACTTTATAAAATCAAGTCTATTGCAACACAAAACCTTGAAGGTGTGAAGTGCTTTCATTATTATGTGTGTTGCCAGCCGAAGGTGGCGGAATGGAGATTTATTATGAATAAAAATTTTATAAAAATTATGTTGTTTATTATTATTTTTTGTATTGGATGTGAATATCCGAATGTAGATAAGAATAAAAGTAATGAAGATTATAATAATGATGCAAAAATATTTTGGGAAAAAGTATTTGAACAAGATCAGGACACAGTGGATTATATTATTAATTGGATTAAAGATAACCCCAATATTGAGGAGATTTATTTTTCACATCAGGAAAATAGAGTCGGCTTTTTCTACGATAGAGAGAGTTTGTTTGATGTTGATGAACGTATAACAAATTTTATTAAACAAAATGATATATATCTTTGTGTGGAGAATGGCAAAATTTCTTTTATTCATGATTTTCGGGAAGGAGACCTATATGGAGTATATACATTGCACTATATTGATCATGATGATAATGTAGATGAAAAAGGTTTTAAATTAAAAGATAATTTTTATTATGATGTATGTTTTGGGGAGTAAGACAAGGGAAGATATAAGCGTCGTGGTGATGTTTCCGAATTGAGTTTAGAAATTACTTTGATAACTTGATATACTTTTGTTATGAGATGGAGTCTGAGAAATTGGGGTGTTATAATCTTAAAACTGGAACAAACGAGAAAGTATGAACGGAAAACAAAAGAATGGATTAATATTGCATTGAGGCTTGTTTTCATTCCAGTTGTTGTTACTGTCATAGATTCACCTCGAATTTCTGCTCATGGAGAGTATATAATTCTTGGATGAAATCATATAACATCGTTTCCTTATGATCATCTGGCGAATGCCTGAAATAACGTGATCCAAAAAAATTGAATAAGAGTGGCAGTCGTTCAGTAAGCATAAGTAACCATATGGACACCAGCGTTTTGAAGTGATGCAGGCGCTGGTGTCCTGTTTTTGTATTAGGACAATTTCTCTTATCTGTATACTTTTCGTTGTAAAACCGGGTGAGAAATCGTGTAATAATAAAAACAATCCAGAGCAGAGGGGGCGGCGAAAATGACAGAGAAAATCCATATGGATGAGTTTTTCTTTTTTACCTATGACTCTATCTTAAAAAAGCTGAGCAAGGAGGATAAGGGATACGCAGAACTGGAGGAAGAGGTGGATAAAATGACAAAAGAACATCCCTAGATTAAGAATCTGCGTAAGGGCATGGCAGTAAGCGATGGAGCGACACAGGAAGAATTGGAGACAGTCCAGAAATACATGGAACTAAAATTTGATATGCAGAATTATGTTGAAAGGGCACACTATTTCCGGGGTTATAGGGATTGTATCTTGTTTCTGATACACTGTGGGGTACTAGGGACAAATTTTGAGATTGGTTGAAACGATAATAAAAATAAAGAGGAACGGTTTTGGTAATCGATTCTCTTTGTTTTTATGCCAGAGATTAGTACGCAGGTAAAAAATAGTGGCAGGATATGTGTCAGTATGATACAATATTATCAGTCAGATTAGAACAATGTAGGGATAGTCTGGTGGTTGCTTTTCCGGAAACGGAAAGGAAGGTACATATGAATACGTTAGAGATTTTAACGCTTTTACTGGTTGTATTTGCAGCCATGACATATACCGACAACCACCGTAAGAAGTAAGATGGCTATCCTCTACGGCAATAGGGGATAGCCTGTGTAACTTGTAAACTTTGTTTATTAGGTTTCCGGTGGCAATCATCGGACAAGCGAAATATCCTTTGATTGTTTCTAAGATGATTATAAACAATTTGCGGGCGTTTTGCAAGCATTTTGTTTAGAAAGATGGGGATGTTTCGGCATCCTCATTTTTGTGTCTTAGTTTTGTTCCTTCTCGAATATAGCAGTATTGGAATGAACAAGATAGATGAACTGGCAAAGACACCACGTTGCCCTTTTGTGTTGTATGTGGGGCGCAAGAAATTAATCAAACGGAAAGAGTTTGAACGGTTTATCAGTGAAAATGTTGAATTGTAAGTCAGGAATTAAAATATTGAATTGGCAAGAGAATATGGACTTATGGGCTGTTATATGGTAATATATAAGTTACTGTATTAGGGCTTCTTTGTTGAAAGGAGTTACGAAATATGGGAAAAGACTTAAATGGGAAGGAGCTGGGCGTTGGAATAACCCAACAGAAAAATGGGTTATATTCGGCAAGGTTTGTAGATAAATTTGGTAAACGCAGGCAGAAGCGATTCAAAAAGTTACAGGAATGCAGACAGTGGATTGCAGATGCAACCTATGTAGATGAACATAGTAATATCTTACAGGCAACAGACATAATGGTAGACGCATGGTTTGATTATTGGATTGATATCAAGAAAAAGACGGTAAGACCTAACACGGTTAGAAATTATACGGAACGATACAATCGGAATATTAAGAAAATCATTGGGAAAATGCTGTTGTCGGAAGTAAAACCTCTGCACTGTCAGAAGATATTTAGTGATATGGCTGATGAAGATTATCGGACAAGCACGATTTATCAGACAAGAATTGCTCTATTCAATATGTTAGAGTTTGCCAAAGAAAATGATGTGATCCGCTATAATCCATGCAAGAAGTCAGTGAAGAGTGACATGGGTAAAACTTCGCAGAAAAAGGAGGCGCTGACGGTAGACATACAGAAAGTGTTTTTGGAGTATGCGAGTGGTCAAAGTTATGAGTATCAGTATCGTTTTATTCTGCAGACCGGGTTACGGACTGGTGAATTGGTTGCTTTGAAATGGGAAGATATAGACTTCCAGAACAAGACACTGAAGATTCAGCGGTCTATGGAGTACAGATATTCGGTAGGCGAGTGGAGAATTGGAGAACCCAAAAGCAAATCGGGCTATAGGACGATTCCACTGACAGATGAGGCTATCGGCATATTGAAACGCCAGAAAGAAAAGAATAAGAAAATCAAAATAATTTCAATGGAATGAAGCGAATTTGTGTTTTTATGCAGAAAAGGTACGCCGATCAAGAACAGTACATACGATACGGCTCTGTTTAAGATTTGTGACAAGGCACAGATTCCGAGGTTTTCCATGCATGTATTGCGCCACACATTTGCGACCAGATGTATCGAAGGCGGCATGAAGCCAAAAACGCTGCAGATTATTCTGGGACATTCCAATATTGGAATTACTATGAATTTATATGTTCACACTACCGAGGAGGAAAAGTTAAAGGAAATCGAATTGGTAGCGGATGCCCTTAATGTTGTATAAAAATGGTGCACTAAATGGTGCACCTGCAAGTAAGGGTATGTCAGAAAAGCCATAAAATAAAGGAATTTTAGAAGGAGAATAGAGAAATGAAACTAGGAATCGTAGGTCTCCCCAATGTGGGAAAAAGTACACTTTTTAACTCACTGACAAAAGCCGGGGCGGAATCAGCCAATTATCCCTTTTGTACCATTGACCCCAATGTGGGCGTGGTGCCGGTGCCGGATGAACGGCTGGAGGTGCTCTCTGAGATGAACCACTCGGCAAAGACTGTGCCGGCGGTGATCGAGTTTGTGGATATCGCGGGACTTGTCAAAGGGGCTTCTAAGGGCGAGGGACTGGGAAATCAGTTTTTGTCTAATATCAGGGAAGTGGATGCCATCGTACATGTGGTCAGATGTTTTGAGGACAGCAATATTGTCCATGTGGATGGAAGCATCGATCCGCTGCGGGATATCGAGACCATTAATCTGGAGCTGATTTTTTCGGATATAGAGATTCTGGAGCGTAGGATCGCAAAAAGCGTAAAGGCTGCAAGGGCGGATAAGAAACTGGCTGGCGAGGTGGACATGCTGAACCGCCTGAAAGGATTTTTGGAAGAAGGACATCTGGCGAAAAATTTTGAACTGGAGAACGAGGATGAGGAAGCATGGTTTTCGGAGTATAATCTTCTGACGTCAAAGCCGGTGATCTATGCGGCGAATGTGGCGGAGGAAGATCTGGCAGATGACGGGGCTTCCAATGAGCAGGTCAGCAAGGTGCGGGAGTTTGCCAAAGGGGAGGATTCGGAGGTATTTGTGATCTGTGCCCAGATCGAGCAGGAGATCGCAGAGCTGGACGAAGATGAGAAGAAAATGTTTCTGGAAGATATGGGTCTGGAGGAGTCGGGCCTGGAAAAATTGATCAAAGCAAGCTATCGTCTGCTGGGGCTGATCAGTTATCTGACTTCCGGGGAGCAGGAGACCAAGGCGTGGACGATCACCAGAGGAACGAAGGCGCCCCAGGCGGCAGGGAAGATCCATACGGATTTTGAGCGGGGATTTATCCGTGCCGAGGTGGTAAGTTATGAAAATCTCGTGGAAAATGGCGGTTACAACGGAGCGAAGGAAAAAGGACTGGTTCGTTCCGAGGGAAAAGAATATGTGGTGCAGGATGGAGATGTCGTGCTGTTCCGGTTCAATGTGTGACATGCCGGATCAAAAAGATAGAAATGAGGGATCAATATGAACGGAGCAGATATTGCCTTTCCCAATCTTGGGATCTTCATACCGGAACTTCCCAAAGGAATTACCATTGGGGGATTTACCATTGCATTTTACGGTATCATCATGGCAGCCAGCATGATGGCTGGTCTCTGGATTGCCTGTCTGCAGGCAAAAAGGACGGGACAGAACAAAGAAACATATATGGATTTTGCGATCTACGGCATCATCTTTTCACTGATCGGGGCCAGGCTGTATTATGTGATCTTTAGCTGGGACGCCTATAAGGATGATCTTTTGCAGATCTTTAATACCCGCGGGGGAGGAATGGCGCTGTATGGGAGCGTAATTGCGGGAATTTTAACGGCGGTCATATACTGCCGGGTGAAGAAATACAATTTTTTTCTGCTGGCGGATACAGCAGTGGCGGGCCTGATATTGGGGCAGATCATCGGGCGGTATGGGAACTTTTTTAACAGGGAGGCATTTGGAGAGTATACCAACGGATTATTTGCCATGCGCCTGAAAGTGAGTGAAGTAAATCCTGCCAGCATCACCGATATGATGCGGGAACATATGCAGACCATTGACGGCGTCAGTTACATCCAGGTACATCCCACTTTTCTCTATGAGTCATTGTGGAATGTGGGCGTCCTTATATTGATCCTGGTGCTGATCAAGAAAAAGAAGTTCAATGGAGAAATATTTATCCTTTATATGGTGGGATATGCCCTGGGGCGTGTGTGGATCGAGGGACTCCGCACAGACCAGCTGCAGATCGGTTCGACGGGGATCGCTGTATCCCAGATGCTTGCCGGGGTGATTGCTGTAGCCGGAACCGGGATCTGGATATTTGTGAGGCTCCGTCTGCGGAGAAAACCATCCTTATAACAATTGAATTAGATGTGGCTTTTTTCAGAGACCCGCGCTTTTCAGCCGGGTCTTTTTAACTGGCATCTAAAATTAAATGAAATTGGATATTTTAAAAATACCACATGTAGAGTATAGTTTGTATTGAACATGTTCGTAAATAGGATCAGGAGGATTTCCAATGAATGAGAGGTATAAATTAAACAAAGAACTGGCGCAGATGCTTAAGGGCGGAGTCATTATGGATGTGACGACACCAGAGCAGGCGCGCATTGCAGAAGAGGCAGGAGCCTGTGCGGTTATGGCACTGGAGCGTATACCAGCAGATATCCGGGCAGTGGGAGGCGTGGCTCGTATGAGCGATCCCAGGATGATCAAGGGGATCCAGGAGGCGGTGACTATACCGGTTATGGCAAAATGCCGCATCGGGCATTTTGTGGAGGCGCAGCTTCTGGAAGCTATTGAGATCGATTACATCGATGAGAGCGAGGTGCTCTCTCCGGCTGATGACAAATACCATATTGATAAAACAAAATTCAAAGTGCCTTTTGTATGTGGTGCAAAAGATCTGGGAGAGGCACTGCGGCGCATCAATGAGGGAGCTGCCATGATCCGGACCAAGGGAGAGCCGGGAACTGGGGATGTGGTACAGGCGGTCCGTCACATGCGGATGATGAACCGGCAGATGACAAAACTCACCTCCCTGCGGGAAGATGAACTATTTGATGAGGCAAAAAATCTTCAGGTCCCTTTTGAACTGGTGCAGTATGTCCATAACAAGGGAAAGCTTCCGGTGGTAAACTTTGCTGCTGGAGGAGTGGCGACGCCGGCGGATGCCGCGCTGATGATGCAGCTGGGAGCGGAGGGCGTGTTTGTGGGATCCGGTATTTTTAAGTCTGGCAATCCTGCGAAACGTGCCCAGGCGATCGTGAAGGCGGTTGCCAATTATACAGATTCAAAGCTGATCGCTGAGCTCTCAGAAGATCTGGGAGAAGCGATGGTGGGGATCAACGAGCAGGAGATTGAGCTTTTAATGGCAGAGCGGGGGAAATAAAAGATATCCGCCTGCCTTTGGAGGCGGAAAGGAGTAAAGTCATGCGTATAGGAGTGCTTGCCGTCCAGGGTGCTTTTGCGGAGCATATCCGGAGGGCAGAGGAGTTGGGAGTAGAATGCGTGGAACTTAGACAGGGACTGGATTTGGAACAGCCTTTTGACGGACTGATCCTGCCGGGAGGAGAGAGCACCGTCCAGGGGAAGCTGATCCGTGAGCTGGATATGTATGACAGGCTGAAGGAGAGGATTGCCGATGGGCTGCCGGTGCTTGCCACCTGTGCTGGTCTGATCCTTCTGGCAGAAAAGATCGTGGACAGCGATATGGTACATTTTGGAACTCTTCCGGCAGTAGTACGACGGAATGCTTATGGCAGACAGCTGGGCAGCTTTTATGCGGAGGAAGAGTTCGGGGATCTTGGAAAGATTCCCATGACTTTTATCCGGGCTCCCTATATTGAAGAGGCAAAGCCCGGCGTGGAGGTGCTGGCAAGGGTAGACGGGCATATTGCAGGAGTCCGTTATAAAAACCAGATTGCTGTGTCCTTCCATCCGGAGCTGGACCGGAATCCTGTTATCCACAGAATGTTTATCGAGATGTGCGGAAAAGAATACATGTAGTTTGGTGGTGCCGGTTCGCACCATGGAGCTAATCTGACGGCGTCGGTTTGAAACAAAGTTCAAACCGGCGCCGTTCTGCAATGAAGTAAAATTGTGATATATTATAATAGATCAAGTTTTATGTTATGATAAATCATGGACTATTTTCTCCAAATAGAATACAATAATGCTATAAAATGAAGCTTATGAAAGTACATTATTGGATGATATATTAGATAATGTATCAATTTTACCAATTTTATACAAGGGGGTCCTAAATATGAAACAATGGAAAAAAATAGTTGCCTGTATTGTTCTAAGCATGGCTATCTTGCTTTCGTTAATGGGGGCTATGGTGCCGCCCGGACGGGCTGAGGCAGAAGAACAGCCGGCAGGGTATCTGGCGGTATATGTGGCAGCATACGAAAACAACATGGGGGTAGAACATGCACAGTTTCCGTCGGGAACCTATATGGATACCTGTAGGACAGACGTATTATATTATGGTCTGTCAAAGGATGGGGTTCATTTTGAAGGATTGAATAACGATAAAGCAGTCTATTACCCCAAAGGATTTCACTCACTGGGTTCACCAGTAGTTTTTCGGAAAGCGGATGGAAGCTATGGATTGCTGGCATCTGTCAATAACTCAAAAGATCAGATTTTTCTCTGTGATTCCCAAGACTTAATCTTCTTTGAAAATGAACGTGTGATGACATTAAACAAGCAGGGCATTGTTGTAAAAAATCCGATGGTAAGCTACGATTCTGAGAATAGGGTGTATCACATTTACTGGGAAGGCGGGGATGGAAATTCCTATCTGACGACGACAGAAGACTTTTCGTCTTTTTCTGAGCCGGAAATAACTGAATATCAAAAAGAAGAGGTGACGGCGGAGCTTCCTGCTTATGCGCAGAAAGAAGAGGCAGCTGTTTTTGAGCTGACTCAGGAGGAATATGACAGGATCCATAAAAAATATGGGAAGTTAGAGAGCGTGGCGGTCCATGGCGCCGAGGACCGGGTCATAAAAGAGGGGGAGCAGGCAGAGCTGCCCAAACAGGTGGAGGTGGAGTACAGCGACGGATCTGCCGCCAAAATGGGAGTTGACTGGGATCTTTCCCATATGGATTTTGATCTGAAGAATTTGCGGGAAGGAACTTATCAGATACAGGGAACAGTAAAAAGCAGCACCTATCACTCACCTCTCGCCAGATTTCGGGCGGACCCCTTTGTGGCCTACAACGAGCAGGATGGGATGTATTACCTGACCGGTTCCAATCTGAATGAAAAGTCGGCAGCAGGAGGCGGCGCCTATAATACCATTGTGCTGCGAAGAGCCGATTCCATCAACGGCCTGACGGATGCGGAAGAGGTGGATATATGGACCAATAAGACTGTTCAGATGTCAGATGACCGGAAGGATGTGATCACAGGCTGGTACTGGGCGCCGGAACTTCATTACATCGGAGGAAAATGGCGTATCATTGCCATGGGTACCGTGAAAAGTACTGTGGATGGAACGACGAAAAATGATGGCTGGGCCCAATGTATCTTTACCTGTGAGGGCGACGACTTGATGGATAAAAACAACTGGAAGTATGATGGATATATCGGCGAGACCACGGATAACCAAAAAGTAGGAGCTTTTGACACCACATTTTTTGAATACGGAGGGAAATGTTATTATGTCACTCCGAGAGACACTAAGATATTTATCACCACAGTGGATCCGGAGGACCTGACGGCGCCGACGGGTCCGAGAGTCCAGATATCTGGTCCGGACCGGGCCTTTGAGAGGAACCTGGGAAGTAAACAGGATATCGAAGAGGGACCGGGAGTGCTTCTTCATGACGGGAGGATCTTTGTAACCTATTCCTGCGCCACCGTGGATATGCACTATGGTGTATGCCTTCTCTATGCAGACCTGAAGGATGATCTGATGGATCCCAACAGCTGGCACAAATACCAGGCCCCCCTTCTGACGACGGCGGATCTGACCAGCACTGTGAAGGAAGGTGTATTCACGAAAGACACCACGGAGGAAGGTGAGTACAAAGGAATCTTTGGACCAGGGCACAACAGCTTTACGGTGGATGAAAATGGAAACCCTGTCATTGTGTATCATGCGAGAGACTGGGAGGATTCCTATCCGGGCGCTACGGGTGATAACAAATATGGCCTGACAGATCCGGGGCGGCACGCCTATGTCAACAGCGTACATTTTGGTGCCGACGGATTTCCGGTGTTCAATATGACTCCCGAACAGATTTTGTCCGAGGATCTCAAACATATTACTATGAATATTCAGGTGAGGTCTGGGAAAGAGGAGCCGGTATCCACAGCTGCCCCGTCGTCCAAGCCGGAAAGTCCTGTTGTGATCCCCCCTCAGGATACCGGGGAACCAACGGATCCTGGTAAAGCCAAAAAAGGAAAGGTATATACCATCGGAAAGAATAAGTACCGGGTAAGAAATGTGACCCAAAAACAGGTTTCCTTTGTGGGATTAAAAAAGAAAAGCAGCAAATCTCTCACAATTCCTTCTTCTGTGAAGATTGGGGGAAAGGTGTACTACGTCACCGAAATAGAGAAGAAAGCATGTATAAACTGTAAAAATCTCAGGCGCATTACGATTCAATGCAAAAAGTTACAAAAAATTGGTGCAAAGGCTTTTAAAGGAATCTCAAAAAAGGCAGTGGTAAAAGTTCCCAAAACAAAGTATAAGAAGTACAAAAAACTGCTGCGGGGAAAAGGATTGCCAGAAAAGGCAAAGGTCAGTTGAAAAGGAGAGAGCAGAATGAATGGAAAAATATTGAGGAAAAGTATGGCGGTGTTGTTCGCAGCTGCCCTGTGTATTGTCTTTGCCAGGGGAGGAAATTCGGTACAGGCATTTACTTCGGACCGTGGAGACGGTACCTTTTCCAATCCGGTCATATTTTCCGATGTACCGGATGAAGATATTATACGGGTTGGAAATGCGTATTATATGATCAGTACGACGATGCATATGTCGCCGGGGGCGCCGGTCATGCGCTCCTATGATCTGGTAAACTGGGAGATCGTAAACTACGTGTATGATCATCTGGAAGAGGACGATGCCCGTTCCCTCAAAAATGGGAAGAATGATTATGCCTATGGTTCCTGGGCTGCCAGCCTTCGTTATGACCAATATCAGAAAAGGTTTTATGTGACTTTTTCCTCCCAGACTACACCTAAATCTTACTTTTTTATCACCGATGACATTGAAAATGGTTCCTGGCACAGAAGTGAAACGGAGAAATGCTACGACTCTTCCTTTCTTTTTGTGGATACCGGAACGGAGTGCAAAAAATATATGATCATTCCGGTTTCCAAACAGGGGACGAAAGCAGATGGATCCAAATATTCCTACAATCAGACGGAGATGTGTGATTTGATCGTAAATGAAGATACGTGGGATGTTACCCTGGGAAGTGAGCGCAGGCTGCTGATCGACAACAACAACTATGAAAATCCGCCAGCCGGTCTTGCGGCGGAGGGAGTCCATGCTTACAAAATAGGTGAATACTATTATTTCTTTATGATACAGGGAGCCGGTAATCCGGTCAGACAGCAGATCTGCTGGCGGTCAAAGACGTTGGAGCATGGTTCATTTGAGGTAAAGAAAGTGTTTACTGGCGGGATCGTAGATGCTGAAGGAAAGACGGTAAACAGCAGCTGGGGTGTTGCCCAGGGGGGTATCGTGCAGACTCCGGAGGGAGAGTGGTATTCCATCATGTTTCAGGATTACCATTCCGTGGGCCGGATCCCGGTGCTGGTCCCGGTGAGCTGGGGAGAAGACGGATGGCCGGTATTTGGAAACGACGGGAAATCTGTGGATGAGGTGCTGCCCATTCCTGTAAGCGGACAGGAGAAGAAAAGCATTGTCCAGTCCGACGAGTTTGACAACGGAACGATCCGAAAAATATATGATGAGTCAAAAAAGGGAACCGGCATCACCGCGGGGATCCCTGCAGAGGAGCTGGAGACCAGCCTGGACCATGTGGAAGATAACGAGTATGGGTATAACGGCTCCAATCTGAAACTGGTATGGCAGTGGAATCACAATCCCAATAATAATCTATGGTCTCTGACAGACCGTGAGGGTTATTTAAGGCTGAAATCAGGACTCATCAGCAAAAATATCCGGGAAGCGCGGAATACCCTGACCCAGAGAACCTTTGGTCCCACCAGCGGCGCTGTAACGATCGTAGAAGTGGGACATATGCGGGAAGGAGATGTGGCTGGACTTACCGTCTTCCAGAACCAGTATGGATTTGCCGGCGTGAAGATGGAAAAGGGAAAAAAATATCTGGTTATGCACCGGGCGGAAAAGATGGGTGATGCGGCGGGAAAAGAAATAGAAGCTGTGGAGCTCACCCAGGACCGGATCTATCTCAAGGCAAATTGTGATTATAGAGAAAATAGGAAATTGAACCAGACATGGAGAATGAAAGATGAGGCTTACTTTTATTACAGCCTGGATGGTGAAAACTGGACACAGATCGGTGACACGCTGAACATGTCTTATGACTGGCCGGATTTTATGGGATACCGTTTTGGACTATTTTACTATTCCACTAAGAATTGCGGCGGCTATGTAGACTTTGACTCTTTTCAAGTGGGTTCGGTAGACGGAAAAAGGGCGGAATTGCAAAAACTAATTGAGACTGCTGAGAGTATCCAGCGTCAGCCTGCTCATACAGAACAGCAGTGGGAAGAATTTACTCAGGCGCTTGCTGGTGCCAGAGAGGCAGTGAAGGATCTGCCGGAAGAGGAATCGGAGCTGGATCTGAGAGAGATCGAGAAAAACAATGGCACTGCCTATGTGGCGATCCAGCGGTTAGAGCGATCGGTAGAAGTGGTCAGGAAAGCCGCCCCCTCTGGGACGCAGACACCCGCGCCCCTTGAAACGCTGCTTCCCTCACCATCCAGTCAGACACCAACGCCGGAACCTGGCATTTCTGCCTCCATGCCGCCCCAGGACGGAACAAATGTACGCAGTAACCGGATCCTTATCAGGGCAGCAGGATATCCGCTGATCAAAAAGGGAATGTATCTGGTAAAGGGATCCAAGGTAAGTCTGCGGGCGGAGGTACTTCCAGAAAATGCATCACAAAAAACAGTAGTTTTTTCTTCCAATAAGAAAGGAGTGGCATCGGTATCTTCTAAGGGAGTGATGAAAGCAGTCAAGCCTGGAAAAGCGAAGATTACCATTGCAGCAAAAGATGGGGGTGCCAAAGCTGTGCTCCCTGTCCAGGTAGTAAAAAAGAAGAAGTTAAATCATGTTTTAAAAACTGCAAAAGATACTCTGAAGATGAAAAAGGGTGGGAAGAAAGAATTAAAGATAAATAAACTGACGGCAAAAACGACGAGTCCCGTCACCTATAAATCCCTGAATAAAAAAATTGCCTCTATCGACCAATATGGAAAGATCACCGGCAGAAAGAAAGGGAGTACAAAAATGAAAGTAACCTGTGGGAAGAAGACCATTACGGTAAAAGTAAAAGTTGTGTAATATCATAAAACGCAGACGTAAAAAGAGGGTGTCCCCATAGTCATAAAGTGACTTAAGGGACACCCTTTTTTACTGTTTACGAGAATTTTAAGTTCTTAAATATTTTGGTCTGCTTCCTGCTCATTCCTTTTGGAACTTTGACGGATACCTTCTTTGAAATACCCTGAAAGGCATGTTTTCCAGGTTTACGGAGCTGCTTCGTCTGGAAAATGATCTTTTTCAGTTTGCTGCAGCTGCGGAAGGCTCCTGAACCGATGTTCCGGACATTGCTGCCGATGGTAATGCGCTTGAGCTTTTTGCAGTTACGGAAGGCGTTTTTTTCTATGGAAGTCACTTTGAGTTTGCGTCCCTGGATCTTTAGCGTAGCGGGAACGACTACCTGTTTCAGGTCTTTTTTGGATTCTGGATCATTGCTGGGAGCCGGAGTTGATACGGGTCCCGGGATAGGAGTTTCCTCCATAAAAGGATCGGCGGGGTCGTTATGGTCTGCCGGGTCCGTGATGGATGTGATATCAGAGGGACTTCCATAGTTAAGGGGGCTGGCAGCTGCCTCAAAATGGATGCCTTTTTTCTGTTCCGGGATCACATCGTAATCCAGCATAAATGTTTTTTCCGGTCCCAGGTAACTTTCTTTTATATCTTTGTTGCTTATGACAAGCCGTTCGAGGCCTAATCCCGCGTGCATGCCATAGATCCGGACTGTATGAACGCCAGCAGATACGTGTTCTTTTGAGGCAGAAACGTGGATGTTGTTCATGATTCCGTCTTTCCACCGGTTGTCGCCATCGGCGGCATAGGAGATATATTTTCCGTCCGGCAGGGAGTTGACATTTTGTATCTGGTTGTCATCTACCTGGATTCCATAAAATAGTTCTACTGGCACATAACCCCAGTCGGAGGGCTTGAATATATTATTGGTGGGTGTGGTATAGGCGGTAAATGTATAATCATCATCTTCATCCACATAGAACCTATACTCCAGGTATGGTGCCTCTGTGGGCGGCTCGTATTCGGTGACAGTTCTCGTGTTGTTTCCGACTTTGACCTGGTATGTATTGCCTGTTTTCTCTGTAAAGCTCTCTGTGACAGGGAACATTTTCATGACGGAATCGTATCGTCCGTAGCCGTGGATGCATTCCCAGGAGACTCCGGTTGCAGAACCTGCATTATCTGCATATTCCTTCCCATCTATGGTGACCACATCATGGCTTTCGATATGTGTTCCGATTCCTTTGCTTTTGTAATCGGTATAAGAGGTCTGCACCGTCAGTTTCACGGTCTGGTCATTCCCTTTTATGACTACGGTACCTGTTTTGTCGGAACGAACTTTTGTCCAATCCACAGAAATATAGAAATATGCCGCTTCGGATACAGTGCCGCCATTTACAATCTGGCTGCCATCTTTGTCCGTGATCTGTATCCAGTCAGCCAGCGTGCCAGTGGTGAAGGAATAATCACTTGTGCCCCCATTGCTCAGGGTGACGCAGTACCGCTGCTTCCCTGTATTTGTAAACAGAGGAAAGCTGAGAGTACCTGTTTCGTAAGCTTTGGCATCGCCGTCTACAGAAACCAGCATTTTGGCTTCCTCGGATAAAGTGATTCTTTTGGCTTTTGGATAACTCCAGCCATCAGAGTTCCAGGTCACAAATCCGACATGGGGAGAGGACATCATTTTTTTCCACTTGCCATTTGTCATATCATTATTGTAGTAGTCCGTCAGCTCTTTGTCGTATTCGATGCAGTCTTCTACAAGAGAAGCGTATACATTTGCCAGAGAACTATTTTGTTTGGCATAAAAATCATTGAGGGATTTGAATATCATCATCCTGGTGACATTTGCCGTGGCTACTGCCTGATAGTAGACGATCTGGTAATAGGCGTCATCCCAGTCGGTTCCCCGAAAGTAATAGTCATAGTAATAATCTGCTTTTTCCATCGTTTTAAGACAGAGATCCAGAACCTCCTGAGCCTCGTTGTAATTTTCAATGCTGTAAAGTTCGGGTTTAACGTATTCAGCTTTTCGGTAGGTGCTGATCTTTAAAAAGTCTGCCACACAGCTGGCGATACCTTCTGCTGCTTCATCTGGACAGTTTGCCTTGCCGCCAAGCTGGGCCTGCAGCCATTCTTTCCGGTAGGTTTCAGCGGTATTGGACTGCCCCCATTTTTCCATGTCGTAGGCGAGAGCCATGGCATAATTCAGTTCCATTTCCACCGGTTTGATGTCGCCGACATTGACAACCCAGATGTCGCGGATGTTGTAGTCGTATGCCATGGTCAGCTGATCCCATATATGTTCAAGCTGTGTGGAGCTGACCCACTCATAGGCGCCGGTTCCTACATGTCCGTCCAGATGATAATACAGTCCCCAGCCAGCTTTTCTGTCACGCACGCTTTCTTCCGGGACCGAGCGGAGATTGCCATAGTTGTCGTCCGTCAGCATAATGGTGACATCCTCAAGACCGTCCCATTTATTTAAGCCGTCGATGCTTCCGTCGTCGGGACCGTAAAAATACTCTTCGTTTTCACTGTAGGGAATATAGATCTTAGGGGCAGCAGCCGTTTTGGAGTCCGGGTGGTCCTTTATGTAATTGTCGATGATCTCTGTCTGGTCGGATATGATTGTCTTGAGAAGATCGATATTATGCTGAACACCGCCTTGCAGCGCACTGTCTGCTTCGCCCCGCATGCCCATGGTGATCGTATTTTCAAAGGAACCGTTGCGTTCTATGCCGCCTTTCCAGAACTGGTAGATGGCATCGGCATTTTTTGTATAATCCCAGGCATTGCTCGTTCCATAGGAAGTATATTTTCTCTGCCATTCGACGCCTGCCCGGTGGCATGCTTCGTGGTGGGAAGTACCCATACATACCCCGTAGGCGTCGGCAAGTACCGCATTGGCCAGCCGGAAGGATTTGGACTTTCCTTCGTCGGAGAAGCTGTTTCCCCACATGGCGGGCCACAGGTAGTTGGCCTTCATCCGGATGATCAGCTCAAAGATGTGCTGGTAACAGTCTTCGTTCAGACCCTTGAATGCCTGGTTTGCCCAGCCAGTAAAAGAGGGTGATTCGTCGTTGATAAAGAATCCCCGGTATTTCACAGAAGGTTCCTTTGATAAATAGGACTGGGGCTGGTTAAATTCCAGCAGGCCGGCATCCAGGTATACGGCAGAGTGCTGTACCGGCACGGCATCCGCCATATAGACCCAGGCAGATACGCCGATCCGTTCGGAGATGTGGAATAAACCGTACATGGCTCCGCGTTTGTTGGAACCGGCGATGACAAGAGCCTGGCTGATCCCGGAGTAACCACAGGAGGAAAGTACGTCTCCACTTACAAACTGCATCTGGTAACAGTCCCATTTCAGTTCACCGTTTTTGTACAGTCCGGAGACATCGATATTTCCATTCGATATAAGCCGGTCCAGGATCTCGTTATGTCCAATCGTGCCGGCAATGATGACATTGCCGGACAGCTGGCCTGTGTTCGTGGCGACATCTGCCGGCGTCCCTGTTACCCGTCCCACATCTTCTGCAAATGTGTCGGCAATGATCTTGAGGCCGCAGTATTCATTGCCGCCGTCGCGGCTGACTTCCTCCTGGTCTGCGTCTACGTATACGGTGGCGGAAGTCCATTCATCGGCGAGGAGAAAACCACTGGAAGTTCCGAGCTGATCTTCCTCAGCCGCTCTTGAAATGTTTACGTGCAGATGTTCCATAGTCACTGTCATTGTAAGAATAAGGATAAGTGCTAATATTTTCCTTTTCATCTTACGCTCCTTTCTTTGCATATTTTACTGCGTTGCTGCATTTCTATGCTTGTATCGTATCATATTATTATGATATAATCATTGCATAGAAGGTAATAAATATTGCGCGAACGTATACTTTTTGGAGGGGATTTATGGAGGTTTCACTGGGAGATATCATACAAAGTGATGCGGTAAGGAATATTTTGTGCTATCACAATGTCACTACAGACTTGTTTACGGGTCCCAATCCATCCTATCACAGACACGATGCCTATGAGATTTATCTTTTTATCAGAGGGAATACGAAGATGTATGTGGAACAGAGCTGCTATCAGCTGTCTTCGGGAGACTGCATGGTGATCCTTCCGGGGCAATTACACCGGTGCATTGTGACAGACACGGATCCTTATGAACGTATTTTCATTAACATTACAGAAGAGGCACTGCGGATACTTTCCTCTGCCTCTACGGATCTTCTTGCACGTTTTCATCCCTGTGGAGAGAACCGCATTATCCGTTTATCTGCATATAATATGGAGCAGTTTATAGCGCTGACGGATGAGTATTTGAAGATTTCCCATTCTTCAGAATATGGCTGCGATCTTAGGGCAGTTTATCTTCTTACAGAGCTGATCTTGTTTACGAACCGGCTTTTTGGCGATCCGAAAAGAAGAAGGTACGATAATGTTATGCCTGAGCTTGTATCAAGTACAATGAAGTATGTGGAAGAACATTTGACGGAGGATATTTCTCTTACAAAGCTCAGTCATTCTCTAAACTACAGCAGCAAATATATCAGTGTGCAGTTTAAAGCACATACGGGGCTATCGCTCCGGGAATATATTCTGGATCAGAGAGTCGAATGTGCTAAGAGGTTACTGACGTCGGGCAGCAGTGTGTCCGAAGCCTGCCTGTGTTCCGGTTTCAGCGATTATTCCAATTTTATACGCAGCTTTAAAAAAAAGACCGGGATCTCTCCTGGACGTTTTAGAAAGGAAAAGACTGGTACGAAATAATTTTAAAGCTGACCGACAAAAAAATACAATTTTTTACAGACACCATATCTTGTACCAGATGTGGTGTTTTGTTTATATGGGAACAAGATGTGGTGGTGAAACCATATGAAAGCTACTGAAAACCGGGGATTTACATCAAATATGTGTCAAAAAAATGCTTGCCTAATTCCCTAAAGTGGAGTAAAATCTAATTAAAAGTGGAGCGAAGTGGAGTGAAGTGGTACGAAGTGGTGGCTTGGTGGCACAGGTATTTCCGCGGAGGGAAGTTGGTGAAGTCCTATGTTCATGGGTACTTATGAACACAGCATTGATACAAAAGGAAGAGTGATCATCCCGGCAAAGTTCAGGGAACAGCTGGGGGATTCTTTTGTAGTGACACTGGGACTGGACGGATGCCTGTTTGTGTATCCGGAGAGCGAGTGGCAGGACTTCGTCAAGGAACTGAAAGAGCTTCCGGGCAGCAAGGAAGCCCGTAAATTACAGAGATATTTCATGGCAGGAGCTGCACCCTGCGATGTGGACAAGCAGGGACGTGTCCTGATCCCCGTCAGTTTGAGAGAAAAGGCGGGATTGGAAAGGGATATTGTCTTTGTGGGAGTGATGAGTAAGATCGAGATATGGAGTAAGGAACACTGGGATGAAAATGATGACTTTGACAATGTAGATGAGATCGCAGAACATATGTCTGAACTTGGACTTTCGTACTGATCCTGGTGACTGGTGGCCGCAGATCAGGTGGAACCGGCAGCTCAATGGCCAGTTTAATGGAGGAAACGATGGAATTTAATCATATATCAGTGCTGTTAAAGGAATGTATTGAAGGTCTGAATATCGATCCGCAGGGAATCTATGTAGATGGTACCCTCGGCGGAGCCGGCCATGGCTATGAGGTCTGCAGCCGTCTTTCCGAAAGAGGAAAGTTTATCGGTATCGATCAGGACGAGGATGCCATTATGGCATCGACGGAGCGGCTCAGTGAATTTGGAGACAAAGTTACAATCATAAAAAGCAACTATGTTCATATGAAACAGGTACTCGCTGATCAAAAAATTGAAAAGGTAAACGGCATTCTTCTGGATCTGGGTGTGTCATCCTATCAGCTGGATACGGAGGAGAGAGGATTTTCTTACATGGCAGATGCGGCTCTGGATATGCGGATGGACCGTACACAGATGCTGACTGCAGCAGATGTGGTGAATTCTTATCCGGAAGAGAAATTATACCAGATACTTAAGGATTATGGGGAAGAACGCTTTGCCAGAAGCATCGCGAAGCATATTGTACAGAGACGGCAGGAAAGAGCGATCGGTACCACGGGAGAACTGGTGGATATCATTCGGGCTTCCATGCCGGCAAAGGCGAAAAACAGTAAGGGACACCCGGCAAAACGAAGTTTTCAGGCGATCCGCATTGAGGTCAACCATGAGCTGGAGGTTCTCCAGGAAGCTCTGGAGGATATGGTGTCACTTCTGGCAGACAGGGGAAGACTGTGTATCATCACCTTCCATTCTCTGGAAGACCGGATGGTAAAGAATTTTTTCCGCAGGATGGAACATCCCTGCACCTGTCCGCCAGATTTTCCGGTGTGTGTCTGTGGAAATAAAACAAAAGGGAAAGTGATTACCAGAAAGCCGATCCTTCCGGGGATGGAAGAACTGGCAGGAAATAAACGCTCGAAAAGTGCGAAACTTCGCATTTTTGAACGGAGAGACTAGGGGGATTTATCGGATGGCAGGAAAGACAACTTACATATATGGAAATACGGCGCGGAAATTAAGCGCGGAGCCGGCGAGGCGGATCGAAAGAGAGCCGGGCAGGCGGCCCCAGAGAAGACCGCAGCCGGTAAAGAGAAGACGGATTGACCGGGTTTCTGTCGCGCTTATTGTAATAACATTTGCCATAGCGTTCTCAGTGTGCTATTATTATTTAAAACTGCAGTTCCAGAATACCTACCTCAGCAAAGGGGTAGTAGGACTTGAGAGCGAAGTGGTAGAGATGGAAAAAGAAAATTCCAATGCACTTCAGGAGCTGGAAGAAGAGCTGGATCTGGGAGCTATCTACAAAAAAGCAACGAAGGAGTTAGGGATGAAAAGTGCTAAGAGCGGCCAGATCTTTACTTATGAAAGCAAAAAAAGTACTCAGGTAAGACTGCATAATAAGTAGGAAAAGGTGAATTGGAATGGTGATCCGCAGAAGAGCCCACAGGATAAGAAGGAGACCAAAAAGATTTACAAGAGGGATGAAACAGACCCTCTTTCTCTTTTTGGTGTTTGTTTTCCTTCTGTTTATAGCACTTGGTGTAAGGATATATACACTAAACAGAGACAATGGTGACGCCTACAAAAAGCAGGTGTTTTCCCAGCAGTCCTATACCAATAAAGTGTTGAATTACAGGAGGGGGGCGATCAAGGACCGCAATGGCACGATCCTTGCCCAGAGCGTCCGCAAATTCAACCTGATCCTGGAACCCAGGACGATATTGGCGGATCCGGAAGTAAAGGCAGATACCCTGGAGATGATCGCCCGGTATTTTTCTTTTGATACCGGTGTCATAGAACAGATCCTTGCGGAGCATCCGGAATCCATGTATCAGCATGTGGAGGGACTGAAAGAACTTACCAGGAAGCAGATCTCTGGATTTCAGGATGAGATAGAGGAAAATAATAAAAAGAAAAAGGAAAAGGATAAGAAAAAGATACAGGGTGTATGGTTTGAGGAAGTCTTTACCAGAGAATATCCGATGGATACGATAGGCGCCAATGTCGTAGGATTTACCTCCTCAGAGAATCAGGGGACCTACGGTGTGGAGGGGAGTTATAACGATCAACTTAATGGAAAGAATGGCAGGGAGTACGGCTACTTTGATGCCAATATGGATTTTCAGAGAACGGTGAAAAAGGCCATGAATGGAAATTCTGTGGTGCTGACGCTGGATGCCAATGTTCAGAGGATCGTAGAACAGCAGATTAAAAAGTATAACAAGGATGTGGGGGCAAAAAACATAGGTGTTCTGGTAATGAACCCGAAAAATGGAGAGATACTTGCCATGGCTTCCCAGAATAGTTACAATCTGAATGAGCCAAGAGATCTCTCACTGATGTACACACAGGAAGAAATTGCGGGAATGGACGAAGAGACTACTACTAAAAATCTGATGACGATGTGGTCAAATTTCTGTATTGCCCATGATTATGAGCCGGGATCCACCTTTAAACCTTTTACGGTAGCGGCGGCACTGGATGAGGGGACGGTGAAAGATTCTGACTCCTTTGGCTGCAGCGGGGTGAGAAATGTGGCGGGGACAGAGATTCACTGCGCGGTCCGCAGCGGACACGGAGCCGTATCATTACAGCAGAGCCTGATGGAATCCTGTAACAGTGCGCTTATGAAGATCGGGGAAGATCTTGGGAGAACGAACTTTAGCAAATACAATAAGATTTTTGGATTTGGCCAGAGGACAGGCATTGACCTGCCGGGAGAGAGTGCTGGTTTAATTCATACAGAAGAGGAACTGAATCCGGTGGAACTCGCCACCAGCAGCTTTGGACAGACACAGACGGTGACTATGGTGCAGATGGCAGCGGGATTTTCTTCCCTTCTGAACGGAGGAAATTATTACCAGCCCCATATTGTTAAAGAGATTCAGAATGAAAATGGTGCAGTAGTGGAGAGTACAGAGCCAGTTGTAGTGAAGAGGACAGTGTCGGAGGCTACCAGCCGTCTGATCCGCAAGTATATGAAAGCTACGGTGGAAGAGGGAACGGCAAAGCCGGCGCAGGTCAAAGGGTACTCCATCGGAGGAAAGACCGGGACGGCGGAGAAGAGACCGGTGACAGACAAAAAATATCTGGTTTCTTTTATTGGCTGCGTTCCGGCAGAAGATCCCCAGGCGGTGGTATATGTAATTATTGATGAACCGAATGTAGAGGATCAGGCCCACAGTACTTATGCCACAGAATATGCGTCGAAGATCATGAAAAAAATCCTTCCGTTTTTAGGGATCTATTCCGAGGCGAAGGAGACTCCGGCCCCATCAGCAGAGGAGGGGCAGCCGGCAGAGAATGAACCGGCGCAGGAAGACGGGCAGCCGGCAGAGAATGATCCGGAGCCAGAAGATGGAATACCAGCAGAAGGTACGCCGACTGAGGAAGAATAGGTATATCTTTATTCCCTTTATAATACATTAATAAAGATATATGTTTCTGAGGAGGCAGTATGCTGGTCAGACATAAGACATATCAAAGACAGAATCTGTTTTTGACGCTCTTTGTGTTTGCACTGATCCTCACCTGTATGATGGCAAGGCTTGGATATCTGATGATTTATCGGGCAGACTATTACGGGGTGCTGGCAAAGGAGCTTCACGAGAGAGAGCGGGCGATCAAAGCCGAGCGGGGAAAGATTCTCGACCGCAACGGTAATCTTCTGGCGGGCAATGTTTCTGTGTCTACGATCTCTGTCATACACAGCCAGGTCAAAGAGCCGGAGCGGGTGATATCCATATTATCTAAAGAACTGGGGATCGACGAGGAAACGATCCGGAAAAAAGTGGAAAAAGTTTCCTCCCGTGAAAAGATAAAATCTAATGTAGAAAAAGAAGTTTCGGACAGGATCCGGGGCTACCGTCTGGCGGGAGTCACGGTGGATGAGGATTATAAAAGATACTACGAATATGGCTCCCTTGCCTCAAAGGTTTTAGGATTTACTGGTGGAGATAACCAGGGGATCATAGGTCTGGAAGTCTCCTACGAAAAGTTTCTAAAAGGCATCGACGGCTCCATCCTGACGATGACCACGGCAGGGGGAACGGAGATCAAAAATGGTGCAGAGGACCGGATCGAGCCCGTGGCGGGCTGGACGCTGACCACAAGTCTGGATCTGAATGTAATGAAATATGCAAACCAGGTGGCATATACCCTGCTGGAGCAGAAGCAGGCGAAAACGGTGGAGATCATTATCATGAACCCGCAGAACGGGGAAATATATGCCATGGTCAACGCGCCGGAATTTGATCTCAACCACCCCTATGAACTGACAGGAGGATCAGAGGGACTGTCACAGAAAGAAAAGATGGATAAGCTGAATAACCAGTGGAGAAATCTGGCGGTCAGTGACACCTATGAGCCGGGATCTACCTTTAAAGTCATTACCACCGCGGCGGCTCTGGATAAGGGAGTTGTGAAGATGACAGACACCTTTTCCTGTCCGGGGTATAAAATAGTGGAAGACCGCAGGATACGATGCCATAAGACTACAGGGCATGGTTCAGAAACCTTTTTGCAGGGGATCATGAATTCCTGTAACCCGGTTTTCATGGAAGTGGGAGCCAGGGTTGGTGTGAGTGGAATGTTTGAGGAAATAAATCGGTTAGGGATCCTGAAAAAGACCGGCATCGACGTGCCGGGGGAAGCAGGAACTATTATGCATAAGAAGGAAAATGTGGGGGCGGTGGAACTTGCCACGATGTCCTTCGGACAGTCTTTTCAGCTGTCTCCGATCCGGATGCTGACTTCCATCTCCCAGATCATCAACGGGGGAAAGAGCATTACGCCGCATTTTGGTGTAAGTGCCACGAACAGCGACGGGACAGTAATGAAAAAATTTGCCTATAGCAGCGGCGAAGAGGTGATCACCGAGGAGAAATCCAAAGAAATCTGCGAGGCGCTGGGTCATGTGGTGTCAGAAGGCGGAGGGAAAAATGCCGCGGTGGAGGGGTATATGGTAGGGGCCAAGACGGGAACCAGCCAGAAACTTCCCAGGGGAAACGGAAAATATATCGCATCCTGTATGGGATTTTCCCCGGTGGAGAATCCGCAGGTGATCGCGCTGGTCCGCATCGATGAACCCCAGGGACTGTATTATGGAGGAACCATTGCAGCACCGGCAATCTCTTCGATCTATACCAACATTCTTCCGTATCTTCTCGAAGAATAACCCTTGCGATGCTGGCAGTAATGGAGTACAATTACTATTGCATGATCTGTAAACTAAATTTCGATAAAATGAGGTGTAAAAGGTGAATTATAATTTAAGTATTTTGATGCCGGTTGTTATTTCTTTTGGAATCAGTGTGGTCCTGTGCCCGATCATCATTCCCTTTCTGCGAAAGCTAAAGTTCGGGCAGTATGTGAGGGACGACGGTCCGGAATCCCATCTAAAAAAGGCAGGGACGCCTACCATGGGTGGTCTCGTTATTCTGGTGTCCATCCTTCTTACATCTCTGATCTACATAAGAAGATATCCCGATATCATACCGGTTCTGTTTATGACGCTGGGATTTGGGATCATTGGTTTTCTGGATGATTATATCAAAGTTGTGATGAAGCGGTCTCTGGGATTGAAGCCCCTGCAGAAAATGTTTGGCCAGTTTATCGTCACCGCCATTTTCGTATATTACTATTTCAATGTGGCGAAGATTGAGGCCTCCATTGTGATCCCCTTTACCGGGGGAATGGCCTTTACTATGCCAGACTGGCTTTTTATCATCTTTGTATTTATCGTTGTACTGGGAACTGTCAATGGTGTGAACTTTACCGATGGCCTGGATGGGCTGGCTTCAGGAGTCACTGCCATCGTAGCGACATTCTTTACGGTGGCGGCGCTGGCGGTCAATGCAGCCATGGCTCCGATCACGGGAGCAGTGGTAGGAAGCCTTTTGGGATTTCTGCTGTTCAATACGTACCCGGCAAGGGTTTTTATGGGCGACACAGGATCGCTGGCGCTGGGTGGCTTTGTGGCTTCTATCGCACTTATGCTGCGCATGCCGCTTTTTATCGTGATCGTTGGTTTGATCTATCTGGTCGAGGTGATCTCGGTGATGCTCCAGGTAGGTTACTTTAAGTTGACCCATGGTAAGCGGATCTTTAAGATGGCTCCGATCCACCACCATTTTGAACTGAGTGGTTTCTCGGAGACCCAGGTGGTGGCAGCTTTCAGTATTGTCACAGCGATCTTATGTCTGCTGGGACTTATGGCGATGTAGCTCCGGGGTCCCACCGGGAAAAGACGATGTTTGAAAAGTGAGGAATCCAATATGAATCTAAAGGATAAAAAAGTTCTGGTTGTCGGTCTCGGAAAAAGCGGAATGGCAGCATATGAACTATTGAAGAAAATGGGGGCGCTGGTGAGCCTCTATGACGGTAATAAAGAAATGAAGACAGAGCCGGTGGATGTGCCGGTATATCTGGGAGATTTTCCAGAAGATATATCTGCCAGCTTTGACTGCGCGGTGTTCAGCCCCGGCGTTCCACTGGATATTCCGGCTGCCAGACATCTGAAGCGCAGCAAAGTGCCGGTGATCGGTGAGATCGAACTGGCATGGCTGATGGAGAGAGGGCAGGTAATAGGGATCACGGGAACCAATGGAAAAACGACAACCACCACTCTGACTGGTGAGATCATGAGGGCATATAACGAGAAAACCTTTGTGGTAGGAAACATTGGAAATCCCTATACAAAAGAGGTGTTAAAGAGTGAAAAGGATTCTGTGACGGTGGCAGAGATCAGTAGTTTCCAGCTGGAGACTATCGATACTTTTGCACCGAAGGTAAGTGCGGTGCTGAATATCACACCGGATCATCTGAACCGGCATGGGACCATGGAGAACTATATTGACGCCAAGATCAGCATAACCAAAAATCAGGGGGAAGACCAGCTCTGTGTCTTGAACTACGAAGATGAAGTGCTCCGGGAGAGGGCCCGTCATATGAAATGCCGGACTTCATTTTTCAGCAGCAGAAGGAAACTCAGTCAGGGTATGTACAAGGATGAGAGCGGAAACCTGGTGATGGCGGAGGATGGAAGGGTGATCCTGAATCAGAAGGAAACCCGTCTTCCGGGAGACCACAACGCTGAAAATATCATGGCGGCACTGATGATGGTTTTTGAGATGGGAGTCCCAGAAGAGCTGGCGGCAGAGGTGGTTCGGAATTTTAAGCCGGTGGAACACCGGGTAGAGTTTGTAAAGTCTGTGAATGGAGTGGATTATTACAACGATTCCAAGGGAACCAATCCCGATGCGGCGATCAAGGGGATCCAGTCCATGGACCGGCCGACAGTTCTGATCGGCGGCGGATACGATAAGGGCGGTGATTTTTCAGAGTGGATCCGGAGCTTTGATGGGAAGGTTAAGCGTCTTTTGCTCCTGGGTGCCACCAGGGACCGTATCGCCCAGAATGCAAAAGACTGTGGATTCACGGATTATCAGTTTGTGGATACACTGGAGGAAGCGGTGAGTACGGCCAGTGAGCTGGCTGCGGCAGGGGATGCGGTGCTGTTGTCACCGGCATGTGCCAGCTGGGATATGTTTGCTTCCTACGAGCAGCGGGGGAATATGTTTAAAGAATTAGTGAATGGTTTGGAGTGAGATCGGAATGAGAAAAAGCGGGCAGGACCGGGCCAATTATCAGCGGGAAACTACCTTTGATTACAGTCTCCTGCTCATTACCCTCTGTCTGGTAGGGTTTGGGCTGCTGATGATCTACAGTTCAAGTTCATATACTTCACAGGTGAAATACAATGATGCTGCTTACTTTTTAAAGAAACAGCTATTTGGAGTCATCGCTGGGATCACGGCGATGCTGGTGGTGGTAAATATCAACTACCATGCCTATATTAAGAAGATACCGGGACTGCGGATCCGCCTGGTTACACTGATCTATTTTGTGGCGGCAACACTGCAGGTTCTCGCTTCCCTGATGGGAGCTGAGAAAAATGGCGCCAGAAGATGGCTGATCATCGGCCCCTTATCCCTTCAGCCCTCGGAGATCACGAAAATTGCTGTGATCCTGATCGCTGCCTATTTCATCCAGATGCGTCCGAAGGAGATGAGCAGCCTGAGGGGCATCGTGCGGGTGTTTGTGCCGGTGGGGCTGCTTCTGGGGCTGGTAGCCATGGAAAATCTGAGTACAGCCATTGTCGTCTTTATCGTCGCATTCGGTATGTGCTTTGTGGCAGCAAAAAAGAAGTGGATTTATATCGGGATCATTCTGGCAGGGGCTGCATTTTTTGCCCTGATCATTTTGTTCGGAGAAGGTTTCCGAATGGAGCGGTTTCAGATCTGGCTGGATGTGGAGCACCATGAAAAGGGATTCCAGATCCTGCAGGGACTGTATGCCATAGCCTCTGGAGGCGTATTTGGTACAGGGCTGGGAGAGAGTATGCAGAAGCTGGGATTTATTCCCGAACCTCACAATGATATGATCTTTTCTATTATTTGTGAAGAGCTGGGGATGGTGGGAGCAGGAATTGTTATACTGATGTTTATTCTTCTTCTCTGGAGAATCTACAACACGGCGGTGACAGCGCCGGATCTGTTCAGCGGGCTGATCTGTACTGGTGTTATGATACATATTGCTACCCAGGTGATGATGAACATTGCGGTGGTGACCAATTCCATGCCCTCTACGGGTATCCCGATGCCCTTTATCAGCTATGGGGGCACCAGTGTGTCGATCCTTCTGGCAGAGATGGGGCTGGTCCTCGGAATCTCGAAAAAACGGACTAAGACATGATACCATAACCTTCTAACCGCATATTTATAATATTATCATAAATATGTGGACAGCGAAAAAAACGGACTAAGACATGATACCAACATCTTCTAAACGCATATTTATAATACTATCATAAATATGTGGACAGCGAAAAAAACGGACTAAGACATGATACCAACATCTTCTAAACGCATATTTATAATACTATCATAAATATGTGGATGGGGGATTCTGGTGTTAATAGAAGTAGAGGGTGGCAGAAAGGCTGCCGGGGAATTGACGGTGCAGGGCGCCAAAAATGCAGTTCTTCCTATGATCGCAGCCACAGTACTGTGCAGACAGACAACGGTGATTGAAAATTGTCCCAGGATACAGGACGTCTATTCCATGACAGCTGTACTAAAAGATATCGGTGCAAGGGTCAGCTGGGAAGAAGATAAGCTGATCATAGACACCGCTTCGGTGGACAAAAGTGAGATTACCCAGAAAGAAGTAGGGGATATCAGAGCTTCCATTCTATTTCTTGGCAGTATGCTGGGCAGGATGCAGACAGCAGGAATCCGCCTGCCGGGGGGATGTTCCATCGGTGCAAGACCGGTGGACTATCATCTGGCGGCATTTTCTGCCATGGGAGCAGAGACCAGCCAGCAGGAGGATGTCATCTGCTGCGAGATCAGGCACAGAGGGGCGGAGCGGGTTAAGCTCCCCTATCCCAGTGTGGGAGCGACAGAAAATGTGATCTTATATGCTGTGCTTCGGAAAGGGACCACGATCCTTGAGAATGCGGCAAAAGAACCAGAGATCAGGGAACTATGTGAGTTTCTCAGGCAGATGGGTGCCCGGATATCTGGTGACGGTGAAGAGTGCATTACCATCCAGGGCGTCAGGGAACTGCAGGGTGTGGCATACCGGCTGAAAACAGACCGCATCGCTTTTCTAACCTATGCAGCAATGGCAGCTGGAAGCGGCGGAAGCGCCAGCCTCAGGGTCTATGGTGATACTTTTGAGACAGAGAAGAGATACCTTGCCATGACTGGCTGTCATATGGAGACCATAGGAGACAGGATAAAAATCTCCGGCGAAGGCGGGATCCGGCCGGTTCCCTATATCCGCACAGAGCCTTATCCTGGTTTTCCCACAGATGCCCAGTCTTTGTTTCTGGCTCTTTTGTCCCGTTCCTATGGGGAGAGCCTGATCGAAGAAAGCGTATTTGAGAACCGGTTTCTCGTAGCAGGGCAGCTGAGAAAGATGGGAGCAGATATCGAGGTGGCGGGGCAGCGCGCCTGTGTCAGAGGGGTGACAAGGCTTCATGGCGAGATGGTTCAGGCCACGGACCTTCGCAGCGGGGCGGCACTATTGCTTGCCGGTGTGATGGCAGAGGGAAAGACGCTGGTAGATCAAAGCCATTATATACTTCGGGGATATGAGATTCCGGTAGAAAATATGCAGAGTCTCGGCCTGTGCGCCAGATATGTGGTCTAGCTCGATGGCAGACCACTGTAAAGGCGCACTGGCATGTTGATATAAGGAGTTGGATAAGGTTGAAAGAAATCTTTCAACCTATCAAGTTTGTGCGTGTTTGCCCAAACTTGTTTGAGGTGCAAAAAGGTGTGCGCGAATGGAGGAAGAGATGAAAAATGTACCATGGAGGATTGTGGTTCCCGTGACGGTGGCCGGTATTCTTTTACTTGTCATTTTATTGTTCCAGGTAACAACGGTAACGGTGGAGGGCAATACTTTTTTTTCGGAAAAAGAAGTAGCTTCGGAAGTCTGCGGAAGCTTTCTGGATAAAAATATAATTGGTTCCTGGATTAAAAATCATCTGGGTTTTTCTGCGAGGCTTCCATATGTCAGGGAATACGAGATCACCTATCCGGGAATCCATCAGATTCATATTAAATTGTATGAGAAAAAGATCATTGCAGGGATCGTATATATGAATCAGTATATCTACTTTGACAAAGACGGCATGGTGCTGCGGAGCACCAGTGAGGAACTGCCGGATATACCATTATTTGAGACGAAGACCATGACGACCTTTACCATCTATGAGGAAGTAAAGATGGAGGATGAGGAGCTGTTGGACCAGATCATGAACCTTGCCAATCTCTTCCAGCATTACGGGGTGGACTGGTCAAAGGTCGTTTTTGATGACAATAATGCCGCCTATCTGTATGCTGGCGGGATCCAGGTGAAACTGGGCAGGAAGGACAGTTATGATGAGCAGATCTCGGCTCTTTCCAGTGTTCTGGCGAAAGCACAGGAAGAGCAGCTTTCAGGAGAGATCGATATGACAAATTACCATTTAAAGGGGGATATCATACTTAAGAAAAAATAAGGGCGGATGAAATAAAAAACTTGCAAAACTTGAATTTTACACTTGATTATTTTTAGAAAAAACTATATTATATATAATATATGCTTTAATGCGCGTATATTCTATATGATTTTTCTCATCGTTTAGATTTTCTTTTTGGATAGAAGGAGGAACTGTAGTGCTAGAGATTATGAATAATGAAGCAGAATCCACCGCCAAAATTCTTGTGATCGGAGTTGGAGGCGCTGGAAATAATGCTGTAAACCGGATGATAGACGAGGGGATCAAAGGTGTGGACTTTGTCTGTGTAAATACGGACAAGCAGCATTTACGCAGCTGCAAGGCTCCCATGAGCATGCAGATTGGCGAGAAGCTGACCAAAGGGCTTGGGGCAGGAGCGAAGCCGGAGGTCGGAGAAAAAGCTGCTGAGGAGAGCCGTGAGGAACTTACGGAGATCATAAAGGGTTGTGATATGGTATTTGTTACCTGCGGTATGGGAGGAGGAACCGGAACCGGTGCGGCGCCGGTGGTTGCCCAGATCGCTAAGGATATGGGGATATTGACAGTTGGCGTGGTGACTAAGCCATTTAAATTTGAAGGAAAGCAGAGAATGACCAATGCGATGGGGGGCATTGACAAGTTAAAGCAGCATGTGGATACACTGATTGTAGTTCCCAATGATAAATTACTGGAGATCAGCGACAAGAGGACATCCATGGCTGAGGCATTCTGCATGGCAGACCAGGTGTTGCAGCAGGGTGTACAGGGTATTACCGATCTGATCAATATGCCTGCACTGATCAATCTTGATTTTGCAGACGTTGTGACGGTTATGCAGGACAAGGGTATCGCACACATCGGAGTCGGAAGCGGAAAGGGCGAGACGAAATGTCTCGATGCGGTTCAACAGGCTATTACCAGTCCGCTGCTGGAGACAAGTATCGACGGTGCATCCCATGTTATCATAAATGTTTCAGGTGATATTGGATTGCTTGAGGCGAACGAAGCTGCTACATATGTCCAGGAGATGACAGGCGAGGATGCCAATATAATCTTTGGTGCTATGATGGATGAAGAACATTCCGATACGGTTACGATCACGGTGATCGCTACAGGACTGGAAGAAAAAGATGCCATGTCACATTTTGGACGTTCCTTTAGCACAGGAAGCAGTTTTCTTGGTGAGACATCCGCTACGGTTTCTGCGATGCGCAGGCCCAGCTTTTTATCCGGCATGGGGAATCAGCCGCGCAGTACTGCGGGACAGTCTTCAGCGCCTAAGCCGGCACAGCAGACTACTGTTGAAGATATGCCGGTAGTGACAAGGTCTGTGACTCCGTTGAAGACGGTGGCACAGTCAGAGAGCCAGGATATGCAGGAAGGAATTAAAATACCACCATTTCTTCAGAAAAATAGAAAATAGGAGGACTAAAAGATGTCTATAATGGTTAAAACAATGGTACAGGTATTATATATTATCGTCTGTATCGCAATTGTGGTTGTTGTTTTGATGCAGGAAGGAAAAAATTCAGGGCTGGGTGCCGTTTCTGGTGCCGCAGATACTTACTGGAGCAAGAATAAGGGACGTTCCACAGAAGGTAAGATGGTAAAGATCACCACCGTACTTGGCGCTTTGTTTATCATCCTTTCCCTCGTACTCTGTGCGAACATGTAGATTTCATACCGCAAAATTGAGCCAGATAAACAGTAACCTCTGAAGAGTCTTTGTAAGGAAAGCTTCAGAGGTTTTCTTTAGTGTTTCCTTCTGGCTGGATGACAGCCAGAAACTGAGAAAGAGAGGAAAAAATGGACAGAAAACAAATGGTATATCATTTCATATGTGAAGAGGATTATAAACCGTTAAAAGGTAAAGAAATGGCACTGCTTTTCTGTGTGCCCAAAAAAGAGAGAAAGCAGTTTCATGATATATTGGACGAATTGGTGGCTGAGGGTAAGGTAATATTGGATAAAACGGGAAGATACCGGCTGCCGGAGGAAAATGTGAATACAGGAGTCTTTATGGCTACCAGCCGGGGATTTGGCTTTGTGCGGGTGGAGGAAAGGGAAGGAGATATCTTTATACCGGAACCTTATGTTTCCAATGCCTATGATGGGGACATCGTTATGGTGCAGATTTTCCGGGAGGGGGATGGGAAAAGGCGCTGTGAGGGAAAGATCATAAAGGTGATCGAGCGGAAAAATGTGACAGTGGTGGGGACATTTACGAGGAATAACCAGTTTGGATTTGTGGTGGTGGACCGGGAAAAGTTTACCAGTGACGTCTATATCCCCAAAGGGAAGACGATGGATGCGGTCACCGGGCATAAGGTCGTCGTGGAAATCGAGGATTTTGGGGATGGTGTAAAAAATCCAGAGGGAAAGATCATAGAAATCCTGGGGCACAGCAACGATCCCGGAGTGGACATCCTGTCCATCATAAGAGGATTTGGACTGCCGGAAGATTTTCCAGAGGATGTGATGCGCCAGACAGCACAGGTCCCTTCTGAGGTGGCCAGTGAAGAGATTGCCGGCAGGATGGATCTCCGTGGCTGCCAGACTGTGACTATCGACGGAGAGGATGCCAAAGATCTCGACGATGCTATTACATTGACCAAAAGAGAAGATGGAGGTTTTGACCTGGGGGTGCATATTGCAGATGTGACGAATTATGTCACCGAGGGATCGGCGCTGGACAAGGAAGCATTGAAGCGTGGGACCAGTGTGTACCTTACAGACCGTGTGATCCCCATGCTGCCCCATAAACTGTCAAATGGAATCTGTTCCCTGAATGAAGGTGTGGACAGGCTGGCTCTGAGCTGTATCATTTCCTATAATAAAGAGGGGAAGATCCTGGATTCCCGTATCGGGGAGTCGGTGATCTGTGTGGACCGGAGGATGAGTTACACAGAGGTAAATGCCATTGTTACGCTGCAGGATGAGAGCGCGCGGGAAAAATTCCGGGAACTGGTGCCGATGTTTGAGACTATGAAAGAACTGGCAGGTATTCTGCGTAAAAACCGTAAAAAGCAGGGATCTATTGATTTCGATTTTCCAGAGTGCAAGATCGTAGTAGATAGGCAGGGGAAACCTCTGGATATCGTTCCCTATGACCGGAACACAGCTACCCGGATCATTGAGGAATTTATGCTGGCGGCAAACAAAGTAGTGGCAGAGGATTTTTTCTGGCAGGAGATTCCTTTTGTATACCGTACCCACGAGTATCCGGATCTGGAGAAGATCAAGGAGCTGGCGGCGCTGGCAAGAAGTTTTTCCTATACGCTGAAGGTAGGAAATGAAGAGGTTCATCCGAGGGAGATCCAGAAGCTGATCGAGAGCATCGAGGGCACAGAGGAAGAGACATTTTTGAGCCGGATCACCCTGAGGGCGATGAAGCGGGCCAGGTATTCCACCGAAAATGACGGACATTTTGGCCTTGCCACCAAATATTACTGCCACTTTACATCGCCCATACGAAGATATCCGGACCTGCAGATCCACCGTATCATAAAAGAAACCTTTCGTGGCGGCATGAGTTCACGGCGCCGCCAGCACTACGAGGACATTCTCCCTGGCGTGGCAAAGGCCAGCAGTGATCTGGAACGCCGGGCAGATGAGGCGGAGCGGGAAGTGGACAAGCTGAAAAAGACAGAATATATGAAAGACCGGATCGGAGAGATTTTTGAAGGTGTGATCAGCGGCGTGACCTCCTGGGGCGTTTATGTGGAACTTCCCAATACCGTAGAGGGCATGATCCGCCTTGCAGATCTGGAAGATGATAACTATGAATATGACAGT
The DNA here is from genome assembly GCA_910584645.1 of uncultured Eubacterium sp. Lineage (GTDB taxonomy): Bacteria > Bacillota > Clostridia > Lachnospirales > Lachnospiraceae > Eubacterium_F. The sequence continues at coordinate 76,552 of CAJUAU010000012.1, forward strand.
GAGAATTACAGGGTGACAGGAAAATACAGTGGCAGAGAACTCAGGCTGGGACAGAAGATAAAGGTGCAGGCAGCGCATGCCGACACCTTTACGAGGACAATAGATTTTGTGATTCCGAAGGAGGTATAGGAAAATGGGGAAGGATACCGTAAAATTGATCGCCAACAACAAAAAAGCATGGCATGATTATTTTATAGAGGATAAATATGAGGCAGGGATTGAGCTTCATGGCACAGAGGTAAAATCCATACGGATGGGTCACTGCAGTATTAAGGAGGCATTTATCCGTGTGGAAAAGGGCGAGGTATTTGTATATGGCATGCACGTCAGTCCATATGAGAAGGGAAACATTTTTAATAAAGACCCTCTGAGACCGAGAAAACTTCTGCTTCACCGCAGTGAGATCCGCAAGCTCATCGGAAAGATGGCGCAGAAAGGCTATACGCTAGTACCGCTGCAGGTGTATTTTAAAGGAAGCCTGATCAAGGTGGAGATCGCTCTGGCAAAGGGCAAAAAACTTTATGACAAGCGGGAAGACATCGCCAAGAAGGATCAGAAGCGGGCTGCAGAAAGAGAATTCAAAATAAAAAATATATAATAAGGGAAGAGGAGAAACCTGGGCTCCGTATCATAAAATAAAAATAATTGTAACAATATTGTAATAAATTTAACAAAATTGCATATACTCTATAATAAGTGAGGTAGAGTATATGAAAAGAATTAAAGTTTTTGTAATGATATTGTACATTACGTTTGTGGTAGAAATCCTCGGTGCCTGGAGTAATACTCCTAAAGCTAAGGAGACGGCGGCCTTCACGGTAACGGTCAAGCCACAGATGATCATGGAAGAAAATGAGGCGGCGGCAACGGAGCTGGCAGCACGTGTCGAGTATGCCAACATAAAAGCGCAGGAGAGGATAAAAAGAAACGAGTATTACTCAAGTATAAATGAGGAAGAAGAAAAAGAACGGGAGTACAGGCTGGAAAAGGAGCGTCAGAGAAAAGAGCGCATCCGCGAAAAGAAGCGGGAAGAGCGCCGTATCCTGGAGAGGATCGTGGAGGCAGAGGCGGGAGATCAGGATCTGAAAGGACGGATCCTGGTGGCAAATGTCATCATGAACCGCGTCAAATCCAAACACTTTCCTGATTCGATAAAAGCCGTCGTATTTGCCCACCGGCAGTTTTCGCCGATACAAAATGGCAGATACTACAGGGTAACTGTATCCCAGAAGACAAAAAAAGCAGTAAAAAAAGCATTGGAAGGAAAGGATTACTCAGAAGGAGCACTGTATTTCATGTGCCGCAGCGCTTCCAGTCCTTCCAATGTAGCCTGGTTTGACCGGGCCTTGAAAAAAATCAAGACCTACGGCTGCCACGAATTTTTCCGGTAACTGTCAAGCCATGCACAAAAAGTAAAAAACTCCGCATTAAGTGGTACAGCCGATAAACGGGGCGGGAACGCAGCAGTTTACTGCTATGTTCCCGCCCCGTTTATCGGCTGTACTGCACAAGCTTGCTTGTGTGCGGAGTTTTTTGGTGTGATGTATACGGCGCCCAGCCGAAGCGAGAAGAAGGAAACGAAGTTTCCGAAATCGAGCTT
>CAJUAU010000013.1 GCA_910584645.1 uncultured Eubacterium sp.
GAAGGAAGAAGAGCGTCGGGCACAGACGCAATCCTTCATGTGGCTGTTCCGCAGCGGCGAAGACGGCCTTCCTGCCATTATTTTATATGGCTATTCACCAACCAGGAGCGGCAGCCATGCAAAGGAGTTTTTGGAAGGCTATCATGGGTATCTGGAAACGGATGGTTATCAGGGCTACAACAGCCTGCCGGATATCAAGCGGTGTTCCTGCTGGGCGCACATACGTCGGTACTTTATCGACGCCGTGCCCAAAGGGAAACAGTATGATTACAGCCAGCCGGCCGTACAGGGAGTCCAGTACTGTAACCGCCTGTTTGCCATAGAGGATTCCATTAACAAAAAATATCCCGGTGATTATGAAAAGCGTAAGCAGCTGCGTCTCGAGAAGGAAAAACCTGTTCTGGAGGCTTTCTGGCCGTGGCTTGATATGCAGAAGCCAGTGGGGAATACCCGCATGGATAAAGCAGTCAATTATGTCCTTAACCGGCAGGAAACAGCGGAGACCATCTGGAGGATGGACGCTGCAGTTTTACAAATAATCTCAGCGAGAATGCGGTCCGTCCGTTTGCTGTCGGCCGGAAGAACTGGCTGTTCAGTGATTCTGTCTCTGGAGCCAATGCCAGTGCTGTAGTCTATACAATGGTTGAAATGGCAAAAGCGCATGACCTGAACGTCTACGGATATCTGAAATTTCTGCTGGAGCACCGACCAACGAAGGAGATGACCGATGATCAGCTCACAGAGCTTGCACCTTGGAGTGAAAAACTCCAATCTATCAAAAATCGCATGTGAATTATAGTGTATTACTCCAACCCGCAAAGGGCTGGGGTAATTTTATATCTGACCGCATTATTATTTGGCGGTTACAATCCACTAAAACGTCTTTAGATAAATACTATGATTAAATGGAACTAACTGTATTACACAAAGAAATAAGCATCCTCTGCCTTCCAGGACGCAGGATGCTTATTCTCATATTTTTTCTCCCTGAGGGCAATGGGTGATTCATTCCGATTCAGCGCTGGCTTTTCTCAATCGCTTCCCATAACCCGTTCAGATAGGCGGCGCCAAGGGCACGGTCGTACAGCCCATACCCCGGCATCGCCACCTCGTCCCAGATCATCCTTCCGTGGTCCGGACGGATCGGTCCCTGGAAATCAATGTCGTACAATGCCTTCATGATCTCATACATATCAAAGGTACCGTCGGAAGAAAGATGTGCTGCTTCCTCAAAATTTGTCGGGGTGATAAATTTAAGGTTGCGCACATGGGCAAAATGAACCCTTCCTTTGAGGGAGCGGATCATATCCGGCAGGTCGTTATCCAGATTGGTTCCGTAGGAACCAGAGCAGAAAGTTACGCCGTTATGGGGATTGTCCACCATCTTGATCATTCTGAGAATATTTTCTTTATTGATAATGATGCGGGGCAGACCAAAAACGCTCCATGCCGGATCGTCCGGATGAATTGCCATATTGATGTCATACTGATCGCAGACCGGCATGATCCTCTCCAGAAAATACTTGAGATTTGCAAACAATGTATCATCATCAATATTCTGGTACATCTCAAACAATTCTTTTACCTTTGCCATCCGCTCCGGCTCCCATCCTGGCATCACCGTACCGTTCATGTCCCCGGCGATGGACTCAAACATTTTCTCCGGATCCAGGGCATCCACCGCCTCCTGGGTATAGGCAAGTACCGTGGATCCATCCGGTCTCACTCTGGCAAGCTCCGTTCTCGTCCAGTCAAACACTGGCATAAAATTATAGCAGACCAGGTGAAGATCTTCTTTTCCAAGATTCTCTAACGTCTCAATGTAATTATCAATATACTTGTCCCTGTCGGGCGCTCCTGTCTTAATGGCATCGTGAATGTTCACACTCTCGATGCCAGCGATATGAAGTCCCGCTGCTTCCACCTCTTCTTTCAATGCCCGTATCCGTTCCCTGCTCCACACCTCTCCGGGAGCCGTATCATATAATGTTGTGATCACCCCCGTGACGCCGGGGATCTGCCGTATCTGTTTTAATGTAACCGTATCAAAATCGGATCCATACCATCTCAATGTCATTTCCATATCTTCCATCTACCTCCATCATTTTTTAACAATAAGAAACACGCATTGCGAGTTTCTCACATTCTCGCGGGCAGCACCACAGGATCAGCTGCTCTTCCTGGGAATCTGATTGAGCTGCTCATTCAGGGACAGCAGCTGTTCTTTGGTCATCGTATCGCCCACGGAACCCAGTGTATTCAACATCCGGATCACCGTAAAGCCTCCCATCATGCGAATCAGTTTTTCCATATTTTCCGGTTCCGCAAAGGATGCCTCACGGAACATTCCAACATCTTCCAATATTCTGTGGAAGAATTTCATCCCTTCATCAGAATGAATCACATCCTCAATCTTATCATTGAGGCAGTAATACCCTTCCCGCTCCGTGATATCAAACCAGTTCAGCACAGCGCCTTTCTCCACCAGCCGGTAAGCAGGATTCATCTCTTCTACCTTGCAGATCCGGCTCTCATCCTGACACTGCCCTGCCACCGCTTTTAATATAGATTCTCCTTTGTTGGGCACCTCAAAATAGAAAAAATGCTCCAGGCTTTTCTGCTTACCAAGACTTTTTCCATTGACCAGCAGTTCCACCTCCGGCTGGTTGGAATACACCGTTATTTTTGTGACATCTTCCACCCTGTCCACATAGCGTTTCCCGCAGATATGCACAAATGGATCCCGGGACAGCCATGCCTTGTAGGCATAAAAAGCATCTTTTTTGTATTTTCGGTCAAAGGTCACCAGTCCTTTATGGTTCTGGCCGTTTTCTCCACCTTCATTTCTCGCATCTGCACCAAAATCAAACATATTCCACACATGCGTCGCCCACAGATAGGGCCTGGTAAACAGCTGTTTGATCAGCTCCTCATGATAGTACGCCTGATATTCCTCGGTGTAATCCCCCTGCTCCGGATCGGAACTGTGCCAGTTCAGCCCCTCACAGCCATATTCACTGCAGCCGATGGGAATCTCCGGGAACTCTTTGTGGAATTCATCAAACCAGGGTCCATTCATGGACGTATTCCCACCATACCATCCAAAATAATGGTTATAGGATACCACATCCGGGATCTGAATGTAGGGATCATGGATATCACACATCGTCACCGCCGCGATCGTCGTCTTTCTTGTGGGATCCAGCTTGTGGGCGAGATCATTCAGCAGACGGTGATTTTCCAGCAGGTCCTCTGTGGATTTACCTGACATCGTGATCTCATTGGACAACCCCCATACAACGATACTCGGATGATTATAATTCTGCATGATCAGCTCTTTCATCTGGGAAATGGTATTCTCTCTTCCCCTCTCCATATGATGGGAAATGTATGGGATCTCTGCCCAGACCACCATTCCCTTTTCATCACACAGATCATAAAAATAGGAATCATGCTGATAATGGGCAAGGCGGATCGTATTGGCCCCCACTTCACAGATCAGTTCCATATCCTCTCTATGATGTTCCGGAAGCAGGGCATTTCCAATCCCCAAGCGGTCCTGATGTCTCGACACGCCCCGCAGTGGATAACTTTCCCCATTCAAAATAAAACCCCTCTCGGCATCGATTTCAAAGCTACGGCACCCAAACCGGGTACTTACCTGATCCAACACCTCTTCTCCCTCCATCAAAGCCACCTCTGCAGTATACAGATAGGGGTCTTTTCTTCCCTGCCAAAGATGCACCTTGGGAATATCTAGTTCTGCCACATTTTCACTGACATCTTTTTTACACTGGGCAACCGCCTCTCCCCCTGCATCCAGGATTCTAAAACAAAGCCTCTGCCCTGCTTCTGCGTTGGTCACATAAACTTCCGTCTTCACTCTGGCATCCTGTCCGCAGATCTCCGGCGTCACCTGAATCCCCGGAGCTCCATAATATTCCAGATCAAAGTGGGAATGGCTGACAGCAATGATGTTCACTCCCCGGTAAAGCCCTCCATAAAAGGTAAAATCGGCATTCTGAGGATAGACGGACTCATTCTCACTGTTATCTACCGCCACCACGATCAGATTCTTATCCTGCATCACATCCGTCATATTCACTCTCCAGGTAGAATATCCTCCGTCATGATGCGCCAGTTTCTTTCCATTTACATACACATCTGCCGAAGAATTGGCTCCCCTGATTTCAAGAAAATACTGGTCCGCTTCCGGCAGCTCACTCTTTTTCACCTGTCTGGCATAATAGCAGATGCCCCGGTAATAATCCGCACCCCCGTCCTGTCCGTCGATGGCATTCCAGGTATGGGGAAGATTTACCACATACCAGTTTTTCGGCTTCTTCTCTGGAACTGCCTGGGCTTCTTTAGAAAATGCCCATTTTGTATTTAATTCATAAATCTGTCTCATAATCCATTCCTCCGTCTGCTTGTCCGTTGTAGATACTTTAGCACAAAAATATGCCAGCGTATCCCACGTTTTCTTAAAGGTTATGGTAGACAAATTTAGTGAAAATTATTATATTTTTTAATTTGTTTTTTAGCATTCTGATAGAAAGAGTCCTTTTCAAATGCTGCCATCTGAAAAGGACTCTTCTGTATGACAGGCACAACGTGCCTATTTATATCAGCAACATCAAATCAGCCTAATGCCGCCAAAATATTATTTATAAAGTTCTACCAGCTTCTGCAAGTGCTCATAGCGTGCCTTTGCAGCCTCTTCAGATTCCTTAAAGAGTCTCTCTGCTCTCTCTGGGAACGGCTTAATAAGACGTGTATAACGCGCCTCGTTGTTGAGGAAATCCTGATAAGATCCGTCACCCTCTTTGGATGTCAGGGTAAATGGATTCTTTCCTTCCGCCTTGAGCGCCGGATTGAAACTAAAGAGATTCCAGTAACCAGCTTTCACTGCTTTCTTCATCTCATCCTGGCAGTGGTTCATACCGCCTTTGGCGATACCGTGGAGCTCACATGGAGCGTATCCGATGATCAGGGATGGACCGTTGTAAGCCTCTGCCTCTGCGATGGCTTTCACTGCCTGGGCAGGATTTGCGCCGAGAGCGATCTGAGCAACGTATACATAGCCATAACTCATAGCGATCTCTGCAAGGCTCTTCTTGCCAATCTCTTTACCAGCAGCAGCAAACTGACAAACTTCACCGATGTTGGAAGCCTTAGAAGCCTGACCGCCAGTATTGGAGTACATCTCTGTATCAAATACCATAACATTTACGTTCTCGCCGGAAGCAAGTACATGGTCTAATCCACCGAAACCGATATCATAAGCCCATCCGTCACCACCTAAGATCCATACGGACTTCTTAGCGAGATACTGTTTCTTGTCAAGGATCTCTTTGGAAAGATCACATCCTGCAGCAGCCGCTTTCTCGATCTCAGCGATCATAGCCTTTGCAGCCGGTGCATTTGCCTTTGTATCATCTTTTGTCTCAAGGAATTTATCTACAGCAGCCTTCAGTTCAGCAGAAGCTTTGTCGGAAGCTGCCAATTCTTTAACTTTATCAATAGTCTGGTCACGAAGAACCTTCTGACCAAGATACATACCAAGACCGTGTTCTGCATTGTCCTCAAACAGAGAGTTGGACCATGCCGGACCCTGTTTGGAGTCTTTGTTTACGGTGTATGGTGATGTAGCTGCAGGACCACCCCAGATGGAGGAACATCCTGTGGCATTAGAAATGTACATCTGCTCACCGAAAAGCTGGGTGATCAGTCTTGCATAAGAGGTCTCGGCACAGCCTGCACAGCTTCCGGAGAACTCGAGAAGCGGCTGATTGTACTGGGAACCGATCGGTGTAGCATCGGTAAATACCGGTTTGATGTCTTTCTTTCCAACATTCTCTACCAGATAATCAAATACTGGCTGCTCCTCTGCCTGTGATTCCTGTGGAACCATCTTGAGCGCGCCTTTCTCAGCAGCAGGACATACAGTCACACACTCACCGCATCCCATACAATCCAGAGGAGATACGCTCATGGTGTACTTCATTCCCTCTGCTGTCGCATGCTTGGAATCAGCAAGTTTGATCTGGGAAGGAGCGGCTGCTACTTCTTCTGCATTCAGAATGAATGGACGAAGTGTAGCGTGGGAACATACAAAAGCACAGCTGTTACACTGGGCACATACAGAAGGATCCCACTGTGGAACCATGACAGCAGTACCGCGTTTCTCATAAGCAGAAGCACCGAGTTCAAACTGTCCGTCTGCGATGTCCTTAAATGCAGATACTGGAAGGCTGTCACCATCCATAAGGGAGATTGGCTCAAGAAGCTCTTTTACCATCTTCACTACCTCTGGACGTCCTGTCAGCTCTTTAGCCGGAGCATCTGCTGCCGGATTAGCCCAGGAAGCTGGAACTTCTACTTTATGTACGGCATCCACACCAGCATCGATGGCTTTGTAGTTCATCTCTACCACTGCATCACCCTTCTTGGAGTAGGATTTCTTAGCAGCTGCCTTCATGTACTCAACTGCCTCGTCAATCGGCATGATATCCGCCAGCTTGAAGAATGCAGACTGAAGGATCGTATTAGTACGTTTGCCCATTCCGATCTCTATGGCCTTATCGATGGCATTGATGGTATAAAGCTGAATGTTGTTTTCAGCGATGTATTTCTTTGACTCTGCAGGCATATGCTTATCCAGCTCTTCGTCAGACCACTGGCAGTTGATCATAAAGATTCCGCCCGGTTTTACATCCTGCACCATCTTGTAGCCTTTTACAACATAAGATGGGTTGTGGCAGGCAACGAAGTCTGCCTGATTGATATAGTATGGGCTCTTGATCGGGTTGTCACCGAAACGAAGATGGGAGATCGTAATACCTCCGGTCTTCTTGGAGTCATACTGGAAGTATGCCTGAATATATTTATCTGTGTGGTCACCGATGATCTTTGTGGAGTTCTTATTCGCACCAACGGTACCGTCTCCGCCAAGACCCCAGAACTTACACTCTTTGGTACCAGGAGCAGATGTGATCGGCGCCGGCTTCACTTCTGGCAGGCTCAGATTTGTCACATCATCCACGATACCGATGGTAAAGCGGGCTTTTGGAGCATCCTTTTCCAGCTCTTTGTAAATGGCGAAAATGGATGAAGGCGGTGTATCCTTGGAACCAAGGCCATAACGTCCACCAGTCAGCACGACGTCATTCATGCCTGCCTCGCGAAGTGTCGTCGCCACATCAATGAAAAGAGGCTCACCAAGAGAACCAGGCTCCTTGGTACGGTCAAGTACAGCGATCTTCTTTGCTGTCTTCGGAATTGCTTTGAGAATATGCTCAGAAGACCATGGACGATACAGACGTACTTTGATCAGTCCGACTTTCTCACCTTTTGCTGTCAGGTAATCAATCACCTCTTCTGCCACGTCGCAGATGGAACCCATTGCAATGATCACGCGGTCAGCGTCCGGTGCACCATAGTAATTGAAAAGATCATAGTCTGTGCCAAGTTTTTCATTGACTTTACCCATATATTTTTCAACAACAGCCGGTAATGCATCATAAACGGTGTTACATGCCTCGCGGTGCTGGAAGAATACGTCACCATTTTCATGGGAGCCACGCATAGCCGGGTGCTCTGGATTCAGGGCATGGGCACGGAATTCTTCAACGGCATCCATCGGACACATTTCTTTCAGATCTTCATAGTCCCATTTCTCGATCTTCTGGATCTCATGGGATGTACGGAATCCGTCAAAGAAATTAATGAAAGGAACTTTTCCCTCCAGGGCAGCAAGATGAGCTACCGGGCTAAGATCCATAACTTCCTGCGGATTTGTCTCAGCAAGCATGGCAAAACCTGTCTGACGACATGCGTATACGTCACTGTGGTCACCGAAGATATTCAGGGACTGTGTCGATACGGTACGTGCGGATACATCAAATACACAAGGGAGCTGCTCAGCAGCAATCTTATACATATTAGGAATCATAAGAAGAAGTCCCTGTGAAGCAGTAAAGGTCGTTGTAAGGGCACCGGCTGCCAGGGAACCGTGTACGGTACCTGCTGCACCTGCCTCAGACTGCATCTCTACTACTTTAACTGTGTTTCCAAAAATGTTCTTCTGGCCTGCTGCAGACCACATATCAACAGTGTCTGCCATCGGGCTGGAAGGGGTGATCGGATAAATACCAGCAACTTCTGTGTACGCATAGGCGACATGAGCAGCAGCTGTATTTCCATCCATGGATTGTTTCGCTCTAGCCATTTTTATAGAATCCTCCTTATTTAATTTAATAAATCATTAAAATTTATTATCACTAGCTATCATTTTAGCACTATCCCTTTAAAAAGTAAAGGCAAAATACGGTAGTTCTTGTCGAATTATAAGAACATTTCTGAATTCTCTTGACAAAGAAAACTTTCTGTTGTATTATTGTGTTAATCAATTAATACAATAATACATTGATACAGCATAACTTACCCTTTAGAAAAGGGTAGCAGAGGCTATGACTATCCATTTAAGTCTAGGAGGTGAATCCATGCTATGGGAACTGACCAATGACAGACCTCTTTATATTCAGCTGATCGAGCATATCAAACTTTTGATCCTCTCCGGTGAATATGAAGCAGGCCAGCCATTCCCTTCTGTCCGGGAACTGGCGCTAAATGCAAATGTAAATCCAAACACGATGCAGCGGGCTCTCGCTGAACTGGAACGGGAAGGTCTGCTCATCAATGAGCGGACAAATGGAAGAAAGATCACAGGCAATACTTCCATGATACAGGCAATGAGGGAGGATCTGGCAAATGCCAAACTATGCCAGTTGAAAGAAGAGCTGGGAAGACTTGGCTTTAACAGCGAAGAACAACTGGCTTTCATCACCTCACGGTGGGACAGCTGTTCCGCAGAATGAATGTATTCCGTGGTTTTGCACACGGAAAAAAATGAAAGAATGGAGGATTATTATGATACTATTAGAGACCAAAGGGCTGTCTAAAAAATTTGGCGGTTACACAGCACTCCAGGATGTGAATCTCACGCTGGAATGCGGAAAGATCGTTGGTCTGCTGGGGCCAAATGGCAGCGGCAAAACCACGCTGCTGAAACTGTTCAACGGACTTCTGGCTCCCACCAGCGGAACCATCACCATCGGGGGGTATGGACCCGGCGTCATTTCCAAGCAGCATGTATCCTATCTGCCAGACGCCAACTACTTTCCCCGCTGGATGAAAGTAAATGACCTTTTTGAATACTTTTCGGATTTCTTTGCTGACTTCCAGCAGGATAAAGCCGAAGATATGCTGAAAAAACTTGACATCGCCACCACCATGAAGCTGGCCCATATGTCAAAGGGGACACTGGAAAAAGTCCAGCTGGTTCTCGCCATGAGCCGGAATGCCAGCCTCTACTGTCTGGATGAACCCATCGGAGGTGTGGATCCCGCCACCAGGGACTATATTTTAAATACTATCGTAGGGAACTATTGTGAAAATTCCACGGTCATCATCTCCACCCACCTGATCGCAGACGTGGAAAACATTCTGGACGAGGCCGTCTTCCTTCAAAACGGGCAGATCCGCCTTCATCAGAGTGTGGATGAGATCCGGGAAAAAGAAAATAAATCAGTGGATGCACTGTTCAGGGAGGTATTCAAATGTTAGGAAAATTAATGAAACACGAATTCAAATCCACCTATCGGATCTTTATTCCCATTTATATCGGGCTGGTGCTGCTTACACTGGCAGGCAGTTTCTTTATCCAGCTGATACTACATTATGAGGACACGACACCCCTCGCCATTATTTCAGGATTTGGGATCATTCTCCTTGTATTTGGCTTGATTTTTGTATTTATTTCTCCGTATATTTTCCTTAGTATACGTTTTTATAAAACAACTGCCACCAGGGAGGCTTATCTGACCTTTACAGTTCCCGCTGAGACGCATCAGATCCTGCTGAGCAAATTCATTGTCTCTTTTGGGTGGACAGTAGCCACCATGATCCTGGCTTATTTCTCTGTTGCCCTCCTCTTTGCGGCTGGAGGCACCCAAATAAAAGATATGACCAGCTTTTTAATTACCATATTTGAAGAAGATACCAGTCTGATGATCACCCAGATCATCTCCCTGCTGCTCTCCTGCGCGTTGTCGATCTTGCAGATCTTTACCGCCATTTCACTGGGACAGCTGGTAAGAGATCACCGCATCATTGCATCCCTGGCATTTTACACCGCCCTCTATACGGTGCAGCAGATCGTAAGTATCGTTGTGCTTCTGCCATTTATGCTCACCGAGATACGCAACAACCTGTCCGCTGAAATAAATACTTTCAGTACGGGCCTGCAGAGCAGCACTCCGACGATGAGTGTACTCTTTCTCTCCATTATATTAAGCGTCGTTTTCTCCGTAGCATTTTTCTTCCTGTCGAAATTTATTCTGAAGAAAAAGCTCAATCTGCTGTAAACGGAATAACGATGTGAAAGCGGCGGCTGATAACTGCGCCGCTTAGGGAATGGCTTTGCCGCCCTTTTCTAAATACCGATATCGACATTTCGGGGCGACGGGATCTGGATTCTTTTTCCTGAATACAGGTCCCTTTTTTCTTTCTGGATCATTTTTTCGTAATTTTTGTGCATGGTTTCTGCACATCCCAAGTTGCGTATGCAACTTGCCAATAAGTCCGCCAGGACTTATTTTTTCGTACAGTCTTGCTATGTAGAACAGGTCGCGCAGCGGCATGCTCGGATTCACCGTGGACTGGTGCTCGTACAGGTTCAGCCACAGGTCCACCACGCAAGATACGTCGTTTTTCATCGACATGTAGACAGCGTTTTCCAGGCCCGCCGCTTCCAGCTCTTCCGGATTTTTGTACTGTGTGCCGTTTACTGCGTTGTAGAGTTCCAGGAGTTCTGTCTTGTCCCGGTACAACATCCGGAATACGGTGTCTTTGTAGTTTCTTTGTGCCGGCGTTCCCTGAATCGGATCTGCCGGTATTTCTTCTCTTTTTTTCATTTACCCTCCGTTCTGCAGAGGGCTGCTTCCTCTCATTTTCAAACAACCGCCCTGCTTTTTTCTGATTTTCTGGAATCAAGCATTGACGTTCTTTGAGAATGAAAGATTTTTCAGATAATAAAAGAATGGTAATGCTTTTTACTACCATAACATACAGGTATGGTTTTATCAACCGTATTATTTAGTTTTAATTGGATTTTTTGCTATCTAGAACTACAGATGAATCAAAAAAGCCCTACTGTATTTCTACAATAGAACTTTCTTAAAATCAAAACTATACAACGATGAGAAACTATATCTTCCAATCTTCCTACCTTATCCCGATCGGCTGGTCATTCCACATACACTCTCTTTTTAACTTCTGGTATTCTTTATATGCCCGTTCCAGGATCTTCCTTTCATTTCCAAACTTTAGAAGATGAAAGGCCTCATGGAATTTATAAAAACCAGCGTCATAAAAATCTTCTTCTCTCTGGGGGTGGCAGGAAAAGCTATCCGTTTGCATCAGATACCAGTGTACATTTTTCTCCACCACATCATCCGGAACATTAAAACTATAATTGCTGGAACCTATATATTTTACGATCCTGCCAAATACTCCGCTTTCTTCCCGGACTTCCCGAAAGGCAGTCTCTTCAAACTCTTCTCCCGCTTCCACTGTTCCCTTGGGAAGAACCCAGCCATCATACCGTTTTTTATATTTTTTATACAACAGCAGAATCTTACCTTTAAAGATTACAACTCCGCCGCAGCTGACGATCTGACGCACACAGCTTCCCTCCTTCCAATCTAAAAGTATGCATCGAATATCTTTCTTGCAATGGGAACCGCATGGGCACTTCCGGTCCCTGCTCCCTCCACAATGATACTTACTACCAGCTGTCTTCCGCCCTTTTCTGCGTACCCTGTAAACCAGGCATGGGAATCCGTGGATCCCTCTTTAAACTGCGCAGAACCAGTTTTACCTCCCGCTTTGTAGCGGCTGGTATTTAACGCTGTGGCAGTACCGCTCAGCACCGTTTCCCTCATATATTCTTTCAGAACTTTTGCCTCTTTTTTTGTGATCGGTGCCGCCACCTCAGAAGGTTCCTGCTGTCTCACTACATTGCCATAAGTATCCTCGATTCGGTCTACAAGATAGGGCTTCATCAGCTTACCTTCGTTTAAAACAGCCGATACCAGAAAAGAATTCTGCAGGGGTGTTGTCAGGACGGTTCCCTGGCCGATGGCCGCCTGCATAATATCGCCCTTCTCTTCCCCGCTGGCAATATCAAACCGGGATGATTTCTGTTCCAGCTCCTTAATGGGCAGTGTCTTATTGTAATACAGAGAACTGCACAAACCGTTCCAATCGGAGGGATTCAGCTCCGCACCAATCTGGGCAAAGGCGGCGTTGCAGGACTCAGAAAATGCTTTTTTCAGTCCAATGGTTCCATGGACCTCATGCCCATAACAGCGGATTGCCTCTTTTCCCTTGCCAATGCTTCCGGTACAGGTATAACGAAATTCTTCATAGTGGCTGGTCTCTCTCATATACTCCAGCGTAGTATATAGCTTAAAGGTGGATCCCGGCGGATACAAACCCTGGGTCGCCCGGTTGTAAAGGGCAGAATCATCATCATTATCCCGGATCAGTGATTCCCAGTTCCGGTCCAGCTGGTTTGGATCAAAAGATGGCTTTGAAACCAGGGCAAGGATCTTTCCCGTGGAAGGCTCTGTCACCACTACAGCGCCCCGCCGGCTGCCCAGGGATTCACTGGCGATCTGGGATAACTTTACATTTAACGTGGTAACCACATTGTTTCCTGGGTTTTTTTCTCCCTTCAATTCATTAAACAACCCGGTCAGGGGATTGATCCCGGTGGTCAGCATCGTATATCCTTCCGAAGCCTCCAGACCCGTCTTCCCATGACTGACACGCCCTACTACATGGGCAAACAGCTCGTTATATGGATACACTCTTTTTTCATTCCCTTTACTATCTGTTTCTGTTTTTGCCAGTACCTTTCCCTTATCCGAGAGAATACTTCCTTTCTGAATCCTCTCTGCCAAAAGCTCCTGTCTCTTATTTTGCGGATTATTTAGAATTTTATCCGTATCTCCCATCAAAAACCAGATCACATAGGAAGCCATAAAGACAAAAAGAAACATAAAAATATAGGTGACAGCGGCCATTTCCCGGTTCATCCGCTTCCGCTTCTTAACCTCTGTTCCTGGCTCTTCTCTTCCCCTCTCTCTTTCTTTTTCCCTCGCTCTTTCTTTCCTCTTCAAGGCTCTCCTCCTCTCTTCCGTTCAACACATACATTCCCTGAATGATACTGAATATCATGATCGTAGTCATGATGGAACTTCCTCCATAACTGATCAGCGGCAGTGTCACTCCGGTAGACGGAATAAATTTGGTCACGCCCCCCACACATAAAAACACCTGGAAAATAAATACTACGCTGAGACCAAATGCCGTTAATTTATAAAACTGTTTTTTCATTTTCATGGCAATATTGACAAACATGATATAGCTGCTCAGATAAACCAGGATCAGACAGATGGCAAATACGCCGCCCAGCTCCTCGGAGATCGCTGAAAATACAAAATCACTCTCCACCACCGGTACACTGGAAGGGAGCCCCTTTCCCAAGCCCATGCCGATAAATCCTCCGGTACCAATGGCAAATAACGACCTCGCCACCTGGTACCCCTCATTTTCAATCGTCCCCCAGGGATCCTGCCATGCCAGGACACGGGTCCGCACATGGGCAAACAGCCGGTAGGCCACCACTGCCGCCAGGGCACCTCCTCCCAGGCCGGCCCCCAGATACGCCACATTCATCGTAGCCACATAAAGCACCATCACATAGGTGATAAAATAGATCAGCGCGGCGCCGAGATCTTTTTCCGCCACAAGAATAATGACATGGACCGCCGCCACACCGGAAATCAAGACAATATGCTTAAATCTTGTACTCTTCGCCAATAGCGAAGAAATAAAAAATACATACAGGATCTTCACGAATTCTGAGGGCTGAATGGATACCCCGCCAATGCTGATCCAGTTTTTAGAGCCCCATTTTTCCACCCCTATGACGAAAACCAGAAGCAGAAACAAAATCCCTGCCAGCGCATACTGCCATCCTAAACGTTCCAAAATACCAAATCTCTCAATAAAAAACGGAACAAATATGCACAATACCATGGCGATGGACGCCAGCACCAGCTGATGAATGGCATAACTGTAAGAAAGCCTTCCTAATATGATAAACCCCACCATCATGCACATCATCATATTGTTCAGAACAAGCTTGGACAGTCCTTTGTAACACACCTGGTAGATCTTGATGAAGATAAAGTAAAACGCAAGTTCCGCCAGCCATAAAAAAATATATACCAGAGACATATTTTCCATGATCAGCAGCAGACTCATCACCGTGTGCAAAAGAACGGTCAGGGTTCTCTGAACAGCGAACACCCGGTTCTGTCTTGCCTTGTCTTTGCTGGCAAAGGCCCGGTATGAATAAAAAGTATATATGCCAAACACCAGAATGATCACATATCTGGCAAGCTCTACGATAAAAAGCTCCATTGCTCCAAAACCTCTCTTACCTCTTCTGTATCTTCCGACCGGAACTGTATCTCCGGGATCCCCGCCAGATCCTCCGGCTCCTGCCATCCCGGATTTTTTTCATATATTACATTGTAACAGTAATTACAATAATTTACCACCGTAAAGTCATCTTTTTTCGGCGTACTGATCTCCAGCTCCCGGCTCCTGCCCTCCGGGCCGGAACACTTTCCCAGTTCCAGGCTGACACAGCCTTCTGTAGTCATGACTGCCCTTCTTCCATATGCCATATAACTGTGCCCCAGCAGCCCCAGCTGGTCGTAAACCCTGCCCGCCCTGCGATTCCAGAGATAGAGTTCCTGACCTGCGACCCACTCCCTCTTCTGGTTCCAGAGCTGATCTACAACCGGAAGCGCCTCGATGGACGACAGGACGGCTCCGACGCATCCCGGTTCTTGAAAACAGCTGCCATACCCACTCCAGAGAGCAAGAAAGCGGGATTTATTTTTTTCGCGCAGCACTCTTGGAAGGGAAATATAATAACTGAATTCTCCTGCTTCTTCTGCCAGCCGGCTCCATTCCTCCGGCGAAAACTCCTCCAGGGGGAAATGCAGTCTCGTATTTGTAGCATTTACCTTTGGCGCCTTTTTTACTCCTTCTATCTGACGGAAATCTGTTATCTGTATCAGAGTAAACTGTTCCCCGCTGAAAAACTCCCCACAGGTTTCTTTACTTTCCTCATTGCCGGGAATCTGTTCCTGGATCCGCTCCGCCTTCCGGTAACTCCGCTCCAGGATTTTTTGTTCCAAAACTTCAAAAGCCTGGCGCCGCAGGGCGGCGATGCTTCCCAGAGGTACAAAGAGCTGTTCTTCGATGGACAGAGTCAGATCTTCAAATATAAACTGGCTCTCCCCGGTTTTTCTCAGACGTTTTTCTATATCCCCAGAGTCTACCGGTTTTCCCTTTGCCCTCTCTGCTACAGCTCCTTCCATCTGACAGGACAGATCACCAAAAATCAGCTCCAGCCTGACGGGTTCACCATAGACTGCAGTGAAAATTCCCCGTACTGGAACTTTTGTATTTTTCCTGCCCTCTTCGATCCCTTCGTCAATCTCCTTTAGGAGCTCATTATTCCTGGTACGGTACACCTTCTGCCCTGCCCGCAGCGGGCTTCCTTTTTTATAACGTGCCCTCACCTTTCCAGACCTCGGCACGCCTTCCTTTAATGTATACTCGTACACACTGCGCCCCTCTCCGTCCCGGAACTCCACCACGTCCTGGGGATGAAGGGGGATTTCTGCCCGGTATTCCACCGTATCTTTGCTGACAGCCAGCACCGTCCCCGCCAGAACACCATAATGACTATTTTTACTGCGGTATATGATATTTTTTTTCGATGGCTCAAATAAATAGCCCCGGGTAAATCCTCCCCGGTTATAAATGTCCGCCAGTTTCCGTATATCCTTTTTTAATTCCTTATCATCTACCGGAATACCGGAAAGGCAGGCATCGGCATAGGTCCGGTACAGATACGAAGTATAGGCGGTATAGGCAGGTTTTTTCATCCGTCCCTCGATCTTAAAGGAATCAACCCCTGCCTGAATCAGCTCTCCCACCTGTCCCAGGGTACACAGATCCTTCGGGCTCAATAGATAACCTGCTTTTTTCCCCTCTGCCTTGTAAGGCAGCCGGCAGGGCTGGGCACACATACCGCGGTTGCCGCTTCTGCCGCCGATCACCTTGCTCATCAGACACTGCCCGGAATAGCAGTAACACAGAGCCCCGTGGACAAATACCTCAATCTCCAGATCCGTCACCTGCCGCATCCGGGCAATCTCCCGGATCGTCAGTTCCCGCGCCGGAACGATCCTGGTCACCCCAAAGGGTTTCAGAAGATTGGCACCCTCCCCTGTCAGGAGAGTCATCTGGGTACTGGCATGTATATCCATATCCGGAAAGTACTCCCTTACAAAGTCCATCACCCCAAAATCCTGTACAATCACCGCATCCAGCCCGTGTTCATACAGTGTCCGGATCATATCATATAAACTTCCCTCCAGTTCCTCCTCTGTCAGAAGGGTATTCACTGTGAGGTAGATCTTTTTTCCGTGCAGATGGGCAAAATCCAGTATTCGGCACAGCTCCTCTACATCCGGATTGTCCGCAAAGGCCCTCGCTGAAAAACGGCTTGTCCCGGTATAAACGGCATCTGCCCCTCCATATATTCCTGCATAAATGGCTTCCCGGGATCCTCCCGGCGCCAGAATCTCAACATTTTTCACCATTTCACCCATGCTGCAAGTCTCCTTTATGCCCATTTGAGCCAGCTCGGCAGTGCCGCCGGGCCAGATCATGTCTAAAACTCATTCCTACGTTCTGCACCCCCTAGAAAAACGGGAACCCGGCAACACCGTTTCCCGTCTATCTGCTACTCTAATATTTATCGCTTTCCCCGCCGGTTCTTATTTTCCAGATCCGTGATACGCCGCTCTGCCGCCTCAATCTTAGCTTTCAGTTCAGCATTTTCTTTCTCACACTCTTCCTGTTTGGCTTTCAGCCCGGCATTTGTCTTCTCAGCCTTTTCCTGCTTCGCTTTCAGTTCAGCATTTTCTTTCCCAGTCTCTTCCTGTTTCGCTTTCAGCCCGGCATTTTCTTTCTCACACTCTTCCTGTTTGGCTTTCAGTTCAGCATTTTCTTTCCCGGTCTCCTCCTGTTTCGCTTTCAGCCCGGCATTTGTCTTCTCAGCCTTTTCCAGTCTCGCTTTCAGCCTGGCATTTTCTTTCTCTGCCTTTTCCAGCTTAGACATCAGCTCTCCGTTTCTTTTCTCCGTTTCTTTCAGCCTGGCGGCATTTCCACTGCTCTGAGCCTCTGCGTGAGAAAGTTTTTCTTCCAGTGCGGCCACTTTTGTCATATTATCTTCGTTCTTAACCTTCAGCTCGACGATTTTCTTTTCCGCTTCTTCCAGATCGTCTTTCAGGACTTCGTTCTCCTGCCCCACCTTTGCCGTACCGCTTTGGGAATCAAGGACCTCATGCTTCATTTCCAGCACCATCTTATCCTTGCGCTCATTGTCCTTCTGTATGACCCATGCCTCTTTCTTTGCTTTAAAATAATCATCGGCAATATTAACTGCCAGAAGAATATTCCGAAGATCCATATCCAAGCTGTAATAATAGTCTTTATCCTTAAATTCCATATATTTGCTGTTTATATATGTCGCTACCTTCTGGAGATATTCGGCGCTCTCAAATCCACAGATCGTATATTTTCTTCCATTGATCAATACCTCAACATCGTTTTTGTTCTTCATATTCATCCCCATTTCCTTACAAACAACATGATTCTATACAATTCTACACGATATTTGATTATACGTCAAGATTTGCAGATCCCCTGTCTGCACTCTTCACCAAAAATCTCCCGAAACAGCTGTTCATCCTGAAGAAGCTGCCCAAACCCCCGAATCGCATAATCCGAATCCTGTTGTATCTCCGCCCAGGAATCCGCGGATTTTTTATCAAATACCCCCACAGTGCAGAATCCCCCAGCCTTTGCTCCCAGGATTCCCTGATGAATGTCCTCAAATACCAGACACTCCTGTGGAGAACACGCCAGTTTGCCCGCGGCTTTTATGTATATATCGGGGAACCCTTTTCCCCGCTCCACTTCGCTGGTCTCCGTAAAGCACTCAAAGAAATCATACACTCTGTTTCTTTTCAGGCACTCCGTAAATAAAGATGCGTAGGAAGCTGTCGCCACCCCCAGATGGATCCCCTGTTCCCGGAGACATACCAACAGTTCCCTGGCATAAGGCTTTATCTGCACTTCCTTATGATAGGTCCGCTCCGCCATATCATTCCATTCTTTTATGATATCCTCCGGTCTCTCCTTCAGCCCAAAGCGGTCAATGGTATAACAGGCGGTCTCATAAAATCCCAGTGCCTGGATCTCTTTCTGATAATCCGGAGGCACCTCAAAACCCCGTACTCCCAAAAAATCTTTATCCACCTTATCCCAGACCCACATGGAATCAATCAATGTCCCATCCAAGTCAAAAATAACTCCTTTTATTTTCATTGGTATCCCTCTCATTTTTATTTATTCAGTTCGATCCGGGGAATGATCAGCTCTGCGATCACCCGATGCCCCTCCCGGTTGGGATGGGGATCGATACTCCGCCAGGAGATCATCATATTGATCAGCTTTTCATCGCTCTGTTCAAAAGCGCCCTTCACATCCACCAGCGTATATCTCTGGGAATTCTTCGTTTTCTTTTTCGGGTTAAAGACACTCTGTACCCGCTTCGTCTCAAATCCCCTGTTGAGCTTCTGGATATACTGCTCTGCCATTTGTTCCAGATTTTTAGCAGCCTCTTCTGAAATGCCGAAAGAAATATCATTACATGGGTTGTAAATATTGTTCACAAAAATCTGCGCATTGGGTGCATTCCGGCTTATAATATCCAGAATCCCAGGAATGTTTTCACTAAACTTCCGGCAGGCTTCCGTGAATAACCGGTCCCCATTTTTTTTTAAATCCTGAAGATTTACATCCCGGGACAAGTATTGCAGAAGGTCATTGGAACCGATAGAAAGAGTAATAAGATCTGCTTCTTGTATTGCCTCCACATAAGAAGCATGCTGCCCGTTGTCCTCCTCCTCAAGAATCTCCAGAAGCTCATCGCTGCGGAGACCATTTTCCCCGAAATTTTTCAACCGGACTGCACCATAACGATCCTCCAGCGCCGCTGCCACCCTTCCCACATAAGACTCCTTGGGGACGTCTTCCAGCCCATATCCTCCGGCTATGCTGTCCCCCAATGCCACATAGTTCACAATCTTATATTCATAATCCCCAGGTTTTGCCGTCGTACAGGGCACCAATATCACAAACACCAGAACAACGATAAAAAAAACACGGACTATTTTCATAGCAAAACCTCCACAAGACATGATCTTGTAGTAGTCTCTCCAGAAATGTCCCAATTATTCTATCGCAGTCTGGCATGATGTGACATCATGAAACTGACGCAGCGGCTGCTTTTCAGAAACTTTGAAACAAACCCAGCACTCCCATAAGAGACGGATAAATCTGCCAGGCAAGCCTTTCCATCTCTTCATCGGGAGGGATCATATCCGGCACCATGATCACCTTCATACCGGCGGCAGAAGCAGAACGGACACCGTGGAAAGAATCTTCTACGGCATAGACCGCTGCGGGATCCAGTCCCATCTCCCGGCAGGCAAGCTCATAGATCTCCGGATGGGGTTTACTGTGGGTCACCATATCTCCGCAGACCACCGTCTGGAAATATTTCAGCAGTCCTGCCTGCTCCAGCTCTTCTTCCGCCCTTACTCTTCTCGTGGAAGTGGCGAGCCCGATGCGGTAACCATTGATCTTCAGGTAACTGAGAAGCTCTCTGGCTCCGCGCTTCACAGGCACTCCCTTTTCTTTCGTCTTTTCCTGAAACAGAACTGAGGCTTTTTCACGGAAATGTTCATAATCAAAATCCTCCCCATAGTAGTCCTGCACAATTTTCTTGGTCTCTGCGGTATTGGTGCCGATGCAGCGGCAGAACACCTCGTCAATCCCGGATATTCCATAGCTTTCACCGATGATCTTCCAGCAGGAAAGTACCAGTGCTTCAGAATCAAAAATGACGCCATCCATATCAAATATTACAGCTTTACCCATAACCTGTTCTCCTTTGCATTTTCCTGACATCCTCATTATATATAAAAGCAGGAAAAAGATAAAGCTGTTTATGGTAATTTGTAAATATTTTTATATTCCTTATATTTCTGGTTGAAGTAGGTATCCTCCCCCTTGTCAAGGGTATCCAGATATTCGTGGGTGTCAAAGGAATCTTCTTTGATCTGGATAACACAGACTCCGATGTTAGAGCAGTGGTCTGCAACCCTTTCAAAATTCGTGGCCAGTTCGCTGAGGATCAGTCCTGTCTCAATATTGCATTTTCCATTCTGCAGACGTTTTACGTGGCGCTTTTTCATTTTTTTGTTCAGGCGGTCCACCACTTCTTCCAAAGGCTCTATATCCTTTGCCAGCACGTCGTCTTCCTCTTCAAAGACACGGATGGAAAGATTGAGGATATCGGATACCGCCCTGGTAAATACCTGAACCTCGCCCACTGCTTTTTCCGAAAATTTAAGCTTCTGGTCATAGAATTTTCTCGCCGACTCTTCAATGTTGATGGCATGGTCGGAAATCCGTTCAAAATCCCCGATACAGTGGAGGATCGTCGAAAGGCTGCGGCTGTCCTTCTCCGTCAGGTTCCGGCTGCTGAGCTTCACCAGATAACTTCCCAGCAGATCCTCATAGCGATCCACCTCGTCCTCCATCTGGTATACCGTCTTCGCTTTCTTTTCATCGTATTTGGTGATCAGGGAAATGGCCTCTGTCAGTGCTCTCTGGGACAGTTCTGCCATCGCTGCCGCCACCTGCCTGCAGCGCTCCATGGCAAATGCCGGCTGCTCCAAAAATCTCTCATCCAGAAGAGATCCCATCTCTTTTTTCTCTTTTTCATCCTCATCCTCGCGGATGGATATATACGCCAGCTTTTCTAATCCCCTGGCAAAAGGAAGCAGGATCAGTGTGGCAAATACATTGAAGATTGTATGAATAACCGCGATTCCAGCGGGCCCCGCCACATCCTCAAAGAAATCAAAGGAAACAACTGCGTTAATCGAATAAAACAGGATCATAAAAACGGTGGTTCCGATTATATTAAAATAGAGGTGTACCAGTGCCGCCCGCCTGGCATTTTTACTGGCACCGATACTGGATATGAGCGCAGTCACACAGGTTCCGATGTTCTGTCCCAGAATGATCGGAAAGGCTGTCCCGTAAGTGATGGATCCAGTGGCGCAAAGTGCCTGCAGGATACCCACAGAGGCAGAGGAACTCTGGATCACTGCCGTGAGAAATGCCCCCGCCAGCATGCCCAGTACCGGATTGGAAAACATCGTAAGAATTCCCGTAAATTCCGGAACATCTGCCAGCGGCTTCACTGCACCGCTCATCGTGTCCATTCCAAACATCAAAACCGCAAAGCCGATCAGGATCATCCCGATATCTTTTTTCTTCTGGCTGTTAAGAAACATGATGAATACGATACCCACCAGTGCCAGAACCGGAGCAAAATTAGAAGGCTTTAAAAACTGCATAAAAAGACTGTCGCTCTCAATGCCCGAAAGACTGAGAATCCATGCTGTGATCGTCGTACCGATATTGGCACCCATAATGATACCAATGGCCTGATTCAGTTTCATGATCCCCGAATTTACAAAACCAACCACCATCACAGTAGTAGCCGAAGAGGACTGGATCACTGCCGTGACCATAGCCCCCAGAAGCACTGCTTTCACCGGATTGGAGGTCAGCTTCTCTAAGATCCGTTCAAGCCTTCCTCCTGACACCTTAGTCAGTCCTTCTCCCATCGTATGCATTCCATACAAAAATAACGCCAGACCACCGAGCATAGTCAGTACATCAAAGATATCCATAGGTTTCTCCTTTCAGCTTCTCTAACCTGTAAATACATTTTCAAATGAATTTTTGACCCTGTTTAGCGGGTCCCAAGTTCAAATCCGAATAAGTTCGTGAGAACTTATTTTATCATGCAAGCATGAACGGCATTTTAACCTTTTGACCCTTGCATTATCATATTATTATACGTATGTAAATTTCAAATATACGCTGGGTAAATTTCATGTAAAATGTTAGTAAAGGAGCTGATAGGCTTCTTTTAAGATCGAAAGAGATCCAAATATAAACACTGCTCTTGCCGTTTCCGATTCCCGGGTATCCTCTTCCCCATCACTTTCCAGTGCCCTTCCCAGGGCTTCTTTCATTGAGCCGCAGGGGTATGTTTCCACCCCTCTGCGCTCCAGCGTGTCAGCGAGGATCTCTGCCGATAGTCCCCGCCGCGAAGGAGGCGTTATCGTATATATTTTTTCAAAAATGCCCTCCGCCAGTTCAGACATTTTTTCATAATCTTTGTCTGCAAATACCCCCATGATCCCGATTCTTTTATTTTTTTTATAATAGGATAACACGGATCTGCGAAAAGAATACATAGCGGCCGGATTGTGGGCGCCGTCTGCCACCACCACCGGATCACAGCTGATCTTCTCAAACCGCCCCTGCCATAGGGTGTGCTCAAATCCCTGCCTCAGCTGCTGTGGCGATATGTCGTACCGCCCCTTCAGCTGTCCGATACATTCCAACGCAAGGCAGGCATTTTCCACCTGAAAGGTTCCTGCCAGCGCAATGCGGATCCCCTGCCAGGAACCATAATCAAAAAAAGAGCCTTCTGAATCCGTCTCCCGGACGCGGATCTGTTCCTGACGAACTTCTGTCATGGCCGCATTCCTCTGTTCGCAAGCACGCTGGAGGCATTCCTTCACCACCTGCTCTGTCTGGTATACCACTACCGGAACCTTTTCTTTTATGATCCCTGCCTTTTCCATCGCTATTTTTTCTAACGTATCCCCAAGAAACTTCATGTGATCCATCGCCACAGGTGTGATGACAGAGCAGACCACATTTTTTACTACATTCGTAGAATCTAGTCTGCCTCCCATCCCTGTCTCCAATACCACAACATCACATTGCCACTCTTCAAAGGCTAGGAATGCAGCCGCCGTCTCAATCTCAAATTCCGTGGGCAGAACCTCTCCCCTCTCCTGCATGCTGCGGATCGCCGCCTGTACTCTGGAGATGACACCGGCAAACTCTTCCTCTGATATATACACGACTTTCTCTTCCTGCATCCAGCGGATTTTTTCCCGCTCCTCAAAGACTGCCGGCGACACATACCTTCCCACTTTATAACCGGCATATGCCAGCGCTGTGCTGATGAAGGCTGCAGTGGATCCCTTCCCATTGGTTCCCGCAATATGAATAAACTGCAGCTCCTCCTGGGGATCTCCCAAAAGCTCCAGCAGCCGTCTTGTCGTATCCAGTCCCGGACGGATCTCCGCACTGGCGGGTACGCTTTGAATATATTCTTTTGCCTGCTTATAGTCCATGGGCTTCTCCTTTTCTATCTTTCATTTGTGTAGCTAGACGGCGCCGACGAGCTAGCTCAAGGGCGCGAATTTGAACCCGCCGTGAATGACGTATTTTGGCAAACTACTTCGTTTTTCGTCCTTGTCTTGTAAAAAAGAGAACACCCCCTTTTAAAAGGAGGTGCTCTATCTATGACAGCAGCATCCTGTCATTGTCCATATCCTCACCGCTTGCCACGGCAAACTTGTGAAGCAGGTCATCTACTGTCAGTTTTTGCTTTTCTTCTCCAGAGATATCCAGAATGATCTTTCCACTGTTCATCATGATCAGACGGTTTCCATTGGCGATGGCATCCCGCATGTTATGTGTGATCATCAAGGTAGTAAGATTATCTTTCTTAATAATATTATTTGTTGTCTCCAGCACCTTGGCCGCTGTTTTAGGATCCAGGGCTGCCGTGTGCTCGTCCAGCAGAAGGAGTCTTGGCTTTTTCAGCGTAGCCATCAGGAGAGTAACTGCCTGTCTCTGACCACCGGACAAAAGTCCAACCTTGGAAGTGAGCCGGTTCTCCAGACCCAGATCTAAAATCTTCAGAAGTTCTCTGAACTGCTCTCTCTCCTGTTTGGAAATACCTCTCCGAAGTCCTCTGCTCTTTCCCCGGCGCATGGCAAGGGCAAGGTTTTCGTCAATTCCCATCGTAGCTGCCGTTCCCATCATCGGATCCTGAAATACCCGTCCGAGGAATGCTGCCCGCTTATTTTCCGGCATCTTAGTAACATCGTTACCATCGATGACGATACTTCCTTCATCCACATACCACACCCCGGCAAGGGCATTTAAAAGAGTGGATTTCCCGGCGCCGTTGCCGCCGATCACCGTCACAAAGTCTCCTTCGTTCAGTTTCAGAGAAAGGCCGTCCAGCGCCAGTTTCTCATTTACTGTCCCCGGATTAAAGGTTTTATAAATTTGTTTTACTTCCAGCATGTCAGGCCACTCCTCTCTTTACCGGTTTTACCAGATATTTTTTCTTCCAGTAAGGAAGGGCAAGAAACAGTGCCACTACCGCAGCAGAGAGCAGCTTCAGCAGGTCGGTATCCATACCGAACCAGATCACCACCTGCAGCACGACATAATAGATCACTGCTCCAAGAACCACACTGAGCAGCTTCAGGGCAAAATTGCGGAAAATCCTTTCAAATACAACTTTTCCAATGATCACCGCCGCCAGTCCGATGACGATGGCTCCACGGCCCATATTGATATCTGCAAATCCCTGATACTGGGAGCAGAGTGCCCCAGACAGCGCCACCAGTCCATTGGAGATCATCAGTCCAAGAACCACATTCCAGTTTGTGTTGATACCCTGGGCACGGCTCATATTCGGATTGCAGCCGGTAGCTCTCAGAGAACACCCAAGCTCCGTGCCAAAAAACCAGTACAGAATACCGATGATCACAATACAGAAGATCGACACCACAAAGATGGAATTTTGATACAAGGGCACATTTTTTACATGCCGGAGAGATACCAGCAGATCATAATTCATAACACTGATCGCCTGATTTGCTTTTCCCATGATCTTTAAGTTGACAGAATACAGGGCAAGCTGGGTAAGAATTCCGGCAAGAATGGCAGGAATCCCCATAAAAGTATGTAAAATTCCTGTCACCAGTCCGGCGAGCATTCCCGCCGCCAGCGCGGCCAGCATACTCACCCATACATTGTATCCGTTCAACATCATCATAATGCTTACCGCACCACCGGTACAGAGTGACCCGTCCACGGTAAGATCTGCTACATCCAGGATTTTATATGTGATATACACGCCGATCGCCATGATTCCCCAGATCAACCCCTGTGCTGCCGCACCGGGCATGGCGCTCAGCAATACTGAAATATCCAAATCGCCTTCCTCCATATCACTGAGGGAAAAGAATTATTCTTTTTCCTCGGTCTCTATTTTCTCATAGCCTTCCGGAATCTCCAACTTCAATTCCTTACAAATGCTTTCATTGTACTGTTTCGTCACCTTCGGAGCGTATTTTACCGGCATGGAAGATACATCGGTGCCGTTTACAAGAATGTCGTATGCCATCTCTCCTGTTGTGTATCCAATGTCATAATAGCTGATGGAAAGTGTCGCAACACCACAGCCTTTACACATTCCCACTTCACCAACTACTACCGGAACCCCTGCCGGCACACAGGTATTTTTTACCACCTCGGTATTGGCAGCCGCCGTATTATCGGTAGGAATATAGATCACATCACTGTTCTTCGCCGCACTGGCGATCACAGACGCGATATCATTGGAATCCACAAAAGAGTAGTTCGTACAGGTATATCCATCTTTCTCAAGATAGGTCTTGATCGTCTCAACCTGATACAATGAGTTTGCCTCTGCTGAACAGTAGAACAATCCTACTTTCTTGGCATCCGGGAACAATTCCTTGATCATGGCTGCCTGCTCGTCCAAAGGTGCAAGATCCGAAGTTCCAGATACGTTGATGCCTGTCGTTCCCTTCCAGTCCTTGATGTCCAGCGCAGTAGCGTAATCCGTTACAGAAGTTCCGAGGATCGGAATATCCACTGTACCGGCAACAGCAGCCTGAAGAGGTGCCGTGGCATTGGCGAGGATCAGATCTACATTTCCAGAAACAAAAGAATTGATGATGGTAGCACAGGTAGGTGAGTCTCCCTGGGCATTCTGTTCGTCAAATTTGACCTTGTCCCCAAGCTTCTCCGTCAGTGCATCTTTAAATCCTTTGGTAGCCGCATCCAGTGCGTCATGCTGTACCAGCTGGCAGATTCCGACGTTATA
This sequence comes from uncultured Eubacterium sp., assembly GCA_910584645.1. GTDB lineage: Bacteria > Bacillota > Clostridia > Lachnospirales > Lachnospiraceae > Eubacterium_F. Next base: position 26,387 of record CAJUAU010000013.1, read on the forward strand.
AGTCTTTCCGTCATCCCCGCCGCCTGATTCTGAAGTTCCTTTTTCCGCTCCGCCACAGGCAGTCAGTGATAAACTCATCACTGCCGTCAGTGCCATTGCGATTATCTTTCTACATTTCATCCTTTACCTCTTTTCTGCGCTGCTTTTGCGCATCAAGCAACGTTTGTGCAAGCAGCGCGCAGTCACAAACTTGCCGAGTGAAAATTTATTTTTCACTCTATTCTCCTTTATATTTATTCCCACGCGGGCGATAAAACAGATTCTGTCCCGCAGAATCTGCCCCGCAAAATCTGAACTACAGACTTTATCAGCCCCGCCCGGTATTGATTACGGATCACTTAATGATTCTTACCTTGATCACACCGTCGATGGCTTCCAGATCCTTCACGATCGATTCCGTTGCCTCACTACAGATATCGAAGATCGTATAGGCGAAATCCCCCCGGCTCTTATTGACCATGTTCTCAATATTGATTCCATCCTTTGCAAATACATTTGTAAATTTGGAAAGCATGGAGTGGACATTTTTATGTGCCACGGCGATACGTCCCTCTGTGGTGCAGACTCCGGCGTCACATGTGGGATAGTTGACAGAATTCACAATATTACCATTTTCCATAAACTCCCGGATCTGTTTTACTGCCATTTTGGCACAATTATCCTCGGATTCCTGTGTAGAAGCCCCCAGATGTGGTGTAACAATGGTGTTTGGAAGTGCGGCAGTCGTAGGATTTGGGAAATCCACCACATATTTTTTCACTTTGCCGCTCTCCAATGCCGCCTTCATATCCGGCTCATTGACCAGGGTATCTCTGGAGAAGTTCAGGAATACCACACCGTCCTTCATCTTGTCAAAAGCTTCCTTATTAAACATTCCCTTGGTGGAATCCAGAAGCGGCACATGAACGGTGATAAAATCACACTCGCTGTAGATCTCCTCATAGGTTTTTACAAGAGTGATGTCTCTGGACATATTCAACGCATTGTCCACGGAAAGATATGGATCACATCCGTATACTTCCATGCCAAGACGGTTTGCAGCATTGGCCACCAGTACACCGATAGCTCCGAGACCGATGATACCAAGTTTTTTACCGGAGATCTCAGTTCCTGCAAAAGCCTTCTTCGCCTTTTCTGCCGCTTTAGCGATATCTCCATCCTCTTTATTTTCCTTCACCCACTCGATACCGCCAACGATATCACGGGAGGCAAGAAGCATAGCAGCCACAACCAGCTCCTTTACTCCATTGGCATTGGCTCCCGGTGTATTAAACACGACGATTCCTTTTTCCGCACACTGCTCCAGCGGAATATTGTTAACGCCGGCTCCGGCCCTCGCCACGGCGGTCAGATGATCTGACAATTCCATATCGTGCATGGAAGCGCTTCTCACCAGCACAGCCTCAGCTGCATTTACATCCTCTACAATCTCATATTTATCATCCAGAAGATCCAGACCGCAGGCCGCGATCGGATTCAGGCAGTTCACTTTTATACTCATACTCTCCCTCATTTCTGCGTTGCTTCCGCTTCTTCAAACTTTTTCATAAATTCAACCAGTTTCTCCACACCTTCCTTCGGCATCGCATTGTAAATGCTTGCGCGCATACCGCCTACAGTACGGTGTCCTTTCAGGTTCTCAAAGCCCGCTTCCTTTGCCTCTTTGACAAATTTGGCGTCCAGCTCCTCATCTCCTGTCACAAATGGCACATTCATCAGAGAACGGTCTTCTTTGCGGACCGTACCCTTAAACATCTCACTGGAATCCAGGAAATCATAGAGAATTTTAGCCTTCTCTTGATTTTTCTCCTTCATCACAGCAAGACCGCCCATCTTCTTGATCCATTTGAATACTTTGCCACATATATAGATCCCATATGCCGGCGGTGTATTGTAAAGACTCTGGGCATCTGCATGGGTCTTATACTGAAGCATGGTAGGAACCTTTTCGTCCACGGTCTCAGGAATCAGGTCCTCACGGATAATAACGATCACAACCCCCGCCGGACCGATGTTCTTCTGAACACCGCCGTAGATCACACCATACTTCTCCACATCTACAGGCTCGGATAAAAAGCAGGAAGAAACGTCTGCTACCAGTGTCTTGCCCTTTGTATTGGGAAGTGTTTTATATTTGGTTCCATAAATCGTATTGTTCTCGCAGATATACACATAGTCTGCATCTTCACTGATCGGAAGGTCGGAGCAGTCCGGAATATAGGAAAATGTCTCATCCTCAGAAGAAGCGATCTTATTCGCCTTTCCATATTTACATGCCTCCTGGTATGCTTTCTTTGCCCACTGTCCGGTAACGATATAATCAGCCACACCGTTTTTCATCAGATTCATCGGAATCATCGCAAACTGCTGGGATGCTCCCCCCTGCAGAAACAACACTTTGTAATTGTCAGGAATATTCATCAGCTCACGAAGGTCTGCCTCTGCGGTCTTGATGATCTCATCGTAAGCTTTAGAACGATGGCTCATCTCCATCACCGACATTCCGGTTCCTTTGTAATCCATCATCTCATCTGCTGCTTCCTTTAATACCTCCTCCGGTAAAACAGCTGGTCCTGCTGAAAAATTGTACACTCTAGCCACTGCTAAAACCTCCTTAAAATATCATTTATAAATCATTGGTATATTCAGTCAGGGTTTCCCCCGGCGAAACTTACTTTTTTAAATCTTCTTCGCTAAAAGCTTCCTCGATAGGTGCCCCCGGTGCCACCATCGGCCACACCTTATCATCCTGCGCCAGAGAACAGCAGATTACCACCGGTTCCTCAGACTCCATTGCCGCCTTCAGCACATCATCGACCTCCTCGCGCCTGGTGATGCGGTATGCTTTTGCTCCCAGCGCCTCGGATACTTTTACGTAATCCACCTGGTCCTCTAATATTGTATTGGAATAACGTTTTCCATAGAACAATGTCTGCCACTGGCGAACCATCCCCAGGGCATGGTTATCAAAGATCACCTGAATGATGGGGATACGATAACGGGATGCGGTGGCAAGCTCATTCATATTCATACGGAAACATCCGTCCCCGGCGATGTTGAATACATGCTTCTCCGGCATTCCCACCTTTGCTCCGATACAGGCGCCCAGTCCATACCCCATGGTTCCCATGCCTCCGGAAGTGAGGAAGGTGCGTGGGTTTTTATATTTAAAGTACTGTGCCGCCCACATCTGATGCTGTCCTACATCTGTAGAAATAATGGCATCCCCGCCTGTCAGCTCGTTGATGCGCTCAATGATGTAAGGTCCTGTCAGCACATCATCCCGGTACTGCATCGGCAGTGCTGCCTTTCTGGCAAGCACCTTGTCAACCCAGGGCTTATGATACTGGTTTTCCAGTTTTTTATTTAAGATCTCCAGAATGGATTTAAGGTCTCCTACGATGGAGTAATCCACCTGAATGTTTTTATTGATCTCCGCCGCATCGATATCGATGTGGACGATCTTGGCATTGTAGGCAAACTTACTGGCATTTCCGGTCACACGGTCGGAAAAGCGCACGCCCAGGGCGATCAGAAGGTCGCACTCCGTCACGCTGAGATTGGCAGTTTTAGTTCCATGCATGCCAAGCATGCCGGTGTAGTACTCATCCGTCCCATCAAAAGCGCCTTTTCCCATCAGCGTATCCGTAACCGGTGCATCCACTTTTTTTACAAATTCTTTCAGCTCTGCACTGTCCCCGGACAAGATATTTCCGCCACCCACAAAGATCATCGGCTTTTCTGAGCTGCGGATCGCCTGAACTACCGCCTCGATATCGCTCTCTTTGATGGTATCTGTCTTTCTCTGGATGATCTCCGGCGTCTGCGGTGCAAATTCTGTAACAGCCGCTGTCACATCTTTGGGGATATCCACAAGAACCGGTCCCGGCCTGCCGCTCTGGGCGATCTTAAAGGCACGTCTCACCACGCCGGCAAGGTCATTGATATCCTTTACGATAAAACTGTGCTTCGTCACCGGCATCGTCACACCGGCGATATCCACCTCCTGAAAACTGTCTTTTCCCAGAAGAGGAAGGGTAACATTACAGGTGATCGCCACCATCGGAACCGAATCCATATAGGCGGTGGCAATTCCCGTTACAAGGTTTGTCGCCCCCGGACCGCTGGTTGCCATACAGACACCGACCTTTCCGGTAGCCCTGGCATAACCGTCTGCCGCATGGGAAGCACCCTGCTCATGGGATGTGAGCACATGGCGCAATTTATCCTGATAACGATATAACTCGTCATATACATTTAATATAGCACCTCCGGGATACCCGAATATGGTGTCAACTCCTTGCTCCAGTAAACATTCTATTAAGATTTGGGAGCCGTTTAACTGCATATATATGCACCTCTTTCCAGTATAGTGTAATTAATTCAATTCATTTTTCAGAATCGCTCCTGTATTTCCTGAGGTGACTAGGTTGGCATAACGCGCCAGGTAACCGGTGGTGATCTTCGGTTCTCTCGGCTGCCAGTTCTTTCTTCTCTCAGCAAGTACCTCATCACTTACAGCGAGCTCCAGCTTGTTTGCAGGAATATCGATCCGGATCTGATCGCCCTCTTCTACCAGCGCGATCGGGCCGCCCACTGCCGCCTCCGGTGACACGTGGCCAATAGAAGCACCTCTGCTGGCCCCGGAAAAGCGTCCGTCTGTGATCAGTGCCACAGAAGATCCCAGGCCCATGCCTGCGATGGCAGATGTCGGGTTGAGCATCTCTCTCATGCCCGGACCGCCTTTTGGTCCCTCATAGCGGATGACGACCACATCCCCTGCCACGATCTTTCCATTCTTGATGGCATCGATAGCGTCCTCTTCGCAGTCAAAGACTCGCGCTGGTCCCTCATGGACAAGCATCTCTTCTACCACGGCGGAACGTTTGACGACGGCAGAATCCGGCGCAAGATTTCCCTTTAGGACGGCGATGCCTCCAGTCTCACTGTAAGGATTTTCCACTGGACGGATCACTTCAGGATTCTTATTGATACATCCCTCGATGTTCTCACCCACGGTCTTTCCTGTCGCTGTGATAAGATCTGTGTGGAGAAGTCCTTTTTTATTCAATTCGTTCATGACGGCATATACGCCGCCGGCTTCATTCAAATCTTCTATATAGGTATGGCCTGCCGGTGCCAGGTGACACAGATTCGGTGTCTTGGCGCTGATGGCATTCGCCTCATCCAGATTCAGGTCTACCCCCGCTTCATGAGCGATGGCCGGAAGATGCAGCATACTGTTAGTTGAACAGCCTAATGCCATATCCACCGTCAAAGCATTTATAAATGCCTTTTCTGTCATGATATCCCTTGGACGGATATTTTTCTCATAAAGTTCCATTACTTTCATTCCGGCATGTTTTGCCAGCTTAATACGTTCCGAATACACTGCCGGGATTGTTCCATTTCCTTTCAGCCCCATACCAATGGCCTCCGTCAGGCAATTCATACTGTTTGCGGTGTACATACCAGAACAGGAACCACAGGTCGGACAGGCATGGCTGACAAAATCATCCACTTCTTCCTCTGTCATCTTTCCTGCCGCGTGGGCGCCCACAGCTTCAAACATACTGGAAAGGCTTGTTTTCTTTCCCTGTACGTGTCCGGCAAGCATCGGGCCGCCGCTGACAAATACGGTAGGTACGTTCACTCTGGCTGCCGCCATCAGAAGCCCTGGTACATTTTTGTCACAGTTTGGCACCATGACCAATGCATCAAAAGCATGGGCAAGCGCCATACACTCGGTAGAATCCGCGATCAGATCCCTGGTCACGAGGGAATACTTCATCCCCACATGCCCCATGGCGATACCGTCACAAACCGCGATCGCCGGAAATACGATAGGAGTTCCTCCTGCCATCGCCACGCCAAGTTTCACTGCTTCTACTATTTTATCAATATTCATGTGCCCCGGCACAATCTCATTATAGGAGCTGACGATACCCACCAGCGGCTTCTCCAGTTCCTCTTTTGTCATTCCCAATGCATTGAACAGGGAACGCTGTGGTGCAGTCTGCATCCCCTTCTTTACTGAATCACTCTTCATATCTATTGCTCCTTTCAAATACCAATCCTTTTATCCTAGTGAATCTCTTCACAGATGGCAATGTGATCCCAATCCTTCTATCCTAGTGAATCTCTTCACAGATCACATCTCCCATCTCCACAGTTCCCAGACAGGTCTTGCCCGCATCCATGATATCAATGGTCCGCAGTCCTTTTTTCAGCACTGCCTTTACCGCATTTTCGATGGCGTCGGATTCCTCGATCAGATTAAAGGAATACTTTAGCATCATAGCGGCAGATAAAATGGTCGCGATAGGATTTGCCTTATTCTGTCCCGCAATATCCGGTGCAGAACCGTGGCTCGGCTCATATAGTCCCAGCGTACCCTCGCCAAGACTCGCTGAGGACAACATTCCGATGGAACCGGTCACCATACTGGCCTCATCGGATAAAATATCTCCAAACATATTCTCGGTAAGGATCACATCAAATTGTTTTGGATCCTTCACCAGCTGCATGGCACAGTTATCCACCAGCATATCTGTCAATTCTACTTCAGGATAGTCCGCACTGACTTCCTTCACGACCTTTCTCCAAAGTCTGGAGGAATCCAGCACATTTGCCTTATCTACACTGCAGACCCGTTTATTCCTCTTCATCGCAATGTCAAAGGCCCATTTCGCGATGCGTCGGATCTCGATCTCATTATATGTAAGAGTATCCGTAGCCTGCAGACAGCCGTCTACCTCTTTCGTATATCTCTCACCAAAGTAAAGTCCTCCTGTCAGTTCCCTCGTGACGACGAAATCAAAACCGCCCTCTGTCAGCTCCTCTTTCAGTGGACATGCCCCGCTCAGTTCGTCAAAAAGCACTGCCGGCCGAAGATTACAGAACAGCCCCAGACCTTTACGAATCTTTAGAAGTCCTGCCTCCGGTCTCTTATCCGGTGGCAGCTGATACCAGTTGCTCTGCCCTACATTGCCGCCGACGGCCCCCAGAAGTACGGAATCACTGTTTTTTGCCCTCTCCAGAGTCTCCTCTGTCAGTGGTTCGCCGTATGCATCGATAGAACAGCCCCCCATCAGCAGTTCTTCGTATTCAAATGTATGTCCATAAACCTCTCCAATTTTATTCAATACCTTCTTTGCCTCTCCCACGATCTCCGGTCCGATGCCGTCACCTGGGATGACTGCGATATGATAATTCATAAGTGTTCCTCCCAAATAGGTTAGTATATAATAACCCATATTTCAAAATTATTAACTTTTTTAGTATATAGCAAAACAACTTGAACTGTCAAGTCCGCATACTGTTTTTTGCCCTCCGGCGGCAAGAAAAATTATGGAAAATGAAGCGCCAGACCAGAATACCAACCCCTGCTCCTGCCGTGTCGATCAGCACATCTTTTACATTTCCATCCCTGCCAGGAACAAATAATTGATGGATCTCATCACTGACAGCATAAATGAGGCACAGCAGGAATGCCGCCGCCATTCTCTTCTTAGTGGATTTTGTAATATAGCCAAAAGGCGCTGCCCACAATACGGCCAACAGTACATATTCGCTGAAATGTGCCGCCTTGCGGATCGGAACATGGAGAGTTTCCGCTTTTTCTTCCAGTTCCTCTTCTTCCCAGTCCAGAAAGGGGAGCGCTGCCATCACCTTCACTATTTTATAAGAAATCCCGTCGCTGGTCTCTGAGGATTCCACCGCCGGCGCAGCGGAAAAGGAAAATATTAAAACCATCCAGATGACCGCTGGTAAAAAAGATAAGATAAGCACTATTTTTTTCATTCTGCCACTCCATTTTTTTAAATTTCTTTGATAATACTACAAATTTTACTTGATTTCAACCTATCTATATAATAAACTAAGATATATACATATTCGATTAGGAGGCATATAACATGGATGTAATAGAAAAAATTGACTTTGATAAAGTAGGAAAGCGGATGAAACAGCTTAGAAACGAACAGGGGATCACCCAGGAAAAGATCGCGAAAGATCTGGGAAGCACCATCGCTTTTGTCAGCAACATTGAAAATAACCGGACCAAGATCAACCTTCGTGTGCTGATGTACTACTCAAAGCTCTGCCACATCTCCATTGATTCCCTTCTCAATGCAGGAAATCCAGAATTGATCGAAGCCGATGATGATACCGTTGTAGACCAGGAGATTTCAAGAGTTTTGAAGCACTATACTATGGAAGAAAAAATCAAGATCCTTAAAATGCTTAAGATTGGAAAGGATCTTAAACTGGAGGATGAATAGACGGGGAGAATGTATTAGATCCTGCTGCAGAAGGGCATAGCTTTCCAGCTATGCCCTTCTGGTCTTTTATTGGATAATATTTATGTATTAAAACTGCTTACCACCTCAAAAAATTCATTTATGTTTGAGCCTTTTTTCTCTAATTTCTTTTCTTAGCAGGGATAGCATTTGGTCGTAAGAGTTTCCATCTGTATTAAGAACTTTATAAACCTTTTCGTCCGCCTTAAAATCATCAACACTTTTATACCCCAGTTCTTTCATAATATATTGTGCAACATTCTGACCTTTATATTTCGGTGTATGCAAACATGCAATATATTCAAAATCAGGGTAATCAACAATTAAAAAATGTGGAATTCTTCCGCTTCGGTTTTGTAGTATGCAGTACTCTAAAAGTTCACGTAGGTTTTTCTTTTCTCCTTCTTCCATTACTGCCCGGTCGCCATCAATGATTATAAATTTTGCTAAACAATTTGTGGTGCCGTCAATTTTAACTTGTTCTAGAAAATCACTATAACCACCGCCTTTCATGTTTACCAGTTTTAAGGCAATAGATAATCTTTTCTGCCGACGCATTTCATCAATATAATTGTATTCAGTATCTCCTTCACAAAAAACTTTGAAGTTCTTTTTTGTCACCCGTGTTTTTCTATTCAATAGCTATAGCTCGATGGCGCGAATTTGAACCCTGTTTCGGATTGCGCTAGCAACAAAATAGCGTTGTTGCTTTCATTCGACGATGCCACCGCATCGCCTCATTCAAGCGCCTAGCTATTTTACTACTATCACAATCCGAAATCTCTGACCTCCCCTTGTAATTTTCCAACTTACAAGGAAATGGAATGAAACGTACTGGATGTACGTTGATTGACGTTGACACAGTAAATTGGAAAATTACAAGAGGGAGGCAGGGTTTAAATTCGCGCCATCGAGCTACCCTCCTAAAATACCTTTCATGTAAAATTCATATATTTTAGTAGTTTCATATCGTATTTCTGGAAAATCAGCTAATGAATATAGCTCTGATTCCAAAGTTTCAATATCTTTTGTAATAAAATAGATTTGTTCTTTCATATAATTCTTTAAATCGAGATGTAAAACATTGTGTGTCGTGAAGACAAATTGTCCAAAGTGCTTTTTTCCATAGATAAATGAAATTATTCTGTCAGATAAAACAGGATTTAACACCCGATCCATTTCATCTGCAAAGACAACTTTATTTTCATATACTACCTTAAAAATCTGAACTGCCCATGCAAAGAATTCACGAACACCACTTGAATCTTGTGCAAGTTCTCTGGCAAAAGTACTACCGTCCTTTTTCTGTCTGACTATCATTGTTTTTAAAAATGGCTTTTCTTCATCCACTTTGAAATCTATGATACTATGATCAATCATTCTAAAGATATCTAAATACCTTGAATCATGTAAAATTTGTAAATCCTCTTCTTCATTCTTCATAGATTTATAGAAATCATAATTTATAATATTAGTCTCTGGACACAGGTAGTTTTTTATCCAGTCTGTAAAAGTAATAGCATGTTCATTGCCTAACATTGCAAGCTTGGTTATAGTTAATCCAAGAGTTTTTTCTTTATTGATGGCTTTTCCCAGAGATTCTTCTATTTCACTCTTAGAATCTGGCACATCCAAAAGATATGTGACTTCAGCCTTAGCATGGCACTTTTTGCAATCTATACGTTCATTTTCGCACTCCATCAAGTCATTTTTTCTCTCCATAGAAAATATTTTCTTATATTTATTTTTTATTTTATTTTTGATATAAAATTCCTCTTTTACAATACCCACGAAATCCACTTCCAGATGATAGAGATATAAGGCATTTGTATTTTCTTTAACGAACACTTCGATATCAAAAGTTTGTGATATTTTATTCATCTTAGGACAAATATTTTGATTGCTATTAGAGTTTATAACGTTTGTATATGCCCTTGCTGTTTCAGTTTGTACAAAGAAAGATTGTAAATAGGATAAGCTTCTAACAAAGTTTGATTTTCCGCCAGCATTTTCACCAACTACTACAGCAGTTTTTAACACGTCCATTCCAGCATCAGAAGAAATATAATTATTGGGAAATCTGTTTTTCACTTTTGTTTTTGGTGCCATCATCGAAAATTCTACATTTTCCCGAAAAGACATAAAGTTTTGAAATTTGTAATTAAGTATCATATCAACCCTCCAAAAACATATTTTTGTTTTATATTGTCACCTTTTTTATTATAACACAAAACTTTGCAATAGTAAAAATATTTTTTTGTTTTAATAAGTATATCCTACTTTTGCAAAAATATAACTGCCAGCAGCATAAGCCACTGGCAGGAAAAAACTTATTATTCTTTTACAGTTGATTCATATAGATATATGACCTGCCCTCCGACAGATCCTACTATTTCATCTTTTTCACCAAGCTGAAACTTCCGTAGATCTTTTTGCCCTTTGCCCCTTTCTTGTAAGCTCTCACCTTAAAGTAACTGGTCTTACCCTTTTTTAACTTTTTCACGGTATAAGAAGTCTTGCCGGTTATGATCTTCTTCACATTTTTCTTCAGTTTCTTATCTGTCGAATAGCGGATCTCATAACCGTCTGCTCCTTTTACCCCGCTCCATTTAACTTTGGCTTTGTTCCCTTTTATGGATCTGACGGACAAGCCTTTGACCTTAGCCACCTTGATCTTATCTGTTCCAGGCTCTGCCTTTGGTCCTGGTTCCGGAGTTACCACCGGAATCTGGGTCGGCGCCGGAGGCGTCACCGATGGTGTCTGGGAAGCTGCCGGGGGTTCTGTCACAACTGGCTCCGGTTCTTTCTCAAAATACCAGTAATCAAACTTGAACAGTTCCTCTTCCGAAGAGCCAGTAAAGCACAGGTACAGATCATGGACTCCCGTAATTTTTTCTACATCAGTATTAAATATCTGGTACTGTTCTGTACTGCCTGTATCAGAAATCTTTACCGTTCCGATCAACGGGCCGTCCTCAGAATCCAGGTGAAGTTCAATGGCTGCATCTTTATCTCCCTCACTGGCTGCCGAGGCATGGAAGCGGATCGGTCCCTTCTCGCCAAAATCTACATTTCTTACTTTCAAACTGCTCCCATTCTTGATATCGCAAACATTGATTCCACCCCCTGGAGAGTTCTCCGTCTCCACATCTGTTCCCCAGGAAAAAGTCTCCGCTTCCACCAGATCATAGGGATTTAATTCACGGATCGGATCTGGGCCTTCCTTGGTCATATTCAGTTCTGGGAACGTACCATCCTCATTGTAAGTAAATTCCTCCGCACAAACCGAGCGGTGATAACTTCCTCCGCCAGGCAGCGCCTGATTATGATAGAACAGGTAAGAGCGTCCCATAAAGTCCACGACGCCAGGATGGTTCGTATAACATCCACCCTGATATGACATAATGACTCCCTGGTACTTCCAGGGCCCTGTAGGGGAAGTACTGGTGGAGTAGGCGAGATGTTCAGCATTTTCACCAGGCGCAAATGCCGCATAAACCATATAATACAGGTTATTGCGTTTATAGAACCAGGGCCCCTCCCCATAAGAGCAGGAACGTTTTCCATCACCCTCGCCAAAACTCTCTGCATTCATATCGATATCAACAATCCCTGTCTCCTTATCATAGGAGATCATATCCTCATTCAATTTGACATAACGCAGCTTCGGATTTCCAAAATACAGGTACGCCTGCCCGTCATCATCGATATATACCGTGGGGTCAATGTTATTCCAGTCACCCTGATCTACCAGCGGTTTTCCGATAGCATCCTCAAAAGGACCCTCAGGACTGTCGCTGACGCCTACACCGATCACCATTCCGCCGCCTTTCTTATGGATTGGAACATATAAGTAGAATTTCCCATCCCGTTCCACACACTGGGGAGCCCAGGCCCGGTCCTCGGCCCACTTAAAGGAGTCCTTGGACATAATCGTTCCGTGGTCTGTCCAGTTTACCATATCCTTCGTAGAATAACATTTCCAGTCAAACATGGTATAAAAATCACCTACCAGCTCATCCTCATCATGAGAAGTATACAGATACAACGTGTCTCCATGCACCATCGGCGCCGGATCCGCTGTATATACGTTCTGCACGATGGGATTCTCTGCTGAGACCTTCTGCGGCAGAAGGGTTATGGCCAGGCTTAAAGCCACCGTTATCCCCACTAATTTCTTAAAAAATATTTTCTTCATTGTATTCATTCCCCCATTCCTATTCTACTGTTACAAACGCATCCGACTGGCTCAGTATCCCGCCTTTGGAATCCACAATAGTTAAAATGTACCTGCCAGGCTGCAGCGGCGCTTTCATACTACTGCTGTCTCCTGCCGTCTTTGACATGGCAGGATCCTTTTCATCGAAAGCCGACAGCCCAGAGGGCGCAAGCCAGATCGTCTTCGTTCCGTCAGACAGGACATCCGAAAACTGGAACTCCTCGCCTCTGCCCACGGTAATGTCGGAATCCAGGATCTGATTGGCTTCTGTCACCGTGGTAGAAAATACAATCGTCTCCTCGCCTGCTTTCAGCGTCCAGGTCCCCGCAGTAGAAATCTCATATCCATCTTCAATGGCTTTTCCATTGAGCGTATAGGAAAGATCTGCCGACAGCTCCAGCACAAGGGGTCTGATCTTTGATACATTGACATTCTGTCCCTCGGAAACATTGGCGATATCAGAGGCTTCCCCAACATACAGTGTAAAGGTAGAAGCACTGGATACAGAACCGTCTGCATAGCGGATATAAAGTTTGTATTCGCCCGGCTCCTTTGGAATATCCATACTCTTTTCATTTCCCGCCGCCTTTGTCATGGCATCGCTCTCTGCAAAGGCTGACGTTCCTTCCTTTGCCAGCCAGACCTCATCTTCCTGCTGCAGCAGTCCACGGCGCGGCAGCTTCTGTCCCGCCGCCAGTCTTACATTTGCTGCCAGCTCATAATCCGTATCCGGGATCACATCCTGGCCCACCATATAGACATAATCGTCTTCCAACCCAGAATACAATACTGTTTCATACCCTTTCAACGGCCAGATGTACTGATCGTTCACGTACTGTTCCAGGCTGCAGTTGGGCGCTGTGGTCTCCGACCGGTCTGTGTTGGAAAAACCATTGGTGACGATCATATCATGTTTCCTGCGCCAGTCATTTAATTCGTAGACATTACGAATAATATTGGTCACCACATTGCTGTCAAATTTTATGTAGGCACTTCCTTCATCCGGATGGAATCCGTTGATCATCTTGCTGCCATTGGCAATCTGTTTCTTACGCTTGGCATTGATATAATTGAAACTCATTTCCGAATATTCTGTCCAGTCGTCATTCCCCTGTCTGCCCAGGGTATAGATCCCGCCTGCATCCTGCAGCAGGGAACAGATCTCCTCTACACGGTTATAATTTACATGGTTGTTCTTGGAGGTATCTGTCGGAACCCCCGGCAGCTGTGAATCGCTTCCTGTCTCTCCGTCAAAGTTGCACCATCCCCAGCCAATACTCATGCCGCTGTAAGAGCATTTATACACAAAGTTGTGGAGAACCTGCATATTATAGGTAAAGAAAGAAGTGATCGGAGAGTTGCCTGGGAAGAAATAACAATTCTCATATAAGTAGTTATTCGTAATCGTTATATTCTTTGGAACAGACTCCGTACCGTTCTGGAACTTCTCTTTTTCCGGCCCCGCTGCATTATCTGCCTTTACATGGTGTATTTCCGTGTCATTTTCATATACGTGCTGGGGATGCCCCACAACGATGCCGGCTCCTCCCGTGTGGGCAATATAATTTCCGGTAACTTCACAATCCCACACGTCGTTTTCCAGATGGGCACCCAGATAACCGGTGTGGCGGATCTCTCCATTGAGGATCTGGATATTTTTAGCAGAATTGATATGGATCGCAGCAGGCGGCACATCGTAGGAACGATAGATATCGTCATGCTGGTTTATGTTGGCAAATTTGGTAAGTACAATGGATCCCTGAACCGAAGCATAACCATGGGATCCTTCCAGCTCATAGAGATTCCAGTCCGTATAGGCAAATCCCAGTCCATCAAAGATAATATTTTCCACGTAATCGGAAGCCGGCTTATCCCCGCACATTTCAATGATCGTATCCGTTTCCGGAATGATCACTTCTGCACTGTTTATATCCTCTCCTTCTCTTGGTATGTAATAGAGCATGCTCCCCGCCTGGTCAAAATAAAATTCACCAGGTTTCTCCAGCCATTCAAATACATTGGTCACATCATTGGATTTATTGGGGCTGTACTCCGTGTTCCATCCGAGATTCTGTGCCAGTGCGCCGTAAGGCATCTGCAGATTCACCTGGGTATCCCCCTCTTCTGTCAGGGAAAGGGACTCAGCACAAACTAGCTGCTGCGCCCAGGTAGAACCGGACTCCAGCTCAATATTCTGCGGATTTCTTGTATCCGCCGGCAGTCCAAAAGATGCGGAAAACACAGCACCGGTATAGATCTTTGTCGTACTGGGAGCCCATGCCCATTCTGCCTGTCCTTTGGCTACCGTATAACTGCCAAGGGCCTTAGCCGGCTTCTGTGACTTGCTGGTCATGGAAGCACGTTCCCCGTTCACATAGATCGCACGTAACTTTTCAGAGCGCTCCAACGGAACTTTATATGCGGTCACTCCCTCACGGAGCCAGTTCACATCTTCCGCTTTCTGCCACTTTCCTTCAAGCTTTTTACCACCACTGAATACAGGAGACGCCCCCTCGGCAGCCCGGTAGATCACAGCCCCCTGCTCCGTCCCGGAATCCTTTGAGTCAAATAGGATAGTGTCCTCCACTGGATAAAACCCGTCTGCGATCTCCACTATGATATCGCCCTTTGATTTATCCAGACTGCGCACTGCCTCTTTGGCACGTACCAGCGTCTTAAAAGGATGTGAACTGGATCCGTCGCCGTGATCATCACCCTCCGCTGACACATAAAATGCCGGTTCTGTCTTGACATCCGGAGCCGGGCCATGGGATGCCACTGGCGGATTGATGTCTGGTGCTGCAGATGGCAGCGCCGTAGGATCCGGCACTGGTACCGGTGTCTTTCTGACTGGTACTGTTTTTTTCTTCACTGTTACCTTCACCTTTCCAATAACCTTTTTCTTCTTTTTCTTTTTGATCTGATACGTTTCTTTTACCGTGATCACAGCTTTCCCAGCCTTTTTCCCACGAACCACCCCATTTTTTGTAACAGAGGCAATCTTCTTTTTGCTGGAAGAAAAGACATACTTTCTCTTTTTCTTCTTGTTCCTGATCTGGATCTTTTTCGTCTTTCCTGCGAAAACCGTGATCCTGGTCTGCTTCAGGGAAGTTTTTTTCGCCGCCCAGGCGTCTGCCCCCGGCATAACAAGGGATACTGCCAGAGCTCCCAAAAGCACACCGCTAACTAATTTTTTTACCATTCACATAAGCCTCTTTTCATTTTGTATTTTACTATAGTATACAAAAATCCACCCTGCTTTTCAAGCTCCTTTGTTCTGTTTGCACAAAAAAAACTAACAAAAAAACAAGAACTGACTTCCGTCACTCCTTGTTTTCTTGTCTCAACATTTGATTTACTCCCTGGTCCACACAACGCCTTCTCTTGTATCCTTTATAAGAATGCCTTTTGCCTTCAGCTCATCACGGATCGCATCCGCCCGGGCAAAATTTTTCTCCTTCTTTGCTGCCGCGCGCTCTGCGATCTTCTGCTCCACATAGGCAGACAGTTCTTCATCCACCTCATCCTCTTCTCTCTCCCATGCCCGTTCCAGTCCCAGGGATAATACACTATCCATCTCCATAATGATCTTACGCTTGGCTGCTCCCGGCATATCTTCCTTGAGGACATCATAGAGTACCGTAAGTCCCATAGAAGTATTCAAATCATTTCCCAGGGCCTCTGCAAACTTTATGCGGTATGCTTCTACTTTCCCATCTTCTGCTCCGCCCTCTTCCGGCACCGCTGCCACCCGCTTCATCAGCTTCTCATAGGCCGCTGCCACATTGTCCAATCCCTCGTAGGAAAACTCCAGCGGTTTGCGGTAATGGGACTGGAGGCAGAACATCCGGTAAACCATCGGATCATAGCCCTTTTCTTCCAGAAGGGACACTGTGAGAAATTCCCCCTTGGATTTGCTCATCTTGCCACTCCTGGTATTAAGATGATTCACATGGAACCAGTAATTGCACCATTTATGTCCGAGATAGGCCTCACTCTGGGCGATCTCGTTGGTGTGGTGTGGGAAAATGTTATCCACGCCGCCACAGTGGATATCCATATACTCCCCAAGATGTTTGATGCTGATGCTGGAACACTCGATATGCCATCCCGGATATCCGAAGCCCCAGGGACTATCCCATTTGAGCTCCTGATTGTCAAATTTGGATTTAGTAAACCAGAGGACAAAATCTGTCTTATTTCTCTTATTGGTATCCTCTTCCACATCTTCCCTGACGCCTACCTGGAGTTCCTCCTCCTTCTGGGAAGACAGAACATAGTAGTCCGCCAGCTTAGAGGTGTCAAAATATACATTGTCCCCTGCCACATAGGCAAAGCCCTTTTCCAGAAGTACTTCGATCATATGAATAAACTCACCGATACAGCCCGTCGCCGGCTCCACCACATCCGGGCGCTTGATCCGCAGCTTTTCACAGTCCTGAAAAAATGCTTCGGTATAAAACCTGGCGATATCCATAACGGATTTATGTTCTCTTTTGGCGCCTGCCAGCATCTTATCTTCCCCGGTATCCCCGTCACTGGACAGATGTCCCACATCTGTAATATTCATGACCCGCTTCACGTCATACCCTGCAAAACGGAGATACTTTTCCAGGACGTCTTCCATAATATAGCTTCTCAGATTTCCGATGTGGGCAAAATGATACACCGTCGGTCCGCAGGTATACATAGCCACCTTTCCCGGTTCATTCGGCACAAATTCTTCCACCTTTTTGGAAAGGGTATTGTATAAACAAGTCTTAGCCCTCATAACTCTCCTCCATTCTGGCTGACACTGATCTCTGTATGATTATATTACTTTTTCTCCTGCAGGTCAAGGTCAGACAGGGATTCAAATGCCTCGATCACCGCATCCACAGACATTTTATCCACGAGAAAATAATCCATTCCATCCTTGTCAACCCGGTAGAAATTCGTACCGTCATAGGGCAGATAACGGACCGTCACATCCCGGTCTTCTTCATGGTATACTGCTGTCAGCACAGGTTTCTCGCTCTCTGGTTTGACAGAATCTTTTGCCGCGGAAGTAAACTCCAGTAAAAACGCCTTGGAATATGGTGTCAGGAAAGCATCCTCCTGGTCTGCAGGCACCGTTTTTCCATTCAGAGTCCAGATGTTTTTCTCCTTGCCGTCCTCACCCTGTTCGGAATCATGGGTTACTGTGATCTTTTTGCCGGAACGTCCTATTGTCATTTCATAGCCTTTTATGTCCGAGGCAAGAGTAGAATATACGCTGTGATCCATATAGGTGTAGGCGTCTGCCCCCATCATGCTCTCTGCCTTGTCTGCGGACAGGGTATACACATTTTGGGAACCTTTCAGGCTCACATAATAACTTCCATTTTCATCTTTTTTTCCCACATACAAGGTGTAGCCCTTGGTATCCTGGTACTCCTTTGGCACAACATTTGCCTTATTGCTGCTCTTTCCCACCGTGGACGCCGAATCCGAATCTTCCTTTTCCTCTGGGATCTCATAACCGTCTTTCAGGTCAAAATAGCCCACCTGGATCTCTGCTGCCGGATCATCCAGGCCATATTTTTTCTTGTCGGAACACTGGTATTCCACCAGTTCGTCAAAAGAAACTGCCGTATAAAAGCCCTGCAGCGTCGCCCAGTCATTGGTAGAGGATCCCGCCAGAGGCTTTTTATAAGGCTCTGAGATCACCCAGTTCGTATAGGCATCCACTTTCTTATCATCTGGAACGATTTCTGCCAGAAAAGTTGTTTTATTTTTATTTTTTACGGAAATCTTCGTCAGGTAATCGGCGTTGATATCTTTGATCTCCTCTTTGGCGATCAGGGTATTTTTCTCTACATAAAGAGAATTGTACAGTGCATCCGTAAATGTATAGATCTTATCGCTGTCCGCTGTCATTCCGTAATTACCGCCGCTGACTGGAACCGTATCCCCAAAATGGATCTCCTGGGACTTACCGTCGGATGTAGTTATCTTTACCGTCATCTGTGGTTTTTCCAAACCATACTCTTGTTTGCTGCCACTGTCTCCTGCCAGTTCTTTTGTGGCTGTCACCGGACTCAGAGCCTGGAACATGCCCTCCACCGCTTCCTGGTCCACAGGGGCCTCCGGGAGATCCTCCAGTTTCCATCCCCCTTCTTCTTTGCGCAGGGAAACGGGGTCTTCTCCTTCCCTGGTGACGGAGATCGCCGTGATATTGTCTTTCTCCACATGAAAAACCCGCACCGTCTCTGAGGTACTCTCCTGTTCCCCGTTATTCTCATCCTCTCCCTGGGGCACAAGAAAATACAGGATAATGGCCGCTGCCATTAATACACAGAGCCCTGCCAGGGTGAGTGCCTGCTTCTTTCCCTTTGACATCAGTTCTTCCTCCTTCTGAACCAGATCACAAAACCAGCTGCCAGCAGAACAAGAGGAAGTATCACCACGAGAACGACCGTAAAGAATACACGGTCCCCCTCCTGGATCATCACCGTCTCCATGTTCAGGCTTCTTGTAGGAATCGCCAGTTTGGCAGTCTCGCCCCCTGTGAGCCAGGTGGCAGACTTAAGTACCACCGAACGGTTTCCAAACTGGTTACTGGATATATATGTGTCCGCATTAAAATTGGAGGAGGCAAACAGAACGATCTTCGTCGCCTTTCCCTGCCCCTGGGTGTTTTCCGCATACACATCCGTAATGGCTGCCGCCACCGCAAAAGGTCCGCTGATATCCTTATCTTCCTTTTCCAGCGTCGTAGCTTTTTCATTGGTCTTGGAAAAAGCAGAATCTGTCGTAGTCAGCAGCGGCTCCACAGTCAGGGTGCTCCTCACATCACTCTGAACCGTCAGTCCCTTGGTTCCCTGTACGATCACCGGAGCACTTTCTGTAAGTTCTTCCATGATCTCGTGCTCCTTTGTATTTCCTACAAAGGCCGTCGGATTCTGCTGGGATATTGCTCCTTCTGCATCCAGCACAAACCCCTCTGCCACATTAACTCCATAGTCCGCCAGAAGTTTATAAAAATTTGTCATTTCCTTCTCCGGCAGTGCATTGATATAGATCATCGCCTTTCCGCCATTTTTTAAATAATCAGAAAGAAGATTATATTCCTCTTCGGTGAAGTCATATACTGGTCCGTTGATCAGAAGGATCCGGCAGTCTTCCGGAATGCTTTTTGCAGAAGCTGTGGCAAGTTCTGCCGAATCTATATTGGACTTATCCAGGATCTCCTGGAAACTGCTGCCGATCTCTCCCTCTCCATGACCGGAGGTATAGTACAGCTTATTGGTCGTATCACTGGTCACGATCTGCAGCGCCGCCGTGATCTGTCCCTCTGCATCCAGTGTGTTCGTATATCCGCCAGTCATATAGTCCATATCCTGCACCAGCATTTTGGCGGCCGGCACCAGCCGTTTTTTATCCTTTGTCTCATTCACCACGATCACATCATTGTCCTGAATCTCCTCGTCGGTAAATTGCTTGGAAAAATTCGGGTAAACCACCGGATCCTTGTCAACAACCTCGATGTTTCCCAGTCCGTTGTACTGCTCCAGAACTTTTTCGATCACGCTCTGCTGGTTGCCCTCCTGGCACATATAATACAGCTTTACCTTATCTTTAATACCCTGTGCCAGCTTTTTCGTATCCTCTGTCAGCGTATACTTTTTGTCACTGCTGAGGTCTACTGAAATATTCATTTTATTTACTATGAGATTTAACACCACCACAAGCACGATAACGATCACCATGACAAGGGTCTGATAGCCGCCCATCTTGAACTTGCGGTTTTTAAAGCTCTTTTTTACATCTTTCATCTTGTCCTCCATACACTAATTCCACCTTTTTTTCTTGATCCGCTGTATCGTAATAAATACAAACAGAAAACTGACACTGATATAATAGATCAATGCACTGACATCAAATATTCCCAGTGCAAAATTGCTGTACCGGTCTACGATGGAGATCGAGCTCAGCGTATTTCCAAGAAGATTATCAAATGCCTCTGTATTTAATATAAAAGCCGCTGTCAGCCCCGCCTCGGCCACAATTCCGATCAGCGCCGAGAGCCATCCATTGTGGATCCACATATTCAGTACAAAGGCAAGGATCAGCAGGAGCACTGCCAGAAACCAGAATACAAAAGTATGTCCCGTGGGAAGCATCACCGCCAGGCTGCTCATCAGGTACGTAAAGATCATGATGACGCCGGAGGCTACCGCCGCGATCACCTGGCTCTCTGTCAGGGAAGAGATAAACATACCGATGGCGATATAGGCTGAACCCAGCAGGAAAAATCCCAGTGCACTTCCATAGGCGATGGCAAAATCCACACTTTCTGTCCCCGTGGCTACACCCTTTACCAGTCCCGACAAGATCAGAGGATACACACAGAGGATCAGCATGGCAATAGCCAGCAGAGTCACCAGGGCAAGATATTTGCCAAAAATGATCTTCGTCACCGAGACCGGTGAGGTATACAATAACTGATCGGTCTTCTGTCTGTTCTCTTCTGCAATGATACGCATGGTAAGCACCGGCACCAGCAGAAGTATAAAGAACATCTGCATTCCCTGAAAGATAACAGAAAAATCTGTGTACCCATTGATCAGGTTATATACCATGAAATACAGTCCGGCCAGAACTAAAAAGAAGGCGATAAATATCCAGCCGATCATCGATGTAAAATAGGATCTTAATTCTTTTTTATAGATTGCCAGCATCTTGGACCTCCTCTTCTTTTCCTGACACAGTTTCTGTCTTCGGTTGATTTCGTTTGGCCTTCATCTTTTTCTTTTCATCCTTTGTCATCTTTCCACCATACTGGCGGGTTCCCTCTCCTGTCAGACGCAGGAACACTTCTTCCAGGGTAGGAACTTTCAGATTCATCTCCAGGATCGGACACTTCGCCTCTGCAAAAGCATAAAAGATCTCTTCCCTGGGATCAAACTCCACAGGGCTGGAGAGTTCGATCTGATACACCTCTGCCTCTCCGGTGCCCAGTACTTTGGAATAAGTAATGTTCTCTATTTTTTCTATAACACTCTTGATCAGATCCTTATTTCCTTTCGCCTTAAAGGTAAGGTCATTGGTCTGGGCGATGTGCCCCGGAATGTTTTCCGGCACATCGGAAAGGATCATTTTCCCCTGATTAATGATCATGATCTGGTTGCAGACCGCACTTACCTCCTGCATAATATGGGAGCTGAGCAGAATGGTGTGCTCTTTGCTGAGCTCCCGGATCAGATTCCGGATCTCCAGGATCTGCTTGGGATCCAGCCCCACCGTGGGCTCGTCCAGAATCAGGATCTCCGGGTCCCCGACCATCGCCCCGGCAAGACCCACTCTCTGTTTATATCCCTTGGATAAATGCTTGATCAGCCGCTCCGACACATCCTGTATCTTCGTCGCCCTCATGACCTTCCGCACTGTTTTTTCCTTATCGCTGCTTTTCACGCCCTTCAGGTTTGACACAAAATTCAGATATTCCCCTACCTTCATGTCGGGATAAAGGGGCGGCTGTTCCGGCAGATATCCAATACTCGCCTTCACTTTCTCCGGCTCATCATAAATATCATAGCCGTTCACCGTCACATCTCCCTCCGACGGGGATATATAACCGGTAATTATATTCATGGTTGTCGATTTGCCGGCACCATTCGGTCCCAGAAAACCGACAATCTGTCCTTTCTCCACGGTAAAGCTCAGATGATCCACCACATCGCGGTCACCATATCGCTTCACCAGATTTTTTACCTCAATCAAAACCCTACCTCCTTAACCAATAAGTTCGTTCCGTCCGCTGCCGGACCAGCCTGACGGGGCCGATTTGGCACCATCGAGCTAACATACTCACTTATTGTACTATCTTTATGTTACCAAAATGTGAACAAAGCATCCGATGGATCTTCCGGGGCAGGAGATCAGGGCCGGTACATCCACTGGACCAGGGGAACATTGATCCGCGCCTCCAGCACACAGCTGAGTGCGAACACCAGAAGGATCACGATCACCGCGGGCATCTGTTTTTCCCTTCTTCGCTCCAGGATCCGGTAAAAGGAATAGACATAGAGCGGCACCAAAAAAAACAGATGGGGAACACCGGTGATCAGCCAGAATAAAATCCCCTTTGTCCCCCGAAGCATTACAAAGAAGGTAAGCAGAAAACCCGACTGCAGCCCGGTAAACATAATAAAGGCACGGATATAGAACTTATATATCTTTGTATACCCTGCCAGCCAGAGGACGGAAAATACCTTGCCCCGCTCCCATAATACAAACAGAAGAG
This sequence comes from uncultured Eubacterium sp., assembly GCA_910584645.1. Taxonomy (GTDB): domain Bacteria; phylum Bacillota; class Clostridia; order Lachnospirales; family Lachnospiraceae; genus Eubacterium_F. Next base: position 49,173 of record CAJUAU010000013.1, read on the forward strand.
CCTGGACAAAGTCCTGCTCCTCCATCGCCCAGAGAAGCATATTTTCCTCCATATGTGCCAGAGCCTCTCCCGCTGGCTTCTGACACAGATAATATAAAATTCCACCAGAAAAAAAACCGGCCAAAAAAAACAAAACTGCTTTTTTCTTCCGGTTTTTTATAAATTCTTTAAAACTCATATCCTGTCCTCCCCCACAGACAGACACAGATCCGATCCCAATGCCTGCCATCTCTCTTCTATCTATATGAGAGGAAGGGCACAGTTATGAACAAATGATGTGGATCAAAATAATTCATCCAACAAGATATAGTACCTTATTTTTTCCCAGTCCGGTTTTATACCCAATTCACGAAATAAAAGTAATCCGTCATGATCCGAGGAGGTAATATTTTCATTGCTTTTATATTTGCCACTATAATTATGCGACAGGCTTCGGTAACATAGGGCTATGTCACACCACTTATCCGCTATGCCAGTTTTACCTAAGTCTATGTAACCAGTCACTTCACCCTGAACGCCAAATATATTGGGAAGGCAGTAATCACCATGGGATAAAACCAGCTCCTCCTCTGGTTTGTTATCATCCAGCCATGACAGCAATGCTTCGGGATCTTGAAACCCATTTTCCCCAAATGTATCGGGCTCCACATTGTCTAAATCCACCAGTCCATGTTCAATATTGCAGGCTGCTGCGGCCAGTTTATGGGACAGCCTCTGATCCGATGGACAATCAGAGATATCTATGCTCCATAATTTTTTCAGACCATCTGCCAGCAGTTTACACAAGACTGCCGGATTGTTCACGTACTCGCCGGAACATGCCATCTGCCCTGCACATTTACTCATTAACAAATAAGACCTTCCATCTGATCTCTCGTAAGCGTAGGGCACAGGGACAGGAAGCCGGTCCTGCATATACTGCATCATGCGGTATTCATTTTCAGCTTCTTCATTATCTTCTTGTATTTTTAAAACCTTATCTTTATAGATTAATACAGAAGCTTCAGACATGCCGATATCATCTGCCTGACATTCTTCATCTCTGATCAGATCATGTATTTTTTCCGGTAAAACCACTTGTTCCTCCTCACGTACTTATAAAATTACCAACACATAAGTTCAGATGGATTTAATAAAAAACATCTCCATCGGCTGTGCGAATTCAGGAATATCAATTACAAATCCTCCACAATCCTTATACCCTAATTTTCGATAGAAATGCTGCGCTTCTTCATCTACCTGTGTAGATGTTAACAGCATTTTATATCCTTGCGCTTTCATATCATGTTCCCAGAATTCGATCAGCTTTCTGCCATAACCCTTTCTTTGATATTCCCAGTCCACAAAAACCATGGTACAAAAGAGTTAACATCACGTATTCCTCCTTGCAATATAACAAATCTACTTTATTATACTACACATATTTTTAAACATCCAGTGCTCATTTTATTTGTTTTCAGCAGCACAGCTTTACACAGAAACCGAAATATTACTGCTCTGCTCCCCCGGTTTCACTTCCCCTGTCTTAGTATAAATAACAGGTTCCTTGACCGTATCCGGTTTAACTGTTTCCTGGCGTCCTTCCACGGAATCTGCTTTTGTATCCTTGCCTTCTCCCACTCTATCTTCCAGTTTTTCCTTTTCCTCCCTGCGTTTTTCAATGGCTTTCTCACGCTCTAACTTCTCTTTTTCTTTTTCTTCCTTCGCTTCTTCCTCCATGCCCTCATCGGCTTTTACCTGATACTTCTCTGCCCTTTCTGAGAAATCACCAGCATACTCCATGGCACGCTCCATGGTGGCTGTATCACCTCTGCGCCTTGCCTCCTTAAAAACCCGCATAGGCGTATTTAGCAGATTCACGTTAGTACTTGCTCCTACTAATCCTTCTATTGTTTTTGTATGCATGATATTAATCTCCTTTCCGAAACATATGCTGTCAATCCTTCATCTTCTTTTTCGTCAGATTTAATATCCCTGTTTATATTTCCGTATTAAAGGGTCTGTTTTACGATATATCCGTCGTAACCAAGGGGATAAGAACAGATATTTCAAATACATGGTCCTCAACCTTCATACTAACCGTACCATCATACTTCCTGACTGTTTCATAAATATTAAAAAGGCCGGTCCCCTGCTTGATCTCCTTTATATCTTTCACTACGGTTCCATTTTTCACTACCAGAAGCAGACATTTTTTAATCTGCCGCGACTGCATATCCACAAAATGATATTCCACATCTGCTACTTCCGTACATGCCTTTATCGCGTTGTCCAGAAGATTTCCAAAGAGTACACAAAGATCAAATTCATCCATGGTACAATGCTCAGGTATATACATATCCGCCACCCATCGGATAGAAAGCTCCTCTGCTTTTTTCTTTTTGTTGTACAATAATGCGTCTACTGCGTGATTTCCTGTAATCTCTTCACTGCTGCCGATATTTCCACTCTCCATCATCTTTTTCAGATAATTTTCTGCTTTTTCAAATTCTTTCTTTTCCCATAAACCATACAGTGCGAGCACATGATTTTTCATATCATGCCGCAGCCCTTCCATCTGCAGATACTGTTCATTCAGCATTTTATAAAATTCGATCTGCGAATCATACTGCTCCTTCTGACGCTGTTCCATATAAATCTTATTCATGAAAAAAACAAAACCTCCGGCAATACACGCTGCCAGAGCAGTCAGAAGACAAATTGATATATGGCTGAAGATCTGATTATAATAAACATCCCAATATTCCACTCCATTGTTATTTGATACCACCATGATCCCTCTGCTCGCTCCCCAGTTCACAAGGTCTACAACTGCAACAATGCCTGCGATAAGAACAGATATCATATAGTACCAGCTATTTATTTTATGTTCAAATACAGAACCAATCTTTCTTCTTAAAATACTCAGCACCAGAATAACCATGCAATAAGCCATAGCACCAATGATATCTTCCAGCCCCGCTCCGATAAACGTTGCTTGTCCCTCCGTGATCCAATTTGTACAGGCCAGCAGGATACACGAAAAAAAAGAACACCCAAAATTCAATACTATTGTCCTGACAGCGATCAGCAGCATCGCCGTAAAAATTTTCTTCGCTGGGCTATCTGAAAAAAACAGACAAAACAACCCCAGATATAATATATGGCTTATCATGATCAATAAAATATAATGAATACTGACACGTTCATTGAGAGTGTTAATACCTGCTTCCATCACTGGCAGGAGAATAATAAATACTTTTTTATCTATCCTGAAATGCTCCAGATATCTTTCACTGAATCTGTACAGTTCTGCTATATATCCTATATAGCAGAACAGAAACACCATGAACCCCCATCTCATATACTGCCTCCGCTTCTCTTCATATATTGCATGATCTCCCGGCAAAATGCCTCATATCTTCTTTTTGCCACCGCTATTTTTTCTCCGGTATCCAGCAGAATTTCCTGTCGGTTATAACTGTCCACATATTTTAAATTTACAAGAAAGCTCTTATGGCATCGAAAAAAACCTTTTCCTTTCAGTTCTTCCTCCAGAGTTCCCATCTGCTCATAGTAATCAAAACAGCCTTCCACGCTATGAACAGAAACAACCCTTCCTTTTATTTCAAAATAATATATTTCCCTCAGGTATAGCTTTTTTCTCTTTCTATCCTGATGGATCATCATAAATTCCTGGGGATCGCTTTCCAGCTTTTTTACTGCTCTTTGCAAAACTCTTTCCAATTTCAGATGATCCACCGGTTTTACCAGATATTGAAAGGCTTCTACGTCATATGCTTCAAAAACATACTCGCGGCTTCCTGATACAAAAACAAGTATTTTGTCAAATGCCTTATCTCTTAAAAGCTGCGCCGTTTTCATGCCATTGATCCCGCACATCATAATATCCAAAAAAACCATATCAAAATTTTCTATGGCATTTAGCAGCTCTCTTCCACTGGAGAACTGCTGCACAATAAAAGGAATGCCTGTCTCTTCTAAAATTTCTCTAATTTCTTTTGCCATGTTACAGCGGTCCAGCACTTCATCATCACACACTGCGACTGAAAGCATCTATTTCACCTGCCCCACATCATTATAACTTATATATCGGCAAAAACCAGCTTATATATTTTATTTTTGCCACGAACGGGAGATGGAATGTAGCGAACGGCACTTTATTGTGGTCTGCTTCAATAATCTGACTCTGATCGTTCTGGAATGTGCAGACGAAGCAGGGCATAAAAATGCTCCGCATTTCGTCTAAATAAGATGTGGAACAGTATAGGATGGTGTGGTATACTGTTATCGTTGTTATATGATAAATCAAAAATAAGAAAGTTAGGTGAGACATTGCTACGTAAAATATCTCTTGATGAATTTTTGAGATTAAGAAGGCTGGTTTATCGTAAAAAGCAAAATCATTGCGGGTGTCGTCATATATCTGGATTCTGGACATACTGAGGAAATTCGGCAGACTGGATTTTGATTTACCTGTTTTAATATAATGAATTTGGAGGAATAACAATGCAGAGTGTAAGAATTTTAGAGATGCCAGTGATATTTATAAAGTTTCTGCTGCAAAGTTTTTGCGGATAAGAATGTGTAATGAAACGGCAGAGGTACTTGGACACAAGCCATGGACAGGTGGCATTCCTCCATATCATTGGATTGGAGAATGTTGGCGGTGACAGCAAAGAAACTGGAATGGATGTGGGTTTTCTCTGTCTAAAAGAAACAGGCAAAGATACAGTGGAACTCGCTGTTATGGGAGTATTAAAAAATTATCAGCGTAATGGTATAGGCCGTCAACTAGTTGAAACAGCAAAAGATATTGCATTTGCTAAAGGATATTCTTTTCTACAAGTAAAAACTGTAAAAATGGGAAAATATGATGTCTATGATAAAACAAATTTATTTTATCTGAGTTGTGGATTCAGAGAGTTTGAAGTATTCCCAACATTATGGGACGTAGAAAATCCCTGTCAGGTGTATGTTATGTCATTGCGGTAAATTATATAGTTTGTCTGGCTATACACTCAGTTTCCCCATTTTACAAGTTATTCTAAATATTTTATACCAGAAATCAACTGTTTATCCTTATGGGGTTGAAACAGGATTTTACTACATTTATCAATGCCTGTATTTTTGAGGAAAAGAAAAAACTGGTTTACACGGTTTACACCAAACAGGATGGCAGCATATATGTCCCATATAAAAGCAACATTATTTTTGTTCTTAGAGCGCACGGCATATGGTATTTATTCATAAAAGCTGGAACTTATTTCTTTACAAATACTTCAATGCCAAATCGTTTAATTCCGCAGATAGTTTTTCTATTCCTAATTTACCAGCAATCGGCAGAAAGATCCGAATCGTCTCTTTCGCCCTATCTTCCCGCTGCTGTTCACTTATCGCCCCGATCGTTCTCATATTATGAAGTCTTTCCGCAAGCTTGATGAGTGTTGCCGAAGATGCAAGCTTTTCCTCCTGATATTCCCATTCTGACGTCTCCTGCACAAGCTTTACAATCTCCGGTGGCAATTCTTCTCCTAATTGTTCCAGCGATACATTTCCTTTTTTAATGACATCGCAGAACATGCCAGCACAAATAACCTCGGGAGCTGCATTAAGTTCTGTCAGCAGAATTGCCACATTGAGTGGATGCGTGACGTAATCTTCTCCGGAATAGCGGCGGATCCCTTCATAGGCATGGCAGGCACAACGGTAAATCTGGTCCACCTGCGATTCCATTATATTGATTTCGTTCTCCCGCAATAAAGTCTTCCATATTTGTAAAAGTTCTTCTTTTGTTGCATTCTCTCTGGATGCCTGTAAAAACACGTGATTCATAGAAACACCCCCTGTTTGACTAATCTCATGCGCCATTAACTTCAAAAGAGAGGGAGAAAATCCGTATTCCCGCTTAAATGCTTTCGTAAAACCACTGTGGGACTGCCATCCATATTTGACTGCCACGTCAAGAATCCTTTCACCATTCAGAATATCTTCCGACGCTTTGAGCAGCCGTCTTTTATTTACATACTCCATCACTGTCATACCCATACTTTGCTTGAATATACGTAAAAAATGGTACTCGGAATATCCCACATACTCTGCAATCCTTCCTACCGACAGTACTTCCTGAAGGTGCAGGTCAATATAAGACAACACCAGATTCATTCTCTCCTTTGATTCCATATCCGTCACCCTTCCTGTTCTATGTGGTAACTCTACTATAAATCAAATTCAAAGGCAATGCTGTTCCTAAATTGCTATCCTAATGATTTCAACAGCATTTTCCGGCAAGTCCTCTCATCTGAATGCACCTTTGGGAGCCGATTTTCTTCATTCAAAAATAGTAAGTCTGGAATTCCCTGCTGACAAGGCTCCCGCCAGACATCCCTGGGCGGAATAATAGAGGATCCAGTTCGCCCACTGCACCCATTCCTGCCTCTGGAGGCCAAACATCCAAAAAAGAAGCACAAAGTCTGATAGCAGAAAAAGTACTCCACCAGCCATAATGAGCAGGGAAAAAGTTTTCTGCCCCTGACGGCATCTCCAAAATGATAATGCCTTTACCATCATAAATGAAATCACGGCTGCATAGCCGATCAAAACTGGCAGAAGTCCGTGGAAATCAAAGTCTCCAAAAAACAGTAAAAGTACCAATACTGTAAATACCACAGCCGTCCAGGCGAGATCTTTCTTTGCCACCGCACATACCCGGCAGAAGGAGATAGAAAACAGCACATGGGCTCCGGCAAAACTTGCAACCCCCAGCACGAATAAGACCCCCTGGTTCCCGTCCAGGGCAAGCAGCACATCTCCCGCCATGGAACATAGTAGAGCGATCAATACCGGGCATGAAAAGAACCGCCTGTCCTTATACCTTACGTATCCACACACACCTGTCAGAACGAAAAACAGGCTGGCAAGTGTCTTCAACAGTATCGTCTCTGTAGAAAGATCAAAATGGAATACTGTGAGCAGCCCTGCCACAGATAGAAACATAAGCCCCTCAAAGATTCGATACATTATTCTGTTCATCCCCATCCTCCGTTCTCTCAAACCGGCTTATTTCATATAATTCTCTCGCCATCTGATCCACGCTGGAAAAGGTCTGTCCGGTCATATCTGTGATCTTTTCCTGATTGTTTGCTTCCTTCACAATGGAATCTGCCCGGTCCAGTGAATTTCTCACCAGCTCAGCCATCTCTTCAGCCATCTCCCGCACCTGCTGGCTGTGCTGGTTCGTCTGGCTGCTGCTCTCCGCGATCTGCTCTGTCTTCTGCCGCGAATCTTCCTGCAGCTGCCCAAGCTCCTGGGCCTCCTGTCTCGCATTGGAGATCTGTGTGATCCCCGAATTCACAGATATCATGTTCTGTCCATTTGACTCCTTGACCTGGTTCAGAGTCTCAAGTACATTGTCAACCACAGATTTGATGGAAGTGCTCGCCTGTTTTGAATTTTCCGCCAATACCCGGATCTGCTCTGCTACCACAGCAAATCCCCTTCCATGTTCCCCGGCGCGTACCGCCTCAATGGACGCATTTAATGCAAGCATATTTGTTTTTGCCGTAATGTCAGATATCTCACTGGCAAAAGCTGAGATCTCTGCAATGACTTTCTCCAGATGCTGAACCGATTCTCCGGTAAGATTCGCCTTTTCCTCAATGTCCTGCATGCTTTCCACGGCATCATTCATGATCTTCACATAACTCTGCATACGCTGCCAGATATCATCTGAGATCTCCAGCATTTCTTTCGTCCGGTCGTCGATCATACCCATGGATTTTACCATTTCCCCTACAGAATTCTGCATACTATTTACGTGCCTCAGGCTTCTGTTGCAGTCCGCCGTGGTTTCCTGCGCCGAACTTACAATAGACTGATTGACCCGTCTCGACTCATTCATATTTTCCGCAAGCTGTTCTGTCATCTCCACTAATTCAGAAGACGCTTTTCCACAGGTCTCTACCACTACCGCTACCTGTTCTGCACTGTGCAGGTTTTCCAAAATGGCTCTCGAAGCCCCGGCGATATTTATAAAAACTACTGACATCACGATCTGTTCTATCGTAAAACCCACAGTACGGGTTAAAAACCACTCCATATTCGTAGGATATTCGATCTGCGCTACATTTCGTGAACGCAGAAATAAAGAGATGATAAGAAATATGTAGCTTACAATGGCGATCCGCAATGTGAATTTCTTGTCAAAAAACATACAGCTGAACAGCATTGCAAGGCCGTATGTCATATAAATGCCTATAGCCGAATTGCCGCCCAGGAGCATTACAACAAATCCTACAGCCAGCACACTGACATATTTCATCACCCTCACAGGCACACCTGCTTTTTGTAACACTGTGGGCCCCACCGTACACACGCATCCAATAGGGGAAAGCACTGCCAGATCCAGATACCGAATCTGAAACACCCCGGCGGCAGTAGCGAGAAATAAAACAGGAAACACCAAAGTCATCCATAACAATACCTTCGCCAGACGTTTACACACGTTCCGGTCATTCTGCTCAAAAAAATCCATCTGTTCTTCTGCCATCTTCCGCACATCCTCTCTTTGTTCTGCAATTCAATATTTTTACATATGTTTCTTTATTTTAGCAGAGCATGTGTAGAAAAAAAAGCTTTTGGGTACAGATTGCAGGTTAGAGGGAACAGATTGCAGTTCTTATTTCTTTAAGAGATTTTTATAGGCAAGCACACCGGCGATGGTCTTGGCATCCGTGATCTCTCCTGAATAGATCATTTTCTCGATTTCCCCGATGGTATACCGCTCAATATTGACAAATTCATTTTCATCCAGTCTCTGTCTGGAAGGTATAAGATCCTCTGCATAGTATACAGCGATCAATTCACTGGTATATGCTGCGGCTGTATTGACATTGATCAAATGACGGATGTTCTCCGAGCGGTATCCGGTCTCTTCCTCCAATTCTCTTGCTGCACAGATCTTAAAATCCTCTTCCACGCTGTCTCTTCCCCCGGCAGGGATCTCAAGCATCATATCATCAATGGCTCCCCGGTACTGCCGTACCATGAGAATTTTTCCTTCATCATCCACCGGCACTACCGCTGCCGCGCCCTTATGCTCGATCAGATCCCATTCCGCGATATTGCCATTGGGAACCTTCACATCCATGGTATAAAAATCTACTATCTTTCCCTTATGTTCCAGCTTCTTACCAATAATCTCAAACTTATCCATATATGATCCTCCCTTTGCTGTTACCAAGCCAGCCGCTCCAAAACCTGGAGCAGCAGATTAAAACCTCTTTTCGCTATTACTGCTATTGTTCCAGAGTTTTTAAAATATATGTCCCTGACTCTTTCGTCAGTGGAATACAGTGATTTACACGCATCTCCCTTCCATCCGGATGTTCCGTGTCGATGCATATGTATACCTGTTTTCCAGCGATCAGAAGTTCCCATTCCTCCTGTTTCAGATAATCCTCAGAATAAGCTGTGATCCAGACCCGTTCTGTCACTTCCGAATCAAGCAGCTCCTCCTGCTCCCGCTGGCCATCCTGACAGGATTCTAACTCTTTCTGCAGGCCTTTATCAAAGGAAGCCGTCGGCCAAGGCTTTTCTTTCCAATCATCCTCTTCTAACAGATCATCCTTTTTTTCCCAATCATCCTCTTCTTCCCTGATGTAATAAAATGTTAAGGGGACTTTATTGTCATAATAGTCTAAAACAGCCTCTCTGTCCCTTTCCAGGCAGCCAATCCATCTGTCATATTGGTATATTGGATAACCAGAGCCATTCTCCACCTGGTACATCGTATCTATATCCGGATCCCCCAGCAGAAAATCTGACAGCCATTTCCATTCATGTACATATTCTATATTGCAGACTGCCTTGGTCTTTGACTCCCCATTTATATAAATTATATCAAAATACTCCCGTTCCAGAGGCGCCAGCTTCTCTCCTTCCCATTCAAAATCAAATACTCCTGCCCCTTCCTCTGCCTGGACTTTCACGCCGGTATCCACATAATCCTGCCTCATGGAAAAAGTATATAGACGCATACAAAAAGTAAATACTGCTGGAACGATCCAGAGTACGGCTGAGATAATAAAAAAAACAACCGATACTTTTTTCAGTTTTGTTGCCCTTCCTCTTTTCTTTTTTATTATGCCGGTGATCAGAAGAATTCCACCAATCAGACCGAACAGGCAGGCAAAAGCTATTACGATCAGAACCAGCAAAATAATGATAGAAAAAAAAGATACCAGAACAAAACCACTCATAGTGATCTCTCCCCCCGTGGGTGCCATCTTTGCAGTTGTGGGATTGTAAACCCCACAATTGCTACGCGGATATTCGCCATATACTTATTGAAACAATTTATATTTGATATTCTATTAAATGCATCCTGACAGTTCTGCTTCGCAGAACCCTTTTTTGCTGCAGAGCCTGTCATGAAGCAAGCTTCTGACAGGCTCTGCAGCAAAAAGTACCTAACGGTACTGTCAGGAATCATGTTCATAAATTGTTTTGACGTGCATGGCTCAAAATCTTCGCGCTAGTTTCTAAAGCTGTGGATCGGTGCGGGGATCCGTCCCTGGCGGTTTACAAAATCATCACAGCCAAAGGAATTCACCGGCATGATCGGAGCGTAGCCGAGAAGGCCTCCGAATTCTGCCCGGTCTCCCACGGTTTTTCCCTGGACAGGGATGATCCTCACTGCTGTGGTCTTCTGGTTCACCATGCCGATGGCCATCTCATCCGCAATGATGCCGGCAATGGTCGTCTCTTTCGTATCTCCGGGAATGGCGATCATATCCAGCCCCACCGAACACACACAGGTCATAGCTTCCAGTTTCTCCAATGTCAAAGCGCCCTCCGTCACTGCATCGATCATTCCCTGATCTTCACTGACAGGGATAAAAGCGCCACTGAGACCGCCCACATAGGAGGAGGCCATCACGCCGCCCTTCTTTACCTGGTCGTTGAGCATGGCAAGCGCTGCTGTGGTTCCGGGAGCTCCCGCCCGTTCCAGCCCCAGCGCTTCAAATATTTCCGCGATGCTGTCACCTACCGCCGGAGTGGGCGCCAGAGACAGATCGATGATACCAAAGGGAATACCAAGACGCCGGGAGGCCTCATAGGCCACCAGCTGTCCTACTCTCGTTATCTTAAAAGCAGTCTTTTTGATGGTCTCACAGACCTTTCCAAAATCCCCGTCCTTTACTTTTTCTAAAGCCGTTTTTACAACACCGGGGCCGCTGACGCCCACATTGATGATGGCATCTCCCTCTGTAACCCCATGGAAAGCTCCTGCCATAAAAGGATTGTCATCTGGCGCATTGCAGAACACCACCAGTTTGGCACAGCCCAGGGAGTCGTTGTCACCAGTCAGTACCGCCGTCTCCTTCACCATTCTGCCCATCAGGCGGATGGCATCCATATCCAGTCCCGTCTTGGTAGAGCCCACATTGACTGAGCTGCACACCCGCTCGGTGCAGGAAAGAGCCTGGGGAATAGAACAGATCAGATTCTTGTCGGCAGCCGTCATTTTCTTTGACACCAGCGCCGTATAGCCGCCGATAAAATTCACACCTACCTGCTTCGCCGCCTGATCCAGAGTCTTGGCGATCTCCACAAAATCCTCCGGAGACTGACAGGCAGATCCACCGATCAAGGACACCGGTGTAATGGATATCCTCTTGTTTACAATGGGAATGCCATACTCCATGCTGATTTCCTCACCTACTGCCACCAGGTTCTCTGCCATGGACGTTATTTTATTATAAATATTATCACATAAACGATGAAGATCGCTGTCTATGCAGTCCAGCAGGCTGATTCCCATGGTTATGGTCCGCACATCCAGGTTTTCTTTCTCAATCATGTTATTTGTCTCAATCACTTCATTTATATTTATCACGATATTTCCCTTTCCTCCACTATATTCTATGCATCTTGTCAAATATATCTTCCCGCTGGACTTTTATGATACAATGAATGCCTTTTCCCAGTTCCTCCAGCTCTTCTGAAAGCTCCAGGAACTTTTTGGAAGAAAGATCTGTATTTACTACCATCATCATATTAAAAAATCCATCTACGATGGTCTGGGAAATATCCAGAATATTGATGCCATTTTCTGATAGATAAGTACATACCTTTGCTATGATCCCCACACTGTCTTTTCCTACTACTGTTATAATGGTCTTTTTCATCTTTACCCTCATTTCTATCTGGGGAACGCCGTCCCCCTTTTCTTTAATTTATAAAAACCGGCGGCGTCGGCGCCATCCGCCCCGCCACCCCGAGAAACAGCTCATCTTCCGCTGCCAGTTCCTCCTGGGCCAGTTCATACCGGACCGTCTCATAAGCAAGTTCAGGATAATTATTTTCCTGGCTGAGATGCCCCAGCAAAATATGTTTTAACCGGTAATGTACCAGTCTCCGGAGCAGACGGCCGCAGGCATCGTTTGAAAGATGCCCTTCTTTTCCCAGAATGCGCAGTTTCAGCTGATAGGGATAACTCCCCGCCTGCAGCATATTGATGTCATGGTTTGCTTCCAGGAGCATTCCCTCACAATCTTCCAGGTGGGACAGGGTATAATCTGTGTACTCGCCCATATCCGTCGCCACAGCCACCTTCACATCCCCTTCACGGATCGTATAACAGACCGGATCTGCCGCGTCGTGGGAAATGGAAAAAGGCATGACTTCCATGCCGCCTACATTTACCGGGACATCGGGACGCACAGGCTGAAACAGATCCCCATCTACCTTTCCACATTTCCCATTTCTCAGGATGGAATCAATCGTAGCCTCTGTGGCATATACCGGAATGGCATATTTGCGCAGCACCGGCCCCAGACCACAGATATGATCGGAATGTTCATGGGTGATAAAGATCCCCTGTATGTGATCCATGGTAATATGCTCCGCCGCAAGCCCTTCCTCAATACGTTTTTTGCTGATCCCCGTATCCACGAGAATCCCCCGGGAATCTTCCTCAGACCCGATAAATATACTGTTTCCACTACTCCCACTGGCAATGCTGTAAAGTTTCATTTCTCACTCTTCCATCCTTCTTATTTTTCCCAGTATAGATCAATACTGTCATCCTCATGGACCGCTGTCGTAAAATCACTGACATCCCTGCCGTTCAGTTTGGATATCAGCCGTTTCCCGCCGGGTTTTGTAAGATCAAAGGGATATACATCGAAAATATCCACAAAGGAATGATTTCTTTTTTCCGCCAGCGTTACCTCTTTTCCATTGATCTTAACCCGGATACGCCGGCCGGCCCCGCCTGCCGGGTATCCGGTCTGTCCCATCCCGGAACCCGGTGAGGAAAATACCGGCGGTACTGTCACACTCTGCTGGGGTCTCACAGCCGGATTGCTGATGGGAAGATCTGCTGCCCATGCTGGCAGGGGGCGAACCGGGGCCAGCAAAGGATCCGGCCCCAGGGGGATCTCCGGAACCGCCAGATCTGACATCACATTTTTTACCGGCTGCACCGGTTTTTTCTTCTCTTCTTTTATCGGTTCAGGAAGGATCTTCTCCAACACAGCCCCGCTCTCCAGTCTGGCGTTCCGATCCCGCTCTTCTCCGCCGACCAGCACTTTATCCTCCACCGGCCGTCCCATAAATTCCAGAAGCTGCTGGACCGAGTAGGTGTCCAGGATCTTCACCCGGTCTCCCTCACGGATCACATAAGAATCTTTCTGACTCTTATCATTTACCTCTGCCATTACTGGACAGAGCACGATTTTTCCAAACACTGTATACTGCAATTCTTTCCGGTATTCGGGGATCCGTCCCAGAGTGAGGGAAGCATTCTCTCCGCGGGTGGCCGCTTTGATCTGTATGATGTCATTTTCATGTACGATCTCATTGAGACTCGTTTCTTTTCCGTTAAGCATGACCTCCGCCGCCTCGCCGAGACGCCCCCTGGCCACCCGTTCTTCCCCGTTCACAAAGTATGTGAGACTGCCGCCTCTGGTGGGGAACAGGCTGCTCTGGGCAAATCCGGCATGGATGCAGGCATCCAGTATCGTCGCCTTGCCATTATCATATAGCTTGATCCGCTCCTCGTTTACTCTTACGTGAATAAAACTTCCCTTCTGTTCATAATATTCCAGACAGATCCCAATAGGTGTCACAAGCGTCGAATCTTTTTTCACACCAGCCGCCGAAAAATCCACCTGCTGAAGAACTTCTGCCCCCCGTATGCTGACGCGGTTTTCCGGCAGGGAAAGACATTCTGACATCTTCTCGGTAAATCCCGGCATCTTGCCGCCGCCGCCCACAACAAAGACCGCGCTTACAGAGTTTCCGCCATTGAGCTCCATGATCTTTTCCGAAACTTTTTCTACAATAACACGGATCGCTTCCTCCGCGGTCTCTCGGATCTCTTCATATCCAACCTTATAGGATTCTCCCATAATATTTTTAAAAGATATGGTCTTATTTCTGGCTGTTGCTTTTTTTATCTTTTCCGCCATCTCAAAATCCACAAGGAACTTGCGGGCGATGGCTTCAGTGATCTCATCTCCCGCCAGTGGTATCATTCCAAAGGCAATGATACTTCCGTCTTTTACAATAGAGATATCGGAAGTCCCTGCTCCCACATCTACCAGCGCGATATTCAACAGGCGGAAGCGTTCCGGAATAGCGATATTGATCGCCGCGATAGGCTCCAGTGTCAGGCTCACCACCTGCAGCCCGGCAGCTTCCACGGCAGCATAAAGCCCCTCCACCACTTCATCTGGAAGAAAGGTGGCGATCATCTCCACACCTATGGATGCTGCCATATGCTCTTCAATCATCTCCATCGGGTATCCGTTGAGATAATATTTCACCGGCGAATAACCGACACAGTAAAAATGCTTGTCCTTATGATCGGTTTCGGTACGGATCTCCTCATATGCTTTCTCTACCGCGAGACTGTCCAGGGAATGAATGTGTTCCTGGGTCACTTTCGCCTCGGAAGGCATTTCATATTCCACATATACATTTTTCGTTTTCAGCACACGTCCTGCCGCCGCAATACTGACCTGCCGGAGATCTCCCCCGATTTTTTCTTCCAGCTTTGCCTTTACCTGGCCAATGGTGCGTGCCACCGTCGGAATATCGTGGATCTGCCCGTCAATCACCGCTCTTGTCGTGTGCTCCACAGCTACCTGTGCCACCACCACAAAACGATCCGTCCCCACCCGGTAGCCCACAGTACCGACGATACTTCTCGTTCCTATATCAAGTCCAAATACATAACCATCCTTACTCATATGTATCCCCCGTCTTTTATTATATGCGCAGCCCGCATAAGCACTCGCGCCGAAACCTCCGGTTTCTCCGCATTCGTTACACTTATTTTACCATATGCGCAACACGCATACGCACTCACGTCGAAACCTCCGGTTTCTCCGTGTTCGTTACACTCACATAGACTTTTCCAGAATGCGCTTTGCCTGTAAACAGGCACCGCATTCTTTAAAAGTCTGCGTTCGTGCTTATGCGTTCATTGTATCACAGTCATTTTGAATTTTCCAGCAGATTTTCCACTGCCGCGCCAATCTGCGCCTCTAAGTCTTTCAGCTCCCCATCGTTGACCAGCACCCTTTTGCATAAAGTCCGCAACACCGCATTGCTGTGCTGGTTCCCCATAATACTCTCCGATTTCTCTCTCGAATAGCCACGGGAATCCATCAGTCTCCGGATGCGGATCTCATCTTCCGTGACCACCCCCCACACCTCATCACACAACTGATCACAGCCGGTTTCAAACAAAAGTGCAGTTTCCAGAACAAACAATCTGTCCTGGTCCCTCTCCCTGATCCTCCTGCGGATCTCCGAGAGAACCAGAGGATGGACGATGGCATTGAGGCGCCCCAGCTGGTCCGGATCACGGTATACCTGACGTGCCAAATGCTCTCTGTTGATCTCCCCGTCAGGCAGGAGTATGGCTTCTCCAAAGGTCTGCCGTATCCTGTCAAATCCCGCTGTCCCCGGTCTCATAACCTCATGTCCCAGCTCATCCGCCATGCAGATCACCGCACCGTGCTTTTGTCTGAGGATGTCAAGGACTGTAGATTTACCGCTTCCCACACCTCCGGCAATGCCGATGACTTTGCTGCTATTTTGCCTCATACCAGGAACTTCCTCTCTTTACTTCTGCGATCAGCGGCACATGGAGATCCGCCGCTGCCACCATCTCATGCTCCAGGATCTCCGTCACCTCATCCACCTCCGACTCCTTCGTCTCGATCAGGAGTTCATCGTGTATCTGCAGGATCAGGCGGGATTCCAGCTTCCGCTCCCGGAGTTTCTGGTCCACATGGATCATGGCGATCTTAATAATATCTGCCGCCGTCCCCTGGATCGGTGAATTCATGGCAATGCGCTCACCGAACTGCCTCTGCATAAAATTCTTAGACTCAAGCTCCGGGATCGGACGCCGGCGCCCAAACATCGAAGTGACATACCCTTTGCTCTTCCCCATATCCACCAGGGAATCCATATACTCCTTTACCTTGGGATAGGTGTGAAAATAATCTTCAATGTACTGCTCCGCCTGCTTCTTCGTGATATTCAGGTCTCTGGAAAGCCCAAAACCGCTGATGCCATACACGATGCCAAAGTTCACTGCCTTGGCATTTCTTCTCTGGAGCTCCGTCACCTCTTCATAGGGGACATGAAAAACAAGGGCCGCCGTAGTCCGGTGCACATCTGCATTTTCCCGGTATGCCTCAATAAGCCTCTCGTCGCCGGACATATGCGCCAGTACCCGGAGCTCAATCTGGGAATAATCGGCATCCAGAAATACGCAGCCCTCCTTCGGCACAAACACCTTGCGGATCTGCCTGCCCAGCTCCATCCGGATCGGGATATTCTGCAGATTGGGTTCGGTACTGCTGAGCCTTCCTGTCGCGGTAATAGTCTGGTTAAAAGTAGAGCGTATCCTTCCATCCATATCAATAAAGGCAGAAAGTCCGTCGGCGTAAGTAGATTTGAGCTTGGTGAGCTGGCGGTATTCCAGGACCAGCTCCACGATGGGGCTCTCAAAACGGAGTTTTTCCAGCACTTCCGCCGAGGTGGAATAGCCGGTCTTTGTCTTTTTTCCATAGGGCATCCGCAGTTTCTCAAAAAGAATGGCACCCAGCTGTTTCGGGGAATTGATATTAAACTCCTCCCCTGCCAGATCATAAATCTCCTGCTGCAATACCTCTATACGCTCACCGAGTTTGTCTCCGTATTCACGGAGCGCCTCCCGGCGCACCTGGATCCCCTCCTGTTCCATATGATAAAGGGTAAATACCAGGGGCATCTCAATCTGTGCAAACAGATCATAGGATTTCATCCTCTTTAACTTCCGGTGCAGTGACTTGCAGGCTTTCAGATTAACCAGCGCACAGTAACAGCCATACTTCACAAATTCATTCCGGGATCCCTGATAAGCGCGGTATTCACTCTTCTTTCCAAAATGCTGGCTATAAGGGGACATCATTATCCCCGCATACTCTGCAGCAATATCTTCCTCTGCAAACCCCTTTTGTACCGGATCCACAATATATGCTGCCAGTGCTGTATCGAATACCTGGTCTGCACCAGTCTCCGGCAGAAAATCCAGCTGGCGCTTCAGATCACTGGCGATCAAAAGTACTCCCTGTGATACCAGACGCCCCAGCTGCTCCCGCAGCAGTTCTTCCGTGATCCAGTCCCCGCCATGGCAGAACACCACATCTTCCTCAGACGCACAGATCACCACCGCCGCCAGCCTTTTTTCTTCTTCCATAAATAAGGACATCTGACCGTCCTCCCCAGATGTCATATCCTCTTTGTTTTTAAAAATGATCTTTACGGAGACACTTTCTTCCTTCTGGCAGCCATCGATCACTTTGATAAAATCTTCTTTCTTTTCCACTTCGCGGAAGTTCTTCTCGATGGACAGATCACCGCCGGTATCCCCCTGAAAACGGCTCATCATGGACTTGAACTCCAGCCTTTGGATCTTTTGGTAAGCCTCTTCCGTAAAAATATTCGTGATGCTGCAGTCTGCCGGTCTGATGCCAAGCCGGCAGTCCGTCTTGATCGTCGCCAGTTTTTTGCTCATCCGGGCCAGTTCTATATTGTTTTTAACTGCCTGCCTGGCGCGGTTCGGCGTGATCTCCTCCACATGCTCAATGGCATTTTCTACTGTGCCAAACATCGTAAGTATTTTAACCGCCGTCTTTTCTCCCACTCCTGGTACTCCAGGGATATTGTCGGAGGCATCTCCCATGAGCCCCTTTAGATCAATGATCTGGGAAGGCGTCACCCCATATTTTTCAATGACCTGGGCGCTGTGATAATCTTCCACCGTCGTCTTGCCGCCCTTTGTCTTCGGAATACGGATCTTGATCCGTTCCGTGGCAAGCTGCAGCATATCCCGGTCGCCGGATACCACAGACACTTCAAATCCCTGGGCTTCCCCTGCCCTCGCCATGGTTCCCAGGATATCATCCGCCTCGATTCCTTCCTGTTCCTTCATGGGAATTCCCATCGCCGCCAGAACCTCTTTGAGAACCGGTATCTGCTCTCTCAGCTCTTCTGCCATGGGTTTTCTCGTTCCCTTATATGCCTCATACATTTCATGGCGGAAAGTAGGCGCTTTCATATCAAATGCCACCATCA
Source organism: uncultured Eubacterium sp. (assembly GCA_910584645.1). Taxonomy (GTDB): domain Bacteria; phylum Bacillota; class Clostridia; order Lachnospirales; family Lachnospiraceae; genus Eubacterium_F. Next base: position 67,818 of record CAJUAU010000013.1, read on the forward strand.
GATGTGTGGGAGCTTCCTCTTCCATCACTTTTAAAAGAATATTTAAAAAACCATAGATTGCATTGGTGTGAAGCCCTTCTTTATTTGTCAGTTCCGGCACCCCGTAAAAAGCGCGGTTCACTATGCTGTTTCCATCGATCAAAACCAGTTTGTCCACTATCTCATCCTCTCTTCCATCCATCTTACGCACTCTGTCCGCCAGGGATTTCCCTGATCCTGACATTACTAAAGAGAGGTATGCTAAGACCCCTCCAGTCTCCCGGTGCACGCCTCTCCTCTGAAGCTCTATTCTACAGAAATAAAATAATAATAAATCGGCTGGCCGCCATACTCTGTTTCCACTTCGATCTCCTCGTATTTCTCAGAAACTGCCGCGGCAATCTCCTGGGCCTCCTCTTCGGAACTCTCCGCACCATAATACAGTGTGATAAGCTCCGTCTCCTCATCCTTAAGAACATCGATCAGGCTGAGCGTCGTCTCTTTTACATCACTGCCCACCACCTCAATGGTCTTGTCACTCAGGCCCATGATATCCCCCTGTTTGATCTCTTTTCCGTCGATGGAGGTGTCACGGACCGCATAGGTTACCTGTCCCGATTTGATCTGCTGCACTGCCTCTGTCATAGCCGCCTCATTTTCTTCTGCAGTGTTTCCATCAATATAATTGATCATGGCAGTAATTCCCTGAGGGATATTCTTCGTCGGAATCACTACGATATGTTTATCCTCCGTCAGATCCCTGGCCTGATTCGCCGCGAGAACAATATTGGAATTATTAGGGAAGATGTATATCGTCTCTGCCCGGACCTGGGATACTGCCTCCAGTATGTCTTCCGTACTGGGATTCATCGTCTGTCCGCCCTCGATCACATAATCTGCCCCGAGCTCACGGAAAATATTTCCCAGCCCCTCACCGACGGAGACACTGATAAATCCCACCTTCTTCCAGGGCCTCTCCTCCTCTTTTTTCTCCCCTGCCGCTTGTGTTACCCCCGGTGAGACCTCTGGCGGCGTCCCCGTTGCACTGCCAGACTGGATCAGCCGCTCGTTATGCTCTTCCCGCATGTTATCGATCTTCATCCGGGACAGTTCACCGTAGGTAAGTCCCTTCTGGATCGCCAGTCCCGGGTCGTTAGTATGAACGTGGATCTTCACCAGCTCTTCATCCGCCACACATACGATGGAATCCCCAATGCTCTCCAGATACCCTTTCAGGTTCTTTTCATCCTGGGATGTAAATTCTTTCCCTAACAGAATAATAAATTCTGTACAATAGCCAAATTTGATATCTCCTGTACTAATGCCCTCTACATTTGCACCCTTTGACATGCTTTTAATGACAGGGGCCCCGCCTTCTGCTTCGTAATGAACCTCTTTTCCGGTAAGTGCATCGTAAACACCCTCCAGTATCGTCACAAGCCCTTCGCCGCCGGAATCTACCACCCCTGCTTCTTTGAGCACTGGCAGCATATCCGGAGTATGGGATAAAACTTCCCGCATCTGCTCAATGACCTGACGGGCAAATTCTACGATATCGTCACAATTCTTCACGATTTTAGAAGCATACTCTGCTCCACCCTTTGCCACTGTGAGGATCGTCCCCTCCTTTGGCTTCATAACCGCCTTATACGCCGAATCCACTGCCTTTTGGAAGGACTGGGCAAGAATCTTCACATTGATTTCTTTTTCATTTCGGATCACTTTCGTAAATCCCCGGAGAAGCTGGGAAAGGATCACTCCCGAATTTCCTCTGGCGCCCCGCAGGGAACCGCTGGATATCGCTCTGCATACCGTCTCCATATCCGGGTCCTCAACAGCCAGAACCTCGTTGGCCGCCGACATGATCGTCATCGTCATATTGGTTCCCGTGTCGCCGTCCGGTACTGGAAATACGTTTAAGTCATTTATATATTCCTTTTTTGCCTGAATCGCTGCCGCTCCCGCCAGAAAACACTTCTTTACCAGCAGCGCATCCATCGTTTTTACTGTCAATTTTTTGTCCTCCAAATCGTCAATATACAAGACATTCCTGTGTTAGTTGACCACTCTTACGCCCTCTACACACACAATTATTTTCCCAACTTCCATCCCGGTAAATTCCTCAACTTTATATTTTACATTATCTACCAGGTTCTCCGCCACCGTCATGATGCTCACGCCATAGGCAACAATGATATGCATCCCGATATACAATTTGTTTTCCTGAATTTTCACGTTTACCCCGTGTCTGATATTATCTCTCTTTAAAAGCTGGACTATACCATCCTTCATGCTGACAGATGCCATTCCCACAACACCGAAGCATTCTACAGCAGCAGAACCAGCGTATTTTGCCAGAACGTCTTCATCCACCATGATCTTTCCCATTTCATTATCTAACTGCCCTCTCATATGAACCCTCCAATCAAATTTCAAAATACATTATTACTAGTTTACACCAAAACCCCGGAAAAATCAAACCCCTGGAACAAAGATTTTTACCTGTTATACGATGAACAGGCGCATGCTTCTGTGTAACTATTTTTTTCACCATGCATAAATTAGGATATGAGTATTTTTATTTTTCCATATCACCAGAAAGGAGTCAGTGTATGAAACGTCTTCTTGGATTTATCCTGTTCTGGCTCGGGATCGGTATGACGATCATGCTTTTTATTACAAATGGCTTTCTCGCCATCGTTATCATCATACTGTGTCTGGTCATTGGATATAACCTGTTCACATCCTGTTAAAAACATCTTTCGCATTGCAAATCTTTTTTATACATGAATAACTTGTTTCAGCGGCGCCAGAAGACGCCGCTGAAATAAAACCAAAACTATTTTAACAATGAGAGTACGGACTGGGTGTTCTGTGTTACCTGGCTCAGGATACTCATTCCCGCCTGCTGCAGGATCTTCGACTTGGAATATTCCACCATCTCTTCCGCCATGTCAGCATCCCGGTCTATGGACTCTGAATACTGTGTGTTTTCAGCCGCAATATCATCCACCCGGATGGCATACTCAAGACGGTTCTCCATGGCCCCGTATTTACTCCGCACGAAACTCAGGTAATCCAGCGCTGCATCGATCCTCTCAAGTGCTTTATTGGCATATTTGTGTTTGCTGATAGTGAGGGAATTGATGCCCATGCTCATCGTACTTACGCTATACCTTTTCAGATCTACCCCCTGTCTGGCATTGGCGCCGATCTGAAGCCATCCGTCAACATCCTGGTCAAAACGGCCGCTGACCTGGTAGAACAATATCGTTTTCGCCGGTCCCTGTATATCTGAAATCGTATGTACTCCCAATTTGTTGTAACCGATCTTCAGGGAATTTCCTGACAGGGAGGCTTTGAGATTGGAATCATCCTTTTCAGCGGCAATCGCAGCATTCACAGCATCTACCAGATCCTGTGCCGTCTCATATTTCCCTTCCGGGATCTTATATGTATATGGCTTGCCATCTACTGTCACAGAAAATAGATTTTCCCCATTATTCACCTGCTGCTCCGTCACCTCCACGCCTCCGGTGATGTCCTTCGTCCCTGCCACAAAGGCGGGAATGGGATCCCCATCTGTCTTATAAAAGATACTGAATAGGGCTTTTCCGCTCAGGCCGTCAATGGCATAGGTGCCCGGATCCAGTTCTGCTTTTTTATTCAGATAGAAAAACAGTGCATTTTTATCATTTGATCCCGCTGCCCCGCTGTCATACACGCCGATCCCTGTCTGGATCAGATCCTTGGGAAATCCCTTCGCTTCCAGCTGCTCTGACAATTTCTCCTGAACCTGTTTCACCAGGGCATCTGAATCATAGGTACCCGGGTCCAGTACCATGTTCAGCGGGGTCACTTTACCGTTGATCGTCAGGTCTACATTCAGCTCATCATTTTCCCCTTTTTGAATGGTGGAATATTGGTTTCTGACATCTTTCCTTCCCACAATGTATACGTCATCTACCACCAGGTCGCCCTTGCTGTACACTGTCTTTTCATCCTCGGTGCGGAGTGCTGTTCCCATCATCACCCTCTCATAAAAGCCGCCATTTAAACTGGAAGTAGTAATATTGTACCGTCCATTCTGTTTTGATTCAAAAGTGATCTGGTCGCCGACGGCCACCTTCAGCCCCTCTCCTGCATGAGCCGGGTCCTGTTCCAAAATGGCATTTATTTTTTTCTCCAGCTCTTCCCGGAGAGTCTCGCGGGAGTATTGTCCTTCGTCCAAAGAAATGTCTACAGATTTTGTCGCTCCGTTATGGTACTGGTAAGTGAAACGAAGCTGCTTATTATCCGGTCCAATGGTAATACTGCCCGGCATGGGAAAGGGTCTCTGTGTTGTCAGCTTACATTTTGAAACGGTATAAGAGCGGGTCGTGAGGGTCGGTTCCGAGCGCTGTGGAGGATTTCCATGGGGCTGCAGAACAGCGGTCTTATTGTATGGCTCCGGAGTAAAATAGGAGCTGGAAGTGAGGTTGACACTTACCGTCCCATCAGGATTTTTTGTAACAGCAGCCTTCACCGTCGGTGTGGAGCCATGGAAGGGACCTGAACTTGCGCTGGCACTGATACTCTGGCCACTCCCTCTCGCTGTCGTGGTAAACTTGAGACAACCGCCCGACGTCGACAGGGAAAAACCAAGTTCAGCAGGCGTTCTGCCTCCCTCCCAGACTGCCCCCTCCAGCGCCTTCTGCAGATCCTCCGCTGTATAGGTTTTTCCATTGGATGTATCTTTGTTTTCCAGAACCGCCTTGTAGCTATTTCCCCCCACCTTCACGGTAAACGTAGCCTTTCCTGGATTGCTGGCATCCGCCGCCTTAGGTATTGTGATTGAGGCAGAGTTCATTGTCGACGAGGCCGGGGAATGAAACATGATCGCTCCCGCTGAGCCGCTGTTGTTTATGTCTAGATTCACACTCCCGCTCCCCGGCGTCGTTCTCTCAAATTTCAAGCCGCCGCCATACACGGAGACATTAACCCCTTTATCCTTCAGCTTCGTATTCAGTTCACTCTGGATTTGGCTTACACTGTTATACGTTTTTGTCGTATCCAGCTCAACGGTCGTCGGTGTTCCATCTATATTGATCGTAAATTTATTTGTTGCAGGGGTAAGGGTAAAAGGAAATGTATTGCCGCCAAAAGAGGAGGTAGTCGTATACCCTTTTGTTCTATTCGTATTGATGCTGGTGAGGAACGTGGAGCCAAAGCCATCCGTGGTCACCGTTTTTCCCTCTCCTACAGCAACGGTAGTAAACTTTAAATGGCCTCCTTCCACCGAGACCTTTACCCGGTTCGCCTCCGAGGTCTCCTTATCCAGTTTTTTCTCGATCATGTCTGCCAGCGCGCTCTGCGTGTAACCATTGGGATATTTGGCGGGATCCGGACTGTCTAACGTTACGGAATACTCCTTGCCATTGATGCTGATCTTAAAATTATTATTATTACTGTCTATCTTCGTATAAGTACCCAGTGTTCCTCCCAGCTTATGCCACCCTGACGTGCCGTCCTTAACCTGGGTGGAACCGTCAACCTTTCCGCCAGTTCCCGCCTGCCCCGTATTCTTATAAGGAGCCACTGTTGCACTATGGGTCTGGCCGACAGAGACCGTACTGCCGCTGGTAGACGTGGAATAGTAACCGCTGTTTGAAATCGTGGGCTTCCCTTTTAAGGCACTTTCATTCAGAAGTTTTTCCAATTCTTCCGGCGTATAGGCCGCATAAGCTCCCGTAACTGGTATCTCCACCGTCCTTATCTCGCCCCCGACAGTCACTGTCAGCTTATTATTTGAAGGGGTGAAATTAATCTTGCCGGAAGCATCCGTTTGGATGGGTTTCAGATCAATATTTTTGCCACTAGGGTAGGTGATCTTCTCTCCCACAAACAAAACCTCATACCCATCGGTGATACCGCCAGATACATCGATCTTTGTCACCGTCTCGTTACCTGGCTTGGTAGTCAGCCGAAGCTTATTCCCGGATACCACCTCTGCCCTGATCTTATCTTTATACTCGGTCTTACTAATCTGGATATTGATCTCATCTTTGATGGCATCCAGGTCAGCATAATCTTTCTTTGATAATTCTATCAACTTCTTCTGGGTTTCCTTTTCCACTTCTTCCACTTCCAGATAAAAAGAATTATTGGAAGAATCGATGGTCAGCGGAAAATCCGTGGTACTATCGAATTCCCCGCCTCCGGTCACAGAAGCCACTGTGTAATACGAAGAAGAATACCACTGTCCCGCGATTACACGGGAAGATTTTCCTCTGTCCGTATACCTGCGGTCCACAAACAGGGTATCGTAGGCGCTGCTGCCCGGCACATCAAACTCAATGCTGCTTTCCTTGCCCACGGAGTCTGTCGTCAGCGTGAGACCAGAAAAGCTGAGATTTCTATTGCCATTCAGCGACGTTACCCCGTTTATCGTGTGCTGGGACACCTTGATCCCCAGATTTCCCAGTTTCCCCTGAAGATGAGTCACCATCTGCGAGATGCTGTAGTTTCCGGCATCCAGCACAATATCCTGATACGTTCCCCCATCCACCCGTATCCGCAGTGTATCATTGACTCCAGCGGCAATATTGAATTTTGTAAAATTTATATCCGCGGAATTCAACACATTGCCCCCGGTAAATACCGCGGGGATCTCCTTTGCCGACCCGTATTTCGTATTGTCATAAAACACGGAGTCAAAATGTTCGTTATCGATCTCAAACATATTTCCTTTCAAGCCGGTGATCAGTCCATCATCACTGCCGATCTGGATTGATGCAGGATCGTATTTATCTGCCTTTATTTTATAATCGCTTAGCTTTTTTCCACTCTTTGTCACGCATTTTTCATTGAGCCATTTGATCATATCGTCCCGGCTGTAAAGATCTTCATCAACCGTTATGTCGATTTCTTCTATCCTTCCATCGTAATACTCGATGCGAAAATGCAGGTCATCATTCTTCCCCTTCTTCACCACCAGAGGATCACCGGGGAAAAAGACCGTCGTTCCGATCAAGGCTCCCGACTTATTGCCGCCAAAGCTGTCAAAAAACAGATAAGAGAGGCCGCCGGATACATCCTTCACTTCTTTTCCATCCTGAAGCACCATGTTACACATATGCCCATCGCTGTATTCCAGATAGAGCCCGTCAGCCCCATCCCCCAGCGCAGTCACCACATCATCCATTTCATCCATCAGTTCCTGCGTGGTATATGTCCCCTCAGGGACCGTAAGGGTCAGCTCCTTCTCTGTCTCATTTCCATCTTCATCTGCCACAACATATTTCACCGTGAGGGAGGAATTGCTGCTGTCAATCTTATGGATCTGGTCCTGACTCCATATCCGGTTGCCCTCAAGTACCGAATAATTATTTGTATAGTGTTCAAATACAGCCTTTTTATTAAATTCTGTCTGATCATTGACCCGGTCGATCTCGCTCTGCAGCTGGTCAAACTCCATCTGCAGTGCCGCCTGATCCCCCGGTTCATACACTCCGTCATTCAGCGCCTGAACCGTGAGCTCCCGCATCCGGTGCAGCATCGCCCCGATCTGGCTCATGGCACCATCTCCGGTCTGCACAAAACTAATCCCGTCCTGGGCATTTTTTGCCGCCCGCTGCAGTCCCCGTATCTGTGCCCGTTTTTTCTCTGAGATTGCCAGAGCCGCCGCATTGTCTGCCGCGCGGTTTATCTTATAACCGGAAGAAAGCCGTTCTGCTGCCTTCTTTAATCTATCATTCGTAACGCCAAGCTGTGTCATCATATTAAGAGCTGCCATATTGTGCTGAATAATCATAACATACTCTCCTTAAAAAATATATTTTCGTATTTGTAGAATCCCCGTTCCACCGGGCTCTTTCCAGCTGCCACATCTGCCTTTATCGGCTTACGACATATGTTTCCCACCGCATCTTGAGTATGAAAGGAAAAAGCATCCTATACTATCCATTATTTCCCTTGCATGTTTTATATTATAACATGACCATTGGTCAGAAACAACCAAAAGTTTACAATATATGTATATTTTATTTTTTTGATGATTAAAGCCATTCTTTTACTCCGCAAACTGAGAACTTTCCTATCAAGATTAGGGTGTCAAAAGGTCACTGACCTTTGAAATGAAATATATTTGTACCTTGAAAACTTAACACGATGTATCAAATCACAACGATATCTGGTAAAATATAAGTATCAAATATCGAGGTGATCCAAATGGCTTTTGTTGCGAATGATAATCAACAATTAACTCTGGCAGACAGCACTCTTAATCTCACGCAAAGAGAAAAAAGGGTTCTGGAAAAATCCTGGGCTAAAACTTTTGCAGAGAAGGTTTTTCCCGCCATAGATGAGAGCATCTTCTCTGTTCTGTACAGTGATAAAGCTTCCCGTCCCAATACGCCAGTAAATGTAATTGTTGGGGCATTGATCTTAAAAGAAGCCCTTGGCGACACAGATGATGAACTGGTTGAGGCGCTTATGTTTGATATTCGTTATCAGTATGCCCTTCATACAACAAGCTTTGAAGAACAGCCGCTCAGTGACCGTTCCTTAAGCAGGTTCCGGGCAAGGGTATTGGCATATGAAACGGAGCATGATGTTGACCTGATCCATGAATGCGTTGTAAAAATGGCAAAAGAGATTGCTGAATTTATGGACATATCCCCTAACATGCAGCGGATGGACAGCTTAATGGTCGCAGCCAACATAAAAAACCTGTCTTTGCTGGAATTGTTTTATACCTGTGTTGCCAATCTTGCAAGGATAATGGACCAGCGTGAAATAACCCTTCCGGAAGAACAATGCCACTATATCGAAAAAGATGATTATAACCGCTGCATATATCACAAAAGAGAGCTTGACGCTACAGAGCGGACAATTGCTGTAATGCATGATGCCGAAAAACTGATCGCGCTTTGTGATAAAACAGGTGAGCTCGATGATACCAGTGAATACCAACTGCTTATCCGTCTTTTAAAAGAAAGAACGGTCACGGATGATGACGGCACCAGACGGCTCCGGCAGAAAGAGGAAGTGGAAAATCCATCGGAGGTTTTATTAAATCCGTCTGATCCGGAGGCTACTTTCCGGTACAAAGCCGGTGGAAAGAACTTAGGCTATGCTGGAAATGTTGTTGAGTCCGTTGGCGAAAAGGGAAGCCTTATAACTGACTACGCATACGAGAAAAATACATATGCAGACAATCAGTTCATGAAGGATTACCTGGAACAGCAGGATACATTTGGCGAAGGGGCCTTCCTGGTTGCAGATGGTGCATACAGTGGCGAAACAAATGCACGGATGGCAGCATCCCATAACCTCAAGCTGGTAACAACGAATTTTACCGGGCGTAAGCCAGATGAAATATATGCCGGCTTCAAATTTACCGAAGATGGGCATTTCCTGATCGAATGCACCAATGGATGCAAACCGGAGGAATGCACTTATGATCCGGGAAACGAACGTTCCGTTGCGTACTTCAAACCGGAGGAATGTAGTTCCTGTCCATATAAAGACAGGTGCCAACCACGTTTCCTGAAAACAAGGGTCCGTAAGGAAGTTTCCTGGAAAGCGGTAGGAAGAGCAAAACAGCTGCAATATATGAAAACGGAGGAATTCAGCCGGTATGCCCGTTTCCGAAACGGGGTGGAAGCAATACCATCCCTTCTGCGGAGAAGATATCATGTGGACAAAATCCCAGCGCACGGCAAGAATCGAACCAGATTTCATTTTGGATTTAAAATAGCAGCATTAGATTTCCAAAAGCTATTGGATTATATCAATAGCTTAGGTAATTGCACTCCCAAAAATGAAATAGCATAAAAAACCCAAAGAAAGCCATCTGTTTCATCGCAGTCAAACAGTTCTAAATCAAAGTTTTACCCAATTCGTGTTAAATTTTCAAGGTACAAACAAAATCATATATTAATTATTGGGTCTTTTGACACCCTAATCCTATGATGTCAGGGTCAAATAGCCCCAGTTAACACCTTGGAAATTTCACACAAATA